>JAVBMG010000014.1:0-146224 GCA_031552815.1 Opitutales bacterium
AACCCATTCGAAGGAAGCCTCGCAGAAGTCCTGGTCTATAACAGAAAATTAACCGAGACCGAACGCGTTCAGGTACGCAACTACCTCATGGCAAAATACGGACTACAATAAGTTTTCTGCCTCTACCTTCAAAGACCTGGCCACGCCAGGTCTTTTTTTATGACCAGGCTCCGACATCATCCGACTATGATAGGATGGCTTATCCTGCCTGCACGCTTCAAATGCCGCTTCTGTAACCGCATCATGCCGAATATCTGCTTCAATTCTCAAACAGTCCGTCAATATAATCACGCACTTTTCCCGTACTCACATCGGTCCGGGTAGAACGATCGTTAAAAGACTCCAATTTCACCGGTGGCGATTCTGCCTCAAAGGTTTTCTGAGCAATAATTGACCAGGTTTTCACATCCACCACCCTTACATCCACATAGCCCTGATAAGCATCGGTAACATATTCCCCGGTCCGGGAATTACGGTAATTTCCCACAAATTTTTTATCTTCCCTGTAGAAGACAATGACGGTAATTTCATCCGGATCGAGTGAATGATACTTTGATCCGTACGCCCAAGTATCAAAACGTTTTTCGTTTAAATCATAATACACAAATTTACCTCGGCACTTTTCCGTAAACAAAGCCATCGGGGGCTGTAACAACTTTTCCCTGAATAACTCCGGCAACACATTCCGTTGTTTATCCCTTTCAAGATAATCCATTAGCAACACCATCGGACCCGCTGTAAAATAAAGCAGCAAAAAGATACAAATGCCTATAACCCATTTCTTTTTTCCTTTTTTTGAGCAATAATACAAACCGACCAATGCAACAATAAGGGCAAACTGCGCAATAATACCGATGATTAAATAAAATAGATTTTCCATGGGGTCAGGTTACACAAATAACAGTGTACAATGCTTATCGGCTTTCAATGGAAAAATGCGCTTTGTGCACGCGTTCATACCCGATGAATACAACACAGGCGTTCACTCTTATTTACATAAGCGAAAGGCTATCCCAGTCAGACACGCTATCAAAAGTGATCAGCGTAAACTATCCGCAGCCATGATTTCCAATCCTTCCGGGAAGTTAAACACTCACGCTGTAAAAACCTTGATGCAAAGAAACTCCGTGAATATTTGAACCAGAGTACCGAGTAAAATGAGAAACGGACCCATGTTAAGCAGAAAACCCAGGACCGTTATCACCCAATAACGTTCCCTTCGGACCCAGGCAATCACGCTCAAGGGAAAACAAGCGGCGGAAAAGCATGCGAAACAAGCAAATAAGATAGGTACACCAGGGCTATTGTCATTAACCCCCAAGGCTTCACAAACGTAAAATCCCGTAACCATTCCGGCAACAATGCTTACGAAAAAGCCGGCAAACCCGAGGATATTAAACAAGGGATACGGTCTCGGTTTTGTGATCGGTTCTGTAGGCTCCGTAGCAGACATACCCTACCCATAACACCGGATATCCGTTTTACAATAGCAAAGCTCCCGACTTCCTGGCAAACGCTCCCTGGGCCAATGAATCCAAAGCATCTATCGCTCCCTCCGTCACCAAGCCCGGCAGAACCCCGTCCGTCTTCATTTTCAAGTATTACTACGCAATGCATCCATGAAAACAGCAGAATAGATCCGGACTCATTGCATTCATCATCTTTAAGGTTGCCCCCGAAAACAAATCGCCTTAAAGCTCCTTTCCATGAAAATCCGCAACGTACTCCAGTTATTCATTGCATCCACCGCCATCGTGCTCGCCGGCGTCGCCTACGCAGTCGCGGGTCAGATCGCACCGGTCACGGTTGATTTCAAGAAAATCATTCCCCCGCCGCCAGCGGACGAATCACCCGCCGGCATGGCAGACCTCGAAACGCTGCTGCTCATCCAGCAATACCGTACCGAGGAACAAGTTAAGGAGGCTAAGCGCGTCGATACCCAATCCGCCTGCGGATTCGCCCGTCCCGTCTTTGGCGAATGGCTCCGTTCCGCCGATTTTCCCAAGACCAATGAGAACCTGAACGCCATAGGAAAAGTCGCCAACAGCATCTGCGACAACGCCAAGTCCTTCTGGAAACGCCAGCGCCCTTACCAGCGCGATACCCGGATCAAGCCGGCGACCGGGCATCCCGGCAACAATTCCTACCCGAGCGGACATACCTTCGGAGCCACCATCTGGAGCATTGTCTATGCGGAAGCCTTCCCCGAGCACGCCCAGGAATTTGACGCCCTCGCCCACCGTACCATGTGGGGACGCGTCCTCGCCGGTGTTCACTATCCCTCCGACACCACTGCCGCCTACACCCTCGCTCAAGCCGTCGGCAAGGAACTGCTGAAAGATCCCGAAGTCCAACGCCGGATCAAGGAAATCCGTGAGGAAATCCAGACAAAACGACCCAAGGACGCCAAGTAAGCAGCCGGCTGCCATTCCTTTCCGCTCCCGCATCCACGGGAGCTTTTTTGTGCGCATGGAAAACGACCGGCGCTTACAACAGACCCTGCTCAATGTCATTGAGCCGCTGCCGGTTTTTGAGCAGATCGCCCTCGTCCATGATGTCGATAAACAATTTGCCGTCCAGGTGGTCACAGAGATGCTGGATCAGACCTGCCAGCGAACCCGTCGCAAACAGGATATGTTCGTTGCCGTCAATATCCTGGTAATGCATCCGTATCTCGTGACAGCGTTTCACCCGGCCCCGTACGCCCGGAAACGACAGACAGCCCTCTTCCAGTCCGGTAAAGACCGCAGATAAATCAATCACCGCCGGGTTCACCACCACCAGCGGCATGATCGCTTCCAGCAACGGTCTTTCCCCGTCAAGCTCGTAGAAGAAATCCGCCTCGGTCGTTTTGACGCCCGGGTCGATCACAAAGAGCTGTATCGCCTCGCCCACCTGATGCGCCGTCACGCCCATACCGTTGTTGGCATACATCGCCTCAATCATGTCCCCCGACAATTGCCTCAAACCGTCATCGAATGTAGTGACCGTTTTCCCTTTTTCTCTTAATATTGCTTCCCCGTAACGATGTATGCGTAAGGCCATAAGATGAATATGAAGTTATTTCTTTAAACCGATAATACAGAATGATCCAACCATCACTCATTAACTACTTTATTACTTTAGTTAAACCCAGTAAGCCGGATTGCCGGCAAATGTCAAGACGTGGCGGGATTTCGCGCGTTCCAGGGAATCTGCTACCCAAAAAGACTATCTTATTAACTGCTTATCAGCAGGTCTCCGCCACCAGTACCACGTAATTCTTTCCGTACCGCTTCGCGCACTTCGGACAGGTCGTATACCACAGGTAGCGCTTCTTGATCTCCAGTCCCTTCCCCTTGGCAAAGGCCTCAAAATCCTTGCACCATTTTCCTGTATCCTTGTACGGCCCTTCGTAGACCTTGCTCAGAAAATTCCCGCTCAATAGGACGTTCTCCGCTCCCGGCACCTCCTTGTCGACCGCCACGTAAATGTCCATGTTCCATTTGGACGTGTGATCGGACAGACAGAACCAATCCGGCGATTCCGCTCCCGCCTGTTTTATTTTCCCGTAAAGCCGCGTGATCACGGCGCCGAAATTCATCGGCATGTAAAACAGGCTGAACACACGATCCTTCACGAAACACTTATCCTTCCAGGTGAAAACCTTCTCATCCCAGGGGGCCGGGTCAAAGGGTGGGCAACATTCATTCGCAGTCATTATTTTTCCTCCGTTTTTGTATTAAGCGACACAGTAAGAAAACAGGATGACACCCATAAAGTCAACGGATAGGGATCAGAAATCAGGTTTATTTTAAGGCATGATTTACAGAATTAAGAGAATTAAAAAGGATAGGAAGATTCATGGTAAGGAGAGGTATCTTTTTATTTTTACCGCAAGGAACGCAAAAAAGAAATGCTGATAATTCTGTAAATCCTGTCTTAAACATAGCTGTCGCTACGTTCGGAAACTGTCTCAAAATCAATATTCCATCTGGATTGCCTGAAGATACGGTTTAACGCTTTGCGTTCTCTGTGGCTGATTAACCATCCCGTTCGCTTCTCTGCCGCAAAACCCGCCTTCCACAAAAAAATCATTTTTTTCGGAAATTTTCAAAAAATCGCTTGCTTTTTCACAACGCCCGGCTTTACTTATACATAATTAAACAATTTCTCCCGTAAAGGGAGTTGGGGTAATAGAACAAGCAGATATAAAGTAGAAAGCGAGTGCAGGGCAGCTTAGGGGTAGGCTGCCCTGCTTTTTTTGTGAGATTATTGACTGTTCTATTGATACTATTCTTCCTTTGATAATGGATTCATTATCTATATTTTGCTTGTGAAAATAAAATGCCTGCAATAATTCTGTCTTACTATTACCAATGGCGAAAGCGTACATTAACTCATTTAGTTTACAATCTGATTCAACGTCAACTGCATGAAAGAAGCTTCAGCACGTATCAAAATCAATAAGTTATTAACGAATGCAGGCTGGCGTTTTTTTTCCGATGCAAATGGTTCTGCCAATATCCAGCTTGAGCCCAAGGTTATCGTAACAAGACAGGCTCTTGACGACTTAGGTAAAAATTTCGAAAAAACCGAGAAAGGTTTTATCGACTTTCTTTTGCTCAATGAAAAAGGATTCCCTTTAATTGTCCTGGAAGCAAAGGCTGAGAACAAAAATCCGTTATTCGGCAAAGAACAAGCACGGGAATACGCCCAATCTCAGAATTGCCGTTTTGTTATTCTGTCCAACGGAGAATTACATTATTTCTGGGATCTTGATCGAGGTAATCCTTATGTCATTACAGCATTCCCAAAACCGGAATCAATCATCGGTTATCAAAAAATTACCCCTAATCCTAAGCGACTTGTAGAAGAAGTCGTTAATGACGATTATATCGTTTTGACTCAGCGACCCAATTACGCCTCCGAAGCTGCCTGGAAAAACGAATCCGAACGATCCCGATTCATTGAAGTCAATGGATTGCGTTTTCTTCGTCCCTATCAAAAAGAAGCAATTGTTGCCATCCAACAGGCAGCACGTCGCGGAAGCGACCGGTTCCTTTTGGAAATGGCAACAGGCACTGGAAAAACCCTCACCTCAGCCGCTATTATCAAGCTCTTTCTCCATACTAAAAACGCTCAGCGTGTCCTTTTTCTGGTAGATCGTATTGAATTGGAAGATCAGGCGCTGAAAGCTTTCAAAAAAGTTCTATCAAACGATTATACTGCCGTTATCTATAAAGAAAACCGTGACGACTGGCGACACGCGGACATCGTTGTCAGTACTGTGCAGTCGCTCTTATCCAACAATAAATACCAACGTCTGTTTTCTCCCACGGATTTTGATCTTGTTATCTCTGACGAAGCACACCGTTCCATCGGCGGCAACGCCCGTTCCGTATTTAGTTATTTCATCGGTTACAAACTCGGACTTACCGCTACACCGCGCGATTACCTCAAGCATTATAGTCCGCGTAATCCCACGACGCGCAATCCCAATGAGTTTGAAGAACGGATTCTCCTCGATACCTATCGCACCTTTGGCTGCGATGACGGTCAACCGACATTTCGGTATTCGCTCCTCGATGGAGTAAAAGACGGTTATCTCATCAATCCGATCGTCGTCGATGCACGCAGTGAAATCACCACGCAATTGCTCTCGGATGACGGTTTTATCGTTGAGTTTAAAGATGGCGACGGCGAAGATCAGAAGGAATCCTACAAACAGCGGGAATTTGAAAAACGCTTTTTTTCACCTGAGACAAATCAGGTGTTTTGTAAAACCTTTCTCGAAAACGCACTTCGTGACCCTATCAGCGGCGAAATCGGAAAATCCATTGTTTTTGCCGTCAGTCAAAACCATGCGGCTAAACTCACGCAAATATTCAATGAAATGGCAGACCGCATCTTCCCGGGAAAGTATCAATCCGACTTTGCTGTACAAGTAACTTCGCTGGTGCAGGACTCGCAACAGATGACAATTAACTTCACGAATAATAATCTGTTGGGTTCTGCCAATTTCCTTCCCGCTTACAAGACAAGTAAAGCGCGTATCTGCGTCACCGTCGGCATGATGACGACCGGATATGATTGTCCCGACATTCTTAATCTCGGACTCTTCCGCCCCATTTTCTCGCCGACCGATTTCATTCAGATAAAAGGACGCGGTACACGGAAACATGATTTTCGCGAGCAGCTTTTCGACGATGCATTCAAGGAAAATGTAAAAGAACCGCACAAGACCTCCTTCAAACTTTTTGATTTCTTTGCCAACTGCGAATATTTTGAGGAAGCCTTCAACTATAATGAAGTGCTCAAATTGCCACGTCCTCATAAAGGAGGTGGCGGAGGCGGACCTACGGTATATAATGGGATCTATGAACATCTTGGGAAAGATATTCTCATGACTTTTAAAGAAGAAGTCATTGGTTACGAGGGAATGCGGATTGACCGCGAATTTTTTGCACGGTTTGAAGATCAGGTTCGCAGAAATAATTTCATCGCTGCCAGCGTGGAAGAAGGTTTGTGGGATCGCGCTATTGATTACGTCAATAGGGAATTTTTCAATAAACCCGAAGAATACTACTCGCTTGAAAAACTCCGCAAGGCTGCCGGTATTGATCGACTTATTACCCTCCGCGAGATTTTGGAAAAGATCTTCGGACTGATTCCTCGCTTTAAATTCAAGGACGAATTATTGGAAGAAGAATTTTTAAAGTTCATTGACGACTACAAGCCCGAGGAAGCCGAAGCCATCCCTGCCATAAAAACCTATTTTAAGGCTTATGCCTCCAACGGTCACATCCGCGATATTATTGAGTCCGGCGAATTAACAGCACTGGCAACCGAACCCTCTTTTTCCACGCGCGATTATAAAGCCGTTCCGCCCAAATACCGTACGCTGATACCTCAATATATTAAAAACTACGTTTCTTTCAATCATTTTACACAAAACTAAGCCACATGCTCGATTCCGAAACCAAACGTCGCATTGATACGGCCAGAGATATCCTCGTCGGAAAAGTTCCCGATCCTAAGTCACAGGTGGAACAGATCACCATTGCCCTGATCTACAAGTTCATGGACGACATGGATGCCGAGTCGGAAGAATTGGGCGGCAAGCGAAAATTTTTCACAGGCGACTTCGCGCGCTACGGCTGGAACAAGCTCATGCGTTCCGGATTGGGCGGTCATGAAATGCTCGACCGATATGGCGAAGGGATCACCAAGATGACGGAAAACTCCGGTCTGCCTTCACTCTTTCGCGACATTTTTAAAAACGCCTACCTGCCCTACCGCGATCCCGAAACGCTTCGCAGTTTTCTCAAGATCATCGACGAGTTCACTTACGACCACAGCGAACGCCTCGGCGACGCCTTCGAATACCTCCTCTCCGTTCTCGGTTCCCAAGGCGATGCCGGACAATTCCGTACCCCGCGCCACATTATTGATTTCATTGTCGAACTCATCAAACCACGGAAAAACGAAACCATTCTCGATCCCGCCTGCGGAACCGCCGGCTTCCTCATCTCCGCCTACAAACATATCCTTCGTACGAACACCGACGCCAAAGGTAACAGCACACTTACCCCCGACGAACGCGGACACCTTGCTCAAAATTTCAAAGGCTATGACATCTCACCCGACATGGTGCGACTCTCGCTCGTCAACCTCTACCTGCACGGCTTCAACGCCCCGCACATCTACGAATACGACACCCTCACACAGGAGGAACGCTGGAACGACTTTGCTGACGTCATCCTCGCCAATCCGCCTTTCATGTCGCCGAAAGGCGGCATCAAACCGCACAAACGTTTTTCCATCCAAGCCAAGCGCAGCGAAGTTCTTTTCGTGGACTACATGGCCGAGCACCTGAACCCCACGGGCCGGGCCGGTATCATCGTCCCTGAAGGTATTATTTTCCAAAGCCAGACCGCTTACAAAGACCTGCGCAAAATGCTCGTCGAAAACAGCCTCGTCGCCGTCATTTCGCTCCCAGCCGGCTGCTTCAATCCCTATTCCGGCGTTAAAACCAGCATCCTGATACTCGACAAAAGCCTTGCGAAAAGCGCCGAAACCATCGCCTTCTTCAAAGTCGAAAACGACGGCTACGGCCTCGGCGCGCAACGCCGCCCGATTAAAAAAAACGATCTCCCGCAAGTGCAGGCCGACATGGAAGCCTACCTCGCCGCCCTGCGTGCCGAAAACCCCGTCGACGAAATATCTCTTGCTACCGGTCTCATCGTGCCAAAGAAAAAAATCGCAGCGAAAGGAGACTACAATCTGAGTCGGGAAAGATATCAGGAAGTAAATGCAAGAACATCAAATTTCCCATTAGTTCCGCTTGGTAAACTTTGCGAATTAATAGGCGGATCCACACCTTCAAAACAGAATGAATCGTATTGGACGAATGGTACAATAAAGTGGATTTCATCAAAGCACATTGATGAGCAACACAATATTAATGGTTATGAGTTAATTTCTCAGTCAGCAGTAGATGAAAGCTCGACTAGAATTGCTCCCGAGGGCTCCACTATTATCATTACTCGCGTTTCTGTTGGGAAATTTGCATTCGCCAATGATGATTATGCTATAAATCAAGATCTCACCGCACTTGTTTCAAAGAACGTTGAGCGCCTTTTACCTGAATATATTCGTGTTGCTGCTCATCATATTGCTTCAGTTGTGGAACGAAATGCTGAAGGTATTGGCGTTCGTGGTGTAACTCGAAGTTTCTTATCCGAACTCCAAATTCCCTTGCCTTCTCTGGAGATGCAGAAGGAGATCGTGGCAGAGATCGAAGGCTACCAGAAAGTCATAAACGGCGCCCGCTCCGTCCTCGACCACTACCGCCCCCACATCCCCATTCACCCCGACTGGCCGATGGTGGAGATTACATCTGCTTGCATTGTAAATCCCAGAAAATCCGATGTAGATAAATTAGAAGGCAACACCGAGGTATCATTTGTTCCAATGGCTGATATTGGTGAGCACTCCATGCTCTTTGACGCTAAAAACACCAAGCAATTGGATGAGGTTTCTACCAACTATACTTATTTTAAAGATGGGGATGTACTAATAGCAAAAGTTACACCATGTTTTGAGAATGGAAAAGCAGGAATCGCTAGAGATCTCCGCAACGGTATCGGATTTGGTTCAAGCGAATTTTATGTGTTGAGACCATTACGTAATGTGTTACCAGAGTGGATTTTTCTATTTGTTGCAAATCCATCATTCCGCGTATGGGCGATTCCACAAATGACGGGAACAGGAGGATTACAGCGCGTGCCTCGCTCAGTCATCGAGAATTATAAAATCCCTCTTCCACCCCCCGAAATCCAACGCGCGATAGTGGCAGAGATCGAAGCGGAGCAGGCGCTGGTAGCAGCGAACCGGGAATTGATCGCCCGGATGGAAAAGAAAATCCAAACCACCCTCGCCCGCGTCTGGGACGAACAAGATCCCGCTACCACAACATCCTGAAATGGACGAAGCCATAGAACTTGGCAGTTATCTCCCTCTCTCGTTCAAAACGGAGAGTGAGCAACGCTACATCGAGTTTTTATGGGACGCATTTGAGACGAACTACACACACGGAAAATATCAATTCGCGTTTCTTGCCTACCACATGCTCACAATGAGTTTTGTGTATTTCAATATTTGGCAGATTAAACAAGCGATGCCAGAAGATTTTGAAAAAGCCATGATTGGCTTTAATCGAGATGTTGAGAAAAATATAAGCGATGCAACTTCTCCATTTACTTTCTGGCGGATTAATGAGCGAACAATACTACGATTTCTGAAACTTATTTCCTGTGATAACGAAAAAATAGGAAAATATATTAAACTTGTCGATGATCGTAATAATTCTGCCCATGCCAATGGTAACATCTTCTTTAGTACTCAAGCAGCTTTGGACATTAAAATTGCTGAAACAATTCGGGTAGTAGATGAAATTCAGTCTCATTCGATTACAATCATCGAAGATTGTTATTCTACTTTTCTAATGGCAAGTAAAGAGATTAACGATCGCGAATATATTGATGATTCTGATCAAATTCGTGAAATGCTTATTCATTCCAATTATATGTCTCAAAAAGACGTTGATATCTGCCGTAAATACAATATCAACAAACATATTCAGGATGAAAAGTATGAAGCAATAAAAACACTTCATGAAAGCCTGTGTAAACAGTATGGGGAACAAGAAGACTCCTAATTACCAATCCATGACTTCTCTTGCTGCAAAAACCATTCAGATATTTTTACCCGACGGTAATCCAAAGAGTTTGCGTATCGCAGAATTTACTCTTTCGGACGCACAAATCATGGTTATTCCGCATGCGCAACTGGATCAGGCTTTCAAGCGTCAAGAGCTTTCAAAGGTCGCCGTCTACTTTCTTGTCGGCGAATCCAGTCCGGGCGGATTACCCCGTGTCTATGTGGGAGAAGCAGAAGTCGCCAAAACAAGAATCAAGCAGCAAAACCGATTAAAGGACTGGTGGACGGTAGCATTGGTCTGTACTTCAAAGACAAATGCACTGACAAAAGCTCATGTAAAATACCTTGAATGGTATTGCCATAAGCAGGCCTTGGAAACAAAGCGCTGCATGGTTGATAATTCCAATCTGCCGACCAAGCCGCATGTTTCCGAATCCATGGAAGCCGATCTCCTTCAATTTTTTGACTCGATCCGTATCCTGACAGGGACGCTCGGTTTTTCCTTTTTCGATAAAATACAAAAACTGCAACCCAGCCAACATCTGATTTGCAAAGGAAAAAAAGCAAAAGGCAAGGGAGAATATACGGAAGAAGGCTTCATTGTTTTCGAAAGCTCTTTGTCCAATCGGATTGAAGCAGAATCGGCGGGACAATATGTAATCGATGCACGTAAAAGCTTACTGGAAAATGGAATACTGGAAGTCGTTGACAAGGATACTTTACGTTTCACACGCGATTATGTTTTTCCTTCGCCTAGCGCTGCAGCCAGTGCGGTGTTAGCGCGAAGGGCAAATGGCTGGGTCGAATGGAAATATGCCAACGGTAAAACCTTGGATGAAGTCAAAAGGAAATAGTTGCTTCGTCTGATTGCTTGCTTTCAAAAATTTAAAATTAGCGTGCACATTTCTCAGGCAAACCATGAAGACTTGAATGCTATCCTTGAGATACAAAAGGAGGCGTATCTGGCTGAAGCGCTGCTTTATAATGATTATTCGATTCAGCCGTTGACGGAATCGCCGGAAGATTTAGAGAAGGCTTTTGCGACTCAGGTTATTCTGAAAGCAGAGATCGGTGATCAATTAGTTGGTTCCGTACGGGCAAGGCAGATGGATAATGTGTGTTTGATTGGTCGGCTCAGCGTGAATCCGAAATTTCAGCATCAGGGCATCGGAAGCGCATTATTATGCGCCTGCGAAAATGTATTTCCCGATGTCGTGTGTTGCGAATTGTTTACTGGATCGAAAAGCATCGCCAATCTGCGTTTGTATGAGCGCCTGGGTTATAAGCCGGTAAAAGAAGAGGTTTTATCTCCCCAAGTGACATTGATTTACCTGCGCAAGAGTTGTTTGCCCTCTTACCGAGCGAAGCGACAGCTTGGTCAATGACACAGATAGAACGAATAAAGAAGGTTGTTAATAAAGGAGCGCGGGTCCCCGGCCTGCGAAATGAAGCAAGCGATTATTAGTCGCGCCCGAAGGCGGACGCGTTCCTTAAACAATTTGTGACCGGAAACTTTTTAAGTCACGCAATGCATACCGATATTATTCGATTTTCCTTCGCTTTTGCTCGATACAAAAATAAAACAAAACAGTTGCATGAATGGTAATTAGTGACGGGATTTGCTACACGCGAAACAAGACATACGCATGCTTCTCATGCTACCGGCCGGTGGCTTTGTGTTTTCTTGAACGGTGTTTTTTCCACCAGATGAGGACGCCGGTGAGGGACATGACGGCGATAAGGAGGCCGAGGACACAAACAGCTATGCGTCCGGGGAGTCCGGCGATGTCGCCGGAATGGATCTGACGCTGGAGCGCAATGATCTGGTCGCCGATGCTACCGTCTCCGGGAATGGTCGCGGAAACGAGCTCGCCTGTATCGGCATCATAACACAAAAAGGGATCGCCGAAACCTGTGCCGCGATGATACTGCGTCGGACGGTACATAGCGCCGTAAAGCCGGAAGTAACTGTTGTAAAATACGAGCCCGGGTGTATCCCAGCCATGCTGCCTGGCTTCGTTCTCCGCCAAATCAATGATTTGCTGATAGCTGACCTTGGGTTCGAGGTAGCGCTTCTCGGGATCCGGTTTCACGGTAAGAAAGGCGGAGGGCGTTGTCTTTGAAATGCTTTCCACGGCCCCGACAAAGCTCGCGGGAAAATTCATGTACACGGAAGATATCGCCAACGGCAGCAAGCCGATCCACGCCCACAAGCCGATCACACGGTGCCAGTTGAAGGGGGATTTGACGGAGGCATGGTTCAGCTTCATCTTCCATTTCTGCCGCCAGCGTTTGAAGAACGGTTGCATGCCGGGAAAGGTCAGGGAAATCGAGACAAAGGAATCAAAGACCCAGAGGCAGGCGATAAGACCCATGAAGATGCGTCCGTGGTTACCGAGCTTGAGCTTCGCGTGGAGATCGGCAATAAGCTGGACGGCATTTTCGCGCGAAAGTCCGATGCTGCGTGTGCTGCGCGTACCCAAGACTTTTCCATTGATGGGATCGACATAAACACGGTCAAAAGCAACGGCATGATTCTGCCCTGTCCCGGGGTCATAGCGCCCTTCCACCCGGATTTCCGCGGAGTTGCCGACGTTCACTTTCAGCGGAAGCAGGGTCACCCGCACGGTAGGATAGCTTCTCTCGACAGCATCGATCAACGCCTGCGGCGGTAGCATGGCTCCCCGGCTGTCGACATGGGCGAGTTCCGCATTCAGCCAGGCATCAATCTCATGCCGGAACGCAAGGATGCTACCGGTCAGGCCGGCCACAAACAAAAACGCAGCCATGCCCAAGCCAATATAACGGTGTAGTAATACACGAATGTCACGAAATCGACTCATTCTGCTTTACTCATGCTTTCATCAAGGAGCGCGTCCGCCCCCGGGCGCGATAAAAAATCATCGCCCATAAAAAGCATATATTCTCCCGAAGGTATCGGCTTAGGATTTTCAACAATATACCGCACGCAATGATTAAAATGTTTTTCACTCCTAATCAGCGTATCCCAAAAATCATTTTGCCAGAGCTTCCCTCTTCTTTGATTCGCCCTGTTTATCTTATGCGAAGAAACACTTTTCCATTCCCCGATAATATCCGAAATACTATTATCGCCTAAGCATTGAAACAAAACATGGACATGATTCGGCATAATCACAAAAGCGAATAAGCGATATTGCTTTTGATCTCCGTAGCGCAATGCCGCAGCAAGTAATTCCGCATTCTTTTTATATTTCAAAATGCAGTCCCCGATGCCCGCATCCAGGTAATGATCTATTTTTCCGGAAAACCGATCGTAATAGTCGTTTTCCTCGTGTTCTGTCCAAGGTTTCGGATGCGCTTCAAGCCAGCAGTGTTTCTCGTATTTAAATACGTTTAATTTTTCAACAGGAATAGAATCAGCCAGATGCCAGGTAACAAAGCAAGGAACTGACCCCTGTTGCCAATGCGGAAGCCAATGATGAGTAAGCGCGATTGCTGTATGTTTATTAAAAAAATTCAACGTATTTTCCATCCGTTAAGAACCTTAAAGAATAACTGATGCGTCAAATATACGATTGTCTGACGTATGGTATTCGCACCCGAGGGCGGGTGCGCTCCTACGAGCATTATTGAAGCAATGCAACGCATCACGGTATCTTTCAAAAAGGTTATGGATTTATGCCCTTAAAAAGAGTTCATTGGATTTTCCATTTTTTTAAGAATCATAAGTAATAAACCATACTCCGAATATTCGTTTTGTTATTCGCGCCCGAGGACTGGCGCGCTCCTACGAGCATTTTTAAAGTCATGCAATGCATACCAACACATTTGAAAACGCTATCCATTTAAGAATCATATTTTATGCGATGCAAATGTCCACATTACGTAGCAAAAGAATGTTCGCATCGAGCAAACCTCTCCCAAAGCTTTTATCTATTACGGATAATTGTTTTGTTTTCGCAAAAGCGAAAAAAAATCTTCTTGTAGGAGCGCGCCCGCCCTCGGGCGCGAATAACAAATCAATTATCCGTAATAAAGAGTCCATCATTGTAATCGGGAACACGATTGCCAAGTTATTCTTTGTGATCTCTGTGGTCTTTGTGGCTAAAAGCTTAAAAATCCATCGTGATGGACAGCAGGTAAGTGCGCGGCGCGCCGATGGAGACGTAACCGCCATAGGTGGAACCAGCCGATGACCAATATTCCTTGTCGAAGACGTTGTCGATATTCGCGCGGATGGTCATGGTGACACTGCCGACGGTCACTTTGTAGCGCGCGCCGACATCCCAGCGCACCCAGCCGGGCACCTCGATCCTGTTGGCAGCATCGGCGTATTGGTCTGCGGTATAAATGCTGCGCAGGGTCAGGGTCATGCCTTCAACGAAAGGCGTATCCCATTCGGCTCCCATGTTCAGCGTGAAATCGGGCACACCGAACGCATCGTTTCCGTTGGTACTGCTGTTCTTCATGCCGCGCAATTCTGAATCGATGAACATGACGCCGCCGAGCAGGCGAATGCCTTCCCAGACTTCACCCACCCCGCTGACCTCGATGCCGCGGTTGCGGGTTTCCCCGTCCACATCGTAACGGTTCGTGATGGGATCGGTAACGCCGACGGGCTGGGCGATCTGGAAGAAGCTGATGGTTCCCAGAAAGGCGCCGAGCTCAATCTTCGCTCCGAATTCATACTGCTGCGAACGGTAAGGATCAAAGACCTCGCCGGCATTGACGGTCGATGTGGGAGCAACGGGCCCCTGCTGCAAGCCTTCCATGTAATTCGCATAAAACGCAACGTTCTGCCAGGGTTTCACCACGATACCGCCGCCGGGAGTGAAGGCATCTTCGTTATAGTGACTGCTTTTCACCCCGGTATAACTGTATCCCGTGTTGCGGACTTGCTGGTAACGGACACCGCCGATCACATTGACCCGGTCTTCCAGGAACGAAACGACGTCGCCGATCGCCACGCTGCTGTTCGTGGTCAGTCCGGTCACACCGGGATCATCCATGTTACCGCCAAAGAGAACAGGCGTCGGTTCCGCCGCATCGCTCGGATGGTATATATTTGTCAGAACAGTACGGCTGGACCTTTCATAGGCAGTGCGTTTTTTCAGATGGGTTTCCGCGTAACCGACGTTCAGGCTGTGCTTCAGCGGCCCGGTCTCGAATTTTGAACGCAACCCGAATTCATAACTGTAATTGTTGTCGTAATAGGGTACTTCCAGCAGACCGAAGTTCGCGTCACCGTCAGCATTGTAGAGGTACGGCGAGGCATAGACGCCATGTTCCTCGTCGGTCGCACCGCCGGCTCCTGCATAGACGGTCAGCCAGTCAGTCACATCGACCTCGGCGTTCAGCAGGCCGAAGTAGCTTTCCATGTGCGAGTAAGTCCAGTCCTGCGCATAATTCTGCTTGCCGTTCGGCGCGTGCGGCAGACGGTCACCGGGGAAGGTGCTCACGAAGACGACATTGCGCCCTTCGTCGATACGGTAATTCTGGTAGGCCAAATCCAGCGAAAGCCGGACGTTTTCCGTGCGGTAATCGACTCCCAGCGCCAGCAGTCCCTGTTGGCGGTTTTCGTTCTTGATAGACGTTTCGCCGTCACGGTAAACACCGTTGAAGCGTACCCCGAGTTCTTTGTTCTCGCCGAAGCGCCTTGCAACATCCACATGCCCGCCGAGAAAACTGTCGTTCATGTAGTCCCCGGTGAAACGCATGAGGGGAGCATCCGGGGCGCGTTTGGGCTGGATGTTGATGTTACCGCCGACCCCCGTGCTGCTCGGTGTTATCCCGTTCACAAAAGTACTGGCTCCTTTCAGGATTTCGACCGAATCAACCATCTCCGTCGCAATCACCTGACGGGGTAAAGCGCCGTATAGGCCGGCAAACGCAATGTCCGAGTTGGTAAGCGGAAAGCCCCGGATATAAGCAGTTTCCTCAAAGTTACCGAATCCCATGCCCGAACGCGCCGACGGATCGTTGATCATGACATCCTTGATGGTCCGCGCATGCTGGTTCTCCAGCAGATTGGATGTGTAACGGCTGGACGAAAACGGCGTATCCATGATCTTCAGGTCGCCCAGAAAGCCGATCCTCTCCTCGGGAGCAAGCTGCCCCCCGGCAAAGTCCTTGATGTTTGAGACCTGAAAGTCATCCAACTGAACGGGTTCTTCCTTGTCCGTGCCTGCCGTAGCGGTTTGCGCCGCGGTAGCATCAGCTGCCGCAGGATTCGAACTGCTCTCCGTGCCGCTTTCCGGGGTATTCTGGGCGATTACATTCGCGCAAAGCATGGCATAAAGGCTGCCGAGAATGACAACGGTTTGTTTCCTGTTTTGTATTGATTTCATTGTAGTAAGATTATTTATTGGGACTCATTTTCAAATTAATTCGATGCAAACTAGTCTCAGTATCAATCATGTCAATAAAAGAATCCTCCTTCCCAAAAATCACCGATTCCTTGCGGAAGACCGACAAAACCAAACGTTTGTTCTGTTTTCCGCCACATTCCGAGCAAATCTGTTATTGAAAGTTGGTTTTCAATAAAGATAATACTTCCCTTATTGATGAAAGCTCTTAAGCGACAACACCTGTCTCCGCGCTTTTCCGGAAAAGGTCTTTTCCTCGGCTTCCTCTGCCTGGGTTCGGGCTATTTCCACGCGACCGCGGCGGAGAATGATAACAACGCTGCTTACTGGCGCGAACTGGCGTCCCAGCGAATTACCGCCGAGAAGGAACGCGCCGCCGCCGAAAGCGACTGGTCCCTGCAAAAGGCGCTTCTGGAACAACGGATCGCCCTGCTGAAATCGGAAGCCCAAACGCTGGATGCCGACATGGCGAAGCTGAAGGAAAACGAGGCGAAGGCTTCGCAGGAACGGAAAGCGTTTGAAGAAACGCTGGCAACGCTGAAAAGCGAAACGGATGCGGCCAGGAAACTCCTTGCCCGGGCGGAAAATGCACTGGCTGAACGCTATACCTTGTTACCGCCTTACCTGCAAAAGAAAATCTACCCTGCCCTGAACGGGCTCGATGCTGCCGCCGCCGACAAGAAACCGTTTGCGGAACGCGTGCAGAACCTGGTCAGCGCCCTGAACGAGATTGAAAAATCCCGCATGAAGATCGCCGTCCAGCGCGAAGCCATCCAGCCCTCCGGCAACGAAAACCCGCTCCAGATGAGGATTGCCTACCTCGGCATTGATTTTGCCTACGCGACGGATGAAAGCGACAGCGTCGCCTACATGGGTTACGCAAAAGGCGGGCAATGGCATTGGCAAGCGATCCCCGAACAGAAGGACACGGTCAGCCGGCTCTTTAACATCTTTGACAACAGGGAACAGGCGATCTGGCTCGACATTCCGCTAAGCAGGGAGGTACAGCCATGAACCGCTCCCTTTTCACCCGAACCCGCCTGGTCAAAGCCGTGCTCTTTTCGGCCGCCTGTTTTTTTGCTGCCGCCTCCGGATTGGCGCAGAGCAATGCTACCGCCGATAAACTGAATGCGGAACTGAAGCAGAGCCTCACGGAGCTGGCAAAGACTCAGGAACAGATCGCCCGGGAGCGGATTGCCCTGGCAAAACAGCTCTCCGAGTCGGAGCAGAGCGTACTCGCGAAAAAAGCTGCCCTGGCACAGCTCCGGAAATCCGTCGCCGATGCTGCTTCCGATAATCGTGAAATCAAGACGGACATCGACAAGGAAAAAGAAAACCGGAATTACGCGGAGTCGGCATTGCGCATTTTTGCGCAGGAAATGGAAAAACGCCTGCCGCTGAATCTGGTCAATTCGTGGGAGAAGGCTATCCAGGCCGCACAGATGAACCTGACGGACGGACTGCAGTTCACCGACCTGGTCGTAAAGCAGATCGGCCAACAGGTGACTGACGGAACGGCGTCCGACGCAAAAGGAAACCTGATCCCGGGCCATTTCGTGCAAATCGGCCCGATGCATTATTTTCTCAGCAATGACAAATCCCGGGCCGGTATCGTCCATGAGGAAATCAACGCGGCCTACCCGATTTTTGCGGAAACCGGCGACAGCGCCCGCCTGTCGGAACAATTGGCCCGGTATATCGACGGCTCGGCTTCCATGCTACCGCTGGACCCGAGCGGCGGAAAGCTGACCGAGGAAAGCAAGCATGAGCAAACGCTCATGGAACATATCAGGAAAGGCGGTATCATCGGCTACCTGATTCTCGTGCTGGGATTGGTCACCGCCGCCTGCGTTATCATCAAATGGATTGAGATTTCCATGCAGCGCATCGTGAGCTCCAGGCAGATCGAGACGGCGCTGACGCTGCTGAAAGACAAGGGAACAGAAGCGGCGCTCGCCTACACCCAAACCCTGCCGGCCTTTGCTTCCGAATTCATTGCCACGGGGATCAAGGCCTGCAACGAGCCGCGCGAAATCCTCGAGGAATTCGTCTTTGCAAAAATCCTCCAGGTGCGCCCGAGACTGGAACGTTTCCTCGCCTTCATTTCCATCAGCGCGGCGGCTTCGCCCCTACTTGGCTTGCTGGGAACGGTCTCCGGTATCATCACGACCTTCGGCGTGCTTTCGGTATCGGGAAGCAGCGACCCGAAATCGCTCTCCGTCGGTATTTCCGAGGCGCTCGTCACCACGGAATTCGGACTGATGGTCGCGATCCCGGCGCTGATTTTCCATGCGATCCTGTACCGCATGATGCGCCGCAAACTGGGACAGCTCGAACAGGGCATGCTCACGCTCCTCAACGGTCTCGCCCAAAAGTAATTTTTAAATCAGCAGATGACGCAGAGAGCACAGCGATTTATCGGGAAAACTTTTTTGCAAGAAAGTCTTTTCGAATCTTTTCAAAATAACCCGATTATTGCGGATAATAATTTTTCCGAAGAAAAATCTATTATCCGCAAAATAAACGTTTTTGGAAGGAGCTTGAGGAAACCTTTCTTCAAAAGGTTTCCTCAATTTCAATAGATTCTCTCAACGCAAAATGATTTCGCAGGCGATCCAGTTATTACAGAGCGGCGGTAGCGTCATGATACCGTTGTTTGCCGTGTCTGTCTTCATTTACTGGCAGGCTTTCCAGCTCCTGGGTTTCGTTTTCCGCGGACAGAAATCATTGCTCCGCGCGGCGGGCATTTTTGCAAACGGCATCTCCGACGACGCAGCGTTCGATGCAAATGACCTGCTGGCGTACGCGATGCAAAAGCCGCTCAACCAGGTTATCGTACGCGCGCGCTTTGACGAAATCCGCCTGGCTTACCTGTCGGTCATTGACCGCCGTCTGCGCCTGCTTCAGACGCTGACAACCGCAGCCCCGCTCATCGGCCTGCTCGGCACGGTCGTGGGCATCCTGATGACCTTTGACGGATTGGCGGGACAAGGGATGCAATACATTTCGCTGGGGGTTTCCAAGGCGCTGGTCACGACGCAGTGCGGATTGATTGTCGCCCTGCCCGCGCTCTTTTTTGCCATGATGATCCAGCGTAGAAAACACAGCATCGTCGCGGAACTGGCAAAACTGGAAAACGCCATACTGCTTTTCACCCGCACGGATCTTACCGCCCAAGCATCACAGCCAAGTCAATCCTGAATCCGTAACCGTTTATGTTAAAACGCCTTTCAGACACCGAAACCGAATCCGAAGTACAGATCAACCTGGCTCCGCTGATCGACTGTCTTTTCATCCTGCTGATTTTCTTCATCACGACCACCGCCTTCATCGAGGAAACGGGCATAACGGTTGAAAAACCGGAGACCTCGACCTCGCTTTCATTGAACAAGAAAAGCATCCTGATCGCCATTACGGCGGACGGCAGAATCTATTATGGCGGCAAGGAAATCGGCCTGAACGGCGTCGGCAGCATCGTGCGCCGTCTCTGCGCGGACGAATCGCTTCCGGTAGTCATCCAGGCCGACGAAAACGTATCGCACGGTATCTTCTCCAAGGTTTACAGCGAGGCAAAATCCGCCGGGGCAAAAGAAGTGAGCTTCTCGACGAAATATTGAGCGGAATGAATACCTACAAGACGCCAAAGCCGGATCGCTACAGCACGGTTTCCCTCATCGGGGCAACGGTGTTCTCGGCGTTTCTGTTCCTGGCGATTCCGATGACGCAGCTGATACATTTTTCCGGCGACGTTGCGGCTCCGAAAACCGAGCCGATCAAGGAGACTCCGCCCCCTCCTCCGCCACCACCGCCCCCCGAGGTGATCACGCCACCGTCAAAACAGGCGCCTGACACGCAAATGCTTGCTTTCGTTCAAGCGGCGGGAAAGCGTTCGTCCTCGCAACAGGGCGCGAAAATGGCGATTGAACCGCTGGCGATACCGTCATCCGTTCCGAATCCGAATGCCACCGTCGCCGTCGACTACACCGTTTCCTTCGGTGTGAATGCGGAAGACCTGGGTTCGTTAAGCATTTTTGAGATTGCCCAGGTCGATGAGATCCCGGTGCCGATAAACCGCATCAGCCCGAATATTCCCTATGCGCTGCGCAACCGCGAAGGTTCCGTGGAAGTGATTTTTGTCGTGGATGAGGACGGTAACGTCATCGACCCGGAAATAAAAACCAGCAGCGACAGCCGCTTTAACGACTCGGTGCTCACGGCGATCAAGCGCTGGCGCTTCAAGCCGGGAAAACGCGGCGGCGAAACCGTCAAAGTCCGCATGCTTCAACCTTTTAAAATCACTGTCCAATGAAGATGTTCAGAAAAGCCATTACTTCTTTCTTCTTTAAAGCCGGATGCCTCATGCTACCGGCAGTCATGTTACTTGCGGTAAGGTCACTTGCCGCCCCCGCTGCTGATTTCCTGTCCCGTGATTACACCAAGGAAAGAATCACTGCCAGCTACGGCGTGATTTCCGCACTGGAACCGCAGGTCGCGGAAGCGGAAGGACGTTTTATCAAGTCCATTGCCGATGAACTGGCGAACGATCCGGCATCGGCACTGGAAGCAGTCAAGGGCCATGTGACGGAAAAATCCAGCGCTGCCCTGGACTTCATCCTGGGCAATCTGTATTTCCAGAAAGATGACTACACAAACGCCAAGATCGCCTATCAGAATGCCCTGCGTAAATTTCCGGATTTCAGGCGCGCCTGGAAAAACCTCGGTCTGCTGGAATGCCGGACGGAAAACCATGACGCAGCCATCGCGGCGCTTTCCCGGGCATTGAATCTGGGCGACGTGGATTCCAAGACCTACGGACTGCTGGGTTACGCGTATGCGCAAAAGGCGCAATGGCTGTCCGCCGAGACGGCGTACCGCCAGGCTATCCTTTGCGAACCGGACAATGACGACTGGCGGCTGGGGCTGGCTTACGCGCTTTCCCTGACGCAACGCGAGAAGGAAGCGGTCGCCCTCTTCGACGAGTTGATCCAACGCAACCCTGCACGCGAAACATTCTGGCTTTACCAGGCAAACGCTCTGCTGGCCAGCGAACAGCCGATGAAAGCGGCGGAAAACATCGAGGTGGTCCGCGCCCTCGGCAAGGCCAACGCCAACTCGCTCAAACTGCTCGCCGCCATCTATTTCAATGAAGGACTTCACACACGGTCGCTCGCCGTTTACCGTGAGATTTTCTCGACGGTAGCATCGGAAAGCGACAGGGACGCGTTGCTCGAAGTCACCGAACGTTTCGCCCTGGCGGAAGCATTCGGGGAAGCAAACACGCTCGCAGAGATCCTCCGCAAACAATCCGCGCTCCTGAATGAAAAACAGACACTCCGGCTTGATACGGTCACGGCAAAAACAGCTTACGCCTCTGGCAAAACCGAGCAGGCGGAAAGCTTGTTCAGGTCCGTACTGGAACGTGATCCGCTGAACGGCGATGCTTTGCTGACGCTGGCGGATATCGAACTGGCAAAGGGCAACACCGAACAGGCGAAGCTGTTCCTCGAACGGGCGGTCAAACAAAACGCCTTTGTTTACCGCGGCAGCATCAAGCTCACGCAAGTCTTTGTCAACGAAGGCAATTATGCGGAGGCATTGACCTGGGCGGAAAAGGCGCTTGCGGCCAACCGCAATAAAGCGCTGGAGGATTATTGCGCAAAACTGAGGCAACTGACCGCCGCAAATTGATTTTTCTGTTATTGAGTAAAATAACGGAGTTCTTAATATCTACTCCCTGTATGAAAATTATCCGTACGTCTGTTATTTTAAGCTCCATTGCTGTCGCTTTGGGATTCAGTCCGTTTGCTTTCCCGGCAGATACGCATCCCCAGGAAAGCGGTACGGTACAAAGCCGTCGCGCCATCCTTGAGATTTCGGCTGACGGAACCTTGTCCTATGCGGGAAAGAAAACCGACATGGCCAGGGTCTCGGACCGTGAGCTCGAACAGCTTATCGGCAGCCAGGCAGGTACCAATGCCATCACCATTGCGGCTGACGAAACGGTTCCCTTCGGCACGGTAAACAAGGTATACAATGCCGCAAAATCAGCAGGGTTCAGCAACATCGACTTCGGAACCATCAGCGGGCAACAGCCGAGCAATGAAAGCACCCGGCAAGCCGTGGCGACCAAAGCGGATGCCACCGGCATGGCTTCCGATGCTACCGTTGGTCCGAATCTCTATAACGACAAGCATTACCTGTCCCGCTTTTCTCCTTTTGAGCCGAGTTATTTTGCCCTCGAGCTCGGCCCTGAAAGCAAATCCAAGTTTCAGTTCAGCTTCAAATTCAAACCGTTCGGCAAAGAAGTGCCTGATGACAAGGTGAAGGATGAACCGTTTTACACGGATCTTTACCTTGCCTATTCGCAGACTTCGCTCTGGGACCTGACGGAAACATCCAAGCCGTTTTACGACACAAGCTACCGCCCGACGGTCTTTTATTTCAAAGATAATCTCTGGCAGGACCTTGGCTGGGTTGACGCACTGGGCGTGCGCACGGGCTTCGAGCATGAATCCAACGGCAAAGGCGGTTCCGATTCGCGCAGCCTGAATATCTATTATGTCCAGCCGACGTTTTACTGGGAATGGGATAAATCATTTTACATAAACCTGGCTCCGAAGTTTTTTGCCTATATCGACAAAAACGAAAATCCTTCCATTGACGAATACCGCGGTTACGTGAACCTGCTCGCGGAATGCGGGATCATTGATTCCTGGAAAGTGAGTTTCTCCGGTTACGCAGGCAATTCATTCGACCACGGCAGCCTGGAAGTGAATGTCTCCTATCCGCTGGAAAACATCGTTCCTTTCGTGAACACTTACCTGCAATTCCAGTATTTCAACGGCTATGGCGAATCTTTGCTCGATTACGACAAAAAACGCGATTCCCAGTTCCGCATCGGCCTGATGCTTTTCCGCTAAATCTTTTTCACGGCAGCATGAACCGCCCATCTCCCTTTGCCACAAAACACCCGGTATTGATTATCGGCTCCGTCGCCTACGATGACATTGAAACACCCTACGCAACGGGAGAGCGCCTGCTTGGCGGTTCCGCGACCTTCGCCAGCATGGCGGCGAGTTATTTTTCCCTGCCGCGACTGGTCGCTACCGTGGGTCATGACTTTGACACGAAGGATATTGAGCGGCTGCGGCTGAAAGGAGTCAACGTGGACGGGCTTGAAATCAACATGAATGCCCCGACCTTTTACTGGAAAGGACGGTATCATGAAAATTTCAATATGCGGGATACGCTGATCACCAATCTTAACGCCTTTGAATATTTCTCACCGGAACTGACTGAGGAACAGAGCCAAACACCGTTTGTCCTGCTCGGCGCAATCTCGCCCGAACTGCAAATCAAGGTGCTTGAACAACTGGTGGTCCCGAAATTCGTCGTTGCGGATACCATAACGCTTTTCATTGAAACCAAGCCGCAGGAACTGTTTGAGCTCATCCGGAGCATTGACCTGCTGGTCATCAATGACAGCGAGGTGCTCCACCTGAGCGACGAAAAAAACATCTTTCTGGCTGCGGAACGGATCATGCAGGAAACCGGATGCCCTTCCATCATCGTCAAAAAAGGAGAGCACGGCGCCATCCTCTTCCATGGGGAAAAACGTTTTGCCATGCCAGCCTATCCGGTCAGGCAACTGCACGACCCGACGGGCGCAGGCGATGCGTTTGCGGGCGCACTGGTGGGCTATCTTGCCGCGCACGACAATGCCTCCTTTGAAACGATAAAGCGCGCCATGCTTTACGCAACCGCGGCAGCAAGCCTGACGGTGGAATCCTTTTCCTGCGAAAGCCTGGAATCCGCAAATGAAAATATGTTGCAGGAAAGAGTCGACAGGCTCCTGTCCATGATGTCCGTCTGAAAAACAGACGGTAGCATCGGAAACGGATTTCGTGTCAGATGCTGAGTTTTTCCCGGAATACGCGGCTTTGGCGGCGGGACAGATCAATTTCCATGTTACCTTTCAGCATGATGCGGTAACTGTTGCTGAACCAGGGTTCCACCGACTGCACATATTGCAAGTTGAATATCTGCCTGCGGTTTGCCCGGAAAAACACACCGCTGTCCAGACGTTCTTCCAAGGCTGCCAGCGAACGCAGGATAACGGCATGCTTGTCGCCGAAATACAGTTTCGTGTAATTACCCTCGGACTCCAGAAGCCAGATGTCGGAAACATTGACGAACCAGCATTTTTCCCCTTCACGGACAAGGACGGGATCGCCCGCTTTCAACGGCGCATTGGAAATAACCTCCTGCTCCTGGCCGATATCCATGCTGGATGAAGTCAGGTTGGAATGCGGCTCCAATATCTCGAAAGCCCGTGCGATAGCCTCATTCAAGCGTTCGGGTTCGATGGGTTTAAGCAAATAATCAATGGCATTTACCTTGAATGCCTGGATCGCGTATTCATCATGGGCGGTCGTGAAAATCACCCTGGATTTGCAATCCTTCGGCAGGTGTTCAAGCACTTCAAACCCATTCATTCCCGGCATGTTGATATCAAGCAACACAAGATTGGGCTTCAAAACACTGATCATCTCTATGGCCTCTTCTCCGCTGCCGGCTTCCCCGATGATTTCAACATTGGGGATCTCGCCCAGAAGAGAACGCATCTCTCTTCGTGCGAGTCTTTCGTCGTCTACAATAATGGATTTCATGCGATCAATTAGTTCTTAGTGGGAAAACTACTACTACGGTAACATAGGCCCCTTCCTGTTCAAGCTTAAGGGAAGCCTTGTCACCCCAGATAATATTTAATCGGTCTTCCGCATTTCGCAACCCGATGTGCGTAGATTTTGCAGAAGATGTCTCCTGATTCTTTTTATTGATGGTTCCCGGATTACTTACTTTAAGCTCAACCCTGTCAGCACTGAGCATTTTGAGTTTCACCGTGACGGTACCGCCTTCCGGGATAGACTCGATGCCATGTTTCAGTGCGTTCTCAACCAAGGTCTGCAATAACATGGGCGGGAACAGGACGTTCGGCTGAACACCGGCATTGACGTATTCGTAATGCAGGCGTTCCTCATAACGCATCTTTTCAATTTCGAGGAATGACTTAACGGCATCCCATTCCTGTTCAAACGGGATCAGTTCCGTTTCCCCCATCTTCAGTGAACTTCTCAGGAGACGTGAAAGCAGAGTGACGGCGGTGATCGCTTTTTTCGGTTCCTCGCTGATGAGCGCACGGACGGTATTCAGGCTGTTAAAGAGGAAATGGGGATTTATCTGCGATTTCAGCAGCGTCAACTGGCTTTCTTTCATCGTCGATTCGGCATAGGCGCGCTCGGCCTGCGTATACGCGTGCCCCAGCAGCCGTTTCACGACAAAGAACAGAATCGCAAAAATAATGACAACGGCTACTGTTGAAAAAATGTATATGGGCAAACGGGGAAGCACCATGCTCCGGATATAACTCTTGGGAATCACGAATCCTGTCATCAGGAAAGAATCCTTCGGATTAACCACGACCAGGTAGCTGCTTCCCAAATCCTTCGTATAGGTCGGAAAGAGTTCGCCGGGTTCGTCCGAGCCAAGATTCAATACATCATCGATGCTGTTAATCCCTTCGATTTCCGTTATGTCCCCGAGCAAAATGTTATTCCTGTCGAATTCGATGATCGCACCCTTTTTGGTTATGAACATATACCGTATGTTTCCCTGGTGATTCGGAAACAGAAGGCGCGACAGTTTACCGAATGAAATTGTGGCCCCAATGGTTCCGACATAGACATCATCATCGGAAACCATCGACAGGCGCGTCATGAAAATATCCTCGCTGGACAACGGCATATAGGGTTCGCCCCAGTCATCCTCGAAACTGTCCATGATATCCATGTTCTCCGTTATCCACATTTTTTCCTCGCGGAGATAATCAACGGCGGACGAGGGATAAATGGAGGAGGCTTTGTCGGAAACAAAAAATCCCCCGTACATGAATTTTTCATCATAGCCCAGATACTCATGCCAAAGCATGCTCAGGGATACCCGTTCTTCCTTCAGCAGCACCCCGCCGTTTGTGAAGCGGTCGAGCAATGTCGGCGAGACAAGCCCGTCATCCTGCAGGCGTTTCACAATGACATTGATATCCTCATCACCGGAACGGACGGCATTGATCTTGCTCCATTCCAGTCCGCGGCGGACAAGTGCGCTGTGGCTGCGCATCAGCATCCGGGCCTCGCTCTTTATCTGGTTAACAAACCTTTCCGCCTGAGAAAAATACTGGCGCACGGAACTGGAAACGTGAATGGCTTCCTCCTTCAGACGATCCAGTACTTCAACCTGTTCCGACTCGTATTCGCGTTTTCCCCATAACAGGACGGAAAGCAAAAACAGAAATGCCACCGACATGAAAGCGCGGCTGTAAGCCCGGACCAGACGTCCGAACTGGTGCACTTCCTTCATGTTTTTCTTGTAAGACTGCCCCTTAGGATCAACCTTGGGGACAGCTTTTTTTCGGGGAAACAGCATAAACTGCCAGATTTTTAAATATCTCAGGAACTCTTGAACGCGGCAAGCATCGCAATAATGGCTTTCTGCGTATGCAAGCGGTTTTCCGCCTCGTCAAAAATAATGGAACGTTTATGATTCAATACCGATTCGGTTACTTCCTCTCCCATGTGCGCAGGCAGGCAGTGCATGAACAATGCATGAGGATTGGCCTTTGCAAACAAGGCGTCGTTCACCTGGTAGGGTTGCAGGATTTTCAGCCTTTGCTCTGCCTCTGCCTCGTCTCCCATGCTTACCCAGACATCGGTATAAACGACATCCGCCCCTTTAACAGCCTCCGCCGGATCCGACGTGAAAACATAGGAACCGGAAGCGCCGATTGCGGAAAGGTAATCCTTTATTTCCTTCTTCGGGGCCAGGGCTTCCGGCCCGCCGAGACGGATATTCATGCCGAACTGCAATCCGGTCAGTATCCAGGAATTCGCCATGTTGCAGGACGTGTCGCCAAGAAATGTCACGGTCTTTCCTTTCAGCGATTCGGCCAGGGCCTGCCCGGGCGTGGCGATTTTCTCGGCAATCGAAAACACATCCGTATAGGTTTGGCACGGATGAAGAAAATCGCTGAGCGCATTGATCACGGGAATATTGCCGTGTTTCGCAAAGGTTTCCAGCAGCCCGTGCTCATAGCAACGCACGACCACGCCGTGCAGGTAGCGGGACAAGACACGAATGGTATCATCCGGCGTCTCACCGCGGCCAAGCTGCGTCTGCGATGCGGACATAAACAGCGGATGGGCGCCAAGCTCATGTAATCCAACCTCAAAAGAGACACGGGTACGGGTGCTGTTTTTATAGAAAATCATTCCCCACGATTCCCCTGCCAATACCTTCTTGCACGACATGCGTTCTGACTTTATCTGACGAGTCAACTCCAGACATTGGGCTGCTTCCTGCCTGGAAAAATCAAGTTCGCTTAAAAAATGCCGTATCATAGTATTTGTAAGAATCGTAAATTGTTCAGAAAGAATTCCGCCGAACCCTTGTAAAGAAACGGCATTAAACAGCTATCGCATCCTTTGCGCAATAAAATATTGCCTCCGCCAAACTTGCCTTTTTACTGCTTCTTTTTACAGTTCACTGCTCAAGTTTGAATGGTTCGGCAGTTCCGGACCGGAAAACTTGTATTTTTCCATTCAGCAATCCATACAGCCGTACTATTTTCACCATGCAGGCGCTTCCAGACATAACCTCCTTCAAAAAACGCTACGAAGAAATTGACGGACTCATGCAATCCTCGGATTTCTACAGCGACCAGCGCAAGGCCGCCGAGCTTTCGCGGGAGCATCAGAAGCTGCGTGAACTGATCCAGCTTTACGAAGGCTACCGGAAGCTTGAAAACGACATAGCCGAAAACAAGGCGATTGTCGCCGATCCGGCATCCGATCCCGACCTGCAGGCGCTGGCCCAGGATGAACTGACAACGGCGGACGCCCAACTGGCCTCGCTGCACCAGCAAGTCCTTGTAGGCATGCTACCGCCTGACCCAAGCGACTCGCGCAACACGGTCATGGAAATCCGCGCCGGGGCCGGAGGCGACGAAGCAAGCCTCTTTGCGGCGCAACTGCTGCGCATGTATTCCCGCTTTTCCGAAAACAAAGGCTGGAAAATCGAGCCGCTGAACTCCAGCGAATCGGAACAAGGCGGATTCAAAACAGTCTGTATCCTCATTAAGGGCGAGGAAGTATACAAGACACTCAAATTCGAGAGCGGCGTGCACCGCGTACAGCGCGTTCCCGTGACCGAGGCCAACGGCCGCATTCATACCTCCACCGTAACGGTTGCCGTTCTGCCGGAAGCGGAAGAAGTCGATATTCATATCGCCCCGGATGACCTTGAAATCACCGTTTGCCGCGCTAGCGGACCCGGCGGACAAGGCGTTAACACGACTGACTCGGCCGTACAGATCTTACACAAACCGAGCGGACTGATCGTGAACTGTTCCGACGAGCGTTCCCAGCTGAAAAACAAACTGAAAGCGATGACGATCCTGAGATCGCGCCTCCTTGAAGCGAAAATGGAAGAAGAACGCGCCAAATACGCCGCCGAACGCAAAGGGCAAATCGGTTCGGGAGACCGTTCCGAACGTATCCGCACCTACAATTTCCCCCAGAGCCGTTTAACCGACCACCGTATCGGATTGACTGTCCACAATCTGGACCAGGTCATGGAAGGTGAGCTGGAAGAGATTATCCACGCGCTTCAGGACGCCGACCAGAAGGCAAAGATTGATGCACTGAACGGGTAATCCGCTCCTAGTCGCCGGACGCAACGGCGTCGCCTTCAGGCTGCAATTCAAAGTGTACCGATGTGGTTTCCAGGGAAAACGCTCCCGGGAAGAAAAGACCGATAATCGGCACATCAATGAGCGCTGCGCCCACGAGATCAAGCCATCCGGTTGTATTCAGGTGATAATCAATGATCTGCTGCTGAAACACATAACCTTCCTTTTCGCAGGTAATATTCCAGACAGTGGAACGCGATACGTCCTCTTCGAAAGGCAAAGCATGTTCTTCCGCGTTCAGTTTTATTTTTGCGTCGGGGACATTCGACGTGATGCTCAGTGTCTGCGTCGAACTGCGGAAAGCGGAACATCCGCAGAAAATACATGCTGCCGCCAGCAGCAAAAAGCATGGCGCCTTATTGGGAAAAATCATGACTTAAGAAACGGTTTTTAATTCGAGCGATTTTCTTAATTTTCTCAGTCTTTTCAATGCTGCAGTCATCACAAAGAAAACAATCCTGATTTTCACGGTGGTATTCTCGTCATTGCTCCAGTCAACCGGCATCTCAATCATTTTCAGTTTCGCGTATTTTGCCCGGAGCAACAATTCGGCGTCAAAGGCAAAACCCTCGTCCTCCAGCGCCTCAAAAACGGGTTGTACCGTCCGGCGCCTGAACAATTTGAACCCGCATTGGGTATCGCTGCTGTCCGTAAGTCCCAAAACCGTCAAAGCCACATTGAACAGGCTACCCACAAAACGACGGTAGCATGGCTGCCGGATCAGTATCCGGCTCTGGGGATGTCTGCGGGAAGCAAAGCAGATATCCGCATCCTCCTGCTCCATCCGTACACAGAATGTCTCGATAAAATCCGCCGGCACGCTCCAGTCGACATCACTCATCAGGCAGAAATCCTTGCTGGCCGCAAGAAAACCGCGTTTAACCGCCGCGCCTTTTCCCCGGTGTTCCTCGCAGGCAATGATTTTCAATTCCGGCCAGGAAGCCGCTTCCTTACGGGCAATCGCCAAGGTATCATCCGTTGATTTTTCCACGACAAGGATGATTTCATGCTCCCGTGCTGTCGCGCTTGCCCACGCGCGCGCTGTCTTTAAACACTGCACGATACGCTTGGACTCATTATAAGCCGGGAAAACTATCGACAAGCTGGAAAGCATGCATTCCAGTAAACCCATCTTTTCCCGATACGCAACGTTATCTTGCCAAAACCCTGCTAGCGTTTTGCCTGTTGCTGCCGGAAATTCTTCATGGCGCGGTCCGCCTCGCGGCTGGCCATGTGCTTCTTCAGGTCTTCGCGTTTATCAAAACGCTTCTTACCCTTGCCCAGCGCGAGCTCCACTTTGACCAGCCCGTTTTTGAAATACATACGAAGGGGAATAAGAGCAAGGCCGCCTGCCTCCATCTGATATTGTATTTTGATAATCTCGCGTTTATGCAGCAAGAGCTTACGCGGACGGTTCTGCGTATGGTTATTGCAGGTACCGAAAGCGTATTCGTCAATATGCGCGTTATACAGGAACACCTCGCCTTTCAGAACCCGGGCAAACGATTCGCTGATCTGGGCATGCCCCGTCCTGATGGATTTCACCTCAGTGCCTTTCAATTCAATGCCAGCTTCAAACCTTTCCCCGATCTCGTAATTATGGAAAGCTTTCCCGTTTCGAATCTCCTTATAACGATTCGCGTCTGTTTTTTTACGGGCTGACATGCAAAAGCCGATGCTACCGGGACGGCAGCTTAGTTTTTCTTCGGCTCAAAAAGCTGATAGGAAATCTTTCCTTCTATGATCTCGCGCAAGGCGACATCTTCCGGCTCCAGCTTTTCAAGCGAATCGATTAACGGTCTCATTCCGCGCTTCAACTGCTTGGAACGCTTGGAAACCACATTGATAAGTACGTTCGGATCAGTGATCACTTCCTGCGCTTTCTTTAAATATTCGTCTCTCACGGGAATGTAAAATGGTTGAATGTTCGATATCTGAAATAAAAAGAAACGTAGCATCATGGCAAAAACCGACGGTTTGGCAACTATTTTATTGGGGTTGACTGCCTTTTACGGATATCCTTCCGTTTCACAATCCGTTAAATTCCCTGTTTTTCGTCTTTTCACACGAGTTACAGCCTGTAAGCTTCTCCGCATGAAAATCGCATTTATAGGCATTGGTGTCATGGGAAAAAGCATCGCTACCCACCTGATGGATGCCGGACATGACCTCACTGTCTACACCCGGCGCAAAGCCAGTGCGACAGAATTGCTCGCGACGGGAGCATCCTGGGCGAACAGTCCTGCCGAAGCCGGCGCAAATGCGGAAGCGGTATTCACCATGGTCGGCTTTCCAACGGACGTGGAGGAAGTGTATTTCGGCACCAACGGGATTTTCAAAAAGGCAAAGCCGGGAACGCTCCTGATCGACCTGACGACATCCAAACCCTGCCTTGCCAAACGTATTGCCGAATATGCAACAGAGCAGAAACTGCTTGCCCTGGATGCTCCCGTATCCGGCGGAGATATCGGGGCAAAATGCGGTAATCTGTCCATCATGGTCGGCGGCAGCATGGAAGCCTTTGAAAAAGCTTCTCCCCTCCTTTCCTGCTTCGGCAAAAACATCGTTCTCCAAGGTCCGGCAGGCAGCGGGCAGCATACCAAGATGTGCAACCAGATCGCGATTGCGAGCGGCATGGTTGCCGTCTGCGAATCCCTCGCCTACGCCCAGAAATCCGGCCTGAACCCGCAATCCGTCCTCAAAAGCATACAAAACGGAGCAGCAGCCAGCTGGTCGCTGAACAACCATGCCCAGAAAATGCTGTCCGGCGATTTCAACCCGGGGTTTTACATAAAGCATTTCATAAAGGATATGGGCATTGCGCTGGAAGCCGCCGAATCCATGGATTTGAAGCTTCCCGGGCTTGAACTTGCCAGGCAGCTTTACGAGAAGGTTGCAAAAATGGGTTACGGGAACGAAGGGACTCAGGCGCTTTTCCGTCTCTACCAGGCACAGTCGGAATGCAGTGTGCCCGCAAATGACCTCAATGCCGCAATAAAATAATTCGTAATTGTTTCCTTAAATCCCATAATTGCTTTATCAATCATGGCTAAAACCAAAAATCCATTTTCAAAGCTTAGTTTCGAGGAAGCCGCCGAACGCCTGGAACAACTTGTTCAATCCATGGAAGACGGTAACATACCGCTGGAAACGCTTGTAGCCAAATGCGAAGAAGGCAATTTCCTGCGTCAGGTCTGCGAAGAAAAGCTGAAACAGGCAGAACTCAAAATAATGGCTATCAAAACAAACGGTAGCATCGAAACAACGGACCTTGAAACAGAAGGAATGGATTAACGCAATGGGTCTTCTCGACACTATTTCCAGTCCCCAGGACTTACGCAAACTGAGCCCCGAAGCAATCGATACACTGGCCACCGAAATCCGTCAGGAAATCATCACGGTCACATCGGAAAACGGCGGGCACGTCGGCCCGAATCTCGGAACGGTCGAGCTTTCCATCGCCCTGCACCGTGTCTTTGACACACCGAAAGACAAGCTGCTCTTTGATGTTTCCCACCAGAGCTATACGCACAAACTACTGACCGGACGGAACGGCAGAAAATTTAAAAGTATCCGCAAAAGCGAAGGCATATCGGGCTTTTTCAATCGCACCGAGAGCGAACATGATGCATTCGGCGCAGGCCACGCGGGCACCGCCCTTTCCGCTGCTCTCGGGATGGCCTTTGCACGCGACGCGCGCAAAGGCGACGAGCACATCGTGGCCGTCTGCGGCGATGCCGCCTTCACCTGCGGTGCCACGATGGAAGCACTGAACAACCTGGCGACCTCGACCAAACGCCTGATCGTCATCCTCAACGATAACAAATGGTCTATCGGGAAAAACGTCGGCGCCTTCGCGCGCTATATGAATGACCTGATTACCACGCCGTTCTACAACAAGCTTGACGAGGATCTCCGCGGCTTTCTGAAAAAAGTTCCCGGCGGTGAAAAAGTGCTCAAGCTTTCAGACCGCAGCCGCCGCGAAACTAAAGACTTCTTCGTCCAGTCCTCACTTTTCGAGAAATTCGGGCTCCGCTACATCGGCCCGATTGACGGCCATTCCGTCGAAACGCTGGAACAATACCTGCATTTCGCCAAGACATCCAACCGTCCGTTACTGCTGCATGTCATCACGCAGAAAGGCAAAGGTTATGATGTGGCCATCAACAACCCTGAAAAATTCCACGGGGCAAGTCCCTACAATATAACTACAGGGGAATCAAAGAAAAGCGATTCCCAGGCTATTCCGAATTACCAGGATGTTTTCGGGAAAACACTCTGCAAGCTGGCAGAGACCGATAAATCCATTATCGGCATTACCGCCGCCATGGCTTCGGGCACCGGACTTTCCTACCTGCAGAAGGCGTTGCCGGCGCAGTTTGTCGATGTCGGCATCGCCGAGGAACATGCATCCCTGTTTGCTGCCGGCATGGCGGCTTCGGGAATGAAACCGGTCGTAGCGGTTTATTCTTCCTTCATGCAACGGGCCTACGACATGGCTATCCATGATATCTGCCTCCAGAACCTGAAAGTGCTTTTCTGTATGGACAGGGCCGGTCTTTCTCCCCAGGACGGAGCAACGCATCACGGGCTCTTTGACATTGCCGCTTTTCGCCCGATTCCGAATGCCACCATCATGCAGCCGCGTCATGAAGACGAACTCGCGGACATGATGTTCACCGCGTTGACGGAAATCAACGGTCCGGCATTTATCCGCTACCCGCGAGGCGCAGGAATCGGCATAACGGTGAAGGAACAGCCGACAGCCCTTCCTGTCGGGAAATCCGAAATACTCAGGCAAGGGGAAGGTATCCAGATTTGGGCGCTCGGTAACATGAACGAGGATGCCTTGGCTATCGCAGACAGGCTGGCAGCAGCAACCCACGCTACCGTCGGCATTGTCAATGCGCGCTTTGTCAAACCGCTCGACAAAGAACGCTTGCTGGAACAGGCTTCCGGGGCAAAACTGATTGTCACGATGGAAGACGGTATCCTGCAGGGAGGTTTTGGCAGCGCCGTACTGGAAGCATTATCCGAATCGCAAAAACCTGTTCCCGTCTGCCGCATCGGCTGGAAAGACACATTTATCGAACACGGCGACACGGTAGGCAAACTCAGGGAAAAGCACGGTTTATCGCAGGAATCCATGCTCCAAACCATCAAAAACGCCTGGGATGCGACCGTGTAAGAGAATCCATTTTTAAAATCTTGCCCGAAAAATCGTATTTCTCTACAGTTTATCGCTATCTTAAAGTTTTTTAGAACACTAAATATTATCATGAAAAAACCTATTCGCGTAGCAGTTACCGGCGCCGCCGGAAATATTGGATATGCTTTGCTTTTCCGCATCGCATCAGGAGCCGTTTTCGGACCAGACCAGCCGGTAGCTTTGAACCTTATCGAGATCGAGCCGGCCATGAAGGCACTCAAGGGTGTTGTCATGGAGTTGGACGATTGCGCATTCCCGCTTTTGACCGAAGTCAAGGCGACCTGCGACATCAATGAAGGATTCAAGGATATAAACTGGGCATTACTCGTAGGTTCCGTTCCCCGCAAGGCCGGTATGGAACGCGCTGACCTGCTCGGAATCAACGGTAAAATTTTCGTGGGCCAAGGTGAAGCAATCGCAAGAAACGCAGCAGAAGACGTCCGCGTTCTCGTGGTAGGCAATCCGTGCAACACCAACTGCCTGATCGCAATGCATGCGGCACGCAAAATCCGTGATATCCCAACCAACCGCTGGTTTGCGATGACACAGCTTGACGAAGCACGCGCAAAGGCACAGCTCGCACAAAAAGCCGGAACAAGCGTAAACAAGGTATCCAACCTGGTTATATGGGGTAACCACTCTCCGACCATGTACGCCGATTTCTATAATGCCAAGATCGACGGAAAACCTGTCACCCAGGCCATCAGCGATCACGAATGGCTCAAGAAGGAATTCCTTCCCATCGTAGGCAAACGCGGTGCCGCCATCATTGAAGCACGCGGTTTGTCCTCAGCTGCATCCGCCGCACACGCCGCTATCGAAACGGTCCGCAAATTGGTGACCCCGACTGTAAAAGGCGACTGGTTCAGCGTAGGGGTGTTCTCCGAGGGAGATTACAACGTAGAGAAGGGATTGATCTACTCAATGCCTGTCCGCACGGAAGACGGAAAGAGCTGGTCTATCGTTCAGGGTCTTGAAGTGAATGAGTTTTCACGCGAAAAACTCAATATCACACAGAAAGAACTTATGGACGAGCGTGACCTGGTTAAAGGAATGCTCTGATTTCCTAAACCGATTTATTCGAAAACTCCGATGCTACCGCACCGGAGTTTTTTTATCGGACAAAGCCGGCTTGCCTGACGTGACGATAACTGTCTCCGGAACAGGCAACAATGAATGCACAGCAAAGCTTTGCTGCAGAAACAAAAAAGCCTCACGCAAACCGCATGAGGCTTTTGAAATTCATCATCCAAGGACTTATTGCAACGGCGCTACGGTATCATTCACGCTGATGGATTCTATCGCTCCATTTCCATTAACAGCGATCGGAACCCTGACTTCCTGGTAACCGCTTGCCTTCAGATAAATGGTACCTTGTCCCACGTCTTCACCCTTGATCCGGATGCTTGTGGTGTCTTCGCCTTCCTTGATAAAGCACTCGCTCATCCGCACGCTCCGTGCAAGACTGTTAGACACACTGACATTAAAGAGAAGGCCGCCGCTTGGCGCACGGAAAGGAATTCTGATGGACAGAGTGGTTACTTCTCCCTTGGACAGGCTGATGGCATCAGGACTTGTGGTGATACGTGCAGGATCAACCAGGAATGTACCTATATCCATGTTACCGTTTTCGCTTTGTATCTGAAGCGGATATTTGGTTCCGGCTGCCAAAGCAGGTACGATAAAGGAGATGGAATTGGTTGAATAAAACTTGGTATCAGCAGGAACTCCGCCGATCAGGATAACGTCTGTCTTTGAAAAGCCGCGTCCGGTAAGAGCCACTCTTGCGCCAATCGGAGCACGATCCGGATCGATCATGTTAACGAAGCGGTTTGTGATATTCAGCTCCTGAAGATCCGAGGTCTTAACCTGCGGATTCAAGGTCTTTCCGTTGTTCACCATATAGTTGAACTCGTAGTAATACGATGCGGAAACCACTTTCTCAGGCACCTGGTAATCCAGTTCAAAAATACGTGTGTTACCGACACGGTTCATCAAATGTTTTTCTCCGCCGATTACCAGATAAACTCTCCAGGAGTCATCCACGATATTAGCCGTCCACGCCTCTGCCTTGCAGCTGAATGTATAAACATTCGTCGGGTTCTGAGGACGTTGCACAGGTGTCATATTAACCCCTGTTGTGCATCCGGAAAAGCCAGCCAATGATAATGAGAAAAGTGTGATGATGAAATATTTGAGTTTCATAAGCCTGAATTAAATGCCATTAAATGTACGTTATTGTAATGAATCTGCAAGAAAAAGCTGCACAAGGATTATGCCTTGGTGTTTATTTACATGTTCCCTTCTGTTTGGACACATGCGATTTTTGTGCATTTTACCAGGAAAAACCCACCGGCGGCATCATCAGTGACTATCTGGATTGCCTGGAGACAGAATCCGAATGCTACCGTGACTCTGTCACTGCCGACACCTTTTTTTGGGGCGGAGGCACGCCCAGCATCCTGAATCCCCGCGAAATGCAAGCGGCGGCAAAAGCCCTCACTTCCGTGTTCGGACAGCCGCAAGAATGGACGGTTGAAGTTGCGCCCATGCTGGTCAGCGAGGAGAAAATCCGGCTTTTGCTCGATTTGGGCGTCAACCGGTTTTCCATGGGGGTACAGAGTTTTGATGAAGCGCTGTTAAAATCGCTTGGCAGGCAGCACTCTGCAAAACACATCCTGCGTGCGTACGAAACCATGCGCCATTGCGGCTGCGACAATATCAATCTGGATCTTATTTTCTCCATTCCCGGCCAATCGGTCGAACGGCTTGAAAAAGATCTGGAACAGGCGGTAGCACTGAACCCGGAACACCTTTCCACCTACTGCCTCACCTTTGAGGAGGACAGCGCCCTCTACATCAAACTCTGCAAGGGTAAAGTCATCCGTAACCAGGACCAGGAAATTGCCCACTATGAGGAAGTCTGGCATTATCTTGAGAGTCACGGGTTTGCCCATTACGAAATATCCAACTTCTGCCGCCAGGGAAAAGCCTGCCAGCATAACATCAATACCTGGAGCATGGGGGAATGGATCGGCATCGGCCCGGCCGCATCCAGTCAGTACAGGCAAAAACGCTACACGAACATTCCTGATCTGAAATCATGGATAAAAGGCATACGGGAAAACCGTCCGGTTCGGATCGACGAACAGGCGCTGGATGCTACCGTCCTATTCCAGGACTCGCTGATCTTCGGGCTCCGCATGCCGCAAGGCGTTTCTCTCGAATGGCTGCAACGGCGTTTTCCGGCTGCTGCATGGAATGACCTGGACAGACTCTGCCAGTCGCTCCGGGAAAACCAATTGATGGAACCGGACAAGCATTTCCTGCGGCTTAGCCCGAAGGGACTCATGCTTGCCGATGCCGTCGGCGTTGAAATTCTGAGAACGCTGTAACCTGCATTTTCTCCTTTCAAAACGAGTGCTGATCTGCGTTAATGGTGGGAAACTAAGACGGTAGCATGGGTATTATCAAAGAAGTTTGTTTTGTCGTAAATCGCAACAAAATCGGGGCAGATGAACTTGCTGGAAAACTGGCACAGAAAGCGAGTGCATTGCAGGTAAAGTCTGTCATGTGCGATGACTATCCTCTTAAGGAGGGTTTCCTGAGCGGATTTGACATCTGCTTTGTGATCGGCGGCGACGGCAGCATGCTCGGAGTGGCCCAGGAAGCTGTGCGCGCACAGGTGCCCGTCATAGGTATCAACCTGGGAAAACTGGGATTCATGGCAACCCTTACGCCGGACGAATCCCTGAACCGTTTACCGGAAATCCTTCAGGGCGAATTCCTTCCCCGGACACGGGCCATCATCCATGCATTCACGGGAGACGGAAAAGAAATCATCGCGCTCAATGACATTGTTATCAAGTCTACGGCCGGCAGCCAGCTTATCCATTTATCCGTGTTCTATCATAAAAAACTCGTGAATGATTTCCGTTGCGACGGACTGATTTTTTCGACACCGACCGGTTCGACGGCCTATAATCTTTCCGCCGGAGGGCCGATTATTCATCCGCACGCAAAAGTGCTGGCTATGACACCGATCTGTCCGCACACACTGACGAACCGTTCGGTTGTTTTCCACGGCGAAACGGAACTGGAAGTGGAGCAAACCAACGAACCGGAACAGCTCATCATCTCCGCCGACGGCAAAACCTTCACAGAGACGGAACATCCGTTTCCGATCAAGATATCCTTACTGCATGAAACATTGCCGATTCTGATTCCGCAGGATTACAGCTACTTCAACATCCTCAGAACCAAACTGCACTGGTAATGCATTCCGGCTCCGACGCTGCCGTCCCATTTTCAACCCAGCTCTTTCAATCCGTATATGGCACAAGCTACCGTAAAAAAGACAATCAAGCCGACAGACTTACGCGGCATCCTACGCTACGTCCCCCAATTCCGCGATCATGTGTTCGTCATTTGCATCGACGGAGTCATTGTTGAGGATGAAAACTTCAACAATGTGATCACCGACATTGCCGTGCTTATCAGCCTCAAGATAAAGGTAGTCATTGTGCATGGCATCGGCCGTCAGCTCACAGAATTATGCAACGAGAAAAACATCCCGTTCAACGACCGTTACGGTGAGGATGCCACCGACGCCAAAACCCTTGAGCTGGCCATCCAGGCTTCGTCCATCATCTCGCATAAGATCATGCGCGGACTCACACAGAACGGCCTAGCCTGTCTGCAGGATAATTCCGTCCGCGGAACACCCATCGGCGTAATGAACGGAAAAGAATTTCTTTTCACAGGAAAAGTGGAAAAGGTCGACACCGTGCGTCTGCTTCACTCGCTGAACCAGGATATTATCCCGATCATCTCCCCCATCATGTTCACTTCCGACGGCCAACCGTTGCGGGCCAGTTCGGACGCGCTCGCAGCTTCCGTCGCCGCCGCACTGAAGGCATCCAAACTGATTTACCTGACAAATGCCGAAGGGCTTCCGGTCAACGGCAGCATCGTTTACAATCTGCCCGTCGAATCACTCACCCGCATCCTTGAAAAAGAAAAACCCGCGTGGGAAAATTCGCTGCGCGTGAAGGCAATGACTGCGGCAAAAGTGTTGCAACAGGGTGTACTTCGCGCCCACATTATCGACGGACGCATTTTCGGGGCGCTGTTAACCGAGATATTCGACAAGGTCGGTGTCGGCACCATGATTCACGCAAACGAATACCAGCAGATCAGGCAGGCAAAGAAGAAGGATGCGCAGGCTATCTTCAACATCCGCCGGAATGCCGTACGTTCCGATGTCCTTCGGCACCGCACACGCCAATCCATTGAGCAGGACATTGAGAAATTTTACGTTTATGAGATTGATGAAAGCATCATCGGTTGCGTCAGTATCACAAGCTTTCCGAACTCCAAGACGGTCGAACTGGGTTCGCTCTATGTGCAGCCGTTCTACCAGGGGCACAACGTGGGCAGCAAACTGGTTGAGTTCGTCTGCATGAAAGCCAAGGAAATGAAAATGAACAAAGTCATCGCCATGAGCACGCAGACTTCAAATTTCTTCACATCCGTCTGCGCATTCAAGGAAGGTTCAACAACCGATCTTCCCGCTCCGCGGAAGAAGGATTATCTGAACAACGGCAGAAACTCGTATATTCTAGTCAAGAACATCAGCAGGAAATAAGTATCCTGCTTCCCATACCATCCATATTCAATGAAATCGTACAGTAATGCTGAGTTAGGTTTTGTCCGTGTCGCCTCCTGCTCTCCCGCAGTTCGCGTGGCCGATGTTACCGCCAATGTCGCAGCTCTTGAAAAAGCTGCCAAAGCGATTTCAGAACAGGGAGCTCAGTTCTGCGTATTTCCCGAACTGTGCCTCACCGGTTATACCTGCGGCGATCTTTTCCTGCAACCGCAACTGCTTCGGGCCGCGCAGGAAGGGCTCATCTATTTTTCAAAGAAAACATCAGGATTTCCCGGCATTTTCATGGTCGGTCTTCCGCTGGAAATCAAAAGCCGCCTCTACAACGCGGTTGCTGTTGTTTACAACGGTAACATTCACGGTTTCGTCATAAAAAGTTTTCTTCCGAACAATCAGGAATTCTATGAGAAACGCTGGTTTTCGCCGGCGGAACAGTTAAAGGAAAAATCGCTGTTCTTTAACGGCTCGGACATTCCCGCAGGAAACGATCTGCTGTTTTCCCTCGATGACAATGCCAGGCTGGTTTTCGGAATCGAAGTCTGTGAGGATCTCTGGTCCATGCTGCCGCAAAGCAGCTATATGGCTGTTGCGGGAGCCAATCTTATTTTCAATCCCTCTGCCAGCAACGAAGTACTCGGAAAAAAACGTTTTCGCCGGGAACTCGTTTCGCAACAGTCGGCGCGTTGCATTACGGCTTACGTTTATGCGGGGGCAGGCTCAGGTGAATCAAGTACGGACACGGTTTTCGGCGGACAATTGCTTATTGCGGAAAACGGCAATATCATTGCGGAAAGCCTTGATTTCTCGATTGAGACAAGAAGCGTTCTGGCAGATATTGACTTCACTCATCTCGAACATGAGCGTTTAAACCACGCCTCCTTCTCGTCCGTTCATTCGAGCCACTCCTACCGTCAGGTTAAAATACCGTTTTCCGCGCAAACGCTGAAAAAGCATGCTACCGCCGCGTTGGTCCGTCCTATTGCGAGAAAACCGTTTGTTCCCGAAGACCGTCAGACACTCGCCCAACACTGCCAGGACATATTTGAAATCCAGACTGCAGCGTTGGTCAAACGTCTGCATTATACAGGATCACAATCACTCGTCATCGGAATATCCGGCGGACTGGATTCAACGCTTGCACTGATCGTTGCCGTAAGCGCATTCGCAAAACTGGGACTGGACAAAAAGGGTCTTATCGCCGTCACGATGCCCGGCCCGGGAACAAGCAACCGCACACGTAACAATGCGGAAATGCTCATCACCATGCTTGATATCGGAAAGCGCAATGTCTCGATAGTTGACGCGGTAGCATCCCATCTCAGCGCAATCGGACACCCCGAAGGACAGCACGATATCACTTTCGAAAACGCACAGGCCCGTGAACGGACACAGATACTGATGAATATCGCCAACCAGATGAACGGCTTTGTCCTGGGAACCGGAGACCTGTCGGAAATTGCCTTGGGATGGTCGACATTTAACGGTGACCATATGTCCATGTACCATGTCAATTCAGGTGTACCGAAGACACTTGTCCGCTCGCTTGTTGAATGGGCTGCAGAATCGCAGTTCGAAGGAAGCGTCCGCGACGTGTTGATGGATATAGCAGCAACCCCTATTTCGCCGGAGCTTCTGCCTCCCGCGGCCGATGGCAGCATTGCCCAGGAAACAGAGAAAACCGTAGGCCCGTATATCCTGCATGATTTCTTCCTCTATTATTTTATCCGGCAGGGAGCTACCCCGGCAAAAATCGTACGGCTCGCCGAGCAGGCTTTTGAAACAGTTTACGACCGCGAAACCATCATTCACTGGCTCAAGGTTTTCATCCGGCGTTTCTTCAGCCAACAATTCAAGCGTTCGGCTATGCCGGACGGACCCAAGGTCGGAACCGTCGCCCTTTCGCCGCGCAGCGACTGGCGCATGCCCAGCGACGCCTCCCCGGCGACATGGCTGGATGAACTGGATTCCTGAACCGTTCATTTTCCGGATACGGCTATCGGATCATCCATAAACAAAGAATCCCGAAAGATTTTATTCTTTCGGGATTCTTTGGTAAATTGGGTGCAGGACCCGGATTTGAACCGGGGACCTTCAGGTTATGAGCCTGACGAGCTACCGGGCTGCTCTATCCTGCAATAAATGAAGATTTTTTAGAAAATACTCTTTTCTGATTTGTTCAAGCATTATCTTTCCATCCATTTGATTTAATTCCGGAATCAGTAACGTTAATAGCATGGCGGCAGAATTGTATGCTTGATATTTACTGCTGGCGGAACATCGTAAAACGTATTCAGGATGAATCATTTAAAGCACATGGATTCTGATCTGTCCGTTCAGGAACAATCAGGCTGTTTGACCCTCTACGAAAGAAAAGACGCTGCCTGGGTCACTTCCGTATCCACGAAACAGTTTTTCCATGAAAAACTACCGGAATATTTCGGCAGGCAGCATGTTTCCCTGAAACGGTTTTTCTTTTTCATGGCAGCCTTATTGGCTGCTATGACTGTATTTTTCATCATTTATCCGTGGAAATTTTTTCGCGGGACGGAGCTCTCGGAAAATACGGTCCGTTGGATCCCGGAAACCATCGAAACGGTCCCTACCTGGGCAGAAAGACAAACCAAACAAATCCAGACCACCATCCAGAATAAAAACTATGCCCGGGCGTTTGTCCTTGTCGGGGAAATAAAGGATAAAATCGTATTCGACTACTTTGACACGCCCCAGGGTAGCGCTTTTCTGGATGTAGAAAAGAATGAAGGATTCCAGTCATGGCTTCTGGAAATGATCGTCGGTATTCCGCTGGAGCTCGCAAAAAGCACAAGCGGAACCGCGCAAAAATGGTATTACCGCACCGCCATTTCCGATTATCAGGAACTCACCGGAAATCCGTTTTTCTTTAAAAAAAATTTCCACGCTGAAATCAGTTTTCTCACTGCCCGTTTTCTCAATCTTGATCTCAATCTGCTCTACACGGATTCTGCCCCGCGAAACCCTTACATCATCGACGATTTTCTGACGGCAATCACCGCACTCAGACAAAACTACGCGGACAAACTGGAACAGAAGAGCCCGCATACCTATGTTGACATGATGGAGGCGTATGCACTGGCTGCACGCCTCACGGAATACACATTCGGAAGCCGGTTCACAATCACTGCCCAGAATATTTCCCGTTGGAAACGGTTTTGTGCCCTGCTGGACAACTGGAAAAGCAGCGATGCGCAGTCAGCCATGAGTGACAGGGATTTTCTGACCCTGTCTTTATTCAAGTGGGAAACCATTGACTCGCTTGCCGTTTTGCCCTGGCAAAGCGAAATCAGCCTGGGAAACCAGCATTTCAATAAAGAGGAAGCAAAACTGAGAATTGGCGAACTGAAAAAACTGCTTAACGAAAGTAATCCGAGATGACTATCCACTCATTTACAGACTGGCGGTTCTATCTCGCCCTTGCCTTGCACGTTTGCTCATGGTTCCTCATGATGGAAACAGGAAGCTTCATGGCCCCGACCCTCTCCCAATCATTTCTCTGCTTCATGGTAGCATGGATCATGATGACAGCCATCGCCTGGCGCTGGAAATGGTTCGGAGATCCCAAACTACCCGGCGGTCTCATTTCCCATCTCTTTATTCTGATTTCCTTCTTTTTCCTTGTTGCCCGCCTTCAGGTCAAGATCGGTGCGGATGACGTCAGTATCCTGGGCAGCATTCTTGACATGCTGAAATGGTCGGTTGACGTCATCGGGTTTTTCCCGACAGGCCTCTTTGATATTCTGAAATCCCCCGGAGTCGCGCTATTGTTTTTCGGGGTATGTCTCAGCTTGTGTTTTCGCTCGCGATGGGCGGCCGGCAGCATGGCAACCTGTCTTTTTATCGCGGTAGCATGGGCTGCGACAAGCAAGCAATTCGGACGTTTGGATTTTTTCTTCGGCGGTTTGATTTGCCTGTTCTGTGCTCTCTTCCTGCAATACCAGGATTTCCGCGAACTTTTCTTCTGGAAACAGATAGCCAAATCCTTCGGGAAAAACGAATGCATCCGGGGTGATCTTGAACTGAAGTTTGCGGTCATTGAAAAAATCCGCCTGGAAGACCGGCCGATAAGTGTCGAAGAATTCTCGTCGCTCCTCGCAAAACACCTTCACTGTGAGCTGCACGCGCCAGAGGTCAAGTCCGTCGGTAACCGGATTCTCACCCAACTGATTTATGCGGACGGGATTGCGCAATCATTCGACGCGGGCGAAGGATTGCGTTTGACGCTGAACGATCGTTTATTCCGCGTGGACAAGGATTTTTTCTGGGCGCTTTCCCTGGTTCCCACGGCCATTTTCATCAGTATCTTTGCCATTATCTGGATCGTATCGCCCATTGATATCATTCCGGACGCAATTCCCGTCTTTGGCGTATTGGATGATGCTGTCATCGGCATTCTTTCCGCATTTGCGGTCAACAGCAATATCCGCGAGGCAAACAAGATGCAGCACTTTCTGGAATCAAAATAAAAAAGCCATCGTGAAGATGGCTCGTAAATAACTTATCGGCTCAGCTTGTTGACCAGATGCTGGATGGCAAGCCGCGTATCGGGCTTTTGTTCGATGATGTTTTCGACGCTCTTGCACGCATGAATCACGGTACCATGGTCACGCCCTCCGAAAGCCTCACCGATTTCCTGCAATGAGTGCGAGGTGAGCTGGCGGCAAAGATACATGGCAATCTGGCGCGGAAGCGCAATTTTCGCCGGCCGGCGCTTGCTGCTCATATCGGCAAGCTGCAAGCCGTAACGCTCGGCAACCTTTTCCTGAATAATCTGGATCGTTACCTTTGAACGCGCTTCATCCTGCAATATATCGGCAAGCATGCGCTCAATGTATTCCAGGTCATCATGACGGTCGTCCTGGAAAATCTGGGCAAAGGAACTGATACGTGTCAAAGCTCCCTCAAGGCTGCGGATATTACAGGTTATGCGCTCGGCGAGAAAATCGATGATTTCCGGCTTTATGTAAACCCCGAGTGACTTCGCCTTCTTTTGCAAAATAGCAAGACGCGTTTCAAAATCCGGAATCTGTATATCGACAGTCAATCCCCATTGGAAACGGGAAATAAGCCGTTCCGAAAGTTTGCTGATTTCTACCGGAGGGCGATCACTCGCCAGCACGATCTGGCTTCCGCGTTCATAAAGATCATTGAAAGTATGGAAAAATTCCTCCTGGCATGCCTGTTTACCCGAGAGGAACTGAATGTCGTCAATCAGGAGAATATCCACACTGCGGTAGTTTTTCCGGAATGCCGCAAATGAATTTTCCTGGATGGCATTAATGTACTCGTTAAAGAATTTTTCCGAAGATACGTAAGCAATGGTCGCATGCGGTTTGCTTTGCAGGATACTGTGGGCAATGGCCTGCATCAGGTGGGTTTTTCCCAAGCCTGTGCCTCCGTAAATAAAGAACGGATTGTATGCATGGCCCGGAACGCGAGCCACGCCCATCGCGGCAGCATGGGCATGCTCATTACTCTTACCTACCACAAAATGCTCAAATGTGTGCTTGGGATTCAACACAAACTGCTGGGTACCGGGTGAATTCTTTTTCTGTACCGGCTTTTCTGCCTGAAACCGGTTGCCAGTTTCGGATTTTGGCAGTTGCTCTGCTTCGGCAGAGGCATTTTGACAGGTTTCGATCGAGACATGCACGCGGCGGCCAGCCGCCATATTGATACGCTCACCCAAAAGCCCCATATAATTGCTCTCTATCCAGAGAGCGGCAAATTCGTTGGGCGCATTTAATACGATTTTCCCATCCTCCGCCTTGGCGCAGGAGAGGTCTGAAAACCAGGTATTAAAAACATCCTCAGGAATACTGTTTCTGAGGTTATTTTTAACGGATTCCCATAAATCCGACTGTATTGAGAAATTGGACATTATTGCTAATTTGAAAAGTTTTATTCACAACAAAGAACAAGGGAAGTCTTAATTAACGAAACACGCAAATATTTACTAAGTTACTCATTTTTCGGTAACTTATAAAAGCTACCGGCGAGGTATTTTTAGATGAAAGCTGATTCAGAACCTGTCCTATCCCCTTATTTTAAGCTGGTTACAGGGCATTTTAACGTTTAAAGGCTTATTTCCCTTCATCGTAATGCTGTTACCGTTGTTATTGGAGATATTACTGATAATGTTCATGCAGGCTATTGTTAAGTCATGCACCTGAAGGGGCAAGTCCGAGTTTTAAACAAGTTATTCACAATCGGTTTGTGAGCATTTTTCGCACTTTTTATTGTTGCAAATATGATCCTGGCCAACCTGATGACTCATCCCCGATAAATAGGCTCTTTTGAAGGAAGCAATCTTTTAACACAATAAAAACGACTGAAAATGCGCTTCCGAAGGATTACAAAAATGAGTCCGCTCTCAAAACTAACGATTCGGACAGGAATCAATTTCTGAAAGACAGCAAAGCCCCATATTATTTTATAACCCAAACGCTCCTGAACGACCGCTTTCGAAGAAACAGAAATGGTTGTCCAAAATGTTTCTCTCGTAATCGAATGTATACATATCACATCCTTTTTATGTCCATAGCTCTATTAAATCCTATAAAAATATGCCAGATGCAGTATACAATCATTCTTGTAGCATAAAGAAAAGAGGCGTCAGCCCCCGCTGACGCCTCCAACCTATGAATATATCTAATCTTATCTTATTGTCTGTCTTTCCACACATCTCACGGTCGAGATGCATGAAATTCAAAAATTGATTCAATTGGTTTTCATAATCCCTTTTTCATCCTAAACCTCGTTATTCCCTATAATAGAAAATACCTTTGTTTTTACATTGGTGCTTTCCTGAGAAACCTAGAGCTTAAGAAATCGGTCTTAAAGAAGTGCAATTGTGTCATTACTGACAATCCTTTCGTAGAAATAAGTTTTTTATCTTCTTGAAAGGGTTTTAAACGTTACCCCATTATCTGTTTGTGTCAAATTATTTCTGGGTTTTTCTGTTTCTTTTCTTTTACATCCCTTTATTTGTGCCATTTTCGTTATTTGTATTACTCATGTATGCAATCAGGTTTTCATTGAATTCCTTTGCAGGATCATACCCGATATTTTTCAAAGCTTGAGTCATCGCCGCCACTTCGACAAGGCGGGCCATATCGCGCCCAATTCTCACGGGAATCTTCACATGCGGCACCTTTATCCCGAGAAACTCATAAAAATGATATTCCAACCCCGTCCGATCTTCCTCCATTCCGCTTTGCCAATCAACAAAGGTGACTACCAGGTCAATCACTTTATCCTTACGCAATGCACGAATGCCAAATAGCTGGGCAATGTTGATTATGCCAAGTCCCCGGCATTCCATAAACCCGATACTTAAAGGCGAACCATAACCCAGCAGCTGACTGTCGCGCAAGAGCTTGATGTAAACCAGATCATCAGCAACCAGGCTATGCCCCCTTTCAATCAATGCAAGGGAGCACTCACTTTTCCCCACGCCGCTGGGACCGCGCAAAAGAACGCCCATCCCCTTGATATCCAACAAGGTACCGTGAACCGTTGTTGTCAGAGCAAAAACGTCCTCGAGAATAAGCATCATTTGCGTCGTGAATGATTTTGATCCCAGATGCGTCCTGAACAAAGGAACTCCGAATTTTTCGGCTATTTCCAACATGGCAGGAGTCGGACTCAGGTTCCGGGAAACAATAATGCACGGAATCTTTCTCTGCGCGATTTCAGTCAGGGCCTTTTTTTGATCCGCATAACTCTGCTCGCGCAGATACCCCATTTCGCCCGCGCCGAAAAGCTGAACCCGTTTACCGGCAAAATGCTTCATAAAGCCAGTAAGCGCAATGGAGGGACGATTCAGGCTTTTTTCCGTAATAAGCCGATCCATTCCCTCTTCCCCTGTAACAAGCGACATATGCAATACCTCTTTATGTTTTTCGTAAAATTCGCGGACGGTAATGCTTTGGACAGCTTTTCTTGGGTGTTCCATTTTCATATGAATCTTTGGGTTAAGGATTCCATTAAAGGGGTATGCGTTATCCTCTTCTTTATCCTGCCCCAAGCCAAGCTTAAAGATGCGTAGCATAAGAAAATATTTTACATGCGTCCCGAACTCTGAACGGCATCGAATCACTCTCTCTTTCCGCGAATCCATTCCGCTCTAACATCTGTTTTTTTGATGCTGATTACACAACAGACTGACAGCAACCCTGCATGATAAATAAACGGTTTAAGTATAATTCCATTTCTTGTTTTCTTATTTATTAATATAATATTTGCAATTAAATTTATTTATTATTTAATAAATAATTAATGATTTTTCTTAATAAAACAGAAACCATAAAGAATAGGGCTTTCATATTTATTATCGCATTGCAACTCCTGGTCTTCTGTTTTCTCGTTACCTTGGCATTTTTCATTCTCAGCCGGATTCAATCGCGAACCAACCGTTCTCTCCTGGCTGAGGCACAAGCAAGGGAACATGCACTCCTCGCATTGAATACCGCCCTCGGAAGGTTAATGGAGAAAATGAACGGATCTTTCCACGCTACCGTTCAGTCTGACACTCTGGGAACGAAAAGTAAGAATAACGCATGGACGGGAATGTTCGCTCAGGACGGTAACATTGCCTGGATGGTTTCCGGATACAAAAGCTCACCTCAGGCTACCTACACACCCGATGATACCGCCATTATCTCCTATTCACATAAGCGCCAACCGGATGTCAGGGTTCCTAAAGAGCGTCTGTTTGACCATAACCTCAATGTGACCGGTCACTTTGCCTATTGGATCAATGATCAGAGCATAAAAATCTCCTGGCAGCGATTCATACCTCCGTCCGCCAGAACGGAACAGATCAATGCCTCCGTCCGGACACAACGTTCCCATCAGGAACTCACCCATTGGTGGTTCGACAGTAACCTGACGACAGCCGACATGAAAAAGAAACCCGACTTTGAGCAACTGGATAGACTGCTGCGCAAACAATACTTTCATGACATCACCCCTTCAAACAACTACACCCCCATTGATCCCTATACAGGAAGAAAGAAACAAATACTTACCCCTGAAAATGCACGGATAAGCGACGTTCATTCATTAACGAACGATGCTTTGTTTTCCTTCCTCACTATTCATGTCAACGGAAAAGACAATGCGCTCTCAACGCTCTCCAATCATAGCTTCCGATGGGATTCCGAATACCCGGTGTTCAATCAAATCCCGGTAATCACCGAGTGCGGACTTTACCTTGGACTCAGAAAAAGCAGACAAACCGGAAATGCGGACCTGAGCATGTTCATCCGTATCCGCGTCGAATTATGGAACCCCTACGGCTTCCCTTTGGCAATCTCACCGGAGCTGAAAAAATGGCGGATAACCGTCGAAGGACTCGATGAACTCACTGTTTCATGGCAAACAAACAACGGTCTTAACCATTACGGCAGCAGGCAACTTGATTTGAGTAAAGCCATCAACGAAAGCTCGAAAACCGTAACCTCCCTCCCCAATACCATTCCCGGCGGCAGCATGCTCGTCCGCAACTGCGACATCGCGTTTGACCTCAATGAAACGGCCATTAAATGCACACGCAACAAGGACTACGCCTCCCTCAGCACGAAGCAGACAGAACTCTCCTTCATTTTCAAAACAGAGGACGGAAGCACGCTTTACCGTTTTGAGAAGATACCCTTCAACGCTTTTCACAGTAACCGTTACGACAAGCATAAGCTGAGCAGTTCAAAAGCCTTTGACGAATATGACAATTACATCACGCTGTACCACTTCGGCAGAAAAGATGATATTGTGGCACCCGATAATCGTTCTTTTTCCGATCTCGAATACTGGTTCCTGAAGACCGATATCAGGAAAACGCGCATAGTCTTTCCCGAAGAACCCGAACTTGCCGGCATGTTTTCCGTCGGGAAGGATCCGCCCTTTACTTACGATATTGAAACACATCCTTTTTCCGGCGGACAATTCTTTTATGCGCCTCTTTTCTCCGATCCCAAGCGTCTCTTTCGCATATTTGATGTTACCGCCTTTGAATCCCAAACCCTTTCCCACCTTCAGCATTTACAGATAGAAAACAAACCCAGTTTTTCCATCGGAAATCCTTACGGCGGAAAATGGAATAAATTCTTTGACGCTTTTTATCCCAGACAAAACATTCATTTCCTGAGTGATAATAAACTCCTCACTCCAATCGAAAAGGCTTCCGACCCCTTGGATGAAACAGAGGAAAACCCGGGAATGTTCTTTTCCGTATCCGGGGCATTCAACCTCAACAGCACCTCTGTTTTTGCATGGAAAGCCTTGCTGCGCGGGATTGACTGGACCACGTGGATTTACCGCACATTCTACGAAAAAGAACCGGCCCTGTACAAAAGCAGCATTAAAAACGGATTTTTCCGTCTGCGCCACGCAGCCGACCGGTTGAAGGTTCACCCCGCCGAGTCCTATCCGGATTATCCGGAATGGCGCGACATGGATGCCATTGAATGGATGTACATGAAGGAAGGCATTCCCTGGCTGGGCGCCTATTCCTTTGCATCGCGGGAACTTACCATGATGCAAACAGATGCCCTGTCGGAAGCCATCGTCAAACAAATCAAAGCCCGCGGGAAAGCATTTTTCAGTATCAGTGATTTTCTCAATTCCGGTGTGCTTCAGGCAGCTATTGACGCAACAAATATAAATACGCTCGACGGTCTCAGCTACCGGAATTCCGAAGAAGCAACCCGCATCCCGCAAATGGCTCCTTCCTACATCAGCCAGGCAGATCTATTCGCCCTGTTCTCACACCGCGTTTGTACCCGGGGAGAAACATTTGTCATCCGCGGTTACGGGGACGCATACAACCCCAACACTGATGAAACACTTGCCAGAACGTATTGCGAGGCAACGGTAACATTCCATCCACGGAAAAAACAGGATACCGTTTACTTTGAATACGAACTTAACGATTTCCGCTGGCTGAACCCTTACGACTTATGAATAAAACCTTGCCCCTTGCAATCATCATACCACTCGTTTCCGTCCTCCATGCTAGCGCCGGAAAAATCGCCTTATCTTTTCTGTTCGCCGAAAAAGAATCCATAAAACCGCTTGCCGTCAGCTATACCGAAGGGGAAGAAGAAAAAAGCGCAACCGTTTACTGTGACAGCTTCAGACGCAGCGAAAAACTCATGCTACCGGCACAATCGGAATCCGTTTCGATAACGCTGAACGACACCCGGACAGACATTGCCCTGCCGCAAAATACAACAGCAATACTGCTTCTCTGCTACAAGCAATCCCGAAGCTGGCTGACAATGATCCTCGACGACAGTACTGCCGGCTTCCCACAGGAATCCATTCGTCTGGTAAACCTCACGACACAATCTGTTCAGGCAAAGACCGGTAAAGGGAAATCCCTGATCACTCCCGGTTCCCACATAAAATCCAACTGGGAAAACCGGAAAGACGAAGATAAAGTCTTGTCTCTCTTCGTACCGGCTCAGAACACGCAAATAGTACAGGCTTTCGAGCAGCAGTTTCACCTTGAGAAAACAGAACGCCTTTTACTTATTATCCGCTCCCCCGTCATTACCCGTTCCCACAGGCTTCAGGTATTTAAAATAAAGGATTCGCCGGACGAAAACGACAGCAAAGATGAATGAGCCGTATCCAGTTTTGAATTGAAAAAACAATTGAAAAGGATGACGGTAACAGCGTGCTTTATCGAGTACTATACAGTCTGGGCCTTTTCTTCCTGGCAACCATCGCCTACGCACAGGAAACACCGTCCGATACAATTATCCTTGCGAATGCCAACATTCCTGAATCCGTTGAGCTTGCCCATTACTACGCAAAAAAAAGAAATATACCCGACGCAAATATCGTCCTCCTCGCCCCTGAAAACAAGGAAACCATTTCCTGGGATACTTTTATCAAGGATATCCTGAACCCACTGAAAGAAGAGGCGTACGCACGCCATTGGTTAATCGGGGAAGACCTGAAAAGCCAGGATGCCATCGGGCGAAAGCAATATGCCATAGACAATGCTACCGTCCGTTATCTGGTCATATGCAAAGGCATTCCGCTCCGCATTGCCAATGATCCCGGAAAAGCGGAAAAAGCGAAATCCAACCGGAATAGCACCTTGTCCGTAAACAATGCTTCCGTTGACTCCGAGCTTGCGCTGCTCGCAGTGGACGGATACCGGATTCAGGGCCCCATTCCCAACCCATACTTTAAAAACCCGCCCAACATTGCCGACGTAAAGCCCATCCTGATAACCGGACGTATCGACGGTCCTGATTTTCAGATACTCAGAGCCATGATCGACCGTACGCTTGAGGCTGAGGAAAACGGTCTCCGCGGACGCGCCTATATTGATATCGGAGGCCCCTACAAAGACGGCAATCAATGGATCGAAGACTCCGGTAACATACTCCGGACAGAAGGATTCGATACGGAGTGGGACAAAACACCAGAACTTTTCCCGTCCGGTTCCCGTTTTGATGAGCCCGCATTCTATTTTGGGTGGTACGAACGGTCACCCAAAGGAATTATTGCCGAAGACGGCATTCAGTTTACTCCCGGCGCACTGGCTTTCCATCTTCATAGTTTTTCCGCAACCACCTTGCTGAACCCGAGGCAGGATTGGGTTCCTTTCCTCATAGCGCGCGGAGCATCCGCGACCTGGGGCAACGTCTATGAACCCTATCTCCAGTTCACCCACCGCACCGACATCCTCCTCAAGACGCTCTTAAAGGGAGAAACCATCGGCAATGCCACGCTCTTCGCCACCCCCGCATTCAGTTGGCAAGGAATATTTGTAGGCGACCCTCTCTACCGTCCGTTTAAAATATCGCTGCAGGAACAGGTTTCCCGCCTGAAAAACGAACAAGCGGATGAACTCCAGAGCTACGTTGTATTACGCCAATTAAATACCCTGGTCGCGAAAGGTAGCCGCGAGACCGCCCTGACATGGGCAAAAAAAGAATACATCCGTCACCCGTCCCTTGCCTTGGCTTACCGCCTGGGAATTGAAGCGGAAACAGATAACAATACCCTTTCCGCAAAGAACTTCTTCTCGGTAGCATCCGTCCGCAAAAACTATTCTACCGGAGAACGTTATCTGCTTAAACTGATGGCAGACGGCAGCATGAGAACAAATGACTCAAGATCGGCACTTGCCGTGTATTCCAGTTTACTCGCAAGCAAAACAATCCCCTCGGATCTCCGGAAACAGCTTCTTGAGCAGGGAATCGCATTCGCGAAAGAAAACAATGAGCATACCCTCTTCGTAAAATGGACCGAGGAACTCAAATCCATAACCGAGAAGGAAAATACGAAAAAATAACCCCTCACTGGATAGACTATAAGAGAAAACGCCTATAAAGGCTATCTGCCGGATACAATACTACGCCTTGGAAGAAAGACTGTCCCTGATTCTTTCAGCCAGGGGCGAACTGATATACCGTTCACCGCCGCTGCATGCCAGCGTAACGATTTTCTTTCCTTTCATCTCGGGACGTTTTGCCAATTCCATCGCTGCCCATACATTGGCCCCCGTGGAAATACCCACCAGAATACCTTCCTGCTCAGCCAGCTGATTGGCCATCTTTATCGCCATGGAATCCTTCACGGGGATGATATCATCGACAACATCCATGTTCAGGATACCCGGAATAAAGCCGGCACCGATCCCTTGGATCGCATGCGCACCCGGACTGCCTCCGCTCAGAATCGCGCTGCTCGCAGGTTCTACAGCCACAGCCTTAAACTTCGGGTTACGGCGTTTGATCTCCTCCGCCACGCCCGTTAACGTTCCTCCGGTTCCGACCCCCATCACGAAAGCATCGATATCGCCGTTGAAATCCTCCCAGATTTCAACCGCGGTCGTCTTCCGGTGAGCTTCCGCATTGGCAGGATTATTAAACTGGTTCGGCATAAAGGCCTTTGAGCCAATCTTTTTCATGATCTCTTCCGCCTTCCTGATAGCGCCCCGCATCGCCTCACAGCCCGGAGTCAGCTCCAGCTTTGCCCCAAGCATGCTGAGCAATACCTGGCGTTCAAGCGACATGGAATCAGGCATTGTCAGGATCAATTCATATCCCCGTTCCGCGCAGATATACGCCAGTGAAATACCTGTATTGCCGGAAGTCGGTTCAACGATAATGCTACCGGGGCGAATATGCCCTTCCTTTTCCGCTTTCTCAATCATGGCCAATGCCACCCGATCCTTCAGCGAAGAAAGCGGATTCATGAACTCGCACTTGAGATAAATGTCTGCAACCAAGCCCGATGCAATTTTGTTTAATCGCACAACCGGTGTTTTTCCTATAGTCTCAGAAATAGTTTTTACAATCATAGGTACTCTATTGGTTATCAATAAAGCAAATTTACTTTGGAGATGCAATTGATATTTCTATCTACAAGACAAACAAGGAAATAATTTGGAAAATAGTTTATATAAACGATTCTCTATTGCAGCAAACTTACAGAATGATAGATTGTTTTCTTGGTATTTATGAACACATCGGCAGAAAGTCCGCAGGAAAGCGCTAACAGCCGGATAAATGCACATATGTTAAAGGAAATATGGCTTAATGTTTCATCATCCGGTTATTTCAGCCACGCCGTATTTTCCTTCAAAACCTTTATCGCGGGAATACTGGCCCTTTATGTGGCTTTTCTCCTGGATCTTTCTCAACCAAGCTGGTCGATTGTAACCGTATACATCGTCGCTCAGCCCCTGTCAGGAATGCTGCTTTCAAAAGCCCTGTCACGGATTCTCGGTACGTTTATCGGGGCTGTCATGTCAGTCTTTATCGTTGCCGCATTTTCCGGCGTCCCGGAAATATTCATTTTCATCATCGCCCTCTGGATCGGGATTTGCCTCTATGTTTCCGTTTATCTGCGGGATATCCCCGCATCTTACGGTGCCATGCTCTCAGGCTATACCGCCGCGATCATCGGCTTTCAGGTCGCCCTTGCCCCCAATACCGTCTTTGATACCGCCGTCGCCCGCTGTCTGGAAATCGTCCTCGGGATAAGCTGCGCCACTGTGGCGAATCTCCTGTTTTTCCCGAAATCAACGGGTGAACTGTTCAGGACAGCGATCAGACACTGCGTAAACGATTACGGGAACTGGATCGTCGATACCCTGCAGGAAAAAAGGGATGATGCCAAAGGACTGGCCGATCTCAGGAAACTGATTGCGGACACGACCGCCCTTGAGAGCCTCAGAATGCATGCCGTTTATGACAGCCCGGAAGTCAGGGCGTCCGATAAAACAATCCGCACCCTGCAGGCAAAACTCATGACCATGTCTTCCATTCTCGTATCCATTCATGACAGACTGGCTCTCTTGAGAGAAAAACGGCCCCGTATCAAGGAAGCGCTTAATCCCCTGCTGAACGATATCGCCGCACGGATAGAAACAAGCAATCGCGAACAGCTTCCCGTGACCCATGCCGATGCTACCGTCATTGAAAACGAGATCATAAAACTCCGGCCCTCGTTCGACAGTATGCGCAACGACCCCGGATCCATCGTCGAATGCAGTATCATCGCGAGACTGTCGGATCTGTTCCGGACCTGGCAGGAAACCATGCGTCTCAAGTCCGCCGTCCTGTCCGGCGCCCATACGGACGATCCCGCTCCTCCCCCTGAGACCGCGCAATACCGCGACCATACGCTGGCGGCGGTAGCATCAGCCGTGACCATCGTCACCATCATCGTCGCCTGTGTCCTCTGGATTGCCACCGGATGGTCTTACGGATCGTCGATGACAAGCTTTGCCGGCATCATCACCTGTATTGCAGCCACCCAGGACAACCCCTTGCGCATTGCCGGGATTTTTTTCAAGGCATCCTTCATTTCCGCCCTGCTGGCGACAGCTTACATCCTGGTCGTGCTACCGTCCATCGACAGCTTTCCCCTGCTGACTGCCGCACTGGCCATCGTTATTCTCCCGCTCGGCATGCTTATCCCCAATCCCCGCTTTTCATGGTCCCGTACCCTCTGTATTCATTTTATCATGCTGATCAGCCTCCACAATGCCGCGCGCACCCATTTCGTTGATTTTCTGAATACCACCATTGCGCTCCAATCCGGCATCCTGATCGGCGCTGTCATGCTCGCCATCCTCCGCCCGATCGGATCAGGCTGGGCGCTCCTCAGGTTAAAATCCGGAATGATGAAAGACCTCGCCAGGCTCGCATCGGCAAAAAGCCCCATGTCGCGCCACCTCTTTGAAAGCCTGATGATCGACCGCATCAACAGCGTACGCCTCCGACTTGATCCCAACAATGCCGAGGACCGCCGGAAACTCGAAGGTTCGCTGGCCACTCTGCGTGTCGGGCTGAACATTCTTGCCCTCCGGCACACCATCACAACCATGCCCGATCCCCTGCAGGCAAAAATCCATGCGGCCCTTGATCTTCTGGGCCAACATTGCCAGCAATCCGCCCGCAAACCTGAGAATGCTACCGGCTTTAATCCCATCAATCCGCTTATGGAAGCGGAACAGGCCCTTCTCACATCAGGACCCGGTTCCCACGAGGAGTCCACCCGGAGCCTGCTTGCCATACGCAATATTCACACGACGATGATCCAGCACCCGAGATTTTTCGGACTGGCATATTATTAACAAACGATGCGCAAAACAACATGATCAAGGAAATAGACTTTTTTGGCGTTTATCTGTCCCCGATGATGGGATACATCGCGGTCGCTCTCCTCATCTGGTTTCTCATCCGCTTCCTGCTGGGTAAAGCCGGTTTCTACCGCTTTGTCTGGCACCGTGCGCTTTTCAACACCGCTCTCTTCATCATCCTTCTTTCCACCCTCGTCCTTTTTACATTGTAACGTAACAACATGAAAATAGTCATCAGAATCATCAAGGTATTCGTCACGTTGATTGCCGTTTCGGCAGCCGCTTACGTCGGCTGGTATTTTTGGCATTACTACATGGAAAGTCCCTGGACCCGCGACGCACGGGTCCGCGCCAACATCGTCACCATCACGCCCGATGTTTCCGGTGCCATCATCGAGCTCAAGGTCAAGGACAATCAGGATGTCAAAAAAGGCGACCTGCTTTTTGTCATTGATCCCGTACGCTACCGGCTCGCGCTAAACCAGACGCAAGCCCTTGTCGAGGCCCGGAAAAACGAAAGGGAGCAGCACGCCAAGGAATTCGAACGGCGGAAAAACCTCATTGAAAGCAATGCCATCTCCCGAGAACTGTTTGAGCAGGCCGAGAATGCAAAACTCCTTGCGGACGCAAATTATGACCAGGCGGTGGCGCTCCTTGATGTAGCAAAGCTCAACCTCGAACGCACGGAAGTCCGCGCGCCCGTGAACGGCTATGTCACCAACCTCCATGTGGATGTCGGCGATTACGCGACAGCAGGCAAAGCGCTCTTGGCCATCGTCAACAAGGAATCATTTTACATAGCCGCCTACTTTGAGGAAACCAAACTCCGCCACATCACCGAAAGCGATGAAGTCACCATCCGGCTCATGGGATTTTCGGAGCCTCTCAAAGGCCATGTTGAAAGCATCTCGCGTGCGATTGTCGACCGGGAAAATCTCATGAACAGCGAACTGATCGCCGACGTGAACCCGACCTTCAGCTGGGTGCGTCTCGCCCAACGCATTCCCGTCCGTATTGCCATTGACAGCGTGCCCGAACACGTCCGCCTCAGCGCGGGAATGACAGCCACCGTGGTCGTCAAAACCGAGGAAAAGTAAAGGACGCTACCGCCGTTTACATGCCGTTCCGTTGCAGTTCCGCTTCCAGCGCGGTCTGGAACTGACGGATATATTCCTGTGATGGTTTGTAGCCCTCTTTTTCCGGCTGCATTCCAAAACGGCCCTGCGGATCAATCACCCAGATCGCCTTTTCCCCGTCAGGGAAAACCACCGTTCCGCTCAGGGCATAACTCGGATGCGGAATCTTGTCGATGCTGACCTGCATGCTGCCGGCTGCCGCTTCGTTCCCGACCGGATTTATCGCTGCCTCCGGGGAAGGAACAGGCGCTGCCGCTGTGGCATTTCCGGCAGGTGATGCTACCAGATCCGGCTTCGGCTCTTCCCGCTTGGGCTGTATCTTATCCACCAGTGTGAGATCCAGGTCATCCACCAGAAAACGGACATCCATAAACGTCATGGAAACCCCGAATTCCTCATGGATCTTGTTTTGTATGCTGCCCAATGAATCGCCCGCCTGCACCCAGGAGGCAACCGTTTTTTTCTGAGAATCGTTCAAAGCCATAAAGAAAGTTGTTTTAAGGTAAAATAACAGAAATAGATCAATCCGGTAAAGATCAGAAGCTGTCTTATTTTACAGCCTCCAGTTTTTTACCGATAAAGGCAACCACGGTTTCCAGATCGATCGTCCCGGTATCCACCCGTTCCGCTCCCGTCGGACAAACCAGCGGCGCCGTCTTGCGCGAACGGTCTATCGCATCACGCTGCGCGATCGAGTCCTGCAAGCCTTCCGCCGCACGGCGCTGCGCGCGCTTTTCCGGATCCGCTTCAAGGAAGAAACGGAAATCCGCATTCGGGAAAACCACTGATCCGATATCCCGACCCTCCATGATAAGCCCGGAAAATCCATGTGCCCGCGCCACCTGTTCCTGCGAACGCTGGTAGGACAGCAGCTTGGAACGCACCGCCGGAATCGCCGCAAACAGGGAAACTGCGGCATTCACCTCAGCCGAGCGGATATCGCTTTCCTCAGGCACCCTGGATGCTACCGTGATCCGTGCCCGGTTGCCGTCGACACTAGTTCCGATGTCTACCGATGCCAGCGCATCCGCAATGCCTTCCGACTCGGCAGTCAAACCCTGTTTCAGGAGCGCGAAAGTCAGCGCGCGGTAATGCGAACCCGTATCCACGTGCATCAGCCGGTAACGTTCCGCAAGCAGGCGAGAAGTGGAGGATTTACCGGAGGCGGCGCCCCCGTCAATAGCTACGACAATAAAGTGCTTTTTCATAATGATTTTTTCAGGCGGTTTCTCACCGCGTCCAGTTCATCAAAGAAATGCGGGAAAGTTTTTGAACAGCAAAGCGGATCCTCAATGACTATCCAGGGTTTTCCGTTCCCGAAAAGGTCAAAGCATCCCAGAATACCAAAACTCATCGCGACACGGTGATCCTTGTACGTGGCGATACGAACGCTGGCTCCAGGCAGCGCGAAAACCCGCTTGCGCAAGGCCTCGATCCCGATCGGCTTCACCGTCAGGCTGTCTTCCGTCTGCGTGACATTCCCGTCGCCGACCAGTTTCGCCAGCTCCGCGGCCATCGCCGCAATGCGATCGGTTTCCTGCTTGCGCGTATGCGCGATGCCGCTGATGCAGGTAGCACTGTCCAGCAAAGGCGTAACAGCGGCCAGCGTCAGGAAAGTATCGGAAATTGCGTTGAAATTAACGGAAGCCCCCTCCCGCGAAATACCTGCCCGGGACACCACCCCGTCGCCGTCTTTTGTTGTGTCCAGCAATCCCAGTTGATTCATCACGCCCGCAAAGTCTGCATCTCCCTGCAAACCGTCAAGCACCAGGCCGTCGACACGGATTGCTCCCCCGACAACAAACGGCAGCATCAGAAAGTAAGAAGCGGCGGTAGCATCAGGTTCCACCGGATAAGTAAACAACGCATCGGAAGCCCCCTCCATGCTCCCGTCAAAAACATACGGAGACCCGTTTGCCGGAACCGTCCGTCCGAACTGCCGGATCATGGACAAGGTCATCTGCACAAACGGATGCGAGACGGTTTCGCCCGCGAGCGACACCGTAAACGGCGACCGGGTTTCCTGCGCGATGACAGGAGCGATCTGCAAGAGGGCGGAAAGAATCTGGCTGCTGGCTGACGCATCGACTGAAACGCCCGGAACCCCGATACCCTGCGTCCTCATCACAAACGGAAAATGCCTGGCCTGCTCCCTGAATTCAAAACGGGCGCCCAGGCTTTCCAACGCGTCAATCAAGCCCGACATCGGGCGCTTCCGCATCGCCTCGGAACCGTCGATCTTGTAACTTCCGTTCTTTTGCAGGGCGAGAAACGCCGTGAGAAAACGCGCAGTGGTTCCCGCGTTGCCCACATAGAGTTCCGCATCCGTTTTCGGTATCTTGCCGCCCGCTCCCTTGATCTTTATCCAGGCCGCCTCCTCGTTATAAGCCACCGCAAAGCCCAGACGCACCAGGCAGTCAATCATGATGCGGGTGTCCTCGCTGAACAGGGCGCCGTTCAGCAATGTATCGCCGTTGCGCATCGCCGCCAGAATCAGCGCCCGGTTTGTGATGCTCTTGGAGCCCGGGACGGCAGCATGCGCGCAACCGGAAGCCGTGAAAGGCGTGATCGCCAGTTCTGTGATTCCTTTATCCATTAAATCCAAACGACTTTAGAAGATTCTCCGGAAAAGTGTAGCCTTTTATTTCGGAAGAAAACGGCAGCCGGTGTTTGCTGAATCCACCTCGTTTTTCCGCAAAGCTTCTGTTCATGCTACCGTCGCCCGCATCCCGATCAGAAACTGTCGCGCACCGACTTTCCCCGGGAAAGATATGCCACGACCTTTTCGCGGTCACCCTCCCGCAGGGCCGACTTGATTTCCTTCAGATGGCGTTCAAAATCCTCAATGCCGGCCAGCAAGGCTTCCCGGTTGCTCAAAAGAATACTTTGCCACAGATCCGGCAAACCCGCCGCGATACGCGTCGTATCCCGCAAGCCGTTGCCCGCAAAACCGAGCCATGCTTCCGGCTTGCCGCCAAGCACGTTACACAGCGTCACTGCCAAGGTATGGGGCAAATGGCTGATCGCCGCCACAATCCGGTCATGCTCATCGGGATCAACACAAAACGTCCTGAGGCCCACGCTTTGCCAGAAAGCCGTGACCCGCTTCACCGCGGTAGCATCGCTCTGCGCCGTGGGCGTGATAAAACAGACCTGCCCGTCAAAAAGATCCGGAACCGCATTGGCTATGCCCGACTTTTCCGAACCCGCCATCGGATGCGCCCCGACAAAATGCGCCCGCCCGGCCAAAACAGTCTCGCAGGTCCGGCAGACCATAGCCTTGGTGCTGCCCACATCCGTCACCGTGCATCCCACGGAAAGCGACGGCAGCATGGCTTTCAGCACATCGCCGAACGTATCCACCGGCGAACAAAGCACCACCAGGTCGGCATCCGAGACGGCTTGCCCGATATCGCGCGAAACCCGGTCAAACACCGTTGACTCCCGCAGTTGTTTTTCGGCGCGTTCCGAACGCGCCCACGCATTAACGGCTAGCTCCGGCGACTGCGCTTTCAGCCGCTTGGCAAGCGACCCGCCCAGCAGGCCAGCCCCGATGATGCATACCTTCTTGAACATAAGCCGTTTATTAACCGCGAAGACAGGACGGAAAGCAAAACTTTTTTACGGGCCAAAAGAAACTCAGTCCTCTTGTTCAGGACTGCTTTCAGGCAGGCTGTGTTTTTTTACGCGCCTTGACTGCGTCTTTTCCGCCATCCGTTTCTTGCGCCGCCACAAATAGAAAAAAGTAAGACCGCCGATCACCAGGAGGAATGCTACCATGCCGAGCACGCCGTATTTTTCGACAATGTGCGAAAAGATTTCCCCGAAATAAAAACCGCCCGCCGTGAATGAAGCCGCCCAGATAGCCCCGCCGATAAAATTCAGCGTAAAAAATTTCAAATGGCTCACTTTCCCGGCGCCCAGGAGAATCGGCGTCACATTGCGCACCCCGTAAATAAAGCGGAAACCCAGAATCAGCGCCGTCTCATAATTGCGGATCAGCACCGACGCGCGGCGCACGTTTTTCTTCAGCCGCGGGAAATAATTCAGGGCGGCTTTCCCCTTGTAACGGCCCAGGCAGAACATCAGCTGGTCGCTGATAAAGCTTCCCGTAAACGCACACAGTGCGATATACGGCGGATAGAAATATCCCTTTTGCGCAAGGAATCCGGCAACGATCACAATCGTTTCCCCCTCGAGAAAAGTCCCGATAAGGATCGCGATGTAACCGTAAGTTTCCAGATACTGCTTAAAATCCACTGCCGAAAGAATAGCCAACATAAAATCAAGGTTTTCCAAGCGCTTCAGTAAATGTATGCCTGTTGCCCCGAATGAAGTTAATGTGAAAATAAAAGGACAATAGAAACCGCTTCCGGGGCAGAGTCAAATACTCCTTTAAAATCCGCCGCAAAAACCGAATTTCCGTTGAAGGATGCGTGTAATCCTGTCACGCTATTCCGCAAATAAAACCGTATGTGGGTCGACATTATCAAATACTACCTGGCGACAATCGGTTCGCTGTTTCCCATCGTGAACCCGTTCAGCACGATCCCGCTCTTTCTGGCGCTCACGATAAAAATGAACGAGAAGGACCGCCAGCGCCAGGGTGACCGGGCGTGCGTTTACGCCGCGATCATTCTCGCTATCGCCCTGCTCATGGGTTCCGTGATCCTGGGTTTCTTCAGCATCTCCCTGCCGGCGCTGCGCGTTGCCGGCGGCCTGATCATTTCGTTCCTCGGCTTCAACATGCTTTTCCCTTCCGAAAAGAAAAACGACGGCGGCGAAAACCATGAGTCCGATGTCATCCTGGATTACTCCATCATACCCTTGGCGCTCCCCAGCATGGCCGGGGCCGGCAGCATTGCCATGGTGATGACCTTCTCCACGACCATTTCCACCCAGCCGCATTTATCGCATAAACTCGTCGGCTACGTGATCGCCCTTGCCGCCATTGCTACCGTGGCCTTTTTCTGCTTCCTCGTGCTTCGCTCCGCCCGCTATATCCAGAAACTCCTGGGACCTGACGGACTTAACGCCATGACCCGCATCATGGGCCTCATCATGGTCTGTATCGGTATCCAGTTTCTTGCCGACGGAATAAAGATGTTTATCGAAACGCCATAATCGGCTTGCACAGAACGATACAATTCCTCATTTTCTTTACGCTATAGTGTCCGGTAGTGTAATGGCAGCACTGCAGATTCTGACTCTGCCTGTAGGGGTTCAAATCCCTTCCGGACAACCAATTTTTACTATCATCTGTACAGCGTCTCTGAACACCTATTTCTCGGGGGTTCAGAGACTTTTTTTATACCCATGTCCTTTTTCGCCATGAGACAGGTTGACGGTTCCCGGCAACACGCTGTTTCCCGCTTGATCCCGTTCAGAATGTGAATACTATCTCCTCATAAATCCGCCCTGCCTATGACAATAAAAACGCTCCCCTCCTTATGCGCCGTAGTATTATCGCTGTCTTTACAGGCGCATGCCCAGGAAAACACACGCACGCAACCGGCAGAAGCTACGCCTCCGGCACCGGTGACCCAAGCCGATGAGATAAAAAAGTACGAGGTCCGCGGTATCATGGAAATCGAAGAACCCTCCGTTTCGCTTTATTATGACGGTCAGCCGCTCGGTTGGCTCAAGCCGGGACAGAAGAAAGGCAACTGCCTGCTGAAAGCCTATCAGAAAGAAACAAAGACTGCCGTCGTGGAAATCAATGGGAAAGAATACGCACTGAAGACAACAGCGATGCGCAGTTCCGGCACAACGGAAGCCTCCCAACCGACACTGCTCTTAGGTGACGTGCTTGAGATAAGCAATACCGTTCCGGGCAAGGTTTACAGCGCCAAGGAATTTCATGAGGTCATAAACCGCTTTGAGGGAAATCTGGACAAGCAGACTCTCGTTTTCAACGGCCCCTTTCTTTACAGCGACCCTCCCGACAGTGCGCCGGTCGATCTCAGCAGCAAGCAAGTCATCATTACCAAGGGCGGACAGGACGGACATACCTTCACCTTAATGCAGATATCCGACAAAGACGTGGAAGCGCGTGTCGGGGTTGCTGATTTTAGCCAGATGAAAAGCGCCAACGATACGGAAATACTGCCGCCGAAAATCATGACCCGCACCATGCATGAAACACGCGAAGCCGACCGTTGATAAAACCATGCTCGCCTATTGCGGCCTGTACTGCGGGCAATGCGCGTTCAAGACCGCCCATGATACCGGAGACAGCAAACATCTGGCCGCCATCCCTTACCGCTTCACCGTAAGAGACCTGTCCGTTTACAACTGCGGAGGCTGCAAGGGTGTCTGCATCTGCGGCGTCTGCAAAATAAAGCCCTGCGCTTCCGCAAGAAACATCGACAGCTGCGCGGATTGCACCGACTTCCCCTGCCCGCAGATTACCGCCTTCGAGCAGGACGGCATACCGCACCACAAAAGCGCCGTGGAAAACCTGAGAACGATCCGGCAATACGGCATCGCTCACTGGTTTGCGCAACTGACCCCCGCGCTACGCTGTCCGCACTGCGGAGAAAGACAATCCTGGTATTACACCTGCCAGGAACATGGAAACACTTAGGCTCATGTACGTTTTACGGTTGCCGATCGGACAGCTAGCAGTCCGCGACTGGTTTTACCCCTATTTATTTTCTGCGGCGGGAAACGCCAAAGCCAAGGGCAAAAAGACCCAACCATGCGGCATAAGCGGAAGGTTCCGGAACCGCAACTGCCTCAAAAAAGAAAAATCCGCCGTTTCCTATCTGGTTTTCAACGCTTCCGCTGAGCAAAAGATCACCGCCGTTATAGAGGGAAAAATCATACGCGGCAAAGAAATCGAATCCGTAGGACGCGCTATAGAAACCTTCCCGTAAGGGCTGATCCACCGTAACCGTAACGTAGCTCAGGTCATTGGAAACAACACTGCTGAGTACGTTATAACATCCGTCCATGGCAACCAGGAAATGCTCTATCCTGTAAGTCACCCCCAGAAGCGCTCCGGTTTGCGTCAGGTCGATTCTGAACGACGTGGACTCGGACACAGGAGACTGATTGACGGCAACATCCACCGTCGGAAATAATAGTGTTGCGTCACCGAAAACGCGGAAGCATCATTCTGCAATGCCAACTGAAAACTGGCCAGGGACATATTGCTTGAACCGGTCCCTGACGTATCAAACGAAAAACACACCAAAGATCCCGTTGTAATCGAAAGAAGACGCTGTACCGTTTTGCGACAACCGGATTCCGACGGATAAAAGCTTTCCGTGTTAAAATTGATTTTTGCCGTCAACACGTCCCCGTCCGGAAGTGTTGCCGAAAAAGCTGCCGCCGGAAACAATGTCCATGCGCCTGAAAACAAAGTGATTCAGGAAAGAGCCTTTTTCATACAAGCATATATACAGATAATTAAACATCTGCCACGCATTACGAAATTCAAGCGCATGGAATTAAGCTCATTCAAGGAATTAATCCAAGAAAGCCCTGAGTACGCAAAGTCAATAAACACATCAATTGTTAATTCCTAAGCTTTACAACGATATCGTGATTCTCGTCCCCGCCGTCATCCTTAAAATCGCTATCAACGCTGTAAATGATTTTATTCTCTGGGTTGTAACGCATTGATTTTCCATCAAATGTATCACTGGGTACAGCATCAAGAAAAGCTGGAACAAGATCCTCCAGACGCTCTGGCAACTTTCCATAACCCAAACGATACCGTTCGCATGCTATCACGGTTTGTGTCAATCGCATATATTCCAAACTCCTCGCATAATTCGACACCACTATATTGAACGTATCCATCATATTGAACATCATTTTCCCAATCGCATTGCTTTTCAGATAAAAGCACCATGAATCCTTTTTTAAATGAACGGATTCTGCGTTATATTTCTTTTTAAATGCTTCGTACGGTAAAGGTTGTTCAACGGCTAATTCGAAGAAATCCGCATAGTACTGTTTTGTTTTATTCTTCTGGTAAAGGTAACTTCTCCAATCAATTCCGATTGGGGCAAATATCCGGTTTAAACCAGGTTGTTGCTTTGCAGGCATCCTTGAATACATATCTGCACTTTCCAACAGATCTTCGAAAAGCACGTAATCCGATTTTAGAGCATGTATCAACGCTTGCTTTTCCACATCTTCATCCAAAATCGCCTTCACATCCAATAACTGGGTTTCGGACAATTGCTCTTTCAATATGACGTCCAGAAACCAATACTCCAATTCCTCATCAAAATTCAATAAGGTCAGATACTGCACCTCAGTTCCGTTCGTCTTCATTTTCTGGCTAATCTGCCAATAGTCAATCCACAGGGAAAGTGACGCAGACAGGCCATCTTTACGATACGTATACTCCATATTCAGCAACGCGACATTGATCAGCCACCATGTAAATTCCGTATTGTCTATACTCATATCAATCGACTTACCTGAAGCGCTCCAATCCCATTCATAAGCATGCCGTAACCAAAGCAAACCCTCTATATGATCTTCCAGGGTTTTCTCAACGAATTTGTCATCCCAGTCAATCGATCCTTTTCTCATGCTGACAATACGATCTGTATCCCAGTTATCCCAGTATCCATATGCCGGTTTCTTAGCCTGCAATCCGGTTCCTTTTTCAGTCGCTACGGGTTGGTATTTTTCTCCCAGTTCATACAGGCGCTTCCAAGGATCGTTCTCGTGGAAGTCATTTGCCATCACCAGCTTTATTTTGCTATCATCAAAAGCTTCGATGTCATGCCCGAAAAATTTTATGGTAGCATACACAACTGCTCCCCAGGCAATAAACAGGTAGAAAACAGACTTAAACAAAATGGCGATTATCTTTTTCATCATTTAGTATAGCTTATGGCTTGGCTGGTAAAACTCGCGATCGTTGTCATTTTCAAAAGGAAAATAAAACTGACAAGCCCCACAAAAAACAAAAATAAACCGGAGAGAGAAATGAGTATGTTTAACAAAGCCCTGATTGCAGAGATCTTCTGAGCTACCGCCAGCAGTTTCACAGAAATATAAAACCCGTATACCAGACCGACACAATCCAGTACCATAAAGCCGTAATGCAGGTAACGTAATGTCATGCTACCGTCAAACAATGGCGTATTTACTGAGAACAACTCTTTGCCAAAAATCAATATTTTCGGGATCCATAACAATCCGAAAATTCCGGGAATCATACTTCCCCAAACCACTGCACTAAGAACATCATAATACGATCCCTTCCCCTTGACCCATCTACCGAAGAACCGGTATGCCCATGCAATGAACATATACACCAAAGGAAAAACAATGATTCCGCCCACAAATCCCATAAAAACCTTGTTTGCTAATGCACCCCTGTCGGCTAAATGGAATGAAGAAAACCCGTCAATCATCCATACCACGCTATTGAGCGCAATAATCGCAATTACCGATCGCCAAGCCAACGGCCTCGACAAAATGAACTGCATTGTATCCGTCGGGCGTATCCAAATAGCAATCCATGGCCTCAGTTTCTGATTAGCATCTTCCATAAGCAGAGTATGGCTGGTAAACTAGATGCTCTATCGGCTGAGTCAAATAGAATACTAAATCTACTGCTATGAATTAATTACAAATCACAATAAACCTGTAGCATTTTCATGCTACCGCCGCTTGCTTAAAACTACTCTGCCTGTTTGCTTTCCTTGACGCGTTTAGCTGTGCCGTGAGCGCCTGAAACGGAATCCAGCGTGTCCTTATCGGAAAGTTTTTGACGGTCAGCTACCGTTCCATTCTTGTTGTAAATAACCAGTATCTCATTGATGACGTCCCAGGTAAAACCGTCCCATGAATCCTGAGCGTCGCGCTCTGCCATCACGATCGTACCGTCACGCCGGAATTCACGCAGCAGCGTCACTTCACCGACGACATACTGCCACCGGCCGACATAATCGGCCCGCGATTCGCCCAAGCGTTCGTCTTTTTTCCCGTACACGGTGTAGTAATACTCGCCGCTTTCCGCAAGCGGAGCGGCGTCAAAGACAAGCACTTCAAAGGGTTTCAGGGCAATCTCCACGGCTTTCCCGGCATTCGCTTCAATCGCTTCCTGCCCTTCCGCTCCCTGAAGCGGACTGGTCAATGTCCAGGTGACGGGCGCGTGATCCGGGAGTTCCAACACATCGCCGATCTTCAAGGCATAGCTTTGCTGCTTATCCGACGGATTGCGTAAAATAATGACTCCGGCTTCCGGCGACCAGGCGGCATAGCCGTAGACGGCTCCGGCCGAAGGCTGTCCGCCGAGCCAGTGCAGGTCGCGCAAAACAGCTTCACGGCGCTTAACCCACGCGGTAGCATCGGCTATAGCTGCCTTGACTGCATCCCCGGCATCCTCAGCGGTTTTCACGGAACCGAACGCCAGCAGCGCGTAAAGCTTGCCTCCAAGCGCTGTGCTGTCGGCAACCGTCACCGGATCCTTTGCCGTCAGCAGGCCCAACGGGTAAAGGGGTTCCTGCGCGATCACCTGCGTGTAAATTGCTTCGTCGCGCGCGCTTAAGCTACCGTCGATGCTTTGCGCTGCCTCCGTTGTTTCCGGCATTTTCAGCGCCACTGCGTCAAAGGACCAGAGCCAGAACGGCGACGGCCAGGCATCCACCGCGACCGGGGTTTTATCCTCCTCCTTTGACCCGTTCAGAGCGTCCGTGGTGGCTTTCACCATGACGCCGTTCACGGTCACGGTCTGCCACGGGGCGCCCCGCGCATGCATTGTTTCGGGACGCGCACGTTCCCGCTCCACATAAAACTGAAAGCTGCGGCGTTGCTGGCCTTTCACGGTCATTCCCAGCGCAAAGCTTACTTCCGCCTGCTTCGTACCTTCCGGCAAGATTACTTTTCCCGAAAAACCCTTTTCTTTTACGGCCATTTCAGCCAGGGGATGTTCCACCGCCGCAAAAACCGAACCGACGATCACGGGGGAACCGGGAACTGTCCCGCGCACGGAAGCATCCGGCCCGAAAATCGGCAAATCGAGCGCCACGATTTCCTCGATGGCCTCACCGGCGGATTCAGCCGTGATTTTGCCGTGAATGTAATTCGCGTCCTCCTCCAGCGAAAGGGCGACGGTAACATTCAGCCGGCTTCTTGCGGCGCTGAAACGCAGCAGCACGGTATTGCCCTTCCTCGTGATTTTTTCCAGCAGGCAGTCGGAGGCGTTCACCTGATTACCGCCCAGCTTCACCCGGAAAAGTTCCGTATCGTAATCGTCGAAAAAGAAATAATTCCGCCCGTTCAGCATGTCGTTGAATGCTTTCGGGCGCGCCTTCCCGTCATAAGCCTGCACGGCATAACGCACGCAGTCGTTTAAAAGCACCACGCCGTCCCAATCGACGATCACGCTGGCCTTGCCGGCCTTGTCGGCAAACCAGTCCCTGGAAAAACGCCACGGGGCGTCGGCAAAGAGCGCGGACGAAACGGTCAGCAAAACGGAAAATAAAAGCAATGTCTTTTTCATACGGTTTTCAGGATACGAACTTCTTGGCAAGTTATGCAGATCAGGCGATTTGACAAATGAAATTTCATTCCGGGATCAGCAGGGCTTCCAACGCCTCGATCAGCCGGATATCGGGACAGTCGTAAAATACGCCGTTCCGCGACCCTTCCGACAGACCCCGGACAAAGAGGTAAAACACCCCGCCGAAATGTTTCCGGTAATCGTAACCGGGCAGGCGCTGTTTCAGATGACGGTGCAATGCTACCGCGTACAGATGGTATTGCAGAAAATAGTTGTGTTCGTTCATCTGCCCGAGCACGGCGGCCTGTGTGTAACTGCCTGCATTCGGCCCGATCCGGTTCGTTTTCCAGTCAACGATGTAAAACCGTCCGTCCCGTTCAAACATCAGGTCGATAAACCCGGTCACAAAACCCTCCGTGCTGTTGAACTGCAAACGCTCCATCGCGGAAACAATGCCTGTCGGGCTATGTTTCCCGAACCGCGCAAAGACCTGCGCAAGCGCCGACGGACACAACGGCCTGAGCGGGAAATAAAAGGACCATTCCCGCTGCCAGCATGCCCCGGGAACTGACCGCAGCGTAAAACGGTTGCTACCGTCATCCAGTGTTGCCGACAAAGCGTTACTACACAATAAAGCCAATGCATCCGTATCCATGGGCAGGCGACCCACCCGTTTTTCCGTTTCGTCCAGGGCCGGCGCAAAGGCAAACCCGTGATCCGGCAGGATTTCAAACAGATTATGGACAAACTCACCGAACAGGGTTCCCCTCGGCAAGGCTCCCAAGGCATCCGGGCTATCCTCCGTTGCCGTTTCCTCCGGATTGCCGGACGGTTCGTCCTCACGGTCATCAGCCTCCGCCTGTCCCCGGGAAAGCGAACTGAAACTCGTCACGCGGCGGGCTTCCGGTATGGTTCCCGCAAAGACCTTCACGGTGACCTGTTCCGGCGTATGCGTGCCGGACGCATACATGCTGCCGTCAGCCGTCACTTCGTTCAAGGCGGTCCATGTCATGCTGCCGTCAGGAAAAGCAAAGTATCCGGAAGACAAGGCCTGAACAAAAGCAGTCCCGCAGAGGCAATCCAGCGAGGAAAGGCCTGTTTCGGCATGCGGGTTATTTCCGTAGTAAAGGAAACAGCGGTGCTTGGCCCGCGTAAGCGAAACATACAGCAGGCGCACGGCCTCGCCCAGATCCTCATTCTCGGCTCGCAAGGCCTCCGCCTCCGTCGGTTCGGAACCGATGCGGCAATAGGCCTGCCCATCGTCACCGTGCCAGCGGGCAAAATCTTTTTTCCGCTTGTCCTTTTTCAGATCGCCCGAATGAAACGCACAGAAACAGACGGGGAACTCCAATCCCTTGCTCTTGTGCATGGTCAGCACCTGGACGGCATGCGCGTCGCTTTCCAGACGCTGTTCGTACACAGTCTGGCTGCGCGAGGATTCGGGATCGAGGATTTTCCCCTCGAACCAGCGTAACAGTCCCTCGGGTGAAAGATTGTTTGCGGAGGCCTCCTCCTGCAAGACCTGGGCCAGTTGCAGAAAATTCGTCAGCTTCCGTTCCCCGCGCGGCAGGCGCAGGATACGCGCACGCAGCTGCTTTTCGTGCAGCACTTTGGCAAACAGGCCCATGAAGCCTTTCCGTTCCCAGAACACGCCGAGTTCGGACAGGTATTCATATTCCGCTTCAAAGCGTTCCGCATCAAAAAACAGCGACGCACCGCCTTCCGCGAAGAAGAGCTGCGATGCTACCGCCGCGCGCGACAGCCCCTGGTTACGGGACACGAGGGCGCTCATCAGCACGCGCAGGTCGCGCGCTTCGGCGGAATCGAAGATGCTCATGCTGCCGCGGAAAATCGCCGGAATGCCGCGTTCACGCAGGGCGGCGCAGGCCTGTTCGCCCTCGCCGTTGCTCCGCGTGAGCACACAGATATCACCCGGATGGAGGGGACGCATGCTACCGTCGGTTCCGCGCAGTTTCGCGCCGGAATTCAATAAGCCCGCGCAATCGTTGGCGAGGAGCGTGCAAATGCTTGCGGTCAGATCCCGCTCATAATCAAAGGTCCGGATCGTCAACGGCGCGCTTTCCGCCGAAACAAAATCCCCGGCGGATTCGTCCCCGTTGGCAGCCACCGGATAGAACGAAAGTCCCTTGAGCCTGAATACGTCGGCCTGCTTTGAAAAAAGCGCGTTCACGGCCGAGACGAGACGCGGATCGGAACGGTAGTTGACTCCCAGCGTCCGTTCCTGCGCGGCGTTCTTTTTCGCATTCAGATAAGTGAAAATGTCGCCGCCGCGGAATCCGTAAATCGCCTGCTTGGGATCGCCGATCAGGAATAGCGGAACGGCGCTGTTCTCGCCGTTGATCGGCTCGGCAAAGAGGCGCCTGAAGATTTCCCACTGGCGCATGTCGGTATCCTGGAATTCGTCAATCAGCGCGGCGGCATAGTTGTTCCGGATCGCGCGCACAAGCGCTTCGCTGCCTTCCTTGTGTACGGCCGACCATAAGTCGCCGAGCAAATCGTTGAAATCGCGGACGTTGTCCCGTTCTTTTTCCCTCGACAGGCGTTCCCCGGCAAAGGCCGCAAAACGCCGCAAGTCCGCCTGACGGACCGCTGGCAGGATTTGCTTCCACTGTTCGCACAGCTCAAAAAAAGCATCCTGCGGCGTCCCGGCTTTCTTCCGTTTGCTGGTTCCGGCTTCGAGATTGCTCTGCGCCAGCATCTCCCACGTTACCGCCAGCACATTCACGTCATTGCGTTCGCAGGCAGCCTGCAAGGTGTTCAGCAAACTTTCCAGGTCTTCCGGGTAATAGCCTTTGTTTCCCCAGTCCGCACCCAGAAGTTTTTGCGCAATCGTTTGTTCATTGTCCAGCAAAGCCGCGCGCAGCCGCGCATGTAAGGTGTCAGCCTGAGCAAGCAGTGTTTCCGCCGATGCGGCCGTTGTCTCGCCGACCCATTCCGCCCGCGGATTGCGCAGCAGCAAACTGACGGTTTCGCCGTATCGTTTGCGGACATCCGTCTGGGACAGGATCAGTGCGGGATACAGGGGATTTGCGTTAGCGATAAAGGACCGACGCCAGTAATCGTTCACGACGGATTCCACCATGGCGGTAGCATCCGTCAAGACCTCGGCGTCAAAAAGATACGCGCATTCAAACGCAAACTCGCGCAGCGTCCGGCGGCAGAATCCGTGAATGGTGGCTATCCGCGCCTGGTCAAACAGCAACAGCGCCACACGCAAACGGCGCGCCGCGGCGGCAGCATCAATCCCCGCATTTTTCAGAACCGTTCCGGTCAGCGCCTCCGATTCATCGTCACCATCCGTCAACGCGCGTTCGGCTGCGGCAAGACGATTGCGGATGCGGTAACGCAGTTCGGCGGTCGCCGCTTCCGTAAAAGTAACCACCAGGATTTTATCGACGGGCACATTGCGTTCGACAATCAGGCGCAGCACCAGACCCTCGATGGTATAGGTTTTGCCTGTTCCGGCGCTGGCCTCGAGCACGTACACACCGGCATCCAATGAATGGCTGTTTAAATCAAAGGCCTTCATGCGTCATGATTCCGCTTGGGGTTTGCCTGTTTTCCGCTTCGCGGTTTTACCGCAGGCGGCAAAGAGTTCGCCGTACACGGCCGTGGCAAGCGTCTGAAACGCATCCGACCGGAAATCAAAAGCGTCACGGTACGCATACGCGACATAAGGATCGGCACAGTCGCCGCTGCCGTACCGGTTGCCGGCAAAATCCTGTTCCGCGGAACGGACACCGTTTTCCCTACCCTTTGCCGCATCCTTCACGAAGGCAGGCGAAGCTTTTTCAAAGAGCGGTATCCGCTGTTCGAACGCGCTGCGGTAAATACCCAGCAAGGCGCCCAGGATTGCCTCCGGCGCTTCCGGTACATTCAGTATTTCCGCACCCGGGGTTCCGCCGGCAGCGTTGATGATTTTTGCCGAAGTCACTTTCACTTCACTGAAGCATGCTACCGCCAGAAGATGAATCCATGCCTCAAGCAGGTGCTTCGGGCTTTGCCTGCTTGCGTGCCAGAACAAAAGCTGTTCCCCGCACAGTGCGGCTTCGCCGGAAACACGGCACCCGGCGAGTTCGCCGCCGTAAGCAAGGGTACGCATCGGAGATCCGCCGCTTTCATCGCGTATCCTTGCGGCAAGCTTTTCGGCTTCCGCCTGCGTCTGTTCAAAGAAGTAGGAACCTGCCTCTCCGGGTGCGATGCGTCCGCCGGCCTGCAAAAACGCCTGCGTGTCCGGTTCCGTGCCGGACAAAGCAGACGAGACAAGATGATGCTTCAGCGCATACCGTTCCAGGGAATCCGGCTCGAAAGGTTCCTCGTCGGAAACGGGGGTTTTGTCCGGCGGTAACATCAGGCCCAGGCGCTTTTTCAGGAATATCCGCGTGGGATTGCGCAAGCCCGCAATCAAATCCTTCGTGTTCACCTGCCTGATCTGCTCCCACTCCTCCCCGCTCAGGGGAAAGACCCCGGAAAAGGTATCGCTTCCGGCAAGCGGTTCATTGGCCAGCGAAACACAGGCTTCCGCGTTATCGGCGGAATACGACTGCATCCGGCTGCCTTCTTCAAAATAGACCTTGTTAAAGGGCTGCAAGCGGTGTTCGAAACGCCACGGTTTTGCCGCTCCTTCCCATGCTACCGTCAGGTAATCCTCCAGTTCGGTCAGCAACACCGACGGCGGCAGCAGGCTGTTGTCGGTTTCCGAGCGTCCCACATAACTGAGATACAGGCTTTTCCGCGCGGAAAGTATTGTTTCAAGAAAAAGGTAATGGTCGTTTTCGCGCTGGGAACGGTCGCCGACCCGAGGCTTCCGGCTGGTTTCGTCAAAGCTGAGCGCATGGCTGGCACGCGGAAACGCATCGTAATTCAGACCGAGCACGCAAATGATTTCTGCGGGAACCGCGCGCATGGGTTTCATCGAACAGAAAGTAATCCCGCCGCGCATGAACGCGGCCGCATTCTCGCTCTCGATCATGCGTTGTCTCAGGAAATCCAGCATGCTGTCGGCATCGACGGGAACATCCTTTGCGCATGCCTCCTGTTTCAGCAGCTCAGAAAACAGCGCGCGCACTTTTCTGCTTTCGCCCGCGGCAGCATCGCCTTCCGCGAAACAGTGCTCCAATGCCGCCGTCAGGGTGGCGCTCCACGCAACGAGCGGCATCGGTTTCCTGAACCGGGCAACAAGGCCGAGTACGGTTTCCACGGCTTTCACAAAACGGCCGAGCAATTCGCCGCCCACGGCAAGCGCATTCTCCGGCAGGATATCCGCATACAACTGTCTGTCGCCGCCATCCATCACAAAACCGAGCACGAGCCGCTTCAATCCCCAACGCCATGAATTCTGCTCGAAGTCCGCGACACCGAGTTCGGCGCGGTGTTTCGCATCCGCGCCCCAACGGATGCCCGACTGTTCCACGAGCTGTTTGATCCGCTCAAAATCGGCTGCCGAAAACCCGAAGCGTCTCCGCACGCATTCGCGGAAAAGAAAATCGAGCACTTCGGTCTGCCCCAGCCGCGACCGGCTGAGTTCAAATAACGCAAACAGGGCGTCCGTCACGGGAGACTCGCTGCTGAGTTTCCTGTCGGCGATTGTGTACGGGATCCGTTTACGCTCGTTTTCGGGCGATGAGAAAACGGCATGGATATAGGGGGCATAAACATCGATGTCCGGAATGGTCACAAGAACCTCCTCCGGCGAAAGCCCGCTGTCTTCTTCAAAATAACGGAGGAGATTATCGTACAATACCTCGACCTCGCGCATCGGACTGTGGCAGGCATGCACCTGCAACGAACCGTCATTCGGTTCCGCCGTCCATTTTTCCGCGTCCGCCACGCCGCGGTCACGCATATGAAAGAGATCGCTCTGCAACTGTCCGAGCATGCTTCCCTCATCCGGAGGGGTAAACAGGGCGTGCTCCCATTTGTTATCCAGGTCCAGAAGCAAATTGAAAAAATCCTGCCCTTGCCTTCCCGTTGCTGCGAGGACGGGATTGCCGGAAAAGGCATCCGGAGAACCGGCGGCAGCATCAGCTTTCAGCAAACGGCGCGCATGCTGCCGTTTTGTCTGCAGGTCACTCCAGAAAATATCCTCACCGACAGGGCTAAGGAAGAACAGGTGGACAGGTATTTTCTCAGACAGCGCCTCAAAAAAGCGGAGGAAGAGCGGCGGCAACGACGATATCCCGATAATGGACAGGCGTTCCGGCAAAACGGCTTCCGTTCGGGCGAGCGCCCCGGGCAATGCGTTGATCCATGTATATAAAAGCGACGGATTCCCGAGTTCCTTTACCAAAAGATTCCAGACCGCGGACAACCAGACAGCGGTATCCGGCTGACTTGCCCACCGCGCCAGTAATTCAGGCCGGTATATCGCGTAACGGTCAAACACATCGGCTATCTGTCCGGAAATCTGAAAGCGTTTCCTCAAGCTGCCGTCCGAAAAGTAATGCCGGATTTCGGCAAGCCTGTCCCCTTCCCGATTAATAAAATCCGGAAGACAACGGTACAAAGTCCAGAGCATGTTTTCCCGGTTCCATTCGGCGGCAGCATCAAATTCCGGAAAAACACGCGCCAGCGTCTCGTTCATGAAACGGCGCGGATAAGGAAAATCCAGATTCATGCAGATTCCCGCTTTCTCCGCCATACGGAATGACAGCCACCGCGCCATGCCCTGATTCTGCACGACAACACATTCCTTCGCGAAGGGATGCGAAAGCGGCGCGCAGCTTACCGCAAGCCAGCGTTCCGCGAGGCTTTCCATGCGGTTGGCAGTATAGATATGGAACTGCGGGTGCGACATGGATCGAATTAAAACCGATCTATGCCTTATCGGTCAAAGCATAAAACGGAACCGCCGTTACGTAAGCATCTATGACAGATAGGTATGACCGATGCCTGATTGTGCCTTTCAGCCTGATGGCAAACTTTTGTTTTTTCTGTTGCTGTTGAAACTTATGCGCCTTAGCGTTGATTACTGTACTTATATTTTAACCTTAAAATTTCTGCTAATAATGAACATCGGTATTCGTCTATCCCTTATGATGTTCCTCCAGTTTTTCGTTTGGGGGGCATGGTACGTAACAACGGGCAATTTCATGTCTGCGAACGGAATGGGTGATTCCGTCGGGTGGGCATATTCGCTCTGCCCGATAGCTGCCGTTATCTCGCCTTTCTTCCTTGGGATGATAGCCGACCGTTTCTTTGCTTCCGAGAAAATCCTCGGCGTCCTGCACCTCATCGGCGGTATCATCATGTTTGCGCTGCCATCGATGGCAAGCACCTCCACATACGTTTTTCTTCTTGGCATCCAGTTGTACGCGCTCTGCTATATGCCGACGCTCAGCCTGTCCAGCACGGTAGCATTCTCGAACATCAAGAATTCGCAGACCTGGTTCCCGATCATCCGTTCACTCGGAACCATCGGCTGGATCGTCGCCGGTATCATGATAAGCAAATGGCTCGGCGCCGATAAGAAATCCATCCAGTACACCATCACGGGGGGCGCTTCCGTGCTTCTCGGCGTACTGAGTTTCTTCATGCCGCACACGCCGCCGCCGGCCAAAGGAAAACCGTTGTCCATCCACGATATCCTGTGCATGGACGCATGGAAACTGCTGAAAGACAAGTATTTCGCGATCTTCGCTGTCTGCTCCATGCTGATTTGTATACCGCTCTCTGCTTATTATGCCTACGCCCAGGTCTTCGTTGACAACATGGGATTTGAAGCGCCTGCCTACACCATGTCCTTCGGACAGATGGGTGAAGTGCTCTGTATGTTCCTGATTCCGCTCTTCTTTGTCCGCCTCGGTGCAAAATGGATGCTTGCGGTCGGCATGTTCGCCTGGATTCTCCGTTACGGCTTCTTCGGCTATGCCGCAAGCAGCGGAATCCTCTGGATGGTCGTTGCCGGTGTGATCCTCCACGGTATCTGTTACGACTTCTTCTTTGTCACGGGGCAAATCTATACCGACCAACGGACCAGCAAGTCTGTCCGAGCGCAAGCCCAAGGCTTTCTGGTATTCCTCACGCAAGGTGTCGGCATGCTCATCGGCGCACAGATCATGCAGCTGATCTACAACCGCTCCGTGAACCAATACACGGATTTGCCGAGCCGTATGGCAGAATGGGATAAATTCTGGTATATCCCGGCCATCTTTGCCGCTGTCGTGCTTGTCCTTTTCATCATTCTTTTCAAGGTCGACAAGCGTCCGGAAGCAGCGTAGTCCTGAAACTTTTCCACCCTAGAAACCGTTAATAAAGTTTAAATTAGTTTAAATCATATGTCTAACGATACTAAAAATCCATCAGGCGCTTCAACCGAATCGTCTCCGCGTTTTTATCCTGCAGAAAACACAAGTTCCTGCTGTTCAGACAAAGCCAAGGATTCCCAGGAATCCTGCTGCTGCAGCAAGGAAGGCCAAAACGGCTGCGGTTGCGGCTGCGAAAGCAAATGCCCGTGCGCTTGCGGAAGCGCCCTGGGAGCGTTTGTGCTCAGACTCAGCGTGGGACTGATCACGCTCGTAAACGGTCTCACCAAGTTTATCGGCACAAAAACTTCCTTTGTTTCCGACGGTGAATACGGCGAACGCGAAGTGATTGAGAAAGTGTTCGGGCCTTCGGCTTATTCCGCAAACATGGAAACTTACCGCAACCTGTTTTCCGGTATTTTCCCTGATTTCCTTCTCAACCTGTTCCTTGCGGTATTGGGTTATGCGCTCGTCCTCCTCGGCGTGACATTGATCCTCGGTCTTTTCAAGAAAACCAGCCTCATGCTGACAGCGTTCCTCTACATGGCGCTGATGTTCGGCTTGCTGATGATCAAGCAGGAAGCAGGCGTATGTTATCTGGCGGTTTATCTGGCAATGATCGCAGGCGCACTTGTCCTGACCAAGAAAGACCGCATTGCTGTCTGCAAATGCTTCTAATATAACTACCGCTTCTATCATGAAAAAGATGAATTTTCTGGCTAGCCGCCGTGATTTCTTAAAAAAGACAAGCATTCTCGGCGGTAGCATGATTCTGGGAGCTCCGGCAATACTCAACGCCCAGAATAAGAGCGATGAGGTGCTCAATATTGCTGTTGTCGGTCTCGGAGAACAGGGAACTGTTCTGCTCACCGCCATCCAGGACATCCCGAACATCAATGTACAGGCTGTCTGCGATATCTGGAACTACAAGCTGACACCGACCCAGCGCCGCCTGAAGGCCTTGGGCAAACATGACCCGAAGGCTTATTCCGATTACCGCGAAATGCTCGACAAGGAAAAGGGATTGCACGCGGTCGTGGTCGCCACACCGGATTTCTGGCATGCTCCCGTCACCAATGACGCATTGAAAGCGGGTCTGCATGTTTACTGCGAAAAAATGATGTCCAATACCATTGAAGGAGCCAAGTCCATGGTCCGCACCATGCGCGAGACCGGAAAGCTTCTCCAGATCGGACACCAGCGCCGCAGCAATCCGCGCTACCGTTATGTGCTCAACGAGCTCATCAAGAAGCATAATATCACGGGACGCATCATGAATGCCAACGCGCAATGGAACCGCGGCGTGGGCAATTCCAAGGATTTGACCTGGGACAAAAAATACGAACTGTCCAAGGAAGACCTGAGCAAATGGGGGTTTGAAAACATGTACGAATTCCGCAACTGGCGCTGGTTCAAGCGTTACGGCGGCGGACCGATCTCCGACCTCGGAGCGCACCAGATCGACATTTTCCCATGGTTCTTCCAGGGCCGTCCGAAAAGCATCATGGCTATCGGCGGGAACGAATACTACACAGGCCGCGAATTGCCGGCAAACGTGATGGTACTCTATGAATGGAACACACCGGACGGCATCGCCCGCGCATTCTACCAGGTTCTGACCACCACCAGCGCAGGCGGCGGTTACTGGGAAATGTTCATGGGAGACAACGCAGCCATCAAGATATCCGAAGACGAAAGCATCACCCGTATTTTCGGTGAAGGCCACGTGGACAAGAAAGTCTGGGACAAACTGGTTTCGGAAGGTATCCTGAAAAGGCGCAAGACGGAAGCTTACGTTGCGAAGGAAGGTGAAGACCCGCGCCTCGCAGCAAGTAAGAATGTCCCGGAATTTGACTTGCCGGTGATCTTCCGCAAACGCATTCACCAGCCGCACCTGGAGAACTTCTTTGACGCAATCCGCGGAAAAGCGCACCTGAACTGCCCGGCAGACCACGCATTTGAATGCGAATTGGCTGTCTATAAGGTACAGGAAGCAATTGCCGCAAAGACACAGTTGCTCTTTAAGGAAGAAGACTTTATCGTGTGAACCGAATAAGATTATAAAAATGAAATATTTATCCAGTCTGACCATGATCCTCGCAGCGTTCATCCTGAGCGCCTGCGGCGATGACAACAAGAATGCGCCAAAAAGCGAAGGTACACCGGCACCCAGCTCGTCTTCCGCATCCGCTCCGGCATCGGGAAGCACGATCAAGCTCGAGATTCCTTCGGAAGAACTTATCGGCACACCGGTTCCTTTCGAACTGCCTAACCTGGCTCCAGGAGGCGTTATTTCGCACCCGGCGATCTCTATTCCCAGCGACGTGAAGAACATCGCCCTCGGAAAGGAAGTTACCAGCAGCGACGATTTCCCGATCAACGGCGAACTTGAATTCCTCACGGACGGCAAAAAACGCGCATCCGGTGAATTCGTTCTCGAACTCGGACCCGGACGCCAATGGATACAGGTTGACCTCGGCGAAAAGTCGGAAGTTTACGGTATTGCCCTCTGGCACTTCCATTCGCAGAAGCGCGCCTATCTTGACGTCGTCATCCAGATCTCCGACGATCCTGATTTTGTAAACGGCGTAACCACACTCTTTAATAATGATGACGATAACAGTTCCGGACTCGGCAAGGGCACAGACTATGCCTATACCGAAACCAACTCGGGATTGCTTATTGACGCAAAAAAATCGCTCGGCCGTTATATTCGTCTTTACAGCAACGGAAATACAACCGATAAATTGAATCATTACATTGAAGTGGAAGTCTACGGACGTCCCGCCAAATAATTTGAACTCCTCTATTGGATAGGAGGAGCTTCATGGGATAATAAGCAAGGCGGTAGCATGGGGGACCATGCTACCGTTACTTGTTTCCGGATGCCGCCTTCCCTGCGCCTTTCACCGTTTGACCGCCGGCATTCCCTGTTGCCTTTGCAATCATTATTTATACGCTGGTAAAAAGAGATGAGTCGTTTTTTAGCATATCTGGCATTCGTGTTTATTCTTGTCGCGGGAATCTTTGTACGCTTTGACCAGCTTTCTCTCAAGCCGCTCCACGCAGACGAAGCCGTGCAGGCGACCCAACTGTCCACATTGATGGATGAAGGTGTCTACGCCTTTAACCCCAGGCATGCGCACGGCCCGACGCTCTACTATCTTTCAGATTTCCTCCTGAAAAGCATCGGTGTGGAATCCGGAGCCGGTTTAGACGAGACAAATCTCCGGTATTTTCCCGCTCTCTGCGGATGCCTGCTGTTGCTTGTTGCGCTATGCTACCGCCGCCTGCTCACGCCGGGAGGACTCCTGTTCGCCGGCCTCTGTTTGGCCTTTTCTCCCGCTCTGGTTTACTACAGCCGCTATTTCATACAGGAAATGTTTTTCACGCTTACTGTCACGGTTTTTGTGATTTCATTCGGCGAACTGTTCACAAACGGCAGAACCGTCAATGAATACCCCAAATGGCTATTTCTTGTCATGGGGTGCGCACTCGGCCTTGCCCATGCCACAAAGGAAACTGTTCTCGTTTCCGGATTAGCTGTTTTTCCCGCCTTACTGTTAAGCTTTGGTCCAGGAAAAACGGCGACGGCCTTTTCGCAATTATTCAAAGGCATTCTCCGGCTCCCGATACTGATTTTCCCTATCGCGGCGATCCTCTGTTCGACGGCCTTCTATTCCTCCTTCGGCACCAATTTTCAGGGCATTCTCGACAGTTTTACGACATTTTTCTCCTACGAAGTCATGCCAGGCCATGAAAAACCATGGTACTACTTTTTTCAGCTATGGGGCATCGGCGAACTCAGAGGCGGTTTTTATTGGGGAGAATCCATTCTTTTCCTTGGCGGCAGCATGGGTTTGATTCTCGCCCATTTTCCGTCTGCCGCAGAATACGGTAAGGATCTCAGGCCCTTGCGCTTTATCGGCATTTACGGATGGATCTGCCTGATCATCTATTCATGCGTTGCCTATAAAACACCGTGGCTCATTGTCAGCATCATTCCCTCTTTCTGTATCCTTTCAGGATACGCCTTCGGCCGCCTCACGGGTAATACGCGCAATATACAGACCCAGGCAGGCATGATACTGGCCTCCGTGCTGATCCTTGTCATCGGCATCATGCTTTCCCAGCCGATTTCCCTCGGAGCGCTTCTCTTCGGACAAAGCCAGGAAACAAAACGACTGGTTTCTGGCATGCTACCGTCGAAGTTTGTTTTGACTGCCATTGCCTGCATTCCCGTATTCTACGGGCTCCTGTCAATTCTCATCCAGCAGATCCGCCGGCGTTACTTCAGGATTCACTGGAGGACAATGCAGGTCCTTGCTGGAAGCTTTCTCTTCCTCTTCTGCCTGTACACACTCGGCACACAGGTTTTTCTCGGGAATTACGTTTTTCATTCCGATCCGCGAAATCCTTATGCGTATTCGGCCACAGCCGAAGATATCCACCGCCTGGTCAGGGACATGAACGCATTCCGGCAGGCACACCAGGAACCGACCGTCTACGTTTACGCCAACAACTCCTGGCCGCTTCCCTGGTATATCCGGGATTTTCCCCAGGCTGCCTACTGGAAAGACCAGACATTCCGTCCGGACGCAGACATCTACATTTTTGTTTCCGACCGTGCTTTCCCGTTCAAGCCCGATGAGGAAAAATACACCGTGCAGTTTTACGGGTTACGCTCGGAAATTCCCGCAGCGGTTTACTACCGGAAATAAAAATCAAAAGAAAGCAAATGACCGGCTTGTCCGTTTTTCACGAACCCATACCTTATTAAACATGCCTAAACAGAAATTCAATTTCTCACGTCATGCTACCGCCACCACATGGAATATCCATCTGTTCCATGAAGACAGGGATTTCGCTGAGTCTATCGCCAACGAATCCTTCCGTAAAATCGAGAAACTTGAAGCTGACCTCAGTCGCTTCAAAACCGGAAGCGATATCATGCGCATAAACCGGATGGAAGTCGACGAAACCATCACGATTTCCCAGGAAACCTACGACTGCCTCAGGGAAGCCATGGTATTCGCCGCACTGACAAACGGCGGGTTTGATCCGGGTCTGGGCACCGTCATGGACATGATACGCACGAGCCAGGGAACCTTTCCGGAAGCATTCGTATCCGGCGTTTCCGATCCCGGACAGTTGCTGATCCATGAGGACAAGCCCGCGGTCACCTGCCTCTCCGAAGGTATAAACATTGACCTTGGCGGTATCGGAAAAGGATTCATCATTGATCATATTGTATCCTTCATCCAGGAAGAACACGGCATCGAATGCGGCATGGTTGACGGCGGAGGCAGCAGTATTTACGCATGGCATAACGGGGAAACAACGTGGAAATTCCGTCTGGGCAACGAAAATGATCTGAGGCGCATCGACCTGAACGGTTTCTCCATCAGTTGCTCCAGTTTTTCCGAAAAAGGAGCACACATCATCAATCCGATCACCAAACAGTTTGCCCCGCTCGAAAAGCAGGTATGGACCTTTGCCCCCTGCGCCACCTGGGCCGACGCACTCTCCACGGCATTCATGGTGCTCAACGAGGAGGAGACGAAACGCTGCTGCGACGAAAACACAGACCTTCAGATCGGCTGTCTGATCGAGACAAAGAAAAACGCCAAAAAACTGAAAGCATTCGGCTGGCTGCCAAACTTTGACAAATAAACGATAACAGGCTCCTGTTACCGTCGCATACTTCAAATCTTTTCTTCGGTTACCGTATTTGTCAGGCTGCCGATACTGTCGATTGTCACGGTCACCACATCGTCGGGCTGCAAAAAGAGACGCGGATCACGCGCCACGCCGACACCGCTCGGTGTTCCCGTCAGAATGACGCTGCCGGCAGGCAGTGTCGAACTTCCGCTCAGAAAAGCGATAATCTCCGCGACCGAGAAAAGCATGTCCGAGGTGTTTGCCTCCTGCATGACTTTTCCGTTGAGCACCGTGCTGATTTTCAGATTTTGCGGATCGGGAATATCCTCCTTTGTGACCAGACAGGGTCCCAAGGGACAAAAACTGTCAAATGATTTTGCACGGCAGAATTGGCCGCCGCCCAGTGTTTTCCCCTGCCATTCACGCGCACTCACATCATTGGCGCAGGTATATCCCAAGACATAACTCAGGGCATTCTCCGGCGTCAGGTTTTTTGCCGTTCTTCCGATCACCACCGCTAATTCGCATTCGTAATCGACTTTTGTGCTCGCAAGAAAACGCGGCAATACGATCGGCTGTTCATGAGCATTCACGGCATTGATCGCCTTCATAAAGATCACCGGCTTGTTCGGTATTTCCGCGTGTGTCTCCTCAATGTGTTTTTTATAATTATGCCCCACCGCAAAAATCTGTACCGGATCAATCGGCGGAAGAAAACGCACGACCTCGGCTATTTCATCGGTTACCTTGAAGTTACCGGAACTGCCGTCGATTTTACAGAGCATCCCGTTGGCACCCTCGGTGGCAAACCCGACCGTGTTGTTTTTATCTGCATAACGATAAAGCTTCATGAACACCACTATGCCTCAACGGCTGCGGAAATCAAAATCGAAAACAGTGATTTTGCACAACAGGCAAAACCTGACTTACAGAATATCTCCGATGGAACCGAAATTCGGATCAAAAAGCCGTTTGTACATGCGGATTGCCTGGGAATCCGTCAGCGAAGCGAGATAATCGCAAATCAGGCGTGGTTTCTGTCCATCGTCCGCGGCAAGAACCCATGAGTGATAACGATCAGGCAAGAGCGGCGTACTCTGCCCGCTGTAATTATCCAGCAATGTTTCAAACAACTGCCTCAGCATGTTACCGCCCTTATAGCGCATCTGCAAAATCTGCGGCGACTGGAAAATCAAATCAAAGGCCAACCGTTTGTACACATTGCATTCCTCACGGATTGACGGATCAATTGCCAGGTCGAACTTATGACGGTTTGTCGGCACTTTTTCACTGCCTGGCCTGTGTTTCAAGGAACATGCCTTGATAAAACTGCCGACCTTCAGGCTAAACTCGGTTTCCGTGCTGCCTTCATTGATACAGTCTATCAGACGCCCAAGGATGGCTTCCGTTGTCTGCGGCAAGTGTTTTTTCTCAATGGATGCTACCGTGCTTTGGCGTTTCAGCCATTTGCGGATATTGCTTTCATTCAGAAACTTTCCGCGCAACCCATCCTGGATGTCATGCAACGAATAAGCCGTATCATCCGCCCAATCCATGATCTGGCATTCGATGCTTTTCTGCATCATTGCACTGAGTTTCTGCTTATCGGCTCCCTCGCAGCAGAAATCCAACCAGCAGGCCTGTTCATCGAATAAAAAATGGTTTTTCGGCGGTAATTGTCTTTCCCCGGCAAAAGCATCCCTGTGAAGCCGTTTGTATTTCAGGATGCCGTCAATCAACGCACGGGTCGGTCGCATCCCATAGGAACCTTCGTCACGCTCGTAAATGGTTTCCGTCAGCAAACGCAACGTCTGCGCATTGCCCTCAAAGCCGCCCTGTTCGCACATCAGTTCATTCAAGGCTGCCTCACCCGTATGGCCGAACGGCGGATGGCCGATATCATGCGCCAGACCGACAGCCTCGCACAAATCCGAATCAATGTAAAAATCGGGTCTCAACGCCGGATTACTTGCCTTTAAGTATTCACAAATCGAACGGCAGATTCGGGCGACTTCCATCGAATGCGTCAGCCGCGTATGGTAAAAGTCATATTCGCCTGTCTGGAATACCTGGGTTTTTGATTGCAGCTTCCGGAACGCATAGGAAAAAAGAATCCGGTCGCGGTCGATCTGGAACGGAGTCCGGTGATCGCTGCCGCGCGATTTTCTGCTCTCGGCGTAAGCAATATCGAAATCATTGTAAAACGCATTATCCATCAGGCAAAAGAATATGCTCTCCTTTAAAACAGATTTTCTTTAAAAAGCGAACAGCAAAGCGACGGTAGCATACAGGAAGCAAAATCCCCGCGAGCCAAACTCGTTGTACCTTCACGGCTTCACCTATCCGATTTTCCTCCGTGTTATCCTGTTCTGTTTCTTTTCTTATAACTATTCTTGCCGGCAGGTGTTTTAAATACGAACGGAAACAAATTCGATATCCTATTTTTATCACAGTCATGCGCATTTCTACTTTTCTTCTATCAATACTGTTTTCATTGACTCTGCATGCCTCCGAGCGCGTTGCCTTCAACGACGATTGGCGTTTTAAGATGAACGATCAGGAAGGAGTGCAAGACCAGCTTACTTATGACACAATCAGAACCTGGCTTCTCCCTTCCGCCAATGAATTTCTGAATCCGGAAAAACAACATCCTGTTCCCGAGGGAAAACTGAAAGCACGCATTGATTACGCAAACAACGATTTCGACGACAATGATTGGCGTGTTTTGAATTTGCCGCACGATTGGGGTGTTGAAGGTGAGTTCAAACAGGAGTATCCGGGAGAAACCGGAAAACTCGCCTGGTGGGGCATCGCCTGGTACCGCAAGACACTTGAACTGTCTCCAGACGAAATGAGACAGAAATATTTCCTGGATATCGATGGCGCCATGTCCTATGCAACCGTCTGGTGCAACGGACAGTTCACCGGCGGACGTCCGTATGGCTATGCTTCTTTCCGGGTAGATTTGACACCGTTTCTCTCTGCCGGAAAAAACACCATCGCTATCCGCTTAAATAATCCCCAGGAATCGGCCCGCTGGTATCCGGGCGGCGGCATTTACCGTAATGTCTGGCTGGTGAAAGCATCGCCCGTACATGTCACGCATTGGGGAACCCAAGTAACGACAAACGCTGTTTCGAAAACAAGCGCTGCGATTTCTGTTGAGTGCAAGGTACAAAATGAATCTTCCGAGACGGTGCATGCTACCGTCACAAATGCCATCTATGCATTGGGTAAAGATGGCAGCATCAGCGGCGATGCACTGCTTTCATTCCCAAAGAAAACGATTGCACTGAAACCGGGTTTCCATGCTACCGCTTCTGCGGAAAGCACTCTGGACAATCCCGCGCTATGGAATCTGGACAATCCCGTACGTTACACCGTTGTCACCACCATTGAAAGTAACGGAGAAATCCTTGATCGGCATGAAACCGCTTTTGGTATACGAAGCATCGAATTCACAGCCGACAAAGGATTCTTTTTGAATGGCGAACCGGTTTACCTGAAAGGTGTTTGCATGCATCATGACCTCGGAGCGTTGGGCGCAGCGGTACATCTTCGCGCACTTGAAAGACAATTGGAGATTTTAAAGGAAATGGGCTGCAACGCCATCCGTACCACCCATAACCCGCCCACTCCGGAGCTTGCTGAACTTTGCGACCGCATGGGTATTTTATTGATCGTCGAGTTTTTTGACATGTGGCAAGAGGCAAAGAAAGCCAACGACTACCATAAGTATTTTAACGACTGGCACGAGGCTGATGTCCGCTCCATTATACGTCACTTCCGCAACCATCCGTCAGTGATCGCATGGAGCCTGGGCAATGAAGTACCGGAACAAAACAAGGATTCCGGCAGAACCATTGCACGGAATCTGTCGCAAATGATAAAGGAAGAAGACGGCACACGCCCCAGTACGATTGGCTGCAATTACGTTGAATCAGGATTCGAAGGCATGCAGCAGATTGTTGATCTCTTCGGTTATAATTACAAACCGCACACATACAGAAAATTCATTGAGCATAATCCCGGTAAACCGCTTTACGGAAGCGAAACCGCATCCTGCGTCAGCACGCGCGGGTTTTATGTATTTCCCGTAAGTGAGAACAATGACGCATGCAAAGCCGACTTTCAGGTCAGTTCCTACGATCTCTGCGCAACCCCTTGGTCCCAAATACCCGAAATAGAGTTTAAGGATCAGGATGCAAATCCTTCTGTTCTGGGCGAATTCGTCTGGACGGGCTTTGACTACCTTGGCGAACCGACACCCTACCACAGTGATTCAACGATTCTTTTGAACTACAGCGATCCCGAAGCACGCAAGGCCGCCGAAAAAGAACTCCAATCGTTGGGGAAAATCAACGTCCCCTCGCGCAGCTCCTACTTCGGAATCATTGATCTGGCAGGCTTCAAAAAAGATCGTTTTTATTTGTACCAGGCACGCTGGCGTCCTGATTTTCCCATGGCACATATCCTGCCGCATTGGAATTGGGAAAACCGCACCGGACAAATCACACCGGTCCATGTTTATACTTCCGGCGACGAAGCAGAACTCTTTCTTAACGGAAAATCACTCGGACGGAAAAAGAAAGGACAATACGAGTACCGCCTGCGTTGGGATGACGTCGTCTATGAGCCAGGAACGCTTCATGTTATTGCATATAAAGAAGGAAAAACCTGGGCAGAAGATTCCATGCGCACCGCAGGAACTCCGGCTTCCATTGCCTTGGAAAGCGATCATCCGACAATCAGGGCAGACGGCAAGGATTTGGTTTTCGTGACGGTAAAACTGCTTGATACCAAAGGGATTTTTGTTCCTGACGCGGATAATTCCTTAACATTTTCTGTCAGTGACAATGCGGAGATTCTGGCAACCGACAACGGGAATCCGATTGATCACACGGCCTTTACATCGCATACACGCCAGGCATTCAATGGCATGGCGCTCGTTATCATCCGTGCCAGAAAAGATCAATCCGGTGAAATACAACTCCATGTTACCGCCGAAGGTCTCAAGCCGTCAGACATTCGCGTAAAAATCAGATAACCGGATTATCCTTTGCTACACGGTGAATACTTTCGTTAGCAACCGAACTCCTTCAGCAACACCGCATGGTCATCAGAATCTTGCTGAAATCCTTCTGTTCGGCATCCTGTTTTCTTATCCAGAAATGTAACATTCCGCAATCGCCCCAAATCATTCCGACATCTCTATCACTGTCCAACTGCAATAATAGCTCCCAATCGGACATTTCTTTTCTGATTGCTTCGATACGCAGGTCTATGTCCACATTTTTGTAATACTTTAAATCACATCGGCCATGATCTCTCGCCGCCTCCGGTAAATCTTCTTTTTATTTAAGGATTTCTGTTCTACTATTTCCTGTTTTGATTATGTCCTTTCAGGAAATACAGGATTATCTTTTCAATCTGCGGAATAAAGGTTCGCGGATGGGGCTTGAGCGCATGACAGCACTCTCCGAAGCCATCGGGCATCCTGAGAAAACATTTCCGTGCATTCATGTCGCCGGAACCAACGGGAAAGGTTCCACCTGCGCAATGCTTGAGTCCATCTACCGCGGACACGGGCTGCGTGTCGGACTATACACATCACCGCACCTTGTTTACCTCGGCGAACGCATCCAGGTAAACCGCAAAGCCATCACCGAAACGGAAATCATGCAGGCGGTAGCATGGCTTAAACCGATCGCGGCAAAAGTTGCCGGAAAGGACGAATCGCTCCATGCAACGTTTTTCGAGTTCATGACAGCAATCGCCTTCCGTCATTTCGCCGAGCAAAAAGTGGATATTGCCATCATTGAAACCGGTTTGGGCGGCCGCCTGGACTCTACAAACATCGTCTCTCCGCTTGCCAGCGTAATTACCTCTATCGGTCTTGACCATCAGGAATATCTGGGAAACACGATTGAAGCGATTGCCTTTGAAAAAGCCGGTATCATCAAGGACGATACACCGCTGATTATCGGCAAAATGCCCGCGAACGCCGAAGCGGTCATCCGGGAAATAGCAATGCAAAAGAAAGCGGCTGTCTATTCCGTGAACACGGTTTTCGGCGAAACCATCAACCCTGCTTTCCCGGTCACGAACCTGCGCGGTTCTTTTCAACGGGTTAATGCCGCGGTAGCATCACTGACAGTTGATACCCTTCAAAAACATGTTTCCGTTTCCAAGGAAACGGTAGCCTCAGCCCTGAAAAAAGTCCGTTGGGACGGACGCTGGCAGGAGATGCCCCTGGACGGAAACAAAACACTTGTCCTGGACGGAAGCCACAACGAAGAAGGCGTGGCGAACATCGAGGAATTACTGAGCGAATGGGTCAGCGATACCGGCATTAAACCGCTTATCATTGCGAGTTCGATGACAGACTACCGTGCGGAAAAATTATTTCCCGTACTCGGAAAATTTGCCGAGAAATTATCATTGATCGAGGTGAATGCCGGCCGAGGACTCCATGCCACGCAAATGCTCGCTTATGCTGCCAAAGCAAAGATTACCTGTCCGGCAGAAGGCATCACCTGGGATCAATTACTGACACAGGAGGGAAAACTTACGGACAGTTTTTCCGGTAAAAATATCCTGGTAACAGGCTCGCTTTATCTGATCGGCGAATTCATGCAACGTTTCCACCCCGATAAAAAGCAGACACTGCATCTTCAGGACAAACTGTGAATTTGTTCCTGAGAAAAATCCATCAGATGCAACCGAATCATGGATTACAGGAAAATACAGGGTTGCGCCCGTGCTTTTCAGCTTACATCTCGAAATTCTCGCCGAGATAAAACTTCCGGCTTTGCGGATCACTCACCAGAAAATCGGCATTACCTTCCGCAAGCACTTCTCCCTGGTGAATCAGGTAAGCACGGTCGACAACACTCAGGGTTTCGCGGACATTATGGTCGGTTATCAGGATGCCGTATCCGCGTTCGCGGAGTCTTCGCACGATGTCCTGCACCTCTGCCACGCTGATTGGGTCAACGCCGCTGAATGGTTCATCCATCAATAAAAATTTCGGTCCGGGAATCAAGGCGCGCGAAATCTCAAGACGACGGCGTTCACCTCCGCTCAGCGTATACGCCATTTGATCGGAAAGATGACTGAGCCGCATTTCTTCCAGGTGCTGGCCGACATGAACCTTACGCTGCTTGGAACTCATTTTCAGCGTTTCGGCAATCGCCATCAGATTATTCCAGACACTCAGCTTACGGAAAGCGGAAGGTTCCTGGGGAAGATAACCGACCCCGATACGCGCACGCTTGTACATGGGATAATCGGTCACATCCAGGTCATTGTAAAGAACACGGCCTGCGGTCGACTGAATCAACCCGACAATCATGTAAAATGTTGTTGTTTTCCCCGCTCCGTTCGGTCCAAGCAAGCCGACAATTTCGCCGCGGTTCACGGTAACATCCACTTTGTTGACAACGGTCCGTTTACCGTAAACCTTAACCAGTTTATCGGTGCGGATAGTTGTAAAATCGTCGTTGTTTACGTTTGCCATGGATTACTTCTTCTTGTTGTCGTTGAGCCCGCCCAGGTCAGGGATTTCATCCAGGATAACCGTCGGACGCTCGGTTTTGTCGGGAGCAGAAATGAATTCCGCCTCGCCTTTTCCCTGATGGAAACGTATTTCGTGCGCACTGGCAACGGTTCCCTTCTTAAGATCGCGTAACACGGGACTGATTTTTAAAACGATCACGCCGTTATTTTTTCCGGTAGGATCGGGTTTCTTTTCAAATCCCATCGGATAGATTTCAGCGCGTCCGGCGGTAGCATCGCGGTCGTCCTGAATAATATGAACATTTCCGGTCGCGATGATTTCTTCCATGTTTCCGACATCATTGTCAGACTTCTGTCCTTCGACTTTCACGCTCAATGCCTCCAGCGAGTCACAGGTCACTTTCAGATTTGTTCCGGTAATCACGACGTTTCCCGTGAGATAGAAGCGTGTCTTTTCGTCTTCCGTTTTTATTTTCAGAAAATCACCTTTGAACACGGTCTGCTCTTTTTTTGCCTGTCCGAAAGAGACAGTTGCGCAAACAAACAAAACCGAGAAAAGTAGAATAATGTGTTTCATTTTAGTTTGATAAATTCGTTTATTTCCTGAGCAAAGACGATTTCCACATCCTTGCGGATTTCAATGGTTTTTTCCTTGTCGTACCATTGCCAGTTTTTACCCGAAACGGTGTAGCCGGGACCTGCAACGTAAATGTCACTGGGCCCGGAAGCCGTGCTGTTTTTTACGTCAATTTTCGCCAGCGGGCTTTTTATCGTTACTTGCCGGATGTTGGCAGCATTACCGCTGAAGGTCCTCAGTTCCATCTCGTTGATGTCAATGATTTGCCTGTCCTCCGAATAACCGGCGGCTTCGTGTCCGCGCAATTCCCATAATTTGTAACCGGTCTCATCATCATACTTCGGCAGGACAAAATCCTCCATCGGCGCAAGTGTTTTGATCTGCGCAAACACTGCCATTCCGCCAAGGAAAAGCAATGCTACCGCCACTATGTTACCGCCAAGTTTCATTGAAAATCGTATACGCGTACCTTGTCGACGAGTTTTCTGACCACATTCTCCGTAAAGGCCTTATGCAAGGGATGTGTCTGATATGCATCCGCACCGGCAGCATCGTCAAACAGCATGGAGATACCGACCGAATAGGAACTATCCACCACAGGACGCTCACTCGGGATCGGTAAACCTGCCTGCAAATACTTTGCGGTAGGAATTACGGCGAGTTTTTTCGCTTCCTCGAGAATGGTTTTCGTCATCTCCGGCTCTCTTGCCCAAAGTAAAACAATATGGGTGATCATCCTAGAAATATCGCCAAGAAAGCTTATCAAATCAAACCTTTTTAAAAGGCGTTACCCAACCGGCAACGCATCAACAATAGCGGTTCTTCCTATTCCGTGTTCTTCAAGACCTGAATAAAGGCTTCCTGAGGAATCGACACTTTACCGATCTGCTTCATCCGTTTCTTCCCTTCCTTCTGCTTTTCAAGCAACTTGCGTTTACGGGTAATATCACCGCCGTAACACTTGGCGGTAACATCCTTGCGCAATGCGCTGATCGTTTCGCGCGCAACTACCTTGCCCCCGATGGCAGCCTGAATCGCCACCTTATACATCTGTGCCGGCAGAATTTCCTTTAACTTGGCGCAAAGCTGACGTCCGCGCGATTCCGCTTTTGCCCGGTGAACGATCGAAGAAAACGCATCGACAGGGTCTGTATTTACCAGAATCTCCAAACGGACAAGATCGGAAACTATGTACTCGCCCATTTCGTAGTCCATCGAGCCGTAACCGCGAGTAATGCTTTTCAGACGGTCATTGAAATCCACCAGGATCTCGTTCAACGGCAGCATGCATTTGAGCATCACACGAGTTTCGTCAATTGTCTCCGTGTGGTCACAGTTTCCGCGTTTTTCCGAGATCAATGCAAGCATGTCGCCGATACAATCGTTCGGCGTGTGGATCGTTGCGCGTATCGTCGGTTCCTCAATGGTGTCTATAGTGGAAATTTCCGGCAACATGACCGGATTATCGACTTCCAGCTTGGAACCATCTGTCAAAGTTACTTTATAAACAACGCTAGGATAAGTGGAAATAATATCCAGACTGTACTCGCGGCGAATACGTTCCTGAATGATTTCCATGTGCAGCAGGCCGAGGAATCCGCAACGGAACCCGAATCCCAAGGCAACCGAGCTTTCAGCCTGATAAACAAACGCGGCGTCATTCAGGCGCAGCTTTGCGATGCTCGTCTTTAACTTCTCATAGTCGGAAGTATCCAGCGGATAAATGCCGCTGAAAACCATCGGACGGACTTCCTTGTATCCTGGCAACATGTCTGTGGCAGGACTGTGCAAATGCGTGATCGTATCGCCCAGCTTGATTTCGGAAACATCGCGGATATTCGTCACAATATAACCTACCTGGCCCGGACCGAGTTCGTCCTGCGCAACCATTTCGGGAGCGAAGCGCCCGATTTCCTTGACCTCCGTCTTGCTTCCCGTGCTCATCATCAGCACCTGATCGCCTTTTTTAATGGTACCGGAAAAGATTCTGACATAACAAATAACACCTTTATACGTATCGAAAACACTGTCAAAGACCAGGGCGCGCGTACCGTTGTAATCACTCCAGCGCGGCTGAGGAACACGGTCAACCACAGCATTCAGAATGTCGGAGATACCGATTCCCGACTTGCCGGAAGCTAAAATGGCGTCTTCCGCGGGAATCGCCAGGACATCTTCCAACTGGCGCGAGACCCCCTCAGGATTTGCACTCGGCAAATCGACTTTATTAATGACCGGAATAATGAATAGATTCTGGTTCATTGCCAGCGTGGCATTTGCCACGGTCTGGGCCTCAACGCCCTGCGCAGCGTCAATCAGAAGCAACGCCCCTTCGCAGGCAGCCAACGACCGGGAAACCTCGTAGGAAAAATCCACGTGCCCGGGCGTATCAATGAGGTTCAGGCGAAACTCACCCTTGGTCGGGTGCTTGTAAATCATGGACACCGGATGGCTCTTGATAGTGATCCCGCGTTCGCGTTCCAGATCCATCGAATCAAGCAACTGTTCCTGCATCTCGCGCTTTGCTACCGTCTGGGTTGATTCCAGCAAACGATCCGAGAGCGTCGTTTTACCATGATCAACGTGCGCGATAATACAAAAATTCCGTGTCCTTGAAAGTTCGTCCATAACTGCTAAAACGCATGGATAAAATCGATCTTCCGCCTTGGAAGCAAGCACAGAGATTCAGGAATACGCTTTGACGAACGGGAACAGAACGACTCGCAGCCAAACAACGGTAGCATGCGTTTCCCCAAAGCAGCCTCATGGCTGCATGATTTATGACCTTTTCCATGCTACACCATTGATATAAAAATTATTTGCGCTGACCTGAAAAATCCGTGTAAAATCACCTACTATATGAAGACACAGGTTGTTTCCACGGTTGAAGAAATGCAAAAGATCTGCATGACGCTACGCGCGCAGGGAAAACGTATCGGTCTTGTTCCGACAATGGGTGCGCTCCATGACGGACATGTTTCGCTCATAAAGCAGATAAAACCGCATGCGGACATTATTGTGGTCTCGGTTTTTGTGAATCCGATCCAGTTCGGCCCGAATGAAGATTTCTCACGTTATCCCCGCCCCTTTGACGAAGATGCCAAGAAATGCGAGACTGAAGGCGTTGATTACATTTTCTCACCCGAAGCGTCCAACTTCTATGAACCGAACGCCTCCACTTATGTCGTCGAGGAATCCTGTTCAGAGGGACTTTGCGGCATTTCCCGACCGGGACATTTCAAGGGCGTAGCCACGGTTGTCGCAAAACTGTTCAATGTAACTGTTCCCCATGTTGCTATTTTCGGAAAAAAAGACGCGCAGCAACTCGCTGTCATCAGGCGGATGGTACGCGATTTGAATTTCCCGATAGAAATCATCGGCGCACCCATCATACGCGAATCCGACGGACTGGCCATGAGCTCGCGCAACCGCTACCTCACGTCGAAGCAGCGTTCCGATGCTACCGTCATCCCGCGCAGTCTCAACCGGGCGAAGGAAATGGTGGCAAAGGGGGTACTAAGCAGCGACCGCATCATTTCCGAGGTGCAGCATATGCTGAATGATATGTTGAACATCCGCGTCATTTATGCGGTCGTTGTCGATCCCGACACCATGAAACCGCTCAAGGAAGTCGTCCCCGGCAAATCGCTGCTGGCGGTAGCTTTATGGATGGACCGCGTCCGCCTGATTGACAACACGGATTTGTAATCGTCCCCAATAAAAATCCGAAAAAAATCTCATCAGGATTCTCATTCATGAAATTTGACCTTCTTGTAGTAGGAAGCGGAGTGGCAGGACTCAGCTTCGCACTCAAAGCCGCAGAAAAAGGATTTCGGGTAGGAATCATCACGAAAAAAGCGCGTGCGGATTCCAACACAAACCATGCGCAGGGCGGTATCGCATGCGTGACCGACAAGGATGATGATTTTGAATCACACATTCACGATACACTGGTGGCCGGTGACGGGCTTTGCGATCTGACAGCAGTCCGTGAGATCGTCAGTGAGGGTCCTCAGCGCATCAGGGAGCTTTTTGACATGGGTGTTGCCTTTTCCCAGCAACAGGACGGCAGTATATCGCTCGGCCGCGAAGGCGGACATTCGAGACGCCGCATCCTCCATGTCAAAGACATGACAGGCAAAGCTATTGAGGAAGCCTTGCTGCATGCTATCAGCCAGCACGGTAACATCACGCTTCTCGAATATCATTTCGCGGTCGATCTGATAACGACACAGAAAAGCGGTATCCTTGAGAAACAAAACCGCATCATCGGACTCTATGTCTTCAACCGCAAAACACGCAAAGTGGAAACTTTTGCGGCAAATGCCGTCTTGCTTGCAACGGGCGGAGTCGGACAGGTTTACCAATTTACAACCAACCCCGACATTGCCAACGGGGACGGCATTGCGATGGCTTACCGTGCGGGAGCAACCATCGCAAACATGGAATTCATCCAGTTCCACCCGACAAGCCTTTACAGCCTGAAGGATGAACGTTTTCTCATCAGCGAGGCGGTTCGCGGCGAAGGGGCCGTTTTGCGGAACACGGACAAAATCGCCTTCATGAAATCTTACGATGAGCGCGGTGATCTTGCCCCGCGCGATATTGTCGCGCGCGCGATCGACTCGGAGATGAAGAAATCGGGAGCAAAGCATGTCTGGCTGGACATTACGCATGTTCCCGAAGCGGAACTGAAAGAACGTTTCCCGAAGATTTATGAAAGCTGCCTTGCCGCCGGTATCAACATAGCAACAGACTATATTCCCGTGGTTCCGGCAGCCCATTACCTTTGCGGCGGCATTGCCTGCGACCTCGACGCACAAACGGATATTCCGGGGCTTTATGTTTGCGGCGAAGCTGCCTGTACGGGCCTTCACGGCGCAAACCGCCTGGCAAGCAACTCCCTGCTGGAAGCTGTGGTTATGGCTGACAGGGGTGCAAACGCAATGGAGCGTTATTTAAAACAAGTGCCGGAAACCGCAGTAACATTATCCGAATGGATTGACGGTAACGTCAGCGATTCCGATGAACGGGTTATTCTTACCCACAATTGGGACGAACTGAAACGTACCATGTGGGACTATGTCGGCATTGTACGCAGTACCAAGCGCCTTCTGCGCGCGCAATCCCGTCTGCAGCTTTTTCAACAGGAGATATACGATTACTACTGGAATTTCAAAATTGAGCCGCGGCTGCTTGAACTGCGCAATATGATCTGCGTTGCCGAGCTCATCGTGAAATGCGCCTTGCAACGCAACGAAAGCCGCGGCCTCCATTACACGCTGGACTATCCTGACCACCTGCCGGAAGCAAAAAATTCCATTGTCCGGGAAGAGACGGTTTAGCGGCCCCGTTCTCGGATACGCGCCCTGCTCCGTGCCAATACCTATACCCGCATTCCGACCCACGCGGCAAGCAATCCGGAACAAAGCGTCACGGTCACATAAACCAGCATAATGATCGACTGCCTGCGGACACGCATTTCAAACAATTGCACGGCAAAGGACGAATAGGTACTCAGACTGCCGCAAACACCAACCAACGCGAAAAAATACAGCCAATCCTGTGATTGTTCAGGGAAATGTCCGATGATGAAACCTGCGGAAAACGATGCCAGAACATTTGCAAGCAAGGTACCGTACGGAAACCTGTCCCTGTTAAGGAAGCTGACAACGTGCCTCAGAAGCGCACCGACAGCGCCACCAAGAAAAACGGCACAAATCACGGCAGCATGGATTTCCGTTTTCATGCGGCAGCTCCCTTGATTTTATTTCTCAGTACGGTCATCAGGTACACCAGTCCGCAACCCAGTGCTACCGCCAGAAAACAGAAGAAGAAGTTGTTCATCACAAGATAAAACAAGCGGTATCCGTTTTGATAATCCTGGAAATCCACGATTTGCTCAATGCAAACCGAGGAAAATGTGGTGAACCCACCGCAAAATCCGGTTACCATAAACAGCGTAAACCATTGACGGTGGGAGCTTTCGCTCCGCCTCATCGCTTCCATGACGCATCCGGTCAGAAAACAACCGATTACATTGATCCAGAAATAACCCCCGTACATGAAGCTTCCGAAGAATAAACCAAACAGGTAGCGGGCGCAGGACCCTAATCCGCCGCCCAAGGCTATCAACAGATTCTGTTTCAAATGACGCATCGGAAAACCGGAGGAAAAATGTCAGCCGATCGCCATCCCGGACAATCGGCATTCATTGTTTTTTCCTTGGTTAAAAATCAAAACCGGACACACGGACATCGTACGCAAACGGAGCAGCCGGCGATGCTTTTATGCTGTATTTTGCGCCTACTGCAGCAGCCAAAGCAAGCCCGGCGGCAATATCCCAAATACGCACGCTGTCTTCCGCATAAACATCGCCGCGACCGCAAACCACCGCTGCCACAGCAGAAGCGGCACTGCCGATCATGCGTATTTTTTTGTACTTCTGCACATCCTTGATAAATACCTGCATCGCGGCATCAGACGTATCCCGGGCCGCAGGAAAACCGGTGTACATCACCGCCTGGCTTTCACGGGTAGCCCAGGCCGGTTTCACCTGTTTACCGTTAATAAACAATCCTTTGTCCGCGATTCCCGAAAATAATTCATCGCGGTTAAAATCATAAATCACTCCCAGCACCGGTTTCATTCCGCGCCAAAGCCCAATGCTCACGCAAGTCATCGGAATATCGCGGAGATAATTGAAAGTTCCGTCAAGCGGATCAACGATCCAGTAGAGTTCATCACCGTTCAGCAAAGCCTCGTCTCCGCCCTTTTCCTCGCCGATTACCGGAAAATCAGCCAATTCCGAGAATAATTTCCGGATCAGGGTTTCCGATTCGATATCAGCCTGAAGCTTTACGTCATTACGGTCTTCAAAATTGATCTGCCGCATTTTTTCTGCGCCGGCCTTCAGTATGGCCCCCGCTTTTTTTGCGACATCACATGCTACCGTCAACAGTTGTTCTTCGGAGAATGTCTTTTTCATATCACTTGTTCGGTTTTGTTTTCAGACATGATTTACAGAATGACCGGAATCGCCGTTGTATTCATTCTGTCTGTTTTCGTGCTACCGCATCAGAAAGGATCATCGCCAATCGCATTCTTTGTCTTCTTGCCTTTGATTTCGGTGGTCTTTCCTGCTGTCGGTTTCTTGAATTTTGCGGTTCCTTTGGCTGCCGGCTTTTTCCCATCCGCGCCTGCTTTTGCTTTCGGTTCGCGCGGCGGAAATTCCCAGCCCATTTTCCAGCCCGGCCTGATAATCAGGAAAGCGTCAAACAACTTTCCTGTCTTGTTTGACTTGAAGCCTTGTATCAGCTCGGTTTTCCCCTCCTGGATGAGCTTAAGCGCATTTTCGCGCGTCAGTTCCTTGCCCAGCAGTTTCTTGCCAATACGGAAAATTTCTTTGTCTTCGCCGGATTTCTTTGAAATCACGCGGTAGGCCGCACCGGTTTCGACAATATCAGCCTCGTCCTTGTAACGTCCGATAAGCTCGCGCATGCTACCGTCGTCAACCGTTTGGCCTCCGTCGGTCTCGCGCTTTTCAAATTCAAACTTCACCTTGTTTTCCTCGTCGAGCACCAGACTTGCATTATACGGCTTGCCCAGTTTCGAACGGAATCCGGTAAGCGGGCCGATACGGCGGTTTGCAATAAGCTCACGGACTTCCTCCTTCTCCATGATCCGGTTACCGATGTTTTTGTACACCTTGAAGCTACCGTCTTTCGTCTGATAAGTCCGCAAGGTCTCGACAAGCGCTTCGCCGTTCACCGGCGAAATAAGATCGGTCGGTGTGGCTTCTTCCATGTTTTCCTGGAAATCACTTGCCTGCTTCACCACAACGGTCGTCAATCCGGCAATTTCCTGCATAAACGCATCCCGGCTCAATTTACCTTCCTCAATCTGGCGCAGCTTGTATTCCCATTCGCCAGTCAGACTCGGGCTGGTCAACACGGCAACGCCGATCGCCTGAAGATAATCGATAAGCTGTTCTGCTTTCGGGAACGGACGCAACTCCTTGTTGTCGCGTTCGATATATTGCATGTGGAGGAGATTCTCAATGGTCTGGGCACGGGTCGCAGGTGTGCCCAAGCCCTTTTCTTTCATGGCAAGCGCAAGCTCCTCATCCTCGACGAGTTTTCCAGCACCTTCCATGGCGGCAAGCAATGTGGCTTCCGTGTAGCGCGGAGGCGGATTGGTTTTCAGTTCTTCCAGATACACTTCCTTCACGCCAGCCTTGTTTTCATCGGACGGGCTAAGCAACGGCAACATGGTTTCCGTTTCTTCTTTGCCGTAAACAGCCAGATAGCCAGGAACAACGAGCACCTTGCCTTCCGTCTTAAATTCATGCTCGCGGATTTTCGAGGTACGCACGGTAACATCAAATTCCGCAGCAGGATAAAATATGGCTACGAACCGTTTCGCAATCAGGTCGTAGATCCGCTGTTCCTTATCATCGAGTTTATCGGCAGATAGTTTTGTCGGAATGATCGCAAAGTGATCGCTTATTTTCTTGTTATCAAAAATACGCTTGTTCGGTTTGACCCAATCGTTTTTCAAAACATGGGCTGCAAAAGCGCGGTTCTCTCCTCCGAGCGCTCCCAGTGTCTCGCGGCACACGCCGAGATAGTCCTCAGGCAGCGCACGCGAATCGGTTCTCGGATAGGTGATCACCTTGTGCTTTTCATAAAGGGACTGGGCAACGCTAAGCGTCATCGTCGCAGGGAACCCGTAGCGCTGGTTGGCCTCGCGCTGGAGCGAAGTTAAATCATACAAGAGAGGACAGTTCTGTTTTGTGCGCTTGCTTTCGTCGCTGACATCAGCCTTTTCTCCCTGGCTAATACTTTCGGCAACCTGATCGGCAACTGCTTTGTCCCAGATACGGTCAGCCCGGTCCTGAGTATCTTCCTTGTCTTTTTTACTGAAATCAGGCCTTTGGTAGACACCGACATAGTCGCCGTTTTTCACGGAAAATTCCACAGACAGTTTCCAGTACGGGCGGCTGACAAAATCACGGATGGCTTTTTCGCGCTCGACAATCATGGCAAGCGTCGGGGTCTGAACACGACCGACCGATGCCACTTTTCCTCCACCGCGCATACCGAACATCCGGGTGGTAAAAATACGCGTCCCGTTAATACCGACCAGCCAGTCCGATTCCGAACGGCAACGGGCGGCATCCTGCAACGGTTTCATGATACTCTGCTCGCGCAGGTGTCCGAATGCCTCGCGGATCGCATCGGGAGTCATGGATGTCATCCAAAGCCGTTTGCGCGGCAACTTGCTCCCTGTCAGCTCATAAATATAGGTGAAGATGAGTTCGCCTTCGCGCCCGGCGTCACAGGCATTGATAACTTCGTCAATGTCCTTCCGCTTAAGCAACTTTTTCAGCTCATCGAACTTCTTCTTTGTTTTCTCAATAGGTTTTACGCCAAACTGTTCCGGTATGATCGGCAATGTCTTCGGGGACCAGGCTTTCAATTTCTTGTCATAGTCCTCCGGCATATAGAGCTCCACCAAATGTCCCACCGCAGATGAAATGACATAACGGTCATTCTCATAAAATTCCCCTTTTTTCGGAACTTTTCCCAGAACATTGGCCAGATCACGCGCAACGCTCGGTTTTTCAGCTATAATCAAGGACTTCATCTGATTGCTTTTTACTCTAAAAATTAATTTGGCAAGTTTTGCAAATTGAAGACTCAACAGAAAATAGCAAGCCTTTTACATAATCACCATAGTGGCGAAACGGAATTTTACTTTTTTATCCGTAAATATAATACTCATCGATGGTTTTCATGATAAGACATATCCGCTTTAAGCAGACACAATGATGATTTATACCATAGAAAAATAGCTCCTGATAAATTGAAATGATACCAGCTCCGTTAAGACATCAACAGAAGCAACTCAGTTCGCCTTTGCCTTGCCGGAAAGCAAAGCCGTACATAATCCGAGAAAAGCAATCAGCGTGAACGACAAACGCAGACTGGATGCTTCGGCAATAAACCCGATAACGGAAGGTCCGAGAAGAAATCCCAGGAATCCGATACTGGAAACCATGGCCAAAGCGACCCCGGGCCGGATATCCTTCGATTTCCCCGCCAATCCGTAAACCAGGGGAACCACCGATGAAGTTCCAAAGCCGACAAGAAGAAAGCCTATTGTCGCCATCACGATATTTGGAAAGATCACGGAAATCAATAATCCGGTCAGCATTAAGCATCCGCTTATTTGCAGCACCCGCTTTATGCCCAGATGCGTCACAAAAAAATCGGCGACGAAACGACCGCCCGCCATCGTGCACATAAAGGCAACGTAACCGAGTTGCTTCAAATCGTTCGGTGCTTTTACAACCGTCTCGAAATAAACGCCTGTCCAGTCAAACATGGTTCCTTCACAGATCATGCAGGCAAATGCAATAACCCCTAAAGTGAAGATATGCCTGCTCGGCTTCACAAAAATAGGTGTTTTTGCACCACCCTTCCTGGAATCACGCGGCAGCATATACCAACGCATTGAGAACAGGACAGTAAAGGCGGCGACATAAATGAACATGAAATGGTCTACCGGCGGCACTTCACGCGCCACCATCAACGCTCCGATCAGACCGCCCGTGAATCCCCCGAGACTCCACAACCCATGGAATGAAGCCATGATACTGCGCCCGTACAGACGCTCAACCCCTATCGCCTGGGTATTCACGGAAATATTGCACATGTTACCGAAAATACCGTAGGCAAACAACACTGCCGCCAGATGCCAGACATTGGAGGCTGCGCCGACCGCTATCAGCATAGCCGGATAAAAGAGAATGCCGATGGTCAGCATTCGCTTACTGCCAAAACGCCCCACAAAATAACCGGACAGACCCATCGCCACCATCTGGCCGACAGGCAAGGCTGACAATACCGCCCCCAAACCGGCATCGCTCAGCCCCAACGCATTTTTTATATCGGGGATACGGCTTGCCCAACTGCCAAAGACAATACCCTGCATGAAAAAAAACGAACCGACGGCCAGGCGGTAATATTCCCGCGTAGCCAGTTTTCTTTTCCTGCGGACCGGTAACGGCTTTCTTGCCTCCCTGGCGCTATCGCCATGTACTGCTGTTTTTCCCATTGCGTCCAAAATCTTTACGGCGAATAACCCTTTTGCATAGCAAAAGCATTATTCGCCGATCCGATCTCGTTAAAAAGTGTCCGGGAAAAATTTCCCGAACGGAAATGTTTATGCGATTTCCTTAATGATTTCGCTCAGTTGACCGAGCAAGTCACCGATCGTCTTGTCCGTCTCATTACCCATGTTCGAAATACGGAATGTCTTTCCTTTGATTTTTCCGTATCCGCCGTCGATAACCGCCTTGTAACGGCTCTTCAGCGTTTTGTTCATGGCGGCAACGTCAATATTACGCGTATTCTTGATACAGCTCAGCGCCTTTGATTCACAGCCTTTTTCAGGGAACAATTCAAAACCTTCCTTTGTTGCCCAATCGCTGACCATTTTATTCAGGCGCGCATGGCGAGCGTAACGGTTTTCAATGCCTTCCTTTTCGATCACGTCAAGAATCTGGCGCAATCCAAACATCAGTGAAATGCACGGAGTGCTCGGTGTCATATGCTTGAGCCAGTTTTCATGAAACTCAACAAAGTCAAAATAGTAACCGCGGTCGGGAATGCTCTTCGAACGCTCAAGCGCGCGTGCCGAAACAGAAGCGAACGACATGCCCGGAGGCAAGGCCAATGCTTTCTGGCAACCGGTAACAAGCACGTCGATACCCCATTCGTCCTTAAGAATCGGAACAACGGAGAAAGAAGATACGCAGTCAACAATGGAAATCACATCCGGAAATTCACGGACAACATCCATGATTTCCTTTAACGGGCTCATCGTTCCGGTAGAGGTTTCATTGTGGATCAGCGTGATGGCATCAAATTCTCCCGTGGCAAGCTTTTCGCGAACCATCTCGGGTTTGATTGCACATCCCCACTCCACCTGAAGCTTGTCAGCCTTTTTTCCGCAACGGAGACTGACATCATACCATTTGTCCGAAAACGCACCGTTCATGCAATTAAGCACTTTTTTTCCGCAAACATTACGGACGGCACCTTCCATGACTCCCCAGGAACTGCTTGTTGAGATGTACACCGGATCCTTGGTGTAGAAAAGCTTCTGCAAACGGGGTTGCAACGAAGCGTAAAACTCGACGAAGTCGTTACTGCGGTGCCCGAAGACAGGCGTTGTCATCGCCGCGTAGGTTTCCGGCGCAACTTCGATAGGTCCTGGAATGAATAACTTGTAGCTCATGGTAAAAAATAAGTGAGTTAAGGAATAAAAATAATGTTACCGCCAAGGCTCAGATGCCTTTGACTACTTTTGTGTTTTTCTCGGAAAGCACGATTATCTGCGGCTTCCATGAAGCGATCTCCTTCTCGTCCACCTGCGCAAAGGACATGATAACCAAAAGGTCTCCCACCTGTCCGAGACGGGCGGTAGCACCATTCAGCGAGAAAGTCTTTGATCCTGCCGGTGCGGGAATCGCATAGGTTTCAAAGCGGTCCCCTGATGAAATATTGCCAACCAATATTTTTTCGTACGGGAGCATACCCACACGCTCCATTAATTCGGCATCGACGGACAAACTGCCCTCATAGTGCAGACTGGCGTCCGTAACCATGGCTCGATGAATCTTTGACTTTAATAATGTTACTTGCATGCGGTAATCGCTTTAAAACGCGGACTTATTTTATCCCAGTACTTCCCCTCGTCAACAGGGAAATAACATTTGCCGAAGAAAGGAATACATAGCCCTTTTGCTTATGGATTTGCATTGAAAATGGCGGTATTGTCATGCTTTAAACTCGGCATACATTACGCGGTAACATCAAATCTTGCCCCGGAGAAACATTCATAGCATCTAATATAACTTATGCGGATAGAACACATTGCGATATGGGTCAAAGACCTTGAAAACATGAGGGCCTTTTACGAGCGTTATTTTCATGGTACCGCCGGAGCAATGTATATTAATCCTAAAAAACAGTTCCGTTCCTACTTCATTACCTTTGAGACAGGTTGCCGGCTGGAACTGATGCATAAAACAGATATTCCTGAAAATCAAACCGAGCAACCGTTTACCGGCATCACCCATTTTGCCTTTTCAACCGGAAACCGGGAATCAGTCGATCGATTAACCGATATGCTGAAAGCTGACGGGTATTTGATTGCTTCCGAACCACGCGTGACAGGAGATGGGTATTACGAAAGCGTAATAAAAGATCCGGAGGGTAATCTTGTGGAAATCACTGAATAATACCCAAATCGCTTCCGAAACAGAAATCTTGTGAATTGGCCCTATTCTGTCTTAACATGATTTATCATGTTACCGCGCGAGAATCAGGAACATATCTGGACCATTTCCGAACTGAACCAAAAGATAGACAGCTTTTTCAGAAGCGAGTTTTCACCTATCTGGGTTACGGGAGAAATATCCAACTTCCGCCGCCAACCGAACGGGCACTGTTATTTCACGCTCAAGGATCAACAGTCGCAGCTATCCGCTGTGCTTTTCCGGGGTAATGCCGAACGCATCGAAACGCCCCTGAACGACGGACGGCAGATATTCGCATTCGGTGAATTATCCGTTTACGCCCCCAGAGGCACTTATCAGATTATCATCCGTCACATTCTCGACAAGGGGTTCGGCGAACTGCAAATAAAATTCGAGCAACTCAAGAACCGTCTCACGGAAGAAGGGTTATTTGCGCCTGAACGCAAGAAAAGCATTCCCATGCTACCGCGGCGTATCGGCTTTATCACATCTTCCGAAGGCGCTGCCTTGCGCGACTTTATCAGCGTTCTCAAACGGCGCGGCTGGCGCGGGGAGTTCATCCTTCTCCCAGCATCCGTCCAGGGAAAACAGGCCGTTTCCGAATTGACTGCCATGCTCAGGATCGCCCCTAAACTCAATCTCGACCTTGTCGTCATCGGGCGCGGCGGCGGTAGCCTGGAAGACCTGTGGTCATTCAATGAGGAAGCGCTTGTCAGAGCAGTTGCGGACTGTCCGGTTCCCACTATTTCAGCCGTAGGCCATCAGACTGATTTCACGCTCTGCGATTTTGCGGCCGACTTACGTGTTGAAACGCCGACTGCCGCAGCGGAAAAAATCACCTCTGCCTATCTCGCGGAAATCGAACGCATCACGCAGCTCAGGCATAACCTCATCCGTTGGGCAAACGAACAATTCCAGGCAAAACGCCATGACGCCCTCCTGCTGATTTCGGCGCTCAAAGTCCACTCGCCGGAAAAACTGCTGGAGAACGCCATGCTGCACCTTGACGAAATCACCCAGAGGCTCTGGCATGCCGGTTTGCAGCAAATAAACGGAAAAACCGCACAACTCCACCGGTGCAATCTCGCCCTGGCACAGCTTTCACCGGAACAAACATTGGAACGCTCACGGCACAAGATTGAACACCTCACTTTCCGTTTCGAACAGAATATTTACTCACGGATGGTTTCCCAGCTTGAACGGCTTCAACAGCTTGAACGCAGGCTCCAGGCGGGGAATCTGAATAAGACCCTGGCACGCGGTTTCTCCTATCTCCGAAAAACGGACGGTAGCATCGTCAGTTCCGTCGCCCAGACTGCCATCGGCGAATCACTCACCGCCCAGCTCCGGGACGGTAGCATGGATGTAAAAGTGATTTCCGTGCAGACAAACAATCCTTAAACGCCTTAACCCAATGCATCCTGATTCTTCTTCCGCTGAAAATACAAGCTTACCCTGGCGCCTGTGGCTGGCAGTCTTCCTGTTGATTCCCGTTGCGGATCTCTGCCTTTACGAAATCCAATACCCAAGGCTCGGTTTTGCCATCGTAACTGCCTGTATGGCAGCACTGGGATTATTTGTGTCGCGATGCAGGGGCCGTATTATTCCCGGCATGCTCTTCATGGTACCGACGATCCTGTCAACCGTGATTAATGTGAATGGTATAAATGTCCTTGCCATACTCATCGGATTCACGCTTCTCTTCTGGAACAACCGGGCAAACGCACTGTCCTGGAATCTCGTGGGTATCCCCATGGCATTACTGTGCTCTCCGTTCACGGCCATCAGGTTGTTCTTACAAAGTCTTATCAGCCTCTCAAGCAGCACAAGGAACCCACCGCGCCATCTCGGCCGCTTGTTACGTATCGTAATACCGACCATTGTCGTTTCGGTCCTGTTCTTCCTTTTTCTTGCCGCCGGCAATGCCGTCCTTTTCCAATGGACAAAGGATATCGCTTCCTGGTTTTCCGGACTCTTGAGTCCTGTTCAGATGCCCGACCCCGAGCGGATGGCTTTCTGGGTACGCATCGCTGTCTTCGGTGTGGTTTTTCTTATCCCTGCCTGGCTTTGTTACAGGAATCAGATTGCGCAACGCACGCTGAAATCGCCGTTCGACATCAGCCAAAACAAGCCTTTGCTCAGGCAGCAGTTCATTTTTGTCCTTGCCGGGGTAAATCTGGTTTTCCTGCTCACCAACACGCTTGATGCCGTTTACCTGTGGATACGGCGAGCACCGCCGGCAGGTATCAACACCACAGCCTATCTCTACGAAGGGTTTTACGCATTGTTATTTACCGTTATGCTTGCCGGCGTCTTGTTGGCATTCATGTTCAACCACTCCGACGAGGTGAAAAACTCAAGATGGCTCATCCGGCTCGCCGTCTGCTGGACCATCCAAAACATCATTCTCGTTGCCGGAGTCGCCTTCCGCCTCTGGCTGCATGTCGATAAATTCTGCCTTACCCCGCGACGTCTCCAGGTCGGACTTTTCCTTATACTGGTTCTGGCAAGCTTAATCCTTCTCATGCTCTACATACTCCGGAAACGTTCGCTGGACTGGTTGCTTTCCTCCAATGTCATCACCTTGTTTTCCTTTGTTTTCTGCGTGCAATTCCTGAACATCGGGGACATCTGCGTACAATCGGCCATCAGCAAACTGAAAACAAACCAGCAATTACGCTTCGACGCCGATTTCTTCGACTCCGTCGGCATTTCCGGCTGGCAACTGCTCAGATTCATGGCTGAAGACAAGGAACATGCGAACCTGCCAGAATATAAAAACGCCTCCGTCTATTGGCGGGAACTAACGCAAGACATAAAGGCAAAACCCAGACCTTTTTCCTGGCAAAGCTTTTCCTGGCACTCATACGGGGAATCAAAAGCGCTGTGTTCTTCGCTAGGCATCCCCGAAACAGATATAACACGGCAATGGGATTCGACGGTCTCACTGATGCACAGGCACGCAACGGAAACACGCCCATAGCCGCAGATTTTTACTGCTTTCGGAATCCCGTTTCCTATCCTTTGTGTTTTCCATCTTATGTTGCAGTTGCTCAACATCCAAAATCTGGCTCTTCTTGATGAAGTAAAGCTCGAGTTCAACGAAGGCTTCACCACCATCACGGGAGAAACAGGCGCAGGCAAAAGCATCCTGCTCGGCGCACTTGCGCTGCTTGCCGGTGACCGGGCGGAAAAAACCGTTATCCGCCAGGGCGCGCCTTCCTGCCAGGTAAGCGCATCGTTATTCATCAAGGATACGCATACGCTCAATCAGCAACTGGAAGCGCTCGGTCTCCCTCCCTGCGAGGAAAACGCACTGTTGCTTTCACGCACGATTTTCCGCGAAAAGAAACTCCCCCAGTTCCGTATCAACGGGGAAATCGCCACGCTCTCCAACCTGCAACAAATCAGCGAGTACTGGATCGATTTCCACGGTCCGGGCGAACCGCAGAAACTCTTTCATGCCGGCAACCAACTCAGCATGCTCGACCAGTTTGCCAGGCTGGATGAGAAACTGTCCTCCTACCGTCAGGATTTTGAGGCGTGGAATAAAACCCTGAATACGATCAACGAACTTATCCACGCGGAAAAACTCACGCCCGAGGAAATCGAATTTTATTCAGTCCAGCTAAAAAGTATCGAAGCGCTCAAACTCAGTGAGGAGTCCATCGAGGAACTGGAACGCGATTTCAAACGCATCGATAACGCCCGCGAATTTGTCGAATACAGCAGTCAGATCTCGCAATCATTGACGGGTGACGGCAAAAGCGCCGCAGCCATCATGCGTCAGACGCTCCGCGCCGCGCGCGAACTGGCAAAGCTGGATAACGATGCGGAAACGCTCGCCCAGCGCATCGAAAGCCTGATCATCGAGAGCGAAGACATTGCCACATGCTACCGTGATCTCGCCGAAGCCAGCGATTTCGACAGATCCCAAGCCGAGCAGATCCAGAGCCGCATGCATCAATGGATGGAGCTCAAGAGGAAATACGGGAGCTCCGTCCCGCTCATCCTGAACAAACGCGACGAGCTCAGAAACAAACTGGAGAAACAGGGCGACGTTGAGGGCAAAGTCGAAACACTGAAAGAAGAAGCGGCAAAGATGGAAGCCCGTTTGCGGAAACAGGCAACAGCCATCACCGAACAGCGCAATCAATGCGCCCGGGTGCTTTCCAGGGAAGTAGCGGAAAAACTGAGCCAGCTCGGGTTTAAGAAAGCACAGTTCGTAATAGAAATCAAACCCACCCCTCAGCTCCATGCTACCGGCAATTCCGTCTGCGAATTCCTGTTTTCCGCAAACAGCGGGCAATCCATGCTGCCTCTAAACAAGATTGCATCCAGCGGGGAAATGGCCCGCGTCATGCTCGCCATCAAGACCGTCCTGGCTGAAGTCGACCAGACGCCTGTCCTCGTATTTGACGAAGTGGACGCAAATGTCGGCGGAGAAATCGGAGCCGTCGTCGGCAAGTTACTTTCCAACCTCGCCAAAACCCATCAGGTTTTCTGCGTCACGCACCTTCCCCAGGTTGCCGCTCTCGGCGATTCCCACTTCCTTGTTCAGAAGGACCAGGAAAGCGACCGTGCTACCGTCAGCATCGAAACCATCCATGATGACAGAAGACACCGTATCGCCGAACTCGCCCGCATGCTCGGAGACAGGAAATCAGCCTCCGCACTCAGGCATGCCGAAGAATTGCTCAAGCAATTATAACGGCGGATATGAATGATTTGCTGAACGCAAAAACACAGAACGGTCTCTGTGCACTCTGCGACGACAACCAACCATTGAAATCACTTACCGTTATTTCCTCTTGCGCTTGTAATCTTTTGTTTTCAGCAACAAGACCGGCATATCCACCGCATGGCGCACTTTGTCCACGGTGTTTCCCAAAAGAATGTCTTTAACTAATCCGTGTCCGTGGGTGGACATGGCTATCAAATCAATTTTCCGCGAATTGGCCATCTTGATGATTTCCTTGGAGGGTTCTCCCAAGGCAAGCACATGCTCGACGTAGAAACCTTCCTTACGCAGTTTCTCCGCGCATTCCTCCAGGTACTTCCGGTCACGCTTGATCTCCTCGCTTTCCGCCAAATCAAGCTGCTTGTAATTACGGGCAGCCCAACCATCCGCCACATGCATCAGTAAAATATGTGAGTTTCCGATGTGTGCCAGCGGCTTTATATGTTCGAGAATCGAATCATCCGCAAGGCTATGTTCAAGGGGTATCAAAATATGCTTGTACATGATCTTACCGTTTTAAGAAGTTAATAAACTATAACCGAAGTCATAGAGCAGTTTCATATTTAATCCGATAATCAACACCGTCATTGCCCAGCCGACGAACTTGACCCATGCCGTGTTCGCAAATTCGCCCATCTTTGCCTTTTCTCCCGTGAAACGCATCAACGGCCAAACCGCAAACCCTAACTGCATGCTCAGGATCACCTGGCTGCAAACCAGCAATTCGGTGGTTTTCCCTTCCCCGAAAATCCCGATCACGATTACTGCCGGAATAATCGCAATCAGACGGGTAATCAAACGCCGCAGCCAGGGACGCATGCGGAAATTAATAAAGCCTTCCATCACGATCTGGCCTGCCAAGGTTCCAGTCAGTGTCGAATTCTGGCCGGAAGCCAAAAGCGCCAACGCAAATAATACGCTTGCAACACCGACACCCAATACAGGGCTCAGCATCTGGTAGGCATCCTGGATTTCGCTGACATCATGATGCCCCGTCTTATAAAACGCGGCGGCGGATACCACCAGAATGGCTGCATTGATGAAGAACGCGAAGAATAACGCGGACGTGGAATCAATCGTCGCAAATCGGATTGCCTCACGCTTGCCCTCAGGCGTAAGCTCGTACTTGCGTGTCTGCACGATCGACGAATGCAAATACAGGTTATGCGGCATGACGGTAGCACCAAGGATACCGATACTGATATACAGCATTTTCGGATCGGTAAACAGTTCCGTTGTCGGAACCAGCCCCATCATCACTCCCGTCAGGCTCGGTTTTGAGAAAAACAGTTCCAGTCCGAAACAGATGCCGATTGTCGCAATCAGCACAATAACCAGTATCTCCACGTAACGGAACCCCTTGTGTTGCAGGAATAAAATCACCATCACATCCAGGCTGGTGATAATGCATCCCCAGACCAACGGAATGCCGAACAAGAGCTCCAACCCGATCGCCGTCCCGACCACCTCCGCCAGGTCGCACGCCGCTATCGCCAATTCGCAGATCACCCACAGAAACCATACCATCGGTTTAGGGTAGTGGTCACGACACGCCTGCGCCAAATCACGACCTGTCGCAATTCCGAGCTTGATGCATAAATGCTGCAGAAAAATCGCCATCAGGTTCGAAACCAGAATCACGAACAAGAGTTTGTATCCGAAAGCAGAACCGGCTGCCAGGTCAGTCGCCCAGTTCCCCGGATCCATGTAACCGACCGCGACCAGAAAACCGGGGCCCGCAAACGCGAACCATTTCTTCAGAAACGACGCCTTGCTCGGAACAACAATGCTTCTGTGCACTTCAGGCAACGACGGATGCTCCACGTCTTTCCGCCAGGCCCTTTCTCCGCTCTGCTTATCCTCAGACATATAAAATACTTTACACCGCCGTCCTGAATTTTGTCCAGACCCGTTTCCTTTTATGCTACCGCCTCAATGCAAAAAGACAAATTGTTCTCCGAAAAAAAGATTTTGTCTCCGCTTAAGCCTTCGTGATATAAAAGGGAAAATTGCTTATCATGAATGATTTAAATCAGCAGATCGAAACATACGCCGGGAAAATCAACCAGTTGCGCGGTAGCATCAAACAAGTGATTATCGGACAGGATTATCTCGTCGACCGCCTGCTCGTCGGATTGCTGGCAAACGGACACGTCCTGCTCGAAGGGGTACCCGGACTGGCAAAGACGCTTTCCGTGCGCACGCTTGCCCAAGCCGTCCAAGCAGATTTCAAGCGCATTCAGTTCACGCCGGATCTCTTGCCGGCCGATATTGTCGGAACACTCATTTACAATCCCCGCGAAGGTAACTTTGCCACAAAGAAAGGACCGATATTTGCCAATATCGTGCTCGCCGACGAAATCAACCGTGCGCCGGCGAAAGTACAGAGTGCGCTTCTCGAAGCCATGCAGGAAAAGCAGGTCACTATCGGCGACACCACTTACAAGCTACCGTCCCCCTTCCTTGTGCTCGCGACCGAAAACCCGATCGACCAGGAAGGAACCTATCCGTTGCCGGAGGCGCAGGTGGACCGTTTCATGCTGAAACTGAAAGTCGGTTACCCGAGCATCGAGGAGGAACGCCAGATTCTCGACCGCATGGCAAACAGCAATCCGAACATCGATGTCCAAGGCGTCATCACACCGGAAAACATTCTGGAAATGCGCAGACTCACGGACGCCATTTACATCGACGACAAAGTAAAGGATTACATCGTAAAACTGATTTTCGCGACCCGTTATCCTGCCCAGTTCAAATTGGAAATGTCCGCTTATATCCAGTTCGGCGGTTCACCGCGAGCCACGCTTGCCCTCACACAGGCAGCACGCGCATGGGCATTTTTACAAAAACGCTCCTACGTCACCCCGCAGGATATAAAGACCATTGCCCACGATGTCTTGCGTCACCGCATCATCCTCAGTTACGAGGCGGAAGCAGAAGGTATTACCGGTGAACAACTCATCGACAAAATCCTCGCAACCATTCCGGTACCGTAAGGAAAATATCAACAGGCTGTAGATAACCGTTTTTAGAAAAGTTAACAGAAATGTCTGCCAACATACAAAGGTGTGAAGACTTGAAGCTGTATACTCGCTCTTATAAATCAGCGATGGATGTATTCTTTCTTTCAAAGCAATTCCCCAAGGCAGAATCCTATTCGCTCTCAGATCAGATAATCCGTGCTTCGCGGTCCGTTCCGGCAAATACTGCTGCGCCTGCAGACAGAACTATTTACTCTCCTCTATAGACCGTTTTCGCCTTCCCATGGACACTTCCATTTCAGAGATTCTCAAAAAAGTCCGCCAGGTTGAAATCCGGACAAACCGGCTTTCCGGCGGAGCTTTCGCGGGAGCATACCACAGCGCCTTCAAGGGACAAGGAATCGACTTTGCGGAGGTACGGGAATACCAGCACGGCGACGACGTACGCGCGATTGACTGGAATGTTACCGCCAAGATGGATCGTCCGTTTATCAAGGTTTTCCACGAGGAACGCGAACTCACGCTCATGCTGCTGGTGGACATCAGCGCGTCCGGCTGGTTTGGTTCCTCCTCCAAAACCAAGCGCGAACTGATTGCCGAGATCAGCAGCGTCCTCGCTTATTCCGCAACCCGTAACAACGACAAAGTGGGATTGCTTTTGTTCACCGATCAGATCGAACATTTTGTTCCGCCAAAAAAAGGACGCCAGCACATCCTGCGCATCATCCGCGATCTTTTGTTCTTCAAACCCAAAAGCAAAGGAACGGATATCGCGGCCGCTCTCGAATACTTCAACCGGATGCAGAAACGACAGGCCATTACCTTTCTTCTTTCCGATTTCATGCTACCGTCCGAACAGGAGAAGCATTTCCAAAAATGGCTTTCCATCTCCAAAGTGCATCATGACCTGATCTGCATGCATGTGCATGATCCGCGCGAAAGCACTTTGCCCGACATAGGCAACATCACGCTTGAGGACGCCGAGACAGGCGAACAGATCGCCCTGAACACAAGGAGCCAAAAGGCTCGCCTCGCCTACGCCCGGGAAAATATAAAACGGATGGAAAACCGCCGCCGCCAGTTCCAGAAACTGGGGATTGCCACGCTTCAGTTTTCCACCGAAAAACCGTACATAAACATCCTCCGTAAGTTTTTTGAAACACGCACGCGCAAACGGAAATAAAAGCGGCACTTATTTATGCACGATATCGAAGATAATATTTATTTAAACCCGGAAACACCGCTCTGGGTATGGATTGCGCTTGGACTGGGATGTGTTTTCTTCGTACTGCTTGTTTGTTTCATTATCCGGAAACTCCGCGCAAAGAAACCGGCGGTAGCATTGACTCCTTTCGAGACCTCCCTGAACCTTCTCCAGGCAACGGCCCAACAGTTGCTTATACAAGCGATGTCCGTTTCCGCGCATGCCATCAGCACGGCGTTACGCAATTATCTTGCCCGTGAAATCGCTCCGGAATCCGAAACCTGCACGACTGCGGAATTACAGAAGATTTTTGACCATACCCCGGAACTCGCTTCATTCGCCGAAACCTGGATACCGCTACTCAAACAGTGCGATGCGATCCGCTTCGGCGGTAGCATGCTTTCCCAACAGGAATTGTCCGCACTGCTCACCCAGGCAGAAAACCTCCTGAGGGCATTGCACGAAAAACGCAGCACAGCCCTCGCCGAAAAGGAAACAGCAAAATAGTCAGCTTTCCTGTATATCGACGTCACCCCAGATGCTTTCGTCGAAATCCCACAGTTCATCGACGATGCCTGTCACAAACGTTTCCACATCCTCATCCCAGGCAAGAAACCGTCCGAAGATAAAGGCGATTCCGTACTCGTGCCAATCCTTGTACTGTTTCTCTGCATGCTCCGATATCGTTTTCAGGTGTTGCCAGGCCTCGTCCTCATCAATAAAGCCGGCATTGAATCCAAGCCTTGCGACATTTGCCGCGCGTGCATAATTCCACGCAGCAAGTGTTTCGACATCCGTAAACGTCTTTTCATCAAAATACCCTTCCTCATACTCCTCCTCGATTATTTCCATGATCGATGCACGCACGGCATAAAAGGATTTGTACGTATCCTTTTTTTCCTCATCCGAAGCCAATTCCGGATAAGCATGCGCAAAAGCCTCATACGTTTTATGGAGCTTGAGGACATTGTACACGGCATCAATGCGACCTGTATCCTCATTCAGAAAGCGGGTGATTTTTTTGCGGACAGCATCTGCGTCGTGGCATCCCCATAGCTTCTTCAAGCTGCCGCGGTGAAACCCTTTCTGGTAAATGCTTTCCAGTGAACGCGTTGCGTCATGCTGGCTGTTTGTCAGGATAGCACCGAAGGCAAGCCAGCGCAATCGTTCCTCATCCAGGTCGGCCGCCTCGTCAAAATTCCTTATCAGTTTCTCGTTTTTTTTCCAATCCGTCTCGGATTCCTCCCATTCCGACCAATCTTCGTTTTCGTCATCCTGATTGTCGTCCTCATCCGTTCCCAACGCCTTGTCGATTCTTTTCCTCACAAAGCTCCCGATAAGATTCCTCAAGAAATTTCTCATGGGAAAATCATCATTTCCTCCGAAAGATAAGGCAATCAAATAGAATGCAGCAAAAACAGGGATTCATAGTCTAAGCCATCACATCAAAACTTGCCTCCGGCACAAAAATTTGCGTGAATCCGAAGCTTCCGCTTGATAATAAAAAGCACTATTCACGATTGATACATCCATGAACGAACAGCACATTTTTAAAATTTCCAATGAACTCAAACTGGGCGTTGCCCAAGTCCTTAAGACCGCAGAATTACTGAAGGAAGGCGCAACGGTTCCCTTCATCTCACGTTACCGTAAGGAAGCTACCGGCTCATTGGATGAAGTCGCCATCACCGCCATCCGGGACCGCCTTGAACAACTGGCTGAACTGGATACACGGCGCGACGCCATCATCAAATCACTGGAAGAACGAAACCTGCTGACCGACGATCTGAAAAAAGCCATTGCGACAGCCGAAACGCTTGCCACCCTTGAAGACATTTATCTTCCCTACCGTCCGAAGCGCCGTACCCGCGCAACGATCGCAAAAGAAAAGGGACTGGAACCCCTCGCCCAATTCATCTTTGAAAACCAGTCGGCCGATCCGGCCGCAGAGGCAAAGAAATATCTTGTCGAATCCGAGGACAAGGACAAGGCGGTAGCATCCGTTGAGGATGCCCTGGCAGGCGCGCGCGACATCCTCGCCGAACAGTTTTCCGAAGATGCCGAAGCCCGGGCGGAAATCAGAAAAATATTCATGGAGGAAGGCACCCTTTCCTCCAAAGTCGTGGACGGAAAAGAAACCGAAGGAGCCAAGTTCAAGGATTACTTTGACTGGAAGGAGCCGCTGAAGACTGCGCCCTCGCACCGCATTCTCGCCATCCGGCGAGGTGAAGAAGAAGGTTTTCTCTTCTATCGCATCACGCTTCCCGATGACCGCGCCGAAGTCAAACTCAAGGCACGCTTCATGCAAGGCAAAGGCGCCGGAGCCGAACAAGTCGCCCTTGCCGCAGAGGATTCTTTCAAACGCCTGCTGAGCCCATCGCTCGAAGGCGAGGCCCGTTTTGAATCAAAAAAGCGCGCCGATGCAGAAGCCATCAAGGTTTTTGCGGACAATCTCCGCGAACTTCTGCTCGCCTCCCCGCTCGGACAACGCTGGACGCTTGCCATCGACCCGGGATTCCGCACAGGCTGCAAAACCGTTGTCCTTGATCCGCAAGGCAAGCTGCTTTTTGACACCGTGCTTTACATCACTGCCGGTTCGGACATGCAAAAGACCGAGGCGGAAACCATTATCCGCGGGCTCATAAAGCAATTCAAGATTCAGGCCATTGCCATCGGCAACGGTACCGCCAGCCGCGAAACAGAAACCTTTGTCCGCGGACTCAAGCTACCGGCAGACATTGCGGTCTGCGTGGTTAACGAAAGCGGCGCATCCATTTATTCCGCATCCGAAGTAGCGCGCAAGGAATTCCCGGACAAGGATGTTACCGTCCGTGGAGCGGTTTCCATCGGACGCCGTCTTATGGACCCGCTCGCCGAGCTGGTAAAGCTCGATCCCAAATCCATCGGCGTAGGCCAATACCAGCACGACGTGGACCAACGTATGCTGAAAACCTCGCTGGATGATACCGTCACGAGCTGCGTAAACAAGGTCGGCGTGGAATTAAACACCGCCAGCGCGGAACTGCTTTCCTACGTTTCCGGACTCACGAAAGCTACCGCCGAAAACATCGTTGCCTACCGCAATGAAAACGGCGCCTTTGCCGCACGTTCCGATCTGAAAAAAGTGCCGCGCCTCGGACCGAAAGCCTTTGAACAATGCGCCGGATTCCTGCGCATCCGCAACGGGAAACACCCGCTCGACGGATCAGGCGTACACCCCGAAAGTTACCATATCGTGGAACAGATGGCAAAAGACCTCAACTGCACGATTCCCGATCTTTTATCCAATGACGCCCTCCGCAAGAAAATCAAACCGGAGAGTTATCTCACGGACACCGTTGGTCTTCCCACCCTGCAAGACATCTTACAGGAACTTGCCAAACCCGGACGCGACCCGCGTGCGGAATTCGAAAGTTTTTCCTTTGATGCCGGCGTCCATGAAATCACGGACCTGAAAGAAGGCATGAAACTTCCCGGTATCGTCACGAATGTGACGGCCTTCGGCGCCTTTGTGGATATCGGTGTCCACCAGGACGGACTCGTTCACGTCTCGCAGCTTTCCGACAGTTTTGTCACTAATCCCGCCGATGTCGTCAAGGTACACCAGAAAGTGATGGTTACCGTCACGGAAGTTGACGTCGCGCGCAAACGCATCGGCTTATCCATGAAAACCGTTGCGGACAAACCGGCCCGCAGTGTCGGCGACAATCGCGGCGGCAGCATGGGAAGCCCGGGCAGAGGCGGTAACATGAACCGCCCGCAAGGCGGCCAACGGCCCAACAACCCTTCGCGCGGCAATCAGAATTTCGGGAACAGTTTCGGTTCGCTCTTTGACGACGCATTCAAAAAGAAATAACGCGGACGGATGAGCGGAACGTGGAGACAGGTATGGGGAAATAGCTTGCCCCTATCTGAAATCCGTGGCATCTGTATTTTACTCCTGCAACCGTATTCCGTTCGCATGGTTTAACCTATTATGATCAGAAAACCCTTACTTTTACTTTCCCTGTCATTATTACTTGCGATTTCCGCCAAGCTTACAGCCAAAAACAATAGTGACTACGTAAACCTCTTTATCGGCACTTCCGGCGACAACGGACAGGTCGATCCGGGCGCAGGCGTTCCTTTCGGCATGGTACGCGTCTGTCCTGACACGGAACCCAGACAGCATCCGGGCTATGACTACTCCGCAGAAAAAATCCGCGGTATTTCCATCAACCGCCTTTCGGGTGTCGGCTGCAGCGGCGCAGGCGGTAACCTCCTTATCAAACCCGCCCCTTTCGACCAGGAAGTAAAAATCAGGAAGAGCACGGAGAAAGCGTTTCCGGGATATTACGAAACCGGCTTTGACAACGGTGTTACCGCCAGGCTCACGGCAACAAACAATGTCGCTGTCGAAGAATATACATTCACCCAGGGAGACAAGTCTGTTCTCAGCATCAATTTTTCCTCCGCCTTTGAAAATTTCCGTGAGGAAAACCACAGCTTCATTTCCGACACGGAAATCGAAGGTTTCGTGCGCGCTGCCAACGTGTGCGGCCACGGCCGTTACAAGCTGTTCTTCCATATAAAGACAAGCCAGCCTTTCACGGTAGAATCAGATAAGGACCACAAAGCGCAACTGGTTTTCCCGCAGGGAAAGAGCAAACCGGTTGAAGTCCGCATCGCCATTTCATCCGTGGACCAGGCCACGGCCAAAGAAGAAAATGTTCTCGCCGGTAAACAGAGCGCTGCCGCGATACGCGCAGAAGCCGCAAAACAATGGGAAGCAAAACTCGCGCGGATCACCGTGGAAGGCGATGAAAACGAGAAGACCATTTTCTATACCTCGCTTTACCGTGTTTATCTCAGCCCGGCCAATGTTACTTCCTGCGACAATAAATATCTCGGTACCGACGGAAAAATCCACGTAGCAGAAGGATTCACTTACTACAGTTCATGGTCACTCTGGGATTCCTTCCGCACAAAGTTCCCGTTGATTGTTCTCACCGAACCCAAAATCATGCGGGACATTTCCTGCTCGCTGATCAAACTCTACGAGACAGGAAAGGAAGACTGGTCCACGCGCAATGAAGCCACGCCAACCGTCCGCACCGAGCACGCCGTTATTCTTTTATTGGATGCTTACCGCAAAGGCATCACCGACATTGATTTCAAAGACGGTTATTTCGGGATGCTGGAAGAAGCGGAACGCCTTCCGATGAAATCACCCGACCAGAAACTGGAATCCAGTTACGACCTCTGGGCGCTTGCCCAGATCGCCGATATTGTCGGAAAAGAAGAGGATGCCAAAAATATCCGGGAAAAATCCGAAACGCTTTTTGAAGAAACCTGGAAAAAAGATTTCATGAATGTGGATTCCACCTACGGACAGATGCGTGGTAATGGCTTGTATCAGGGAACCCGCTGGCAGTATCGTTGGGCAGCCCCCCAATACATTGACAAAATGATCGAGTACGTCGGCAGCCAGGAAACACTCCGCAAGCAACTGGAAACCTTCTTTGCCGAAACCCACTACAATCAGGGTAACGAACCCGACATCCATGTGCCTTTTCTTTTCAACCGTTTCGGCGCTCCCGAGAAGACACAGGATATTGTCCGCAGACTCCTGACCGACGATACCATGATCCACCGCTACGGCGGTAACGCCGAATTTCCGAAACCTTATGTCGGCAGGGCTTTCAAAAACGGACCTGAAGGCTTTATGCCTGAAATGGACGAAGACGACGGTACCATGGGAGCCTGGTATGTATTCAGCTCAATGGGTTTCTATCCGATGATTGTCGGTTCACCGGAATACGAAATTGTTTCCCCGATTTTTGACAAGGTAACGATCCATCTTGAAAACGGGAAAACATTCAAAATTCTGACCAAGAACAGAAAGAATATAAATGACCCGATAAAAAGCATAACCTTAAATGGGCAGGCATATACAAAATATCAACTGCGACACGCCGCCATTGAAAATGGCGGGACGTTAGAACTCTGCTATTAACCTTCAAAGCAGCATGATTGGCTATGGCCGATTTTCAATTCCCCCATTAATTGACATGACGATTGCTTTTGTTTTCTTATTTAATCTTTTATGAATGTGATGAATAAAATATGTACTTTTTCTTTGTTCCTGATCTTTTTATGTTTTTGTCCGGTTTGTTTTGTAAAAGCAATTGATCTGGAAGGTACAAAATGGATATCTGTGGATGAACAACTTTTCGGGGAAAACCAATGGATTTGTTTCCGTAAAGATTTTCATGTAAGCAAAAAAAATGAAAAAGCGGATTTTTATATTGCTGTTGATTCCAAATACTGGTTGTGGATAAATGGTGAACCGGTTGTTTTTGAAGGAGGATTAAAACGTGGTCCCAATCCAAATGACACCTATATGGATCATATAAATATAGGGCCGTATCTTACGAAAGGTAAAAATACGATTGCCATATTGATGTGGTATTGGGGAAAAGATGGTTATTGTCATAAGAACAGTGGCAAGCCGGGATTATTAGCAAAGCTTATGTCAGGTAGGAACTATATTTCTACGGACGAAACATGGAAAGTCAAAATACATCCGGCATATGGAAAATCGGGTGAGCCTTATCCGAATTATCGTCTACCGGAAACAAATATTCATTTTGATGCAAGAAATGATATGGAGGGCTGGGAAACGTCTGATTTTTCGGATATCCATTGGGAAAATGCAAGTGTACAGGGAGTCTATCCATGTGAACCATGGAATATATTGCATGAGCGCCCAATTCCGAACTGGCATGATTCAGGAATTGTCAGTTATAAGGAAATATTGAAACAGACGGATGGAGAGAAGCAGATAATCAAGGCTAGGCTTCCCCGAAATATCAGTATAACGCCTTATATGAAGATAATAGCAACAGAAGGAAAGTTAATCGATATACGTACGGATAATTATAAAGGTGGTAGTGAATATAATGTGAGGGCAGAATATATTACGAAAGACGGAATCCAAGAATTTGAGGCATATAATTATGTAAACGGACAGTATGTAATCTATACAATGCCTGTTGATGTGGCAATTATCGAATTGGGTTATCGGGAAACAAGATATAATACGGAGCATATCGGAAAGTTTGAATGCAATGATGATTTTTATAATGTTTTGTGGCAAAAAGCCCTCAACACGATGAATCTGAATATGCGTGATGCTATACAGGATCCGGACCGGGAACGGTCGCAATGGTGGGGAGATGCCGTAATTGTTTCAGGCGAGATTTTTTATAGTTGTGATGCGAATGGCGTTCAGGCAATTAAAAAAGCAATCCGGAATCTGGTTGACTGGCAAAAAGAGAACGGGGTATTATATTCTCCTGTTCCGGCAGGTTCATGGGATAGGGAACTACCTGCGCAGATGTTGGCTAGTATCGGTAAATATGGATTCTGGAATTATTATGTATATAGCGGTGACCGTGAAACAATTGAATATGTTTATCCTTCGGTAAAAAAATATTTGTCTTTATGGGGATTTGATGAAAAAGGACTTGTGATACATCGTAATGGTGACTGGGATTGGCAGGATTGGGGTACGCATGTAGACGTTGCCGTCATTGATAATGCGTGGTATTATCTGGCATTGGAAGCAGCAGAAAATATGGCAAATCTTCTTGGGCACAAAGAGGACGCGCTGGCATATGCTCAAAAAAGAAAAATTATAAAAGAAGCGGTGAACCGGCATTTTTGGAATGGGAGAGAATACCGAGATCCTCTATATAAAGGAAATACTGATGACCGGGCAAACGGATTGGCTGTATTGGCCGGCTTTGCAAATGTGGAAAAATGGGAAACGATCCGGCATTTTCTGAACGAATATGCCAATGCAAGTCCCTATATGGAAAAGTATATACTGGAATCATATTTTCACCAAAATGATGCAGTAGGTGGGTTGGAAAGAATGAAAAACCGTTATCAATACATGGTAAATCATGAGCTTACGACTTTATGGGAAGACTGGCAGATTGGTGGTCATGGCGGTGGCAGCATCAATCATGGTTGGGCAGGAGGACCTTTAACGCTTTTATCTCAATATGTGGCAGGAATAAAGCCTTTGGAATCCGGTTGGAAATCCTTTATCATCAAACCTCAGTTAGGGAACCTGGAATGGGTAAATTGTATTGTTCCGGCAGGAAATGAAACAATCCGGGTACAAATAAAAAAACAAAATAACCATTTCTCAATTGAAACGGATAATACGCTCCAATCTGCTTTTATAATAGCTGTCCCGAAAATGAAAGGGAAACAAATTATTATTAATGAAAAAGTATATGATTTTAATAATTTTTCGAAGGTAAATGAAAAATATATCCAGTATGAAGAATCTGATGAGGAGTATATCTATTTTAAATCTGATTTGCAGAAAATAAAAATTGTAGTTCAGTAACTTAATCTTTTCCCCTTTAAGGCAATGTTGTTATAAGTTAAGAAATAGTCATTGCGAGTACCCACCCAAAAATTGGGCGCCAAAGAGATAATGACGAGCATTAAAACTATCGTCATTTCGATCGAAGAGAGAATTGAAAATCGGCCATAGCCAATCATGCTGTTTTTTTAATCCGCAAGCCTTTGATACATAATTGTAACTATACTTTTTATTTGATTGCCCAACTCGGGTGGATTCAAAACCTGAGCATGTTCCCCCCCAGCTCAAAACCCAGCGAATTACTTCCTCGAAATGCGTCAGTTTAAGTTGCAGTTCTAATTCGCCATTCGTCTGCTCAACAATCTTTTGGGAATCATGCCACAATCGTTCCCGAATAAATGCTGCCGAAAATAAGAACCTAGAAAGCCTAGTCGCGACAACAGATCATACACTTGGGAAACCTGATCTGCCTAAAATCGGAGATATTGATGCAACATATGTATCTAAAGATGCATCCAGAATTAGAAGAGAATTAGAAAAAAATCCAAAATTGAGAGATGCTTTCCGACAAGCAAGAGACCCAAGCATAAATGATTTAGATAAAACAAAAAAACAGTAGTTCATAATAATCAAAGCAATCGTTATACAGATACTTCACTAATTAAAATCAAAGAATCTCCATTTAGAAAGGTTTCTCGCAGGATGTCGTTCCTACTTGGTATTAGTGGTGCAGCTTTCACAACAGTTCAAGATGGATATGAAGCATGGGAAGCATTCAGTGACCCATCACAAAGTTTAGCACTCGCCTCACTTAAAGGAATTAAAGCAACGGGAAGAGGTGCTGAAACCGGAATATTATTTTTCCGTCATTTCATCAAAAGCGCTAATAAATATTTTTTGCCTGTAGCTATCGGAGTAGAATATACATCTGGAGCAATTACGGTTTATGAGTATAATTTAGGAAAGATCTCAAATTTTGATTTTTATAGAAAAATAAGCGGACCTTCTATTTTTGCTGCATTCACAGCAGGAGGCGCCGTCATTGGAGGTTTTACTGGAGGAGTTTCTAGTGCAGGAGCTGGAGCTGTCCCTGGAGCATTGACAGGTGCAGAGATCGGAGCCCTAATTGCCATTCCTGTACAAATTGGTGTAGATTATACCTTTGAATGGTGGTACAAAAAATTTAATGAAGAGCAAGAGGCCCGGGTTGAAATTGCGATTCGTAGCTTATACTTCAATTGAAAGATTTTTTGAGCGACAAGGGTTGCCATTCAGGTTTATAATCGCCGGCAAGATGAAAACGTTCTGTTATTCGCTTATCGTTTTTTTTATTTCGCTAGGATCAAGCTTCTGCCTGGGAAATCCCAGTGATGCTACCGCCGAAACCACTGATCTGAATGCTGATTCCATACGGTTCACGGCAACGCCGGCCGATGACTGGAACGCCGTACTCACCCGCACGTCCGGCTGGCTGGCCGCGGACGGTGTTTACTCCATGAACCTGTCTTCGGGGAAAGAAACGCCTGCCGGATCCAGAGACCGCATTCTCTTTATATTCAGCGACAGTTTTCTCGGCGAAATAAAGGACGGTAAACTGCAACCGGGTTGCACGATGGTAAACAATACGGTGGCCTTGCTTGAAGGGAAAACACCCGACCCCGATAAGATTACTTTTTACTGGCGCAAGCCGGGTAATAAGACGCAAAGTGTTTTCCTACCGGAAAAACCAAAGGACGGAAGTTATTTCTGGCTCGGAGACGGTTTCGTGAATACGGATAACTTCGGCGAATTATGTCTGTTTGCCTATGAAATGCGAAACACGGGAAAAGGCGCTTTTGGGTTTGAGCAAATCGGAACCAGCATCCTGACCGTCGACAAGGGCGAGAAAATGCCATTCAACCGTTACCGCCAAACAGAATTGCCTTTTTCCTTCAAAGAGAAGGCGGATAAAATGACCAATCCGTTCGGTGCGGGCATTTTTATGAATACCGAAAAAGCGGGAGCCAAAAACCCTGACGGCTACGTTTATATCTACGGTGTCTACGGTGAAAAGAAACAGGTACTTGTCGCCCGCGTTTTACCCAAGGAATTTACGCAGTTCTCCGCATGGCGTTTCTGGAACGGAAGCGAATGGGACAGCGATGTAAACCACGCTGCCGCCGTCACGGACAGAGCCTCGCATGAGTTGAGCCTTACTCAGCTTTCCGACGGACGCTACGCCCTGATTTTCCAGATCGATACGATTGGCGCACAAATCGGGATGCGGCTGGCAAAACAGCCGCAAGGCCCTTTTGGCCCAATCATTAAAGTCTGGGATTGTCCTGAGGTTAAAGTGTCCCCGAATTTCTATGTCTATAACGCCAAGGCGCATCCCGTGCTCTCATCCGCGAATGAACTGATTATTTCCTACAACGTGAATTCATTCAAATTCCTTCAGGATATAAACAGCTATCCGAATTATTTCCGCCCGCGGTTTGTCCGCGTGACCTTTGAATAGAATGAGGTTGTCAGCAAGAGAACGGTAGCATGGGAAGAGCATCGTTTTCCTTTTTTCATCGTTTTCTTTATACTTCCCAAAAATAATTACTCTGCCATGCTGATGCCATCATATGGAAAGTTATTCAAAGATTCTCGCGCCTTCCCTGCTGGCAGGTGATCACGGAAATCTGGCGGAAGGCATCCGCCTGATGGATGATTCGGGTATTGAATGGGTGCACCTTGACATCATGGACGGGCATTTCGTGCCGAACCTTTCTTTCGGCCCGCAGACACTTGCCGCGCTCCGCCCACGGACAAAACTTTTCTTTGATACGCACCTGATGCTGGACAACCCGCATAAGTATATTGAAGCCTTTGCCAAGGCAGGAAGCGACCTGATCAGCATCCATGTGGAACCGGATTACCCGATAGCGGAAACCCTCAAACGGATCCGCGAACTGGGTTGCAAGAACGGTATCGTTCTCAACCCGAAAACGCCGGTAGCATCCCTATTGCCCTTTCTACCCGATGTTGACCTCGTACTCGTGATGTCCGTCCAACCGGGTTTCGGCGGACAGTCGTTCCAGAAGCACACGATTGAGAAAATGAGGCAGATCCATGACTGGCGTAAACAGCACGGCTATCGGTTTCGCCTTGAAGTGGACGGCGGCATCACCCGCGACAATATTGCCTCCTGCGCTCAGGCAGGCGTGGATACGTTTGTCGCCGGGACTTCCTTTTTTAAAGACAAAGATCCGGCAGCATTCACACGGTTTGTGAAGACGCTGTAACGGTTTTCCCCGGCGGTAACATCATTCCCCGCTGGGTTCTTCTTCCTCTTCTTCCTGAAGACGGACTTTCACGGAAATCACACGGCGTTTATCGACCTGAAGCACCTGGATTTCCATCCGCCCGATCTGCATGCGTTCATCCTTGGCGGGAATCCGGCCAAGCTCCGATGTAATTAATCCGGACAGGGTAGATACATCCTCGTCATCGGACATCTCGATGTTCAATGCGTCCTCGACATCGTGCAAGGGTGTAAGCCCTGAAATCAGGAAAACATTTTCCGAAAGCTGGACAATATTGCTTTCCTCCTTGTCGAATTCGTCACGTATATCGCCGACGAGTTCCTCAATCAGGTTTTCCAGCGTGACGACTCCCATGCTGCCGCCGAATTCATCGGTCACCAGCGCCATATGCATCTCCGTGCGGAGCATACGCTCGATCGCACGGTCCACGGTAACATTCCATTCAATGCTGATGATCGGGCGTTTGATGGTTTCCAGGCGCAACGTTTCAATCGGCCCGCGATAACGGAAAATATCCTTGATGTGAATCAGCCCGACGCAGTGATCCAGATCGCCCTTGCACAGAGGGAAACGGGTATGCCCGCAGCTCTTTGCTTTTTCCAGGACCTCGGAAACCGCGTCTTCCTCGTCAAAGTAAACAACCTTGTTGCGCGGAATCAGTACGTCATGCACATCGATACTTTGCAATTGCAACGCATTTTCCAGAAAGGTGCGCGTCATCGGCTGCAAATCATCCAGTTCAACGCCAAGCGCTTTCAGTTGCAACTCGGCATCGGGAATTTTCGGAACCACCACATCCGGTAAACGGAATATGCGTTGAAGACGGCTGAACACGAAACGGATCAAAAGCACAAACGGGTACACGATGTTACGGATCAGCAACATCCATGTTACCGTCATACGAAGAAAGCGCTCCGAGGCGTTCAGCGAGATTGAACGGGGCATCATTTCGCACAAAAGAAAATAAACAAAGATGAAGAGGATGAACGCAAACAGGCATATGCCCCGGAATGCATGAGACCCGGAAAAGAGATTGTATACCAGATTGTAAAAAAGAAATCCGGACACGATAGAACAGCACACCGACACAAAGCGCATGGCCTGCACATTGAGTTCCGCATGTTTTGCGAGTTTCTTGATCCTCGGATCTTTACGGACAATATCGGCGCTGGTCGTATGCAAGCGCACCACCGCATGAATCCCGGCGGTAAATGTTCCGTGGATTCCGGTCACCGCCAGCAGGCTGACGACGAACCAGAATAAGTCCGAAAGTAAAACTTCCCTTAGAATATTCATTTTGTTTAATGTTTCTGACTACTTACCGGATCTGGTCACGCTGCAATTCCATCAGTTCAAGAAACTTTGCATTCTGCTCCGGCTTTCCGACAGAAACCCGCATATACTGTCCGCTGGCATGTTTTGTCGGACGCACGATGACGCCCTTTGATTGCAGCTCGGAAAACAATCCCTCAGCGTCGCGGACAGGAAAAAGAATGAAATTGGCCGCGCTGGGAATCGGCGAAAACCCCATGCCCGTCAATGCTACCGTCAGGCGTGCACGCTCCTTGCGATTAAATTCGCGGCAGAACGTCACAAAGTCCTGGTCTTCCAGGGCCACCTCGGCCGCACGCAATCCGAATCCGTTCACGTTGAATGGCTGGCGGACGCGTTGCAGAAAACTGATGAATTCTTTTGACGCGTATGCATATCCGACCCGCAACTGGGCCAAGCCGTAAATTTTGGAAAAAGTACGGAGACAGACCACCTTCCGCCCTTCCCTGACAAGCTCGCGCATGTCCGGCTGTTCATCCAGATACTCGGCGTAAGCCTCATCAAAGACAAGCACCACATGTTCCGGCAAAGCGCGCGCAAATGCCAGAATATCGTTTGCCGAATTAGCCGGACCGGTAGGATTATTCGGGCTCGCAACAAAAACCACACGGGTGCGCTCGGTGACCGCCGCCAACAGTGCATCAAAATCGTTGGCGTAATTTTTCATGGGAACCGGCACGGGCTTAGCGCCGAACATCATCGTCACCAATCCATAAACAGGAAAACTGAAATCACTGAAAACCGCCTCCGTTTCGTCATCCAGGAACAAGTGCCCGATGAATTCCAGAATCTCATTTGATCCTGCCCCGATCAGGAACTGGTCCTGGGAAAGATTCCAGAACCGGGCGAGTTTTGCCCTGAGAAAATGTGCGGACCCATCCGGATACAGGTTTGTGTGATCCAGCATTTCCGTCAACGCAGCCTTTACCTTCGGCGAACAGCCCCAAGGTCCTTCATTTGAGGCCAATTTGTAAACGTTCCCTACATCCAGACCGTACTCGCGGGCAACCGCTTCAATGGGTTTCCCCGGAACATAGACAGGTTGATTCAGCAAATGCGAAAAAATCAAATCTTCGTATTTCATTTATGGGAATTGTTTTAGCCTACCTGAGTTCTTTTCGCAAATAAAAACCCAGACGCGCGCGGCAACATGAAAACCATCTGCCACAAAAACGGTTCACACTGTCACTTCATCCGCTGATTTATTCGTCTTTTGTTTTCTTTGCCTTGCCAAAAAGCGGCTTAATAATAATGCTACCGTCATGCTCAATGTACGAATTATTCCCTGTCTTGATATGAAGAACGGCCGTGTCGTGAAAGGCGTCAAATTTGTTGACCTGATTGACGCGGGAGACCCTGTCGAATCTGCAAAGGCCTACCAACAGCAAGGAGCCGACGAACTGGTTTTCCTCGACATAACGGCAAGCCACGAGGAGCGCGACATCATGCACAAGGTAGTGGAACGTACGGCTTCGGAATGTTTTATGCCGCTCACTGTCGGCGGCGGATTGCGTTCCGTGCAAAACATCCGCGACATGCTTTCAGCGGGCGCGGACAAAGTCAGCCTGAACACATCAGCTATCCTTGATCCTGATCTCATTTTCAAATCCGCCTCGCACTTCGGTTCGCAATGCATCGTCGTTGCCATCGACGCAAAAAAGGTTCCCGGAGAAGACCGCTGGATGGTTTACACGCACGGCGGACGCAAGGAAACAGGCCTGGATGTCGTTGACTGGGCAAAACATGTCGAACAACTCGGCGCGGGAGAAATCCTGCTCACGAGCATGGACCAGGACGGAATGAAATCAGGCTACGATGTTGCCATGACGCGGAGAGTCGCGGAAGCAGTCCGCATTCCGGTCATTGCTTCCGGCGGCGCAGGCAGCATCCAGCACATGATCGACGTGGTCAAGGAAGGGAAAGCCAACGCGGTTCTGGCCGCATCGGTTTTCCACTTCGGTACCTATACGATTTCGCAAGTAAAAGCTGAGATGCAAAAGGCAGGCATCAGCGTACGGATCACGGAATAACTTTCAACAGGCGGTAGTATCCATGCTGCCGTCTGCATTTTATGCTCAGCATCCTTGAGATTATCCAACGTACCACGGACTATTTCCGGAAAAGCGGCATAGACAATCCGCGTATTGACGCGGAATGGATCGTCGCCCATGCACTCGGTTGCAAACGGCTGCAAATGTTCCTGCGTTTCGACGAACCGCTCAGCGAGGACATGCTGGCAAAAATCCGCCCGCTCGTGAAACGACGAGCCATGCGCGAACCGCTCCAGTACATCCTCGGGAATGTGGATTTTTGCGGACTCAATCTGCTCTGCGATAAACGCGCGCTCATCCCGCGACCGGAAACGGAAGAACTGGCAGAATGGCTCTCATCCCATGTTACCGCTCCCAAGACAGTATTGGATCTGGGTACGGGCACGGGAGCCTTGGCACTGGCCTTGCTGACCTTTTTCCCGGAGGCCCATGCTACCGCCGTGGATATCAGTCAGGATGCCTTGGCGCTCGCAGAGGAAAATGCGCAACGAAACCAGTTGGCAACACGCATTGCGTTTATCCATTCCAACTGGTTTGAAAAGATCGACGGTAGCTTTGACCTGATTGTCAGCAATCCTCCCTATCTTTCGCAGGAGGAAGTCGCGTCCGCCCAGCCGGAAGTAAAGGATTTCGAACCTTATAATGCACTCGTTTCCGACGAAAACGGATTGAAGGATTTACACAGCATCCTTACACAGGGATACGAACATCTGAATGCAAACGGTGTTTTGGCCTGTGAAACCGGCATCGCCCAACACGAACAACTGAAAGCCATTGCCGAAAAAACGGGATACTCAGAGACATTATCCCTCAAGGACGTACACCATCGTTTGCGTTTTTTTGTAGCCAAGAAGTAGGAATACAGTTGATAGAAAAGAGACGATGAAGGGAGAAAATGGCCCGGGGCTCCTTCACTCTTACCTATATTTATTCTTTGCTTTTCAATGACGGTATTTCCTCTCCATTCTGATTTCTGTTTTCTCCTGCCATCGACTATTTATCCCACGGCAACCTGGCAACGATACGGTTGTGTTCCCAGACATTGAACGGCGTAAATATCTTTCCCGGATTCAATATGCCGTTGGGATCGAGCGCCTGCTTGACTGATTGCATGGAGTCAATCTCCGCCTGGCTGTACTGTAAGGACAGGAACGGAGTCTTTGCCAACCCGATACCATGCTCGCCGCTGATCGCTCCGCCAAGTGCAACGGCCTTTTCCATGAGTTCAAGCACCGCCTTCTCTGCGTGCGCGCTTTGAGCCGCGTCCGCCTTATTGTACATGATGTTCACATGAAAATTTCCGTCGGCAGCATGGCCGAAAGTCGGTGTCGCCAATCCGTAGCGTCTTTTCAAATCGAGCGTAAACGCAATCAGTTCCGGTTGGGTATGGATAGGCACCACCACATCCTCATTCAGTTTTGTGTCGCCCATCTGAAACATCGCCTGCGAACAGTTTCGGCGGATTTCCCAAAGCCGTTCGCTTTCTGATTCCGTATCGGCTTCTTTCCATGCTACCGTCTTTTGCCTGATGACTTCCTGCAAGCGGATCTTTTCTGATTCAATCGCATCCGATGAACCGTCCAGCTCAATCAATAATAACGAAACGGTAGCATCGGAAATGCCCAGAAGCGATCCGTGCTTTTTCAACGTACAGGCAACTGTCTGCGAATCAAGGAATTCCAGGATGGAAGGAAGCACACGCGCCTTCACAATGGCCTGCACCGCCTCCAAGGCCGCGTTCTCTGATGCAAACACGGCAAGGCATGTCCATCGTGTTTCCGGCAAAGGAACCAAGCGTAAAATAGCCTCGGTCACAATACCGAGACAGCCCTCTGAACCAATCATCAGGTCGCGCATATTAAACCCGGCAGAATACTTCCGGACAGCCCGTCCGAACGCAAACGGTTCGCCATTGGCAAAAAAACCTTTCAACCCAAGCACATAATCGCGGGTTACGCCGTATTTTGCACCGCGCAATCCGCCGGCATTCGTGGCAATGCTGCCGCCGACGGTTGCATAACGCAAAGAAGACGGATCGGGCGGATAAAACCACTGCTGTTTTGCGGCAGCATCCTGCAACGCCGCGATGGTGACGCCTGCCTGGGCAAATGCAATACCGGCAACCGCATCAATGCGCACTCCGTTCAGCGGCGAGAAATCCAGGACCCACCCCCCGTTCAGCGGTGTGGCGGAACCGGTCGTTGAGGAACCTGCACCACGGCTGGTTACCGGAATACCATACTGATTCGCAACCTTGAGAATAGCCCCGACAGCAGAAGCCTCCCGTATACGGAAAAGCACATCCGGCAACCGTGATATTTTCAGGCTGTCAAAAGATGCCGCGAGCCTCGCTGAATCCTCATGGACCACTTCTGCTCCCGGTAAATGGTTCAACTGCTCCAATGCGAGAATATGCTTTTTCTCATTTTCCACAAAGAACACAATAGCCTGTATTGCAAAAAATTCACGCTCTATTCTTATGGGAAATAATTGAGGAAATTCTTCCCGTTTCTCTGATGCTACCGTTATTTCCTGCATTTTCCCATGTATTTTACCGAAAAACCCGTGTTTATCTTTGCGCTCGACGCTTTTTGGATGAACTCCTACAATTTCCGTAAAAACTATACCTCTGCTTTTAAACTTATGAAACCAATTCCTCAATCCCCGGAAAAACCATCACGCAAGCAAAAATCCGTGAAATCCGAATCCATACAAAAACGAAAAGAACCTTCCGACCTGGAACTGCTTCTGTCCGTGCATCATTCCCAGCCTCACAGGTTTCTCGGCATGCATCCCTTCACGCAAGGCAAGACCAAGGGCGTGGTCGTCAGGGCTTACCTGCATGACGCCATCAATTGCGAGGTCGTCGACGCCATCACGGATAAACGCTACGAGCTGACGCGCATCGACAATACGGATTTGTTCGAAGGCTTTATCAGCGAACAGAAAAACGTATTTCCCTATCGTCTTCGTATCGAACGGCACAACGGCGAAATAAAACAGTTCTATGATCCTTATTCATTTTTACCGACAATAAGCGATCAGGACCTGTATCTTTTCAACGAAGGCACGGAGCATAAAGCGTATAAAAAACTGGGCGCACGTCCGCGCGTAATCGACGGTGTCGTCGGTGTTTCCTTTGCCGTATGGGCCCCGAGCGCAAAGCGCGTTTCCGTGGTAAGCGAATTCAATAATTGGGACGGACGCTACCATCCCATGCGCATACTGGGCAATTCAGGAGTCTGGGAAATTTTCATCCCCGGCATGCGGGCCGGAACAAAATACAAATACGAGGTTCTTTGTTCCGATGATACCATGCGACTGAAAACCGATCCTTACGGAACATCCTTTGAAGCGCCGCCTTACAATTCCTCCATTGTTTGCGATGTGGATAATGATTACCAATGGAATGACAACGGCTGGATCAATTACCGCGACTCCACGGACTGGCAAAAGAAACCGGTTTCGGTTTACGAGGTGCATCTTGGTTCGTGGAAACGCAATACCGAGGACGGGAACCGTCCGTACACTTACCGTGAAATCGCCCACGATCTTGCCAACTATGTCAAAGAGCAAGGATTCACCCACGTCGAGTTTCTCCCTGTTGCGGAACACCCGTTCGAAGGATCATGGGGTTATCAGGTAACGGGTTATTTTGCGCCGACACATCGTTTCGGCTCCCCGCATGATTTTAAATACCTCGTGGATACGCTCCATCAAAACGGTATCGGTGTCATCATGGACTGGGTTCCGGGTCACTTTCCGCGCGATGCGTTTGCCTTGGCCGAATTTGACGGCACCCATCTTTACGAACACGCCGATCCGCGTCAGGGTGAACACAAGGAATGGGGTACATTCATTTTCAATTATGACCGCCGCGAGGTGCGTTCTTTTCTTCTAGGCAGCGCGTTGGCCTGGCTCGACCGCTACCACATCGACGGCTTGCGCGTAGACGCGGTAGCATCCATGCTTTATCTTGATTACGGACGCAAAGACGGCGAATGGATACCAAACCCTTACGGCGGCCACGAGAATATCGGTGCGCTGGAATTCCTGCGTTACACGAACGATACTATCCACGAGTATTTCCCTGGCGCACTCATGATTGCCGAGGAATCAACCTCCTGGCCGGGCGTAACCAAGCCAACTTCTGAACTCGGACTGGGATTCGACCTGAAATGGAACATGGGCTGGATGCATGATACCATCCACTACATCAATCAGGACTCCCTGTTCCGCAAGCATTACCACAACTCGCTCACCTTCGGCATGCTTTACCAGTACTCCGAAAACTTCATGCTCGTTTATTCGCACGATGAAGTGGTTCACGGTAAAGGTTCCATGCTGAACAAGGTCTCCGCCGGCAGCATCAAGGAAAAAGCACAAACCCTGCGAGCCCTCTATGCTTTCATGTGGACATGGCCGGGTAAGAAAACGCTGTTCATGGGCGGTGAATTCGGACAATCCCGCGAATGGAAATACGACGCAGGACTCGACTGGTTCCTGCTCCAATACAAGGATCATTCGGGCATACAAGCGGTTGTTAAAGACCTGAATTATTTTTACCGCAATAATCCCGGACTCGCCGAGAGGGAAAACGATTCGCATGCATTCACATGGATCAATGTAGGCGACTGGCAACAGTCCGTACTGAGTTTTGCGCGTTTTGGAAACACTCCGGACGAGATGTACCTGGTTGTCACCAACTTCACCCCGGTCATGCGCCAAAGATATCGTATCGGTGTACCGAAAGGCGGCTACTGGACAGAGCTTATCAATACAAATGCCGGAGAATACGGCGGGAGCGGAGAAGGCAACCTGGGAGGCGTATCAAGCGAAACTATCCCATGTGACGGACGCAACGACAGCATCGAAATCACATTGCCTGGATTAACGACTGTTATCTTCAAGCTTCACGTTTAACACACGCCCTGCCTGAAATAAAAAATCCCCGCAATGCTGCGGGGATTTTTTAATTTTTCACTGTCTCATGCTACCGCCAATAAACGGCAGCACGGTTTTTATTTTCTCAGAAAAGACTGAAACTTGCCGTAACACCCGCCATAACGATGGCAACCATGCTCATCAGTTTAATCAGGATGTTCAAGCTGGGACCTGAGGTGTCCTTGAACGGATCACCGACGGTATCACCTACGACGGTAGCTTTATGGTTATGGGAACCTTTACCGCCATGATTACCTTCTTCGATGAATTTCTTTGCATTATCCCATGCACCACCGGCATTAGCCATGAATACAGCCAATACGAAACCGGTCGAAAGACCGCCGACAAGTAATCCCATCACACCGGAAATACCGATAACCAATCCGGTCAAGATCGGAATAACAATGGCAATCAATGAAGGAATAATCATTTCCTTCTGCGCGCCCTTGGTAGAAATTTCAACGCAACGTGCATAGTCCGGTTCGGCTTTGCCTTCCATGATACCGGCGATTTCCTTGAACTGGCGACGCACTTCAACCACCATGCTTTGGGCAGCACGGCCGACAGCATTCATCGTCAATCCGCAGAACAAGAAGGACATCATGGCACCAATGAACATACCGGCAAGAACACGCGGATTCATCAATGTGACATCATACCATGCCATGAAATCAGTAATGGAAGCTTTTTCCACGAGTTCACGCGTGAGTTTGAAACTCCCGATGTTAATCCAATCGATACCGTTATCAGCATCAATCAGACGAATAACACCGATACGCACTTCTTCGATGTAAGAAGCAAGCAAAGCCAAAGCTGTCAAAGCAGCGGAACCGATAGCGAAACCTTTTCCGGTTGCAGCCGTGGTATTGCCAAGCGCATCCAAAGCATCCGTACGTTTACGGACTTCAGGTCCGAGATGGCTCATTTCGGCATTGCCGCCGGCATTGTCAGCAATCGGACCGTAGGCATCCGTAGCAAGCGTAATACCGAGCGTCGAAAGCATACCGACAGCCGCAATACCGATGCCGTAAAGACCCTGGCTGAGATAACCGGAAGAAAATACGTTCTTGATCGTTATTCCGTCAACAAAGCATAAGCCGGCTGCAAAGGAATAAGAAAGAACAATACCGATAACAACGGTAATAACAGGAATACAGGTGGATAACATACCCACTCCGATACCGGAAATAATAACAGTAGCCGGACCGGTTGCAGAGCTTTCAGCAATCGCCTGCGTCGGTTTGTATGTGTGGGAAGTGTAGTACTCCGTGGACTGGCCGATAATGATACCGGAAATCAATCCGACCACAACAGCCAGCGAGATACCGATCCAGTTTGGCATCTGAAGCAGATACATAACCCCAAAGGTACCCACAACGATAAAAGCGGAGCTCAGATTAACACCGCGACCGAGCGATTTCAGCAACATCTTCATGGTTGCACCCTCTTTCGTACTCACTGCAAAGATACCGAGAATTGAAAGAACAATACCGATCGCAGCAATTAACATCGGAGCCAGAATGGCCTTGATCTGCAAATCAGCGGTCGGTTCATGCATGAAAGCGGCAGCACCCAGTGCAGCGGTTGCAAGAATGGAACCGCAATAGGATTCATAAAGGTCAGCACCCATACCGGCAACGTCACCCACGTTATCACCGACATTATCAGCGATCGTAGCAGGATTACGCGGGTCATCCTCAGGAATACCGGCTTCAACCTTACCAACCAGGTCAGCACCGACATCGGCAGCCTTAGTATAAATACCGCCGCCTACACGGGCAAAGAGCGCCTGCGTGGAAGCTCCCATGCCGAATGTCAGCATCGTGGTAGTAATCACGATCATCTTATGCTGGATGGTAGCATCCTTGATGAAGCAATCCAGGACGATCGCCCAGAGGGAAATGTCCAGCAATCCGAGACCAACCACAACGAGTCCCATCACGGCACCGCTGCGGAACGCAACCCGGAGACCGGCATTCAGCGAATTTTTGGCAGCATTTGCAGTACGTGCGGAAGCGTAAGTTGCCGTTTTCATCCCGAAAAATCCTGCCAGTCCGGAAAAGAAACCACCGGTCAGGAAGGCAAACGGAACCCAGCCGTTCTGTAAACCTTTCATTGCCAGAAAAGTAAACAGCAATGCAAGGATAATGAATACGATGGCAACTATCTTATACTGTTGCTTGAGATAGGACATAGCACCCACACGGACGTGAGATGCAATTCTTTTCATGGTATCCGTACCTTCGCTTTCCTTCATCATTTGCCTAAAAAAGAAATAGGCAAAAAAGAGGGCCAATACCGAAGCTACCGGGACACCCCAAAACAATGGATTCGTAATAATATGCATGTTATGTGTATTGTGAAATAGAGGTATATAGAGCTTTATTAACAAAAACTCATTTGATACTACGGTGTATAATTTCTCCAATTATTACAAACCGAAAAATCATCAAAAAAATAAAAGTCCGACCTGGGGACATAACATGCCTGCAATTTTAGCTGATTTATTAAAAAATTTGACTTGCTCCACCCTGTCCGAATCTTTTTACTGCAACACTTCAATGGCATGGAGAGATGGCTGAGTGGCCGATAGCGGCGCCTTGCTAAGGCGTTGTACGGGTAATACCGTACCGAGGGTTCGAATCCCTCTCTCTCCGCCACCTTCTATCTGTCTTTGCAACTACTGTCTGTTCGTTAAACCGGTTTATTCATCTATAGAAAAGTATTGTATTCAAGCCATTTGGCCGCAAAATTGTATGACATAAACAGGTATTCAAGTTTTTCCAGTTTTCCGTGTCTGACAAAACCACAAAATCATCATGATTACCCTACGCAAACTCATCTTCTGTCTTCTTCTTTGCTTTTTCTCCATCCCTTTGTTTGCCCAAATAAAAGGAAGCAACGGTATTGTGAATGTCGAAACAGGCCTAAGCATCCGTCCGTATGAAGCCGGTAACTCGACCGGGAATAAAATCGTCATGTACAAAACGATTGAATGGAAATGCATGACATGGGAATTCGAACAAACCGACGGCAATACTTACTCCTTGAAAAACCTGTTCACGGGAAAAACATTTCATCCCGTCGATGACCCGGCAAAGGAGGGCAATTCCCTTGAACAGCTTCCGCTGAATAAAAAGGATAAAACACAATTATGGGAATTCATTGCCGCAGACGAAGGTAAATATAAGATCCGCCTCCCGGGAACCGATTTGTACCTGACTGCCGCAAACAGCAAGGACAGCAATTCAGTCATCACGCTGGAGAAAGACAAGAAAAGCACATTGCAACAATGGAAACTCGTTCCGCAATCGCCTAAAATGTAATAAACTTCTTTCATCATAGAAAACCCCTTACATTCCGGTAAGGGGTTTTTGTTTTTACGATTGATACACCATTTACCGACGGTAGCATGTGATCCTACCATGAAAATGATTTCCATTGATTCGCTTGGCGAATGTACATTCCCATCACCCTTAATTGAGCGGGCCTCCCGCTTCTATAATGACGAAGGCATTGCCCGGCATATACGTTCGAATCATCTTTCAGAATGCAATTCCATTAATGACATCGAATGCTTTGAGCTGGCTGGCGCGAGAGAGAAACTTTACTTCAACCCCAGGGAAACCACGGTCGGTATCGTCACCTGCGGAGGCATTTGCCCCGGTCTGAACGACGTTATCAGGGCTATCACTTTTTGCGCCCTTGAAGAATATAAGGTAAAGCGTGTTCTCGGTTTCCGCTATGGATACGAAGGGCTTGTCGCAAAATACTACCACCAACCTGCAGAACTCACGCTGGACAGCACGGACGAAATCCATGAGAAAGGCGGTACCATCCTGAAATCCTCCCGCGGACCGCAACCATCCGAGGAAATCGTACAGACACTGATTCATTACGGGGTCGATATTCTTTTCACCATCGGCGGTGACGGTACGCAACGCGGTGCAAGCGATATCGCAAAGGAAGTCGAGAAACGGGGATTGAAAATTGCCGTCATCGGCATTCCCAAAACCATTGACAACGATATCAACAATGTCGAGCGTTCCTTCGGATTCATGACTGCTGTCGAAACGGCAAGCCAAGTCATCACTTCCGCCCACTCGGAAGCAAAGGCATTCCGCAACGGCGTGGGACTGGTCAAGGTTATGGGACGAAATGCCGGATGGATTGCGGCGGCGGCATCACTGGCAAACAGCAATGTCAACTTCTGCCTGATCCCGGAAGTGCCTTTTGATTTTGACGGGCCAAACGGTTTCTTTTATCACCTGAAAAAACGTCTGGAGCAAAAGGACCACGCCGTCATTGTTGTTGCGGAAGGTGCAGGACAGAATCTTTTCACCGACAATGCCCAATTCGACAAATCAGGCAACAAGAAGCTGGGAGACATCGGCATCCTGCTCCGCGACCAGATGAATAAGCGTTTCGCAGAGATGAAAGAGGAAATAAATGTGAAATATTTCGACCCAAGCTATCTGATCCGCAGCACAGCAGCAAACGCCGTCGATTCCCAATATTGCCTTGGTTTGGGCTACAATGCGGTGCATGCCGGCATGGCCGGAAAAACAAACCTTGTCATTTCTTCCCATTGCAACCGCCTGATCCACGTGCCCATTTCCATGATAAGCGGAGGGAAAACCGTTGATCCGAACGGGTGGCTGTGGCAGACAGTGCTCCAGTCGGTCCACCAACCGACACACATGTGCAACCAATAGCGTAATAAAAAGACGGTAGCGTAATGCTACCGTCTTTTTTATAAACTGACCCGGGATTTTAGAGTGAAGACACCGGAACAATCCGGATGCTTTTTACGTCAACCCGTTCCGTCGGTTTGCTTTTCTCCCTTCCTGCATAAGTCACAGGTGTATCCGCAATTTTTGTCAATACATCATCCCCTTGGATCAAATACCCAAAGACTGTGTATTTTCCGTCGAGCTGCCGCGGACTCCCGTCACAGATAAAGAACTGCGACCCCGCACTGTTCGGATCTTCGCCGCGAGCCATCGAAACCACCCCTCGCGTATGCGGACGGTTGTTAAACTCTGCCTTGATTTTATATCCGGGATCTCCCTTTCCCCACATGCCTTCCTTTGAAGCATCCTTGGTAAACGGATCGCCTCCCTGAATCATGAAGCCTTTGACTATACGGTGGAACGAAGTCCCGTCATAGAATCCGAAATTGGCAAGCCGCTTGAAATTACCGACTGTTTTGGGAGCAGTGTCAGACCAAAAACCGATAATCATCGTTCCCTTACTTGTAGTAATGACGGCGACTTCGTCCGTATCAAGGCCGTTCACACTCAACGCAGCACGTATTTTTGAATTTGTCGGCGTATTTCCCGACGATGAAGAGTCTGTGCTACCGCATCCGGCTGTCAGTAATGCACATAATAAAAAAAATAAACCAAACCCTGAGCAGAAATTTCTCATTCTCTTATAAAAACACCTATGCCCTAAGGATTTCAATCTTAAGATTGAAATTATGAAGTGAGAGAACACAATTATTTCATTATGGGAAATTCTTTCGGCAAGCTTTTCAGTATCACCACATTCGGGGAAAGTCACGGCGGAGGCATCGGTGTCGTCGTTGACGGGTGCCCTCCCATGCTACCGTTGGACGAGAACGAAATCCAGGCAGAGCTTGATCGCCGCCGCCCGGGGCAAAGCAGTGTCTCCACGCCACGCAAGGAAGCAGACAGGGTCCGGTTCCTCTCCGGGGTCTTCGAGGGAAAAACCCTGGGAACGCCCATAGCCATGATCGTCGATAACACGGATGCCCGCCCTGCAGCCTATGATGAAATGCGCTCCAAGTTCAGGCCGTCCCACGCAGACTTCACCTATCAGGAAAAATACGGAATCCGGAACCATGAAGGCGGCGGACGTTCATCCGCACGGGAAACCATCGGCCGTGTCGCTGCCGGTGTTATCGCAAAAAAAATACTGTCATCACTGGCCCACGTGGAAATCCGTGCCTATGTGGAAAGCATCCATACGATTTCCATGGCTCCCTCACAGGAATTTCCCTCATTCGAAGCGGTTGAAGCTACCGCCATACGCTGTCCGGATCATGCTACCGCAAAGAAAATGATTGCTGCCGTCGAAAACGCAGCGACCCACGGAGATTCGCTTGGGGGCGTCATTGCCTGCCGTATCCGCAACGTACCGCGTGGACTGGGGGAACCTGTTTTTGACCGGATTGATGCCGATCTGTCCAAGGCGATGCTCTCCATTCCGGCAAGCAAAGGCATTGAATTCGGTCTGGGATTCAAGGCAAGTGAACTGAAAGGCAGCGAACACAATGATTTATTCGAGATCCGGGAAGGGAAAATACGGACCCAAACCAATAAGGCCGGCGGTATGCTTGGAGGCATAACGACCGGGGAAGAGATTTTCTTCCGGGTCGCATTCAAGCCCACAGCCACCATCTCGCAGCCGCAAAAAACGGTTGATACCAGCGGCAGAGAAACCGAACTGATCGGGAGAGGAAGGCATGATCCGTGCGTCCTGCCACGCGCAGTACCGATCATTGAGGCCATGGCTGCCCTGGTACTTGTCGACCACCTTATGCGCAATCATGCCCAGAACAGATTGCTTTAAATCCAAGCTTCGTTAACATTATTCAGGTATCCGTTTGAAATAAAGCTATTTTGATTTTTCATCTCTAATTGTCTTCATCATGTATCTCATTATCGGAACAAAAAACAGCGGACGAAGAGAAATCCTTTTCGATCTGATAAACAGCCCGGATCGTATCTCCAACGCAAAAATTTTTCTTGCCAAAGCGGAATCCCCGGATGCTTTTGATGAAAAAATAGCGGCGCTTCACCACAGTACCATCATTCGGTACGAACAGGAATTGTTTCAGGAAATACTGGAAACCGATCATCACGACGCTGATGTTTTTCTGATACTGAACAGCCGCGAGGACATGGTGGATCAGCTGGAAACAGCAGCAACCATCCTACCCCAAAGCCAGAATACGCTCGACCGTATTCTCTTCGTCATGGACTGCGATCTTGCCATGCGCGAAACAAGGCTTAAACGCTGGTTTGAAGCCGCAACCCATTTTGCCGATTGCGTATTGCTCAATAAACGGAGCAATGTGACGCCGGGATGGATGCGCGACTGGCTGGGCCATTTTGAAAAGGAACGCTATCCGACACTGTTCACCTTTGTTAAAAAAGGCCGCGTCGAAAACCCGGATCTGGTTCTCAGCACGACCCCGTTGCGCATGACGCTTGCCTTTGAGGAAGATGACAGCGTAACGGAAGAAACCAACGCCTCCTGGAAAAGCCTGGCCGAACATATTGACGATGATACCGTTTTCACAGACGACGCGGAAGATGAGGAAGATAAAGACGACGATGAGGTCACGGAACAAGACCCATACTTCGAGCGTATTCACAACGGAACAAGAAAGATTCACCTTCCCGATCCGAACAAGTTCATAGAGTAAGTATTCAAAAAAACGGTAGCATGGAAATGCTACCGTTTAACATATACGAAATTGATATTCGTTTATTTCTTGGCCTTGGCTTTCTCTTCCTTAACTTTTTCAAATTCCTCGGCCGTAATAGCTGCGTAAAGTTTTGCTTTTTCGATCTCGAGAATGTAATCGCGCATCAGGCTGTAACCGTAGCGTTTTACCATCTCGTCATTGTTTTTGATCAGTGTTTCCTCGGACTTTTTCATCTCTTCCTGAATCTTCGCCTTTTCCGCTTCTTCCTGTGTTTGACCGAGAGCGGTATTGAGCTGACGCAGACGCTCGCGCTGATAACGGACCAGGTTTACGTTTTGTTGGAAGATCTGGTTTTCGGCTACACCTTTGATCGTGGCAATGTGCATGGCCTTTTTACCATCGGCAATATCCACAAGATTCTCTGCCTTAAAGTCAGCGCTCGCTTTTGCCTTTGTCAGTTCCTCGTCGCTGATCTGCGTAAGCAAACGGGCTTGCTCAATCACCATCTGATAGTTGCGCATCAATGAAAAACCATAGGTTTTGTTCATCAACTCGTGGTTTTCCTTCAGCTTGGTTTCAACCGTGCCCAGTGCTTTTGCCAACGCTTCTTTTTCGGAAGCAGTGAATGCCGACTGGATACGTTCGTTCAGTTTGCGGCACTCATCTCTCTGGGCTTGTACGATACGTACGTTATTCTGGAAGTTTCTGTTGGCTTCAACATCATTCAAGGCACAAACCAATACAAAGTGTGCTTTGTTGCCTTGAGCGTCTGTCTGTTCAAAAAAATCGCCTTCGCCAGGGTTTGAGAGGATAGCATCTTTATCTTTTTCTTTTGTCATAATTTTATTGGGTTTATCGTTTTGAATTAAATTTGAATGAGCCCGTTAAATGATTACCCAAGCCTGATGTCGAGGCATTTATCCGTTTTGTCCGAACATTTATTTTCAGAATTTTTCCCGTAATTTTTATCGCCGGGAAATTATCCTCAAAAATGGCCGGCCAGCTTGCTTTATTACTGAAAAGCGACTTCTTAGCAAGCGGCGTGCCATCTGTTTCCGCACAGGAAAAATGGCATAAAAAATGCTTTAACACCCGCACAATATAAACATCATTAGGAATTGTTATGAACTCACGTTTTATTCATCGGTTTCTCGCATTGATTCTCTGCACGGTTTTTTCGTTTGGTTTCAGCATCGCCCGCGCCCAGGAAAAAGATGATAATATCAGGGGCGAAATCCTCCGTGAAGTCATCAAGCTTCAGCGAAATTCGCCTGAGATACTTAAGACCACCGTGGCAAAATACGGGAGCAGCCAAAGCCAGGAAATGCGACCGGTCGAACAAACGGACGGCAGCATCAAAATCCAAAAGGTTACCGTGGAAACGGTATTACTACAGATGCGTGTCGACGAAGTAATCCGCTCCCAGTCTGGGGCAAAAATAGATGAGATTATCTTTGTGGAATACGCACACATCCCCTCTGACAAGTATCACTATCCGGTAATGAAGGCCATGCAGAAACATACTTCGTACCTGAAATATGATCCTGACAAAAAACGATACTACCCTGCCGCCGCATTCGCCTCTTTTATGCCTGAAAAGAAAGAAGAGAAGCAGGAGAATAAATAAGCCCGGTTATTTATTTATCTTGCAAGCATACTTTCTTCCGTGATTTCCTTTTCGCTAATCCATTGCGGCAATGAACAATAAAGAACTTTGGGACATTATCAGGAAGGAAGCCATGACTATCGTGGCCAATGAACCGATCATGGCTGATTTGATCACGCGAACCATTCTTGCGCGAAGCAGTTTCTCCGAGGCCATTGCCTATCGTCTGACCAGAAAGCTGACAAACCATGCAGCCGCAGAGGATGCCATACTGGAGTCCTTTCTGGATGCTTTCAGGAACAGCGATGTGCTGATCTCCCTGGTCGTCGCAGACATAGAAGCCTATTTCGACCGGGATCCGGCATGTCTGACCTACATCACCCCGATACTTTATTACAAGGGCTTTCACGCAATCACATGTTACCGTGTTGCCCATCACCTCTGGACAAAAGGCCGTACCGACCTGGCACTCTATTTCCAGAGCCTTATTTCCGAAGTCTTTGCTGTAGATATACACCCTGCTGCGCGTATCGGCGGCGGGTTGTTACTTGACCATGCTACCGGCTTCGTCGCGGGAGAAACGACCATTATTGAAGATAATGTATCGATTCTGCATGAGGTCACGCTTGGCGGAACCGGAAAGCAATGCGGTATACGCCATCCGCGCATCGAATCGGGTGTACTCATCGGCGCCGGCGCAAAAATACTTGGCAGGGTTACAATCGGTAAATGCGCAAAGATCGGAGCAGGCAGTGTGGTGCTCCAGGACGTTGAACCGCACACCACGGTTGTCGGTGTTCCGGCTCAGGTGGTAAGCCGTGACAAAACGGATACGCCTGCATCCGAAATGAATCAGACAGAGTTCTGATTCTTTCCTGATCTTTTTCAGAACCTGATCCCCAAGGCTGTCTTCAAACGATCGACCCTTCTTTCACCGGGACTACGGCGCTCGTCATATTGTTCCTCGTAGCCAAAATTCAGATCCAGATAGCTATTTATCTTGAAAACAAAACGTACATTCAGGCTATAGTACCAGGAATCCTTCTCGTTTGAATCATAGGTTGTATAAAAACCCTGCTCAAATCTCAGCTGATCAAAGACTTTCCACTTCATGTTCTCCAGGAGAATCATATCAAACTTCTGCTCAAAACTCCAAAGAATATCATTTGTCGCTTCTTTGTTTTTTAACTCTTCATACCGATAGGCTGCTCCCGGTTTTATCCATAGATTCACACTGCCTTTTTTGATAATATTCCAACCAATCCCTAAATTCTGCCGATAACGGTGATCCACATCCCAAAGTTCGTCATGGAAGTATTCTGACCAGGAACTGATGAATATGGGATCGGAAAGTGAATAGTTATACGTAAGCTTTTCAGACAACCAGTTTGTCGTGGCCCGCCGGTCCTGCCCGTCCGGTTTCTGATTTGAATAGGCAAAGTCAAACTTACTTTCCACGTCGTGTTTTCCCGATTTCTTCCTGTTTGTCAAAGCAAACGAGAAGTCATTATACGTGGCATTCGTTTCATTGCGCAATCCATAACTGAGCGCTAAATTATTCGACCATGAGTTGAGCCACGTCCATACGTCTTCCATCATGGTCGGCGGCGGTGGTGGCGGTGGCGGTGGTGGTGGCGGTGGCGGCAATTCCGCTGCCCCTTTTTCCCTGTCAACATTGGCGACCTGGACAGGCGGCGGCTCCGGTGGTTTTTCCGCTACTGCCGGCTGTGGTTTTTCCTCGGGTTTTGGCGCTTCTTTTTTTTCCTCCGGTTTGGGCGTCATGGACGCCTGTACACTTTGAGCCACGGCAGTATAATCGGGCGATTGATCCAGATTAATCTGCTCCACGGTAGCACTTTCTTCGCTCACTGTAATGACTCCCAGCGAATTGGACTTGAATGTGATTTTTCCTTCCTTTCTTTCCACAAGTTCCCCTCGCAATTTATCCCCGTTATGAAAACGCAATTCATCCACAGCAAACAGATTAAGCCCAAAACAGCTTATGCTTAAAATGACTATGGATTTACGGAAGTGCATGAGGGAATCTAAACCTAGTACCCAGCCGCAGAGAATGCAAGCCTCAGCCTGGTCTAATGTTGTGTTTCAACGTGGAATACGCATACAAACACCATTCTTCTTCAAAAGTGGCGCAAAATTATACCACAATAATCTGTACGATCATTATCTTATTACACAATTTCTCGCTTCATATATACATAAACAAAAAAGCTCTTGGAATTTCCCAAGAGCTTTTCCTGTCATCACCGTCGCATTACGACGGTAACATAAAGTGCTTTAAAATCACCTCTTATTCCACTGATAATCTAGCATCTTGATAAAGAATCCACCGACAACAGAGCGGGCCTTAAATCCGCGCATGTTACCGTTATGCGTCCAATACCAGTCACTTAACGGTACACGGCTTGTGGTTTCATCGGCATACTTCCAGACCGGATCGACAAAGAATTCAAAGTCCTTCTGATTATCGGCCATTGTAGCTGTCCAGATAATCCAGTCGGCCTTACTGTAAAGTTCGCGATTATCCAGAGGCAATCCGTACGGCTTTTGTTTTGCCTTATAATACTTGAGTTCGGTTTCGATGACTGATTTTGGGAAGATATTCGTCTTAAACATTTTATCCCAGACAATGTTATACTTCTGGCTCCAGGTATTTTTGGTTTCAAAAACCAATCCGTAGTGGTCACCTTCATCCGCCATCTTCATCCACTTCTGGGCATAGTCCTTTGCCAACGCGTTGTATTCTTTCTGAATCTCTTTCTTTCCGAGCATTCCGGCCAATTCACCATAGGAGGCGATTGCCATGATCGCTTTGGCGGAAAGATTCGCGTTGCGGGCAAAATGCCCGGCGAAGTCATCCGTGCAAAGCTGGTTCGCAGGATCGAGTCCGTGCTCTTTCAGGTAGTTTACCCATATGGTCAGGGTTTCCCAATGTTTCTTGGCAAAATCAGCGTTACCTTCCTGCTTCGCAATCGCAGCCATGAGTATCAGCATATTTCCGGTTTCTTCCACAGGCATGTCACCGCCGTACGTCTGTCCGTTCGCCAAGGGATAGGTACCGACGTCATGCGCCACAAACGGCTTGGCCCAACGACCGCTTTCGGAATATTCAAAGATAAACCGTAGCATCCCTTTCATCAGTTCCGTATTGTATACGATAAACAGTGGTGCGGACGGATAAGTTATGTCCACCGTACCAATGCTACCGTTAGAATTGTTTTCCTTAGAAAAGAAAAATACTTCGCCTTTCGGACTGGCTACCACCTTATGCGCGGCTATCGACTGACGGTAAGCCAGTTCGCAAAGCTGCGCGTATTTCTCACCCCCGGCTTCCTTCGCGTCCGCATGCATCTGCTTGTCAAACGCAGCACATTCC
>JAVBMG010000004.1:0-150295 GCA_031552815.1 Opitutales bacterium
AGTGGCGTATTGCAATACGGATTTGTATCCGGTGAATGTATCCATTTCGGTGGTGGATGAAGCAGGCCATCCGGTTGAGGGAGCGCATGTAGTGATGACGACGATCAAGAGCGCTAAAGCGTGGGAGACATCGGTAGGTGAAAATACGGAAGGAAATACCGGAAAAGATGGGAAGTTCTCTGTTCTGGTCAGAACGATGACCACGGTATCCGGTGATGCGCAAAAGAAAGGTTATTACGGTAAATCATTCGAACGCATTGATTATCCCACGGAAGCCAATAAGGCAGGCATTCCTTATGGATTACCTGTTAGCGTGGAACGAACGATTGTTCTGAGAAAAGTATTGAATCCCGAATCACTGGTATCCATGCGTCTGAAAGATTATTTCATTAACGCATCAGAAGAAAAAATGGGCTTTGACTTAGAATTAGGTGACTGGGTTAGTCCCCATGGGAAAGGAGAAAAGACGGATTTTTATCTTCAACGGAATGGTTATTTCAGAGGAGATGTAAACTATGATTATCAGTTTGTCTTGAGTTTTCCGAATGAAGGAGACGGCATCGTTGCTTTCAATGCAAATACAGACGAATGGCGTTTTGCTCCGGAAAATGGTTATAAGTCAGTTTTAGAATGGAGATATGTACGTAAGATAAATGATGAAAGCAGAGAAGAAATAACTGGTCTCAAACAGGATTACTTTCTTCGTGTCCGTACCGAGTTGGATGAGAATGGAAAGATATCGAAAGCCAATTATGCAAGAATTCAACGTATGTCAGAAATTCTTCCGGCGATAATGAAAGATGATAACACGAGTTTATTGCGATTAAGTTATCGTTTTAATCCGCGCGTAAACAGCCGTAGTCTGGAACGCGGCGGTGAATAATGATTATTTCTTTTGAATAGCGGCAACCATAGCTAAAACCGTGCCAACGGATGGTTGAGCTAGCGTGTATGATGCGGATTGTATCAGCTTCTTAACCTAGCGGGATCATTGCAATCCATATGTTTTACAGCGTTTGCAGCGGTCAGACGAAAAATCCCCAACCCTTGATCCGTCTGTCCCTAAGGCAAGCCTGCGATTTGCGAACGTTCTTATAAACGGCTCCATCGCAACGAACATGGTTAGACCGCCGACTGATACAAGCGCCTATAGTAATTCTTTATTTAACCACAAAGAGCACAGAGAACGCAAAGCGCAGAAAGCATAAATATCGTTGAGTCCTCGGAAGGATTTCCCAATGCAAATGGAATGAAAACCGATCGTATTCCATATCATAAATCACGTATTCTGATATATAATGACTTATTTCTGTTCTATGCGTTCTTTGTGGCTATTTTTGAACTGCAAAATACTTCTCTGACAGACAACAAGCATCCGGTTACCTGGAAAATATTGTTGTGTAGTAATATGGAGTTGCCTTGAATCGAAAATTTGCATTAAACGGTAGCATGAGTAATCGATCTGTATTTCCGGAGATACGTGCCGATGATCACCGGAATGGTATGAAACCCTTCATTTGTTTACGATAATGGAACTACTTTTGATATTATTTCCCGTTGTCGCATTTGTTCTCTTTATTGTTTCGCGGTGTAAGCCCGGCTTGCGGGGAAAGGTTTTTTTTGCGCTTTCATCCAGCGCTTTTATCTCTGTATACGTAATGTGCGGGACAGCACCGAAAATGGATCTGAGGTTTATTTTCATGGTTCCGTTGGCGTGTGCGTGCTATATGCTTACGACAATTGCTTATGTCTGTTTCAGAAAAAGGCGGTTTATTGCCGGCTTCATCTGCTTATGCCTCGTATTTGCTTATCCATTGCTTGATCAGGCGAGGAAAATGCCGGACAGGCATCAGGCATGGGTCGAAAAGAAGGAATGGAAATGGTGGGAAGAGAAACTGGAGAATGATCCCGGATCAATCAATGCTTATGACGCCCAATCGCGTCTGTCGGAAAAAACAAAATCCAGGCTGGCTGCTTACCTGGGCAGGGATAAGTTGGCAGTGATGCAGCAAGCGGGTGTCTATGATTTTCCCTTGGACGGGAGCCCGCACAAAAAGATAATGAAGCCGGAAGAGCAGGATGTTTCGGACACCACACTGCTTCTCCTGCATTCGCTGGGAGTGGATATCAGATCCTATACTCCGTTGTCTCCCTTCATGTCCTCTTTTTTATATCAGCTTGATCCCCAAAGTGATGGATTAGTCAGAAACAGAACGACATCGGCAGCGATTCTGATTAAAATGAGTAACAGTACGGAAACACTCAGTGATTTTGAATTGCTTGCCGAAAATGAGGGTTTGCCGAGGGAAGCGATTGGCATCCTGTTTAATCGGTTTGCACCCTATTGGGACAAGCAGCAACTGAGTATTGAGGATCGATCATACCTGGAAGAGGGAATGGCGGCGTTGGTACAAAATCCTGAAACACCGGAAGGCGTTCTGACAGTACTCAGTGGTGTCGAGAGGCTTAGTCCTGTAGTACTCGGAGATTTACTCTTTGTCGAACGCTTGCCTCAAAAAGCGGCGGGTAATCTTTTCCGTTACTATTGGGATTATGCGAATCGGAGAAACCCGGACATTCGTGAACAAATGACTCCGGAAGAGCGTTCGTATTATGACAAGGTCGAGGAAGCATTCATCTCTGCGGCAAGATACTCCCGATCTCCTGTCGTATTGATTCGTCTAAGCAAAACCGATGATTTTGCTATCATGAAGATGCTTCGCTGGAACAAGCCTCTACCTTGGGACGCACTCAGAAGCCAGGCAGCTTATTTTCAAGGAATACTTTGGCGGGAAAAGAGCTCTGAGGAGGAATTTCGCGAGGCAGAAGATTATTTCAGGCAGCAACGCTAGCTTAGGGCTAATGGTTAAGCCACAAAGAACATAAAGTCACCTTCCTGAAAAGTACCCGCAATTCAAAAATAACCGCAAAGGACGCAAAGAGCACAAAGAATGAATACCGTTATATCCTCAAAAGCATTTACCAATAAAAGCGGAGTAAACAGCAATGCTGCTCCATGCTGCACCATTATGTATTCTGCTTATTCTGTCGTAGCGTGATAACAGTGGTATCCTGTGCTCCTTGCGTTCTCTGTGGCTTAACAATATTTTCCTAAAAGGGCATAAAAAAGCCCGCTTAACATGCGGGCCTTCGAAATTTTCTATAAGTTTACCGTCTTTTTCTGCGGGACGCCACGGTGGCCAATATGCTTAATCCGAACAGCATCGCGTAGGAGGACGGCTCGGGCACAGGAGTGATCCCGCTCAGCCAGTTCGCTACATTGCGCATAAAGAGATCGTTTTGTTCGGTTATATATTGTTGAGTTTCCTCGTCTTCATCAGGAAAAAAAAGACTGCCTGAAAGTGCGTCGACATCCATGACAATCAGGAAGTTGTCATAATCGCCCCATAAGGTCATGCCGTCATCGCTGACGAGCGAATGTCCGTAAATTCCGGTAGGAATAATCCGGCTGTATGCGTTAAACTGGACGGTCGTCAGCCCTTGGGTGATTGCGGGATAGGCCTGGGAAATGACTGATTGGTTCATATGTTCGCCTTCGCTGTCGTAAGTTCCGCCTACGAGTGCGGCCAGTTGTTCATTGCTGGTTGTCCAGCCGTTGTGTTCGCCGAAAACGAGCACATTAACATTGCTGTGCAGGAGGGCCTTCAATACGGACAGTTCGGTTTCCGAGTATTTGTTGGAAAGGTTGACGATGACCGCATCCGAGTCGCCAAGGCTATAGTCAGCCAGCGAACTTTGCACCAGGTCAGACCCATTGTTCCGCATGTAGTTTTCAAAATCGGTAAAGGGGCGGTTAAGCACACCATTACCGCCACTGTTGTTTTGTGAATTTAGTACTGAAATCGTCCACGCGTTCAGAGCGGACGATGAAAAGAATGCAAATCCTGCTATAAGGATACAGCTAAATACGCAACTACTTGCCGAGTTAGTTTTCATGAATAATGCCTGAATAAAACGATGAAGTGCTGTATTGTGGCTATGAGAGCTGTTTCTGCAATATAAATTATCAATCGATAAGCAATAGTTGAGAACGAGTATCAACTATTGGAGAGCAAATGTACACGATATCATTCGACCAGCTACTTAGAATTAACAGTTGAGCCACAGAGAACACAAGGAACACAGGGATACCACTGTTATCACGCTGCGACAGAATACGCAGAAATACATAAGCGTGCAGTATGGAGCATGATTGCGATTTACTCCGTTTTTATTGGTAAATGCTTTTGAGGATATAACGGTATTCATTCTTTGTGCTCTTTACGTCCTTTGCGGCTTAAACAATACTTAACCGAAAAGGAAACGGCATCTTAAGACGCAGAGCATACAAAGCAGCTTTTCCGGCGGGAAAAAGAAAGTTGCCAATGGATGCGGAATGAATGAAACTCCTGTCGGCAATTGCCGGTTTAACTGTAATCAAAACACCAAACATCGATCATTCCTATGAAAGTAAACTGTTTCCTTCATGCCTTGCTTTTTTCTGTTCTTTCCCCGTTTGCCGTGCAGGCACAAACGGTCGATCTCTTCAATGGTTCCAATCTGGACGGCTGGGGATTCGTACTGGAGAATGACAGCAAAAAAGCCGAGGAGGTTTTCACTGTAAAGGATGGTGTCATTCATGTGAGCGGAAGTCCCTTTGGCTACATGTACACGAAGCAGGCGTACAGTAATTTCCATTTATATGTGGAGTGGCGCTGGCCCCAGGAGGCTACGAACAGCGGTATTTTTCTTTTTGTCCAGGATGAGAAAAAAGTCTGGCCCAATGCGGTGGAATGCCAGTTGCACGCGGGCGACGCGGGGGATTTCGTATTGCTGGCCGGTTCCGATCTGGCGGAGTTTGTGACCAAGCCGGGCGAACAGCGTCCGGCATTTCCTGTCATCAAGAAAAAGGCGGGATCCTCGGAAAAAGCAGTTGGTGAATGGAATAACGCAAGCATCAGCTGCAAGGACGGTAACATCACGGTCTATATCAACGGTATCTTGCAAAACAAGGGCAGTAAATCATTGCATGCTTCGGGACGGATCGCCTTGCAAAGCGAAGGCAAGGCTATTGAGTTCCGTAACGTCCGGGTGACGGAGCTGTAAATAGCCATAAACCCTAGTAAAACCGGAACGACTGTTTGCCGCAGTCGGCGGTAACTTATAAACTGTTCTCAGCAAGCAGCCTCTAAGCCTGTTCGATATGGGATTAATGGAAAATGCATGCTGTGTAGTGCTTCAATCATTCTTTTTAGGGTAAGGAAAAAAGGCTAGGCAACGTGTGAGTACTTGAACTTTGAGGTATAGTCCTTATTTCTGAATCGGGAGGCTATTTTTCTTACCAATATTTAGATGTGTTACACTAATGTTATTATTTATTTAATATATATTAAATTGATAGATTTACTGTGATTTGTGTAGGCTAGAAAAACATTAATATTATTCAACTTTTTTGCAACTTACACCTATGTACGTTGTTTGTGAATTTGGATTCAGTGGCTTTGTCTCGCAGGGTTATTGAGTCAGTGTCTGTTTAACCAATCATATATCAGAAATAATCACGCAGTCATTGTTGTGATTTCCAGAGTATCTCATCATGGAGAACCCGTTTCCTACGATAAATGACGTTTTGTTTGTTCCTAAAGGAACAGATGCGACGGCGTCATGGATCAGGGAAATCAAGAACCGCTTTCCGTATATGGAAGAGTTCAAGTGTGTTGCTGACAGGTTATGGCGTGATATTGAGGAAAACCGGAATGAAGCCATAACCGAGATGATGATCCATCCGTTTGTTTCTGCAAGAAAGCGCAGTATCCAGGTCGCGCTGAAGTATTTGATCTTTCTTGGTAACAAGGTTTCCGGGAAAAAGCTGGATAACCGTTCCCACGATCTAAGCAAACTCTGGTCAAACGCTAAAAAGCTGATTATTGAGATCGGCGGCAGTAGTTACAGCGAAATTGCCGGAACAGAAAGAATGATTGCGAAATTGGGCAGCATCCATGGGGCATCGTTCGCGTTTAATTATGAAATGGGTTATGACGGCGAGCTGTATCTGATTGGAATCGATTGGAAAAACCTTCGTCTGTTTAACGAGGGAACCAGGAAAACGGAAAAGTATCTGAAATGCGGATGCATGCACTTTAAGAGCATCCTGAATACGGCGAACCGATGTTGAATTTCTATCTGCAAGTATCTGTCTGTGTTTGTGACCATTGGGTCGTTACCTGTTGCAGCGGTTGCTGCAATGGAAAGTAGTAAGCAGTGAAATCATGGAACGATGGTTCACCGCGATGGGAATAGAGGAAGTCCGCCGGGGGTGGTTCCCCGGCGGACACACATTTATACCGTTTTGTTTTTTGAAAAACTTGGCTGTTACCGGAGTGACGGTAGCATGTTCCGTCTTCTGGTTTGATCACAAAAGTTAATGTTATTAAGCCACAGAGAACACAATGAACACAAAAGTATAAATGCGATGAATGCTAAGCTATTTGCCAATAAAAACGGAGTGAGTAGCGAACTATGCTCATATTACAAGGTTGTGTATTCTGCTTATGCTGTCTCAGGTGATAACAGTGGTATCTCTGTGTTCCTTGTGTTCTCTGTGGCTTAAGATTCCGTCCATTCTGTTCACGTTGTCAAGAAAAACACCTGTTAACCATAAAGGACAAAGAAACCAGACAGAATTCACAGAATGAACAGGATTATCGAAATAACATAAATGCGATGATACCGTATTTACCAATAAAGCGGAGTGAGTAAATCATGTTCATACTGTACGATTATGTATTCTGTTTATTCTGTCTCCAAGTGAGAATAGTAACGTCTTTGTGTTCCTTGTGTTCTCTGTGGCTCAATAAATAATCTGATTTGATTGCAAAAGAGACAACAGTAAGCAAAGGAAAATACTCATCCGATCAATGGCGTTCTCAACCCATTGCTCCATCCTGTGACGGTAACATGAAAGAGACTTAGGCCTTTATCTTGCCGGGAAATACGCGCGGGTTGTGGATTTCCAGGTTCACCGGATTGCCATTGTGTCCGTTAATCTCGCAAAGGGTTTCCCGGCTGATCTCGGCGGAGAGCAATTCATGGGTCGCGTTGACCTGTAAGGTCACATGGACGAATGAACCGGCCGCGTTGATGTGCAGGATTTTTGCGTGGGCGGAAGCCGCATCCTTGGCCGGAATAATCTCAATGTCGTGCGGGCGTACGTATACGCTGCAAGGCATCAGGGTTTCCAGTTCGGGGCAGAGCAGCAGTACCGACTGGGTCGAAAGATTGTTGATATTGCCAAGGAATTCGAGGACGAACGGGCTGGAGGGACTGTTGTAGACTTCCTCGGGCGTGCCTACCTGTTCGACTTTCGCGTGATTCATGATGACAACTTCATCCGCGAGTTCGAGGGCTTCTTCCTGGTCGTGGGTGACAAAAATGGTCGTCAGGTTGATGGAGTCGTGGAAGGCGCGCAGCCAGCGGCGCAATTCCTTTCGGACCTTTGCGTCGAGCGCGCCGAACGGTTCGTCCAGCAGGAGTACCCGGGGATCGACCGCCAAGGCGCGCGCGAGGGCGATACGCTGGCGCTGGCCTCCGGAAAGCTGGTTCGGGAAACGATTGCCGAGGTGCTCAAGCTGTACAAGTTTCATGAGTTCGCGGACACGGTCCTGGATATCGGTCCTGGATGGGCGGTGTTTCCGTACTTTCAGGCCGAAGGCGACGTTCTCGAACACGCTCATATGGCGGAACAGGGCGTACTGCTGGAAAACCATGCCCACGCCGCGTTTGCCGGGGGCGATATCCGTCACGTCCTCACCGTGAAAAAATACTTTTCCGTTACAATGCGGATCGACCGATTCCAATCCGGCGATGATGCGAAGAAGGGTGGTCTTGCCTGAGCCGGACGGGCCGAGCAGAGCGACAAGCTTGCCTTGCGGCACCTTGATGCTGACATCATTCAGGGCCGTGAAATTTCCGAAAGTCTTTGTTATGTTGTACGCTTCAACGCTCATGAGGTTTATTTGACAGTTTGGCGGTCATGCTGCTTCCATTCAATCACGGCTTTTACCATGAGGGTAATCAGGGCGATCAGGGCGAGCGCGGAAGCAATCGCAAACGCCGCCGAGGAATGGTATTCGTTGTAAAGGATCTCAATATAGAGGGGCATGGTATTCGTCTGTCCGCGGATGCTGCCGGAGACGACAGCGACGGCTCCGAACTCGCCCATAGCGCGCGCGTTGCACAGCACCACGCCGTAAAACAGGGCCCATTTGATATTGGGGAGGGTGACGCGCCAGAATATCTGCCAACCGGATGCACCGAGGGTCAGGGCGGCCAGTTCCTCGTCCGAACCCTGCGATTGCATGAGCGGGATGAGTTCGCGGGCCACCAGCGGAAACGTCACAAAGAGGGTGACCAGCACGATGCCGGGCGTAGCAAAGACAATGTTGATACCGGTGGCCTGGAGAATCGGCTGGAACCAGCCGCTGGCCCCGAAGAGTAAAATGTAAATCAATCCGGATACGACGGGAGAGACGGCGAACGGAAGGTCGATCAGCGAAAGCAGGACGCTTTTGAAGCGGAATTCATATTTGGTGATGGCCCATGCGGCCGCGATGCCGAAGATCATATTGACGGGGACGACGATGGCGGTGACGAACAGGGTCAACCAGATGGCGGACAGGGCGTCAGGATTCACAAAGGACGCCACATAAGTCTTCCATCCTTCCTTGAACGCCTCCGCGAAAATGCAGAGCAAGGGGAGAAAGATAAAGATGCCGAGGTACAGCAGCGCAACGGTAACCAGCACATAGGCGCTTGCCGGGGCCGACCGGGCATTTCCTTTTTTGGATGTCTGTCTGATAGGTGCCTGCATGCTTATTGTTCGGTGCCGCGTACGGAGGTCCAACGCTGCAATAAATTGGTGATGAGGAGAAGAATGAAGGAGATGACCAGCAGAACGGAGGCAATGGCGGTTGCGCCCTCGGTATTGTGTTCTTCCAGGCGGGTCATGATGAGGAGGGGGGCGATCTCGGTTTTCATCGGCATGTTACCGGAGATAAACACGACGGAACCGTATTCGCCCAAGCCACGGGCAAATGCCAGCGAAAACCCGGTGAGCAGCGCGGGCATCAGGCCGGGCAGGATAACCCGCATGAAACGCTGGAAACTGTTTGCGCCGAGCACGACGGCGGCCTCCTCGACACCGGGGTCAATATCCTCAATGATCGGCTGGAGCGTCCTGACGACAAAGGGGAGGCCGATAAAGGTCAGGGCGATATAGATGCCGAAAGGCGAATAGGCGCTGGGGATGCCGAGTTTGTAAAAGACCTGGCCGAGCCAGCCGTTCGGCGAATAGATGGCTGTCAGCGCAATACCGGCCACCGCGGTCGGCAGGGCAAAGGGCAAGTCGACGATACCGTCAATGAAGCGCTTTGCCGGAAAGGTATAGCGTGTCAGCACCCAGGCTACCAGCAATCCGAAGAAGGAGTTGGTGAGTGCGGCATAAAAGGACAGGCTGAACGAGAGTTTATAGGCGGCAAGCACGCGCGGTGAAAATACGGTTTCGCAGAAATCCTGAAAACTCATTCCGGCTGCCTTCACGAATGCGGCTGAAAGGGGAAGAAGCACGATTATGCCGAGATACGCCATCGTGAACCCGAGGCTTATGCCAAATCCGGGCAGGATAGCTTTTTTTCGGAAACGTTTTGGCTTTCCGGTATCGTTTTTATTACTTTCGTGCATTAAACCGAAAGTAGTTTCATGAATTCGGGGGGTTCGACAATACTATTTCATCTTGGATTCCATTATTTTGTCGTAGTAACCGCCCTCCGAAAAGTGGATATCCTGCGCTTTCTTCCATCCGCCGAAAAATTGATCGATCGTGATGAGGTTTATTTTTTTGAATTTCACGAGATCGGCATCGTTGAGTCCCTGCGTATTGGTCGGACGGTAGTGGTATTTGGCAATGATTTTTGCGGCTTCGGGCGTATACAGGTATTCAAGATACGCCTTCGCAATGTCGGCAGTACCTTTCTTCTCCATGTTACCGTCTATCCAGGCTACCGGCGGTTCAGCCAGGATGCTGGTGGGCGGAGTGACGATTTCCACGTCCTGTTCACCGGATTTTTCCATCATGAGGAGCGCCTCGTTTTCCCAGGCAAGCAGTACATCGCCGAGCTTGCGTTCGACAAAGGTCGTGGTGGAGCCGCGCGCACCGGAATCCCAGACGGGAACATTGGCGCACCAGGCTTTCATATAATCCATGATTTTACCTTCGTCACCCTTGTACTCGTTCTGCGCCCAGGCCCAGGCAGCCAGATAATTCCAGCGGGCGCCGCCGGAGGTTTTCGGGTTGGGGCAGATGACGGAAACATCCTTTCCGGCCAGATCATTCCAATCCTTGATGTTCTTGGGATTTCCCTTGCGCACCAGAAATACGATGGTTGAGGTATACGGGCAGCTATTCTGGGGCAGGCGGCTGCTCCAGTTCTCCGGAAGCGATTTCGATTTTTCGGCGATCATGTCGATATCGTAGGCGAGGGCGAGGGTTACGACATCGGCTGAAAGTCCGTCAATAACGGCTCTTGCCTGTTTTCCCGAGCCGCCGTGCGATTGCTGTACGGAAATATCCTCGCCTTTGGTGGTTTTCCAGTGGGAAACAAACAGTTTGTCGAATTCGGAATAAAATTCCCGTGTCGGATCGTACGACACATTGAGAATTTCCCGTTTATCGTCTTTTCCGCAACCGAAGGACAGCAATACGATCATGGCCAGTCCCGACAGGACAAAAAATTTTGATTTCGCTATAATCATAAGTCCATGATTAAAACACGAAACGGAGGCAGTTTAAAGCGAAATATTGGAACGTATTTTTTAGTACGGCACTTGCATAAAGCAGGAAAGTGATCTCAATAATTCTAGGTAAGCTGTTGTTTGGGCAGATAAAAGTATTGATAATGTAAATGAATTGCTGAAACTACACCTAAAATGAGAGACTTCCCTTATCTTTGTCTTGATGAATCATCCGTTGTCGGCATGTACGGCAGCGCCAGGGCCAATTTGATAACTTTTTTTGACCGAGGATGAAATTCGCCGATCCCTTAGCTCCCCCGATGCGCGTGTGGCGCGGAAAACCAGTTGTGCGCTGGCATATCATGGTGAAAGCGCACGGTCCTGCCTGCAATCTTAACTGCAGCTATTGTTTTTACCTGCATAAGCTGGATCTGTTGCAGACGTCAAGCCGTTGGCATATGACCGATGAGGTATTGGAGCAGGTCATCAAACAGCATATCGAAGGGCATAATTCACCGGAAATCATTTTCTCATGGCAGGGCGGGGAACCGACACTGCTCGGGGTGGATTTTTTCCGGAAGGTCATTGCATTACAGAAAAAATACTGTCCTCCGCACCAGCATTGCGAAAACGATTTGCAGACAAACGGTACCTTGCTGAATGACGAGTGGTGCGCGTTTCTTAAGGAAAACGACTTTCTTGTCGGCCTGAGCATTGACGGACCGAAACACCTGCATGACCATTACCGTGTCGATGCCGCCAACCGCGGTACCTTTGAACGGGTCTTCGCGGCGGCGAAGCTGCTGAAGAAGCACGGGGTTCCGTTTGCCACGCTGACCTGCGTAAACAGGGAAACGGGAAAACACCCCCTGGAGGTTTACCGCTTCCTGCGCGACGAAGTAGGATCCGTCCGTATGCAGTTTATTCCTATTGTCGAGCCGAAGTCATTCCGGAAAACAGCCCCGCAGCACTGGACGCCTGAAGAAATGCCGATGATCGGTACGTCCGCGGCAAGGCCGGGAACGGTTGATTCCGTGGTTGAGGACTGGAGCGTCGATCCTGACGATTTCGGAAAATTCATGTGCAAGGTCTTCGACGAGCTGATGGCGCACGATCTGGGGCGCATCTATGTGCATTATGTCGAGGCGGCTGTCGAGGCATGGATGGGCCGCATTTCGCCGCTATGCACGCACGGGCCGATGTGCGGGAAGGGATTGGCTGTCGAACATGACGGCAGCGTGTACGCCTGCGACCATTTTGTTTATCCGGAATTCAAAAACGGAAATATCAAGGATACGCCGCTTGTGGACATGGTGCTTGCCGAAAACCAGGAATTTTTCGGAACCAACAAGGAACGTTCCTTACCTGAGTATTGCCGGAAATGTACCTATCTTTTTGCCTGTTTCGGGGAATGTCCGAAGAACCGCTTTCTCAGGACACCGACGGGCGAACGGGGATTGAACTATTTATGCAGCGGATGGAAACGTTTTTATGCACATATTGATGAACCGATGCAGCGCATTGTCCGTCACCTTGGCTATACACCTATTCGTCAGGCTCCGGCCGAGCGGCCTGATGGAACCTCGTCGCTAGGTTATTATTGACAAAAATCAAGATATTGTTAGATAATTATGACATAAAGTCAGTTTTTACCGTAAAAATGTAATACAATTATGAATGCTACCGTCTCTGAAATTGATGACGAAAAAAAGACAATAAGGATAGAAGCAGACTGGAACGAAGTTTCGGCTGACTATGAAGATGCTTATCTACCTTACAGGAATGTTTCGCTGCCGGGGTTCCGTCCGGGAAAAATTCCGAGATCGGTGATAGAGAATCGCTTCCATAAAGAAATCTGTGCGAGTGCCGGAAAACGTTCGGCTACACGCCTGACACGGGATGCGCTTCGCGAAAAGCAACTGAGGACAGCGGGAGGAACGGCTGTTGTCGAAATCAATTTTGAACGGGGAAAAGCGTTCAGTTGTGTTGCTGAGTTTGTCTTGCGCCCGCAATTCGAGCTTCCGGATTATTCAAATATGGAAATAACCGAGACAGAGGACGAAAAACAGCGCGACCAGATCACGGACTGGCTGCTGGAAAAGGTATCCTTTCCGATTGCCGATTCATTGGTAAGCTGCGAACTGTCCGAGGAAGAAGCCGATGCCAAGCCGGGCAGTGAGGCCTGGACGGACGCGGAAAAACGCGCGCGCGCCTTGTTGATCCTTCATGATATTGCCGAGAACGAAGGCATTGAGGTTTCCGATGTTTCCATTGAGCAGCGTATTGTGCAGACCGCGCATTCGATCGGCGCCGAACCGCATGCCCTGCGGGAACACCTGGCGGCTTCGGGCGGACTGACCCGTTTGCGTGATTTCATGCTGGCGGAAGCGACTTTGACTTATCTTTTGGAGAAAAATACCAAAAACCAAAAATGAATATAGTTTTAACCCAGAAAACATATGAATATAGATAAACTGAAAAAACTGGGCCGTTGGGTTGCGGCGGGATCGTTGCTGGCCATGGGAACCATGGCGGTATCAACGACTGTTCACGCGCAAACCGAGGCCAAAAAGAAGCCTAATATCGTGGTCATCTTCGGGGATGACATCGGATTCTGGAATCTCAGCATCTGGAACAAGGGAATGCTCGGATTCAGGACGCCGAACATTGACCGTATCGGCAAGGAAGGTGCGGTCTTTACGACGTATTACGGACAGCAGAGCTGTACAGCCGGCCGTGCCGCGTTTATTACGGGACAATGCCCGTACAGAACGGGACTGACCAAGGTTGGTTTACCGGGATCGCCTGTCGGCTTGCAGAAGGAAGACCCGACGATTGCTGAATTCCTGAAACCGCTCGGTTATGCTACCGCGCAATTCGGAAAGAACCACTTGGGCGACCAGGACCGGTTTTTGCCGACCGCACACGGTTTTGATGAATTCTTCGGCAATCTTTATCACCTGAATGCGGAAGAAGAACCGGAAAACCCGGATTATCCGAAAGATCCTGAATTCAAGAAGAAATTCGGACCGCGCGGCGTATTGCATTCCTACGCAGACGGTAAGATTGAGGATACGGGACCGCTGACCAAGAAACGCATGGAAACGGTGGACGAAGAGTTTCTTGCCGCCACAAAGGACTTTATCGGCCGCCAGAAAGCAGCGGATAAACCGTTCTTTGTCTGGTTTAATTCCACCCGTATGCATGTGTGGACGCACCTGAAACCGGAGTCAGCCGGAAAGACCGGACTTGGCTTGCAGGCTGACGGTATGGTTGAACACGACGGCATGGTCGGCGATTTGCTCAAGTATCTGGATGACAACGGTCTGACTGAAAACACGATCGTCATTTACACGACCGACAACGGCGCCATGAAAAACATGTGGCCGGACGGCGGTATCTCCCCGTTCCGTTCTGAAAAGGACACGAACTGGGAAGGCGCTGTGCGTGTGCCCTGCGTGATCCGTTGGCCCGGAGTCATCAAGCCCGGAACAGAGCTGAACGGTATCGTTTCCGCTGAGGACTGGTTGCCGACCCTGGTTGCCGCAGCAGGCGGTGACACGGATCTGGTTGAAAAGGTAAAGAAAGGTTATCAGGCCGGAGACAAAAACTTCAAGGTACACTTGGACGGTTATAACATGGTGCCGTATCTCAAGGGCGAAACGCCTTCTCCTCGTCATGAATTCTTCTATTTCGATGACGACGGACACCTGGTTGCTTCCCGTGATGACCGTTTCAAGTATAATTTCTCCATCCAGTACGCAAAGGGTATGGAAATCTGGAGAAATCCGATGTTGACCTTACGTGGTCCAATGCTCGTAGACCTGATGACGGATCCGTTTGAATATGCTGTCGATGGTTCAGTCAATTATGAGAAATGGCTTATTGACCGTGCATTTTTGATTTTGCCGGCAGTCGACAAGGTTGCTCAATATGTGGCAAGCTATAAAGACTTCCCGCCAAGACAGCATCCGGCCAGCTTCTCCATTGACCAAGTGCTTGAGAAAATGGAAAAAGCAGAAGAAGCTGCAAAGGAAGCAGCAGCGAAAAAATAACAGCATTGCACTCACCGTCTGTTTTCCTGTGACCGTAAATACAGGAAAACAGATTGTAAAAAGTAAAACTCACCTATATTTAATAGGTGAGTTTTATTTTAATTAATCTCTTTATCTTTTTGTCATCATGAATACACGCGAGCAAGTCCTCGAACTTAAGGCCAGAATGAGCGAGAGCATCATTGGCCAGGAATCGGTTATCGAACGAATCCTGATTGCTTTGCTTTCCAACGGAAACCTGCTTCTGGAAGGGCTTCCGGGTTTGGCAAAAACACGGGCCATCAAGAGCCTGGCGAAAAATATCGAGGCGGATTTCAGCCGCATTCAGTTCACGCCCGATTTGCTTCCGTCCGATGTTACCGGCTCGGAAGTCTATTACAGCGACAACGGGAAAGGAACTTTCCAGTTCCAGCCGGGTCCGATTTTCGGCAACCTGATCCTTGCGGATGAAATCAACCGTGCTCCCGCGAAAGTCCAGTCCGCCTTGCTTGAGGCTATGGAAGAGCGGCAGGTCACCGTGGCCGGAAAAACACACAGGATGCCGGAACTGTTCATGGTGTTGGCGACGCAGAACCCGATTGAGCAGGAAGGCACTTATCCGCTTCCCGAGGCGCAGCGCGACCGTTTCCTGATGCACACGTTGGTGGATTATCCGAGCGATGCCGATGAGGAAAAAGTCATGCTGCTTGTGCGCAAGGAGGATACCGAGGCCATCAACGAGGCAGGGCAGGATAAAGAGTCCGATGCTACCGTCCAAAAAGACGGCGCGAAACGGGACCGGCTTCCTCAAAGCGTGATTTTCGATGCCCGGCGCGAAATCCAGAAAGTGAACATGTCTGAGTCCATCCAGAAATACATCGTCGCTATTGTGGCAGCCACGCGACGGCCGAAGGATTTCAGCGAAAAGCTTGCCCAGTGGATCCATGTGGGCGCAAGCCCGCGCTGCACTTTGGCGTTCGACCGTACCTCCCGAGCCTACGCCTGGTTGCAGGGGCGCGATCATGTCTTGCCGGATGACATCCGGGCGATGGCAAAGGATTGCTTGCGGCACCGTATCATTTTGGGTTACCAGGCGCATGCGGACGGCATCACAAAGGATGCGGTCATTGATGAAGTACTTTCGTTGGTTGCGATTGCATAAAAGCGGAAATGTTTTTGTTGCCGCTTGCTGCGGTTGAAACGACTGATGCAAAACCTAGAAGACAATGGATATATCCTTACAGCCTCCGTTTAAACAGGACGGTTTCCGGGAAACGGAATCGCATAACGGTGTTTATACGAGTCTTGCGGACTTATCGAAGCTCGAATTCAAGACGCAGGGCTTCAGTTTTCTGCCGAAGCAGCCGATTAATTCACTGCTTTCGGGAAGGCATGCGTCCTTGCTTCGCGGGCGCGGTCTGAATTTTGAGGAAATCCGCCGTTACCTTCCCGGGGATGACGTGCGTACGATCGACTGGCATGTTACCGCAAGAACCTTGCAGCCGCATGTGCGCGTCTATACCGAGGAACGTGACCGTTCCTGTTTTTTGATTGTTGACCAGCGGACATCCATGTTTTTCGGCAGTAAGCGTGTAATGAAATCGGTTGCGGCAGCAGAGGCCGCCGCGTTGGCAGCATGGAAAGTTTTCCATTCGGGGGATCGTGTCGGAGCGATCGTTTTCAATGACAGTGAAATCATTGAGTTAAGCCCGCAACGCAGCCGTTCCCGTGTTGTTGAGATTTTGAACACGATCGTAAAGATGAACAGGAAGCTGAAACCGGACGGTAACATCAAGCCGAACGGCAGCATGATTGACCGTGTCATCGCCCGCGTCAGGGGTATGGTGCCGCATGACTGGCTGGTGGCAATGATCAGTGACGGGTTTGGCGCCGATGACGGAATAAGCCGTCCCGTTACAGAAATCGCGGAACACAACGATTTGATCTCGCTTTTTATCTACGATCCGCTTGAGGAACAGTTGCCGCAGGTGGGCAATGCGCTGTTCGGTTCGGGGCATGAACGCCTGGAAGTGGACACGGCTTCGCGTTTCGTGCACAAGGCCTTTGCAGATGATTTTGCCCGGCGTTTGGTATTCTTTAAGGAGCTGGCGCGAGAACGCAACATGCCGTTGATCCCGTTATCGACAGCATTTGAAATCGGAGAACAGCTGAGGGAACTGATTGGACGCAGAATATTATGAATACTGATCCGACCAGTCTTGACCGTTTGCACGATATCGTGGTTCCTTCCTCCGCGCCGTGGTTTCCTCCCGCTGCCGCCTGGTGGCCTATCCTGACCATTCTGTTTTTTATTTTGTTGGCGGTAGCATGGAAGCGGTATCTGATTTGGAAAAGCAATGCTTACCGCAGGGCGGCTGTTACAGAATATGCAAGACTTTCTGCCAGACCCGGTGTTACCGTCCGGGAGTATTCGGAATTGCTGCGCAGGGCTGCATTGGCTTCCGGTCTGAGAACGTCAGTGACAGGGCTTATCGGTAAGGACTGGATACAGTGGCTGGAAGAAACAGGCGGTGTCCCGGTTCCTGAAAAGGCGGCTTTCGCCTTGACCGTGCAGCTTTACAAAAACGATGCAGTTGCCGCGGACGTGGAATTAGCTGCGTTCGTTCGCACATGGATCCGTAAACACGGCACTGAGAACAAAACGGAATCAGCCGATGATACCGGAGGGGATAAACCATGAAATACCTTGAATCCATACAGTTTGTTTATCCGTGGGTTTTTCTTGCTTTGCCGTTACCGTTTCTGGTCATGTGGCTTTTGCCGATATGGCGCAACGATGAAAGTATGCTGTCTGTGCCGTTTTCCTTTTTCAACCGCCTGAGCACGGTCGCCGGAAAGCAAAGGCAGGCGGTAGCATGGTCCGGTTGGAATTCCTTCTTTTATATGCTTTGCCTCTTCCTTGTCTGGATCGGATTAATTATCGGATTAGCCAGGCCGCAATGGATCGGCGAACCGGTCGTCGAGGAAAAACCGGCTCGCGACCTCTTGTTGGCGATAGACCTGTCGGGTTCCATGGCAACCACGGACATGAAGGATGCAAACGGAAAAGCGATCAGCCGTCTGGATGCCATGAAAACGGTACTCAGCGAATTTCTTTCCAAACGCAAGGGTGACCGTGTGGGATTGCTTTTCTTCGGGAGCGCTTCGTTTCTCCAGGCTCCATTCACGGAGGATCTGGATGTTTGCCAACAATTGCTTGATGAGGCGCAAGTGGGCATGGCGGGAATAAAAACCATGCTGGGAGATGCTATGGGTTCGGCGATCCATACTTTCCAGGAAAGTCCCCTGAAGGAAAAAGTGCTCATCCTGTTAACGGACGGCAATGATACCGGGAGCCTTGTGCCTCCGGCGAAGGCGGCCGAATTGGCGAATAATGCCGGCATTATGGTACATACGATTGCCTTCGGAAATCCTGAGACTGCCGGAGAGGATAAGTTTGACGAAAAAACACTGAAAGGCATTTCGGATGTTACCGGCGGACATTTCTTTATGGCTTCGGACCGGGAATCGCTGGCAAAGGTTTATGAACAGGTCGATAAGATCACGCCGCGCAAAGTCGACACGGTAGCACACAGACCCGTTCATGAAATGTATGTGTGGCCGTTATTTTTTGCTCTGCTGCTAAGCTTCCTGGGCCAGATGGCGGCATGCCTGAAGCCGTATATCGGGAAGCTTTTCCTCAATCCGTCTATCACGGCAGCGGTATTGCTGGTGTGTTTTCTACCTTTGTTTGCCGGGTTCTCATCCGGGGACCTGTTTCATTTTCTACGGCCAGAAGCATTTTTTCTGCTGATTCCGTTTCTTATCGTTCTGCTGGTTCTTCAGTTTAACCGGAACGGAAAGCGTCGCTGGGCGAATGTCATTGATCCTCATTTGCTTGAGGTGTTGCTGGTGAACAGGAACAGGAAAATGAAGGTTCATCCCGTTCATGTATTGACCGTCTTCTGGCTGATAGGGACAGTGGCCCTGGCAGGTCCTTCATTTTTTTCGGAAGCATCGCCGCAGGCGGCCAATACGGCTGATCTGGTCATCGTGATGAAGGTGACGCCTTCATTGGAAAAAGGGCAGGATCTGCAGCCGAACCGGCTTGAGCGCGCCAAGCAAAAAGTCTCCGACCTGCTTGCGTTGCGGAAGGATGCACGGAATGCGCTGATTGCGTACGGCGGCAGTTCGCACCTGGTTATGCCGCTTACTTCCGATGCTACCGTCCTGAAAACATTCTCCGATGCGCTGAGTCCGGAACTGATTCCTGTCCAGGGCGATGATCCTGAACGGGCGCTTTCACTTGCACAAAAACAGCTTGAACAGGGAAAATCGGCGGGAAGCATTCTTTTTGTGGCAGACAGTTTTCCCAATGATTTTCCCGCAGCGGTCGCGCAGCATATCGGGAAAAACGGCGCTCCGGTATCCGTTCTGGCAATGCTTTCGGATGCTCCGGATTATCCGGAAAACACGGTTGACCTGAATATTTTGGAAAAGGCGGCAGACGAGGGGAACGGCCGCTTTGAAAGCGCATCGTCCGACAAGAGCGATGTGTCCGCAATAGCTGCTGCCGTGCGGCACACAGACTACGTGCCCGGCAAGGGAAAGGATGACCGGAAAGACGAAGGTTTTGCGTTTATGCCGTTGCTTTCCCTTGTATGGCTGCTTAATTTCCGGCGCGGATTCACTACGGTTCAACGAACGGCGTAACGCATCATAGAATGAAGAAAAATGAAGACAGGCACATAAAACGGTACGGGATCATCCTGATGATCCTTTGTGTCTCTGTTGCCGCATGGTTAGGCAGACAAACCATGCTACCGCTGACTCTGGTCGACTGGTTTCTTACGCCTGATCAACAGGGTGATCTGGTTTTCAATAAGGCGGTGAAAACGCATGATATCATTGCGCTGAAAAAAGCGGCGGAACGCTACCGTGACCCGATGCGCAAAGGAATGGCACTTTACCGCGCCGGAGAATTCAAGGATGCGGCCGCTGCCTTTGCCCGGCTGAACAGTCCCGAGGCACTGTACAATCAGGGAAATGCGTTGCTGATGCATGGGGCGTACAATGAGGCCATTATCCGGTACAATGCAGTGCTGGTTTTGCGTCCGGCCTGGAAAGAAGCGGAGGAAAACAAAGCGTTGGCTGCCGCGCGCGCCAAGCTGATTGAGACTAAAGGCGGAAATGTGACGGACGGGAAGGGAGAACCCCCCGACGAAATTGTTTTTGACCAGAAAAAAAATGACTCGGATTACAAGGATGCGCCGACGATAACCATTGATTCGAGTCTGTCAGACAAGGAATTGCAGGCGGTATGGCTGAGAAGAATACAAACCAGGCCTGCGGATTTTCTGAGAGTGAAATTTGCGTTCCAGGCATCCCGGGAGACGCAGGCAACAAACCTGCAGGCCAAAACGGAGGAAACGTCAAAATGAAGCAGGGGCAACACGGAGTCAGGAATCCAATTCAGATTATCCGTCTCATCTTTCTGGGGATAGTCATGTTATGCTGCGGTAGCATGAAAATGACAGCGCAGGAAAAGGATGCAACCGTGCCCCGTGTGGAAATCAGCCTTCGGGAGCAAAGACCATTCTGGGTAGGCGAGCAGATTCCCGTTTACGTGAAGATATTCGTGGAGGGACAGTTTTCCGGATCAACCCAGTTTGAGATACCCAAGATTGCCGACGGTATCCTGATGCAGTCAGAGGATCATCCTGTGATTGATGCCCAGACGGAGGGTGGCAAACAGGTATTTTCCCAACTTTACACCTTTTTTCTTTATTGCGGTAAAGATGGAAGTACCAGCATTCCCGAATGGTCAGTCGATTTCAGTTCCAAGAAAGCTTTCAATGCGCCCGTTGAACAGCATAGCGTGAAGATACCGGTATTTACGGTGAAGACACGGCTTCCCGAGGGTGCAAAACCGGGCGAGTTTATAATCAGTACCGAAGACTTTCAGGTCATCGAAAGCTGGGAGCCTAAACCGGCATCGGAAAAGACGGGTAACGCTTTCAAGCGCATTGTCCGCATGCAGGCAAAAGACGTTCCCAGCATGTTGTTTCCCCGATTGCCGGATCTGCACATCGGCGGATTATCCGTTTATTCCAAAAAACCGGTTTTACAGGATGAAAACGAACGGCAGGGACTGACAGGAAAACGGACAGACGAAACAGATTTTGTCTGCGAGAGAGCGGGACACTATGCAATTCCTGCCATGACTTTCCGTTGGTGGAACATAAAGGAAAAAGCATGGAAGGAGATCACTTTGCCAGCCGTTTCCTTTGATGTGACCGGCGAGACGGTTGCATCGATCGGCATCGACAAAAAATCTGTTTCCGATGTATCAGAAAGCAATACGCGGATCAATTGGCTGATTGGTCTTGGCGGTATCATCGCAACCGTGATCGCATGTATTTTCTTTTTCCGTAAAAAAGAAAATGAGGAGAAAAAAGCGTTTAATGCGATGATGCGTTTTTGCCAACGCAAGGATGCAAAGAAAACCTATCTGTCGTATCTGGCATGGATAAAGACGGCAGGCGTAAACATGTCCGGACAACCTGCTGTTTCAAAACACGTATGGGCTGAATTCCAGGAGGCTGTAGCCTCGGGAACGGCATGGAATTCCCATGCTTTTGGGAAGGAAATACGGACATACAGAAGACGGTTGATTTCCCGAAGTAAAAGACAGTTTTCAAAAAAGGTACTTCCGCCGTTAAATCCTTAAGACAAACAAAAATAAGTGATATTATATGTAGGCGGGTTGACGAATAATCACCATTGATTAAATTTACAATTGAACACTTATAATACCAATGAAACTCAAATCATATTTATCTTATACTCATTTTCTATCTTTCAGAAGGGCCGTTATTGCCACGATCAGCGTGCTGTCCGTTTCGGTTGCCCTTGCGGCGAAGGATCCGTTGCCTTCGTGGAACGATACGGCGCCGAAGCAGGAGATCATAAAGTATGTCCAACGGATTACGGACGAGGATTCGCTTGATTTCATTCCGCCGGCCAACCGTGTGGCGACCCTGGATAACGATGGCACGCTTTGGGGCGAGAAGCCGATAATCGAGATCGCTTTCGTTAATGAGCATGTGAAACAATTGGCATCAACGAACAAAGACATTGCGGCATTGCCGGAAGTGAAGGCTTTGCTTGCCAAAGATATGGAATACTTCAAGGAACACGGTGAAAAAGCTGAAATCGGATTGCTTCTGGTTTCGCACACCAATCAGTCGCTGAATGATTTCCAGAAATCAGTCCGCAGTTTTATTGATAATTACAAGGACCCGAAAACAGGACGGACAATCAAGGAAAACCGTTATCAACCCATGCTTGAACTGTTAGATTATTTGCGGGCAAATCAGTTTGACATCTGGATCTGCACAGGAGGAACAGAAAATTTCGTGCGTGTGTTTTCACAGGAACTCTACGGTGTGGCTCCCGATCATGTTATCGGAACGCAGTTTAAAACGGAAGAACGCAACGTTGACGGAAAGGCGGTAACATGGATTCTTCCGAAGATCACCCATATCAACGACAAGGAAGGCAAACCGGTCGGGATCAAACAGGTATTGGGCGACAAACGTCCGATTATTGCCGGTGGTAACGAAGGCGGCGAGGGTGATATTGCGATGCTGAAATATTCCAAGGAACAGAAGGATCTGACTTTCCAGATTATCATTAATCACAATGATGCTGGCCGTGAAGCCCGTTACACGGAACCCAAGGACCAGTCCCTGATGGCTTCCCTGCGTTACGGATTCATGGTCGTAAGCATGGTGGATGACTGGAAAACCGTATTTTTCACTGAAGAAGGCAAGCCGGTTGCTTCACAGGCAAAGGAAGCCGAATGCCCCGTTGCTTCCGGAAATTAATTACCGTCATTTATTAATCCGTGTCTCTTTCGGCAAAAGAGAAGCTATTGATCTATGGATTGCCGGTTTCGCTTGGCTTTCTGAGCATGATTCCGGCTTTATCGGCAATCCATAATGATACCCAGCAGGGCAGTTCCGTTGCGGATCCAGCTCCTGCTTCGCCTCATGTTTCCGTCGGAACAGGCAAGGAACAGAAATCGGAATGGATTGTTGCGCCGTTGCCGAGTTACAGTCCTTCGCAACGCGCCCAGATAACGCTCATCGGCCAGTATATATTCAAGCCGGAAGGGCAATCACCAAGCACCAGAAAATCAGTCATTGCGGTCAGTGGGTTGTATACGCAGGAAGAAAGCTACGGGTTCTTCGGCGCTTATTCAGGTTCGCTTGATGATGATGCCTGGAGGGTGATGGCTGCTGTGGGACATATGCAAATCAATTACGATTTCTACGGAGTGGGTCTTGATGCCGGCGGCAGGGACATATCCATTCCTGTTGAACAGAAGACGTCATTCGGAGTATTGCAGGGGCTTGGTCGAATCGCGCCTGATTTTTATTTTGGCGCGATGGGTGTTGTGAGCGGTATTGATGCTACCGTCAATGAATCTGTTCCTGAAATAACGCTTCCGCATGATGAGTTCAAAATGGATAATGTGGGGATCGGTCCATCCTTCCTTCTGGATACGCGCAATAATCAGTTTTTTCCGACAAGCGGCTTCTATTCGCAACCAAAACTGTTGTTCTATGAAAAAGTATGGGGAAGCGATCAGAGTTACTGGACGGCTGAATTTGATTTCAACCAGTATTTTTCGATCAGCGATTCGGAAACCAGTATCCTGGCTTATCGTCTGTACAGCCGTTTTAGCGGAGGCGACGTTCCGTTTTACCAAATGAGCCAGTTTGGGAGGCGCAGCGACCTGCGGGGTTACATTGACGGAAAGTACAGGGATAAAATGATGGCTGACTTCCAATTGGAATACCGCCAGTTACTCTGGGAGCATTGGGGGTTTGTTGTCTTTGGCGGATTCGGCGAAGTGGCTCCGAGAATGAACGATTTTAATTTCAATGATTTGCTTTTCAGCGGCGGGGTGGGAATCCGCTACAAGCTGGGGAAAGAAAACCCTGTCCATATTCGCCTGGATTGGGCTTACGGAAAGGATGGCGATGCGTGGTATGTGGCCATCGGCGAAGCGTTTTAGTTTCATTCCGTTAAATCGGATTGATTCACGGAAAACCATCTGTATTAATCAATATCCATGAAAGCTTTCATGGATGAAAATTTCCTGCTTGATTCCAGATCAGCTCAATACCTTTTCCATAAGCATGCCGCCGGCATGCCGATCATTGATTATCATTGTCATCTGAGTCCTGCGGAGATCGCCCTGGACCGGCGCTTTGATAACCTTGGCCAGATATGGCTTGAGGGCGATCACTATAAATGGAGGGCGATGCGCACCAACGGCATTGAAGAACGCTTTTGTACGGGCAAGGATACATCCGATTGGGAAAAGTTCCAAAAGTGGGCGGAAACGATTCCTTATACCGTGCGTAATCCGCTTTATCACTGGACGCATCTGGAATTACAAAGGGTTTTCGGAATAAAGACACTTCTGAAGCCGGAAACAGCCAGGGCTATTTTTGATGAATGTACCGAAAAATTGCGTACACCCGAGTACAGCGCACGCAACCTGATGAGAAAATTTCATGTGGAAGCGGTATGCACGACAGATGATCCCACCGACTCGCTTGAGCATCATCTTTCTTTGAAAAAGGAAGGGTTCGAAATAAAGGTTTTGCCGACCTGGCGTCCTGACAAGGCAATGGCGGTTGAAAATCCTTCGGATTTCCGTGCTTATGTAGAGCGTCTGATGTCCGTATCGGGAGTCAATATTGTTTCTTTCAGTGACTTGTTGCAGGCCTTGAAAAAGAGGCATGACTTTTTTGAAGCTGCCGGGTGTAAACTGTCCGATCACGGGATGGAAACCTTTTATGCCGAGGAGTATACCAACTCGGAAATAGACGGTATCTTTAACAAGGTTTTTGGCGGTAAAACGCTTATGCCGGAAGAAATGGCAAAGTTCAAATCCGCCTTGTTCTTTGAAGGTGCCGTCATGGACTTTGAATCCGGTTGGACGCAGCAGTTTCACTATGGTCCGCTTCGCAACAACAGTACGCGCCTGTTAAAAAGCGTCGGGCCTGATGCGGGATGCGATTCCATCAGCGATCTGAGTGTGGCCAGGGCGATGTCCCGTTTTTTTGACCGTCTGGACAGCGCCAATAAGTTGGGTAAGACCATTATTTATAACCTGAATCCTCGGGATAACGCATTGGTTGCCGCAATGGTCGGTAATTTCCAGGACGGTTCTGTTCCCGGTAAAATGCAGTTTGGTTCGGGATGGTGGTTCCTTGACCAGCAAAAGGGAATGGAGGAGCAGATCAATACCTTGTCAGCACTCGGGCTTTTAAGCCGTTTTGTTGGCATGCTGACTGACTCGCGCAGTTTTCTTTCTTACCCGCGTCATGAATATTTCCGTCGTATTTTGTGTAACCTGATTGGTAACGACATTGAAAAAGGATCACTTCCGGAATCCGAATTAGCATTTTACGGAAAACTGGTAGAAGCTGTTTCCTACAATAATGCCAAGAGCTTTTTTGATTTCTGAACAGGGTTCGGAGGAGAGAAGAAACGGTTGAAACAACTATCAGCGGATTCAGTTTTAAAAACAATAAACATACAAGATGTCATGAGTAGCTTATTCAGCGTAAAAGAACGTGTGATTGTCCTTACGGGAGGAACGGGAGTCCTGGGTTCCTGCATAGCCAAACACCTTGCGGAAGAAGGTGCGAAGGTTGTCATCCTTGCCAGAAAAGAGGAGGTCGGAAAAGAACTTGTTAATGCGATAAAGGCGAAAGGACAGGAAGCTGCTTTCTTCAAGACAGATGTTCTTAACAGAGAATTCCTTGAAGAAACAAAAGAACAGATACTGGACGCATACGGTAGCATCGATGTGCTGATCAATGCCGCCGGCGGTAACATGCCGGGAGCCACGATACCGGACGATAAATCCATCTTTGACCTGGATATCGAATCCATGCGAAAAGTCGTGGATGTGAATTTGTTCGGAACGGTGATCCCGACCATGGTCTTTGCAAAGCCGATGGTTGAGAAAAAAAACGGAAGCATTATCAATTTTTCGTCGGAGTCTGCATTACGTCCGCTGACGAGAGTGGTGGGATACGGCGCGGCCAAGGCGGCTGTGGCAAACTTTACGCAATACATGGCCATTGAACTGGCCACGAAGTTCGGGGAAGGTTTACGCGTAAATGCCATTGCGCCGGGGTTTTTCCTTTCGGAGCAGAACAAGGCATTGCTTACAAACCCGGATGGATCTTATACCGAGCGAGGCAAGAAAATCATTGCGCATACGCCGTTTGCGCGTTTCGGAAAACCGGAGGAACTGCTCGGTTCGATACAATACCTTTGCAGCGATTCATCCCGGTTTGTTACCGGAACAACGCTGATTGTGGACGGCGGTTTTGACGCCTATTGCATCTGACAATAATTTAAACGAGAACGATTTATGCATCTTCTAGAACAAACCATGCGCTGGTACGGACCGAATGATCCTGTCAGTCTTTGGGATATCAGACAAGCGGGAGCAAGCGGTATTGTTACGGCATTGCATCACATCCGGAACGGCGAAGTGTGGACGGTCGGAGAAATCAGAAAACGAAAGGAAATGATCGAGTCTGCCGGGTTGCGCTGGTCCGTCGTCGAGAGTGTTCCCGTCCATGAGCATATAAAGACGCAGGAGGGAGACTACAAAACGTATGTGGAAAACTATAAGACCAGTCTCAAAAACCTGGCATCCTGCGGTATCCTGACGGTAACCTATAATTTTATGCCGGTTATCGATTGGACGCGTACGGATCTTGCCTATACCTTGCCTGATGGCTCCAAGGCTCTTCGTTTTGACAAAGCGGAGTTTTCCGCCTTTGATCTGTTCATCCTTAAACGGCCTCATGCGGAAAAGGATTACACGCAAGAAGAAATCGAGAAGGCAAAACAGTGTTTTGCGGCCATGAAGGAGGAGGACAAGGTACGATTGACCAATAATATCATCGCCGGACTTCCCGGGGCGGAAGAGAGTTTTACATTGGGAGAATTCCAGAGACAGTTGGACAGATATACCCATGTGGATGAAAAAAGGCTGCGCTCAAATCTGATTGATTTTCTGAAGGCGATTTGTCCGATTGCCGATGAAGCCGGCATTAACCTGGTGATCCATCCGGATGATCCTCCGTATTCGGTGCTTGGTTTACCCAGAGTGATGAGCACGGAAAATGATTTTCTTGAAATCGTCAAAGCGGTTCCGAATAAATCAAACGGACTTTGTTTTTGCACCGGCTCATTCGGTGTGCGTGCAGACAATGGTCTTCCGGGAATGGTAGAAAGGCTGGGAGACCGAATCCATTTCGTCCATTTGCGTTCGACGGAACGGGACGCAGAGGGTAATTTCTTTGAGGCAAACCATCTGGAAGGAGATGTCGATATGTACAGTGTCATGAAACAGCTCTATCTGGTTCAGAGGCGGAGAAAGGTCTCTATTCCTATGCGCCCGGATCACGGACACCAGATGATTGATGATCTGAAGAAGAAGACAAATCCGGGTTATTCGTGTATCGGGCGTTTGCGTGGCCTCGCTGAACTCCGCGGCCTTGAAATGGGAATCGCAAAATCATTGGAATGAGAATCTGATAACTTTAAACATCAAAAATTATGGGAAAAATAATAACGTTTGGGGAGATTATGCTCCGCTTGGCCACGCCGGGTTTTTTGCGTTTTAACCAGGCACAGGAATTGTCAGCAACTTTTGGAGGAGGAGAGGCAAATGTCGCGGTCTCGCTCGCCAATTACGGATTGAAAACAGATTTTGTGACGCGTTTGCCGAAGAATGATATTGCGCGCTCATGCGTGATGAATCTTCGCAGTTACGGTGTAGGTACGGACAACATTGTCTATGGCGGCGAACGCATGGGCATTTATTTCCTGGAAACGGGCGCGGTCGCGCGGGCAAGCAAAGTGGTTTATGACAGGGCGCATTCATCCATCTCTGAGATCCGGCCGGGAATGGTCGCATGGGAAAAAGTATTCCAGGGCGCACAATGGTTTCATTGGACGGGAATAACGCCTGCGGTTTCGCAATCTGCGGCAGAGGCATGCATTGAGGCAATTACTGTTGCCAATAAGCTTGGGATAACGGTTTCCTGCGACCTGAATTACCGCAAGAATCTTTGGAAGTACGGGAAAAAAGCATCCGAGGTTATGCCGGAATTGGTTGCGGGATGTGACGTTATCCTGGGTAATGAAGAAGATGCGGAGAAAGTATTCGGCATAAAGCCGGAGGGATTTGATGCTGCCGCTACCGGCGGCCACGTTGATGCTGCGGCCTTTGAATCTGTCTGTACGCAATTAATGAAACGTTTTCCGCGTTGTAAAAAAGCCATCATCACGTTGCGTGGCAGTATCAATGCGAACCACAATACATGGGGTGGGGTGCTTTATGACTGCAAACAGTTGTATCAGTCCCCGACATACGATATCACACACATTGTTGATCGTGTCGGCGGCGGGGATTCGTTCATGGGCGGACTGATTTATGGACTGATCACTTATCCGGAAGACAATCAAAAAGCGCTGAACTTCGCGGTTGCGGCATCGTGCCTGAAGCATACGATTTACGGGGATTTCAACCAGGTTTCCGTGGAGGAAGTCGAATCGTTGATGAAAGGCGATGGTTCAGGCCGGGTAAACCGATAATCACAAACCAAACAAGACTTATGAGATTTTCACGCATACAGGTAGCTTTGACAATGGAATCAACAGGGATGATTCCTGTGTTTTACAATAAGGACGTAGAAACATGCCAGCGCGTAATCAGCGCTTGTTATCATGGCGGGGTCCGTGTATTTGAATTTACAAACCGGGGGGACTTTGCCCACGAGGTTTTTGCGGAATTAAGCAAATGGATCATCAAGGCATGCCCGGAAATGATTCTTGGCGTGGGTTCAGTCGTGGAAGCGGGAACAGCATCATTATATATGCAACTTGGAGCAAACTTCATTGTTTCGCCGATCCTTAATCCGGAAATGGCAAAAGTCTGTAACCGGCGTAAGGTAGCATGGAGTCCGGGTTGCGGTTCGCTCAACGAAATTTCCTATGCGGAGGAATTAGGAGCGGAAATCGTGAAGATTTTTCCGGGATCTTCTGTCGGAGGTCCGTCATTCGTGAAAGCGATCAAAGGTCCGTGTCCCTGGACTAAAATCATGCCGACAGGCGGTGTTGAACCTACTGAGGAAAACCTGAAAGCGTGGTTTGATGCGGGAGTTACCTGTGTGGGAATGGGATCGAATCTATTTCCCTCCGATGTGATAGCAAGAAACGAATACGAGAAGGTTTCCCTGCTTTGTGCGAGTGTTCTTGATATCATTAAACGAATCAGAAAATAATAATCGTTTAAATGAATTAAAAAGCCCGCTTTATTGCGGGCTTTTTCAGTTTAAAGTTTTATTCTTTATCTTTTTGGTCATCTGATTCGATGGCCTTTTTCTCTGCTTTTTTTTCTGAGGCTTTTTTCTCTTCCTCATCGTCATCATCTTCGGATGCTGCCTTCTTGAATTCCTTGATGGATTTTCCGACACCTTTGGCAAGTTCAGGTAATTTGCTGCCTCCGAAGAGCAGGACAATCACAAATAATACGGCAACCAAAACCCATGGGCTTAGCATGGCCAAGGAGGGCAGGTAATGAGATGTTTCGTTCATACGTTTAAAACTAAATTTAAGTTATGTTTAAGCAAGTCTGAATTAATTTTCGGTGTTGTCCACGATCCGGTCATTAGGGAGCGGTATTCCTTCCTGAATGTCATACGCAACCGTGTTTACCCGTTTGGTTATTTCCTGTGAGAGGTTAAGCACCGAGACCGTCTCATAGTTTTCATTTTTTACCGACAGTTTTTTGGGCGGTAACATGGAACGGTGAAATTCAACAATGGCAAAATGCAATTCCTCATCGACATCCGTTATTTTTCCGATGACCTGGCGCTCGGCAACCTGGACATTTGTTTTCGGGGAGTTGTCGGGTATGGTTTCACATGAAACGGATATGAGAGAGAGATAAACAACGAATCCGCAGGCTGTTGCTTTGCGGAATCGTGTGAATTTATCTGATTCTCCGAAAATCATTCGTCCTTTGATTTTATGAAGGTCGCGAATCCCGGTTTGTTCATCATGCTCGGGTCTGCGTCAAAGAATCCGTGCAGCTGCCGCATACGGGTTGGGTGACGCATCTTGCGCAAAGCCTTTGCCTCAATCTGGCGAATACGTTCGCGGGTAACATCAAATTGTTTCCCTACTTCTTCCAGGGTACGGCTGTAACCGTCTGCAAGACCGAAACGGAGTTCAAGAACCTTGCGTTCGCGTTCGGTCAGACTTTCCAGAACATCGCCGATTTTCTCACGGAGCAACGCGTACGCTGTCATGTCGTAAGGATTTTCCGCGCTCTTGTCTTCAATGAAATCACCGAAAGTGGTGTCGTCGCTGTCACCAACGCTTGTCTGGAGCGAGATTGGCTGTTGTGCCATCTTCATGATGGTCTGGACACGCTCAACAGGCATATCCATTTCTTCCGCAACTTCTTCGGCTGTGGGTTCATGTCCGAGTTCCTGAAGCAATTGTTTTTGTACCTGCATCACCTTGTTGAGTGTTTCGATCATGTGAACAGGGATACGGATCGTACGGGCCTGATCAGCGATGGAACGGGTGATTGCCTGGCGTATCCACCAGGTAGCATACGTGGAAAACTTATAACCGCGGCGGTATTCAAATTTTTCAACGGCTTTCATCAGGCCCATGTTTCCTTCCTGAATCAGGTCAAGGAAAGACAAACCTCTGTTGGTGTATTTTTTGGCGATGGAAATAACCAGGCGGAGATTGGATTCGACCATTTCCGTTTTTGCCGTGTTTGCTTCACGGATGGCTTTTCTTACTTCATAAATGGTTGAAACAAGAAGAACCGGTTCAATGCGGTGTTCCTGGCGAATATGTTCGTAAAACTCCTTAACCTGCTTTTCTGTGATATTTGCCTGTTGCGCTTTGCGGGCATTTATCTTTGCGAGGATACCGCGCTGGTTTTTATCGGTAAGCACCTGGTATTCTTCGATCTTGTAAATGATCGGCATTATTTCCTGGATATACTCATCAAAGAGTTTCAGTTTGAAACAAAACCGTTTGAAGACGTTCTTTATTTCTTCCTGCAGGGTTGTCAGTTTCTTTTCCAGCTTTGCTTTATTTGCCTGAGGTGCCGACAGGAATTCAATCCATGTCTTGGCGATTTTTTCCTCAATTTCCTTTGCCTGTTCAATCTGTTTCTCCAGGCTGTTGAAATATTTCTCGCGGGACTCAACTTTTTTATCAAGCACAATGCGGTCAAAGCGTTCTTCGCGCTTAAGCAATTTTTCCGCGGTTTCTATCTGGAATTTGTTGGTGAGTCGGGTGTTGAAGAGGGCTTCCAGACCGCTCATTTCCGCCCTTTCGATACGCTTGGAAATCGCAACTTCCTGTTCGCGGGTGAGAAGGGGAACCTGTCCCATTTGTTTCAGGTACATGCGGACAGGATCATCGACAATATCCGTTCCCTGCATCTGGGATGCCTCGTCTTTTTCGTCAATACGGGCCTTATACTGTTCCAACTCATCTTCGTCGATAATCTCAATATCGAGATTTTCAAGGATACTGAGCATGTTCTCAAGATCGCTTGTGTTATCGATGGTATGAGGGAGGAATAAATTTACGTCATTATAGGTGAGGTAACCTTGAGCCTTGCCGAAACGGATCAACTCCTTTGTACGTATGTCCAGAGGTGCGTTTGGATTAACGACGGGCCGTTTTTCAACGACTGGTTCGGCTTCCTTGTTCTTGGGTTTTCTTCCGCGTTTTTTCGGTTCTTTGGCAGGGACATCCTGTGGCACCAGGATAGTGACCACTTCCGGTTTTGCCGGAGTTTTTTCTTTTGCCGGAACCGGAGTAAGCGTTTTGGGTGCTTTTACCTGCAAGTCCTTGGACTTCTTTGCCGGTAACGGTTTCTTTGCGGGCGCTTCTTGTTTTTTAGCTACCTTTTTCTTTTGAGGCGCCGGGGTTTTAGGCTTTGCAGAAACCTTCTTTGTCGGAGCTGAGGTTTTGGACACCTTCTTCGCAGCAGGAGATTTAGCCTTAGCAACAGGTTTCTTGACCGGTTTCTTTTCGGCTTTTACATGCTTGTTTCCTTTTTTGTTTTTTGCGACCATATGAAGCTGTTCTTAATTTAAAGTTTTTTAAAATGATTCGGGAATCGTCCTCAGAGCGTTGTCTGCCAATTTGATTACTTCCTGAAGATTCTTTAGTTCTTCCATGTTACTGCTATCAAGACGTGACATTTTACGCATGGCATTTTCCCTCAGGTTGCTGAAATGTTTTTTATATATGTCTTTGATGCAATCGTTTGCCAATTTCTCCATGTTTGCATTGGGGATACTGACACTGGTGCATAGGTAATAGATTTTTTGCTCTTCTTCCGTTTCCCATAAATCGGAGTGATCTGCATGAGAATCCCATAGCCCTTCTTTTATCTCAGCGAGAATACGACCGAGCATTTTGCCGGCCGGTTTATTTGAGAGCCAAGCGGCATCCAGTTTCTTTGTGCACGATTCCCCGATTTCTTCATGATTTAAAACAATCCAAAGTAAGACCTCTTCTTGGGTTGTCAAACCGTTTTGGACTTTTGGATCAATGAAGGCATTTTGTCGGTTATCAGCCTGAACTTCCTGTTTCTGTGTGACAATTTGTCGTTGCTTGAATTTCTCAAAATTGGCGTAAATAAGATCGTCCCGAATATTGAAGAATTTTTGTCCGATTTTTGTAATGTGTTCTCGGGCGGTAAACGGATTTTTTATTTCGGAAAATAACTCAAAAATAGCTTCCAGGGCCTGGTCTTTTTCCATAGCGGAGGCGGCAGTCAAATCCGGCAGAAGCGATTTTATGAAAAAGTCGATTCCGGGAGTGGCATTTTTCCGTAATGCATCAAGCGCAGTTTTGCCTTCTCGGCTGAAAAGACTGTCAGGGTCTTCCTTTGGGGGAAGGACGAGGCAATCGACATCCAACTCCGCCGGAACCGCAAGTTTAATAAGCCTGATCGCGGCTTTTTGTCCGGCGCTGTCCCCATCCAGCAAACATTCCAGTTTTCCGGTAAAGCGTTTGATCAGCCTGAGCTGGGTATCGGTAATGGCTGTCCCTTGGGGAGCGATGGCATTGGTTATGCCGCAGCTATGACAGCGGATGGCGTCCAGTTGTCCCTCGACCAGAAGGGCAGGCATATTTTTCTCCTTTGAGAGCGTACTTTTGGCACGGTCCAGGTTAAAGAGCTGTTGGCCCTTGGTAAATACAGGCGTTTCGGGCGAATTGATGTACTTGGCTTCCTCGCTGGCATGATCGTTTGGCGTGAGCGCTGTTTTTCTGGCGGTAAAGGCGATCACCCGGCCTTGAATATCCCTGATGGGAATCATCAGACGGCCGCGGAAGCGCGCTGACAGTTGCTGTATTCGTTTTGTGTTTTGCGGGCCGTAAAATATCCCGCATTTGAGCATGGCTTCCAGGGATATCTGTTTGCGTTCGAGACAGGCCACCAGGAGGTTGCCGTCGACGGGTGCAAATCCTATTTTGTAATCCTTCGCTGTTTCCAGTTCAAAGCGGCGTTCTTTCACCCAATAATTACGCATTGTTTCAGCGGCAGCATTGTTTGCCATGAATTGCTCATGAAAAAATTGTGTAGCCAGTTCATGGATGAGATAGAGTTCTTTGCGCAGGCTGGGTTTTTCATCCATGCTACCGCCCTGGTGTTTTTCTTCATATTCAAGGGGAATATTGTATTTATTCGCAATGAATTCGACTGCTTCCGAAAAATTCAAATGTTCCATTTGCTGGATGAACTTAAACATGTCACCCCCTTGACCGGTACTGAAACAATAATACAATCCCTTTGTCTGGTTAACAAAGAAAGAGGGTGTTTTTTCGGTGGTGAAGGGGCTCAGTCCTTTCCATGTTGATCCGGACCGCCGCAATTGGACGTAATTGGAAACCAGATCAACAAGATCCACGGAGTTCCGAATCTTGTCTATACAGGAACGCTTGACAAGCGGCATAGTTTATTTTGCGGTCATCTGAGACAAAGCAGCCCGGGCTTCGTCGCGATAGGGGAACGTTGTAGGACTACGACGTAGAAATTCGCGATAGAGGTAAGTGGCTTCGGGTACGGAGTCTTGGGCACGGTAACGTTCAGCCATCCAATAAAGCGTCTGGTATTTTTCCGGGAAACGGAGGTAGACGCGTGTAATCTCATCGGAAACCTTGTTAAACTGATAGGTTTCCGGCAGTGTCTGGAGAAAATGGAGGGCATACTCATAGTTCTCAGGGGCCAAGCGGCTTGCTTCTCCTGCGGCAACCTGGGCTTCCGACCAACGGCTTTGATCAATGAGTACCCGGGAAAGATCGTACCAGAGCGTGGCGTTTTCACTGTCCACGGAAATAGCCTTGCGCAGATAGTGGGAAGTCGCATGAAGATCGCCTGCATCCTTTGCTTTTCGTGCGTCTTCAATGTATGGCTTGATTGCATTAAATTTACTTTCCTCAGCCTCCTTGGCGGCTTGCTTTTCCGCAGCAATCCGGTTGGCTTCATCCGTTTTGGCGGCTTCATCCGCTTTTCGTTTTTCTTCGGCCAAACGGGTTTGTTCGGCAAGTCTTGCCGCCTCTTCAGTCCGGCGTTTCTCTTCAGCTGCCTTAGCTGCTTCTATTGCGGCGGCCTGCTTTGCTTTTTCCTGTTCCTGTGATTGCTTTGCCTTATATTCCGTCAGTGCGGCACGGGCAGGTGCTATGACTGCTGTATTTTGAGGATAGCGTTTGTCATAGTTTGCAATCATTTGCTCGAGTTCCGAAAAGTCTTTTTCGTTTGCCAGGATCATAATAAGCAAAGCTTGCGCTCTATATGTGGCATTCTGGGAAATAGCCGCGTTTTTCAAATGGGCTTTGGCATCATCATACCGTTTCAGATTATAGTAGAGTTCCCCGAGCCGTTCAGCAGTTGCCGCATTGTACTTGTTTTTATTTTCCTTAATGGCAGCAATATAAGCGTTTACGGATTTTGCGTATTCTTTTTTGTGGTAATAATTATCGGCGAGCGTAGTCCATACGTCTGCGTTTTTCGGGTTTTTCTCAAGATACTTTTCAAAAAATCCGATAGCCCGGTCCTGGTTGCCGTTTTTCAGGGAAAGCTGTGCAGCTTTCAACAGGAACTCAGCATTCGGGTTCAGGGAAAATGCTTTCTCGTAATAATCTGCGGCGGCGGCTTTTCCCATTGCCTCTGAAATGATCGCGAGTTGTTCGATAATGAGAGGATTATTGGGGAATTTGAGATCTAGTGCTTCAAGTGTGGCCAAGGCACGGGCATTATTCCCTTCACGTTGTTCCTGTTTTGCTTGCTCTATCCCCTTATTTATTTTTTCCTCGGGAGTCGTTTGTTTACAACCAAAGACAAAAAAGAGCGATATACAAAGTAAGTTAAAAATTATAAGGAATCGTTTCATTGGACAAAATGAAGATATTTTCCTGTCAGTATTATATGATGTTCAAAAAATTGCACGCAAAAATGCTTTTGCTGTGTTTCTTGGTATTGAATATGAGTTTTGCCTCGGCGCAAACAGCAAATACAGGTTCTTTTGTTTATGAGAGTCATTTATCAGATTTTTCCCGGGAAGGGTATTCGAACGCTTTGAACGCAATGCTGCCAAAGTGGGAGAAGCAGTCAGGGAAAGCACTGGTACCGGGTGAAAAGGGTAAAATCGCATTGAAAGTCTACAGTAATTCGGGGGCAGGCATTGAAACGCCCAAAAATCTTGTGCGTGCATTGATTTCCTACCTGAGGGATCATGGCTGGAAAAACGAGCAAATCATCATCATTGATGCGGATGCCGCGTCACTCCGTGAGGCTGGTTATTTGCCGCCGATTTCCCTGAGGCGCAATGATTTCGACGGGGTTTCCGTCGTTTACCTGAGCAATGACCAGATTAACAAGGACTGGTTCTTCGAAAACGCATTGCCTCCCTGGGAATCGGATATTCCTCAGAAGAAAACGGTTAATACGGAAAATGATGACGAGGGTCGGAAAAGTTACTTGCCTTATGTGCTGGTTAACGGCGTGGATTTCTGGATAAACCTTCCGGTTGTGACGGATCATCCGTCAATAGGAATCAACGGAGCACTGGCTAACAGCAGTCTTTGGGCTGTGACGAACCGGGAACGTTTCTGGAGAAATCCGGTGAATGCGGCGGTTGCGATTGCGGAAATAAACGCCATTCCGGAGTTCCATAAGAGTTTTGCCATGAACATTCTGTCAACGGAACTGTACCAGTATATCGGCGGACCTGTCTTTAATTCGCGTTACACAAAATCAGAACCGGTCCTTTACCTGAGCAGCGATCCCATAGCATTGGATATGCTGATGTTTCAGAAAATCAATAAAGACAGGCTTGCTGAAGGATTCAAAGCGATGGAATTACCGATTATTTTCCGGTATGCCGCCTCGCTGAATCTCGGTACCGACGACTCATCCAAGGTAACATTTATCACGGTCGACCAAAGGCAGGAAAACGGACAGAAATGAGGTTTCCCGTTGCTTACTCAACGTAAAGAATCCGGCCGCATTGTTCGCAATAGTGAAGCTTGGATGCATCCTTCAGTGCGTTTGCGCTTTGCGAGGTTTTCATGTGGCAACCGCCGCAAATGCTGTCTCGGAAAGGAACAACGCAGGGCAGTCGGGTGACATTTTTTCTGACGCGGTCGTATGCCTGAAGATACACAGGGTCACATTGTTTACGCTGCTCATCCAGTTGGGTATTGATTGCATCAAAGGTTTCCTTTGATTTCTGAATGCGGGCTTCTACCGCTTTCCTTTCATCACGCAGGTTTTGCATATTGTGCGCGACTGCTTTTTCCATGAATGCTACCGTCTTTTTTTCTTCTTCAATCTCGTCAATGAGCATCAATTCTTTGTCTTCAAAGTCACTGATTTTCTTTATGGTTTGTTCGATTTCCTTGTTAATGGCTTCGAATTCGTCCACTTTTTTCACGAGCGCCTGCTGACCCTTTAGGCGTATGAGCTGTTCCTCTGCTTTCTTTGTTTCCTTTTCACAGTCATCACGCAGTTTTTCTTTTTCCGAAAGTATTTTTTTAACAGTCAGCAATTGCTGTTCTTCCTGCTTTATTTTAGCGTCTATGGACGCAATTTCTTCCGGAGCCCGTGTAAATGACAATTCGCTGTCATGTTTCGCTTTGTCAAGCGACTGGAGTTTTAAGAGACATTCAATTTCTACTTGCACGCTTATTGTTTTAAAACAGGCCGGATTCAAAGCAATGTTTTTTTATATGCATAATGCATTATTCTCTCCGGCAGTATCTATGCTATCGTCGGAAGAAAGCAGTTTCTGAGAAAAAAGAAACCGGACGGTATCCCTTTTACCGTCCGGCTCTCTTATCTAGAGATTGGACTTACCCCAAGAACCAATCTCACATTATTTCCCTAACCCTGATGAAACAAATTTCTATTACATCTAACACTTAACTAAACGCTGTGAATTATGATTAGTTTCAGGATTGGTCAAAAATGCTATTTATTAGCAAGATTGAAAAGGGTAGAGGATAAAACTGCTAAAATTTATACTTATTGTTCACGGGTAAGCTTTCCCCATTGTTCGCTTTTAAAGACCATGATATCAGGGTTTATCAGGTTATACCGCAGGCTTACACGGCCGTTGGGTGCTATATTCACCAGATCGTTTCCGTGAATGTCCCAAGTCAGTCCTTCAAGCCAGTCAACGGCTTTTCCTTCATGATAAGCCTTGACAGTTCCGTCAGCGCGGAATTCCCGGGCAAAATTCTCACCGTTGGCAATGTAATGCCATCTGCTGCCGGAAATCATTTCTTTGGTGGGGGCAAGCAGCGGTGTGTGCATGGTTTCGCAGAGGGTTCCGTATTTTTTGTAAAGTTTCCTGGCTATTGCGATGGTGTCACCGACCGGTTTTGCCGGATAGCTGTTTCTAGCGTTTACCCAGGCAAGTTCTGCTTGGGAAAGTTCATCAAGAAACGCCTTTTCCCTGAAGTTTTCATTTTTTTCAAGGGATTCCTGCAGATAGCGGAAATACATGGCCCACCGCATGTGGTAATAGTCTTTCAGCAAGCCGTTCCATTGACGGTTCGCATAGTCGTTTATATCATCATTGGGATGACCGTTCCATAACGTTAGCAGGTTGCGGGCCTGATATTCGAACATGGCTTTCTCCTCGGGCGTTTTTCCGGTGTTTTTTGCGTCCTCAAGCCAGATTCCAAGAAGGAAATTTTTATGTGACCCAAGCAGTGTATCCAGGTCAGAAACCATATCCAGGAAGAGGGTTGTGTGAGCCTTGAATGCGTCGCTATCTTTTGCCTGGTACGCTTCCATTGCCTTGACCCGCAAGGAGTTGGTCGCATCAACGATGATCTGGCGGGTGACATCAATCAGATCATAGCGGTAACTTTGGCTGATTTCAAAATCATCGGCAGCGGCAAGTAACTCTTTCCACGCAAAGACAAACCTGCTGGCATCATGATGTGTGAAGGTGGAACCCCATGTGCGTGCTTTTAAGGGATTTGCGCGCAGGGGACGCGCCGCAAAAACCGGGTTTCCGGGGGTTGACTCACTGAAGTCGACGGAATAGGGGGTAGCTTGTATGATTTCCCAAGCAGTCTGGGCGTGTTTGTTGCGTTTCCCGTAGCGGCGTTCCGTATACCTTCGGAACCATGCCTTGAGATCGACGGAATCGTGACGCCATGCGAATTCCTGCATCAGGTCGAAGGCCGCCGGATTGTGCATGGTTCCTTCCGGTACGACGCCTATGCCAACCATGTTTCCGCGGTCGGGAGCATTCAGCGTATCCGGGATGATGTGGGCGAGTTTGTTCATATCTCCGCCGAGGTCGGTGTTACCGCCGAAATTCTGAAGATAGCACCATACCCAGTTTTTGCCGTTGAATGCATGGGAACGATTCCAGAACGGTTCGGAATCACACCATAAATCAAGCGCCATCACACGTTCTGACGGAACACGCTGAAGCAGTTCGCGATAATCCTTTTGCCAGCATTGTTTTACCCAGACAGCTTCAGGATCAATTTCCATCATTGAGTTAATAATCGTCTCGCCGCAGGCGGCCATATCAACGCCTTCTGCGTTGCCGCCTTCATGGAACGGATCCCCGGTATAAAATCCGGCCCGTCCGTAGAGCTTTTCCTGTTCGAGCAAAAAGGTTTTGGCGAGTTTTTTGAAATAGGGGTTGGCGGGGTCGAGCATGTCCTGTCTTTTGAAAACGCCCCAATTCCCTTGGGGTAATACCCGTGCTCCGGGGTTTTTCTTTTCAAAATCAGGCGGTACCATGCCGTAAAAACTTTGCAATACGATTTTCATGCCGAGTCCGCGTGCCCTTTGAATGATTTTTTCTGCGAGTTCGCTACGTTCGCCGATAAATGTTTTGGGAACAGCTCCACCGTAGTTTTCCAGGTTTTGCATATAAAACCATGGCAAATGAGCGACACTTCCCAGCCATGTACGGATTTCCTCGTCGGTATATCCGTACTGTATGTAGGTATTGACAAACACGGCTTCCTGTCCGGTCAGGATAAGCGGGAGATTGATTCCGTTCATCGCCATCAGGTCAATTTCCCTTTCCCATTCCTTCCATCCCCACCAGGGCATGGTATAACCGTATGCGGTGTAGTTGTAGAAATAGCGGTAAGGTACGGTAGCATCCTTCCTTATTTTCTCGGGAACGGGGGTGAGGGCTTCCGATAGATCCAACTGGTCAGAGCACCAGGAAACGGAAGCGTTCAAATAGTATTTCATGTACCAATTCAGGGCGGAAGCAATGGATACGCCGTTGTTACCGCGCAGGAGAATGATACCGTCCCTGTTGTCGATCTCGAAAAAGTCTTTCTCCTGAGAAACGATTTCGACGACGAACTGTTCGTAATGATCGGGCAATATCCGCTTGATCAGGGCGATGACAGATTGTTCTTCCGGGCTGTGTTTATTGTTTGCGGCAAGACCTTCGGTGACAAAAGCCAACAGAATCGCCATGCCTAAGAGCAGGTGTTTTTTCATGATTGGATAAATAAGCATTTAAGCCACAAAGGATTAAAAGAAAGTGGAAAAAATCCAAGAAAATAAAACTGCCTGCAGACGCCTGATGAAGCAGAGAACAGGTAAGCCAGCTTAGGCCTTATCGGGGACTACTTGCTTTCCTCGGCGCGATAGCCGCCGCCAAGCGCTTTGATGAGCGTGATTTCCTGAAATAGGCGCTGACCATCAATCAATACAAGGGATTGTTTTTCAAGAATAACGGGCAGTCGGGCTTCCGTCGCCTCGACTTTTGTACGCAGTCCTGACTTATACGCGGCTTCAGCCGCTCTTTGCAGCGACTCCATGTTCTCAAGTTTTTTGACCTGGAGATTACGTTCTGTTTCAAGCGTTTGCAGATTGTTGCAACTGACAGCTACTTCGCGTACAGCATTCAGCACGGATTGATTATAATGTTCAATGAGCAGGTCGCGTGTTGCGCGCGCATTATCCAAGGCGGCATTCAGGCGACCGATATCAAATATGGGTAGGTAAACAAGGGGTAGTCCGATGGACTGCTGGGTGGATTTCTTCAAAAGATTGCCGACTTCCAACTCTCCAAAAATAAATAATCCGGCCAGGTTCAGGCTTGGATAAAATGCTGCTTCCTTGGCTTCGATTTCGCTCAAGGAGGCTTGCACATACCAGCGCATTGCCTGTAAGTCCGGGCGACGGGCAAGCAGTTCATAGGAGAGTTCGCTGGGCAGGTTTGCCTGGTTTTCAGGCAGGGGCATCGGTTTTATTCCCGGCATATCATCGGCTCCCGATCCGATCAATGCCCGTAAAGCTTCACGGATTTCCTTGATTTGCCCTTGGGCGGAAGCAATCTGGCGATCAATACTGATCTGCTGCGCACGTATATTGTTTATTGCCAAGGGGGCATCAAGACCGTTTATGCTTTTGGCTTGTTTTGCCTGCAAGGCCAGCTCCCAGACTTCATTCGCTTGCTTGAGCAAATCAATGAGTTGGTAGGTCATTTGAATCCGGTAATAGAGCGAAGCGATTTCCGCTGAAAGTTCGAGTTCGACAGCGGCAGCCTCGGCAACATGAGCATTTTTTGCGCCAATGGCAGCTTCAACCTGTTTCCGTTGCTTCCCCCAAAGGTCGACACTGTAGTTGGCCATAATATTCCAGCCTTGGAATCCATCCGTCAGGATACCGCCTGCCATGACCTGCATGTTCATCCACCAGGTGCCAAGCATTCCTGCCTGTGCGTGTGCCTGGCTGATACGTATCTGGGCGATGGTCATATTCGGCGCCTTTTCAATGGCATAGTCCATCAGGGCATTGAGTTGCGGATCATTGTAATGCGTCCACCAACGGGCTGCCGGCCAACCGTCTTTTGCCAAGTGAATATCATCCGCAAGGCGGACTTTTTCCGGCGCGATTTGTGTATGCGGTTTATCTTCATTCATGACACAGCCGGAGAACAATCCGATGGAACAGCATAGGATGCTCAGGTAAAGAGCGGATGATTTTTGTATCTTCTTCATTTTCAGGAAACTTCGATGACAGGCTTTGTTATGGTATTCCCGTTATCTTGTTTGCTTGACCAGTCGGGAAGTGAGGCAAAGCAATTGATCAACGTCCGGGCATTCGCGAGAAGCGTCCGGGTTAATGGATCTGCAGGCGTGAATTGTTTCAGTCTTTGGTTGGCAAGAAAAAGGTTTTGTTGTGCGTCATGGGACGGTGCTTTCTGGTTCTCGACGCTGTTTGCATAGATGTCGCAAAGATCAGCGGATTGTTGGCGGAGCGACTGGATTTCCCTCATCAAATCCGGATCTGTCGCGGTTGCCGCATTGACTTGAGAGCGGAGCGTATCCTGAGCAATGAGTATATCGCGGCTGGATTCAATAAGCGTCTGCGCATAATCGGCAAGGTATGCTTTTTTACCTCCCTGCCTGTAATCTTTCTCGGTTCTGACTTTGACAAGCATTTCCTCGCATTGATTTATTTGCGACCAGCAGTCGAGGTGTTGTTGGACGTAACGGATTTGTTCCTGCTTAGGAGTTTCATCGGAAACGGGGCGAATCAGTTGCGCCAGTGAACGAAGCAGCGCAGTCATCTTTTGTCGAAAAGTACTATCGGCGCTTTCAGGCCAGATATAAGTGAACGCAAAATAGACCAGTGTTACACCGAGCAGGATGCCTATCAGACGGTCACGGATTTCAACAAGATTATGCGAGGGTTCAAATCCGTTAAGAATGGCAAGGGACATAGTAAGAACCATTTGGGTCCCTATATACGCTATGCGTTCCGAACCGGTAGCAATCCACGCTCCAATGGCAATAATGGGCATTACGGTCAACAAAAGGGCCGTAATACTGTTAATGTAAGGAAAAACGAAAATGCTTATCAGAAGTGCAGCAATACTGCCCAGTATGCCGCCGTAAATACGCAGGGTTCCTTTGGACAGGGTAGCGCCAAGGGTCGGATAGGCAATGATTCCGCAGGTCAGCATCATGGTGTGGATACCTTCCCATTGCACGGCATTATAGAAAAGATATGCCAAAGCGCTGCAGAAAGTCAGTTTAAGGGCATAGCGTGAGTAATTCGGATTGGTACGGATATCGGAAACAAACAGGGATTCCTTCGGCTTTGTTTCCGTCGCATCCTGAGGAATATCGAAATCGCTCAAATATAATAATGTTTTATAGATTTCATTGAAATGAGCTTCTGTGGCAAGTATTTGTTGTTCCTCGGCTGTGGGCGTCCATGTGAGCTTGTAGTGTTGGTTTTTGGAAAAGGTCGTTTCCAGTATACGGATTTGTTCGCGAAGCCGGGCAATCGTCGATTGGCGGATTGAAAGACTTTTTTCCGAATTAACAGATTTTTCTATGTTACCGTCTGTATTCCGAAACAGATTTACAGTCTGGTATATGCGTGATATCGCGGAAATCGCTGTTTCCCGGTACACTTTGCTTGCGTAATGGCCTTTATCCCCAATAGCTGAAAACGTTGCCAACTTGTGTAAATGAACAGCTTTTTTTTGCAGTTGCTGTGCTGTCAGAGGCTCTGATTGCCTTTTATCGGGCTCACCGGATAATGATGCCAGGATGGTGTCGGTATCATTCAGTTGACGGGAAACTTCATTCCGCAATTGCTCGATGGGTTCATCCGGAAAGAGAAGCGTATTAATAATTAATGCCAGAGCGATAGGATAATTAAGTGCAAACAAAGACCAGAATATCTGATGCAGGATATATTCAGCCTGGTCGGTGAAATCGCCAATGCTTTGCAGATAGATGGTGGCAACGGCTGCACCAAAGAAAATAATTCCCAGTTTTGAGACACGCATGGCATACATGCTGAGAAAAAACAGAAAACTGGTGCATAGGATGCGTATCAGCGGGTATTCGTAGGTGTACTTTAAAACAAGGATTTCAATACTGACGGAAACAAAGTTGGCGAAAAACAATAAGGCCCCGACAATACGTGTGAGTGTGGCATTGGATTGAATGGTGTAGAAAACGATAACCAGTGAGAGCGGCAGCAATGGTATCCGGTATGCCTGAGAAATGATGATCACAAGCGCAGATGTCAGAATAAGACGCATTGCCATATTTGCTCTACCGGGAAACGGAGCCATTTCGTCATAGACCGATCGGGCAAATGACTTGATGTCTTCCGGTATGAGATGGGAAATGCTCATGGAGTCAATCAATGACTGCGATGTAAAGTACGTTTATCTGGCCTGATCCGTATTTATTTTTACAACAGCTGAGGCTCCGATACGGAATAAATCGGCGTCCGGTTGCGAGATGCTCATCTTGACAGGGAAGCGTTGGGAAATGCGTATCCAGTTCATGCTGCGCTGCACACGCGGAAGTCCTTCCAGCACCAGTCCTCCGTCGCTGGGCAATACGCCGTAACCTGTGGATTCGACGGTACCGTCAAAAACTTTCTGTGTATCGCTCATTAGGCGGATTTTTACGGGTTGGCCGGTACGGATTTTGCTCAGATCGCCTTCGCGGAAATTGGCAATGACATACCAACGCTCGGTATTAATGAGGGTAAAGACAGGCTTGAGCGGGGAAGCTTGCTGCCCAACCGTTGTTTTCAGCGAAACAACACGTCCGTCAAAAGGCGCATGGATGGTAGCTTGTTCCATGTGAAGTTCGGCAAGAGCGATTTCCGCACGGATAACATCGCGTTGGGCAACCAGGGCATCAATGCTCCCAACGGCATTGGCTGCCTGCTGGGCCTGTAGTTCCACGGCTGCAAGATCTGCGAGTGCGGAACGGTTGGCAGCGCGCGCGCGGTCCACGTCTTCAACGGAAACGTAACCGTGTTCCAATAACGGCTCCGTGCGTTTCAGCGTATCGCCTGTTTGTTCGGCGATTATGCGTGAGCGTTCCACCATGGCGAGCACAGATTCGGCATTGTATTCCTGAGCTTTCACGAGGCGGCGTGAGGTGATGATCTGCTGGTCAAGCGCTGCCAAGGCAGCTTTTCCGCGTGCCAGTTCTATTTCAACGGGTCGGGTGTCGATGCGGAAGAGGAGGTCGCCTTTTTTTACGGATTGATTATCGCTGACCGCTAATTCCACGATACGTCCCGGAACTTCAGCCACAACATCAATGGTGTCGGCGTAAACATAGGCATCATCGGTGGATGGTTCATTATCGGCACGCCAGGCAACGAAAACCAGTGCTCCTATTGCTATCAGGAAAAGAAAAATAGCAGGTAACTTTTTCATAAATGGTATTTATCGGAAATTTGTTTTTACTTGTATGGAACACTGGTTAATCAGAAAAAGAACAACCAGATGAAGCAGGAAAATACAATTGACAAGGCAAGGTAGAGAAGGGCCGGTAATCCCATGTTGCGTCCGAGTGGCGTACAAAGCAGCAATGCCCGTACAATAAGTGTCATGAAGATACCGCCGATGATGCAAAACACCCAATCCGGGAAATAGGCGCCGACAATCGGAATGGAAGACGGTAGCTTATTGCAGCCGGTTAACGCAAAACCGAAAGAAAGAAAAATCAAATGTTTCAAGCGTTTTTCTATAATGAATTCCAGACTTCCAATCGTAAAGAATGAATACAATGTTCGTTTTTTGATTGATTTCAGTATGACAAATATAATTTTCATTATTTCAGTTATGGGACATTAAATAGTCCTGACTGAAATATTCAAGAGAAATAATTACCAGGTGTAATAAACGATGTATTCAACCGTTTTCTCTTCGTCAGGTTTTAGGTCTACTTTCATCAGGATTTGGGACGCATTTACCGACTCATAGGGAACAGTTGAGCTTTTAATTTGCGCTTTCCGGTTGGAGCGGAGATTTTCGCGGAGTTCAACGGTAGCGGCTTCATTCTTTCTGTTTTTTAATGTAAACTCAATGGTCTCCTGAATCCAGGGTTGCGATTTGACCTTAATCAAAGAGCTGGATGTGGTTGAATCCGAAGCAAATTCCTTGATCCGGCTTTCAGCAATGAGATCGAACGCTTTTCCTGTGTAAAACTTGATTTCCTCGTTTTTCGGTGTGTGATTGATGTTGCTTTCGCCTACGAATTCAAGCTGAGTTCCGTTCTCGCGGTATAGTCTGATATTACCGCCGGGGAAGGGCATGCCGAGATGGTTTTCTTCCTTGTTGTTGATTTTCCGCAATATGGAAACGGTTTCGATTCTCTTTTCTTCATTCTGGTTGCGGCTATCGGAAGAGGCTGAATTGACTTCATAAACCGTATTTACTTTTACACCGTCAGCCCGGATAAATTCTATCTGCTTTGTTTCGTTGTTCAGCAGCGTGATGGCATTGGGCAGGTTGTAATAATGGAACTCGTCAAATGCTTTCTGGGTGACGGCAAGGCGTGCGGCCATCGGTGCGTACATGATTTCACTCTTGGAGTAGTCATTTTCATCATATTGCAAACGTTGCCTTTGTTTGTTCACGTCTCCGGCAATAAAGCTGACGGTAGCATTCTCGTACGCGCGCCCGCTTGTATTCGACATGGTAATCCAGGCGGAGACGGAGCCGGTATCACTTTTCTCGGGAAGCGTGATATTGTAATCCGCTTTCCAGGACAGTCCGTAAGAGATGTAGCCGATTTCTGCATTCACCTTGGCGGTAGTATCCGATTGTAATTTCCAGCGCAGTTCCGGTTTCAGAATGTTACCGTCGTTTCCGAGATTCGGAAATAATACCTGGCCCGGTAATCCGAATTGTATTCCTTTCTCGGTCTGGATAATGGCTTCAGAGCCGTTGTACCAGTTGCGTCCCATGACATAACCGCTACGGATAACCTTTCCGGTGATTAAAATGGGCGTATCTTTTTCCGTTGTCTGGAAAGTTAGCTCCTTGCCTTCAAATTGCTTGAGCAGAAGCCCTTCGGAAACGGGATCATTCCGATAGCTTTGTTCAAGTATGTTCAGTGATTGTTTGCCTGCCTTGTCGCGCAAAATCACGGATTCCGGCTCAAGCTGGTATGAAATGTCGTTGTAGGTTACATTGTTGATTCCCTCTTTGAGATCAAGTTCCAGCGAATTGCGGATAACCGCAAAATTGCCGTTGTAAATGGTTAATGAGGTTTGCGCATAAAGTCCGGAAGTGACCGCGGTAGCATTCAATAAGACAAAAGAAAGTAATTTTTTCATGATTCAGGTGATTATATTTACCTCTTATTATAAGGGCGGATTTCTTATTGGAAAGTAATTTTCTCGCTTCTCTTTATTGCGGTTTACCCTAAGATGAAGCGCTTTCAAATCATTTTAAAGCAAAGCGTTAGGGAATGGATTCTCAAAGAAAAGTAGAACTGATGTCGCCTGCGGGCAGCTTCGACTCGTTGATGGCCGCTATTCAGGGCGGCTGTAATTCCGTTTATTTCGGTATCGGAAATCTGAATATGCGGGCTAAGGCTTCCATTAATTTCAAGAAGGAAGACATCGGTGTGATTTCAGGTATTTGCCAGGCGGAAGATATCCGGAGTTATCTGACGATGAATACGATCATGTTTGATAAAGATCTTCCGATGATGCGCGATATTCTGGATCTGGCCAAAGAATCAAATATTACTGCCGTTATTGCATCGGATCAGGCAGTTATCAATTATGCCTCGAGCATCGGCATGGAAGTTCATCTTTCCACGCAGCTGAATATCACGAATTTTGAAACGATAAAATTCTATTCTCATTTTGCCGATGTTGCCGTCCTTGCGCGTGAGTGCACGCTGGCGCAGATGAAGGCGATCTGTGCCCAGATCAAGGAACAGGCTATCTGCGGGCCATCCGGGAGGCTTATGGAAATAGAGGTCTTTGTTCACGGCGCGCTCTGCATGTCGGTTTCCGGAAAGTGTTATTTAAGCTTGCATACCCAAAACGCCTCGGCAAACCGCGGCGCGTGTTTACAGAATTGCCGCCGCCGTTACCGTGTAACAGACATAGAAGACGGCCATGAACTGGAGATTGATAACGAGTACATCATGTCTCCGAAAGATCTGTGCACGATCAATTTCCTGGACAAACTGATCGAAACCGGCATTCAGGTTTTAAAGATAGAAGGGCGCGGAAAAAGCGCCGATTATGTGAGGACGGTCACCCATTGCTACCGTGAAGCCATAGACAGCTATTATGCGGGCACTTATTCGGAAGAAAAAGTGCGAGACTGGATGAAGCGCCTGGAAATGGTTTTCAACCGCGGGTTCTGGGGTGGTTACTATCTCGGAAAAAAGATGGGAGAGTGGACTGATGCTCCCGGTTCCAAGGCTACCGTCAAAAAAATCTACGTCGGAAAAACAACCAATTATTTTTCACGGATAGGTGTTGCTGAGTTTCATCTGGAAGGCGGTGACCTGAGCAGGGGCGACAAAATCATGATTATCGGACCGACTACGGGTGTGGTTGAAACCATCGTGGATGACATGCATGTGAATGACGATGGTCAAATGAAGCACGCAAGAAAAGGCGATACCTGTGCCATAAAACTGGATACACCCATCCGTAAAACGGATAAACTGTACAGAGTGGTTCCCAACGATGCCATAGGGCATTCGGTTGATATCAAACTTGACAGACGTCTCTGATTCGGAAGATGATTTTGCTTTCAAAGGGGCCGTAGCTCAGTTGGAAGAGCGCTTCGTTCGCAATGAAGAGGTCGTCGGTTCGATCCCGATCGGCTCCACCAGTTTTCCGGAACATAAGAAATCTGGCAAGCATCGTTAATGCCAACGGAAAGTTGAAGGATAAGATTCCGAGTATGGCAGATTTTTTATTGAGCTGCGAGTTTGAGAGCATAGTAATAGTATTGTCATACAAAATTTGCAAAAAGAATTAGATTAATTCATCGGTTATTGTTTATTCTAAAATTCTGTCTTAATTCAGCTGCTTTGAAACGATTTGCATATTACTTACAACTTTTAGAATAAACAGGGTTTGAATATAAATTATCTATACCAAATACCAATGACAAAAATAGAAAACCTGACAAATGCGCCCAAGAAGCGCATTCATTCCATTGATGCCCTGAGAGGATTTGCTCTTTTGGGAATTATCATGGTTCATTGCATGGAACACTTTGACCTGATATCCGTACCTGTGCTGGAATCTCCGTTCTGGCAATGGATAGACAATGCGGTGAGCAGTGCGATTTATTTTATCTTTCAGGGTAAAGCCTACGCTATTTTCTCATTATTGTTTGGCTTAAGTTTTTTCATTCAGATGGATTCGCAGGCAGACAAAGGAGTGGACTTTCGCTTCCGTTTTTTGTGGCGTTTAATGCTTCTTCTTGGTCTCGGATATTTGAATGGCATGGTTTACATGGGCGAATTTTTCGTGGTTTATGCGGTGCTTGGAATCGTTCTCATTCCACTTTATAAGGTACCGTCCAAATACCTGATCATTCTCAGTGTGCTTCTGTTCATGCAGATACCCGGTATCATGCAGTTTGTTTCCCTCTTGAGCAATAATGCGGTAAACACGCCGTCAGAAATGAATATACGCATGGAATCGCTCTTTGAGCAAAGTGCCTATGTGTTTACCAACGGTTCCGTATGGGATGTACTCAGCTTTAACGCGTTCAAGGGGCAAAGCGCAAAATTGCTTTGGGTGTTCATTCATCTCCGTTATCTTCAACTGATCGGATTGTTCATTGTCGGACTGCTAATCGGGCGAAGCGGTATTCACAAGGATGAAGCGAAAATGGTGAAATACGGTAAGCGAGTCCTGCCGTATGCTGTTGGTGTTTTTGCATTCTTTTATGGGATTGTATTGCTTCTCCCGCACATGGGCGTTTCCGGTTTCGCGTTGGAAAACGGTGAAACCCTTTTCAAGTCCTACGGTAACTTGGGTATGATGGTGACATATATCTGTCTGTTCACGATCCTCTATCATAAACGGGACTGGGCGAGAAAGCTGTTGGAAAAACTTGCTCCGGTCGGGCGCATGAGCGTCACCAACTACATGGTTCAGTCTTTTCTGGGTGTGATTATCTTTTACGGATTCGGTCTGAATTGTGCAGTGAGGAGTTTCCTTGAATGTGCGCTGATCGGTATCGGACTGGGCGCTTTTCAGATTGCTTACAGTAATTGGTGGATCAAACGCTTTTATTATGGTCCGATGGAATGGTTGTGGAGAACGCTTACTTTCTTTAAACGGGTTCCCCTGAGACGCCAGGAAGCGAAACCGTTGGTTCCCGCATGTGAAACCCGATGAATCTTTCAGAATAGGGAATTCGCTGTACACAAAAAAATGACTTGCCAAATCACCTCCATATGATTGTTTAGCAGCTTTCCTTTGGGGGATTAGCTCAGTTGGTTAGAGCGCTTGCATGACACGCAAGAGGTCGGCGGTTCGACTCCGCCATCTCCCACCATTTTACAAAGCCGTTTTCGCTTAGGAAACGGCTTTCTTATTGAAAAACGTGTAACATGGTATTCCCTTAATGGTAAGAATTAATTCAATAAGGACTAACTATGAAAACAGGCTCGGTACTCTTATCTTTTATTAGCATTTCCGCGTTAACTGCGTTATCGCATGCTGAAGTTATTGATGGCATAGTGACAAAACCTCGTACAGATGTGAGCTCAGGGATATTGACCTATGAAATAACTAATGGAAGCACGTTAATTTTTGAAAATAACAATGTTATCGAAAGCGGGGGTGCTGTGTCGGTTGGCGGTGGGGTATTTGTTGCGACTCCGGATAACACCGATGGCAATGGGCAGGTGATTTTTCAAAATAATCATGTTGAGAGTTCAGGTGGGGCAATTTATAACACTGGTGGAAATGTCAGCTTAGAAAATGCGGTATTTGAAAATAACAGCGCGAACGTTTATGGAGGAGCGATAGTCAACGTGGAAGGAACGCTGACCATTCGCAATGCAATTTTCCAAAACAATCGCTCGCTCAATGCGCTGGGTGGAGCAATCTTTAGTGATGCACAGGGAGGACTCTCGACTACTGCTGTGATTACGGATAGTAGTTTTCTCGGGAATTCAGCAACGTTTGGAGGAGCTATCTGTAGTAACCAAGCGTCTCTTTCGATATTTTCTATTAACAAGGATGTAGTATTCGCGGGTAATACGGATAGCGCATTGGGTTTAAGGGCAAATGCGATCAGAAATGCGGATGGGGCACTCTATTTGGCAGCGAACGATGGTCGTCAGCTTCTTTTTCGTGATCCCGTGGCGAGCTTGCCTGGTCAGTCCAATATAACCCATATTAACAGTACGGATGGAACAGTTGCTGGAAAAACAACCGGACGGGTGACTTTTAGCGGGCAGGATTTTTCTGCGGGTAGCGTGAATGTTCAATCTGCGATAGCGGGAACCACGACGGTTTACGGTGGAACATTTGAGCTAAGGGATGCCGCAGAATATGGGGTGAACACCACGGGAACCATTGTCAGTTTAAATGATACTGCCATTCTGGCGAGTACCGCAAGCGGAAATGGGATAACGAATATCCTGGCCACGGAGTCTTTGACGCTGGAGGAAGGTTCAAGGATTTCAATTCAGGATGCAACGACTTTGGAAATTCAAAATGCAAATGTGCAATTTAACGGAGCTGTCTCCATAGAATTTATAATGAACGAAAATGGCACGGCCGGATTGGGTTTGTTGAATTTTGCGGGCGGAAACCTGGATCTCATGAGGTTAACTCTGATCATAGATGTTGGTTCGTTGGATTTGTCAGATGCGTTTTGGAAGAGCTCTTGGGCTACTGAAATCATTATATTGGATTCTGGGATGTTCACAAACAACTTTGCCGATATTGAAACAACCGCTACAGGCGGAGCTTTTCACACTGAAATTGATAATGGTTCCTTGAGGCTTGTTTGGGTGGCTGTTCCTGAATCGTCCAGCTATGCCATGATCTTGGGGCTGACTTCGTTCGCAGGATTACTGGTTCGCCGGAAAAGAAAGTAATAAACAAAGTTGCCAATTCTTGGCATATTTATCGTTGTCCTGTCTCTCTATCTTATGTTTAATTGTATGATAAATTAAGTTAAATTATTAATTGAATTATGATAATACAATCTATTTAAGAAATGCTGTAGCTATTTATACAGGAATTATGAGAAGCAATAGAACAGCATCTAAATCAAATATTTATTCACTCATTCATTGGCTTGTTCCGACGGTAGCATTACTGTTTCATCAGAGGAATATATTTCTTTCGCGGACCGGCTGTTGGTTTGTTTTCCAACGAGGATGGATTAGTCGATATCAATGGTTATTCCTTTGCCATTATTTATAACACAAACAATATTGTATTGCAGCAGCAGGAACTGGCACAAACTCCCGAAATGTCTTCTTATTCCCTGTTTTCGAGTATCTTCTCTGTTGGTTTTGTACTTTTGCGTCGGAGAAAAGTATAAATTTCAATGATAGTAATGAGATTTTAGAACAGAAGACTTGATGCTGCCATAGAGTTAGACTTCGCCGATATAGCTCAATGTTTTATACGGCAAATCAATCATGGTACCGTCTTTATACTGTTCAAAGATGTCAGTTAAACCGTCCCTGTAGGCATCGTAGTTTTTACTTCCTTTTTCAGGCGCATAGGAAGAGGACAGATAGCGGCCAATGAATGGTTCTTTTGCAGACAGGATAGCGTTGGAGAATGTTTCATGCCGGAAATTGCCGTTATTGAAAAACATATTCAGAGAAGCGGCATCCGGTAATCTGCCCGAGTTGAAGCCGATATAGTTGATCTGTAAATGCTCGCAAAGCCGGTGTATCGCCATGATCACGTTGTCTTGTGAATCCAGACTGTTCCATACCAGCGCGACTTTTCCATGCGGTTTGAGGATTCTCCGGCATTCTTCGCGGAACTTAGGGATATCGAACCAGTGGAATGCCTGTGCTGCCGTAACCAGATCAACGGAATGCAGCGGTAAACCTGTATTTTCCGCGAGTCCGTCCATTACGGTGATATTATCAAACCCGGTATTTTGGCTTATGCTGCTCTCCCGCATATCAGTATTGGGTTCAACAGCATAAACTTTCCGTACAAAGGGGCTGATTGCCCTGGCAAAGATGCCTGTCCCGCTGCCGACATCGGCCACAGTTGTATCGGCAATCCTTATCTGTTCGGAAAGGTAACGTAAATATGTCTCGGGATAAGTTGGACGGTATCTTGAATAATGTTCTGTTTTTCCGGTGAATTTTTTAAATTTTTCCATGATTAAGTCCGAGCGTTCAATTTATACACTCAAGGACAGGAGAGCGTGTTAATTCGACAGGGGTAATCATTTCGCGATCAAGCGGAACATGTCCTTCCAGTTTTAAAATAAACGGTTCAAAGGGTTTCCAATCAAGGGATTCAAGGGTTTGCCATTGTCCGATCTGTATTCCAAGCGCACGGTCGTAGGCTTTATAAACCAATTCCGAGCAGTAGATTTCGTTATCTTCCGGGGCGTAATGGATGTCGTAAGGACGGCCAAGATAGCTTTTCAATTCCGTGCGCAATTTTTCCGTATCAATGATTTGCGTATCCTTACAGCGGTAAACAGAGTAATGGAAATCCCGGCCACGCAACACCCAGATGCTTAAAGGAGTGATACAGACCTGTCTGCCGGCCTCATACACAACCCATCGATCATTTTCCTTCATGACAATACCGCAATGTGACCAGGGCGATTGTGTGGCGCCTTCAATCGCATCGACCAATTCCATGTGCGGAAGTGACTGGAAGATAATGTCACCTTCTCGGGGTTCGTAGAACAGATAGGGAAGCAGTTTGTAGGGTTTGATAAACAGGAGCAAGAGGAACAGGATCAATACGAGTATTCCTAAATAAAAACACCGTAACCGCTTCTTTGAGGGAATCTTCATGTTACCGTCTGCTCGGCTTAGAGTTTGATTTCACGGGGCATTTCAATGATGCGTTGCGTGGCGGTATCATAGAGAATACCTCCGACCCAGACAGAGTCTATTTTACCGTCTTTTGCCTCGTATAGCGAAATGGCAAGCGTCGTTACAGTGGGAGGAATTCCATCCTTTTTTCTCAGCATCTGCAATACATCCTGTGCATACATGGCTGCATAATCCTGCCTGCTTTTTGCCTGTTTGAATTCCATGTGGGCAATGATTTCCTCCGGTTTCATGCTCATGCGGAGGTGCTGCGGGGAGTAATCCTTTTCGGAAAATGTGCTGTTGTTGAACAGGTAAGTCGCTTTTCCGGTATCGTCCACAAACAACATGACATCATCTTCGGCAAACAGCATGCTTATAAGCAGCGCTTTCTCAATGTTACCGCTTTTCAATTTCATTTCCAGTTTTCCGTCGGGTTTGAATACCCATGTTCCGCCCAGATTGTTTACCTTTTCATTGGTGGAATAGATGCCGAACTTTCCGTGCGCCCAGAACTCGATGCACTCACGCCCTACCTGAACCTTTTGCCATTTCCCCAGAATTTGTTCCTCAAGTGGTTTTTTGCAGGAAGAGAGCAGGGCTATACCGATTAAAAAAAATACGCTGAAATATCTCATGCTCGGGAAGAACCATGGCAAATGCTTCACCCTCTTTCAAACAGATTTATTTTCCTACGTTTGTCTTTCTGATGCTGCCTTGTACTTTTATTGGTTGAAATGTTCATGCAATGCCTTTTGATAATACTTATTCACTTGCTTAAAATAAACCCTAATAAACCATGTTAAATATCGGTGTAATCGGTCTGGGCGCAATGGGGCAAACCCATCTGGATGCCTACGGTAAAATTAAAAACGCCCGTGTCATTGCGGTTGCTGACAGTTCCAAGGAGTTGCTGGAGGGTAAAGCCAAGGCGCATGGTAACATCAAAGGTCAGGCACAGCATAGCTTTGATTACAGTGCCGTGAAGAAATACGAAGATGCGGTTAAACTGATTAATGATCCGCAGGTACAGGCGGTTGATATCTGCCTGCCGACGCCAGCGCATCTGCGGTTTGCGTTGATGGCAGTCCGGGCAGGGAAGCATGTCATTCTGGAAAAACCCGTGACCCGTTATTCGGAACAGGTCTGGCAAATCATTGAGGTGGCAGGACGTCAGAACGTCATGGTCATGCCTGCCCATTGCATGCGTTTTTGGCCGGAATGGGTCTGGCTGAAGGAAACCATAGACCGGAAAACATACGGCAAGGTTTTTTCGGCGCATTTCGAGCGATTGGCTTCACATCCGGGTCGCGGTTATACGCTTCACGGCGAAGCCAGCGGCGGAGCCTTATTTGATGTTCATTTGCACGATACCGATTTTATTACTTACTGTTTCGGCTTACCTGAAAAAGTCTCATCCAATGGCTACAGTAAGGTAACGGATGCCATTGACCATATTTTCACGCATTATGATTTTGGCAAATATGGTCCGATGATTACAGCGGAAGGGGCGTGGAATATGGCGGACGGCTTTCCTTTCCAGATGCGCTATCGTGTCAATTTTGAGGATGCTACCGCTCTTTTTGACATCAACGCCGAGAAAAAGCTGATGCTTTTCCAAAAGGGAATCGAACCGAAAGTGATTTCCTGTGCAAACGAGATGGGATACCTGTATGAATTGCAGTATTTTGTCGATTCGGTACTCCAGCGTAGACCATTTGAGCAGGTAACGATGCTGGATGCGGCAAATACGACGGCCATTCTCGAAGCAGAGGATATTTCGTGCCAGAAAAATGGTGAACCGGTGACGGTAGCATACAGAAAACTGAGGCCTTTCAAAATAGGAATCATGTCGGATTCTTTCAAACTATCGCCGTTGGAGGGAATGAAGGTGTCCAAAAGCGTCGGTGCGCAGGGGATACAGATTTACGCTGTAAAGGGTGAAATTTCCCCGGAAACTTTGAATAAACCCGCCCGCCAGGCACTCAAGGATTTCATCAGCCAATGTAATCTGGAAATTGCTGCTCTCTGCGGCGATCTTGGCGGACATGGTTTCGAGCGGGCTGATGAAAATGTTGAAAAAATACACCGTTCAAAGGCCATCGTTGATCTGGCGTCCGATTTAGGGACAAAAGTGGTGACAACGCATATCGGGGTGGTTCCTTCGGACAGTCATTCGGAAATCTATCAGAACCAGCTTGCTGCGTGCCGTGAATTGGCTAACTATGCGAGTTCCAAGGGAGTGACTTTTGCCATCGAAACGGGGCCGGAAGAAGCGGTAACATTGAAATCATTCCTTGATGATGTGGCAACTCCGGGAATCGGGGTGAATCTTGATCCGGCGAATTTTGTCATGGTCACAGGTGATGATCCCGTGAAAGCGGTATTCACCTTACGAAACTACATTGTGCATACACACGCAAAGGACGGTATCAAGCTTGGGTCCTGTGATCCGGTAAAAGTCTATGCTGCGTTTGCTGAACATGATATTGCCGGGTTTGATTTCGGAACGCTGTTCAATGAAGTTCCCCTGGGAGAAGGTTCGGTTCGTTGGGATGAATATCTGGATGCTTTGGAAATTGTCGGTTACCGCGGATTTCTGACCATAGAACGGGAAGTCGGTGAGAATCCTGTGGCTGACATCCGGGAGGCTGTCCGGTTTTTGCAGCGGAAGATTCAAACAAAATAAGTATGATTTATTATTAATTCTGCTTGCTGAACGCAAATCGGCAGGGCAGACTTTTTCCTGTTTTCAATTTTTTGTCAAATTATGAAGAACCTTTGTAAAGTAATTATTCCCTTAATCATCATGTCCTTTTTCGTGGCTGGCTGCCCCAAAAAGAAGACTGATCCGAGCCAGACGACGATGCAGAAATCGTCGCAGAACGATAACGGACCGGGTACTACGTTTCCCGGCGATGGCATGAACCCCGATGATGGTTTGAATTCACGCAACAAGATACTTGGGAAATACACAACAAGAGAAGCAGGGTTACTGCAGTCGGTTTATTTTGCGTTTGATCAATCGCATATCCGCCCAAGCGAACGTGTAAAAGCGGAATCTGCGGCAAATTATCTGAAAGCCAATCCGAACAACGGAATAGAGATTGTAGGCTATTGTGACTGGAGAGGAACGACGGAGTATAATCTCGGTCTTGGCGATCGCCGTGCAGGCAGCGTACGCGACTATCTTATTAGCATGGGAATAGACGGTTCCAGAATCAATGTGGTTTCCAAGGGCGATCTTGATGCTACCGTCAAAGGTAATGCCGAACAAACCGCCCATGACCGCCGTGCGGAATTGATTGTCCTGAAATAAGGGAAGATCAAGCTCATTTCCGGAACCCGACATTTACCTGTTGGGTTTTCTATTAATTGAGCTTTGTACTTGCAGAAAAGCATATGGGTCACAGAATAATAATAAATTGATTTAATTTAAAACTATCATGAAAAACCTGTGTAAAGTCCTCATTCCGTTGATTATTATGTCTTTCTTTGTGACCGGGTGTCCGAAGAAAAAGCCTGATCCAAGCCAAACAGTCATGAGTCAGGGTTCAGGTGAGGGAGCTATCGGCGGTGATATGGATTTGGATTCGAATTACGATCCTGACCGTAACGGAGCGGCGGGAGAAGGACTTCAGGACCGCAACAGTGGTGGTGATTTCAGCCGTCAGGTGAGAGGACAGTTGCAATCCGTTTATTTTGCGTTTGACCAATCGCATATCCGTCCAAGCGAACGTGCAAAGGCACAGGCGGCCGCAAGTTATCTGCAATCCAATCCGAATAAAGGCATACTGATTGAAGGCTACTGTGACTGGAGAGGAACGACAGAGTATAATCTTGGTCTTGGTGATCGCCGTGCGAGCAGTGTCCGCAGCTATCTGGAAAGCCTTGGCATTAATCCGAGCCGTGTTCAGGTTGTATCCAAAGGTGACCTTGAAGCTGTTGTCAACGGGTCTTCGCAACAAATGGCGGAAGATCGTCGTGCAGAGTTGGTTGTTCTCGAATAAACAAGCAGCTTATGATTTCTAAACCCTGACATGTGACAGCGTGCCAGGGTTTTTATTTAAGGAAATCAATCAACGATAAAAAGCTATGATGTTAAATTTCTGGTCCATACTGCTTTTCCTTTATATAACATTGCGTCTATGGTTACCCTTGCCGGTGAAGTGGTACGTCAAGCTGGTTCCGACGGCGTTTACCTTGTTGATTGCATTGAAGCATTTTATTCTCCGGAAGTATTTCGGAGGATTGGCATTCCCTGAACTGTCAGTGACAGCACAATTAATTATCGGTTGGCTATATGCCGCATTTATTTTCCTCTTCCTGCTTGTATTGTTCAGGGATATCCTCATTGGTATCCTGTGGCTATCCCGTCTTCTCGGCTCATCCTTGCGTCTCTCTGTCTCAAAAATACAATGGGCTGTCGGATTAAGTGCGGTAGCATTGTTTATGGCTGCCTACGGCGTATGGGAGGCTGTACGTGTTCCCGACATACGCACGACAGCGGTTACATTGTCCAAATTGCCCAAGGAACTTGACGGTATCACTGTTGTTCAAATTTCCGACTTACATGCCAGCGATTTGTTAAGCGAGGCAAGAGTAGATGCCATTGTTGCACAGGTAAACGCTCTCCATCCTGATCTGATCCTGCTTACGGGAGACATCGTAGACGGTTCTCCCGGGAGAAGAGTAAACGATGTGGCGCCGCTTCGGAATCTGAAGGCAAGATACGGTGTATTTGCCTGTGTTGGGAATCATGAGTATTATTCGGGATACGCAGAATGGATAAACGAATTTTCAAGACTCGGACTTCTCGTATTGGAGAACAGCCATGTGGTTGTAGAGATCAATAATTATCCGGTGGTTATTGCCGGCGTAACCGATCCTGCTGCCGGCAGACGCTTAGGGAATACTCCTGATATTCGGAAAGCACTGTCCGGTGCGCCAACCGATGCACCCGTCATATTAATGGCCCATCAACCGCGCGATGCAAAACGGAATGCGGCAGCAGGCGTTGACTTACAGCTCTCCGGTCATACTCACGGGGGGCAGTTCATCGGTCTCGGCCATATTGTCGGTATGTTCAATGAAGGCTTTTTATCCGATTGGTATCAGGTCGAAAAAATGCATCTCTATGTGAGTCGGGGAGCCGGGCTATGGAACGGTTTTCCTGTCAGAATGGGTGTTCCTGGCGAAGTCACTGAAATAGTGTTGCACAGTGAAAAACCATAAAGGTGAAAGTGTGCATATAGCCTTGACAATTCACCTGAACAACCCAGTTCTTTAGTCATTCACAGAACAGATTGGTTTCTAAGTAAATAACTAATGTCACCCCTTTATTTTATGCGTAGATTATTGACTGTACTTTTATTTATAAGCACATCCTTGTTTGCTCAGCATGTGGAGCAAACTTACAATAATCCTGTCATTTCAGGCGATTTTCCCGATCCGACCGTGATACGGGTAGGGAATGATTATTATGCTGCCGGCACCACTTCAGATTTTGCGCCTAATTATCCATTGTATCACTCGACAGATCTTGTTAACTGGAAACGGATTGGGGCAGTCTTCAGCGAAGCACCGTCATGGATAAAGGGCGATTGCTGGGCGCCGGAGTTATACTATAATAACGGAACCTATTACGTTTATTACACGGCGCGCAAAAAGAGTGATAATATTTCCTGTATCGGCGTTGCCACGACAACAGACCCGAGGAAGGGATTCAAGGATCACGGTCAGTTGATAGAGTGGGGCAAGGAAGCCATTGATGCCTATGTGTTTAAGGATGATGACGGAAAACTGTATATTACCTGGAAAGCATACGGGCTTGAAGAAAGGCCGATAGAAATTCTTGCATCGGAATTATCCCCGGACGGACTATCCCTGAAAGGAGCGCATTTTACGCTGACCGATCATACCAAGGGATGGATTGGCAGGGGAGACGAGGGACAGTGCATTGTGAAGCGTAATGGATATTATTATCTATTTTATTCCATCGGCGGGTGTTGTGATAACCGATGTGATTACCGTGTTCACGTTTCAAGGGCAAAGAACCTCAGAGGCGATTGGGAACAATATGAGCCCGAAGCGATTTTACAGGGTGGTGATTTGTGGAAATGTTCCGGACATGGTACTATCGTTCAGTCCCCGGACGGAAGATACTTCTATCTGTATCATGCTTACAATGCCTATGATTTTGAATTTGTCGGCAGGCAGGGTTTACTGGACGAATTGCTTTGGAATGATGAAACGGGCTGGCCTTATTTCAAATATGGAAATACGCCTACAGCTCAGGCTCCTGTCCCGTTCAAAGGTACTGTGCAGAATAAAAATAAAGACATAGATGATGATTTCAAGACGGGTAATTATGATGCCTATTGGCAATGGGACATGAATTTATCCCGACCGGATTTATCAAAGGATAAAGAAGGGTTGAAAATCAAAAATAAAGAGGGACTCTGTTTCTTTGGCGTAAACACTCAATCCGGAAAGTACCGGATGGAAACCGCTATCACGAACGAAGGAGATAAATTCAGAGGATTAACCGTTTACGGCGGACAGAATGATTTATTGGCCTGGGGGCTTTCCGGAGATGAGATAAAACTGTTTCGTGTTGAAAAGGGAAAAAGAACAGAACTGTTTTCCAAGCAAATTGCAGATAAAAAACCACTCAGAATAAGAATCGATGCCCTAAGCGGTCGATTATATAAATTTTATTGGTTGGGCAAGAACGACGAATGGCAATCTTTTCCGGCTGAAAATAACTATGTGGAAGGCGTATCGCTTCCTCAATGGGGCAGAGGACTACGCGTCGGGTTTCTTGTAGAAGGAGAGCAACCCGCAGCATTTTCGTTTTTCCGCTTGCTGAACAAATAAGATATCATTCTGCATTATGGATGAAAATGCGTGAATCGCAGAACTATTTGGCAAAGGTGGGGTTTATGTTTTTGTTCCACCAAAAACCAATAGTAGAAAAACTGTAAACGAATCATGATTCACAGGAAAATTGCCTATATTGCCTTATTGCTGTTTACTTTAACATACGTAAAGGCTGAAAAGAAACGCACCGATTATGTTAATCCCTTTTTAGGGACTGCAACCTTATGGGACAGTAAGGAACTTGGCTATACACCTACAGTAAGGGCTTGGGGTGCGGAGGTCTTTCCGGGATCGTCGCTTCCTAATGCAATGGTTCAGCTGACGCCGGTTACCCAATTCAGGAGCGGTTCAGGATATCAATACGAAGACAGTGTTATCTATGGCTTTGCTCATACGAGCAAAGGCCATTGGAATCTCTGCCATATTCCGTTGCTTCCTGCTACAGGCCCGGTGTCTCCCGATGATTTTGCTTCGCCGTTCAATCATGAAAAAGAATCCGCACATCCGGGCTACTATCAGGTATTTCTTGAGCGCTACGGTGTGAATGCGGAATTAACATCCACTTTGCGATGCGCTTTTCATAAATACACGTTCGATGCCGGGAAAGAGAAAAAATTGATCGCCGATCTTACTCGTTCCAATGAAGGCGTGAGGGGGTGGAGCATTTCAAAGAAAGACGATTACACTTTTACCGGTTTTCAGCAGACGGGGGAAAAGATGCATTTCTATGCGGTGGCAAACCATAAGATTAAAGACATTGAGTCTGTCAAAAGCAATAAGCGGGAGGTCTCGGTAGTTCGTTTTGAAGATGACTCGAAACCGTTGGAAATACAGATCGGTTTTTCATTTGTAAGTATTGATAATGCAAAGGAAAACCTGGAAAAAGAAATGCTTGGAAAGAGTTTTTCTCAAGTACGGAACGAAGCTACCGTGACATGGGACAATCTGTTGTCGAAAATAAAAGTGAGCGGCGGTACGGAAAAGCAAAAGGAAACGTTTTATTCCTGCCTGTATCGATCATTCCTGTGGCCCGCGTTGCGGAGTGACGTGAACGGCGATTTTATCGGAGAACGGGGAAAACTGGAAAATAAAGGCTTCCGTTTCTACACGGATCCTTCCTTCTGGGATGATTACAGAAACAAACTGGTTTTGCTCGGAATGCTTTCTCCCGATGTTACCGTGGATGTTATCAATTCCATTACCTATAAGGGGGAAATACGGGGATTTATGCCAACATTCTTTCATGGCGATCATGCTTCCGTTTTTGTCACGGGATCATACCTTCGCGGATTAAGAGGATTTGATGTTAATAAAGCCTACGAACTCATTCTTAAGAATGCGACCGACGAGAGTGGAAGCGAGGATATACAGAGAGAAAGAACGACAGGCAGAGGCTATCTTAAAGAATATAAGGAAAAAGGCTATATTTCAGAATTTGACATAAAGAATCCCGTTACGAATACACAGGCCAAAGCCTCTGTCACGAAAACACTTGAATATGCGTACGATGATTATGCGGTAGCATTACTGGCGAAAGAACTGAATGACGAGGCAAACTACAACATGCTGATGAAACGCTCGGGTAATTATAAAAATCTCTTCGATCCGTCGACAGGGCTCATGCGAGGACGCTTGGAAAACGGTGACTGGGTGGAGGATTTCAACCCTGAGTACCCTTACTATAAATTCATGTACAGGGAGGCCAATGCATGGCAATCATCCTTTTTTGCCCCGCATGATGTCAAAGGATTGATCGGGCTATATAAAGACAAGGAGGCATTTGAAAAGAAACTGGATGATCTTTTTACCATTCCATGGGGCGGTTACGAAGCCCATAACCTGACTGCCTTTATCGGACAGTATTGTCACGGAAATCAACCCGATCACAATTTTCCTTATCTGTATTATTTTGTAGGCAAGCAGGAGAAATCACAGGCAATCATTGATCAGTGCCTTGGGTTCTACCGCATGGGAAAAGAAAGTTTGTCTTATCCGGGGATGGATGATACGGGAGAAATGTCGGCATGGTATGTTTTCAATGCGATAGGACTTTATACCTTTTCGCCGGCAGATCCTGAATATATTGTTTCCGTTCCTATTTTTGATAAAGTGGAATTGTGTATGAAAGATAATGTCTGTTTTACCATCCAGAAGAAGGGTTCAGGTAAAAAGATTACCGATATTACTTACGGAGATCAAAAAGTGGACGGATACTTCATTTCCCACGATGCTTTAAAAGAAGGTAAAATATTAATCATCACGACGAAGTGAGCATAAAAGAAAGTTCAGGAAGAAAAAGGCGGTAGCATTGGAAATGGCACTAACTATTTTAGATTAAAATAAAATCGTTTTCATTGGTGAAAAGTCAGACATAATGGCTTTGACTCATTTAAGTTTTAACAACGTTGAATTCGGATATCCGGGCATGAGTATGCCTCTGTTTAGTGGATTGACTATACAGTTTCCCGAAGAATGGACTGGTATTATCGGGCCTAATGGGGCTGGAAAGACAACGTTATTGCGTGTGGCTTGTGGAGCGTTTGAACCATTGTCGGGCATTGTTCAACGACAGGGTAAGACGTTTTATGTTGCGCAAAGGACTGATGATATTCCTGCATATTTTGAAGATTTTCTTTGGTCTCCGGATGCCGCAATGATAAAGTCGCGTTTATGTATCGGTGACGATTGGTTTGAACGATGGAATACTCTCAGTCACGGCGAACGAAAACGATCGCAAATTGCCATCGCATTATGGTTTGAGCCGGATATACTTGCGCTTGACGAACCGACAAACCATATCGATACAGATGCACGTCGGTTACTTGTACAGATCTTAAAGGAATTCCACGGTACGGGATTATTGGTTAGTCATGATCGAGAACTATTGGATGAATTATGCACTCATTGCCTGATGTTGGAACCACCGGTTGCTAGACTTCGACCGGGAGGGATTACCGATGCACTTGCACAGGAGGAAATTGACTTCAGAACAGCTCAGTACGAAAGCGATACATTGCGAAGAACGGCCTTACGCTTGCGTGAAGAAGCACAGCGCAGACGGATGGCCGCAGAGCAAAAAGCGGCAGACATGCGCGGTTCAAAGCAAAAGAAAAGCTCTATACATGACCATGACGCACGGGCAAAACGCATTCTGGCGAAAATGACAAGCAAAGATACTTATGCAGGTAAACTTGTCGGGCAGATGACGCAGCGTGCTTCATCAATTGAAGCACAGAGAGCTGAAATACCTGTTCAAAAACGTTATGAAACAGGGATTTGGATAGACAGGGCATCGTATATACCACGAGACTTTTTGCTACGTTTGCCGGCAGGTAAACTTTTGCTTAATAAAGGGAACGATGACGACGATAGCGTGGAAAACGAATCCAGAGTATTATGCTATCCTGATCTGGTAATCGGCGGCAAAGACAGAATTGCTTTAACGGGTGCAAACGGTTTAGGCAAAAGTACGTTGATTCGGTATATACTTTCGCATTTACAAATTCCTGAAGAAAATCTGATAAATATACCTCAGGAAATAACGGCAGAGGAATCGCGTTTATTATTGGGAAGAATAAAAGAACTACCGAATGAAGATCAGGGGCGAATCATGACAACGATCAGTCGGTTAGGCTCTCGTCCTGCACGATTATTGGAAAGCGAACAACCAAGTCCCGGTGAGATACGAAAGTTATTGCTGGCTTTAGGTATTATACGGGGTCCGCATTTCATAATAATGGACGAACCGACCAATCACATGGACTTACCTAGCATTCTTTGCCTGGAAGAGGCATTGGCTGATTGTCCATGTGCAATGCTGCTGGTAAGTCATGATAAGTCCTTCTTACAAAAGACGACAGTATTGCATTGGGAGCTGCAACCTGAAAAAGCGATTGACGGTACGATAAAAAACTCGCGGTTAGTCATAATGTCCAACCGCTGACGTAAAAAGAAAAATACAGTAGCATTTGTTGTTACTTGGTATTTATCTTATATATGCAGGTATGCTTATATTCCTCTGTCGGAGATAATAGGGTCGATGGAAAACTCACATGATTAGGACTATCCGGGAAATGTTGCGTTTCCAGAGCCAAGGATGCCCTACGATTATAGGTTTTTTCATCTTTTCCGATAATGGAACCGTCAAAAAAATTACCTCCGTAGAACTGAATTCCGGGTTCAGTTGTCCAGACTTCCAGGTAACGGCCTGATACAGGCTCATAAACTGATGCTGCAAATTCTAGGGCATCCTTTGTTTTTCTCTTCAGTATCCAGTTATGATCATACCCATGTCCATGTTTCAACTGAACGTAGTCATTATCCACCCGCTCTCCGATAAGGGTTGGTTTTTGGAAATCCATGGGTGTATTTGTTACGGATAATAGTTCTCCTGTCGGTATCAAGACTTCATTTACAGGAGTAAATTTATCCGCATTTATCATGAGCTGGTGGTCATTGATTGTACCGTTTCCCGCTCCATGAAGATTGAAAAAAGAGTGATGGGTTAGATTCACAATCGTTTTTTTATCGGTCGTTGCATAGTGAGTCACGATAAATTCATTTTCATCATTGAGCTCATAAACCATTCTGACATTTAAGTTCCCCGGATAGCCTTCTTCTCCGTCCTTTGAAACATAAGTAAATTCCAATGTCTGGGCATTCACCTGTTTTGCGTCCCAAACAACCATGTCAAATCCCTTGTTTCCTCCATGCAGGCTATTCGGCGTATTGTTTATCGGTAACTGGCAGGTAATCCCATCCAGCTTGAACTTACCATTTGCGATGCGGTTTCCGTAGCGTCCGATTGTCGCGCCGAGGAAACGTTCGCCTTTGAAGTGAACATACTTGTCTATATGATTATGTCCCAGGACGATATCGGTAAACTGTCCGTTTTTATCCGGCGCCCAGAATTCAACAACCCTGGCTCCGAAATTAGTCACAGTGATCTCGATTCCATTTTTGTTTCTGAGCGAGTACAGATCCGTTAGTTTTCCGTCAACGGTTGATTGGAAATCAGACCGTTTCATTTTCGAATACTGAAGATTTTCCATAATATTCGGTGAATAAATTATTTCCCGACCAACTCTTTCTGGAGTTGTTCGAGTGATTTATTCTTTGTCTCCGGTATAAGAAGAGCGAAGACAAAACTGCCAGCCGTCATGACAGCAAAGAATCCAAAGATATAGGTCGCCCAGTTCCCGTTCCTTACGAAAATAGGAAACATCCATGTCAAGGCGGCACACCAAACCCAGTGGGTCATGCTACCGAGCACTTGTCCCTTGGCACGAACACTGTTCGGGAAAATTTCCGCAATTAATACCCAGATAACAGCTCCGAGCGAGATGGCAAAGAAGGCAATAAACCCCATCAAACACATAAGCATGTAGTATCCTGAAATGGAATCCAGGTAATAGAATCCTCTGGCAACCAAGGCGAGTGATACCGTCATTCCAAATGCCCCAATATAGAGTAACGTTTTCCGTCCAATCTTATCAATCAAAGACATGCCGATCATGGTAAAAGTCAGATTTGTTAATCCAATGATGATCGACTGCATCATTGCCGATTCCTTGAATATTCCGGACATTTCGAATATCCGGGGAGCATAATAGAGAATTGCATTAATACCTGACAATTGATTGAAGGTCGACATCAGAAAAGCAATGAGAATGGGTTTACGGTATTCCCACTGAAACAGTTTGCTACCTTCTTTTCCAATAGCGGCAACAGATAACGATTCTTTTATGTCCCTTACTTCATCGGCGACTTCTTCATCGCCTACTTTTGCAATTACCTCTCTTGCTTCGTTTTCTCTGCCTTTGCTGACTAACCAGCGCGGACTTTCAGGAACTGTAAATAACAAGACACAGAAGAGAAGGGCAGGGATACCTTCAACGCCTAGCATCCATTGCCAGTCATGAGCAATACCGCTAATAAAATAGTTGGAAATAAATGCGAGCACAATACCAAGCACGATATTAAATTGAAAGAATGCGACAAATCTGCCTCTCCAATGAGAGGGTGAAATTTCGGCAATATACATAGGTCCGATAACGGAAGAAGCTCCAACGGCAAGTCCTCCGATAAAACGGAAGATCATGAATGAATGCCAATTGATAATGGCCGCGCTTCCGATCGCAGACACAAAATATAAAAGTGCAATGAATATCAGCGATCTGAGTCTTCCGTATTTCTCTACAGGTCCACTGCAAATGAGGGCACCGATAATCGTGCCGATGAGAGCCGTTGCCATGGTAAATCCATGCCAGAAATTATCTAGATGATAGATACTCTGGATGGACTGTTCAGCCCCGGAGATAACGGCGGTGTCGAACCCGAAGAGCAAACCGCCCAAGGAAGCGACAAACGCAATATAAAACATGAAACCTTTAATAGATTCTTTCATTTTGATAGGAGTATTTAGTTTGCAGTATTGGTTAAATTCCAAATTCGATGCGGTTAATGACATGGTCCTGGTAACATTCGTCCAGCTCAACAAAATAACCGCTCCATCCCCATACGCGAACAATCAGATGACGGTATTGCTCGGGGTGTTTCTTTGCATCAAGTAATTTTTCTCTGCTTACGGTATTCAATTGCAATTGGTGTCCTCCAAGCATAATGAATGTTTTCACTAACATACCGAGTTTGTTTACACTTTCTTCATTGCGGAAAACGGACTGATCAAATTCCAGTGTCAGCGGACCGCCATTGATCACATTAACCAGATTAGGTTTGGAGAATGATTTTATCACCGATATCGGACCTTTCTGATCCATGAACAAACTGGGTGAATAATTGGCCGGTATCATTTCCCCGGCTGTACGTCCATCCGGAGTGGCACCAAGGTCATTCGCGTGAAATATGTAGTACATCGCTGTACCGGTTCCGGCACGGTAGATTCCACCACGTTCGTTGACTTTCCCATTTAATGCATGGTCGAATGAATCCAGGAGCCTTGTACATAGCGAATCGACATAGTCGTCGTCCTGTCCCATTTTGGGTGCTTCCTTGCGGAGCAATTTTTGCAGTTCCGGTTCATTCCTGAAGTTGTTGGAAATCGCATCCATCAAGGTGCTGTAGCTGACGCGTTTTTCCTCGAAATAGTATTTTTTGATTGCTGCCAGCGAATCTGCGGCAGTGGCAATTCCTGTTCCATGGATACCGTAGTTATTGTATTTGGAGCCAAGCGAGATATCCTTCGCATTTTTCACGGTACCATCCATGAGCAAGGACATCATCGGTGCCGGAATGATATATGTACTTTTATGTTTTTCGCAGATAGCATCCACCCGTTTCTGAATTTCCTGTTCCACGGTCTTATAGAATGATTCATAATCAGGACATTCATTAAGCTTTGGGAAGCATTCCTTCACGCAACTGATAAGCGATACTGCATCAATGTTGGGAATATCCAGGGCGTATTTTGGTATGATAAACTCCCAACAGGCGGCTACCACGTAATTGTAGGCATCTTCCTTTGCATAGCCTTTTCGCATCAGTCCGGGGATAATGATATCATCATTGCTGTATTGCGGAAATCCAAGGCCCTTCTTTGTGAGTTGCGAACCCAGTTGAAATATTTCATCCGGCGTATCTTTATCAACACGGATGTTTATTTTAGGATCAATCAATTTCAGTTCGTAACTGGCTTTTAAGCACATTTTCGAGAGTTCATTGAACATATACTCTCCGTTGGTATTGCGTCCTCCGAGCACCATGCTTTGACCATTGTCTCCTTGTTGCATGCCTGGATACAGATCGCTATCCTTATTGCACATCAGGAAGAATTCCTCAATGAGGTCAAATGCTTCATTCTCAGTCAGGGTCCCATTCATGATGTCATTCTTATAGAAAGGATAAATATACTGGTCAAAGCGTCCCAATGTATTATGATAATTGTCTGCTTCCCAAATAGAAAAATGAAGAACACGCAATAATTGCAATGCTTCTCTCAGCGTCTTGGCTCCGTCTGTTTTAATTGCCTTCAGTACGTTTGCTGTGTCTTCTTCTCCCATGAGACGGGCATAGTTCTCATATTTCCCGATGGTTTTCTGAACGGAAATAACACAGGTAAGGGCAGCATTCAGAAAAATGGTACCTTCCTGATCCAGACTGGTATCTTTCAGCCTTTCTTCGATTTCCTTTTTACGGGCTTCCAGTCCCACTTTTATCGTAGTTTCATAATCAGCCGAAATGTTGCATACTGTGCCGCGCTCGTGAATATAATGCGTTTCTTTTATTTTATCCCATTCGTCTTTTGTGTAAATGCTGGGAATCGTGCTGACGGTTCTGGTAAAAACAATTTTTTCACCCGGAAGAATAATCGGCATTTCCGCATCAAGAAGGGTCGAAAAACAAACAGCAGATCGCATTATCGGATGCATGTTTTCCTTGAAAAAAGATTCATTGAGAGTGTCAATGCCTAGTCCTTCCGAACTCCTACGGAACTGGTGGTGTTTTTTGTCTAGGATATATTCTTTTAGGCTTTTTATTCTCTGGTTCATAAGACTATGGTTTTTATATTATTTTCTTGAAATACGTTGTATACACAAGGTTCTTTTTCCGTATCGAAAAGCGGTTTATATTCCTGACCGATCATGGCATATTTTGCCCCGGCTGTTTTATGATAACGTAGTATTTCAATGCGAAGCAACGACGGGGCGTCTTTTATTAATGATAGGAGATTAAGCATGTTTTCCTTTGAGTCATTGACCCCGGGGATCAATGGTATCCGGATGATAAAATCAATATTGGATGAACAGAGGTACTCCAGGTTTTTCAGAATCAACCGATTGTCCACTCCCGTATATTTTTTGTGTATTGCCGGATCGGTATGCTTCATATCCAGCATAACCAGATCAAGCATCGGTATTATCTTTTGAAATATATCCGGAGTGGCATATCCACTGGTTTCTATTGCGGAATGTATATCCGGCTTTATCTTGCCTAGAAACTCGGCAACGAATTCCGATTGGAAAAGCGGTTCGCCGCCGGTAAGGGTTATACCTCCCTGGTTTAACTTATATATATCCTTATTCCTTAATACCTGGTGGGCGAGTTCGGTGGATGAAATCTCGTAGCCACAGATTACACGTTCATTTTTCTTTATCATAAACTGAGGAACAGGGGAGATTCCTTCGGGATTATGACACCAGGAGCAACGTAGCGGGCATCCTTTCAGAAATATAGTTGTTCTGATTCCGGGTCCGTCATGTATAGCAAATTCCTCTATGCTAAAAACAATGCCTTTCTTTTCCATGAAGTATTTTTGGGCAGGTACGTAACACAAATTAATTTATAAGGCTATCTTTGCAAGTTGTTTTTCGGATTCGTTCAAACGGGAGATGAAGAAACTTGCGAAGGTAGAAATAGTCATGCCAGTGGCATAAAACAGGCGTAAATACATCGAAGCAAATTGTGTCTAGGGGAACGCTATAACACGTCAGGAATTTTAAATACAAGCTTCTGCACAATTTAGGTTTATCAACAATGAAGAATGCGTAAGGGTTTTACAGCATAAGTAAAACTATAGAGATTATTTTACTCTTTGATTCGTAAATGCTACATCCATTTCTGCGCCTTTATCACCTTGTTGAAGCATCCATTTTTTCAGCTCGGATTCCATTGTCACGATTCTTTCTGCATATTGCGGATCTGCCGCAAGATTGTTTAATTCCCATGGGTCTTCCTCCAGATCATAAAATTCAATTGCCGGTCTTGTCTCAAAACGATCCACCAGATTTTTGGCTTGCGGATCAACATCGGCACTTTCCAACCAACTTGCCCAAACCTGTGTCCTATCCTTGATGTTCATCATGTGTTTTTCGAAATATTTGGCATCAGGGGTAAGATTGAGAATGAGTTTATAGCGTTTATCCTGTATACTCCGTATCGGATAGGAGGGACCTTCGGGAATATTATTGTGTATGCCGTATGCCCAGTTGCGATGGTCTTTCTCTTTTCCGTACAAAACCTGCAGAAAACTTTTTCCGTCTATGTCTTGAATGGCTTTTCCTCCGGCAAATTCAACCAGGGTCGGTAGAATGTCTTCATATTGGACAAGGGCATCGGATCGGGAACCTGCCGTTATCGCTTTGGGATAGCGAGCAAGTAATGCGCTGCTTTGTCCGTACTTCCAGCAGGTCCATTTGCCTCCCGGAAATTGAGGACCTTGTTCACCCAGGAAAATCACAAGGGTATGGTCCAGTTTTCCGGTTTCTTCCAAGACTTTTAACACAGCGCCAACTTCGTCATCCAAGGCTCCGATTTCGGCGATGAAGTTTCGGAACAATGTCCGGGTTTCTTTGTTATCCACAAAAGCAGGGGGCAAGACCATTTTTTCCGGATCAAATCTGCTCTGATCGCCCATGGTCCAAGGCACATGCGGATTGGTGCTGCAAACAAAAAGACAATAGGGCTGATTACTTTCTGTAATGAACTTCCTGATCCCATCCGTTGTGTAATAGGCCGTAGGAGAAATACAGTTTTCTTCAAAACCGGGAATGTCTTCGAATCGATAAACCGAACGCGGTTCTGTGTGTTGTTTGCCCGTCCGTCCCACCCTGTAACCGATTTCGGGCAAATAGGAAGTGATGCTTTTTATATTGGGATATGAGTTTTTGTGATTCTGGTACGCACCGTGCCTGACCGGATACAGCCCTGTATACATGGAGGCCCGAATCGGTACGCACATGGTACAGGATGCATAATTTCCGGTAAAAAGAACACCTTCTCGGGCAATTCTGTCAATATTGGGAGTCTTTATATTTTTCCCTCCGTAACAACTCAGTTCATTGGAAGCTAAATCGTCTGCTATGATGACAACAATATTAGGTTTTTCTGCTGCTATGACCGGCAATGGGATCAGGGGTAGTATCCAATAGGCAATCTTTATAAAATGTGTCCTCATATTAATTTCAATAACAGGAGGTAGGTTTATTTCGAATATAAAATGGGTGTGAGATAAATATGTGAAGATAAATTAATCAGATTGTCGCGAAAGCAATGTTCGTTTTGAAGGCAAGTTCCTGCTTATTAGTAGAAATTAATCGAAACAAGTCGGAAGTATGGGTGTTGTTCATCTTTAATCGAGATGACTTCTCTGCTCGGATACACATCGGTTGGCCAATAGCGTCACTCGCTTATCGAATCAAAAACAATAAATGAATGTGTTACGGGGAGGAGAACAGACTCAAACACAATACGAATATGAGAGCGTTAGTACTATTAATTATCACTGCAATCTTTGTCGGATGTTCAACCCCTCAGAATAATATGGATTTGAGTGGTAGTTGGAAATTCAGATTAGACCCTGAGGATATAGGGGTAAATGAACAATGGTATAATGCTGCATTCCATGAGCAAATTAGGTTGCCGGGTTCATTGCAGGAACAAGGGTATGGGTACGATATTGATACCAACACCCAATGGACCGGAGGTATTGTTGATAAAGCATGGTACACTGCTCCCGAATATGAAAAATACAGACAGAAAGGAAACATCAAAGTTCCATTTTGGTTGAACCCGGATAAACATTATGTAGGGGTGGCATGGTATCAGAAAGAAGTCGATATTCCACAGGGTTGGAGAGGCAAAACCATTCAACTCGAGCTGGAGCGTACGCATTGGGAAACAGTACTTTATATCGATGGAATTGAATTGAATAAACAAGACAGTTTATCGACTCCTCATCGGTATCTTTTAGCCGGTATTGAACCTGGAAAACATATAATAACTATACGGGTAGATAACCGGATTCATACCGATGTCGGTATGAATGCTCACAGCGTTTCCGATCATACACAAAGCAATTGGAACGGGCTGACCGGTAACCTGCTACTCTCAGCCAAACCAAGCGTATACATTGATGATGTACAAATATATCCTGATGTTACGAACAAGAAGGTAAGGGTAGCAATTGACCTGAAAGGGCGGACAATCTCAGGAGAAGGCAATCTTCTAATGCAACTGGAAACAGTCAAAGGCGAAGTTGTAGGTAAACCAGTTAATGTCGCATTTGAAACTTCCGGTAGCGAAACGCAACTGGATGCTACCATAGATGCGGGAGAGACAATATTATTATGGTCCGAACATTCACCGAATCTCTATCGCTTGAAAACAGTCGTAATCGCTTCGGGAGAAAAAGATGAAAAATACACACAATTCGGATTTCGTGATTTTAAGAAAAACGGGACACGGTTTCATGTAAACGATCAACCGGTTTTTCTACGCGGGACACTTGAATGTTGCATTTTTCCGTTAACAGGTTACCCGGCTACTGACGATGCGTACTGGGAAAAAATATACCGAGCCTGCAAAGCGTTTGGCTTGAACCATGTACGTTTTCACTCCTGGTGTCCCCCGAAAGCGGCATTCAATGTGGCCGATCGCATGGGGATTTATTTACAGGTGGAATGCGCTGGTTGGACAACAGTGGGTAATGGCGGCTATTTGGATGAATGGTTCTACGCCGAAGGCGACAGAATACTGAAAGAGTATGGTAATCATCCTTCTTTTTGCTTTCTGGCTTACGGCAATGAGCCGAGCGGCAATAATCAGGTAAAATACCTCTCGGCTTTGGTTGATTACTGGAAAAAGAAAGATAACCGCAGACTTTATACCAGCGCTGCCGGATGGCCGTACATTCCAAATGCCGATTATTGGAATGCACCCGATCCACGCATCCAGGCGTGGGGAGGAGGATTAAAAACAATTATCAACGCACAACCTCCCCGCTACGATTTCGATTACAGAGAAATTATTAAAAAAGATATGCCAAGCGTCAGCCATGAAATAGGGCAATGGTGTGTGTACCCAAACTTTAATGAAATCAAGAAGTATACAGGTGTGTTGAAAGCGAAAAACTTTGAGATATTCCAGGAAACATTGAAGGAGAATAATATGGAAGACCTTGCTGATGATTTCCTGTATGCATCCGGAAAACTTCAAACACTTTGTTATAAGGCAGATATCGAAGCAGCCCTCCGTACACCCGGTTTTGCAGGATTTCAATTGCTCGACTTGCACGACTTTCCCGGGCAAGGCACTGCATTAGTAGGCGTGCTGGATGCTTTCTGGGACACCAAAGGATATGTGAATGGTAAAGAATACAGCATGTTCTGTAATCAGACAGTTCCGCTTATACGTTTTCCGAAAATGATATGGCTGAACAATGAACAGATGAATGTACCCGTTGAATTCGCTCATTTTGGGGAAGAACCCATAAAGAATGCTAATATTTTATGGGCAATTACCACAACCGATAACAGAATGATAAAAAAAGGGAACTTCGTAAAAGATCTTCCATTAGACAACTGTATTTCGGTAGGAAATATTGAAATTTCTTTTGAAGGAATAAAAGAAGCAACTCACTTAGTAGTATCTGTAGAGCTCGAAGATAAATCAGCAAAAAATCAGTGGGACATTTGGGTCTATCCGGCCCAGAAGCAAACGATTACCAATAAACCGTATGTAACATCCACATTTGACGATTCGGTAATCGACAGGCTTAATAACGGAGAAACCGTATTACTTTTGTCTCCCAAAGGAAAAGTTGCCTCCGAAAAAGGAGGGAAGATCGCGGTAGGCTTTTCAAGCATCTTCTGGAATACGGCATGGACATACAATCAGCCTCCGCATACGTTAGGTATACTATGTAACCCTGAACATCCGGTTTTTGCTTCATTTCCCACTCAGGGATACAGCAATTACCAATGGTGGGATATTGTTTCCGATTGTGATGCTTTGATCATAGATGATTTCCCGGCCGACTTTCGTCCCATAGTATCTTTGATAGACGACTGGTTTAAAAATCGCAGGTTAAGCTTATTGTTTGAAGCCAAAGTAGGAAAAGGGAAACTGCTGGTGTGCAGTTCAGGCCTTGACAGAGATCCGATCCAATATCCGGCAGCAGCGCAATTTAAGCAAAGCATTCTGGAGTATATGTCGTCGGACAAGTTTGATCCTCAATACGAAATTCAACCGGAATTAATAAAGAGTCTGTTTAAGGATTAATAAGATCCTCATTATCTCGGAAAGCATAAGATAGCGAAAGGCACTTATAAATATGTCGATTGAAATAAAATTGATCACATGATAAAAAAGCGGCTAATCTTCAATTAATAAAGAGAACAAAGTATATTTGTGCAAAAATGTCTTCACAAGAATTGTTCAATTATTTGAAGACAAATTAGTCACATTATCACGAAAGGAACTAAATATTTATTGATATGGGATTCGCCTGCGGTCCATAAATAACGAAGAGCGCGAATAAGCATTCCCGTTTTTTCATTGCTGTGACCCGGCAACGGATACCGCTCCGTAGGCTACTCCCTCCTTTCAACTAGGAAAGCCCCTTATAGATGACTGTTGATGATGGATTCAAGTAATTCCTGTTTACCGCTTTTGGCTTCCGGTTCGGTCTGTTGGAGTGCGATTTGTCTCAGGTCTTCCAAGGTCAATTTTCCTGCCTCAAAAGCTTTTCCCTGTTCCGAGTCGTAAGAGGAATACCGATCTTTTCGCAGTTTCCGATAATCCGAATTTTCCAGAATATCCGCTGCCACAATCAGTGCCCGGGCAAAAGCGTCCATTCCGCAGATATGAGCAATAAACAAGTCCTCGGGATCAGTAGAATTACGCCTGACTTTCGCGTCAAAATTAGTGCCACCTGTGGAGAACCCAGGCCCTTCCAGCAACACCAACCATGCATTGACGAGTTCCTGAACATTGACGGGAAATTGGTCAGTATCCCAGCCGTTTTGGTAATCTCCCCGGTTGGCATCGATGCTTCCCATCATGCCGGCATCAACGGCCACTTGCAGTTCATGCTCAAAAGTATGCCCAGCCAATGTCGCATGATTAACTTCAATGTTTAATTTGAAGTCCTTATCCAAGCCGTAGTGCCGCAGGAAACCAATGACAGTTTCCGCATCATAATCATATTGGTGCTTTGTTGGCTCCATGGGCTTTGGCTCGATCAGGAATGTTCCTTTGAACCCGTTTTTTCGTCCATAATCGCGAGCTATGCCCAGCATCATGGCCAAATGTTCCTTCTCCCGCTGCATGTTTGTGTTGAGCAGGCTCATGTATCCTTCGCGTCCACCCCAGAACACATAGTTTTCTCCACCCAAGGCAATGGTAGCATCGATGGCGTTCTTTATTTGCAGGCCTGCGCAGGCTGTCACCGGGAAATGGGGATTGGTCGCTGCGCCGTTCATATAACGGGGATGGGTGAATACATTGGCGGTGCCCCATAACAATCTGATCCCGGATGCTTTTTGCTTTTCCTTGGCGTAATCGACTATCGTGTGCAGGCGTTTTTCAAATTCTTTCAGAGAGTCACCTTCTTCTACGAGGTCAACGTCGTGGAAGCAATAGAAGGGCATTCCCAATTTGGTCATGAATTCGAACGCGGCATCCATTTTGTTTTTTGCCCGTTCAAGAGGAGAGTCGCCCTTGTTCCAATCAAGCCGGCGCGTGGCTTCACCAAAGGGATCATTGCCTCCGGCACACAGGGTATGCCAATAGGCCATGGAAAAACGCAGATGCTCCTTTAGGGATTTTCCCATGATGACCCGGTTTTCGTCGTAATACCTGTAGGCGAGTGGATCGCGTGATTGCGGTCCTGCATAGGTGATTTTTTTGATACTAGGAAAGTATTCCTTGGTCCCTGTGATGATATTCATGGAATTAATGGTTTGAGTTTAGAAAACGAAGCCAGCGTTCGTAGGCTTCTTCAAAAATAGGTTTTTCTTTCGGCTCCGGCTCTACTGTGGCAATTTTGCTCAATGATGCAAAGGCTTCGGCAGGGGAGGCATAGACTCCGGTTCCCAGGCCTGCACCACGAGCTGCCCCGATGGAACCATCGGTGTCGTAAATCTCAATGCAGGTTTCCGCAGCTCCTGCCAGGGATTCGCGGAATACCGGACTCAGGAACATATTGGCGTTTCCCGCTCGGATAACTTGAATATCCATACCCATATTTCGCATAATATCCATACCGTATTTGAAGGCGAAGGCGACGCCCTCTTGGGCAGCCCGAAGCAGGTGACGTCGGTCATGGATATTGAAATTGATGTTGTGAAATGCAGCGCTGCTCTCGTTGTTGCCGAGGATGCGTTCTACTCCATTACCGAAGGGGACGACAACCACGCCTTTCGAGCCAATGGAAATTTCTCCTGCCAGTCTGTCCATGTCTCCATATGAGTCTCCCATAATTCTCCGTAACCAGGACATGAGGCTGCCTGTGCCATTGATGCAAAGCAAAACACCCAGTCTGGGCGCCTCCGGCGAGTGATTGACATGCAGGAACGTGTTGATTCTCGATTGCGGGTCGAAGGTAGCTTTGTCGTTTATTCCGTAAACAACACCCGAGGTTCCGGCGGTTGAGGCAATTTCTCCGAGCTGCAGCACATTAAGAGATAGGGCATTGTTAGGTTGATCTCCGGCCCGATAGGCAACCGGTATTCCCGGAGACAGTCCCAGCAGGCTTGCTGCGGATGCCGTGACATAACCTTGTTGTCCGAAAGTGGGTACCACCGTGGCCAGCATATCACGAGTGAGGTCTAATTCCCTGAGTAATTCATCGGAAATGCACTCTTGTTTGAAATCCCAGAAAATTCCCTCGGAGAGGCCTGACTGTGTTGTGCAAATCTCTCCCGTGAGCCGCATCGCGATATAGTCCCCCGGGAGCATGATTTTGTGGATCTGTGCAAAAACCTCCGGCTCATTTTTTCTGATCCACGCCAGCTTTGCTGCGGTAAAGTTGCCTGGGGAATTCAAGAGGTGGCTAAGGCAAAACTTCTCCCCCAGGTTTTTAAAAGCAGCATTCCCAATCGGAGCTGCCCGACTGTCGCACCAGATGATAGCCGGACGAAGCGTATGTCCGTTGCGATCAACGACGACCAGCCCGTGCATTTGGTAGGAGATTCCGATTCCCTTGATATCCTTTCCGGCAATTCCCGTTGCGTTGAGAATTGCCTGAGTGGCTTGCCGGAGACTTTCCCACCATGTTTGCGGGTCTTGCTCCGCCCATCCGACCTGTGGGGCGACAATCAGCATTTCGCGTTGAGGCTGCGAACTTGTGGCGACACATTTTCCCGTGTGAGCATCCACCAGGGAGGCTTTGACAAAAGAACTGCCGATATCGTATCCGAGTAAATACATGTGAAGGATTATTTGTAGATCTTGTTATAAGCCTGTTTATCAAAGCGGTAATAGCGGGCCGCTCGATGCGCGACGTTTTGTTGCCGTTCCTCCAAGGATTTAATGTACGGCATAGTCATGATTTTTTTATGAAAATTCCGGACATCAATGGACTTTCCTAGCACTGTTTCATATAGTTTTCTCAATTCCAGGGCCGTAAATTTTGTCGGCAGCAGTTTGAAGAGGAAGGCCGGAGATAGCTGAATATTGTGGCGGAGATGTAACAGTGCTTCAGCCAGGATTTCATTGTGGTCAAAAATTAAATTGGGAACGGAGTCGATAGGGCACCACCGGGCGTTGAACTCCGAGGAGAACACCCGGAGACTGGTGGAAATCCGGATGGTCGACATGTAGGCGATCGTGATCACCCGTTGGATTTTCATGAAGACCTGTCCCTCCAGCCACCGGAGATCTTCCCGGTTATTTGTCCTGCCGGGTGCGCCGAATGCCTTGAATTGTTGGAGGTTTGATTTTCTGATTCCGGTCATGCTTTCCAAAACATCGGATGCTGCTGTATCCAAATTTTCATCACGGTAGATCAACCGTCCGGGAAGTTTCATGCTGGCGCGCGCCATGCGTCTGGAAGACAATCCTGTTTTCTCAACCAACAGCACGTTGAGATGGGATCCATCGAATCCGAAAAGCACACAATCTACAGAAACATGGGGGTTGTATTTGGCGCTGCTCATAACTAAAACGGATTCATTTCATTATCATTAATAGAAAATTGACTGACCGCGTGTCAAGTAAAACCATTAATTGGCAATGGTTTGCGGTTAACATAATCGTAGTTTTTACAATAAGCCTATCAAGAACCCGTTCATTTCAAGGTACTCTGATTATTTCCCTTGCATTTTGTTTAACAATATCCTCTGGATTCTGTCGTATTTTTCCATCACGTAGAAGAGAGGGAGTAGCTCTTGTTTAACATGGAATGCCAAAAAATCTTGTCTATGAGTTATTGTATTAAAAACAATATGCTTAAATGCGAGAGAAGTTTTATTTCAGTGACTTTCCTATTTACTTATTGTAATAAATACGATTGCTGTGTTCCCAACACGTTGACAATAAGAAAGTTTTTTTCTTGAAGTGATCTCTGGTTAGAGGCAAATTACCTGAGCAAAACCAAATCATAAACTACCTATTTCCCCATGAGCTTGAATAGAAAACTGCGTTTTGGAATGATTGGCGGCGGACGAGGAGCCTTTATTGGCGCCGTCCATCGTATGGCGGCGGCCTTGGACGGAAAAATCGAACTTATGGCTGGTTGTTTTTCCGCCGACGCAACGAAATCCCATGCCTCCGGGGCGGACCTGCATCTTGATCCGGCGCGGGTTTATTCCGACTACCGGGAAATGGCTGCCCGGGAGGCCGCCAAGCCAGTTGATGAGAGGCTTGATTTTGTCAGCATTGTTACGCGCAATGATACCCATTTCCCCATCGCCAGTGAATTTCTCAATGCAGGCTTCAACATCATTTGCGAAAAGCCAGTAACTTATTCTTTGACCGAGGCGCGCAAGCTTCGCGATCTGGTCAACCGCACTGGCAAGGTGTTTGCGCTCATGCATAATTACACGGGCTACCCGATGGTGAAGGAAGCCAGGGAGAAGGTAAGGGCAGGCGAGCTTGGACGAATTCTCAAGGTGGTGGTCGAATATCCACAAGGTTATGCGATCAGCGGAATGAACTCCAAGGATGCTAAGATTTCCAGCTGGCGGACCCAGCCGTCTGTCGCTGGCATTTCAAACTGCATGGGCGATATCGGCTCCCATGCGGAGAATCTGGCCCGTTATATCACTGGTCTGGAAATCGAGGAAATATGCGCTGAACTCACGAGCTTTATTCCCGGCAGTGCTTTGGATGATGATGGCAATTGCCTGGTTCGTTATAAAGGCGGCGCACGCGGCATTCTGTATGCGTCGCAGATTTCCAACGGCGACGAGAATAATCTCAACATTCGTGTCTATGGAACCAAGGCTGGTCTGGAGTGGCACCAAGAGCATCCTGATGAGCTTATCATCAAAGCCGCTGACAAGCCGACGCAGGTCTGGCGACGAGGCAATAGTTATCTAAGCGCCGTTGCTCGCGCAGCTACGCGAACTCCTTTCGGGCACCCCGAGGCTTTCATTGAGGCGTTTGCCAATGTCTATTTGTCTGCCGCCCGGGCGATTACCGACGAGGTGTCTGGAAAGAAATTCAAAAAGAATGTTTACGACTTTCCTACCATTAACGATGGCTGGGCAGGGATGGCTTTTATCGAGACAGTTGTGAAGAGTTCAGCCAAAGGAGCCCGATGGATGAAGTTCCCGTCAATATGACCTTGACCTGATTTCCTATCTAATTAGGGGGGGGGGATTGTAAGTGACTATAAATAGACGATTTTGAAATAAATATAATCTTAAGGGAGTATTTGTTCTAAGTATAAATTAGACATAATGTATATTGTGCGAAATATGAATACATTTATATAAACCTATGGATTTTTCCGGATTCCGTGCATTCAAGGCTTCTAAAAGCTTTAATTATATGCTGCAATGCTCCCGCGTTAAATTTAATTATGAAATCAAAACTACTCTTACTATTATCGTTGTTGATTTCCGCTGTCCCACTTTGGGCAGAATGGAAACCTGCGGGAAATAAAATTAAAACTAAATGGGCGGAATCATTGGATCCGCAAAATGTGCTCCCCGAATATCCCCGTCCAATCATGGAGCGAAAAGATTGGAATAATCTGAATGGACTTTGGGATTATGCGATTCGTTCTCAAGGAGAAGCTGAGCCAAGTTCTTTTGACGGGCAAATTCTAGTTCCTTTTGCTGTGGAATCCAGTTTGTCGGGAGTTCAAAAGTCCTTGGGAAAAGATAAGGAATTATGGTACAAACGGACCTTCGCTGTTCCAACAGAATGGAAAGATAAGAACATTCTTCTTCATTTTGGTGCAGTTGACTGGAAAGCCGATGTTTTCGTGAATGATGTCAAAGTGGGATCACACACAGGTGGTTATACACCATTCAGTTTCGATATTACCCCTTATCTGAAAGATGGGGATCAGAAACTGGTTGTAAAGGTATGGGACCCTACCAGTGACGGATATCAACCACGCGGCAAGCAAGTCAAGAATCCGGAAGGTATTTGGTATACGCCTGTCTCCGGCATCTGGCAAACTGTATGGATTGAGCCAGTGAGCAAAAAGTACATTACTTCCGTGCTTACTACCGCTGATATCGACAAAAACAGGCTTACTTTAAAAGTGACAAGCGAGAATACGGTTTCAGCTGATGTTGTTGAAGTTGAACTCAAGGATCAGGGAAAAGTGGTATCCACCGCTAAGTTTGCTTCAGGACAAGCCATTGATCTTTCCGTTCCCAACGCAAAATTGTGGTCACCGGACTCTCCTTTCCTTTATGACCTGGAGGTAAAACTCTATGCAAACGGTTCTTTGGTCGATGACGTAAAAAGCTATGCGGCCATGCGTAAAGTATCTACCAAAAAAGATGCCAGCGGATATGTTCGCCTGCAATTGAACAATAAGGACATCTTCCATTTCGGACCTCTGGATCAAGGCTGGTGGCCGGACGGACTTTACACAGCCCCGACGGATGAAGCCTTGAAGTACGACATCATAAAGACCAAGGAATGGGGCTTCAATATGATCAGAAAGCACGTAAAGACGGAACCGATGCGCTGGTACACGCATTGCGACAGAATCGGTATTCTGGTATGGCAGGATATGCCCAGCGGCGGAGAATACTCACCGCAATGGATTCTCTTTGATTATTTTGATGCAAAAGAAATGGTCAGAAGCTCTGAATCGGAAAATAACTTCAGGAAAGAATGGAAAGAGATCATGGATTACCTGATGCCCTATCCTTCTATTGTTGTCTGGGTTCCGTTCAATGAAGCCTGGGGACAGTTTAAAACTGTTGAGATTTCCGAATGGACAAAGAACTATGATCCTTCCCGTTCTGTAAATCCGGCAAGCGGTGGAAACCATTACAAGACCGGTGATATTCTTGACTATCATAAGTATCCGTCTCCGGAAATGATGATGCTGGATATAAAAAGAGTGACTGTCCTGGGTGAATACGGCGGTATCGGATTACCGTTGAAAGATCATCTCTGGCAACCTGACCGGAACTGGGGCTATACCCAATTTAAAAATGAAAAGGAAGTCACTGATGAGTATGTGAAATACGGAAAAATGCTGCTTGATCTTGTGGGTAAAGGCATTTCAGGCGGTGTTTACACACAAACCACAGACGTTGAGGGAGAAGTAAACGGATTCATGACTTATGACAGAAAAGTGATTAAACTGGAAGAGCAACGCGTCAAAGAAATCAATAAAGAGATCTGTGATTCTCTCAATAAATAAGAAAAAGTAATTTTATTCAATCTTCATGGGGTAAAATCGTTTAGGCGGTTTTACCCCATTTTATTTATTGATTCCATCATAGCATTCGAGGATTAAGCTTGTGAGTGATGTTTGTATCGCCGAAAATGAATATGCTTTTATACAGCAATAAACCCAAACTGCCATATGAATAGAATGATCACCCACCTGCTTGTTTGCGGGCTTGTTTTCACATCGCTTACCTTGTCCGCTGAAAACTATCCGTTTGACGGGTTAAATATGAACATGGGAACGCTTTCAAAATTATCCAATGCCGAGACACGTTCTATCAGTCCTGAGAATTATAAAGGTGAGAAAGGAAAAGGCGGGATGGCAGACCCTGAGAAAGGCCGGGATACCATCAATGTATCCAATGCCTGGCCGGCAGCAAAGGATCTTGGAAAAGGATGGAAAGTGAATCCCTTCATTATTGTCAGACCTGGGCAAACCATCACCATTGCGGAGATTGAAGGGTCCGGAGCTATTCAGCAGATCTGGATGACTCCTACTGGCAATTGGCGGTTTTCCATCCTGCGGTTTTATTGGGATGATGAAACAGAGCCATCCGTGGAATGCCCCGTCGGTGACTTTTTCGCCAGCGCTTATAATGAGTATGCACAACTCTCATCGCTTGCCGTCTGCGTAAATCCAGGAAGCGCATTTAACTGCTATTGGAAAATGCCATTCAGGAAAAAAGCCAAAATTACATTGGAGAATATAAATACAAAGGAAGAAATGCGCTTGTATTACCAGATCAACTACACACTGACGGATGTTCCTGATGATGAGGCGTATTTCCATGCCCAATTCAGACGCTCGAATCCGACACAAGGTTCGGTCCATACTCTGGTCGATGGCATCAAGGGTAAAGGTCAGTTCGTAGGCACTTATCTGGCCTGGCGCGTAAATGATAATTGCTGGTGGGGAGAAGGTGAAATCAAGTTTTATATGGACGGAGACAAGGAATACCCGACCATCTGCGGTACAGGGACGGAAGATTATTTTTGCGGATCCTATAACTTTGAAAACCCAAAGACAAAACAGTATCAGGAATTTACGACTCCTTATGCAGGGATGCATCAGGTCATACGTCCGGACGGGCTTTACCGGGCAGTGACTGCATTCGGACTTTACCGATGGCATGTTGTTGATCCGGTTCGTTTTAATAGTGACCTGAAGGTAAGCATCCAAGACCTCGGTTGGCGTCATGACGGACGTTATAACAATCAGAAATCCGATATTTCCTCCACTGTTTTCTGGTATCAGAAGGAACCGCATGCACCCTTCCCTCCTTTGCCGGAAAAGGACGACCTGGAGATTCCGAGGTGGTAAAATCATTTCATACCGTTCAGATAAACGGCTTGTTCTTTGCGTTTACTTATGTTAGCGTGCAGGCCTTGTTTATTACTATTTTCATCTCTTAAACATTAATCTATTATCATGGACGAATTGCTAAAATCAGTGGATAAGCTGGATATTATTGTATTTGTAGCTTATTTCTTTTTGGTTCTTGGAATTGCGTTTTGGGTTTCCAGAAAACCCAAGGGGCACGAACGTAATACGGAGGATTACTTCCTGGCCGGACGTTCGCTTCCTTGGTGGATTATCGGAACTTCATTGATTGCTTCCAATATCTCTGCTGAGCAAATGATAGGTATGTCCGGAAAAACCTTTGCTTCCGGAATCGCGGTTGTTTCTTACGAGTGGATGTCTGCGATTACGCTGATTATCATCGCGATCTTTTTCCTTCCGATATTCCTCAGAATGCGGATATACAGTATGCCGGACTTCCTGGCACGACGCTTCCATCCTTTGGTCGCATCTATTCTCGGTGTCTTCTGGGTTTGTTTGTACATCTTTGTCAATCTTGCAACAGTTATGATGCTTGGCGCCAAGGCCATGAGCACAATTCTTCCCGGTTTGGAGTTTTCTCACATGATTATCTTCCTGGCTGTGCTTTCAGCCGTTTACACCGTTTACGGGGGACTGTCCGCAGTTGCATGGACGGACGTTATCCAGGTGGTGGTTTTATTCCTTGGAGGCATTATTTTATCGCTCGTCGGGTTGGATAAGATCGGAGCTATGAACGGTTCCAGCACTGACTCCAATATTGTCACCGGATTTGGTTATATGATGGCGGATGCCAAGGAGCACTTCCATACCGTCTTACCGTGGAATCATGAAACCTTGCCTTGGATTGGTGTATTTATCGGTGGTATGTGGGTTGCTAATTTCAGCTATTGGGGATTCAACCAGTACATCACACAGCGTGCGCTTGCCGGTAAGGATCTCAAACAAGCCCAGCGCGGTTTGCTTTTCGCCGGTTTTCTTAAGGTGATAATTCCGTTTGTGGTTGTTCTGCCGGGCGTGATTGCGTTTTCGCTTTTCAAACATGATATGAATTTCCGTCAGCCGATGATGGAAAACAGAAAGGTAGAAAGCACGGCAGCCGACGGAACACCGCATTATGTGCAAACCAATCCGGATGCTCCTTTCGCAATCGAACTCGAAAAATCGGAAGCAGTTGCCGATGCGCAGTTCATTGATTACGACAAATCCTATCCGGCCCTGATTAACTATCTGGCGCACAAAGGATTAAAGGGATTGATGATTGCCGCTATTCTTGCTGCGATTATTTCATCCCTGAACTCCATGATTAATTCTGCTTCGACCATTTTCACCATGGATATTTACCGAAAATGGTTCGCGAAAACGGCTCCTGAGTCAAAACTGGTTTTTGTGGGCCGTGTGTTTACCGGAATCGGACTGGTGGTCGGTGCATTCATGGCGTGGAAGATGCAGAATTTGCAGGGAGCTTTTGACTTCATCCAGAAATATACGGGAATGGTTTCTCCCGGTATCTGTGCGCTCTTCATCTTCGGAATTTTCTATAAGCGTGCAAATGCGATGTCCGCACTCGTTATGGCGGTAGCATCCATTCCTGTTTGTCTCTTGCTGAGCATACTTCCCGACATTGTTGGAAAGACAACGCTTATCGGGCAATTCATGACTCCGTTCCTGAACTGGATGGGTGTCGCATTCCTGATTATCTGTTTTATCGGCTGGGTAACAGTTCTGGCAACATCCTCATCCAAGAACGAATTCTGTACATCGCGTTTTGCGCATGTTACCGCAGGTAGTCCTGAGGATGCTCATGTCGGCTCGAAAGACCCGATATTTTGGCTGGGCTCTGCCTTCGTAGTGGTTCTTTTGATGGTTCTCTACATCAGATTCTGGTAAGAGAAATATACCGTTTAAAAAGCCTGTCCATTTTCGGACAGGCTTTTTTTATGCCTGTTTTTATTGTGTTTACCTGCTGATACTGCTATTTGAATACCTGTTATGAAGCATCTGATTTTCCTTGTAAACATCATGCTTCTCATGACGGTAACATCATGGGGAACTCCGGAACAAACTGTATTGCCCATCCCCTTGGACAGTTATACTCAAGCCGAGGAGTCCTTAAGGCAGTCGATTCAGCTTGAGGAATTACCGATCATGGATGTGCTTAAATTGCGTATTCAGGAAGAACCCTTCAACCTGATAGCGAGCATCCTGTTTTTTTGCGCCATCATTCATTCGTTCCTTTGTTCGAAAATCCATTCGCTTGCCCATAAGCATGAGCATTCACTAAGTAAAAAAGATGCCGCCGGTTCTTCTTTCAGAATAACGCTGTTGCGCTTTCTCGGAGAAATCGAAGCAGTATTCGGGATATGGGTTTTACCCTTATTTATTCTTATCACTGTCAGGTTTTCGTTCTCTGATGCCGTTAATTATATCGAATCAAGGAATTATACGGAGCCCATGTTTGTGGTTGTGATTATGAGTATAGCGGCAAGCAGGCCGATTATCTGCTTTGCCAGAATCATTCTTGAACGATTGGCATCCTTGGGAAAAAGCTCTCCTTCTGCCTGGTGGATAAGCATTCTCATTATTACTCCGTTATTGGGATCATTTATTACCGAACCGGCTGCAATGACCATCGCATGTCTCTTGCTTGGTTCCCAGTTTTATTCACTCAAACCGTCTGTCTCCCTTAAGTATGCAACACTTGCGTTGCTGTTTGTTAATGTCTCTGTCGGAGGTACGTTAACAACCTTTGCCGCGCCTCCTGTATTGATGGTGTCGAATACATGGAATTGGACGACAGTTTTCATGCTTCAGGAATTCGGATGGAAAGCGTCCATCGGGATAGGTATCGCTACCCTCTTCTATTATTTTATCTTCAGAAAACAATTCACTGTGCTCGCCAGACAAGCTGCTGCCATGAACGACTCGCATGAACGTATTATGTTGCCGGTAGCATGGTGGGTTATTCTTGTTCATGTGCTGTTTCTTGCCTGGACCGTATTCAATGGACATCACCCTGTCCTGTTTATCGGCGGATATCTTTTCTTTCTGGCCTTTATGTCCATGACAAAGAAATACCAGTCTGCGAACAATCTTCGCGGACCGATTCTTGTCGGTTTCTTTCTGGCAGGACTGGTCATCCACGGTGGGCTTCAGGCCTGGTGGATCGAACCGATTCTGCATTCGCTCGGGAACGTACCGTTATTTGCCGGTGCTACCGTTCTGACCGCATTCAACGATAATGCCGCTATTACCTATCTGGCATCGCAGGTGCCAAGCTTTGCCGAAAACAAGGAACTCCAGATTGCCGTTGTTGCCGGTGCTGTTACCGGCGGCGGACTCACTTTTATTGCAAATGCGCCCAATCCCGCTGGACAATCCATACTGAAAGGCTTTTTTAATAATGAACTTTCATCCCTTTACCTCTTATTAGGGGCGATTATTCCAACCCTTATCATGGCTCTTTGTTTTCTCTTCCTGTAAACTTATTCCAATAAGTCTGCGCTCAACGCGTTCATGTCGGGATAAACGTTTTTCGGATGATGCAACATCAATTGATCAAGCGTATGGCTCCCCGTTGAAACACAGTAAACGTCCAGATTTCCGGATTTTCCGGCATCAATGTCAAAAGGCGAATCCCCGATCAGGCAACAGCTCTCAGGGGGTAAACCAAGTTGATTCAAAAGATATTGGGTAAATGCTTCTTGCGGCTTCCTGAATGGTGTATCCCCTACTCCAAGGTTCAATTCAAAATACTTGTCGATACCGAAATGCGTGCAAATTTCCCTGGAATGCTTTCCTATCTTGTTGGTGAATACCGCCATGCGGACATTCAGGGATTGCAGTTTTTCAAGGATATCCCTGACTCCCGGCAATAAAAAAGCGCCGTCAAACATATGTTCAGAGAAATAAGGGTAATAAAGATCAAGCATCGGTTCCACATACTTTTTATCCATGAGTTTTGACAGTGTTACTGACAAACCGCCTCCGACCGCATTTTTAAGCGCGTCGTAGCTCAATACTTCCAATCCCAGTGTTTCAGCTGCAAATGAGTACGCTTTGTAAATGGCGATAAAATTATCGACCAACGTACCATCCATGTCGAAACACGCAGCTTGATATTTAAATTGCATAATCTTGAATTTACGGTTGTTAAAATCAGGCAAAAATACAAAATTTCCACATTATCAATATTCTGATGAACAAAAAGGAGAAAAATACTTTATTCGAACGCCGTGTAGAAGGAAGTACCCTGTTCATTGATCTGAGCGGCGAATGGCATTTAAAACAGGATACGTGGAAGTCTTTTGACACCAGCATTCCTGAGGGGATTACAGGCATTGCGCTTTCATCCGAACAGCTTGTCGCGTGGGATTCCAGTTTACTGGCTTTTTTACTGAGATGGCATGACTTGGCAAAAGAAAAGAATATCGGCTTCGACGGAACAAAACTCAGTGCGCAGATCCAAAAAATCATTGAGATTGCGCGTTCGGTCAAACCACGGATCGACCCTGAAAACCATCCGAAAAGAGCATCGCTCTTTTACCGTATCGGCGTTACATCGCATTCGTTTGTTGATTCCATTATCGGATTTCTTGCTTTCATCGGGGAATGTATCCTTTCGGTTTGTCGTTTCCTGACCGGGACAAGCCAGATACGGTGGGCCGACTTATGGGAGGCATTGCATAATGCGGGCGGAAGGGCTATCCCTATCATCACGTTGATCAATTTCATGGTCGGCCTGATCATTGCGTTTCTGGGATCGGTGGTTTTGTCCCGGTTCGGTGCAAACATCTATGTCTCCTATCTGATCGGATTTGGAATCTTGCGCGAAATGTCCTCTATTATTACCGGAGTCGTCATGGCAGGTAGAACCGGTGCTGCCTTTGCCGCCCAGATCGGCAGCATGAAAGCTTCCGAAGAATTGGACGCACTGGAGACATCAGGCATTTCTGTAATGGATTTTGTGGTCTTGCCGCGTTTGCTGAGCCTGATCATTACGATTCCGTTACTCACCGTTCTTGCGAATGTGGTTGGTATTGCCGGCGGTGTCCTGATAGCCGCAACCACCATGGATATTTCCGTTGAACAATTCATGGAACGTATGCGTTCGGCCGTGGAAATGTCTGACTTTTTCCTGGGTATAGTGAAGGCCTTTGTTTTCGGAATAATCGTCTCCCTTTCGGGATGTTTACGCGGACTCCAGTCAGGCCGCAGCGCGGATGCAGTGGGTCTTGCAGCCACCTCTGCGGTGGTTACCGCCATTACGTACATTATCATTGCCAACGCGATTATTGATGGCATCTGCTCAATCATGAATATTTAATGGTAGCATGGAAACGGATAACACAGTCCAGCAGCCTCCGGTAATTGAAATCAGGGACCTGACTATCGGGTACGGGGATAATATTGTTCAGAAAGATCTGAACTTCCAGATCAACAAAGGTGAAATCTTCGCATTCATGGGAGGCAGCGGTTGTGGTAAAACAACGCTCATGAGAAACATGATCGGTTTGGTGAATCCGCTCAAGGGAGGAGTCTTATATAAAGGAAAGGATTTTCTTGATGCATCGCCGCTTGACAGAAAAGCTATGATGCGCCTCTTTGGTGTACTGTATCAGGGCGGTGCGCTCTGGACCTCGTTGACATTGTCCCAGAATGTGGAAGTCATCCTAAGTCAGTTCACCGACCTCAGACAAAGGGAAATCGAAGAGATCGCGCGCCTGAAACTCGCACTTGTCGGGTTGAACGGATTCGAGGACTTCTACCCTTCGGAAATCAGCGGAGGTATGAGAAAGCGTGCAGGACTTGCCCGCGCAATGGCGCTTGATCCTGAGATACTGTTTTTTGACGAGCCTTCCGCCGGTCTTGATCCGATAACTTCCAAACGCCTTGATGAGCTTATCATTCAGTTGCGGGACAGTCTGGGTACAACCATTGTACTGGTAACCCATGAGCTTCCCACCATTTTTTCGATTGTGGACAAAGCTGTATTTCTTGATCCCGTTCAGAAAACCATGCTTGCCGTCGGTTCTCCCAATGATTTGTTGAACATGGGAAATCCTCAGATTCACGAGTTCCTTACCCGCGGCAATACGGAAAACAGATAGTTCTACGCATTTTCAGCAGTTTTTAACCGTGAAACATTATATTAATCTTAAAACAGTATTTCTGTTGGTCTTCTATTCGATGATCACAACGGCAAGTTTGTATTTATCTTACGAATTGCGGTTTGCGCCCAACATGCTTGCTGATCTTCAAGCAGAACGCGTGGATGTTCTGTTCTGGTTCATTCCGCTTAATCTCGCATGTCTGGCCATATCAAAGCATTTTTCCATCCTTCTCTCCTATTACCGTCTCACGGATGCCATCAGGACTGTTTTCAGCATGCTTCTCGTGGCCTTCTTTTCATTGCTTCTGAACCTTCTTAGCGCTGAAGACCTTTTGCCCGGATCAATCTCGCACATCAGGTCGAATGCCGTTATTATGGCAAACTTCACGCTGAGTACGCTTTTCCTGACAGGATTTCATACCTTTTTCCGTCTCTACCACGAACGGGTGGACCAACGTACGCGTAAGAACCTGATTCCGACAGCAATCATTGGCGCTGGCGATACCGGTTCATTGTTATTGAACGAGTTCAAGGTCCATAAAAACATGAAGATGACACCGGTTCTCTTCATTGATGATGACAAGGACAAAATCGGGCGTTCGCTCGGAGGTATCCGTGTGGAAGGGCCGACCAGCAATCTTGAGCGTCTGAAAAACAAATACAATTTCAAGCAGGTGATCATTGCTATCCCGGTGGAATTAAACAGGAAACGAGTCGGCGAGATTGCCGAGTTGGCAGCCAAACTCGACCTCAATCCGACAATAGTTCCCTCTTTCAGCCAGCTGTCGCAGGGCGGTTTGTCTGCCCTGAATCTCCGGCCTGTTGAGTTGCAGGACTTGCTTGAACGCACCCCTGCCCGGCTCGACTCCGCCCAGATTGCCGAGATGATCATGGACAAAGTCGTTCTGGTAACAGGAGCCGGCGGTAGCATCGGCAGTGAGCTTTGCCGGCAGATAGCCGCCCGTAATCCAAGACTGCTCCTGCTTGTAGAACGTTGTGAAGTGCTCATGTTCAAGATTGAGCAGGAATTGCTGCAAGCCGGTTATGGCGCGCTGGTAAAACCGCTGATTGCAGACATCAATGATGAGACGCGTATGCGTAAGATATTCGGTCATTACGAACCGTCCGTCGTATTCCATGCTGCCGCCCACAAACACGTTCCCTTAATGGAATCACAACCCAGCGAAGCCATAAAAAACAATTCGCTCGGTAGCTGGTTTCTTGCCTCACTGGCAAGCGAGTACAAGGCGGAACGCTTTGTGCTTATTTCCACTGACAAGGCTATTAATCCGACAAACGCCATGGGAGCTTCCAAGCGCATGGCTGAAATACTGCTTCAGGCCCTCTCAACAAAACCCGGGAACACGACCCGTTTTATGGCGGTGCGCTTTGGTAATGTCTTAGGTTCGTCCGGGAGCGCGATTCCCATTTTCAAGGAACAGATACGCAACGGCGGTCCCGTGACAGTGACCCATCCGGAAATGCAACGTTATTTCATGACGATACCCGAGGCGGTCGGACTCGTGCTTCAATGCGGTACCTTGGGCGAAGGCGGTGAAATATTCGTGCTTGATATGGGAAAACCGATCAAGATTGTCGATATTGCCAGAAATCTTATTGAATTGAGCGGATTGCAGCCGGGCGTTGATATCGAAATAAAGTTTGTGGGATTGCGACCGGGAGAAAAACTTTTTGAGGAAATCCAGCATGAGGGAGAACATTTCGCAGAAACGAAACATGAGTCCATTGTGCGTTTTATGCCCGATGTATTTCCTGACTATGACTATGGCGTAAAGACCGTTGAAACGCTGAAACGGGCAACAGAATCCTGCTCAAAAGAGGAATTGAAAAATCTGTTGAACCAGCTCATTCCCGAATACAAACCTTACCTGGATTGATAGGGAACCGGGTGATTGCCCGCCATGTTACCGTGAAAAACGTACGGTTAACTATTTTGGACTGCTGCCCTCTTCTTCAGCATGACAATCACCTTTTCAGCCAGGACATAAACAAGCACAGCCGTAAGGACACTGTTCAGGGAACTGATGCCGGGTAAATACAATGCCGCAAAGACCCCGCATCCCCATGCGATAATGGCGGTCCAGCGTATGCCGTCAAATTTGTGTTCATTCATCAGACGGTAGCTTCCGCGTTTGACAAAGAAATAATCCGCAATGATCACTCCGCCGATAGACGGCAGCATGGTGTTCAGCAAACCCAGCCAATTCACAAAATGATTATAGAGATAAAGCGCCAAGGCTGTTCCCAAGGTACCGTTTATAAGCACAAAGAACCGGGTCGGTAATTTTGTGATGTTTGCGAATCCGAGGCCCGACGCGTAAATCGCATTTTCATTGGTGGTCCAGATATTGAATCCCAGGACGACAATCGCCCATACGATCATACCTTGCTGGAGCATCACATCGGAAATATCCGAGAGCTTGTAAAAGGAAGCGCCTACCGCTCCGAAGAAGAACATCAGGGAATTTCCCAGGAAAAATGCGATGACCGTCGTACTGACCGAGATCTTTGCATTTCTGGAAAAACGCGTAAAGTCTGCCGTCAAGGTTCCGCCGCTGATGAAGGTTGCGATACAGACGCCGATCGCCTGAAATAGCGGTATATGGTTTTCGGGAACAGCATTCCACCAGGCGCTGGCTCCCCCGAATTCATGGAAGGATTTTCCCACAGAGATAAATCCCAGTATGGCAATAGCAGGAACCGCAATGACCCCGAGTATGGCCAAGGCCCGTATGCCGAACCATGCCGTTACGGTCATCAATGCCCCGGAAGCCCAAACCAGTACGTGGATATTTACGTCAGGAAGGATCTTGTGAACAGGAATTGCGAACATAGCCACCCCTACCCCGAACCAGCCGACCTGCGTTATGGCAAGCAGGAATGAAGGCAGATACGACCCTTTGCTTCCGAAAGAGTAATGCGCGAGCAAATGTGTCGACAGACTCGTGCGTGCGGCAATAAAGGCGAGGATTCCCGTATACGCGCCAAGCAGCAAATTGCCTGTGAGAACCGCGATGAGGAATTTGTCCGTGGTCAGCGCGTTTCCTAATTGTCCGCCGGCCCACATGCTTGCCGAAAAAAATGAAAATCCAAGCATGACCACCAGCATCGGCCAGAATCCCCGTTTCTGGGAATCATCCACATGCGTAAACTCAAACTCATTGCTTCGTTCCTTGCTCATAGCGATAGAAAACAGCCTAGCGTTTGAACCGTTTTATCTGCTGCTGGCAGAGGTCCTTGAAGTTCATATTACCGTATCGGTCCGGATCAAGGAACGGACAGCGTTCCTTTACCAGGTATTCAAAGGAATAACCGTTTTTCGCCAGTTCCAGGTTTTGCTTCCAGTATTCGCAGACATCTTCTATGAAATCAGGCAGCCAGAAAGCCCGGGAACCCGCGTCATAAATCGTACAGCGCTCCAGCGGATACAAAGGGTTTTCATATTGGGATTCAACAAACTCCGGAGCCATTTCTGCCTGCAGTTTAACAAGATCCGTTCCTGTCAGTTTAATGGTCAGCGGTGTTGCCAGATCCGGAACCGTGAACCGTCCCTCAACGTAAAACAAATGGGTCCCTTCAAAGCAGGAAAAGCGTTCGCGGCAGATACGGTCCGTTTCATGCAGCAATTCCTCTGCCCGCTTTCCGCCGACAGTGAAGAACAGGATATGCTTGATCTCGCATCCGTTCTGGTCGGCCTGCTGGATCAATGCCTTTAAGGCGTGCTGGAGACTGGTTCCCGTGGCGACGACATCGCCGACGATGATGCTGGCGACCTTTGGCATGTAAACCTTTTTATAGTCGCTTTCAATGATATGCCAATCCTCGGAATCTTTGCTATTGCGGGCACGCTGCGCGCTGATGAATGAAGACCCGTGGCAATTCCATCCGTAGGCGTCCGCGAGCGCCTCGCGCAAACCAAAATTCAACCCGCCGCGCAGGACGTTGAAAACGATCGTTTCCGCTTCCTTCAGATGCACCCTGTCCAATCGGGAAATATGTGTGAATACCTTTTTGCAGGCCGATTCCAGCATTCTTGTATACTGTACACCCATGATACCGGGATCGTTGCAGATAGAGCGTGTTTCAGGCGTGGAAATAATGTAACGGTTAACGAGTGTTCTGAACTCGTCGCTAATCGCATAAATGGAAAAATCCTTATCAGCAAAAATTTTACTGGGCATTGGCAGATAATTTCAAAAGCTTTTTCCGTGTCAAGATTTCGTCGGAAAAAGATTGCTTAAAACGGAAAGGATGGCGGTAGCATCCTGCTGCCGTACAGCTTACGCATTTTCCCGCTTTTTGATTGCCCTCGCCATGCGCCTCTGCTTCAGCTTTGCCGAGAAGAAACGATCCAGAATGTTCGGGATGGCTACTCCCAGCGACAGGCCGAAAAGCGTCATGATCGCCTTGATTCCCGATTCGTAGGTATTCATCAGTAAAGGCACCTGTTCCGACGTCGCGTTTGTGCCCAGAGTCAGGATACCGATAATCGCCTTGTACAGAAGAACGCCCGGTATCATCGGAATAACCGGTGGAATGGAAATCACGTGCCCCGGTATGCCCATGGCATGCACCCAGTAGATACAGAAAATGCCCACCATCAATGCCCCGCAGAAAGAACTTAACGGCAGACTGAAACCCATCTGGTACAGCAATACGTTGCGCGTACTGACAGCAATCGCTCCGCCCAATGCGCAGAGAAACAAGGTTCTGACCGGAACATTGAACAGGATCGCGAATCCCGTGGCGGCGGCAGCCCCGGACAACGCGATGATTGCCAGGTGGTTGTGAGGCAAGAGCGTTGCCCCGTAATTCTGGATATTCAGGACTTTCAGGGCAAAGACCATTCCTGCCGCGATGGATGCGATAATCAGGAAGGCCACGACAGCGCGCGTCCACCCTACAATCGTAAACCCGTCAATCATGTCGTCCAGCGAATTGATCAGGGGCACGCCCGGTATCATAAACAGAACCGAGGCGAATATCGGATGGAAAGGCGTTTCACTGATATTCAGGTAAGTGGCTGATGCGCTGATGAATACCGCGATGAACGAACAGACCGCCACATTCATGTAATTGTTGATATGCCGCTTGTGCAATTCCTGGCGGACAAACATGGCCGTTGATGATGCTACCGCCGTAATCAGCATGGCGATCAGGTCACAGCCGAAAAGCTTTCCGAAACAGGCGCAGGCGATACCCACCGCAAAGATCACCAGCGCGCGCGGATAATGATGCTTCCCGGCGGAAATCTTTTCAAGCGCCTGCTCGTAATCCGCCATACTGTACCCTTTTTCCAGCGCATTCCAGGACAGGTTGCTGACTTCCGACACTATCGTCATGTTCACGCTGTGTCGCAGGCATTTTTTGAATTTAGTCACCACGTTTGTCCCATCGGAAATACTGATCATCATCGTTGTAAACGTGATGTGCATATGAAAATCATCCGCTCCTATCCCCAGAAAAATCGCTACCCGCCGCATATTCCTGTCAATGCGGTTGCTGTCAGCGCCGCTTTGAATCAGCAATTGCCCCGTTTTAAGCAACACTTCCATCTTTTTTCCCAAAAGATCCATGGCATTATCCTGCGTATCCTTTGACATAGTTTTCTGTAAATACGATGCTGTTACGGTGAAGAACCCCTTCACACCGTCGGAAAAGCAAATCATTATCCCCCAAGCCTTCAATCCAAATCTGCTTAAGTAAATGCTACCGTCGCCAGCTTATTTTTCAGACAGGGTTAATCGCCTGTTCAGTGATTGATCCGACAAAAAACTTTGCATCCCGGTGGATAAAGCCAATAGGATCAGGAAAACGTTAAATGAGAAAACCGCTATTCATATCCGGTCTGTTTGCGCTCGTATATTATGTTATGAACCTATTGGCATTGCATCCGAGTGTTATATTCATTCCTAGCATGAAAGGATTTGTGCTGATGGTTTTTGTCTTTCCTCTTCTCGGTATCTATTTCACATGGATAGTATTTGCCTGGTATAAGGAAAAATACAAAAGGTGGTTTCTCTATGCTATGGCCTATTCGCTTTTGTTTATCCTGGCAGGAGGGATGTCATCATTGCTTATAACCGGGATGTGGGCAAGCGTCTGATACGCGATCCTATTCGCTTAGAGTCAGAAACGTTTTTCCTTTGTCCTCTCCCGGGCTTTGTGATTAAAAGTATCATTTTTCTTTTTCCATGTTACCGTCGGAGACAAACAGGCTTTTTGCGGAATGTGAATCATGGCTGGCCAAGGCATCGATTCGGGACGCTCATGCCGCGCGCAGACAACTCGGATTTCTGCGGCGTGACGGCAGCATTCAGGAAGACGCATTGCAGGAAAAACTCAGGCGTCAGAGTGAACACCTGAAAAAATCAGCGGATTACGTAAAGGCGCGCAAGGACAATCTTCCGCACTTCTCCTACCCCGAGAATCTTCCCATCAGCGCGCGTCAGCAGGAAATCATGGAACTGATCAAACGCCATCAGGTGATTATTCTTTCCGGCGCCACCGGCTCCGGAAAAACCACGCAGATTCCCAAATGCTGCCTGGATGCCGGACGCGGCGTTTTCGGGAAAATCGCCTGTACGCAGCCGCGGCGTGTCGCTGCCGTTTCCGTTTCCCGCCGCATTGCCGAGGAACTCGGTGTCAACTGGGGCGAGGAAGTCGGCTGTAAAATCCGTTTTACCGACAAAACTTCCCCGCGTACGCTCATCAAGATGATGACCGACGGGATGCTCTTGGCCGAAGTGCAAACAGACCGCTATCTGCTCGAGTACGATACCATCATTGTCGATGAAGCGCATGAACGCAGCCTCAATATCGATTTCCTGATCGGTTATCTCATCAAGCTCCGCGCGAAACGGCCTGACCTCAAGATTATCGTGACATCGGCGACCATCGACACCAAGCGCTTTTCCGAGGCTTTTGACCATGCTCCCGTCATTGAAGTCTCCGGCCGTACCTACCCCGTTGAAATCCGTTACCGTCCCGGCGATGAAAAACTGGAAGATACCGGCGATTACACCTTCATCGATGCTGCCGTCGATGCCGTATGCGATCTCAGCAAGGAATTTCCCGAGGGTGACATTCTGACCTTTATGCCGACGGAGCGCGACATCCGCGAGACCATGGAGATGCTTCAGGGGCGCAAGCTGGCGCGCACGAAAATACTCCCGTTGTTCGGGCGGCTCAGCAATGCCGAGCAGGAAGCGATTTTCAAGACAGGCGGACAGGAACGGCGTATCGTCATCGCGACCAACATCGCCGAGACATCGGTCACCATTCCCAATATCCGTTTTGTCGTCGATACCGGACTCGCGCGCATCAGCCGCTACCAACCGGAACACAGAACCCTGCGTCTTCCCATCGAGAGCATCTCGCAAAGTTCCTGCCAGCAACGCTCCGGCCGTTGCGGCCGTGTCGCCGAAGGCGTCTGTATCCGTCTCTATTCCGAGGAGGATTTCAACAAAAGACCCCAATTCACCCAGCCCGAAATCCAACGCTGCAATCTTGCTTCCGTTATCCTGCAAATGAAAGCCTTCCGGCTCGGTGACATGGACAGTTTTCCGTTCATTGAGCCGCCGACTCCGCGCGCGGTCCAGCAAGGTTACGCCCAGCTTTATGAACTTGGCGCATTGGATGCCGCGCGCGAAATGACCCAGGTCGGCCATCGTCTGGCAAAGCTGCCCGTTGATCCTTCCGTGGCCCGCATGCTTATCGAGGCCCAGCAGCGCAACGTGCTCAGGGAAATACTCGTTATCGGTTCCGCGCTCAGTATTCAGGACCCGCGCGAACGCCCGATGGATGCCCGCGAGGAAGCGGATAAAATCCATAAGACATTCAACCACCCCGATTCCGATTTCCTGACCTTGCTTGCGATCTGGGATAAGTTCCACGACGCCTGCGAAAATCTTTCGCAAAACAAGCTCCGCAAATTTTGTCACAGTCATTTTCTTTCCTATCAGCGCATGCGCGAGTGGCGAGACATGAACAAACAGCTTTCCCTGTTTTTCAGGGAATACGATGCCTCCGGGGATGGTTCGGATCTTTTCCGTGAGACGGGAGAGACTGACCTGAAAATTATTTTTGGCGATAGCCGTTTTGCTGATATTCACCGAAGCATTCTCAGCGGACTGCCTACCAACGTTGCGCAGAAGACCGACAAGCAAAATGTCTTCCATGCCGCCAACGGTAAAAGCGTTGCCCTCTTTCCCGGTTCGGGACTTTATCGCAAGGTCATTTACGATAAAAGGAAAGTGACCGATGAAGCAGCCGCCAAAAAGGAAAAAACAAAAGCGCCCGAATGGATTGTCTGCGGTAACTTCATGGAGACTACCCAGTCCTATGCCACCACCGTTGCCAAGCTTGTACCCCAATGGATTGTGGACTGTTCCGGACACCTGCTCAAGGCATCCTATTCCAATCCCCAATGGGAAAAGAAATCACAGCGCGTGCTCGTCCAGAAACGCCTCTTTCTCCGCGGGCTTGAGGTCGATTGTACGCGCGTCGGCTACGGTAGCATCAATCCGGAAGACGCCACCGAAATCTTTATCCGTTCCGCGCTCATGGAACCCGACGAGCTTGAAGGCAACTTTGCCTTTCTCAAACACAACCAGAAGGTTTTTGCCGAGACCGAGAATTACCAGATACGCACCCGCCGCCTGAATGTTCTTGCTTTGCAGGACCGGCTCTTTGAGTTCTACCATGAGCGCATCCGGAACGTTTCCTCGAATCACGATCTCAGCCGTTGGCTCAGGCAACTGTCCCCTGCCGACCGCGACCAGCTCTTTATCACGCAGGATTACCTGCTTGCCGAGACCGATGCTACCGTCGAGGTCGTCTATCCCAAAAGCGTCCGCATCGGGCAACGCCTGCTTCCCATCCGTTACAACTATGATCCCGACTCGCAGGAAGACGGCGCCCACCTCAAACTTCCCGTCAGCGACTTTCAGGGCATTTCCGAAGGCATGCTGGACTGGCTCGTCCCCGGTTATGTCGAGGAACGCATCCTTGCCCTGCTGAAATCCCTACCCAAGGATATCCGAGTGAAACTCCATCCCTTGCAGGCGCGCGCCAGGGAACTCTTTGCGGAACTCCGTCCCTCGGCGGCGGCATTGACGGAAGCATTGACACAGGTCATCGCGGCAAAATACAGCCTGCGCATTCCTGCCGACGCATGGAAAAAAGAGAGTATTCCTACACACTTATCCCCGCGCCTTTCGCTCGTTGACGATCACGGCAGCATACTCAGTTCGGCGCGTGACTGGAATGCGCTCAATGAAGCCTTTATCAAGCTCGCCGAGAATCCCGGCGACCTCGCCAACGCCAATAGCAAACTCTGGCAAAAAGCCTGTGACGAATGGGAACGTTACGACCTGACCGGATGGCACTTCGGCGACAAACCGGAAAGCATCGAAATCAGCCGCTTCAACAATATTCCCGTCATGGCCTGGATCGGACTGACGGTAGAGGAGCAAGAAGGGAGAAAGAATATTAACCACAAAGAACTCAAAGAGCGCAAAGATGACCGCAACAGCGTTAACATGAATCTGCATTCATCCGTCTCATCTGCGTACCATTCCGTCGTCCACCTGAAGCTCTTTCGGATCCAGGAAGAAGCTGCCTATGCTACCGCCGACGGCTGGCCGGCCCTTGGCGAGAAAGTGCTGGAAAAACAGCTTCTCTGGATACGGAAGGAACTCAAGGCTCTCCGCAATCTCGGAACCCTGCTCATGCCCGTTGGCGGATTTGAGGCATTCGAGCCGCATGCCTGGAAACAGCTCTGCCGTTATCTTTTTGAAGAGGAAAACCGTCTCCCGCTCCGCGAATCCGTCTTTCTCGCCTGCCTGCAACGCGCAAAGCAGAAATCAGCCGGTATTGTCCCCAAGTTTATCAAGATCATTCAGGATTTGCTCGGCAAACGCCAGCAGCTCATTGCCGCAAAAATCAGCTACCCGCACATGGCGGAGGACGTGAAGGCGCTCATCTCTCCTGATTTCCTTGATACCCTTGCCTACGAACAGCTGCCCGACCTGCTCCGCTATCTCGAAGGTATCCGCCTCCGTGCGGAACGCTACCGCAATAATCCCGCGCGCGACCAGGAAAACGCAGGTATCTTTGCTACCGTCCAAACGGCTTTCCATGCTACCGCCAAAAAGCATCCGACACATCCGGAATTACCCCGCCTGCGCTGGCTTCTGGAAGAATTCCGTATATCACTCTTTGCCCAGGAAATCGGAACCACCGTCCGTATCTCCCAGCAAAAATTCCTCGACGAACTTAAGGGCATCGAAGACGGAAAATCCTATGCTACCGTGAAACAGGACGCTGCTGTAAAAAAACCGGATGCCGAAAAAGCACAACCTGATCCAACCCGCAAACCCAATAAAAATACCTCTCAGAAACAAGTTCTCTCCCAAGACGATTTGAAAAAATTGTTTGGATAACTGTAAGATCACATCACAATGTTAGTCATTAATATAAAAGTGTAAGTTTCTAACTTAGATCTTATCCTCTTTACTAAATCCTCAAGTCTATCTGTTTTATTTTCATTTAGTAAGGAAATTAGCTCATTTAATTCTGGATAATCCACTATCTTCTTCATTTCCTCTATAATACTTATGACGGCTTCATATTGCCCTTTCGCTTCCAATATCAATCCCTTATTAAATAATGCTAAGACATAGTTTGGGTCATTTTCTTGCACTGACTCAAAACATTCCAGCGCTTTCTCTTTTTTATTCAATTTCATTAAGACTACACCTTTACTTACCAAGGCTGAAGCATTTTGTGGATCATTCGCTAGTACTGCTTCAAAACATTCCAGTGCTTCTTCGTTTTTATCCAATTTCATCAATACCGTTCCTTTATTTATCAAAGCCAAAACATTCTTCGGATCATTTTTTAGCGCTTTTTCAAAACACTTAAGGGCATCTTCTTCCGCATCAGATCTCTGAAATACAAGACCTTTGTTACTCCATATCAATGAATTTTTAGGATCAAATATAATACCTAAATCAAAGCACTCCATTGCTTCTTTTTTTCTACCATCTTTGAGAAGCAAAATACCTTTATTATTCCATGCTAACGAATTTTCAGGTTCTAATGCTAAAGCAATCTCAAAGTAAATCATTGCGACCTGAGGCTCTTCTTGCATAAATGCATGACCTTTATTATTCCAAGTCATAGATTTGCCAGAATTAAGTTTCAAAGATTCATCATAATACCTTAGCGATTCCTTGATCAAACCAAGCTGCTTATAGGAAACACCCATATTCAAATAAACATCAGCACGCGCGCTATCGGCAATTTTACCTTTATATCTATCCAATAGGTTTTCAAAACAGTGAATAGCTAACTTATATTCCTTACGAAAATAATGTTTTAATCCTTTTGCTAAATCTTTTTGAAAATCAGTCGACTCTTTATCTGCGAGAATTTCTTCCACTAATTTGAGAATCTCTTCTATACTCAATTGAGGTTGCTCACCTGGGTTTTTATCAGCGATGCTTCCTATTTTCTTAGCAATATCCTCTGCTTCCTTTGCACTACCTCTTATGGAACCCAAAAGGGTTTCACATTCCAATTTTATCTCTCCAAAATAATTTTTAATATCCGCTTTCTGTTCTTCGAGAAGTTTCTTTTGCTCTCCGATATCGCTGTATACTTTCTTTCCATAAATGAACCCTGCAATTGGAATAACTATACCGAAAAAGGCAATTACCAAACCAACAACTTCCATCCAAGAATCCAATCGCTCTTTCTCGAATTTTAAATTTTCATTCTTAATTTCAAGACGATTTTCTATTTCTTTATAGATGCTTTCTTGATCTGTACTTCTCTGATTCTTAAATTCAGAGATCAATTTATCTTCCAATGCTCTTATCTCTTGTTTTAGCAAATCAATTTGTATTCTTGTTTTCTCCGAGAGATCATTTTTACTCAACTTTTCAACCTCTCGTTCCAATAATGCTATACGAACTTTAATGTCAGTTATATTTTTCTCAGATTTATCCGAGAAAATAACAATTGATTCGTTAGTTGGTATTTTTTCAGAATTCTTTCGAGCATCACTACCGAATACAATGCATACTAAAGAAAAAAACATGCAGAAAGTAAGAGGTAATAAATATTTCTTCATTATTTTAATTATTAACGATACTCTATATGACTCACTAGTGATTAAAAGCTAAAATACTTTATTCACGATTTCTTTATTCTCTAATCATGATTGTGTTGTTTAAGCACATCCATATATCAATTAATTCATGCCAAAAATTAACCTACTAATACTTGCTGTCACTACCCTGTTTCTGACGGTAGCGTGTGCGGAAAAACCGGTGAAAGAAAAGTTGCTGATTGCGGGATCGTATTGGGACTCCATAGCGATTGTGGATAAAGCGACCAAGCAGATTGAATGGACGTATCAATTGCCGGAGGGTGCGGAATGTAACAGCGTAGATATCCTATCCGACGGTAAGATTCTTTTCTCCTATAAAAACGGGGCCCGGATTATCAACCGCGACGGTAAAACCGTATGGGATTATAACGCGATCCCTGAACACGCGGAAGTCCAGACGGCAAAGGCGCTTCCTGCAGGCGGCTTTCTGATCGCGGTTTGCGGCACGCCGGTGCAAGTCATTGAATTTGACACAAACGGAAAACTGACAAAGTCGGTAAGCTACCCGCTTGCTGTACCCAATCCGCACGCCCAGTTTAGGCAGGTTGTGAAATCCCGCTCAGGAACTTACCTGATTCCCGTCTTGGCCGATGGCAGCATCCACGAGATTGATGCTACCGGCAAACTATTAAAAACTTATCCGACAGGCGGCACTCCCTTTTCCGTGGATGAACTGGAAAATCGAAACCTTCTGGTCTCCGGCGGCGACGGTCATTTCTTTGCCGAAATCGACCGCGAAAGCGGGAAGATACTGAAAAAAACAGGTACGGATTCTGTTTCCCAGGTGCGCATGGAATTTGTCGCTCAGGTAAAACGTTTGCCGAACGGTAACACGCTCGTGTGCGACTGGCTGGGACACGGAAAGGAGGCCAGCCAAACACCCCAGGTCTTTGAACTTGATCCTGAAAACAGGCTGGTCTGGAGTTTTGAAAACAAAGCCGAGGTAAAGTACATTTCCGCCGTCTGTCCGTTTTCAGAGTAAGTAATTTGTTTATTAATCACAGAATTATTTAGCCACAGGGAGCACAAAGAAAGAAGGTGTTTTTGAAATCTGATTTAGTGCCAGTAAGCAAACGCTTGCTACGTTTGACAGCCGTGAATCTGTGGTAAAAAATACTTTGTGCTCTTTGTGTTCTCTGTGGCTATCCTCCACTCTCTTCCATGCTACCGTTGCTCTTGCCTATCGCATGCAACTACGGTTCTGATTGTGGGTTAATAAAATTATGAAACCGTTGTTTTTTCTACTTCGCATAGCCATGCCTGTCGTGCTGGCTTTCTCATGCTGCCACGCCCAGGATAAGCTTCCGCTGAAACAGACAGAACCCATTACCTTGTCCACGCTGTTTGACGAAATGGTTTCTCCCGAGTCGGATGTATGTTTTCCCCATCCGTATTACTCTGCCCGGCAACTGACCAGTTATGACCGCCGTTCCGTGATTCCCAATACACCGAGTTGGCACGCGAATGATGATTTTGCCGGATTCATCCGTTACGAAGCCAACAACGGACGGGTCGAGAAAGTGCTCTTTGACGAAGCCGGGCCCGGTGTCGTTACCCGCATCATTACCACCGGCGGCGATAAGGACGCGACCCTGCGCATCTATCTGGATGGGGAAAGCGAAGCCAGTATCACGATTCCCAGTTATGATATTTCAAAAATACCGATTCCCATTCCGGAAGGGATGATCTACCTGCATGAGCATTATCCGACCACGCAGGGCTGTTCGTTTTATTATCCGATTCCGTATGCCAAACGCTGCAAGATCACGGTCGACAACCTTAACCGGAACTATGTGTACCATGTGAATTACCGCAGTTACGAAGCCGAAACCAAGGTGAAAACATTCACGGTGGCGGAGGCCAAGCAGGTACAGGCCAAGGCGATGGAAACCAGCCAGCAGCTTTTACATCCGTCCAACTACGATAAGAACAAGCTAAGCGTCTCCAAAAAACTGGCCGAGCATGCTACCGTCAGTTTACCTTTACCAAACGGAACAAAAGCGATCCGGACGCTGAACATCCATGTCGGCAACGACGACCCCCCGCATTACGGGCAACTGATGCGCGGGCTGATCGTGAAAATCAGTTTTGACGGAACAGAAACCGTTCATGCCCCTTTGAGTGATTTTTCCGGGGCGGGCATGGGCGCGCCGGAAGTGAACAGTTATTACCTGAGCGCCGACGGGAAAGGCGATGTTACTGTCCGCTTTGTCATGCCGTACAGGAAAAACGCAAAAATCGAGGTGGAAAACATTACACCCTATTCGGCTTCTGTGACCCTGAATGCCTCTGTCTCCGACTGGCAATGGCACAGCAACACACTTTACTTCCATGCTACCTGGCGGGGTGAAACAAAACTGGAAACCAACCGGGGAATCGACTATGACATGGCGACGCTCAGCGGACGCGGTATCTTCAAGGGCGACGTGCTTTCTCTCTACAATCACACTCCGCGCTGGTACGGGGAAGGCGACGAACATATCCGGGTGGACGACGAAACCTTCCCCTCGCATTTCGGCTGCGGAACCGAGGACTATTACAACACCACCTACGCGCCGATTCATGTCTATCACAATCCCTTCGGCGGAGCGCCGCGCGAGGATGACGAGGCCTCACGCGGATACAACACCTTTGTCCGTACGCGAAACCTCGACGCAATCCCGTTTAACAAAAAACTGCTCTTTGAATTCGAACTGATCAGCTGGGATAGTGGGCAGGTCGATTATTTCTCCACGGTTTACTGGTACGGAGACCTTGACTCAAAAGCCATGACTCCTTCGCCGGACAAGGATGCACGCTATTCGCTGCCTCCTGCTATCCATACGGGCGACAAATAAGCGGACTTCACACCAATCCGCCGGATTTTCCGTAAACGACAGCGATCATGCTGCCGCAATCGATAAACAATCCTAATCGAAATTTCTCTGCGTTCTTGACGAAGCTGTCGCTTCGCTCGGGAAGCGGCTGAATTAACGTAGATGGAATGCCATTAATTCACTACGGATCATTAGTGATAGACATAGTCATTCTGTGAATTCTCTCTCAAAGTTTAATGCTCACGGTAGCATGACGCAAAGTAATACTATGCGATCAGTGTAATGCTACCGGCCCCTGTAAGCCGAGCGTTTTGTAATGCAACGCCCAATCCCATCTCCTGCCGTAGGCACATCATTACGCGGTTTCACATAATTGCAGAAAAGGGCGATAATCTTGATGGTAATGGTTTTTCCCTTGATGAAACTTGTCCCTGACATGGCTGTCCGGATCTGTCTATTTCTGCCTGAAGACAGGTATGCAATCAGCGGTGGCTATCCAGCCCGTATCATTATTTGCTGTCTTTACTTTCAGCCAGTCATTCTGCCGTTCCAGGATATGTACGGATTCGCCTTCCCTGGCGGCGGTAGCATCGGGGCTGTGTGCAGTCGGGGATACTTTCAGGCTTTTACCTGCCGAAACAATAACCGCCTTGGAAAAATCGCCGTGATGCTGCCATACGCCGTAAATGCATGCGATGAGCCAGACCGACCATGTACAGATAAACACGGTGCGCAAAATCTTGCGTTTTTCCGCGAAAAACCGGGCAAGGCTGAAAAACACGATATGCCAGAACGCAACACAGCCGAGAAGCAGCATGTAATTTGTCGGCAAACGCCATCCGTCCCAGAACCTGTTTGCGTAGAGATTGGGCTTGAGCATGAGCGCGCGTTCTTTTGCCAAGGCGGCCTGCCCTGCTTTGCCTTCACCGGCATAGGCGAGGCTCAGGTTGTGATAAAGCGAAGCGCTTTCGCTTCCGTCGGCAATGATCGACTCAAAAGTCGCAACAGCTGCCGCATAGTCCTTGTCCCGGAGTTCTCTCAGTCCTTTATCCCAGGCAGCATCATCCAGGGCAAAGGAAGCGGACGGCAGCATGAAGAAAAACGCAAGTATAAGAAAGGAAACAATCTTTTTCATTTTATTTCGATGCTTGAAGGGTTTTGCAATGGACGGCGACATCAGCTGCAAGACTGTCGCAGAGTATCTGCAACGATTCGATATCCTTGCCGACATCCGTCTCCGAGAGCTTTCTTGTCCCGTAACGGTGCGCATTCAGCGAAGCCAGTGTTTCCGTGGCTTTTACCTTGCATGCGGCATCCAGTTTTGATTCGGCGAGGGTGTTGATAATTTCCTGTTCTGTCAGGCTGTCAGGTGAGCAGTGCTTATAGAATGCGACCCAATGCTGCAGGCTCCGCATGAAACATTCGGATAGCACGACTGCATCCTTATCCTGAGCGGCTTTCTTTCCACGCAGCAGTATTTGCTTCATGGCATGATTAAATTGCCGTTGATGAATCACTTCCGGACGTTTCCGTTCACGGTAGCGCGGATACTTCAAAACAACATAGATAAAGACACATGCAAGCAGTATCGGAATATGCCAGACGAATTTGGATTGGAGGTAGAACGGAACCAGCGAACCCCATCCGATGCCGGGATCGTTTATCGGACTGTTTTGATCGACGGCTTTGCTTTCCTCCTGTTCTGTTTTCCCTTGTGTTTCCTCCGGTACGGAAACCGTTGAGGAAACGGGATTGGCACCGGTTACTTTGATGGCTATGGCAGGTAAAGTGATTTCCTCGTATTTGCCTTCTTCGGGAATAAAATAGCTGAATGCTACCGCGGGAATTTCCTTGATGCTGTTATTCCTGGGAACAAGCGCATATTCAAAGACACGCTTTCCCTTGAAGCCGATCCGGTCGGAGAATGTCGTGTCGCTGCTCACATTCCTGGAAATCCAGTCCTTGTCCAGATTGAGCTCGGGAACGGTCATGCGTTCAAAGTTCCCCTCACCTTCAACGACCAGGCGATAAGTAATCGGGTCTCCGACAGCGACCTCCCTGGTTGAAACCTCGCTTTTTACGGAGAACAGCCCGATTCCCCCGGTAAATGACTTAGGTTTGTCTTTCTCGGGTAACGGGAGCACATCCACGGTTACCATGGGTGTCTTGAGGGTGCGTCTTTCCGTTTCCCTGAATATGCTGTTCATCCCGAATGGCGAATTATTAAAGAAGGGATCATTACCGAACGGATCTCTTCTGTTACGGCCATCATTGCTGAATATGGAAAAACCGGATGAAAATCCCAGTTCATGCTTCCCTGATTTTAACGCATAGAAAAGGGACGGCCAACGGACAACGGTATAGGTTTTATTGTCCCGTATTTCACTGCCGCTGACGGCCACGCTGGCGTTAAAATTCGGTTCGCTGAAGCCCTCTCCGTTCACTTTGCCGAGCGAATAGAATTTATCCAGTTCTATGCTCGGGGAGAAATAAACCAGGATGGAAAAAGGAATGGTCTGTCCGACGTAGATCTTTTCCGTGTTCATTCTCAATTCGGAAAACAGCTCCTTCCCTGTCCTCCCGTTTGCCTGTTCCAAAACAGTCAGCTTGCGTTCCTTTACGGTGAAGAAAGTGTCCCCCGTCTTTGGCTTAATCTTAAACTCCGGAATGACATAAACACCCGGGACATCTGTTTCCACGTCGTACACAAGACTGTGCTCGAAATAGGTCTTATTGTTGACAATGGTTGTATACTGACGGACCTCAGGGCCGAGGAGTCGCATGCCATTCACTTTGGGTATGCTGTAATCAAGCGTTTCCACTTTATTCAGCTTAATAACAAAAAAACACCGGTCACCCTGGACAATCGTATCCGGTTCAAAACCGACCTGGACCTCAAGCTCTTGCGCAATGACTTGCGAAGCAAAGCCCCATGCTACCACGCATAATACCGTTAGGAATTTTCTGAAACATTGCATAGAGGTTTTACGTATAGCGTTTTCTTGTTTGAAATCAACTGTTGAAAGAAAATTGAGGCACAGTTTTTAAACTATAAACTGAGTTTCATCCATGCTACCGCCCATGGTGGTAAGCCGTGAAATACAGGAACTGTGATTTGCCTTTTTGTGCGGTTTCCGTCTTTAATGGGACGAAACGAATTTCAGCCCGACAATGGAACCGATCAGCAGGAAGATAAAAAACAGACGCCAGAAATCGGCTGGTTCCTTGTAGAAAAGGATCCCCATGATGACCGTACCCACGGCGCCGATACCTGTCCAGACAGCGTATGCGGTTCCGATGGGGATCACCTGGATGGCACGGTTAAGCAAATAGAAACTTAACGTGATGCAAATGAAGAAGCCTACGCTCCATTTCCATTTGGAAAAATTCTCCGAGAATTTGAGACAGGTAGTAAACCCGACCTCAAACAGTCCGGCAACAATCAGCGTCAACCAGGCCATGGCTATTTGGTTTCAGCCATTTTCTTTTTGGCAGCTTCATACACCGGCATATTCTCGTTCACCAGTGATTTCAGATTCTTGATGCGGGATTCGTCACTTGGGTGAGTCGACAACAATTCCGGAACCGAACCGCTACTGCGTGCGGCCATTTTCTCCCAGACCTTGGGAGCTTCCCGCGGATCATAACCGGCACGGGCCATGTAACGGATACCGATGGTATCGGCCTCCGACTCCTGACTGCGGCTAAACGGTAACAGTGCGCCGTATTGCGCTCCTACCCCGTAAGCCTGCATCGCAATTTGCTGCGTTGCTTCCGAGTAGCCGCTCATGGCTACGCCCAAACCCATTGAACCTAATTGGGCGATAATCTGCTGCGAATAACGTTCATTCGAGTGACGGGCAACCACGTGTGCGATTTCGTGACCGATGACAAAAGAAAGCTGATCTTCATTATCGACGAATTTTATGAGTCCCGTGTAAACACCGACCTTTCCGCCCGACATGGCGAAAGCGTTTATTTCATCGTTTTCAAAGACCACAAATTCCCAATTCGCATAAGGGACATCATTTCCCACTGCCGCGATAATACGTTTGCCGAGCGCTTGTATGCGTGCGTTTGTGACGGGATCGGTATTGATCTTTTCCGTCTTCTTCATTTCCTCAAAGCTCTGTGCGGAAAGCGTCGCCATATCGCCCTCGCTCGAGATATTGAGAGAATGCCGCCCGGTTTCGGGAACGGTGTAACAACCGCTGAAAATGCCTGATATTACAGACAGTAACAAAATCAAATAAATCTTATTTTTCATAAAACCTCACAGTGCTATTATTGAATGGAGTCTTTCCTCTGACGCAAACTGATTTTGTCAGACAAATTGCTGAAGCCGATATCGTTTACCGACCTCAGCAATGCTTTTCGATTAGTGCTTGAAATGACGGGTTCCAGTGAAGACCATCGCCATGCCGCGCTCATCGGCAGCCTTGATGACTTCCTCGTCGCGCATGCTACCGCCCGGCTGAATGGCGGCCATCGCTCCGGCGTCAGCGGCCGCGATCAATCCGTCGGCAAACGGGAAAAAGGCATCGGATGCTACCACCGAAGCTTTCAGGGGCAGACCGGCCTCACCTGCCTTCCAGACGGCAATGCGGGAACTGTCCACACGGGACATCTGCCCGGCTCCGACGCCGAGCGTACGTTCACAGCCGGCATAAACGATGGCATTTGATTTGACGTGTTTTACGACACGCCATCCGAACAGAAGCGCATCCCATTCCTCTTTCGTCGGTTGACGCTTGGTAACGACCTTGAATTCCGCGGGATTGATGGCTTTGCAATCACGGTCCTGCAACAAATAACCGCCGATGACGCTTCTGGTTTCCTGCAAGGACTGTGCGCCAAGACTTTCCTTGGCTACCATTACGCGAAGGTTCTTTTTCTTTTCAAAGACAGCCAGGGCCTCCGGTGTAAAGGCAGGCGCAATAATCACCTCGCTGAAAATGGATGCAATGGTCTCGGCCAAATCCTTTTCGCAGGTACGGTTCATCACGATGATACCGCCGAAAGGAGCCTGCTTATCGGTTTCAAAGGCCTGGTTCCAGGCTTCCAGCAAGGTATTGGCGGAAGCCACGCCGCAGGGATTCGTATGCTTGAGAATTGCCAGCGTGGGCTTCTCGAATTCGCCGATCAGATAGGCGGCAGCCGTTATATCCAGAATATTGTTATAGCTGAGTTCCTTTCCCTGGAGTTTTTCAAAATAACGGAAGAAATCGCCGTAAAGCGCAGCTTTCTGATGGGGATTCTCACCGTAGCGCATAACCTGCGCCCGCTTTGCGTCCACATGCAGGCTTTCCGGAATACCGGCAATCGCATCCAGGTCAGGCTTTTCCGCCTGGGCAGCCAGATAGGCGGCAATGGCGCCGTCATAGTCGGATGTGCGCTTGAAAACTTTCAGGGCAAGTTCCTTGCGTAATTTTGTCAGGACGGCAGCATCTTCCAATGCGGCAAGATAGCGGCTGTAGTCTGCGGGATCGGTAATAACGGCGACGGCAGCATGGTTTTTGGCTGCACTGCGGAGCATGGAAGGTCCGCCGATATCTATGTTTTCAATCGCCTCTTCAAACGTGCATGTCGGTTTGGCAACGGTTTTCTCAAACGGGTAAAGGTTCACCACGACGAGATCGATCATTCCGATGCCGTGTTCTTTTGCCTGTTCCAGGTGATCCTGTTTATCCCGGCGGCAAAGCAGTCCGCCGTGAATCTTGGGATGCAGGGTTTTGATGCGGCCCTCCATCATTTCAGGAAATCCGGTGTAATCGCTTACTTCCGTGACCGGAATATTTGCATCATTGAGCGCTTTTGCGGTGCCTCCCGTAGAGAGGATTTTATAGCCGCGATGGCTCAATTCCCGAGAAAATTCAACAATACCTGTTTTATCACTGACCGATATGAGTGCGATTTTTTCCATAACAGATAATACGGTGAAAATTCATCCGAAAGACACAAGCTAAAAACAAACGTGAGAACAAGTTTCGCTTAGGCAGAGTTCCGCAGAGGAAAGTGATGTTTTCAGTAAAACATTTGCTGCAATAGCGCTTAAACATTACCTGTTTTTAACAGGTATTTTCCTTCGATGCTACAGTTGACTTTAGTGAAGAATAAGTTAGCCTCATCCTTCTAATTTATTCCCGCACCACGCGGGTTTTTCCGTTTTACATGCGAAAGAAGAGAAAGAGTTTTCCGAAACCGGCCATTCTGGACTGCATTAAAAACTACAAGTTGCAGTATTTGATTCCTGACTTTACCGCAGGGCTCACGGTCGGGATTGTCGCATTACCCCTTGCCATTGCGTTCGGTATGGCTTCGGGCGTTGATCCTCAGCAGGGACTCTGGACGGGTATTATTGCAGGCTTTCTGATCGCTCTCTTCGGGGGAACCAGGGTACAGATTGACGGGCCGACAGGCGCTTTTGTTCCCATTCTGCTTATGATCGGGATAACGCATGGGTATGGAGGCCTTGCCACGGCAACCTTGTTATCGGGAGTAATCCTCATCATCATGGGAATACTGCGGCTCGGGAATCTCATTAAATTTATCCCCTATCCTGTCGTTACCGGATTTACAAGCGGGGCCGCAGTCATCATCTTCGTCAGCCAGCTCAAGGAGTTTTTCGGACTGAAGATCGAATTGTCCCCGCACCCTATTGAACAGATCATCGCGATAGCCAGGGATTTGCATGAAACGCATCTGTGGACGGTACTTATCGGCGTGATGTGTCTGCTCATCATGATTTACTGGCCCAAGAAATGGAACCGTATTCCGCCGTCCATTGTTGCCATCATTGTTTCGGCATCGCTCGTTTTCCTGTTAAAACCGGAAAATGTCGCGACGATTCTAAGTAAGTTCGGCGGTATTCCTTCCGGTTTTCCCGATATCCGGATGCCTGACATTTCCATTGACCAGCTGCGTAAACTGATGGGTCCCGCCTTGACCCTGGCAACCTTGGGAGCCATCGAGTCCCTGCTTTCGGCGATGGTCGGCGACAGTATGATGAACACGAAGCATGACTCTAACCAGGAACTGATCGGACAAGGGATCGCCAATTTCATGACTCCGTTTTTCGGCGGGATTTCTGCCACAGGCGGTCTTGCCCGTACCGCAACCAATATCCGTGCAGGAGCAAAAACACCGCTGGCCGGGATATTCCATGCTCTTTTGCTGCTGCTTTTTGCCCTCTTAGCTGCTCCGTTGGCAAATTACATTCCCCTGGTTTCCCTGAGTGCGGTACTGCTGATCGTATCGTTTCGCATGGGCGACTGGAGTAACTTCTACCTGCTTTTCAAGACATCGCGGACGGACTTTGCGGTATTTCTGGTAACCTTTATTCTCACGGTGGTTTTTGACCTCTCGATTGCTGTCGGTATCGGGTTACTGATGGCTTGCGCTTTCTTTGTGAAAAGCATGGAGGAAGTCGGTCAGGTACGCATCGTTAACCCTGAGGATGAAATGGACTCAGGCCTTGACTCCTCCCATAAGACACCCTCAGGGGTACTTGTTTTCCGCATTGAGGGGGCTTTCTTCTTCGGCGTGGTTGAAAAACTGGATAATGTTTGTTCCCGCCTTCAGGAAGTGCCCAAGGTGGTTGTTTTCCGGATGCGTTTTGTTCCTGCGATTGATGCTACCGGCCTGCGCGCAATGGAATCGGTACTTGAAAAATTCCGCCGGAACAACACGCATCTTATCCTTTGCGGAATCCAGCCCCAACCGATGAAGCTGCTGTATAAATCGGGGTTCATTGATAAAATAGGACTGGATAATATACGTCCGAACCTGGCTATGTCACTGGAGCATGCACGCGTGGTATTGGCGGAAATTGAGGCAAAAGAGGCTGCGGAAAAGGCGGCTAAACTCGCGGCAGAAGCAGAAGCGAAAGCCGCAAAGCTTGCGGCTGCGGAGCAGTCCAGAAAGGATGCCGAGGCAAAAAAGGAATTGGCTCAGGCGGAAAAAATGAAGAAAGAAACCGAGGCCGAATTGCAGGCTCCTCCGGAATCAGATTCAAACGCCAGTTCTCCGGAAAAAAAAGCCGGCGATGACAGCGATTCGTCAGCCCGGAGTTAATGTTACCTCCAGGAATCGGCATGTAATAAAAATACTTATTGGTTTTTATTGAATAAAGCCATGGATGGTATTTTATCTGTATGTTGTCTGATAGATCACTGTAACCTTTAATGTCTACCCATTGTTATTACCATGAAATACGAAGGTCTTGAGAAATTAAACGATTTGCGCCAGAAAGGCATCATCACGGAAGAAGAATTCCAGAGAGAAAAAGCAAAAATACTCACGGGAAATACATCGCAAGGCCCTTGGGGCATGGACGGAAAAACATTCTGTATGCTTATGCATCTTTCCCTTTTGTTAAACGCCTGCGGCTTCGGTTGGATTCTTCCGATTGTCATGTGGATTACCGCAAAGGATGATGATCCCCGTGTCGATATACACGGAAAGATCATTTTCAATTGGCTGTTAAGCGCCCTTATCTATGCGATGGTAGGCGTCATGCTGGTTTTTGTGATCGTGGGAATTCCCATTCTGTGGGCGATCGGTATCTGCTCCTTTATTTTCCCGATCATTGCAGCAGTAAAAGCGAATGATAATGTGGCCTGGAAGTATCCGCTCAGTATTCCTTTCTTCAAAATAGAGGAATTGCCCAAGGCAATAGAAGACAGTGCTTCAACAGCCAGATAAACGATTTAGCTTCGTAAACCAAAAAGGCGGTAGCATGATGCTACCGCCTTTTTTGATCTGACTGCTTTGTTTAGAAAAGAAAACTGACCCCGAAGTAGATATCATGAACCATCATATTGTTATCATCTTCCGTACCGAGGAAACGATAACCCATTTCCATGTTAAGCTCATCGTTCATCGGGAAATTTAATCCTGCGAATCCGCCGTAGGTGAAATTAAAGTGTGCGTCATCAAGCGGACCGTCAATAAACGTGAAACCTGCAGTCGGGCCAAATTGAAAATTCATCGTTTCGCTGAATGCCCAATTGATTTTAAAACTGGCAAGTACCGGTATAAAATCGGCATGCCCGTCATTTCTGGAATCACTGCTGGTATCCGCATACAGATAACCGATTTCCCCTTCGAACTGATAGGTCTTTTCGTCATCAAGGTATTTTCCAAAAGCAACGGTAATACCGCCGCCGACATCATAGTCCACATGATCCTGGCGGGCGATTATGGCATTTAATTTGGGTGTGACATAAAATCCTGAATCTTCTGCGCGCGCATATTGAGCAAGGAGCAGTCCTGCGGATGTTGCCAGTAATAATTTGGGTAAACTTTTTTTCATAAATCAAAGTTGAAGGTTGAACAATGGGTTTTATCTTTGCGGAAAAAACGGCTTGGTCAAATTTAAAAGCAGCAAGCCGATGAAAATGAATCAGAACAGCTTTTTCAGTGCATCGACAATACCCTTAGCCGAGGCCTCCGCGCATTCGGCATCAATCGGAAGCTTTGCGGCCTGCATGGCTTTTGATGTTACCGTCCCTATGCTTATGAATTTCGGTTTCACGGCATTCTTTCCGAGTTTTAAATGACTGCTCTGTTTAATCATTGATTCCACGGCTGAAGGCGAAGCGAGAATCAGAACATCCGCCCCCTTTTCCCTGAAATCAGCGGCAGCGCCGGACAATGCCAGATCATTCAGTTCCGTTTTGTAAACCGGAAATGCATCAACAAGCGCATGTCCGTTTTCCTCCAGTTCCTTGACCAGGGCCGGATTATTGCGGTTTCCGGTAACCACCAGCACATTGGCGTTGTCCAGGCTTCCCGTGGCAATCAATGCTTTTCCCAACTCATCGGCCGTCCACTCGTCAGGCACTAAATCCACCTGCAAATGCATCTTTTCGATTTCATGCGCGGTAGCTTTCCCCACGCAGGCAATGCGCGCCGGTCCGATGGAACGGATGTCCTTGAACACCTCAAAGAATATTTTGAAGAAGCCGCGTACACCGTTTACGCTTGAAAATATCAGCCAGTCATAGGTCGCAAGGCCGTCAAAGACATCCAATATCGTCTCCTTGTCCGCACCTAAAACGACATGGACCAGAGGCATTTCCACGACCTCAAAACCAGCCTGTTCAATGGTTTCCGCCCATGCTCCCGTCTGTTCGATTCCGCGGGTAATAACCACCCGCTTCATGCTGTTTCCGCTCTTTGCTTTCTTCATAAAATTGACTGATTAAATTTTGTTTTACTATCCGATAAGCGCTCAGACACGCACCGTAACCTATGCCTTATGATTCATCCTTACATAAACGCATCTCGCAGGCAATTGCCTTAATCAGGCCCACCCGTTCATTTTCATCATCCGGCAAATCATAACGGCTGTAGCCGAATCCTTCCTGGAAAATATGGAATTCTCCTTTCGCGGTAGCGTGAACCGCAAATGCGGAATGGCAACCGGCGCCCAGTTCGTTTAACAATAAGCGTTCAGCCATTACACAGGAATAGGTTTCGGCATCGAATATGCCGGAGAAAAATCGGGCATCATCAGCGCGGCATTGAATGGCAATCGCACCCTGCCCGGCTGCAGGAACGCATGCACGGATACTGAGCGGTGCAAAAACCAAGCCTGGGAATGTATGTATTCCCAACCGTTTCAGGCCTGCCGCAGCCATGACGGTAGCATCGGCCAACCCGTCAGCGACCTTCCGTAACCGTGTTTCGATATTGCCGCGAACCTCAACAAAGACTGCATCGGGATGAAGCACGCTCATCTGTGCACGCCGCCTCGGACTTGAGGTTGCAATGCTGGCAGGCTTCATGATACCGTCACGGACGATCAGTACGTCATTCACATTTTCGCGCGACAAACAGCCGGCAAAGCTCAACCCGTCAGGCATATCGGTCGGCAAATCCTTTGCGCTGTGAACCGCCAGGTCCGCACGACCTTCAAGGACAGCCTCTTCAATTTCTTTTGTGAACAATCCTTTTCCGCCCTGTTTTTCCAGCGACCAGTTTTTCTGTTCATCGCCTGTGGTTGTCATCGGAAGCAGTGTTGTCGCGCAATCCGGAAATGCCTGCAGCAATTGTTTTCTAAGCAACTCAGCCTGGGCCAAGGCAAGCGGACTTTTCCGCGTAGCCAGAATGATTTTCTTTTTTATCACGTTGTTATTCTTTTTATGGGGCGTTAAGGAGCAAGCCGTTCGATTGTCCAATCATTTCCTTCTTTCAGGAACTGAAAACGGTCATGCAGACGGCTTGGTCGTCCCTGCCAGAATTCAAAACGCTGCGGGATTACGCGGAATCCTCCCCAGAAATCGGGTAACGGTACCTTGCCTTCGGCAAATTTCCGTTTCATCTCGTCCAGTTTCATTTCCAGTATTTTTCGGGAAGTAATCACACTGCTCTGGCTTGAAACCCAAGCGCCCAGTTGGCTGCTGAAAGGACGTTTCATGAAATACGTCATGGATTCCATGGTGCTCACCTTTTCCGCAATCCCGTTGATGATGATCTGCCGTTCGAGTTCCAGCCAAAGGAACATGAGGCTGATCTTGGAATTCTGTTCCAATTGTCTGGATTTGTTGCTGTTGTAGTTGGTATAGAAAACAAATCCCTTCTCATCAAAATGCTTGAGCAGCACGGTACGCGTCCAGGGCTGCCCGTTGGAGTCAACGGTAGCAATGATCATCGCGTTCGGTTCAGGCTGCTTTGCGTCCAAGGCTTCGCGGAACCATTTTTCAAACTGGCCGAAAGGATTCTTTTCCAGATTGTTTACGTCAAGACCGTCCTTGGTGTAGTTTTCGCGTAAATGTGATAGATCCAAAGACATGCTACCGCCTTCAGTCAAAGTTTACCCCGAGTTTTTCCATGATGCGTGTAAGGTCGTCGTTACTGAAATATTCAATCACGATCTTACCTTTGTCATGCGTCCCGTGCTTGAGCGCGACACGCGTATTCAGGTGGGATGCAATCCGTTCTTCCAACCGGGAAATAATAGCATTCTCCTTGGCTCCCTGTATGCTACCGCCGGATTTTCCTTTTCCCAGCAACACGCTCATCCTTTTGATTTCCGCTTCTGCCGCACGCACGCTCATGCCGCTCTCAATAATCCTGCGGGCAAGCACAATCCGTTGTTCGGGGATTTCCAGTCCAAGCAAAACCTTGGCATGACCGACCGAAAGGCGGCCTGTAGCCACATAGCCCTGTATTTCAGGTTCAAGACGCAGTAAACGCAATGCATTGGCAATGACCTCGCGTGATTTGCCCACCCGCACGGCCACCTGATCCTGGGTCATCTTGAAATCACCGATCAGAATCGTGTACCCAAAGGCCTCCTCTATCGGATTCACATCTTTCCGCTGAACATTCTCCACCAGTGACATCACGGCGCTGCTTTCATCCTTTACCCCGCTCATCACACGGGCAGGGATTTTATGGATTTTCAGATGACGGAATGCACGCAAACGTCTTTCCCCGGCGATCAGTTCAAAACGGTCTTTGACCTGACGGACAAGTATGGGTTGCAACAATCCCTCGGAGCGGATGCTTTCTGCGAGCGCGGAAATTTCCTCGGGATCAAAAACTTTTCTGTGTTGCCTGGGATTCGGATCAATGCGGTCAATGTGGATTTCTATGAAACCGGATAATCCGCCGAGCAAGGGTTTGTCTGCCTGGATCGAAACGGGCGACGTTTTCTGGTTTTTCTCAGGCACTGCATTGACGGGAGCTTTAAACCCGCCCGATATCAACCCTCCGAGTCCCTTGCCCAGTTTCTTTTTTTTATCTAATGCCATGATGGTTAATTGCCGCTCCGTTGCGGAATAAAGAGTTTTTGTCCGATCTTCAGTGATTTCGGGTCCGAAATCTTGTTTGCATTCTGAATATAAGCTACCGTCGAATTGAATTTCCGGGCAATTTTCTCCAATGTATCGCCGGCTTCCACTGTGTACTCAATGCCTTCCTTGGGGAAATCGCTTGAAAATGTCGGCACGACGGCAGGATCAGAAGAACGGGTCGTAGAGCCACTGCTCGAAACAACCTTCCCCATCTTTGTGAGCGAGGCATTCACGTCCTTTACAAGATCGTCGTTCTTTTTGTCAACAATGGCAAGAATCTCGCTTCTCTGGGAGGACATCTGTCCGCGCAGTTCCTGGACACGCGCGTTCAACGCGTCATTGCTGGCTTTCAAATCGGCGATTTGCTGGCGGTATTGCAGGTTTTGTCTGTTGGTTTCCTCAATGTCGCTCCGTAATTGTCCCAGTTCCTGTTGCAGCGAAGCTACGTCCTGCGCAAGATTGGCAATCTGGGCATTTTGGGCATTCAGAAAAGAAGCCCCGAAAATCAATGATGAGATGATGTAAACGCTTACTTTTTTCATGGATAAAAATGTCTGTATTCCATCAAATATCGCTTCCGGAAAACTTAAAGCAAAAACTGAGAGAATCTCAACTTAACTGGTTTGCCTTTTCAATAAGCATCACCTAGGGTCTTCTCTGAATTTACCATACCATGCTGACAAGCTACCGTGTAGAAAATAATTCCTGTCTTTCCGTTCTCTGGAAAGAGGGCCAAGGCTTTGACGACAGAACCATGTGGTTTGACTTATGCAACCCGGTTCTGGATGAAGTACTGTCATTGCAAAAATTCCTCGGGATAGATTTTCCGACCCAGGAGGAAATGCACGAGATTGAGCAATCCAGCCGTATTTATGAGGAGGATAAGGCCCTGTTTATGACGGTAACGCTTGTTCTTAAGGTAGATACGGACAAGCCGGAAATCACGGATGTTACCTTTATTCTCCTATCCAAGACGCTTGTAACCATCAGAAACTCGGAATCAAAAGCCTTTAACAAGTATATCAGCCAGCTTCAAAAACTGCCCAAGGATAATGCCGGCAATATCAATATGCTTATCGGATTGCTCGAGGCGATTGTCGACCGTTCCGCCGACATTCTTGAAGGCGTCGAGCTTGATCTTAACAAGATATCGTCCACCCTCTTCAAACGTGCTCCCGCACGCCGCAAGCAGGAAACCGTGGATACGGAATACAGCATGAAGAAACTTATCGTGGATATCGGCCAAGGCTGCCACCTGAATTCCGGCATGATACAGAGTCTTCTGAACCTTGATCTCATCGATTCCTTTATTCAGAAAAAACTACAGAAAGAGACAGAAGTATCAGTGATTCTCAGCGGACGCTTACAAACGCTTTCACACGACATAAAGTCACTGAGTACCTATGCTGCGGGATTAAATGATAAGTTTAATTTTCTTTTGGATGCCACACTCGGGTTTATCAATATTGAGCAGAATGCCATTATGCGGTTATTCTCCATCATCGCGGTCATACTGATGCCTCCGACGCTTATTGCCAGTATCTACGGCATGAACCTGAAAATGCCGGAAGCCGATTGGGAACTGGGTTATCCCTTTGCGATTGCCCTGATGCTTATGTCCGCCTTTTTCTCCTACATTTTCGTTAAGAAAAAAGGCTGGCTGTAAGCAGTGTAAAACAGACCGCATAGATGTCGTTTATCCCGAGTCCTTTAAAAGTTCTGACGGGTGTGCGGATGTGATGATTTCCCCGCTTTACTCTTGTTTAAAATACTTTCACAAAGTACACTGATTTCGCTTTGTTAATGCTTCCATTGAAAGCAGCGTTCCTTAAAACAGGTATTCATCTTATTACACAATGAAATCCAGGTTATATTTTTGCTTTGCGCTATTTTCCGGCATTCCGATTCTGCTTGCCGCTGCTCCTCAGCAGACAAAGAAACCCAATATCATCATCGTTCTGACTGACGACATGGGCTTCGGTGACGTCGGCATTTATGGCGGAAAATTCGTACCTACGCCGAATATTGACAGGATGGCGCGCGAAGGTGTTCGTTTTTCCCAGTATTACAGCGCCGCCGCCATCAGCTCTCCGTCACGGGCGGGTATTCTGACCGGCATCCATCCTGCCCGCTGGAATATCACGAGCTTCCTGCAATTCAGGAAAGCAAACCGTGAAGCGGAAATGGCGGATTATCTGAACCCTGATGCGCCCACGCTGCCGCGCACATTGAAAGCCGGGGGTTATCGAACGGCTCACTTCGGTAAATGGCACCTGGGCGGCGGACGCGATGTGGATGATGCGCCCCCTATCACGCAATACGGGTATGATGAATATGCCAGTACCTATGAGAGTCCCGATCCTGATCCGTTGCTTACGGCGACCAATTGGATCTGGTCACCCAAGGATGAAATCAAACGCTGGGATCGGACTGCATATTTTGTGGATAAGACACTTGATTTTCTTAAACAGAACAAGGGTGAGCCCTGTTTTGTCAACCTATGGCCTGATGATGTGCATACCCCATGGGTCGGCAATAGCGAACAGCAAGCTGTTTTCCCCGACGGTGAAAACAGTGAAAAGCATTTCCGGACCGTACTTGTCGAGTATGACCGCCAGATCGGACGGCTTCTGGACGGATTGCGTGAACTGGGCATAGATAACAACACAATCGTTATATTTACCAGCGACAACGGACCTGCCCCGAGTTTCCGCGGCAGCCGTTCCGGAAATTTCCGCGGATGCAAAGCATCATTATTTGAAGGCGGAACACGGATGCCGTTTATCGTGTGGGGACCAAACTGTCTTTCTCAGAAAGGTTTATCCGATGAAACGACGGTGCTCAGCGCCCTGGATCTGATGCAAAGCTTGTGCACGATTGCCAAAGTACCGCTTCCCTCCGATTATGACAGCGAGGGAGCCGATATGAGCAAAGCGTTGCTGGGAACACCTCAGGCAAGGGATAAAGCTATTTTCTGGGAATACCGGCGCAACAAAAGCAATTCTTTTCCAAGACCTGCGAACACGGAAGACGTAAGTCCCAGTCTTGCCATCCGGAAAGGTAACTGGAAATTATTGATCAATCAGGACGGGACAAACGCCCAGCTTTACAATTTATATGAGGATCCGCGGGAAACCATAAATCTGAGCGAAAAATACCCCGATGTGAGCAAAGAACTCACAGACAGAATCCTTGAATGGAGGAAAAGTTTCCCTGCTTTACCAGAAAACAAGAAAGAACCGTAATCGCTTATATTCTTTCCTGTTTAAGTATCTTCCGGTCAAGGTAGGTGACTCCCTTATCGGTGAAAACTGTCCCCGACAAACTGCAAGACGCCCGGTAAAGCGCTTCTCCAATAGGTCCAGGTATGTCCTCCGTCACGCACCCTGAATTCATGGGGAACGCCTTTTTCCCGCATAAGCACGTGCAAGGCGGCATTTCCTTTAAAAAGGAAATCGTCATCGCCGCAGTCGATATAAAACCGGACCTGCCCTCTTTGATTATCAGGCATGTTCTTGATAATATCCAGACAGCTGTTCTTGCGCCAATGATCCGTAAGGATGCTGCCGTCTTCGTTCTTGCCGTAAAGATCAACAAAGTAGTCACGCTTACCCGGGATTTCCTCGTCAGTAAATATTGCCGCACTCAACGGGCAACAGGCGGCAAACATATCCGGATGCTTCAGCGCGTAAAGCATGCTGCCGTAACCTCCCATAGACAATCCGGCTATCGCGCGGAATTCTTTTTTCGAACGCACTTCATAATTTTTTTCGATTAACGGAATCAGTTCCTTAAAGAACATGTCCTCGTATTTCACCTTTCCCTTGGCATCATTGATATACCAGGTTTTCTCGGCGTCAGGCATAACGATTACCATTGACGGAGCACGTCCCTCGGCTATCTCCTTGTCGGCTATTTTTTTAACTTCGCCAAACTGTACCCAGCCGGTATCATCGTCCGAATATCCGTGCAAGAGATAAAGTACGGGGTATTTGCGTTTCGACGAGGCATAATCTTCCGGAAGATAAATGGAGTATTTTACATCCTTACCCAGGACTTCACTGTAAAAACGGATACTTTCCAGAACACGACCGCCATTCAAATAGGGAATTTCCAATAAGTCTTTTTTTACTTCATAAAGCGGGATTTCATTCTGGCCTGAAGCAAAGCAGGAAAAGGACAAAGCGATAATCGTAAGTAATAGTTTTTTCATGATACCGTGATTTAACCAGAGATTTATTCTGATTTCCATAGCTTATTTCCCATCTTACCCAATAATTATGATTTTACGTTCACCGCTTGCGCCCTTCATTATTCTTGTTTATTTCCTTACGATATTCATTAATGCAAGGAACACAGTGAATTAACCGTTTATGGAAAACCATTCAACAGAACCGCAGCACTTCAGGGAAATCCGCCGCAAGGACCGGGTCTTGGGCGAACAGGGAATCGAACGTCTTCTGAACGAAGGCGAATACGGGTTCCTTGCGGGATGTTCGACGGATGGTTACGGCTACGGCATTCCGATTAACTTTGTCCGCAACGGAAACAGCATCTATTTCCATTGTGCGCCCGAAGGCCATAAAATCGATAATTTCAGGGAGAATGACAAAGCCAGCTTTTGCGTTGTCGGAAAAACACAGGTCATTCCTGATAAATTTTCAACAGCTTATGAGAGCGTGCTTGCATTCGGCAAAATAGTTATGGACCTTCCCGATGAAGAACGCTGCAAGGCATTACGTCTATTGGTAAAAAAATATTGCCCCGATTTCATTGAACTCGGAGAAACGTACATGGAAAAATCCTTTGCGAGAACCAATGTGCTTCGCCTTGATATAGAACGTATCACGGGGAAAACAAAAAAGATGATGCTACCGCCCAAATAAGTAACTAACTGTTTTATTCTTTATGCACCTTTCCTTTGATCCTTCCACGGTACCGTCACCTTGTTTCATTACTGATCTTGGCCTGATCAGAAAAAACCTGTCGATCCTCGACCGTGTCCAGAAAGAAGCCGGGGCAAAAATACTGTTGGCCCTGAAAGGCTTTGCGCAATGGACAGTCTTTCCCGAATTAAACAACACCCTGCACGGTACCTGTGCAAGCGGTGTCTGGGAAGCAAAGTTGGGACGGGAACTTTTTGGCAAGGAAGTGGAAGTATTTTCCCCGGCATTTACGGATGATGATATCCAGGAAGTGACCGAAATTGCCGACCATGTTATTTTCAACTCTTTCAATCAACTGGAAAAATACCGTGACGTTATTTTATCGGCAAAACGAAAGATCGACATCGGATTGCGGGTCAATCCGGAGCATTCCGAGGGAGCGACTGCCCTATACAATCCTTGCTCACCGTTTTCACGGCTCGGGATCACGAGGAGCCAATTTGACGGAAAACCCATTCCCGGTGTTACCGGATTACACTTCCACACGTTGTGTCAGCAGAATGCTGATGCATTGGAAAGGACGCTGGAGGTCGTTGAAAGCAAATGGGGCTATCTTTTCCCGCAACTGAAATGGATCAATTTCGGGGGCGGTCATCATATAACGCGTTCCGATTATGATGTGGAGCGTCTCATCCGGAGCATTAAACGTATTCGTGAGGCTTACCAACTGGATGTCTATCTTGAACCGGGCGAGGCGGTAGCATTGAACGCCGGATTTCTGGTCTGTACGGTTCTTGACATCATTGAAAACAGGATGCCTATTGCTATTCTTGACACATCAGCCAGTTGCCATATGCCGGATGTTCTGGAAATGCCCTATCGGCCGGAAATTATCGGCGGCAGCATGCCAAAGGAAAAACCGTTCACTTACCGGCTCGGCGGCGGCACGTGTCTGGCAGGCGATGTCATCGGCGATTATTCATTTGATAGGCCGTTGAAAACCGGCGATAAGCTCGTGTTCACCGACATGGCTATTTACTCCATGGTAAAGACAACCTTTTTTAACGGAATCCGTCATCCGGATATTGCTACCTATGATCCGTCAACCGGAAAACTGGATATCAGCCGTCGGTTCACATGGGAAGATTTTAAAAACCGACTGGCCTAATTTATTAATTCACACCCCAATAGATTTCTTTCTTAAAATTCTGAGGCTTTGCCGCACCGTTTCTTTTCGCTTCCCAGGCTGTGCGGATGGCTTCTCTGAGGTTTTCAGGAATATCCGACTCCATCGCCTCCTCCAGTACCGGCTTTTCTTTCCCTTGCGGAGTTCTTCCGTCAAATGCCCAGACATACTGCTCTGCTGCATACGGTAGCATGGACGGATCATCCAGCGCGGATAATGACCTTGCCAGGCGATCAGGCGGATGGGTATGCGCAATTTCCGCAATGGCTTCCCTGATGACGGTCGCTTTGTTGTCTCCGAGTACTTCGCTTGTTTTCATCTTCTCAACACAAGATTCAAGATCATCCCCATTCCGCAGCCAGTCACCATAAAAATCAGAGGCAAATATGCGTTGTTTCTCACCATTTAAATCACCGATTAATGTTTCAACAGTAGCCTTGGATCCCCAACGGTAATGCTTGATTACGAGGTCGCGGATAAAGGGTTTATCGGCACCTGCTTCAAGCATCTGTTTCTGAAATGCATAGTTTTGTTCTTCACCACTGAATGATCTGCTGTATTTATCTTTTAGGAATGCTGTGTCTTCGTTGTCAATGATCCATTTCAGGGCATTCTCCGGTTCGGAACCATAAAACTTCGGCCAGATGGCATCCATGACTTCTGTTTTACATCTACCCTGTTGCATATTCGCAAGCATGGGCAGTACTTCCTGAAAGGATCTTTGTTTTACCAGTTCCATGAGAACGCTTGCCAATGCATATTCCTTGGTGGATCCTTTCATTTTTTCCTCTATAAAATCAATAGCGGCAATGGGATCTGTTTTTGACAGTAGTGTGGCATAACGCTTCGCCTGCCATGAATTTAAATCCGCCATTTCAGAAAAGCGGGACAAGGAAGTGATGTCTGATTTATCTACCAAATGAGAGAAAACAAACTCATTGAATACTCTTATTTCATTTTCGGTCAGGGATCCTTTTGCCCATGCTACCGTATTTTCCAAATGCTGAGAAAGTAAAGTATCTTCCGCCACCTTTCGAATAAGTATATAGCGTTCCGGTTCACTTGCGGTGGAAAAAGTTTTATCAAATAATACTCTGTCATTCAGTCCTATTCCTGATACCGCCCGAATCTGCAATTCTGATAAGATAGAATGGATATCCTTTTTTTCCTGGGTTTTATCAGGATCTTTGTAATGCCCGTATATGGGCTCTGTTCTAAGCGTCAGCATGCTATCCGTGAGATGAGCATCCGTCAGCATTTCATAGGCAAGTTTTGGATTTTCAGAATTCAGTTTGTCAAAAAAACATTTAATCAGATCCGCATTGAGTTTTCCTAGTTTATCCGGATTCCCTTTCTCATTGATAAAGAGAAGATACTGTCCAAAGCAATCAGGATAAAAAACGGCCAAGGCAGTAAAGATGGTTTCTCCGTAAAACTTACTGTTTTTTTCATCAGCATTTGCAAATGGCTTACTGCACATGATCGCAATGGCTTTGCGCGGATCATTGCGGACCAGGCACTCGATCATCCAGCTCACATAAGATTGCATCCTTAGATCCAAAGCATCGTTTTGCGTAATAATGCCTATGATTTCCCCTGCCAACTGTTCTGATGGCATGGAAAGAATCATTTTAGCCGCTTCATCTGCAGTAAATGTATTCCATCCCAACTGCGTGTTTTCACTTTGTACTTGTTCCGATTCAGTTGTTTTTCCGGAAAAATATGAATGAGTCAGTGCAATTGCACTGCCGCCTAAAAAAGTGCATAACAACAGAATAAGTGTCGCGTTTGTTTTCATGTGATTCCTCTTTATTCCTCAAATGAAATTCCGTTTCCCCTTGCCCATGCTTCGGCAGCCTTAGGCCTCTCGAACTTGAACTGTTTCCATGCCTGCTTTACTTTTTTATCTGTTTCCGGCCTCGGAGGCATATCAACTGCAATCTCCAAAGCCAACCTGGGATTATCGCATATACTTTGTTCGTAAAACTTCTCCTGTGCAAGAGTGTGCATCTCTTCATTTTCCGAAAGCTCTTTGATGAAATCCAAGGTTACATCTTCTGAAGTATCTGTGATACGCGAAGCCGATTCTTTTAATATGGTTTCAGCCAATCCGGTATCGGTAAGATTCTTCAGGATAGAAGCCAATGCCTGTGGATTATCATGGGATAGCCTTGATGTGATCTCTTTCAATCCATATTCGCGGAGTTCCTTGTCCTCCAATGATTCGAAATAACTGGCGATCTTTGTGTCTTCTCCGTCTAAATCCTTTGCGATTATCGCGAATTCACCTTGTTGTCTCAGAATCGGATCAGACAACGAGTTGATAAACTGCCTGGCTCCTTCCCCGTCCTGATCCATATATCTCTGTAAAATGGAAACAAATGTCACGGCTTCCGTCTCAGATGCGTTGAATACATTTTTCTCTATATTCCGCGGTTCCTGGTTAAGTTTTTCGTTTCCATGAATTCGTTCCATGTAGAATGTGATCAATTCCGTTGGCGACAATCCATGGCACCTATTTAATATGTGTAAGGCTTCCGATTTATTGATTTTTTCATCAGAAAGTGATTTGTAGACCTCAAAAATCCATTCATTCCCGAAGTAATGATCATTGTCTTTTATTGTTTCAGTAACGAGTGCTTCCTTGCTGTCGTCACTGATCAGATTAAGCAGCGTTTTAACTGATTCCAAATCATCGTTTATGCCCATATAAGAAGAGAATACCATCAACTGAAATGAGAGTCCTTCTCGACTGCCGAATTTGGCTTTGACCAGATATTCAACCTCATCGGCTGTCATCGAACCGGCATATGCATCCAATAACATTTTCATATCCTTACAATCCATTGACTCAACCAGCCCGTGATACATCCAGTTCCGTTCTTCTGCAGGAAAACTACCCTGCCGAATCAAATCCATGACAGCCGACTTATCTGCCTTTTCTGCATATCCACGGATAACATTACGTATGTAATATCCTTCGTTGTTAAATTCCTTTTTGACCAATGCCAATGCTTGCTCGGGATGTTCGATAGACATACTGTCCAAAATACCCTGCATTGCCAACCATCGACTCATACGATCCTTGATTGTTGATGCCTTTGCCAAAGCTACCGTTGGATTTTTCACATACCAGCTTCTGAACAAGCCGGAGTAACTCTCCAGGTGCAAATAAAGCACTGTGTCGTGCCCAAATAATTCCGGGTTTTCTTCAGAAAGCTGAAAGATATCCTCAGGATTGTCATTAATGAATTCATTCACAAAAAATGTGCCATAAAAACGGTTTCCTGATTCACTCTGGTTTCTTATGAATTCCAAACATGAATTTTTATCTCTTTTAACCCATTCCTTGATCAATTCCGTTGCGGCAATTTCGCTTAAAACATATTGGAAAGGACTATTCGAAAGAAACGAATAACGTTTTTCCGGATCTGAACGGTTAAATATCATTGATCTTGCGTCCAACATTTCAGACTGCATAAAGTGCTGCGGACTATAATCCAGGGCGAAAGCCTTGGCTGATTCAAAATCACGCTTGATCCAGATAGAAAAACCGATGTAGAGTCCAAATACTTCCCTGTAATTAGAATGTTCAAACGTATCTATCTTGCTGATTTGTATCAATGCATTCCCAATTTCATCGACAGGAACAGAGCGGAAGTAATCTTCGATTAACATCTCATAGCGATCAGCATCTTCCATTTGTAGTATTTCATCCAGTGAAAGTCCTCTCATTTCTTTAAGAAAGTTATCGGCAGAGGTATTTCTGGTTGAGATAACAAAACCGTTTATTTCCGTCGGTAATAGGGAGTCGTCCAGTGGCTTCGCAATCAGATTGGAAGAATCGCCGGATCTGTTCAAATCCTGTTTGAATAAGGCCGACTTTACCCATGTGGTTCCGAAGCAACCTAAGGCAAAAAAGACAGGAAACAGACCAATAAGCAGCGTATTCTTCTTCATACTTTTAAATGCCACTCCAGTAGACGTCTCTTTTTAAGTCCTGAGGTTTTGCAGCCCCGTTTCTCTTTGCTTCCCATGCGGTACGGATAGCCTGTTTAAGGTTGTCAGGAATATCGGATTCCATGGTTTTCTCCAGTACAAGTTCGGTTCCATCCTGTACGGTTTTCCCGTCAAATGCCCAGACATACTGCTCTGCTGCATACGGTAGCATGGACGGATCATCCAGCGCGGATAATGACCTGGCCAACCGGTCTGGTGGATAGGTATGCGCAATTTCCGCAATGGCTTCCCTGATGACGGTCGCTTTGTTGTCTCCGAGCACTTCGCTTGTTTTCATCTTCTCAACACAAGATTCAAGATCATCCCCATTCCGCAGCCAATCACCATAAAAATCAGACGCAAAGACGCGCTGTTTCTCCCCGTCCAGTTCTCCCACAAAAGCTTCACCTTGAGCCCTATTCCGCCAACGGGTCTGCTCTATGATAAGTCTACGAACAAAGGGTTCCTCAACACCTATATCGAGTATTTTTTTCTGGAATTCACGGCCTCGTTCTTCTCCTTTGGATAATTCATTAAAAATCTGTCCTCTCAGAAACGATATTTCCTCATTATCTATCACCCATTTTAACGCCATCTCCGGATCGGAATAATAAAAATTCATCAATGTATTTTGTTTGCATACTCCTTCCGGCATATCCTGAAGAATCGGAAGCACGTTGTTAAATGCTTTTTTCCTTATCAGTTCCGAGAGAATAGTTCCCAGTCCGTTTTCCCGGCGTCTTCCTTGCATCTTTTCTTCTACGAAATCAATGGCTGCCAGCGGATCTGTTTCAGCAAGCAACTTAACATATTGCTGCAATTGCCAATCGCTTATCTGCGTTAATTCAACCATCCTTAGAAAATCGCCTAAAACAACAGGGTCTTTTGATCTGTCGAGTAGCATAGAAAAGACAATATCATTAAACTGATGCCATTCACTCTTGTTTAACCGCCCTTTTGCCCATGCGACTGTATCGTTCAATTGTTCAGGTGAAGTAGAGTATGCCATTCGACGAATAAAGTTAAACCGTTCAGATGGGCTTATACTGGAAAGATACTGATCAAGTAAGAGAATGTCGCTCAGTCCGATTTTTGACATAGCATCACTTCTTAACTCCGATAAAATACACCTATTATCTTTTTTGAAAGGAACCCCGTGAGCATCATATTCAATCTCGGTGGATTCTATCTTGAGTGATAAAATAGGATTAACGATACGTTCGTCTGTCAGCATTACATATGCAAGACGCGGATTATTAATGGTTAACTTGCGGAAGAAGCTTTCTATAAGCGAGGCATTCAACCTACTGAGTTTATCTGTTTTGTTTTTTTCATTAATAAAACAAAGATCATTTATGAAACGGTCAGGATAGAAACCGGCCAAAAAATCAAAATAACTTGTTCCGTAAAATCTACAGGCCTTATCGCTTGCATCCGAAAAAGTGTTACTGCACATAATGCCGACAGCTTTATCCGGATCATTTTTCATCAAGCGTTCTATCATCCACAAGGCATATGATTCTATCCGTAAATCAGAAAAATCAGATTGAGCCATCATCGTCATTATGTGGAAAGCCAAACGTTCATCGGACATTGAAATGATAATTTTTGCCGCTTTTTCCGCCGGCATATCTTTCCATTGTTGCGATGTATTATTGATGGCATCATGGCTGCCCATTTCTTTTGTTTGTTCCAAAGCCTGGGTGGACGGCTTATTTTTGACAGAAGATGAATAGAACTGGGCAAGAATACTGCCACCGGCAAAAGCACTGAATGCAAACAGAACAAATACTTTATGTCTTTTCATATTAGTTCCTGTTAGTCATCAAAAGAATGATTGTTTTCCTTTGCCCATCGTTCTGCGGTTTTCGGCTTTTGGTATCTGAACTGTTCCCATGAGTCTCTTACTTTTTTATCGGTTTCCTTGCCTGGAGACATTTCAAGGGCGAGTTCCAATGCTAATTTCGGATTACCGTAAACTGCTGTTTCATAAAGTTTTTTCCGGGCAATGGCCTGTATCTCCTTATTATTCGCAAGTCCCTCAATGAAGTCTAAAGCACTATCTTCCGAGTCATAAATAACACCTCCTGACCGATCAAGCATAGACTCAGCCAGTTTTGTGTCCGTGATACTAACCAGAATAGAAGCTAATGCCTGAGGATCATCCCGGGATAATTTTGAAGCGATCCATTCAAAACCGTAGTTACGTAATGCCGTATCATCCAATGATTCCAGATGATTGACAACATCGGTGTTTTTCCCATCCCAGTCTCTTAAATATACCGTGGTTTCAGCCTGCTGTTTCAATACAGGATCAGTCAGCGAAGCAATAAATGTTTTCGCTCCGTCTTCATCTCTGTCCATGTAATTGTTCAAGATAGAGATAAATGCAGATTGTTCATTTTCTGAACGGATTAAGTATTCGCGGCCGTTATCCGTCATATTTTGGGTTTCCTGATAGAGTCTTTCATTGCCATATATCCTTTCCACATAAAAGGAAACGAGCTCACCTACACGGGATTGATAGTTTTGTTGTAATAATCGTAATGCCTGCCATTTATCGATCTTCTCATCAGGAAGCGACTTGTACACATCCAGAATCCATTCTTTTCCCCAAAAACCATGATTACTTACGGTGTCTCTGATAATGTCTGCCTTGCTTTCATCATTAAGCTTGCTGAGCAGTGTGGCCATTGATTCAGAGTCATTATCTATTGCCATGAATTCAAATGAGGTTGAATTTCCGCGGGAAAAACCGATTTGTGTGCTGAATTTTGCTTTGATTAAACGCTCTACTTCTTCTTCCGTCATGGAAGCCGCCTGCCTATCCAATAATGCATTCATTTCCTTGCTGTTCATTGACTGGGCTAACCCTTGATACAGCCATGTCCTCTGTTCATCTGAGAAATCTCCCTGATTAATGAAATCCAACGCCGCCGATTTATCTGCGTTTTTTGCATATTTGAGCATGCTTTCATGAAGGAAGTAGCGATAGTTTTTGTCCCCTTTGAATATCTTTTCAATCAATGCTACCGCTTCTCCCGGATGCTCAACAGACATACGGCTTAGGATACCCTTAAGCGCCAATGTCCGATCTTCATTGTATTTGATTGCCAAGGCTTTCTCCAATGCAACCGCCGGGTCTTTCATGTACCAGTTTATAAACAGACCTTCATACCTCATTGTATCAGAATCATGGTAAAACCGGGAAACAATGTTAAGTAATTCAGGATACTTTTCAGACAACGAATATACTTCCGCGGGATAGTGGCTCATGCATCCGGCCACAAAGACTTTCGCATAAAAATCGCTTCCCGCATTCTTTGATTTTTCGATAAACGCCAGACAGGCCTCTTTATCTTTTTCGATCCATTTCTTGAATAATTCGGTCACAATTTCTTCGCCTACCGATGTATGTTCCGTTTTAACAAGGAACTGTTCATTATTCTTTTCACAGTAGCCCAAGGCGAATTGCTTTGCCGATTCGAAATTTCGTTTGAGCCAGATAGAGAAACCGATTCGTACTCCTAATACTTTCCTGTAATGATCATGGTTTATATGGGAATAATTGTTTTCCATGAGAGCAAGTAAAACGTCAGCAATTGCGTTTTCCGGAACGACGTTGAAGTAATCCTCCATTAATACCTGATACATTCTATCGTTTTTCAGCTGCAAAATGCTCTCTAATGAAAGAGTCGTTACTTCTGTCAGAAAACCATCAATCTCCGTGTTTTCCGCTGAAACCACAAAACCGTTTGTCTTCGGTGGTAACATGGAGTCATCCAGTTTTTCCACGGTAGTATCAGAAAAAGCATCGGATACATTAACATCCTGTTCAAAGAAAGCTGACTTTACCCATATTGTTCCAAACCAGCCAATAACAAAGAAAAAAGCAATCAGAGGAACATGCAAAATACGGTTTTTCATGAGAAGCAGGTAATCAATTACGGTAAAATACTAATGCTTAATTGATTAGTTACAACTGTTATTCATACGCTTTATTTTACCTGTTTATTTAGAGACAATATTCAGTGCTTAAGACATGAAATCAGTTATGGCCCCAATAAATTTCTTTCTTAAAATCCTGAGGTTTTTGAGCTCCGTTTTTCTTGGCTTCCCAGGCTGCGCGGATCGCCTGTTTAAGGTTGTCGGGAATATCGGATTTCATGGTGTTTTCCAGTACAGGCTCGGTTCCATCCTGTACTGTTTTCCCGTCAAATGTCCAGACATACTGTTCTGCCGCATACGGCAGCATGGACGCATCATCCAGCGCGGATAATGACCTGGCCAGCCGGTCTGGTGGATAGGTATGCGCAATTTCCGCAATAGCCTCCCTGATGACGGTAGCTTTGTTTTCTCCAAGCACCTCGCTTTTCTTCATCCACTCGACACAGACCTCGGGATCATTTCCGTTCCGCAGCCAATCACCATAAAAATCAGACGCGAACATGCGCTGTTTTTCCCCGTTCAACTCTCCGATCAAGGCTTCACCCGGAGCTTTGGAATCCCATCGGTATTGCTCAATAAGCATTTCACGGGCAAAGGGATCTTCTGCGCCGACAGTAAGTATTCTCTTTTGAAACTCATGGCTCTCTGTTTCTCCTTTTCTCTTTTCCCTGAAAAGTTCACTTCTCAAGAGATTGATGTCTTCGTTATCAATTACCCATTGCAATGCATTATCCGGTGACGATGAGTAGTACTTCGCCCAAAAATCAGAGAGCGTTCTATCTTTGCAGGCTCCTTCCGGTAACCCCGCCATAATTTGAGACATTTCCTCGGGGGTTTTTTGTCTCATCAGCTCCGATAAAACACCTGCCAGTGCATCCTCCCTCTTATAACCGCTCAGTTTTTTCTCAATGAAATCAATAGCCTGAATCGGATCTGTTTTTGCCATAATCCGTGCGTATTGATTTAATTGCCAATCCGATACTTTCTCAAAACCGATATACTCAAGTAGTTTTTGGGCGGAAACAGTATTTTTTGATTCATCTAACAAGCGGCTTAAAACAATGCCCCAAAACTGTTTTTGCTCGTTATCATCAAGATAGGTGTTTGCCCATGAGATAGCAGAATCATATTCACTTTGGGAAAGTGAAGAGGTCAATTCATTGATGAATGAATAGCGTTCATTTTCATTTAATCCGGAAAACGTCTGGGCTAACAATTCAGGAGCACTGAATCCCATTCGTATAACGATTTCTCTTTCCAGGAGAGGCAGCATTGATTGAATATTTTCTACCTTAGTAACCGAATAACGCTTATCCGTATTCAAAGCAAACACAGGTTCCATGCTACCATCTGTCATCAGTCGATAGGCAAACGTCGGATTGATTTGTGCTAATTTATAGAGAAAATTCCAGATCAGATCAAAATTAAGAGACGGCATTACCGGTCCTTTTTCATTAATGAACCGTACATCATTGATAAAACGGTCAGGGTAAAATTTCGCAAAAGATCCGGCTATATTCCAGGCATAAGCAACCCGGTTACCTTCGCCGGCCTCACGAAAAGTCTTTGTAAGCAAAACGGCAATCGCTTTATCCGGCATATTGCGCACAAAACGTTGAATCATCCATCGGGCGTAAAATTGTCCCACCGTATCCTTCCTTGAAGAAAACAACAGCATGATTTCCTTTTCCAGCTGTTCATCCGGCATTGCTATTATCCGTTTTGCAGCATCGCTTACAGTCATTTGTTCCCATTTGTCCGCATTTGATTCGCTTTGATTTAAATCTGCTTTTGCATTGGAGTCATCCGGAGAACCAGGAACGCCAGAGCGATAATGATTCACAAAAAAGGGATAAATGATCTGGGCTACCATGCTACCGCCGCAAAATGCTGCCAATGAAATGAATAGGACTATTGCATTTTTTTTCATGGTTTACTCGGTAATGTTCAGATTATTCTCTTTCGCCCAACGATCAGCCGTTTTAGGTCTCGTTGACCGAAACCGTTCCCAGGCATCCCTGATTCTTTTGTCATTTTCTTCACTGGAGGGCATTCCCAATGCTATTTCCAACGATAACTTGGGATTCATGTAAAGGTTCTGCTGATAAAATTTTCCCTGGACAACTGACTGCACTTTTTCATGCCCGGAAAGTCCATCAATAAAATCTAAAACAGTATCCTCGGACACACGGTTTATCATCCAAGACGAATCATTAATGACTTCTTCCATCCAATCTGCCTTACTTATACTTGACAAGATCGGGATCAACGACTGGGGGTCGTTCTCCGATGCCTGCCGAGCAATCTGTTGCAGTGCCAGTTTACCCAACTGTTCATCGTCCATGGATTCAAAGTAACGAACGGCATCGGTCCCATTACCCTTCCAATCTTTTATATACATGGCTATTCTTGCCTGTTCCTGCAATTTCGGATCTTCCAAGGAATCAATGAACAGCTTGGCGCCAGCTTTATCTCTGTCAACATATGTATCCACAATACGCAGGAACAATTCCTTTTCGCTAAAGGGAGACAGGGTAATCGAATGACCATCTTTCCGTTTGATTTCATTGTTCTCTATCAAATCCAATTGATTATTCCCGTGGATTCTTTTCACAAAAAAATCGGCTGTCCTTTGCAAATCATTCCACATAACTCTTTCCAATATCCGTAAAGTCTGTGAGCGATTGATTTTTTCGTCAGGAATATCCTTATACATGTCCAATATCCAAGAACCGTTCTGATACCTGCCTCCCGTATAATAATCATTAAAAATATCGGAGATAATGGTTTGCTTCTCTTCAACATTCAGCCTCGTCATCAAAATTGCCAACGATTCCGGGCTATCCGACATACTCTGTCCATAATCGTAAGAGTGCGTATTGCCTTCGTATTTTTCAACGAACAGTTCATGTCCTAAAAATTTGGACTTCACCAAAAGCCTTATGTCATCCTCGCTTAACAACTGTTCGTGGCTATTCAAAAATGCATTAAGATCATCAGCTGACATTGCCTTTGAGAAACCCTGGTAAAACAATGTTTTCTGTTCCTCGGAAAAATTGCTTTGTTGAATAAAGTCCAACGCAGCCCGTTTATCCTCTTGCTGAGCATACTGGAACATACTGTCTATGAGATAGAATTTGTAGTTAACATCTTCTTTGAACTCTTTTTCTATAAGGCCGATTGCCGTATCGGGATGTTCCTTCGACATCGTTTTTAATATGCCGCTCAAGGCCAGTTTACGCTCATTTGCATCATTTAACGAAAGCGCTTTTTCCAATGCTACGGTGGGATCTTTTACGTACCAGTCATTGAACAGTTTTCTGTAACCGTTAATATTATAGTCACTGTAGCCATTCTTTGTCTTATCCAGAAACTCCGGGTGTTTCTCGCAAAATGCATACACTTCCGCAGGATAATCCTTCATGCAGGAGGAAACAAAGAGCCTCCCATAGACTTCCCTTCCGGAGTCATTCTCTTCGAGAATAAACTTCAGGCATGCACCCTTGTCTTTTTTCATCCATTTCTGAAACAGTGTCGATCGAAGAACACTAGTCAAAGGGTTCTCTGATTCCAGTGAATCAGGTCTTCGTTCTTTCGATATATAGTCCATTGCAAATTTCTTTGCGGATTCAAAATCGCGTTCAAAAAAGAGGCTTACTCCTTGCGTTAGTCCTATCTCCTTTATGTACCAACCATTCATGTGATGGTCCCAAGGAATTGTTTTTTCCGATAAAGCAATTAACGCGTCGGGAATATCGACAAGTGGAAGTGATCCGAAAAATTCTCTTATTAGGCCAAGATAAATATCTATTTCCTCTATCAAAACAATTTCATCCAGGGAAAGTGTAACTGTTTTTGCCAGAAAACCATCGACATCCGTGTCCCCGTTTGAAACAACAAACCCTTCTCTCTTTGGCGGCAACAGGGTGTCATCCAGTTTCTCCACCGTAAGACCAGAGGAATCATTGGATTCTGCCAGATCCTGATTAAAGAAAGCCGACCTTACCCATGTGCTTCCGAAGCAACCCAGGACAAAAAAGACGACAGCCAGACAAATATTTAGGAGATTCCTTTTCATTAAAAACAAGTAGACGACTGTAGAGGCACTCTATCCGCTTACCGTTTGCTTACAATACTTATTGATTCCGTTCTTTAGTCTTAACCGTATAAAACCGTATAATTTATCCGGAAAACAGAGGAAATGATCAGGAAATCCATAAAAATAATGCTTCCAATATCCGCAGCCCCCGCTTTATCGCACTGAAAAATCACCTATTATCATGAATACAGCTTTACAAGCGGTTAAAAATGCCTATTAAGCCAAAGTTAAATTCACACAATTATCTTATTTATGCCAACGACTTCAAAAAAACTGGAATGGTGCATTGTTCGATTAGGCTCAGATTATAACTGGTGGGTACATGAAATCAGTGATCCGATTCACTGGGATGTAGACGGATTGGGTATCATTGACCCGCGTCAGATGAGTCATATACTCGAATTGCTTGAGCCCCTCAATGAATACGGATTGCAGGCCGACATCATTGAAAACGCTTTTTTTGCGTTCCGCATGGAAAAGGATTTAGGGAAAGGAGATTTGCGTCTTGTCCGGTATGACGGCAGCATCCTTGAAAGCGAAGAACCCCTCTTCTGCCTGCCTGATATTCTGAATGAAGAAAAAGGACCATACGCGGATCTTCTGGATCATATCATAACGGTTCGCGTGCGCATGCTGAATAACCTTATCGATTTTGAAGAAAACCTCAGCATAGACGAAATTGAGGAAGAGCTCCGTGAGCGTCAAAACCGCGATTTCATTGAAGGCTCGACCACACACTTCTTTGACGAATTGACCACCATTCTTGAGTATGTTCCTGAAGGGTACGAACTTGAGGGTGAAGAAAAAACCAAATCCACCGAAGAAGAAATCGACAGCGATCTTTCCGACTTTGACTCTGACGAGGAAGAAATCGAGGCGGATGAAACCATGAAATGGGGAGACGAGGAAGAAGAGGAAGATTTTGACATGGAAAACGATTTTGAAGACGGTTTCGACAATCGTTAGTTTTTTTAACACAACAAAGAAAAAGCTGTACGGAATTCCGGCCAGCTTTTTCTTTTGCCCGAATCCTGCATTTGCATAACATTCTCAGCATTCCAGATGCCAATGAACTCCTCCTTTGACTACTTTGTGGTAGGTGCCGGACTCTCGGGAATTCACCTTGTCCGACAGTTGATAAAGAACGGAAAACGATGCATGCTTTGGCAAGACCCATGCATGCCTATTGCGTCACGCGTCGCTGCCGGTGTTTTGAATCCGGTCACAGGCCAGCGTCTGGTAAAGACATGGAATGCAGAAACCTTTCTTCCCTACGCCAAACAATTCTACCGGGAAATGGAGTCCCTGTTGGATAAACAGTTCTTTTACGAAACGGAAATTCTACGCTATTGCAAAACAAGGGAGGAAGTCGAACGTTGGCACAAACGAAAGGAGGATCCGGCCTATCGGTTGTTTCTCCGGGAATTCTGTCCGGAAAATCCGGATAGTCCGATCAAGGATCATTTTGGCAGTTTCATCATAGCTAACGTCGGGCATCTGGACCTGGGAACGATGATCGACGCCTGGCACGCATGCTACCGTGCAAAAGGAATACTCAAAGAGGAGCGTTTTGACTATGCCCGCCTGGATATCTCCGATGCTGCCGTCAGCTACGGTAGCATGCAGGCAAAAGGAATTATTTTCTGCGAAGGTTTCCATATTCGCGAAAACCCTTGGTTCAGGTATTTACCCTTCAAACCTTCCAAGGGGGAAAGCATTGATTTTCATTCGGAGCAATTGTCGCTTGAACCTAAAATCTACCATAAGGAAAAATGGCTTCTCCCTCTCGGCGAACACCGCTTCCGCTTAGGTTCCACCTATCAATGGGAAACGCTGGATTCACAGCCAACAGAGGAAGGAAAACGCGAGTTGCTGAAAGGCTTGCGGGCAATGCTTCCGAAAGCAATTCAACCGGAAATCCTGGTCCACCGTGCAGGAGTCCGTCCGAACACTAAAGATACGAAACCTTATCTCGGCAGACATCCTGATTTTCCGAACCTTTATGTTTTCAACGGAATGGGATCAAAAGGCGCATTGCTTACTCCCTGGCTCAGTGAACACATGTGCGCGTTTCTTTTGAACGATTCTCCTGTTTTACGCGAGGCGAGCATCCTTCGGATACGAGCGATTCATCAGGCAGGCGAGTCAAAATAATCCTGAAGCAACAACGTTGCCGCCCGTGAATCGATATCGCCTGATTTGCGGTATGTTTTCTGCTCCTTTACGGATTTACGTTTCCCGCCCATGGCGCGCATCTCTGTCTCCACCTGATGACTCGTCAAACGTTCATCCACCGTATGAATGGGAAAGGAGAAACGCGTCCGGAGTTCAGCAATAAATACTTCCACTTCCTTTGCCTTAAACCCGATGCTACCGTCCATGTTGTAAGGAAACCCAACAACGAAAGCCTGAATACGACGATCCTTAACCATCTTTTCCAGGAAGGCCCAACGTTCTTCCACGGTAACATTAACAGCAGCTGGAATCGGAACGGCCACGCCGATATCACTGTCTCCATAGCTCAAGCCCCAGCGTTTTTCCCCGTAATCTATGCCAAGATAATTCATCCGTTTCGGATCACGATTCATCACCCAATGCAAAATGCATGTGCCTGATTCCCGCCAACGCACACATATCCATGACCTGAACGATACGTTCATGTGTCACATTATCTTCGGGAGCAATGATAATACGCGAATCAACTTTGTTCACAGCGCAACTCTCCTGAAAACGTGATAATACCGCACGCAGTCCGTAGAGATCGTACCCGCTTTCATTGACAACAATGCGCCCGTCGCTGAACAGTTCAATCACCTGTTCATCCGGTATATCAAGGGAGCTATCCATGGAAGCTGTTCCCGGAAGCCGAAAACGGATGTCAGCCTCCTGTTTGGCCATAGTGCTGCTTACCATGAAGTAAATCAAAAGCAGGAAAACGCAATCGATCATGGGAGCAATCGGCATTGCCGAAATCCCCGCTTCCTTCTTTTTGTATCGTTTTCCCATGGTTACTGTCAAAATCTGAGTAAGTTACCCGCGAATCAGCTGCGCCATCATTTCGATAAAATGTTCCCGATGCAACTCCTGTTCCCTTCCGGCAAGCATTTCCTTTACCTTCACGACGTTTTTCTCCAGTTCGTCAGGCCCGTAAATAAGCACAAAACGCGCGCCGCGCTGATTGGCTGTTTTGAAGAGTTTTCCAAAATTGCCGCCCTTCAACGGGTAATCCACGGAAAAACCAAGTTCGCGCAAGCGCATGATATCACATAGGGCTTCGGTTCTTGATTCCTCCCCGTTGTAAATCACATAACAGTCCAAGGTGTCGGCAAATGTTGCCATCAATCCCTTTTCTTCCAGAAGATTGCGCAAGGTAACATCACCCATGCCAAAGCCGACCGCCGGCAAATCCGGCCCGCCCATTTTCCTGACCAGATGGTTGTAACGTCCGCCGCCGGCTAACGCTCTTGATTCTCCTGCCCGGTCAAAAACCTCAAAAACAAAACCCGTGTAATAAGCCAATCCGCGTACAATGCTGAAATCAACCTGAACAAAGTCCGACAATCCCATATCCTCAAAACTTTTCAGCAGATAACGCCATTCCTCGATACGGGCGGCAAGCACCGCTGCATGTTCCGTTCCGGAAAAATGTTTTGCCACGAATCCGTCCAACTCCGACAATGATTTGATTTTCAACAGACCTTCGGCTGACTCCAACAGCCAATCCCCCTTGCCCGTCATGATACCGTCCAGCTGCTTGACCAGTTCGGATCTTTCGACGCGTTCGACCTTGTCGATCACGGTCAGGCAACGCAAGGCAGATGCTTCATCCAATCCCCAGCCATTCAAACAATGCAGCCACAGCGTGCGATCGCTCAAGCGCAGGACCACGTCTTTGTCGGTTAATCCGAATGATTTCAAGATACTGATGCAAAGTCCCATCACTTCGGCATCCGCGGAACAGTTTTCTTCGCCGAACAGATCAACATTCAACTGGTAAAAGGAACGAAGCCTTCCTTTCTGCGGTTTTTCATACCGGAACATTTCACCCAGTGAAAACCATTTGACCGGCTTACGCAGCGCATTGGCTTTGCTTCCCGCCATCACGGCCACGCGGGGCGTTAGTTCCGGGCGAAGCGATACATTCCGCTCTCCTTTATCAGTAAAATTGAATAGTTGTCCGACAATTTCCTCCCCCGATTTCTCAGTAAACAATTCAAGCGGCTCCAATTGAGGTCCATCAATTTCCTGAAAACCGAAACTGACAGCCACCCGGCGCCAAATTGAAAATAAATAATTCCTTGCGGCACAATCCTCAGGATAAAATTGCCGAAACCCTGGTAACGTTTCTATCATGAATAACTCTGTGTTATAATGCTACCGGCTGTCGCTTACGTCTCTTTGAGATGTTTGATTCAATCCGGTTTATATCCACGTTTTTCATCAGGAATTTCAATTCTTTGCCAGCTTTAAATTTCACCGATGCCCGTTTCGGTATCAGTATCATTTCATCCTTTTTGGCTGAATTAACCAGATTGCGCCCTATTTTTTCCTGCCTCAGTTTAACTTCAAAAACGCCAAACCGCCTGAGTTCGACGCTTCGTCCCTCACTCAGAGACCGCATGACAATATCCATTGTCATCTGGATAATGTTCTGGATCCTGTTTTGGGTAATAGCCGGCATCTTGTTAAAGATTTCCGAAACGATATCTTTCTTGGTAACATTTGGGGGCATGACACATGTATAGGTTGATACAGGTTTTACGCGGGTAGAAACAAACGGTCAGTTCAATCACCAACCATATAAATACTTTCCTGCACCAAATCTTAAATGTCAATGGCGTATTGCAGAGCCAAATCTTTTTATCCTTTTCTGAAAATTAGCAATTTACATGCCAAAAGAAACTGTTACTATCGCCCGAATTCTTTTTCAGCTATTTAACATTTGAACATGACTGGAACAAAAGAACCAAAGGATAAAAAAGAGCTTAGCCGCGTCTTGGTAGTAACCAACCGGATGGGTATTCACGCCCGCCCGGCAGCAATGATCGTGCGTATTTCCAACAAATACGGCAGCACGGAAATCTGGGTGGAAAAGGACGGCGAGCAAGTCAACGGAAAAAGCATCATGGGTCTTATGATGCTTGCGGCAGGTCAGGGTTCAAAACTGAAATTTACCGCTTCAGGGGAAGAATGCAAAAAGTTCCTTGATGAAATGGAAGCGCTTTTTGAACGTAAATTTGAAGAGGCATAGTTTGTATTAAGTATTGACACTATAGATTTATTCACCAGCCTTCCAAACCTTTACAGCATACCAATTTATACGCATTAATTATGGCAAATACTAAGTCAGCTACAAAAAATATCCGTAAGTCCTTGAAGAACAAGGAACATAACCGCGGAATCATCAGCCGTATCCGTACGCTCAGCAAAAAAGTAAAGACTGCCTCCACTGCAGGTGATGCAGCAAAGACAAAAGAAGCTGCCAGCGAGTACATTTCCGCACTGGATAAAGCAACCAAATGCGGACTCGTTCACCCAAACAAGGTTGCCCGTCAAAAGTCAGCCTGCTCAAAATATCTGGCGAAGTAATCACTTTTAGCTGGATCACCGCCCCCAACAGATTGTCGGGGGTTTATTATTTTTTAAAGGATAGCTTTTACGGTGAACGACTCGAATAAGGAATCATATATAGGATTTCCGCCGCCGCTTTTAGGAGAACAACCCATACGGTTGCCTGTTCTTCTTTCCGGGGACGGTTTTTTTGCTATTGAAAAACCCTACGGCATAGGATCATCTGCCCATCCCTGGTGGAAAAATGCCCCTGACATGCAAAATGCCATCGCCGTACAGGCTGAAGCAAAAAAACGCGAACTGGACGTATTGGGTATCAGCGAAGTAAAAACTGTTTACCCATTGGAACCGGAAGTAAACGGAATCATTATTTTCACAACCAATAACGATTCCGCTTCCCTTTGGAATAACGCTTTCGGATCAAATCAGCTTGAATTTACGTTTCAGTTTATCAGCAGAAACAACGAAACATCGAATGGCAGCAATGACATTGTATGTGATTTACCTCTGGTACAGCATCGTGAAAACCCTGTCATGGTCGTATCCCATCATTACGGGAAAAAAGCTTTTACGCACTTTCGCCGGCTGAAAACATGGCGTAACTATTCCCTTTGGGAAGCTACCACCCAGCATTTTCGTATTCATCAGGTGCGTGCTCATGCCAATGAGTGCGCAATTTCCGTTGTTGGCGACAGTATGTATCGCGGATCCCAACCTATACTACTTTCCTCATTGAAGAAAAAGTACCGGGGTGATAAGGAAACCGAGCGTCCCATGCACGATTATCCTCTGATAGAACTGTTAAAGATCCGCGATTTGCGTCCGGATACCGGTAGCATGGACGTAACACTGAATCCATCCAGGAAATTTGCCTCTGTCCTGAAGAAACTCGCCGAGTTTAACGGATAAATCGCTCGGCTCTCCTACTCCTCTTTCCCGACAAAGGTATAATCAATCGTAGCCAGTCGGGGAATATTCTGATCCAGTCGGGGAATACATGCAATCAGCGCTTTTGTGTAAGGATGCTGGGGATCATTCAGAATCTTTTCTGTTTCGCCGTATTCCACAATTTTTCCCCTGAACATGACGGCCACATAGTCCGCAAACCCGCGGACAATTCCAAAATTATGGGTGATCAGGATCAATGCCATCTTCTGCTGCCTCTGAATGGACTGCAATAACTGTAAAATCTGTTTCTGTATGGTAACGTCAAGCGCCGTCGTCGGCTCATCGGCAATCAGCAATTTCGGCTCGCAGGCCAACGCCATGGCAATCATCGCACGCTGTTGCATGCCTCCCGACAACTCGTGAGGATAGGCATGATAACGCTCTTCCGATTGCGTGAAGCCAACCTCATCCAGCAAGCGGATAACTTCCAGCTTTACGCTGTCCACATCCTTTCCGTGCGCCTTGATCGCCTCCGCGATCTGGAATCCTATCGTGAACGACGGGTTCAGCGATGTTCCCGGTTCCTGGAACACATAAGCGATATGATTTCCGCGTATCTTTCGCATTTCCCGTTCCGAAAGCTGTAATAAGTCTTGTCCGTCCAGATAAATATTCCCCTTTATCATGCATTTCGGTTCCGGCGGCAATATGCGCCCGATGGCCATGGCGGAAACGCTTTTTCCGCTCCCGCTTTCGCCCACAACTGCCAATGTACGCCCTTCTTCCAATGAGAAAGAGACAGCTTTCACTGCCTGAAAGCTTCGTCCGCGGTCCTCAAATGAGACCCGCAGATTCCGTATGTCTAAAAAGGGACGATTCTTCATGACAATCATTAACACAGATTCGCCCGCATTAATAAAGATTTCTTTTCACGCTGATGTTACCGCCAGCCTGCATTGTTTTTTACTTTACAAAAATACTTCGCGGGAGAGATAGTGAACAGATGGATTTGATTCACCTAAAAGATCTATCTTTCAAAGGTTATCACGGAGTATTTCCCGAAGAAGCAGGCAAGGGACAATGCTTTATTGTGAACCTCACGCTTGAAGCTGATTTAAGTGCGGCAATCATAAGCGATGATGTGGATCAGACAGTTAATTATGCCGAAGTGTTTTCCATGGTCAGAGATATTGTGGAAAAACAGCGCTGTCACCTTTTGGAAGCCCTTTCCGGGAAAATCATTGCTGCGCTTTTCTCGCATTTTCCAGCGATCATGGGAATACGTATCCGCATAGATAAGCCCGAAGCGCCTATTGATGGCGATTTTGATTCCGTAGGCATAGAAATCCACCGTACACGATGAAGACTGTTTATCTTTCGCTCGGCTCAAATCTTGGCGACCGCGCAAATTACTTAAAGCAGGCGGTTGCAGCACTTGTGAGCCTAGAGGAAACAAAGCTGATGCAGGTCTCGCAAATGTACGAAACTCCGCCTTGGGGGAAAACGGACCAGCCCGATTTTCTGAACCTTGCGCTTTCACTGGAAACAAACCTGAGTCCGGAAAGACTGTTGCAGGAAATAGCTGTCATCGAAAATACACTAGGCCGTCAGCGCATGGAACACTGGGGTCCGCGTACAATCGACATAGACATCCTTGTCTACGAGGGCGAAACACGGAATACGCAGAAACTTTCGTTACCTCATCCTAACATGCACGAGCGCCTCTTTGTCCTTGAACCCTTGTCGGAAATAGCTCCGAACCTGGATATAAAAGGAAAGACTGTTTCCCAATGGAAAAACAGTCTGAACGGAAAACCATGATAATGCCATGTATCTCGTCCGACTCAAGCATGCTACCGTCAGAACAGACGGAAAGATCATTTTAAAAGACATCTCGTGGCATTGGAAACCGGGAGAATCCTGGGGAATCATCGGAACCAACGGAACGGGGAAAACCACGTTTCTCCGCCTTGTCCGTGGCGAAATTTTTCCTGAAAACTATGATGCACCCCATGCTACCGCACCCCGCCTTTACTTCATGGACGGAATCGCTTCCATTTCCCCTATCGGGGTAAAGGAAAAGATCGGATACATCGGTCCGGAGTTGCGTCTGCTCTATCGAAAACAGCGTTGGGATTTAAGCGCGCGCGACACCGTAGCATCGGGATTTTTTGACTCAAACCTACTCTACAACAAACCGACCAGACAACAATGGCAGGAAATCGACGCCATGCTTGAAACTGTCGGTATGCAGGACCTCGCACCCGTAAGCATCCAGCGACTTTCCCAGGGACAAGCAGCCAGGGTGCTGCTGGCGCGTGCCCTTGTCGGTAATCCCCAAGCGCTTATTCTTGATGAAGTCTGCGACGGACTGGATGCTAACGCCCAGGAGAAACTGATGTTGCTCCTGCGGGAAATCCAGGCAAAAGGCGTAGGTATTCTCTATGCTGCACATGACATCCATGACATACCGGAATGGATTGACCGTATCCTGGTTATCAATGACGGTACCGTGAAAGAAATCCAAAGGCCTGAAATCAGGAAAAAACAGCAGGCGAGGAATAAAAATAAAACAGCGCTGAAAGAAGCGTCACGGGACACACTCGGCAACCCCATGGAAGCTGTATTTTATCTTGATAACGTCGATATTTTCCTGGGTAAAAAACAGGTGTTGAAACAATTATCCTGGGTCATGCAAAAGAATGAAAACTGGGTCATTACCGGGAAAAACGGAGCCGGAAAATCCACTCTGCTCCGCCTGCTTTACGGCGGCATTTTTCATGCCGAAAACGGCGGAAAGGTTTTTCGTTTCGGAAAAGAAGACGGTAACCTATGGGATATCCGCGAAAATATCGGTTATGTTTCCTATGAAATGCAGGCAGATTTCTCCTACTCCGTAAATGCGCTTGAAACGGTAGCATTGGGGAAACGACTCATTTTCGGTCAATTCGATATCCTTGATAAGACAGAACTTAACGCTGCACGCCAATTAATGAGGCAGCTCGGACTAACTGACATCATGCGGCAACCCTTCAGTGACCTTTCGCACGGACAGCGAAGGATTGTTTTCATCGCCAGGGCTCTCATCAATAAACCCAAGGTGCTTCTGTTGGACGAACCAATGTCCGGACTTGATCAGAAAGCCCGAAGCATGGTGCGTGATCTACTGACAAAACTCATGGATAAAGGTATACAACTGGTCATTGCCACGCATCATCCTGCCGAAGATTTGCCCAACCGCCCGTTTCATCACCTGAAGTTTTAACCTGATTCAATAAAAGCTTATTCACCAGTAAAAATTGGCGTGCATCCCTATAAAACATGTTGCATAATGCACGCATGAAAACCAAATCTGTTCTTGTTGTCATGCATACCGGTTTTGAAGAAGCCGAAGCCGTTGTTCCTATCGATCTCATGCGCCGTGCAGGTATTGAAGTCACGGTAGCATCCTGTGAAGATAACCTTGAATTAACAAGCCGCGGCGGAGTGAAAATCGTTTGTGAGACACTCATATCAAAAATCGGTAATCAGAACTTCGACTGTATCATGCTACCGGGCGGACCCGGTGTGGCAGCGCTTCGAAAGAACCAGAAAGTGAATGAACTGCTTCTGGCTCAGAATAAGAAAAAAGGCTCCATCGCGGCTATTTGCGCAGCTCCGCTGGTGCTTCATGATCTGAAGATTATCGAAGGCAAAAAGGTGACAGGGTATTATTCCATAAAGGAAGAAATCCCGGGTCTGATCGAAAACCTGTCCGTCGTTGTTGACGGTAATGTCATCACATCACGCGGTCCCGGAACTGCTTTTGCGTTTGGGTTTGCCATCATTGAATCCCTGCTCGGCAAAGCCAAGACTGATGAAATCAAAAAGGAAACCCACTACATATAAAACCCGGTCCGAAAGGACGCTTTCGATGCGCACATAGGCGATTGGTCGTAATACCCATGCCATCCGTTAAGGCATAATGACGTTGGCTTGTTAAAGCATGCGCACATTTCTCTAAATAAAAAAGACCACGCGCAATGCGTGGTCTTGTAAAGTATTTATTACTTACACTACAGTTATAACACGATATCTTAATTCTCCTTATCGTCATACCCTAAAGCTTTTAAGGTATATTTATGACATTGAGATATGTCTCCGATTGTGCCAGAGGTGAATACTCCTTTTTCCGTTCTTTCAAAGGGAACCCTATCTCTAACCAGTACATATGATAAACGAGTAAGAAATCTATTAGAAAGTAGTTCGTTTGCATATGCAAACACCTCTGTTTGTTTTTCCGATCGCTCTTCAGACAATGGATGCATAGAAACAGATATTACAGGAATAAAAGGATTCTGATTGATGAAATGAATTGTTCTATTAGTTTCTACAAGTCTAAATCCAACTATAACCAATCCTTTCTTTTCTAATAAATCTAAAATCTTTAAAACTTTTCCATCTTTCCACCCCCCTTCTCCTCCTTCCTTCATAATTGATTCAATGGATAATACCCAAGGACCACCTTCATCGAAAAGTTCGATTATTTTGCTAAAATCTGAATCAACTTTACAAAAATAATCTCTTTTCCAGAAGCTTGTTGGCCTATTTTCATCGAAATGTAATGCAATAGAATCATTCCCAGAAATATCTATTTTGCATCTACTATAAGAAGTAAAATTCTGAGCTAAACATATATTCATAAAATTAGATATTATGAATAAAATTAAGAATATTATTTTTTTCATAAATATCCTTGTTCAAAATGATTTTTGGCCTCTTTTCGACAATCTTCTATATTTCCATCCGACAGAAAGAGAACTGGCATCGGACCACCCGTGCCATTACCATTCACAGAACGAGTACACGTATATTTGGATTTTTGTTTTTCCCAATTGAGTCGTTTACATAACCAAAGGAATCCACATCTTTCCTTCTCGCATTCTTCGTATGTCACATCGAAAGTTATTCCTGTACCCATATAATTTGCCAATACATCTATTCCACTAACAATTGCTTCTTGCACGTCTTCGGAATAATTATCAAGAGGAACATAATTCTGAGCAAATGTATCTGCTATTTCGCCTGCACTCATTAAAAAAACATCATATGCCGCAGAGGTTGTAGCAGCAGTTGAAGCAGCACCTCCAGCAGTTTGAGCCATTGCCAATTTATTAATTGAATTCAAAATCCAAAGCGCAAGAAACGCCGAATAATGTTATCAATATAAATAATAATCTAGTGATATTATTCATTTTGTAATATTGCAAGCTTAATTCTAGCTTCTAACATTTTGATTGCTAACTCTAAAGCTTGCAAGGAGTCTACGCCATAAGCATGCGTTGACTCTTCTCCAACATCCGTTTTAATTATACACTCACATCGCCAATCGTTTCCAAAGACTTGTTCTGGCACCATAATAATCGCCAAAGTTTCTTTATTATTTTTCATAAAACTCCTAGATGCCACTATAATACTACCATTGTCTTTATTATTTTTCATAAATTATATCATAATTATATATAAATACTTTATTAACACTATCTTTATTTTCACAAACCAGATACTTCCATACATCTAATCCAACCATCCATAGCCCCTTGATAACACAAACTGCGCTGCCTTTTACTACAGCTGTCATTACCTGGAAATAAGATTTGACAAAGTGCTATATCAGTTACGTATTGCGCATCGCAAGCTGCTTTTTCCATAGCTTTCCTTGCTATTTCGGCTGCAGCTTCACGACATGCCGAATCAAGTAAACATGCAATCATGCCTATCCCAGCAGCGGCCTCAAGTGCCCCAAGACCAATTCCAGTGACATAAATCGGCGCAGCAACCGCTGGAGCTGCCAGACCCAGCCAATCGCTTTTATTTACGGCATTATTGTAAGTGAAGTGGTACAGGTTGTTGCCGCCGCGCTCGGCGATGGGGTCCCGGGATAGCCATTTACCGAGGATGGGTGAGTAGTAGCGGTACCCGTAGTTAGCCCATGCGGTATCGAGGTCATAGGATTCGCCGTGGAAGAGGACATTCCAGAGGATGGTATCGGCAGTAACTGAGCTAAAGTCGGGATTCAGGCGCGTAACTTGACCGAACGCACTGTAGCTGAAGCGTTGTTTAGGGGCACCGGTAGCATCGGCGATGGTGGTAACACTACCCATGGCATCCGTTAAGGCATAATGGCGCTGGCTTGTCAAAGTATACACACATTTTCTAATAAAAAGACCACGCACACTGCGTGGTCTGAAAGATTAATTCATTTTCTTAATATGGAGTGATCTCTATTAACTAAACTTAGAATTAAAACTCCATAATACATACATACATATAAAAATTATTTCCGTCATTAGGAATAACGTATATGATGCATATGGGTTGCGTTTCTATTCGCGTGTTCGTTACATATTCAAAAACATCTAATCTCCCATTTTTATCTTTTAAAAAGTGTAAATGCTCATCAAAAAAAGTAGGATGAGAATAAGCATTTTTACCATCATAATGGAATGTCGATTTATCTTTTTCTTTAACTTTGATCCTTTCCTTTAATTTTAAGACATATTGAAAAGTAGCATCTTGCCAAGTAATATTATAACGATTAGCAATAATTTCATATTCATCTGGATTCAGACCAAGATGTTTTTTTATGACATCAGGATCATTGACTTCCATGTTTTCGTTACATCCACTTATCAATGAACCTGCAAAGATAAGTGAAAGAAACAACAGTATTTGATTAAGTTTAATCACAACATATTTCTCCGGTTAGCGGGATACGTCCCATTTCTATATCACGTGGATAAAAACAATGACTTATATAAGCTCCCTTTTCAATAATTCCTCTACCAATCTCAGATCGATCTTGGCCTGTATGCTCCGTTATAATCAGAGTACCTACATAGGAAAAACAACAATCATTCTTCCATGATAAAATCGACCTTACTTATCCTTATCATCCGTTGTTTGTTTCTCCTTGAACTGGCCTAAGTAAGCTTCAAAACCTGCGCGCTGTCCATCAGTCCATCCGTCCAAAATAGGACGGCGCGACTCATTATCCCAATCTGTCGTCAGAAACTTGATGGCACCAAATCCACTGACCGTAAAGGCATAACCGCGGCGATACCATTGTTCGTAGAACGCCGCTTTATCTTTATCCTCCTTATAAGGATTTTCCTTAGGTTCAGAAGATTTAGACAGGATTGCATTAAACTGCTTTTGTTTATCTTCTTTGCCAATCCGATTGTTCTCCATCATGTATTCCTCATACCCCTCTGGCAGGGCAATCCGCTTATCTTCCCTCTGATATGTAACAGTCAGTTTTATTTCCGTATCAGGCCGATTATTTTCACGCATTTTAAAGGTACTTTTCCCCGTTACTCCAGATCCTCTCTCGTAATAGCGCTCCTCTTCTATATACACAGAAGGTCGACTCGGTGGAGGTACACCATAATCAGCAAAATCATTAAGCGAATACCCTTTCTCTTTCATGGCATCTCGAAAACCATTGATCCACGGACGGTTATCTCCCTCATAATAAGAAATTTCATTCAATGGTTTGTACACTAAAAACATCTTAGCATAGGCATAACCGTCTTTATATAACATCTTATATGCAGCGATATCCTTCTCAAACACCCACTCGGGAATGACAGGATCAGGTACCCTCTTAAGCTCTTCTACAAACAGTACTTTCTCTTTAGGAGAAAGTACCTGTTTGAAGTCAACCGTTTGATAACCGCTATACTTGCCATCTTTATCCTTGGTAATACAAATGCCACGATCTAATTCAGAACTTATTCCGTAATCACTTTCATCTTTTATCTTTTCAAAAAATAAACCATCACGAAACAAAAGCGTTCCTGAAGATAATGTTCCGCTCGAATTAAGTTCCTGATCGTCATACTGCAATTTTTCAACAGGAATATTAATACAAACAGAATCACCAATCGCTGCAATCGCATGGCATACGCCATGTAACATAAACGATAAAACAATATATATTATATTTTTCATTTTAAATCTATAGCTTCTCCACCATGATGCACTATATTCGAGATGAATAATACCTCACGCACAGCTTTACGTGCCTTGTACATAGTTTCTTCGCCATCTATCTCGCAACTTTGCAACGACGAATATAATTTATTCTTCTCAGCATCTTCAAACATCGTTCGGACTGAATTTAATACTGCATCTCGCATATCTTTAACATGCTTAGCTTCATGAATTTCGATTAGCGTCTGCCTTGATACGGGACCAGTTCTTCCTTCGTTGAACCTTGGGGAAACCTGTCCCCAAGAAATTTCCGTATCTTTATCACCAAACATCGCATTATCGTCATCCCATAAAGAATCATCAGGGTTCAGTATATAAACTACACTGGTTACATGAAAAGTAAACTTTAATCTATACTTTCCATTATCGCATATACATTTAGAATTCCATAATTCTTCTTTATGTTCTGTATATCCATAATAACTTCCCGTTTTTTTAAAATCTATCGAATCAATATATTCCGTCCATGAAATATGGCTGACATTAGCCAGCCCCAGCCAATCGCTTTGATTTATGGCGTTATTGTAAGTGAAGTGGTACAGGTTGTTACCTCCGCGCTCAGCGATGGGGTCCCGGGATAGCCATTTGCCGAGGATGGGTGAGTAGTAGCGGTACCCGTAGTTAGCCCATGCG
>JAVBMG010000007.1:0-143478 GCA_031552815.1 Opitutales bacterium
CTTCATCCATCAGATGAAGGTCTTTCCTTTTTACTAATCTCATTTTCCATACCACCCAATTATATTGACTTCCCAACCCCAAAAAAAGTCCTACTCCAAACAGCATCCAATAATACAAAAATTAAACACGACGATAACAAATAATAGATAGTAGCAGGCTCACTCCCATGAGTAATTGATAGCCGGATGCTTCAGGGATTGTACTGATGGCTTGGGATATTTCATCAAAACTTGTTCCAACAACCAGATCATAGATATTGATTTTATTGTTTGTTGGTTCTCCATTTCTTAAAAACACTCTGCTAATGGCCTTATTCGGTATGAAATCCGTGCTTTGGACACTTACAGAAAGAGAGTTTTCATCTTTGGGATTCAGCCATAACTTCGTTTCACCTGTGTCAAAATCATATTTAACAATGATTGTGTAAATCTCGTTAAAGTAGCAGCCTGTAGTCCATTTTTGAATGAGTCCGTCATCCTTTTGGGTATTTGAAATTCCGAATGTGAAATCACCATTGATTCCATCTGTTGCAATGAACAATCTTGCATGATGAGGCGCTTGTCCGGATTGTTTATTTTGAAATCCCATAAAATAGTCCGTCATTCCCAATGATTCTATCGAGAGTGTGGCAGCATAAAAAAAGCTGCCTCCCGCTATTAGGGTATGATTGAGATCATGTCTGAGATCCTCTGTCATGAGGTATTGATCTAATCCTACTGCAGTTCCCTTGGAAGTATGATTGATGGATATCTGATTTTGTACGCCGCCGTACCGTTGCCATCCATTTTGTGCATTGAGGTATCCTAAATGATAGTCCTTCCAGTTGTTCGTGTTTAGGTATATTTCTGCACTTAATCCGTTTATTGATAAAAGCATGATAATTATTAAATTAATTAATTTATTCATAAAAATTTATTTATTTAATAATATTTATTAATCAACAATTATATTCAATATTTGAAATAAAAAAGCTGCAATAACTTCACTGTTATTGCAGCTTTCGCGTTTAAATGTTCTATGTGAGTTATTTACCTGCTAGTGTCGTAATAAAGTATCCTGCAACTACCGCAGTTCCGATTACGCCGGCGACATTGGGTCCCAGTGCATGCATAAGCAGAAAGTTTGTAGGATCTGCTTTTTGTCCTTCCACTTGCGAGACTCGCGCAGCCATGGGAACTGCAGAAACACCTGCAGAGCCTATTAACGGATTAATTTTATTCTTCGAGAACAGGTTCATGACGTGAGCCATGACAACCCCTGTAGCTGTGGAGAAGATAAAGGCTACAACACCTAGAGCGAGAATTCCCAATGTCTTAACATCAAGGAATCGTTCGCCTGTCATCGTCATGCCAACGCTGGTTCCCAAGAAAATGGTAATGATATTGATAATTTCGTTCTGCGCTGTTTTTGAAATACGTTCTACGACCGCACATTCACGTAAAAAGTTTCCGAGGAAAAGCATGCCAAGCAGTGCTGCAGCATCGGGAACCAGAAGAATACAGAAAGTCATGGTTACCAATGCAAATACAAGCTTTTCCGTTCTTCCTACCTTACGGAGCGATTGCATACGTATCTTACGTTGCTTTTGTGTCGTAAGTAAACGCATGACGGGTGGTTGAATAATCGGAACCAAGGCCATGTAGCTATATGCAGAAACGGCAATAGGAGCCAATAAATGCGGCGCTAACTTATTTGTGAGAAAGATGGATGTTGGCCCATCGGCTCCTCCAATGATTCCAATAGATGCTGCCTCCTGTGAGGAAAATCCTATGAGTTTTGCACTGATAAACGTAAGGAAAATACCTGCCTGCGCTGCTGCGCCTAGAAGGAGTGTCCGCGGATTGGCAATTAATGGTCCAAAATCTGTTAAAGCACCGACTCCCAGGAAAATCAGTGGAGGGAATATTTCAAACTGAATCCCTTTGGATATGTAATAGTATAATCCTCCACTGTGGTGGCTGTAAGTTTCAACAAGTGTCTGTCCTTCTACCACGCGATCCCCGACTTTTACATTTACACTACTGATTATGCTGGTTGCTTCTAAGGTCAGTATCTTATAGACTGGAACAGCTTTCTTTTTGATTGAACCATCCGCATTGAAGACGTTATTCCCGTTTGAATCAATCTCATCAATAAGCTTTGTTTGCGGATTCCCGCTCTTATCAAGAGGTTGAATAACGACAAGTACGGGTGCTCCGTTTTGTCCTAATTCAAAACTACGTTCAATAAGTTCAATTTTACGCTGTTCCTCAATCGGAAGATTTTGACTGATCCGGAGTTTTTTTGCCGCGTTCAGCGATACCGTAACGGCATTGATGTTTGTCCTGATCTGGTTGTCTCCTACGATTTCGTCACCCCATGTTTCGGGCACTCGAGGCATTTTCAGTTCAGTTCCCACTTCACAATAGTCTGCAACCTCCACAACAATTCCACTCACGGGAGCATGCAAAGCCCCGGCTGGTTTGTTTGTGATACCGTTTGTCGGCAGGTTTGCAAGAAGTGCTCCAAATGCAATGGGCACGAGCAGTAGCGGTTCAAAGTTCTTTGCTACAGCTAAATATAAAAGAACAGCAACAACCGCCCACATGACAAACATACGCCAGTCAATGAGGGCAAATCCCGTTGTGTCCATTAGATGCATTAGGTTATCCCACATAGGAACAAGGGGTTAAATATTAACCTAACGTGACCAAGAGTTGTCCTTCTTCTACGGAATCTCCTGCATTTACGGAAATTGATTTTACTGTGCCATTTACATAGGCGATCACTTCCGTATTCATTTTCATGGCTTCCAAAGTAATTACTTTTGTTCCTGAGTTTATCGTATCACCGACTTTGCAGTCAATCGATACAACCTTGCCTGCAAGCGGGCTTAGTACTTGACCGGCTCCCGGAGAAACCTGCTTAGGGGCAATCGGAGCCGGAGCCGGTGCTACCGCTTGAGCGGGACTCATCGGCCGGGGAGCTGATGCTACCGGAGCAGCACCTTCAGTTCCAAGAACTTCAACGGAAACATCATAAGTTTTACCGTCAACTGTAACGCGAAGTTTTTTCATCATAATGTATGTATAATTTAAAGTGAGTATTGATTAACGATTTCTTTTAGGAACATATACTTTCGAAGCAAAATGTTCGCTGCGTCCTGAACGGGAATAGTCCAGATTAGGAATTTCCACGGATACAATCCTGTGCGGAGTACCTCCAAGAACGACAGCGACAGATGCGGCGATAACTGCGGCGATGGCTGGATCTTCGGTATGTTGAGGAATGCTGGATACCGGTGTTGCCGGAGTCGCCACAGCTTTCTTCTTTTTCGCTTTCTCATCAATGCTTTTAAAAACCAGCCCGATAACTGCCGTGACAATTGCATTTCCAGCAAGTGCAATAAGTACTACGACAAATCCTGTCAGGATAAGCATCCAGTCGTGAGCTTCTAATGTGGAATGCATGATTATAGCGGAATGTTACCGTGTTTCTTGGATGGACGTACACAGTGTTTGTTAAGCGTCTGGCGCAAACCGAGAGCGACAAGCGAACGTGTTTGTCCTGGTTGGATGACATCCGTGACCATACCTGTTTCTGCAGCCTGGTACGGAGATGCAAATTTCTTGCGGTAATCAGCTTCTTTTTCAGCAATAAATGCTGACGGATTCGCTGATTCTTTGATTTCCTTGCCGTAAATCACTTTGACAGCGCCTTCTGCTCCCATAACTGCGATTTCAGCAGTAGGCCAAGCAAAAATAAGATCTGCACCGGCATCGATAGGACACATAGCAAGATAGGCTCCACCATATGCTTTACGCATGATAACGGTGATTTTTGGTACTGTCGCGGAAGAGTAGGCAAATAACATTTTTGCACCATGACGGATGATACCGCCTTGCTCCTGACGCAATCCCGGGAAGAATCCGCCTGTATCAACAAGATTGACCAACGGTACATTGAATACGTTACAGGTACGGATGAATCGGGCGGCCTTATCTGATGCGTCAATATCAATGCATCCTGCCTTAATCATTGGCTGATTTGCGATGATGCCGACGACAATACCTTCAATGCGTGCAAATCCAACCACCATGTTCTTTGCCCAATTTGCCTGGACTTCAAGGAAGTTAGCGTCATCAACGATACGCTCAATAACTTTTTTCACATCAAAAGCCTGTTTGGCCGATTCCGGAACCAATTCGTTGAGTGCTTCGTCGATTTTGATTTCAATTTGCGGATTTGGCTTATGCGGAGGCTCCTGAGTATTGTTGGATGGCAGGAAGCTGAGCAATTGTTTTGTGATTTCAATTGCGTGCTGATCATCTTCCGCAATGAAGTGAATATTTCCACTGATGGATGCGTGCGCATCTGCGGTCGCAAATTGTTCCAGTGCGGCTGTTTCGCCTGTTGCTGCTTTGATAACTTCAGGACCGCAAATGAACAGATTGGCATTTTTGCGAGTCATGATAATGAAGTCCATCAGAGCAGGGGAATAGGCGGCACCGCCAGCACAAGGACCTGCAATGATAGCAATTTGCGGAACTACGCCTGAGGCGTATGTATTCATATAGAAAATCTGTCCGTAGCCGGAAAGCGCCTCGACACCTTCCTGAATGCGTGCGCCTCCTGAGTCATTAATCGTTACGATGGGCATTCCGCATTGGACTGCATAGGACATCAAATCGCAGAATTTCTTTGCATGCATGCGTCCTACGGAGCCACCACCAATCGTGAAGTCCTGTGCTACGACACCAACAGAACGTCCGTCAACAATTCCTGTTCCTGATACAACACCGTCTGCCGGCATACGCTTCTTTTCCATACCGAAATTGTGACAGGAATGATTCACATGCATTCCAAATTCCTGAAAGGTATCCGGTTGGAAAAGGGATGCAACACGTTCGCGTGCCGTAAGTTGTCCTTTTTCGTGTTTTTTATCAATTTTATCCTGACCACCGCCGATGAGAGTTCCTTCTCGACGGCGCTTCAATTCATCCATCATTTCTTTTGGAGTAGCCATATTAAGAATGGGTAAGGGTTATTGTTTGGGTTGGCAAAACTCGGTAAGTACGCCGAAAGTTGATTTTGGGTGCAAGAATGCAACCAGTTTATTGGCTGCACCTTCAAAAGGAACTTCATTGAGCAAGCGGACTCCGTTATCCGATGCTTGCTTCAGTTGACCGTTAATATCGCTTGTTCCGAAAGCGATATGATGGATACCGCCGGCTGGATTTTTTTCCAGAAATTTTGCGATGGGGCTGTCCGGGGAGGTGGGTTCAAGTAACTCAATGTGGACTTCACCACAGTGAAAAAACGCAACTTTGACTTTTTGTGAAGCTACTTCTTCGCGTTTTTCCAATTTAAGTCCCAAGACTTTTTCATAGTATGGAATCGCCTCATCAAGCGATTTAACAGCTATGCCTAGGTGATCAATATGAGTAATCATTTTATATTTCCAATTTAGGATTTTACGAATGAATTTAAATGAAGAGCATTATCTAAGAAAAGGTGTGTTTTCAATCCTAAAGAAACTTATTGGGACAATAATCAAAGATATGGGAAGAGTATTTGATACATATTTAAAATGTGAAATTTCATATTCACTTCTTCTGTCATTCAAAAACTAATTTTAAATGGTCGATTTATGGTATGAAAATAATGTTTATGAATAATGAATTCTGATTGATGAAACATTGGCCATTAATAAAAAAAGCTACCGTTACCGGTAGCTTTTAAAGGAAGGTTCGCTAAAAAGCCTATGCTCGTTCGGAGTATTCACTAAGTTGCTTGTCAACGTATTCGCAAGAGAGGCGAACATAAGAAGGTAAGCCATTTTCGAATTTTGGTTTTACTTCTCCCTGGATAAGCGGAATAGCATATTTATAGAAATGAAAACTGATGCTGGAATTGTCTTCATTGATCCAAGCTTTGGGGAAATACTTTATGTTACCTGTGATTTCCGAGCATGGAACAATAGAGGTTTCGCAGGAATAGTGATCTGTTTCCCCGCGTGTCAGCGTAATCGCAATCTCTGATTCACCGTCAACAATTGCTTTGACTGCTTTTTCTCCGGTGAGATAGGCATGATCATTGTCGACTTGAGAGGAAATATGTGCGGCGGAGCGTTGTGCAATGCCAAGTTTGGTATAGCGGGTTTTGATTCCAAGATTTTCCTTTACCAGAGCAGATAGGTACTGTCCTGAACTTTTTTCTGCCCCAGGGACCGAGTTAAGGTCTATATAATTACCACTGTCATCCGTAAGGACTTCGCCGACTACAACCGTACAGAAAGGGCTTTTGCTAAGGATGTTTTTTACATCAGAAATGAACTTATCCGGAGAAAAGGATGATTCCGGGAGATAAACGAGGTGCGGTGCTGAATCAAGATCGTTGACGTGTTTCGCCAAAGTAGCTCCTGCAGCAATCCATCCACTGTTGCGGCCCATAACTTCCACAATGGAGACCAAATCATATTCTCCCATAGCTTCGTGATCTAGAGCCAATTCCCTGACGGTTGTCGCCACATATTTGATGGCACTGCCATACCCTGGGCAATGGTCGGTTACAGGAAGATTATTATCAATGGTTTTCGGAACCAATACCGTGAGTAAATCATAATTGCGGGCATTTGCTCGTTCAGAAATCTTTTGGAGGGTTTCAGCAGCTTCGCTCCCGCCTATATAGACGAAGAAACGTATATTGTGTGCTTCAAAGACATTAATGACGCGGTCAAGTTCTTCGGATCGTTTCAGGACGCGGCGGGTGCTGCCGAGGGCACATCCCGGAGTATAGCGTAATCCGCGGATGGTTTGTTGGGATTCTGCTGCCAGGTCAACCAAGTCTTCGAACAGGATGCCGCTTATCCCATTGATGCTTCCGTAGATTTCCTCAATGCATTCATAGTTCAAGGCTTCGTTGATAACGCCTGCGAGAGTTGAGTTTACAACGGCTGTCGGCCCTCCGGATTGGGCAACCAGCAAGTTTCCAATTAATTCTTTTGCCATAAATATCTAGATAAATTTTTTTTGGTATAGTTTCTGTTCATAAAACAAATCTTACGCAAACTAAAAATAGATTTAATTTCTATGTTTACGCGGAATGACGCTGGGTTTAAACAGTTCAATCGAATGGGGTGATGTGACGTATTTCAGGATACGTAAAGTAAAGATCGCAAGAAAATATATTTGCTGAAAATGGACAAAAGGACACAGTAAAACAAATTATGAGTAAAGAGATCGAAGACGGAAAGTTCCTGCAATTGGATTTTAAAAAACTAAAGAAAATTGCTCAATGCGAAGCGGATGTTATTCCTGCGGTTGCTCAGGATGTTGTGACAGGAGAGGTTCTGATTATCGGGTATGTCAATGATTTGGCCCTGAAGACTGCTTTTGCAGAGAAGAAAGCTACGTTTTGGAGTACCAGCCGTAATGAGCTGTGGATAAAGGGAAAGACGTCCGGCGATTATCTGGAACTGCATGATGTGCTTGTAAACTGCGAGCAGAACTCAATTGTTTACAAGGTCAGTCTTGCAGGGAAGGGATCCTGTCATACAAAAGGGAAAGACCAGCTTCCTCGTTATGGTTGCTACTATCGCCGTATTAAACAGAATGGTGAGTTAGAGTTCTTGCCTGGGCGCGAATAACCGTGTTTAATCAGGAGTCTTTTGTTTCAGAGTCTGTTAAATACAGACAGTGAATGGTTTTAGTTTAAATAAATGGATTTTCTCAGAGGAGTTAAGGATTTTTATGATGTCATCATCATCGGTAGCGGTCTTGGTGGCATGACAGGAGCAAATTACCTTGCGAAGCAGGGGCATTCCGTGCTGTTGCTTGAGCATCATTCCCAACTGGGGGGATTGGCAACATGGTTCCGTCGTAAGGGAGGGCATGTCTTTGATGTTTCATTGCATGGATTCCCGTACGGGATGGTAAAATCCTGCCGTAAGTACTGGACAAGGGAGATTGCCGAAGCCATTCGGCAGATTAAGGATATCCGATTTGTGAATCCGCAAATGAATTTAAAGACGACCTTTGATTCAGAGGACTTTACACGGATTCTTACCGAGAGGTTCCATGTGGCTGTCGAAAAGGTCAGGGGGTTTTTTGCCCATTTGGGCAAAATGAATTTCTACGATGATGACAAGCGTACTACAAAGGACTTGTTTGAAGAGTTTTTTCCCGGACGCGACGATGTTCATCGTTTACTGCTGGAGCCGATTGCTTATGCCAATGGTTCTACTTTGGAAGATCCGGCGATTGCTTTTGGAATTGTTTTTTCGAACTTTATGAACAAGGGTGTGTACCTGTTTCAGGGAGGGACAGATGTCCTTGTTAAAAAAATGTCGGAAGAAATGATGCGCAATGGCGTCGAGATACGCAGGCATTGCCTTGTTGAAAAGATATTAACGGAGGAGGTTAATGGAAAGCGCCATGCTACCGCTGTTGTTGTGAACGGGAGGGAAATAAAATGTAAGGCGGTATTTTCCAATGCGAATATAAAGAATACTTTGTTTAATCTGGTAGGAGAATCCATGCTACCGTCCGATTATGTCGGAGAAGCAAAAGCGGTGCGCGTGAATTCCTCTTCCTGCCAAGTTTACATCGGAATACGGGAGGGTGAAACGATTCCTCATATCGGTGACTTGATCTTTACCTCCGATGCGGAACATTTTTCGAGCCAGGAATTGACAGACTTTCACACAACAAGCAAAACATATTCTGTTTATTATCCGGATAATCGCCCGCACGAATTGCCGCGTTACCATGTCGTTTGTTCTATTAATGCGAGGTTTACTGATTGGGAACAACTTTCCGAGAAGGACTATGAGTATCATAAGCAACGGATATGCGAAGAAGCCATCTCAGGGTTGGAAAAGTTTATTCCGAATATCCGTGACCGTATAAGCTGGCTGGAAGCAGCAACGCCCAGAACCGTGCAGCGTTACACGACGCATTGGCAAGGGACCAGTTTCGGGACAAAATTCGAAGGACTTAAGGTCTCGCTTGAATTACCTGAACAGATCGGTGGGCTCTATCATGCCGGATCAGTCGGAATTATCATGTCGGGTTGGTTGGGTACAATTAATTACGGAGTGATTACGGCAAACAAAATTGATAAATTTCTGCGAGACCAAAAAGAACATTGAAACCTATGGACGAAATCAAATCTGTTATCCCTCACCGTGAACCATTCTTATTTATAGATAAGATATTGGAAATTAGTGAAGACGGTGCGAAAGCCGAGCGGATTATACGAGACGATGAGCCTCATTTTACCGGCCATTATCCGGGAAATCCAATTATGCCTGGAGTTCTACTTTGCGAAGCTGTATTTCAAACCGCGGCTGTGTTTATTGTGAAAAAGAAAATAACACCGAATGATCTTAATGGGAAAACACCGGTTCTTGCCCGTATCATTGATGCAAAATTCAAAAGTATGATCCGTCCGGGAGATAAAATTCAGATTGAGGTTGTTTATAAGGAGCGGATGGGTGTTTTCCATTTTATGACAGGTAAAGTGCTTAAAGAAGGGAAGGTGGCATGTTTGTTGGAATATGCGCTGGCACTCGCGTAAAAGTTGTTCTTCCGGAGAATGCCTTACAGAAAGAGACGGTAACATTAATGTTACCGTCTCTTTTTGCCTTACATAGGAACTACTGAACGTAGCGTGGGTTATTTCCCTTTGAAAACAGGAGACCGTTTTTCTTTGAAAGCCTTGATTCCTTCACCGTAGTCATTGCTATCATAAACTTTGCGTCGGATAGACTGGATACGCTCGGCTGTTTCGGCATCAATCAGATTACCGCGGGTGAGCAAGCGAAATTGTGCCTTGATTGCACGAATAGCCAGAGGTGCATTGGAGGCGATGCGTTGGGCTAACTCGTAAGTGAAACTCTCCAATGAATCAAGGGTTACAATGTGATTTACAAAACCGTTGTTCCAGGCTTCCTCTGCGGTTGTCGGACGTGCGGTAAAGAACATTTCCTTGGCTTTATTCAATCCGATATGGTTAATAAAATGGATTAATCCTGACGGGTTATATGGAATTCCGATTTTTGCCGGTGTCATCGCAAAGGTAGCATTCTCGGCTGCAATGACCATGTCGCATGAACAGCAAAGATCGCATGCGCCACCCCAGACAGTACCTTCAATCATCGCAATCACGGGAACGGGACAGTCCTGAACATGGCGCAAAAGCACTTCCAAAGGGTCTCCGTATGAAAGCGGGTCGCGGCGCGGTTCCGGCAATTCATTGATGTCATGTCCGGCAGACCAGACTTTCACGCCTGCGTTTGCGCGGATGATGACAACGGTTGCACCTTCTTTTTCAAGTTCGTCAATGCCGTTGACGAGTTCTCCGATGAGGGCGTGTGAGAGACTGTTCAGTTTTCGTTCGTTATTGAGCTGTAAGGACCCGATGCTGTCTTTGAGTGATTTTATGATAAGTGTCATGTCAAATAATGTGAATGAAAAAATAAATTTTAACAGAATACCGTAAACGCATTCTGTAAGCAAGATTCAACGTATTGATAGACTTATGAATTATGGATTTTTATTTTGATAAAACGCGAATTGCCTGTTCAATGAACCTTTTCTATGCGGGATTTTATAGGTAACAATGCGTTTTTGTTCGGATTGTTTATTTACGCGGCTATTGTCATGCTTGGGTTGGTTGCTGTTTATGCCAAGAGAACATTCCGTTTGATTTCCTATGCTTTTCTTGCATTTGGCGCTGGTTTTCAAGGATACGGATTGTTTATTCAGTGGCAGATTACCGGAATGCTGCCATTTACCTATCTTTCCGGATTTTTCCATTTGGTCGCGCTTTTTTGCGTGTTATTATACCTCATTGTCGGAGCAAGCTACCGTTTGAATCTTTTAGATGCTTTTACTGCAGGACTTGTGTTTGTGTTGAGCTTAATTGCACAGCTTATTGGAGCACCTATTCCCAGCGAAGGTGGTAGCATGGCAATACTGACAGCGGTTCATGCGTTGACCGCTTTTCTCAGTTATGCGGCATTCGGGATTCTCTCTTTGCTTTCAATCCAGTATTTGTTTCAAAATCACAGTTTACGAAAAAAGAAGTATCATGCCTTTTTTAAGTATCTGCCTTCATTGCAAATCCTGCAAAACGTATCCAGGCGGTTACTGGCAATTGCTTTAGCGTTGCTTACACTGGCTCTGGTTCTCGGATGGGTCGATTTCTTTTTATTGGGGAGACCATACTATCTGGCATTAAAGATCATCGCCGCCAGCATTATCTGGATTGCTTATGGTAGCTTATTCTTCGCAGGAAAATTTCTGACACCGACACGATTTGCGACAGTTAGCGTCATTTTGTTTATTTTGGCGTTGTTCATGCTTTTTTTGATCCACGGAAAACCGGTGGCAGCCTAATTTCAGATGGATTCAAAGAACACACTTTTTCTGTTATCCTGTACGCACCATTCCGTATCCATTGAGATTCGTGAAAACCTGGTACTTTCGATAGAGGAAACAGAGAGCCTGTATGCATTTTTCAGGGAACACCAGTCGATGGGAGAGTTTCTGGTTTTGAGCACATGTAACCGGACAGAGTTTTATGTTTATGGGGAAAAGGCTGTTGCTGTTTCTGCTCTTTTTTCCCGATTGGCGCAAATGAAATCCGTGGCAGTTGCATCCCTGGAAACTGCGTTTGTCTTATCTGATGGTGAAGCTGTGATCAATCACCTGTTTTCCGTATGTGCAGGCATTGATTCCCAGATGATCGGCGAAACCGAAATACTCGGGCAGGTGAAAGCAGCATACGAATATGCGCATGGACATCATGCTACCGGCACTTTTCTGAATATTATATTTCAAAAAAGCTTTCATGAGGCAAAATGGGCGAGATCAAATACGAATATTTCCACAGGGCAAATCAGTATCGGCAATATTGCTGTAGAGTTATCCATGCGTATCTTTGGTGAGCTGAAAGACAGTAAAATATTACTTATCGGTTCGGGTGAGGTTGGTGAAAAGACTGCACGTGCTTTCATAAACCGGGGAGCTCAGGACCTGACCGTGAGCAGCCGTCGCTTTTGTTCAGCCGTATCATTGGCAAAAAGTTTTACTGCGGCGATATTGGATTTTTCTCTGCTTGCAGAGAAATTAAAATCGTTCGACATAGTCGTGTGCGCGACTTCTGCCCCCCATTTCGTGCTGGATCATGCTACCGTGAACCAAGCAGTAAAGGGAAGAGCCGAACGGCCTTTGTTTCTGATTGATCTTGCGGTTCCGCGTGATATTGAGCCAAGCGTTGAGACATTGGAAAATGTTTACCTGTATAACCTTACGGATATAGCCTCTATCGCAAACGAAAACCTTTCCGTACGTCAATCAGCGGTGGATACCTGCCGTAAAGAATTCTGTATTAGGGCGAGGACGCTTTGGGAAAAGTTAAGCGCAAGTCGGTAGTAAATCGTTTTCTTTTTTTAGGCTTTAAAGCGGACAAAGGCTTTTATCGTGGCACAGGTCTTTCCTTCGCTTTTCCCGTAAGGGCGAATAGTATAATTACCGACTTTTGCAGGTATGACAAATGTCTCGGCATAATGAACAATAAATGGTTCAAAGCTGCCTGTCGGACTTTCGATAACTGCCTCATCACCTTCTACAAGGTTGAGCACATTAACGCTGTCATAGGTGCTATGATCGACTTTTCCGGTAAACCAGTGACGTCTGGTTTCGATGAATTCATTTTGATGCAAGCCTGTTCGCTCTTCTTTCCATCCGTTACCTTGGGCAATAGGTTCTATACGGTTAATTAATTGTCGCGTGCAATAGTCTTCGTCTCGTTTCCAGTCGATAACGTCTTTTCCTCGATGGATATTGATAGGACGCGGTTTTCCGTCTAATCCCAGACGTGCCCAGTCCCATAGCTTGAAAGTGAAAATATAGGGTGTTGCACTGATTTCCAATACCATACAGTTTTTGCCGGAACAGTGAATGGTACCGTTCGGGATCAGAAAGTGATCATGCTTCTTTGCTGGAAACAGATTGACGTATTTTTCTGTGTCAAAATGAGCATTTTCATCTTGGGCACGATTCAGGTCGTCAATCATACTGTCAGGATCAATATTCTTTTTTAATCCGAGATAAACGATGGCATCTTCTTTTGCATCAAGCAGGTAATAGCTCTCATCCTGCGTATACTGCATCCCAAAATGATCCCGGATATATTGGGTGGTTGGGTGTACCTGTAAACTGAGGTTACCGCCGCCCATTGTATCAAGGAAATCAAAACGGATAGGAAACTCTTGTCCGAAGCGTGATTCGACGGGTTCACCGAGTAGTGCTTTGGCTTTGTAGAAAACAAGATTTATGGAAGGTGTTTCAAAAGTGATACCGGAGAAATTGTAAAGGAGGCTGTTTTCCTCAGGAACACAGTCGAAGCACCAGGCAAAATTAGGAGTATTACGATCCAGATCACAGACTTCTTTCATCCATTGGCCTCCCCATGGCCCAGGGTCGAAAAACGGAACGAGTCGGAATGGACCTGTGACGGTAGCATCAAAGGCATCGCGGAGGGTGTTGCCGGAAACCATTTTCGGGTGGTCTCGGTCATTGGTATCAAGGAAGTAGTCGATCTTTGAGAACAGTATTTTTTTAAGTTTGTCACAAGCGCGCCAGTCAACGAAGAAAGCGCGTTTGTATTGTTCGGAGAAGGAATCAGAGTGATTCTTTATGCCAAGATTGCTTATCTCATGGCGGCGCATGCGTAATTGGATTTCCCAACGGGCCATGTCCGCATAGACCAAGAGATGGTTAGAGTGTTCAGTGAACAGCGATGCTCCCGGGCCAACGACGATCACCAGACCTGTTGCATGACAAATGGATTCCTGCGCGTTAGCGAGCGCGGTAGCATCAAGGAAATCATTGATAGACAAGCGTGTCATATGACCAAAGATACGGTCGTCGGTAACATCGGCCTGGGTCATTGCCCGGATGCTGTCTTCATTCTTGCAGATACCCGTTGTATGAATAAGGAGTGCGGGAGCTAATTGGCGAAATGCTTTGATTAAGTCGTCTTCAAAAGTCCCTTGATAGCATTCTACCGCAAGTACGAAGCGTTGATTTGATGAACAGTGAAGGTGGGTTTTGAGTTCTTCACAGATGGCATGCCATCCTGAAAAAAGCTTTCCTTTGGAAGGAATGGAAGGAAATTTATCGTAATTGGATTTTGCCATAGAAATAGGAGCAGGAAGCGGACGTTATTCAGAGTTATGTTATTTATGATTAATAACACAAAAAAATCCGCAAAGTTTTTATCATGCGGATTTTGTTAAAAACAAAAGAAATTTACAAAGTTTATCTTTTTCTGCGTCGTAATGCTATGGTGTCCTTGCTTAAAGCGTTATTGTAAGCAAATGCCTACATGCCCTTTAACTGATTGGTTATTTTATTCCTGTTTGCAGGATGCCGCTCTCTGTCAATATAGCATCCATGGCTATATCATGCCCGGAACAGGGAATGGCTTTGTCAAGCAAGGTCTCCTCAAAAGAGATCCCCCAAAAAAGCGGTTTCATCATGCTACCGCGCTGTGCAAGCAGGCGATCATAGTAACCTTTCCCACGGCCGATACGTCCGCCAAATCGGTCAAAACCAAGTCCGGGAATAATCAATAAATCCATATCGTCAAGAGATGCGATTCGGTTTGGCTTACTGCGAGTCAGTACGGATGGCTGTTGGATACCCATATAACCGCTTGGCTCCATTTCCGCCATGCTGCTTATGCGCCAAAGGGTGAGATTATCTCCGTCGCAGTAAGGGAAATGTACGGATTTACCCAACTTCCATGACATGTCCCGAATAATGGCTGTATCTACTTCAGGATAGATAGAAGCATAGATCAGAATATGTTTTGCCGATTGAAATATCGGGTTGAAAAGCAATTGCTGAGCAATAATGCCTTCCTTATCGTGGCGACGTTTGACCCGTTTCCAGCTGGCGGACAGTTTTTTTCTGAGAATGGCTTTTTCTTCGATCATTTCAAATCGATGGATTATGAATTAGTAGGTAGCGGTTTAAACAAAAAAGGCGAAGGATATCCTTCGCCTTGCGTTGCCTTTGCAAAGGTGTTATCCGCGGTAACGTTGCATGACGAGTGTGGCGTTCGTTCCTCCGAATCCGAAACTGTTAGACAGTACAGTATCAATTTTCACGTTATCGATACGTTCACGGACAATGTTGACTCCGATTTTCTCTATCTCAGGGTCGAGCTCGACAATATTGGCTGACTTGCAGACAAAGTTATTCTGCATCATCAGCAAGGAATAAATTGCTTCGTTGGCGCCTGCTGCACCAAGGGCATGTCCGGTCAATGATTTCGTCGAATTAACATAGGGTGTATTTTCCCCAAATACTGTTTTGATTGCCTGGATTTCTTTTGGATCGCCAACCGGGGTGCTGGTACCGTGCGTATTGATATAGTCGATTTTGCTCTTAACGGTGCGAAGCGCTTGTTGCATGCAACGTATCGCGCCTTCGCCTGACGGAGCTACCATATCAAATCCGTCGGAGGTGGCTCCGTAGCCAATGACTTCTGCAATGATGTTTGCTCCGCGGGCCTTGGCATGTTCAAGTTCTTCAAGCACCAAGATACCGCCTCCGCCTGCCGGAACAAATCCGTCGCGTTTTGCATCAAAAGCTCGGGATGCTATTTGAGGCGTTTCATTGTAGGATGAGCTGAGGGCTCCCATTGCGTCGAACATCATAGAGGTGGCCCATCCTTCTTCTTCACCGCCTCCGGCAAAAACAATGTTCTGCTTGCCCATCTGGATGAGTTCATACGCATTGCCTATACAGTGAGCGCTTGTCGAACAGGCCGATGTTATACTGTAGTTTACTCCTTTGATTTCAAAGGGAGTGGCAAGACATGCCGAAACAGTACTGCCCATCGTGCGCGGAACGCGGAATGCTCCGACCCTGCGGATTCCTTTTTCACGGAGGATGTCCACGCCTTCAACCTGATTTGTTGGCGAGCCGCCACCGCTTCCGGCGATCAGTCCGGTCATTGGGTTTGAAATATCATTGTGAGTGAGTCCGGACATGGCAATGGCTTCAGCCATCGCAATATAGGCAAACATCGCCGCGGAACCCATGAAACGGCTGAATTTGCGGTCAATAAGCGTATCAGTGTCAATATGGATGCTACCGGCGACCTGACAGCGTAGTCCGACTTGCTTGTAAAGCTCTTGGAATTTTATGCCGGACTTTGCGTCTTTGAGAGAATCTAAAACTTCTTTCAGGTTATTTCCGATACTGGAAACAACGCCCATACCTGTAATAACAACTCTTCTCATATCTATGTTCGTTTATAAAATAAATTAGCTGCTGAAAAGACCCACGCGGAGTCCGTTTGCTTCATAAATGATGTTACCGTCAACAGAAACGGTTCCGTCTGCGATACCCAACATAAGGCGTCCCTTCATGACGCGATGAATATCTATACGGTAAGTGACCGTCTTGTTTGTCGGTAGGATTTGTCCGGTGAATTTGACTTCGCCGACACCAAGCGCACGACCTTTCCCGGGAAGCCCGCACCAGGCAAGGTAAAAACCGAGCAATTGCCAGATGGCATCAAGTCCAAGGCATCCTGGCATTACAGGATCATTCGGGAAATGGCATGCAAAGAACCAAAGATCAGGTTGAATATCAAGTTCCGCTTCAAGGAATCCCTTACCGTATTTTCCACCTGTTTCCGAAACTTTTACGATGCGATCAAGCATGAGCATGGGAGGAGCAGGCAAACGAGCTTTATCAGGCCCAAATAATTTACCTTCGGAACAGAGTAGTATGTCTTCTTTTGAATAACTTTCCTTTTTCACGAAATGCTGTAATTTAATTTAATGGGTGAATTTTGCAAAGGAAAGGAATGAATGCAACACGTAAAAATGTTCAGAATGAATCAATTTTACCCAGATATATGATTTTCTCCAAAATTGTCTTATCGCTTGATTAAATTTATCCTGATAGGACAATAGAAACATGAAATACGCTATATTTTCTGCATTGCTGTTATTTCTGAACGTAGTCTTGCGTGCAGAACTTGTTTGGGAGAAAACTGAAATAGAAAAAGAAATACCTGCCGGGGCGGAAATTCTGGAAGCCTCCTTCAGATTCAAAAATACAGGAAAAGAGGAAATTACGGTCAAATCCGTTAATTCCAATTGTGGGTGCACAACGGCGGAATTAGAGAAAAGAGAGTATAAAGAGGGTGAATCAGGCGAGATCAAGGTCGTTTTCGAAATCGGGGAACGGGTTGGATTCCAAGAGAAAAACATAAGTGTGATGACAGATGAGAAGTCAAATGGGTCATATGTGCTTACCTTAAAGACAAATGTCCCGGAAATCCTTAAAATGGAACAACGTTTGGTTGTCTGGAAGGAGGATGAAGCAATGGTCGAAAAGACTGTAAAGCTGGAGTTAAACAGAACCTTACCTGATGTTAACGTAAAGGCGGAATGCCGTGAATCCAAATTGGCGGTAGTACTGTCCGAGCCGGATGAAAACGGTGTTTATTTACTTAAATTGAAACCACAGCAAACCAAGGAACCTATTAGGGCCACGATCCGGTTGGTAGTCTCTTGGGGGGAGGGAAAGAAACGCACCTTTTCCGTTTATACCAGAATCGGATGAAAAACGCTGTTCGACAACCCCTTCCTTTGTCATTGCCTAAACAGGTATTTTTATTGCTGCTGTTAGCTTCTGTCTCTGCCGTGCTTAATTTTGGGTTATTCCGGAACGATTTTAACTGGCAAACGGCATCCGAACATGTTTCCGAACTGAGCGTCCATGCCGCAGCGAAGTTGGCTGAACATACACCGATACTGTTTGTTGATGCCAGGGAGCAGGCGGCTTTTGAAAAAGAGCATATTCGGGATGCTGTATTGCTGAATGAGACGGAATGGGAAAGCCAGTTTGACGGGTTTATGGCTGTCTGGGAACCTGGGCAAATCATCATTGTCTATTGCAGCAGTCAGGCCTGCGAGGCAAGTCAGCAGGTCGCAAAACGCCTGAGACGGGAACTTGGGGTAAGCGAGATTTATATATTAAAAGGAGGATGGGAAGCATGGAAGAGCGAAACCGGAAAATAGCATTTGCTTTACCTGTGGTTCGGGTGATTCTGGGCATTGTGTTTGTATATGCCGGAGCCTCTAAGGCCTTTGTTCCCGATACATTTTTCCATGATATCAATAATTATCACATGCTACCGGCTGTCTTCGCTTATGCGCTTGCCTGGTTTCTGCCATGGTTGGAGATTGTCTTGGGAATTGCCTTGATCCTAAACAAATTGGTGCGCGGAGCTGTGCTTCTGCTTCTTATGCTGTTATCAGTGTTTACTCTAGGTATTCTTAGTGCGCTTGTCCGGGGTTTGAATATTGAGTGCGGATGCTTCGGAAGCGGTTTATCGATGAGTCTGTGGTGGTCGTTATTTCGGAACATAATGCTCATAGCGGTAACGTGGGTATTGTTTGCTGCAACGAAGGAAAAAGCTAAAGAGGCATCCTGAGAGCAGTATTGAGAAACAATGGTTGAAAGTCGCGATCAGGAGCTTGAACGCGCTTATCGTTTGTCTTTAACCCTTCGTAATATACGGATTTTTCCGGTGATTAAATAAGTAATGACTTGCTGCTGCTTAATAAAATGCTGACAACTGCCCGTTCTTTTAGCAATATATACATAATCAACTTTCGAAATGACACCCGAAGACAATTTAAAACAACTTGGACTCACGCTTAACGTTCCACCTGTACCCCAAGGTAATTATGTTCCCTGTGTCCAAAGCGGAAATCTACTTTTTTTGGCAGGAGCTATTCCTATGGTAAACGGTAGCATGACTCATACCGGGAAGATAGATGCCGGTAACATAGCCAAAGGGCAGGAAGCGGCACGTATTTGTGCCATGAATCTGATGGGGGTCATGAAAGGACACCTTGGTGCGCTTTCCAGGGTGAAACGCGTTGTAAGCATGACAGGATTTGTTAATTGCGGGCCTGACTTTATTGATCAGCCGCAAGTGATTAACGGGGCTTCCGATTTGTTTGTTTCCGTCTTTGGTGAAAAAGGGAAACATTCGCGTGCTGCCGTTGGCGCCGTTTCTTTACCGAAAGACAGTTCGGTGGAAGTTGCGGCCATAGTCGAATTTGAATAAGAAAAACGTATAAATCGGACAGTAGCATGAAACTACGTCCGTTTTTTATTTTTTAACCAATAGACTTTTAAAATACATGAATATAGCAATAGTTGTTCCGGGACGTTTGGCATCCCAGCGTTTTCCGAAAAAATTACTTTTTCCCGTAAAAAACAAACCGTTGATCCTATGGACGGCCGAACGTATCGCAAAACAGGCTCCGGAATATCCGTTATATTTCGCAATCGGCGAAAAGGAACTCGGTGACGTGTTGACTGATGCAGGATTCAAGGTGATTTTGACAGATCCTGATTTGCCGAGCGGAACCGATCGGATCGCTGCTGCGAATCGCGAAATCAAAGCAGACGGGATTATCAATGTGCAGGCAGATGAACCTTTGGTGACACGTGCGCAGATCGAACAGTTGGCTGAACTGATTCGCAGACCCGAGTCGGACATGGCTACGCTGGGCACCATTTTCAGAAGCGTAGAGGCATTCCGTGATCCTAACTGTGTGAAGGTGATCCGCGACAGCCAAGGATACGCACTGTATTTCTCCCGTGCGCCGATTCCCTACATGCGCGAGACAAAAGGTGAAGTGGATGAAGCCTGGCTGAAAGAAAGACACGTTTTGCATCATTTGGGCATGTATGCTTACCATGCCGGTTTTCTAGAGGAGTTTGGAAAGCTTCAACAAGGTAAGCTGGAGCAGATCGAGAAACTGGAACAACTCCGTGTTCTGGAACGCGGATTCAGTATCGGGGTGGGCTTAAGTGACAGTATCTCACTGGGTGTGGATGTCCGCGAAGATGCTGCCAAGTTGGAAAAAGCCTTGGATGAGGCCTTGTAAGCATAAGTTGTTTTCTATCAGATAAATTCTTTTTCTGTGAACGATCCGATCACCGTTGGTTTTATTACCATAGTCACATGTTATGTGGCCAGGCTTTGGGTGATGGATTTCCTTCGGAAAGGGACGAATGCACAGAAGGAATTTCCCGGAACAGGAAATTGCTCGCTGCTTTGGATTTTAATAGGAGCCCAGGCAGGGCTATTCTTGCTTGCAACAGAAACCCTGGGTGAAAAACTGCTTGGTGTTTCAGATCAGCAATCGACTTTGAAAGCCTATGCGATTCTGGCAATCCTTTCGGCTGCTTTCTATGAGGAACTTGTTTTCCGAGGATATTTTGTCGTGGAAAAGTACGGCCGTCGCCCGATGGTTTTCTTTGCTGTTTTGCTATCTGCGTTATTTGCGCTTTTACATCCGTTTTTGTGGAATGTTAATGTTCCCGAAGGAGTCAGTTTTTATGCGATCCACAAACTGGAATGGACTTTTGATTTTTCGGTAAAAGCCTGGTTCAGCACAGGAATGAAGTTTATTTTCTCGATTGTTTTCTATTGGTTGCGCCTGAACAAGAGAAATAAAGAACAGTCATTGTTACCATGCTTTGTGGGGCATGCTACCTTTAACGTAGGCGTATTTTTTATAAAACTCTTTCAGGGGTACGTGACGTTTTGACAATGGTAGCGAATACAATCAATTCAGACTGACAGCTAACGTTTGTCCTTTTTCTCCGATGTGGGATTTGACAAGTTTTCCTTCTGAATAGACTTGAATCTTAATTTCTTTTTTATCCTTTGATACAAGAATATCAATGGATTCTTTCCCGAATGCTCGGATCTTTCTCAATGACATTTTTTCCCAACCATCGGGAAGTTGAGGAGTCAGCGTAAACGATTTTAATCCTGTTGGACGAATTCCGAAAATACCTTCTGTAATAATCCGGCAGTATAAACCGCTTTCTGCTGAAAGATGTCGTTGGTTTCCCTCCGGCCAGGCTTCGATGGGATAGGGCACATGTTCGCCTAGCAGCCGTTGTTTTGAATAATACTCAAGTGCTTCCAATCCTTTCTTGGTTTCTCCCGATGCGAATATCCCTCTGAGAGCATAAAGGGTGGAACGGTCCCAGAATGTCTCACTTCCGGCTTGGGTGAGTAATCCGTCTTTCGACCACAATCTCGGGGAAAAAAGAGCGTCAATGGTTCCCTGTTTACGGTCAAAAATACCAACTGTAAGCGGAATACATATCCAGGAGCGTAAAATCTCATTTCCTTCATAATAACGGTATGTCTCAAAGCCTTCAACGGTGGCTCCGAAGTAATGCTCAATTGCTGATCTCAACGATTTCGCCTGTAGTTCGTATTCATTTATTTGCTTGGACGGTTTACCTAGCTCTTTTCCCAGGTAAACAGCCGAAATCAATGCATCATAGTAAAGCGATGACGTGCACAGATTTGCTGTTCCTGCAGGAAACCGTCTTTCCAGTTCGTCGGAATCCGAGGTGACGACTCCGGCTTCGTTTAGCTTTCTGTGACAATACTCAAGACACCATTCAATCAGAGGCCAGAGTTCCTCCGCCTCTTTCTTATTACCGCGGGCAAGGGCGTAACGTGCCGCGCCATAAGCAACCATAGCCTGGTCGCCGCGATCACCGGCAGCGCTCCAGAAACTGTCTCCTTCGGCGATGATTGATGACGGAATCGGTTTGTATTCAGGGTTGATAAAGCGTGCAAAGTGCCTGAAGGAATTCATGGCTGATTTATTCCCGTAATCGTATCCCAGCAATGCAAAGAAGGGATTAACGTATTCAGCTTGGTCGTTCGCCCATACTGCTGCATAATACGATTCTCCTCCCGGTGCGTGCATCGGTCCTCCCTTGGTTTCAAAAATGCTTTCAGAGGCGCGTATTTTGGCAAAGGCAAATGCTGTGTTTATCACCGGATCAGGGGTTTCCAGCACAAGTTTTCCTTGGATGTCAGCGACAAAGGCCTGTCTGGCTTTCATTTCCCTGTCAATGTTCAGGTCAGTAATTTGCGCTTTATTTTTATAGCCCTGAAGAAATACACTGAATGTGATTTCTTTTCCGGGCTCAACAGTATGCTTGCCTGCATTTAGAACAGAAACCTGTAATGTGTAGCTTCCGTAGACTCCTTTTTCAGGATCAGTGCTGTATACTCTATCGTATGCCGGAATGCTTACCGTTTGTTGTTTGCCGGATGTATTCTTCAGAACGTATTTTTCGCAAAACAGCGGTTTATCCATGGAAGGAAACAGAACGCGTGTCAGCTCAAATCCCGGTATCTTGCTTTTTACGGTTATCAATCCATCCAAAAAAACTGCTTCTGTTTTTTCCGCAGAAGGCTTTTGGTTATCAATAATAAGCATGCCGAGGATATCATCGCCAAAACGTTGCATCAGGCTGGCATGCGTGTCATTCGGAATCGTTCTTAGCATGGGCCAGATTAATGATCGCTCAAAGTGGAAAGAACCATCGGCTTTTACGCCGTAACGTATCACGGCGGAAATCTGTTTCCCGCTCATTTCAATATGGTCGTTGTGCGGAATTCCTTGTTCGGCTTCCCATGATATGGAGCCTGATTCATTGATCTTCCATCGGTTTTCTCCGAATAAGGAAATCGCGGTAAAACAGTAGAACAGGCAAGTAAGTATTTTTCTCATGAATGGTAGATGACAGTATTTTACTTTTATAGACAAACGTTTGGAAAAAGGAGCATGCGACTAATAAATGATAACAGTAGCATAAAGTATGATCCTAGGCAAATAGTGATTGAAGTGTTGATAAATCGAAGACTGCGGTAGCATGAGCACTTTCCTCAAAGAGTGATTCCAATAATTCAGACTTGGATTTTTGCAATGAGAGAACCTTTTCTTCCACGGTATCCGATGCGATGAGCTTTATGCTGGTTACGATCTTTGTTTGCCCGATGCGGTGCGCACGGTCGGTTGCTTGCGCTTCTGCTGCTGGATTCCACCACGGATCATAATGGATAACGATGCTGGCTCCGGTCAGGTTTAGTCCCGTGCCTCCGGCTTTTAATGAAATGAGAAAAACAGGAATGCTACCGTCGTTATTGAAACGGTCGCATTCTGCCTGGCGGTTTTGTGTTTTACCGTCGAGATAACAATAGGGAATATTGTCTTTGTCCAGATAACCGCGAATGTAAGCAAGGACAGATGTAAACTGTGAGAAAAGCAGGACGCGGTCGCCGTTGTCCTGTGCTTCATCCAGAATTTCGCGGAACGCACGGAGTTTGGAAGAGTCGCCGGGCTGAAGTTTATCATCCAGCAAACGCGGTTCGGCACACACTTGCCGTAACCGTAAAAGTTCCGTGAAGGCAGCCATACGCAGTTTATTCTGCGAGGCGCCTTCAAGTTGAACTTTCAGCAGTTCATTGCGCGAGGTATCCAGTGCTCTTGCGTAAAGGGATGATTGTTTTGGTTCCAATGTGCAAAAAAGCGTTTGTTCTATTTTTTGCGGCAGTTCGGGCGCGACATCCCGTTTTCTTCTGCGCAGGATGTACGGGGCTGCGAGTTCGCGATGACGGACATCCCACCATTTGCGTTCTTCAGTGGTAGCATGCCGGGGAATGGGCTTCAGCAGTCCGGGCAAAATGAATTCAAAAAGTCCGCGCAGGTCTTCGAGCGTATTTTCAATAGGTGTTCCCGTCAGCAGGAAATGGCCCTTTGCATGGATGTCTTTAAGTGTCTGGGCACTTTGTGTGCGCCGGTTTTTCACATGCTGTGCTTCATCGGCGATCATGCAGTCGAAAATGAGATTCTGCCAGAGAGCGGCATCGCGGTTTAGTGTTCCGTAAGAGGTAACGATGACATCATAATTGTCGGATTGTTCCGATGAAATGCGCATATTACCGTGGTTAATGAACACGCGGAGTTGCGGAGCGAATTGTAACAATTCGCGCCGCCAGTTTTCGAGTAGGCTGGCGGGTGCGATGATCAGGGATGGACGTGTGTTATTTTTCGATTTTATTGCCGACAGGAAAGCAATGGCCTGTACCGTCTTTCCCAATCCCATTTCATCCGCAAGAATGCCACCGAGTCCAAAACGGTAGAGATGATAAAGCCATGCGGTTCCCAGCAATTGATAGCCGCGGAGACGTTGCTCCAAATCCTTTGGCAGGGGAGCCGCCGTCAGTCTTCCTTGATTGCGTAAAGCTGCCGTACAGGCGATCCAGCTTTCGGGGGCTTTCCAACGGATGTTGAGTGTTTCCATGCTACCGTCTATGTCGGCAAGCTGAGCCTTTGAAACACGCAACGATGCACTTGGCGAAAAATCGCGCGTTGTTTCTCCTGTGATCTGCTGCTGGAGTTGTTCTATTGCCTTGGTCTTATCCGGTGGCAGTAAGGTGATTTTCCCGTTTTTCTCAATGTAGTTTTGTCCGCGCAGTATCGCTTGGCGTATGTCGTTTTCCAGGGGAATCAATGGACGGGAAAGCCTGATTTCCATACGGTAGCTTGCATCATTTTCCTCTGTGGCAATGACATCAAAGGAACACTCTTCGAGAATGGCCGTTTTTTGCTTGAAATTGTCTGTGAACTGGGCTCCCAGTTTTTCCAGTGTCTGTTTATGTCGCGCCAAAAAATTCAGGACACCGTTTTTATCGCGAAGGAACCATGCCCGCATCAGCGCGTCCAATTGAAAGCTGTGCTGTTTGAGTAATGTCAATACCGGTTGATAATTCGGCGCATCCCTGGAAGGTAACTGAACCATCAGAAACTGTGTCGAACCTTCTACTTTAAACGGCGGAAACATAAAAACCAGGCCACAGACTTTTGTGAAGAATGAAGAAACAGAAAGGGAAACGTATTACGGCCGTTTTTTTCTGCTCCTTTTTCAAATTTAATTTATGTTTATTCGCCGACGAAGATCACTTTGCCGAGTCGTGGTGCCGAGTTGGATTCAAGAGCAGTCTTGTATTCACTGAGTTTATATTTCGCGGCGATAGGCGAAACCATGCTACCGTCCGCGATGAGTGCAAAGACTTTCTCCATAAGCGCATCAATGTCTTCCTTGCTGTGTTCGCGGAACCATTTATCCATCCAGAAACCGCGCAGCGTAATACTGTTGAAAATCAGAAAACGGGTTGGGAAGCGTACCGCATCATTAGTCATAGCTCCAAAAGTTACATGGACACCATCATTCGCCAGTACTTTTATCATGTCAGTGGCGCTGTTTCCTCCGATGGAGTTCAGTGCTAAACGGATTTTCGCTCCGCCGGTAGCTTCTTTCAGCGTTTTCGGGTAATCGCTGCCTTCAATAACGACGATATCCGCGCCAAGCTGTTTGAGCGGTTCAGTCAATTCTGCACGGCGAACGACATTGACAGTCTTCAATCCGAGTTTTTTTGCCAACTGTATTACGCAAAGTCCAACCTGCGAATTGGCAGCATTTTGGATAATCCATTCTCCGGCCTTTAACGGCAAGATGCTCGTAAGCAGGAGATACGCGGTTGTGGGGTTGATGAACGCCAGAGCAGCCTGTTCATCGCTGACATGGTCGGGAATCGCCTGCAAGGCGGTAGCATCACTCACCGCATGGCTTTGCCATGTTCCGAGGTTTTCGGGGAAGCGTACCCGTTGTCCGATTGTCCAGCCAGTGACCTTTTTCCCGAGTTCGATGATTTCTCCGACTCCTTCGCGCCCGGCTGTTGCCGGAAGCTCTTTCAGCTTGCCGTAGGTTCCGCCGATTTGTCCCATATCGGAAGGATTAATGTTAGCCGCTTTCATTTTGAGCAATACCTGGTTGTCACCTAGCGCCGGTAATGGGATTTCCTCTGTCTGAAGAACTTCGTTTGGTTTTCCAAAACTATGATAACGGAGTGCGATTGATTTCATAATGGCGGTAGCATAACAAAAAATAATGCAGCGAGAAGTGTTTTTACTCAAATCGGACAAAATCCGCAGGGGTAAAGAAAGTATTGTCGAAAGTATGTGAAAAAAGCTGCTTGATCTGGAAGCTGCGGTTGAAACGCGTTGACTTCTGGGAAAGTAGCAATGTATTTTTGTTGTCGGTGCTTGGGACAAGTAGTTAAACCAGCTGAAAATATTCAGCATTTTATTAGAATAGGTTCTGTTTGCTTTGATATGAGGAAGAAAACCATATTTTTAGTATTATCGCTTATCTTCGTTTCCGCAGGATGGTTGTGCGGAAATTGGATTCGTAAGCATCATGCAGATAAAATAGGGATGCAATCTCTTGCTTCGGAGGAATCGGCGATAATATCGGGAAAGCAATCCATGTTTTCGCCTATGCCTGATAGTTTTGTTCTTTCGGACAGGAAAACAACCGGTGAAACGTTTTCGGAATGGGCGGAGGAACGTTCATTGGATGACATCCTGAAGGGCGATGACATGATTGTTAATTCGGCACTTCTTGAGAAATACGCAAAGGAAATGCCATTGGAAGACTTTCCTCAGTTATTGGAGCTTCTGACCACAAATCTTGAAAAAAAGATGAAAGATGCCATGGGGCAGGAACTGCTTCTTGTCGGTCCGATAAGTGCGGTTATGAGCGTCTGGTTGGAACGTGACTTTGACGCAGCAAAAAACTTTACCATGAATTACCTTTCAGACAAGGGAACATCAGCAAACAGAGTACTTCTCATGTCAATGGGTACTAAACTCATTTTTCATTGGACGGAATGGGATAAGGACGGATGCGTAAATTTTATTAAGGAAGAGTCCAAGAAGGGAAAAGATGAAATGTGGGAAGCATTGTTTGTAATTACAAACAATAAACAGCATCCCGAAGATACATTCCGTTTATTGCAGGATATTGAGATGCAAGCGGAAAAAGCAAACAAGAACAGGCAATCGTACAAATTCATGTATTCCTCGATTTTTTCAAGTTGGTATGAAAAAAATGCTCAGGAAGCCCTGGAACAACTCAGGCAAGTGAAGAATAATGATATACGTGATGCGGCGTTGACCGGTATTCTTGAAAAAATGGCATCAAAATCGCCAAATGATGCACTTACTCTGATAGAGGCAGAATGGAAACCCGAGGATCAGGTACAGGCTGTGCGTGTGTTGCTTCAATCCTACGCTTTGGAATCGCCATTGGATGCCCTGGAATTTATCCGGCAAGGCGAATTCTCAGGGAATAACCGGGCAGCGGCAATGCACGGATTACTTTCGATTACGAATGCCCAGAAATTGCAGGAAATATTGAACAATGAACAGCTTATGCTTTCCGATGATGAGCGGAAGGAGCTGATCATTGGAAAACTGACCGGATCGGCAAATTATGATTCTGCATCCATGGCTATTTACGCGAGTATGGTAAATAACAATTCTCCCGAAGAAAAAGAGGCGACTTTCTCACTGTTTCTGCAATTACCGGAAACCGATCGTGCTCAGGCATTGAAGGAAGCGATAGGAAAAGGGAAAATTTACCCGTATGGGGATATGATGTTTGAAGTATTAGCTTCCCTGCAACCCGAACAGAGGCGTTCCTTACAGTCTGAATCAATACAACTGATGAATGCGATGAGTCACGATCCGAAGAGTGCACTGGAGTACTTTAGCAGCGTTTTTTATGAGGAAAACGGAAATAGCTCAAAATCCATGGATGTGTTTAATAATATGATGCGATCCTATTTGGAGAAAGATACGGCTGAGGCGGTAGCATGGGTAAATGATTTACCTGAAGGCAATTTAAAGAATCAGGCAGCGCTGTTGAATACGGTTCACAATATCAAGGAGAATCCGGCCGAAGCCATTCAGGCGCTTGAGCGCTACGGAGATAAAGAAGCCGCAAAAAACATTTTTTTTAATGTGATTGATTCGGTGGCCGGGAAAGATCCTCAGTTTTTAGCGGAAGTATTATTGAAAGTAAATGACACTGATTTAACGAAAGAAGGTATTAATGCTTCATTTTGGAGAATTCAGCGTATTTCGGAAGGGGAAATGTTGTCCTTTATTGATGATCTTGCGCCGAAGCCTGATGTTCAGGATGAATTCCGAAGCAGATATATTGACAGCGTTAAAGGTGGAAATCCGGAGCTTGCGATCGAATTGGCTTTGGAAATGCAACCCAATGATAAAAACAAGGAACGGATACGTGAGTTAATTACACAGTTTAAAAAGAAAGACGCCGTTCGGGCCAAGGTATGGTGCGAAGAAAACGGTGTTCCGTATGAAGAATAATATGGCGAAAGAAATCCTATGAAAAAGTATTTATTAAGCAGTATTGTTTTCATTCTATTGTTTATGGTTGCCGCCCTTGGCGGGATCTTTTACCCGCGCTTTGTCCCGGGATTGGCTGTGTCAACGGGAGAGGCGGCTGACTTCGACGTAAAGAAGACAGATCATGCAGGCATTATAAATCATGTGTCCGGAATGAAACTGGAAACATTCAGTGCTGAAATCCTGAAGATGATTTCGATACATGAGGCAGCGATTAATGCCGACGAATTGCTCTATCTGAACGCATTGATAGAACGGTTCATCAAAGAAAACCCGGATGCCGCGATTGCATCCTTTAAAGGGAATGCATTCATACGAGCGAATACGAATGCCAAACGAAGATATGTGATGGGCTTATTTTCAGCATTGGCAAAGTTTTATCCCGAACGTTTTCCTGCCTATTTCATCGAGTTGGCAAATAATCCTGACTACCTTTCTCCCAAAGGCTTTCTTCCGTATCGCGATACGGCTTTGGCCGCTTTCTTCAGCACATTGGTGGCGAAGTCTCCGGAATTGGCAATGCGTATGCTGGAAGACGGTAGCATGGATCAAGTAAAAGGCATCCAGCCTGTAGGAAGTGATATTTCTTTCTTTGGGCTTTCGATAAAACAGCCGCCTGTCCCTTATGAGGACATTCTGAACAATTTACGTCAAACCGTTGTTCTGAAGCAAGCACAGGACAATCCTGTCCTGTTTCAGACGGAGCTGGATAAAACCAAGGGTGAAAGTGAACGTAATATCCTGATGTATGGCATGGCTGCACGGTTTCTTGGCGAAGATCCTGGTAAGGCTCTCGAATGGATCAAAAAAAATATGAAAGAAAAAGACCGGGACCGAATGATGAAAATGCTGTTTTCAATGGAAAGTTGGAACGATAAGGGTTGGCAGAATGCGTTGGTTTATGCGAACGAAATTGGTTTTGATAAGATGAACTCATGGGAACTTAGAGGATTATTTGCAAAGGCAGGAAAAAACAACCCGGAAGCAGCGATTAATACCATTGAACGGAATCTGAAGGGGGAAATACGTGAAGAAATGTTGTCTGCTGTTTTATCAGGATTAATTGAATCCAAATCGGCGGCAGAAATGCTCGCTGTTGTGAACGGTTTGGAAAAAGGTATTTGTCGGGACATGACAGTGCCCGTATTCTTTGGGAAATATTACAAGGAATCTCCGGATGAAGCGTTGTTATGGGGAATGACACAGGAGAATACGTATTTCATATCAGATACTGTTAGGATGATGTTTCGCGAAAATAAAGAAGCGGGAAAGGATTTGGCCATTAAGGTAATCGCCTCGGATAGCGCTTCGGATTCGTTGGTAACGCAGATTGCAGGCGCGTTCGGGAACAGCAGGGAAGACGGATTGGACCTTATTTCAAAACTGGAAGGAGAAAAGCGCAGTAAATTCGTGAAACAATTCTATTCGCATTGGATGGCAGAGGATGTCGGAAAAGCAATTGATTCATTGTCGGGTGAGACATTTTCCGAAAAGGAAAAAGCAGACGTGAAAAAGCAGATTATCCTCGAGAGTGCATCCACTTATCCGCCGACTCAGATGGTAAAGGTGATTGAAAAGATAGATGATCCCGGTATTACGGAATATATGGCAACGCGCTTTGTATGGACTTTCGACGATGGAAGTACGGATACTGAAGGACGCATGATCATTGATCAGACGTTAAAAAGGAACGATGTGTCCGAATCGTTAAAACAGGCCATAGCGAATGCTCTTGAATCCAAGAGGAACGGCGCGGAAAAACCAGTAGATATCGGTACCCGGCGTTATTACCACGGGCGGTAACATGTGCTTTAAAAAATGGATTTCGTAAGAAACGGCAGGCAGAGTCTTGATTCCCTGAGGCGAAGAATGTGCAAATATGTGCCTTACATGAAAAACCGTATTGCGTCAGTATAGGTTTTTGCCATGCTCTGTAACTTAAATTTTTTGAAATACAATGAGAAAGACACATAACTGCAACGCATTGACGGCAGCCGATGCCGGAAAACAGGTAAGCTTGGTTGGCTGGATTGATTCCGTGCGTGACCACGGCGGTATTGCCTTTGTTGATTTACGTGACCGTGAAGGGATTACGCAACTCGTGTTTGATCCGCAGAATGGTGATTTCTCCAATGCTCTTCGTCAGTTCAAGCAGGAATCTGTTATTGCCGTTACCGGCGCGGTGAAACCGCGTGCGGCCGAGTTGGTAAATGCCAGGATTAATACCGGAACAATCGAAGTATTTGTTTCTGATGTAGAAGTCCTGAATGTTTGTGATACACTGCCATTCCCGATGGAAGACGAACGTGCGGACAAGGTAAATGAAGATTTACGCCTAAGTTACCGTTATTTGGATCTGCGCCGCCCAAAAAATCTGGGACGTTTACGTATGCGCCATAAGGCAGGTCATGCAATCCGCAATTATCTGGACGAACAGGGATTCATCGAGGTCGAAACACCGACGCTTTTCAAAAGCACGCCTGAGGGTGCGCGCGAATTTCTTGTGCCTTCCCGTTTGAACCCGGGCGAATTTTATGCGCTGACTCAATCTCCGCAGCAGTATAAGCAGATGCTGATGGTTGCCGGTGTCGAACGCTATTATCAAATGGCCCGATGCTACCGTGACGAAGATTTACGCGCAGACCGTCAACCGGAATTCACCCAAGTTGACTTGGAAATGTCCTTTATTGATCGCGAGGACATGTACGCATTGATCGAAGGTATGCTGAAGCGTACCTGGAAGGAAGTCCTGAATATTGATATTCAGATACCTTTCCTCCGCATGCCGTACTATGAGGCAATGAACCGTTTCGGCGTGGACAAGCCGGATATGCGTTTTGAAATGGAATTACAGGATTTTACCGAAGCTTTTAAAAATTCGGCTTTCAAAGTGTTTGCTTCTGTGGCCCAGTCAAAGGGTGGTTCGGTAAAAGCCATCAATGCAAAATCGCTGGCAGATGCAACCCAGGGTGAAATGAAGGCATTGGAAGAAGCAGCGCGTGCGCTTGGCGCAAAAGGCTTGGCGTATATCAAGGTTGAAGGCAATGAATGGAAATCTCCTATTGCTAAATTCCTGAGTGACGAAGAGCGCACCGAATTAATCAAAAGGCTGAAAATAGAAGACGGTGACCTGATTCTGTTTTCTGCTTCAGAATGGGAAAAAACCTGCGGAATCCTGGGACGTTTGCGCTTGGAATGTGCTCAATTGCTGGTAAAACGCGGACGTTTGGAAATCCCTTCGGATCTTTATAAATTCCTGTGGGTGATCGAATTCCCGCTGATGTTGAAAGATGAGGAATCGGGACGTTATGTTTCCGCCCACCATCCGTTTACCGCTCCCGTTGTAGAGGATGTTTCCTTGCTTGATTCAGAACCCGAAAAGGTTCGCGGACAGCATTACGATATCGTTCTGAACGGTGTTGAGCTTGGCGGCGGTAGCATCCGTATTCATCAACCGGCTGTTCAAAAGAAAGTCTTTGAGGATGTGTTGAAAATTCCGGCCGATATTGTTGAAAGCCGTTTCGGGTACATGCTTAAGGCATTCAGCTTTGGTGCTCCTCCGCATGGTGGTATTGCTTTGGGATTCGACCGTCTTTGTACGATCTTGGCAAAGGCAACCAGCATTCGTGATGTCATTGCATTTCCAAAGACCCAGCGCGGTCAGGATCTTATGGCGAAAAGTCCCGGTGCAGTCACGGCACGTCAGTTATCTGATGTGTTTATTGCAAGGGCGTTACCCGAAGATAAATAACAGGCGTAAGGATTATTTCAAGGCGGTAGCATGAATGCTGCCGCCTTTTCTATTTTGAAAGCAGTATTTTCCCGTTTGTTCTGTAAATACGATGAATTTTGCTTAGAGTCTTGAAAACTGATTGTTTATGAGCGCTCATGATTACAAAGATTTGATAAAACGTTGGCGAAAACTTGCACGGCAAGCGAAGTTAAAAGTAATACCTTTATGCGAGGCTGACGGATTTCCGCTTTATGCCATAGAGTCCCCGGCGTTGGATGCAACAGGCGGTATTTATCTCTCTGCGGGCATTCACGGAGATGAACCTGCCAGCGTTCAGGGTCTGTTTGATTGGGCGGAGCATCATGTTACCGTTTTGCGAAAATTACCCTTGTTTATTTTACCATGTCTGAATCCTTGGGGTCTTTCGTTGAATCGGAGAAGTGATGCTTCCGGGAATGATATGAATCGGTTATGGCATACTGATTCGCATCCGGTCATTTCTGCAGTGAAAAAGAAACTTTTGGGTCGTTTTTTCTTTGCATCATTAATGTTACATGAGGATTATGATGCAGAAGGCGTGTATCTTTACGAACATTTGACACCGGGATGTCATTGGGGCGAATATTTGTTGCGGGCCAGCGGAAAATCCATATTACCGGATCCGCGATCGGTCATTGAGGGAAGGCGAGTCCTGTCAAAAGGGCTTTTCCGATTTAAAACAAGTACAAAACGTTTCGAACAGATGGGATTTCCTGAATCAGTTTTTCTTTTTCAGAACTACAGCGAACGATGTATTACTCTGGAAACGCCTTCGGAATTTTCGCTGGAAAAACGTATTGCCGCACACCGGTTTGCCATTTCAGAAGTAATCAGACTGGCAACGCAATAGTTTATTAATAACCCAGATTAGGGGACACGGAAAAATCGGAAATGAGTTCTCCGTATTTGTCCGAAATCTCATACCGGATAGTGATATTATTCATGTAGAAACATTGTGTTTCGGGATCTTTTCTGTATGCGTCACTGACATATTTTTTCAGACCTGCTGTAAGTTCTTCCAGAGGCATCTTTATCTCTGATTTATCTATGGAAGTTATAGTGAGTTTGAAAAGAACGCCTGATGATCCGTTCGGCAGGATGGAATCGACGCGAATATCTTTATCTAATTGATAAGGTGTTTCTTTGTTGGCCTCAAGGCAAAGCTTGGCAACTTTTTCCTGGAGTTTTTCCTGGCGGTCTTTGCATCCGACAGATGCCGTTATAATGGATAAGGGAAATACCAGCGTGAATATAAAACGAAAGATGAATTTGTTTATGATCATTAATGGAGATGATTACGTTTTCACTAGCAAAGTAGCGGAAAAATATCTATTAAGAAGTAAAAATTAAAAAATCGCGAATGGCTGTGATTTCTTCGTGCAATTGTGAATCTTATTCTTTAAATATTCGCTATGAAATTACCCGTAGTCTTTAAGGCGATTGTTGCGATGGGTCAGAACAGAGTCATCGGAAAGGATAATAAGATACCGTGGCACTTGCCTGAAGATTTCAAATGGTTCAAATCGAAAACCTTGGGGCATGTCGTCGTTATGGGCCGGAAAACCTTTGACTCTCTTCCAAAGCCTTTACCCGGACGAGACAATGTAGTGCTTTCACGGACAGCCAGAGAAATTTCAGGGGCTACCGTTATTACACAGCTTTCAGAACTGAAACCGTTTCTTGATGCCGGAAAGGAAATCTGGGTTATCGGCGGTTGTGAGGTTTATCGATTGATGTTACCGTATTGTTCCGATCTGTATCTGACTCTGGTTAAACAATCTCCTGAGGGAGATGTGTTCTTTCCAGAATTTGAGTCTGGGTTTTCTTTACCGGAACGTATAACAGAAAATGAGAATTTCAAAATACTTCATTATAAACGATTGATGAAATAGAAATACGAATGATAAGAAATCACGGGTTTTTCTCGGATTTTTTTGAATTTTTCCGGATAATCATTATACCTTATACAACCTATGGCGTTTCAAAAACTGATGTATGCTACGATTGAGCTGTCTAAAAAACTGGATGAGCTTACATTTTCCGAACCAGTGACACATGTTTATAATCCGTTGGTCTATGCATGGGAACCGCATAGGCTTTATCTTGAGAAATACTGCACAAGTCCGAAAAAAATACTGTTTTTGGGGATGAATCCGGGACCTTTCGGTATGGCTCAAACAGGTGTTCCGTTCGGTGAGATTAATTCTGTTCGCGACTGGCTTGGAATAAGAGGAGAAGTGCTTGAACCGAAACATATGAGCCCGAAAAGGCCCGTTTTAGGGTTCAATTGTAAGCGGAGTGAAGTAAGCGGATTGCGGTTGTGGGGTTTTTTTAAGGAAAAATTCAATACTCCGGAAGCTTTTGCCGAGAAGCATTATGTGCATAACTATTGCCCATTGCTATTCTCACAGATTGAGGAAAAAAACGGACGTACGACCTGCAAGAATTTAACACCGGATAATCTGCCTGCGGATCAGGTCAGACCTCTCTATGAGTTCTGTGACGATTATTTACGTTTATTGGTCGGATATTTGCAGCCGGCTTGGCTTATCGGCGTGGGAACATTTGCAAGAGCACGTCTCAAGTATGTTTTCCCGGATGGCTACAATATCGGGCAGATTTTGCATCCGAGTCCGGCAAGCCCCTTGGCAAATAAAGGTTTCTCGGAGATTGCAGAAAAACAATTACGGGAAATGGGAGCGTGGGAATAGGATTACAAAAAAAGCGGTCTTCATGACCGCTCCTTTTGTAAATGCTTTGATCTGATCTTAGTTTTGAGAAGAGGAATCAGTGATTCGTTGGCGTTGTGCTTGTTGTTCAAGCCCTGTTTTGATCGCTTCAGCTAATTTTGCGGAAGGCTGGGACAGTGTGCAGGACAGGTTGCTGCCGCTGCGGGTTACTTTGATCAGTCTGAAAACTTCGGCAGCATCGGGATTCTCCTGCGCCATCATTACTGAAAACATATTTGCGTATCCTTGTATCTGAGCTTGGAGAGCAGTCGCTGTTTCCTCATTAATGACATTTGCATAAAGTTTAAACACAACATTTTTATCTGCTTCGGAAACTGACAGGGCGGCTGATTTTATTCCGCCAAACGGGTTGTTTGAAAGCGCCACTTTTTCAGAAAGAAGTTTCTTGTTTTCAAAATAAGCCATCAACAATGTAGGTCCGTGGCCGGACTGCGACAGACCCTGAATATCAACGGTTTTTGTTCCTTTACCGGACAGTATGGATTGTGCAGATTCCAGATTAGAGCCGAATGCAATTGCTTCCTTTCTTACTCCGACAGCGGAAGCATCATTTACATAGAATTTTCCGTTCTCGGTTTTCTTTGTGCTTACCGGATTCTGGTTTTTATTTGCAACGGATTCGATTGCTTTCTCTATCGAGACCACATCAAAGTTCCCTTTGATTATGCCTGTTACTTTTTCTCCCTCATTGGCTGATGTGAAGAGAAGGCTTTCCGATTGTTCAAGAAGACGGAGATTTGAGTTTGTCGTATCAAGGAATGATTTCTCGCATTCAGCTTGTATATGCTGGAAAATGGGAGCCAGTGTTGATGTTTTCATGGCTTTCCCATCGATGTAGACAATAAGATTCGAATCCTGGGGCACAGAAACCTGAGTTTCTGCGGCAGCATGCGATGTAGCAAAAACAATGGATGCTACCGTGGTTAAAAACAATGATTTCATTTTCATGGTATGATGGGTGGTCCGGGCATTACTTGGCCGGATTTTTTTTATTTGAAATGATGGAAGCAGCAATGCTGCCGCCAAGTATAAATAGGATGAGAAAGAGGAAATAAAGTGTCGGAACATGAATATCCCAGTAACCGATGAGCATTTTTATGCCGATCAGGATAAGGACAAAGGATAGTCCAATATGCAGGTATTTGAAGAGGGTAACCATGCGTGAAAGCAGAAAAAAGAGCGAACGGAGGCCAAGGATTGCACAGATATTGGAAGTAAAGACGATAAACGGTTCCTGCGTGACAACAAAAATAGCGGGGATGGAATCAACCGCAAAAATGAGGTCGGTTACTTCAACCATGATGAGGGCGAGGGCCAGCGGCGTCAGGAACACTTTACCATGCTTTTTCACGGTGAAATGTTCACCATGGATATTCTTTGAGATAGGAAAAACTTTTTTGCAGAGTTTAAGCAGTTTGTTTTCGGAGAGTGATTTTTCATCTTCATGTTTGGAGAAAAGCATCTTCATCCCCGTGTAAATAAGGAAGACACCGAACACATAAAGTATCCAATGATATTCGGCTACGGCCTTCGCTCCTATAGCTATCATGATACCGCGCATCAATATAGCTCCGATGATTCCCCAAAATAACACCCGATGCCTGTATTTTTCGGGAACAGAAAAATAGGAAAAGATCATGGCAATCACAAAGACATTGTCCATGCTGAGCGAGTATTCGAGAATGTACCCCGTGAAAAAGTCGGTTGCGTAGGAAGAACCCCACTCAATCCATATCCATGCTCCGAACGCTAACGACAGTGAAATCCAGAACAGAGAGAAGCCAAGCGAACTTTTAATGCTGATTGTTTTCGTGTCCCGATGAAATACAAAAAGATCCAATGCTAACAGCCCAAGAACGATGACTGTGAATATGGCATAATGAATGAATGATACCGATGTCATTTAGTGAACGGATTCTATGTAGCGCTTTTTATGCGTCAAGTGGAACAGGACGGATTACAAATGTTTATTGAAAATAAACGGTTTGCGGTAGCATTCGGATTCGGCCAAAAAAAAAGAGCGGCTTTTAAGCCGCTCTTGTGGAATGAAAGAATCTGTCAATTAATGAGCTACGCTCACTTTTTTACCTTTGGGCTGACCGATATCCTTGAGCAGTTGGTCAAACCATGCCTGATTAATGTTGAATGGTTTTCCACCCTTGATACGTTCGAATTCGATAGCGCGGAGCACATCGTTTTTATCTTCATCATGGCCGATAACCCCGGCGCTTTGTCCGTCCAGTGCGCATTGTACCGCAAGGTCCGTGCAAGACTTGATCAAACGGAGGTCTTCGTAATTGGCTGCTGCGGAACGGCTGTAGTAACCGCTCTTTTGTACCATTTTCTTTTCTGCGCCAATCATTGTTGCAAACTGGGACGCAAACCACGCTCCCGGGTTGATTTTGTCAAGCATGACGTGGCCGAACGGATCGCGTTCAACGATTTCTCCCTTTGCTTCTTTCTCCGCGATGATTTCCGGCAATCCTGCGCCTTCGGAAAGGAAAATGTTAACACAGTCGTTCTCGTCCATGATTTTCTTGAGACGGGCTGCTTCTTCCTTGATATCAATGCTCATCTCAGGGATGTAAACAGCATGGACATCCCAACGTTCGCGGGTCAAGCCTAAGAGAGGATTGAATGTACGGGCGAGCAATTGCTTACGGTAAAGTGCCGCTGAATAGGCTGTGAGCCAGCCGCAGTTACGTCCCATGACTTCATGAACGATCAACATGCGCGGATTTGAATTGTGCTCGGAGACAACATTCGTGAAGTAACGAACTGTCATCTCGGCTGCGGTGAATGCTCCCAGCGTTTGCTTGATCGGAAACACATCGTTGTCGATGGTCTTGGGCAGTCCGATTACACGGAGATCATAATTATTGTTGGCAAGAAATTTTGCCAGGTCGGCTGCTGCGGTGTTTGTGTCATCGCCACCGATTGTGTGGAGCACGTCAACACCAAGTTTTACAAGCATGTCAGCGGCTACTTTTTGAGGATCTTGTCCTTCCTTTACGAGACCGCGTTTTACACAGTCCTTTACATTGGTAAGCTTTACGCGGCTATTGCCGATAGGGCTTCCGCCGAACTTATGCAATTCTGCGGCTTTTTCGCGGGCTTCCGGTGTTACCGTGTAGTATTCTCCAAGAAGGAGGCCTTTATAGCCATTTTTAAAGCAGATAATCTCGATGCTCGGATCTATTTCCGTGTAGCGTTCGATAAGTCCGCCGACAGCGGAAGATAAACAGGGAGCCAGACCGCCAGCGGTCAAGAGTGCAACTTTCTTTGGTTTTTTCATGATTGGATTTAACTATTTAAAAATTAATGCTGAATAAGTGATTCGCCTGTCATTTCCTCGGGTTTTGGCAAGCCCATGAGTTCAAGTATCGTTGGTGCGAGATCTCCGAGGCGTCCAACAGGTTTCTGGCGCATTTTCATATTCTCGGTTCCTTTGCCGCCGATGACTACCTCAACCGGATTGAGGGTGTGAGCGGTGAATGGACCGCCCGTTGTCGGGTCAAACATTTGGTCCGAATTTCCGTGGTCGGCTGTTACTACATAACGCATGCCGGTTTTTTCAGCGGCTGCGAGCAGTTTTCCAATGCATTCATCCACAACTTCGCAGGCCTTGACGGCGGCAGGAATACTTCCTGTGTGTCCGACCATGTCCGGGTTGGCAAAATTGACAACGATGAGCGTATATTTCTGGGATTCGATGGCTTTCAGAACAGTTTCGCATACACCGTAGGCGGACATTTCCGGTTTTTGATCGTAAGTGGCAACATCTTTGGGGCTTGGTACAACGGTACGGTCTTCGCCTTCGAATGGTTCTTCCCGGTAATTATTGAAGAAAAAGGTTACGTGCGGGAACTTTTCGGTTTCTGCGCAACGGAATTGTTTCAGGCCTTTGCTGGCAACATATATGCCAAGCGTGTTCTTAAGCTTTTCCGGTTTGGGAGAAATAACATTCGGACAGAGCCCTTTCTGATATTCGGCCAATGTCGCGTAGAAAAGATCAAGCTTTTTGCCACGTTCAAATTCTTTGAAATTGTCTTCAATGAATGCACGGGTCAATTCGCGCGGTCGGTCTCCGCGGTAATTGAAGAAAACAACACTGTCGCCATCTTTCATGCAGCCTACAGGTTTGCCGCTCGCGTCGACAACCCAGGATGGGAGCACGAATTCATCACCGGTGCGTTGTTCGTCCAGAGGATTGTCATAGTAATGCTGAACAGCAGCTTCCGCCGAGAGGGCGGTAAAGTCAGCCTTTTGACCGGTGAGCATATAATAGGCTTTGCTTACGCGATCCCAACGGTTATCGCGGTCCATGCACCAGAAACGTCCGCAGACAGAAGCAATTTTCCCGATGCCGATTTCCTTGATTTTTGCTTCCAGTTCACGAATAAAGCCGACTCCGCTTTTGGGTGGGGTGTCACGTCCGTCCATGAAGCTGTGAATGAAGAGCTTTTCGATACCGTTTTTCTTGGCAATCTTCATGAGGGCGTAAAGGTGGTTCAACATGGCATGTACACCGGCGTCGGAACACAAACCCATGAGATGAAGGGCCGAACCTTTTGCCTTTGCGTTTGCGATGGCCCCGGTCAGTGCTGGTGATTTTTCAAAGATGCCGGAAGAAAATCCTTTGTCCAAACGGACGATTTCCTGGTCAACGATGCGTCCTGCTCCGATGTTTTCGTGTCCGACTTCACTGTTTCCCATGATACCGTCAGGTAAGCCCACATCCAGTCCGCAGGCCATAATTTCCGTGCGAGGGTGTGTTGCCGAGAGCTTTCTTGATACAGGGATATTTGCAAGTTTGATTGCGTTGTAAGCATCTTGTTCGGAATGATGGTTTTCTCCCCATCCGTCCCGGATGATAAGCATTGTCGGTGTGATGTTTGTCATAAGATTTCGTGGAAAAATTAAAGTATTAAAACTATCGATTTCCTTTTTATTGAAAAGGGAAAAATCAATAAGAGCATGATAAGCCCGGAAAAATGATCATACAAATGAGCTATTAATCCGGTTATAACCAGAAAAACCTCCAATCGATCTTTGTCTGATGGTTAAAACGGGGTAAGCGGATTTCTGTCGAATTCTTTTTTATAGAGGGCAATGGCTGTATGGAATACGTTGTTCCAGAAAATTTCATCTTCAGCAATGGTCTGACGAAGCGATTTTCCGCTGTAGTGCTTCATGAACCGGAAAATATCTTTCTTGGTCAGTCCGATGTTCATGGCTGAAAAATAAAGTCCGGCAATATCCTTTAAAACCCAGCGGTAAGGGGTTTCTTTTCTGATTTGTGCTCTGTGCAGATCAATCAGGTAAAGTTTTATCATGTTGGGATCTATCCGCTCGCGTCCTTGGGAAATATCGATGAGGAAGTGGCAGAGGTAATAATCCCTGTGGTTTACCCCGTTATTGTGAAGCCGTTGGCTGATGGTTGCCACTTTTTTGATCAGAGCTGTCTTTAGTTCGTAGGATGGCGGATTATGTATCCAGCCCATGCCCATTTCTTCGAGGGAGATCACATTCTTGATTTCTTCGGTAACAATAAAGGACTGTAGTTTGGCAGGGTTACAGCCATGGATACCGAACGCTGTCGGAACCATGCTGAGAATGCCGAGTTTTTCCGCTTTTCTGATGGCTTTCCATTCGTTTTTTGCGCTGAGAATAGGAAGACGGAACTGTAGCAGATCCTTGAAAATTTCCTTCCAGCCGATACCTCTGTGGATTTTGATGAAATAACTGCGACCGTCGAATTCAAAGCGCAGGGTACGGCGTGATTTTACCTCGCGGAAAATTTGTCCGGTGAGTTTTTCAATTTCGTCAAACGGGTTTTTATCGTTCCATGCCTGTATAAATGGTTCTGTGAGCCAGATTTTACTCATATGATCAAAGGGGTAACGGTAGCTTGGCGGTAATCGTGGTGTCAATGATTTCTGCCGCACGATTTGCCATTCCGTAGAGATCTTCGGCGTTCGCGTAGGAAAGGGCATTCCTGCGCAATTGTCCGGGATCGGATTGGGTTAATAGATGGTGAAGTTGCGAATCCAGTGTTTTTTGTGAAAAGGGTTCGGGAGTCAATAGTCCGCATTGCGCTTTTTCGATGTGAAAACCATAACCGCAAACCGCAGTGCATAGGACGGGTAATCCTGATGCTACCGCCTCAAGCAATACAGTTCCCGTATTTTCGCTTCTTGCGGGATGAATCAATAAATCAGCGCCAAGCAGAAATCTTGGAACATCATCCCGTCCGCCGAAAAATTTTGTCTGCTGCCTGATACCGAGGGATTCGGAGAGACGGATGAATTTTTCAGGTCTGTCTTTGCCGAGTACAAAGAGATGGGTCCGGTTTCTAATCTCGCCCGGCAACGATGCTATCGCCTGAATTGCCCGGTCAACACCCTTGCGCTGGAATCCGGAACCGACCAGGATAATGAGTTTATCATTTTCTTTTATCGCAAATTCTTTTCTGAATTTTTCCCTTATTTCATTGGCATTCGGCGGGGCAATCCTGTCACGTGAGATATTCGGAGGCAGGTAGTGCATGCGTGAAGACGGGGTATCGTAATACTTTTTAAATAATGGTTCCTGTGCCCTGGATATCATGAGTATCTCGGTCTTGGACTGTTTGTCAAAAACAGCCTTTTCAAAGGCGGAATACAAGCGATAGCGCGGTAGCAGCTTACAGAGCGGATTCTGATGCTCCGCTTTTTCCCGGTAACATGTGTCTGCCGCATAGTAAACATCAAGATCAGGCATCTTGTTGAATCCGACAACGCCTGCAACGGGTTCCTTTTGCAGTTTTTCCCGGACGGCAGCATGGAAGTGTTTAGCACGGCTGTGATTGGAAAATCCGTGTCTGGGAAGAACACGCACATCAATGCCTTGAGGTATTGGTCCTTCCCATGAAAGCGTGTAAACACGGATATGCCATCCGCGCTGTTGGCATGCCAGTGCGATCTGAAGCATGTCTCGTTCCAGTCCGCCGTAAGGGAAATATTTGAACAAACAAAAGGCGAGTGTCTTCATCACGTATTGGCTTCCCAGTGTAATCTCCATGTTCTGAACAATCCGGAAAGTCCGTCCTTCATTTTTTCTGCCAGCAAGGGATCAAGTTGCGTACAATAAGCGGAAATAAAGACATGCGATCCTGTTTTGTCGATGGCGGTGCTGTCTTCTTCATATCGCAGTATCCGTCCGATATTTTTCAGGCGTTGTTCTGGAGAGAGGGCTTTATTATAAAAACGGACATCGGTGATGTCAATGAGCCCAAATACTTTATCATCCTGGAGAATAACATTCCCCAGATGAAGCGAGTTGAAATCAATGCCGGTAGCATGTAATCCGGCAACAAAGGCTCCAAATGCGGCAAGGCACTCAGAGTCCAGATGACCATTGGCATAGAGTTGTCTCAGCGTTTTCCCTTGGACGGGTTGGTAAATAACAACGGTTCTTTTCACATGCGGTATCCTGGCGGTAAGATCAACGTGGACGGTCGAAAACCCCAGTTGAGCCAGTTTGAGGGCATTTTTGCGGAAGCGTTCGTGATACGGCCAGATACGTGCGCTGGAAAACAGATTCCGTATGCGGAAAAATTTCATGAATCGGCCATCGGCCATTTTCAGGATTTTGATTCCTGATTTTCCGCCTTCTTCTATGATTTTTCCTTCTGAAAGGATTTTTTCAAATTCCTGTTGAGTAATGGTTTGCATGAGAACAATGATACGCGGGCATTAATGCGTATAAGGGTACAGAATATAAAATGTGAAGTGACCGGAGTCAAATAAGTGTTGATTGATTTCCTTCCGGCTTTGATACTGGAGTAATTAACAAAAAGCTCATTTTTTAGATGAAAATAAAAGTAGCAAGGCTTTTCAGTGATTGGAATGGTAATCAAAATCAATACCTCTTGGAGATTATGAAGGGGATTGACCATGAGCGATTTTCGCAGGTTTGTATTTATTTTGGCAAATCAAGTGACAAGTCTCACCCTTTGGAAAAAGAAGGGGTTAAGTGCTATTATTTAAGCGAAACAAGGCGGTCTCCCTCTTTTAGTCTTTCTGTCTTAAAGAAATTTATCCGCATTCTGAGGGAGGAAAAAGTGGATATTATTCAGGCAAACCGCCATAAATCTACCTTTTACGCAGCATTGGCTAAACCCTTTGTGCCGGCAAAAATTGTAATGTCGCATGTACATCGTCTGAACGCCATCAGAAGCTTTTTCCGGGGATGTGCCTATCGTTTTATCCTGAGTAAGAAAGTGGATTGTTTCATCGGTTGTTCCAAGGCTGTAGCAAAAGATATTGCAACAAATTATCCGGGTGTGAAAGCAGCGCAGGTGGTCGCGTTGGATAATTCGGTGAATGCGCAACGCTTTATGAATGCGCTTGCGGACAGGCCTGCTTTACGTGCGCGCCATGGATATGCCGATGAGCATTTTGTGTTTGTAGCCGTTGGCCGACTCTTTGAAACCAAGGATCATGCGACCCTGATCAAAGCATTTTCCAATGTGAATAAAGCTCATCCGGAAAGTCGCTTGCTTATCCTTGGTGAGGGCCGTTTACGCGAAACACTGGAAGCATTGATCAATGAGCTTGGGCTCGCCGGAAAAGTAGATATGCCGGGAAACTCGATGGAAGTCCCTCAATACCTGAAAGCATGTGATGCTTATGTGATGAGTTCTGTGGCGGAAGGTATGCCTTTGGCTTTGATGGAAGCCATGGCTTCCGGATTGCCTTGTGTTGTGACGGATGTGGGAGGAATGTCCGAAGTGATTACGGATGAACGTTATGGTTTATTGGTTCCTGCCAGTGATTCGGAGTCCATGGCGAAAGGGATGATAAGACTGCTTGAATTATCTGAAGAAGACCGGGCAAAGATGATTAAGAATGCGCAGACTCGTATTCTGGAGCACTTTGATCATCCGGTTGCGATCAAGCATCAGGAAAAGCTTTATCTGGATCTGATGGAGAGAAAATAGTTCTTATTGAACGGACCGTTTCGGATGAAAGTATCTTCTTAGGTGAGGGATAGAAAGAATGATTCTATTTTTTTCACGGAAGAATCAAAAATGAAATTCCCTTGGTTTTCTGCCAGCCGTTTCTGATATGACCGGGGAATGTTTGGATCTTTGAGGAAAGAAACAATGCCATCGTAAAGAGCATCCTCGCAGATATCCACAATCAATCCATATTTACCGTTTTCCAGTAACTCGGCAGTGCCGACCGTTCGTGTAGCAATGATCGGCAGTTCCAATAACATGGCTTCCGAGATGACTAAAGGAAGCCCTTCAAAGTCAGACGGCAAAACAAAAAGATTGGCAGATTGCATCCAGTTGTAGGGATTTTTCTGAAAAGGCATCATCGTGACATGCTTTTCCATTTTCAGCTCTGTTATCAGTTGCTTTAACGGTTCCTTTCGCTTTCCTTCGCCCAATATGAGAAGCTTGGTATTAAAGCCGTTGTCTGTAAGCCGTTTCTGAATGCGGATCAGGCGGTCAAATCGTTTTTGCGGGGAAAGCCTGCCGACGGAAATAATCGTGTAGGAATCTTCGCTTTCTTTCTGTAGTGGTTCCTTTGACATCCGCTTGATAGAATCGCAGTCAATCGGGTTGTAGAGGCAAAGCAGTTTACTGTGGTCAAACGAAGGGTAGAGCGATTGAAATGCGTTTTTTGCGTCATTGGAAACAAAGACCACTTTGTTATAGCTTTGCAGGATCTTTTCCCATTGCGGCAAGCTGATTCCGAAACGGTGTTTTCTTATGTCGATGTGAATCCAGCTTACGATCGTCTTGAAATGATTACGCATACCTACAAAGAGCAGTGCGTTCAGACCTTCGCAGAAAGAAACTCCGATATCATAGGTGTGTGGTAGTTTGGTGAAAAGCCGGATGGAAGACGGAGCGATTTTTAGCAGACGTTTTACAATGGAACGTTTTATCCGATGGTAAAGCCTTAGGATAGGATTCCTGATGTCTTTCAGAGAGGGCAATAGATAATGTATGGTTACATCGCCGGGCACTTCCTTGATATATACGCCTTCGTTTACCAGCAGAAATAACTCGATTTCAAACTGGCTCCGGTCTAATTGCTGCAAAACGGTGAGCAGAACCCTTTCGGCCCCGCCACCAGGCATCTGATTGATTGCAAACAATATCCTTTTCATGCGTATGGGTATCAGAATTTTTTTAAGACGATCCTGCAATAAAAGAATGACAAACCATGGATATAAATGCTGACAATGGAGGTTTTATCGGTAATTCTGATTATGAATCCTAGTGATATATACCTGTGAACAAATCTAAATTGAGGATATGTTTTCTTATTCCGTACTTTGGAAAGTGGCCGGTATGGATGCCGTTTTTTTTGCAAAGCTGCCGTTACAATGAAAGTATAAACTGGCTGTTTTTCAGCGATTGCGGAATTCCCGATCACTGCCCGGAAAATGTCCGGATAAAAGCGATCGATTTTAAATCCTATTGCAAACTTGTGAGTGATCGACTCGGTATCACTTTCCTGCCTGAGAAAGCTTATAAACTATGCGATATAAAACCGGCATTAGGGTTTATTCATCAAGATGAAGTGGAAGGTTATGATTTTTGGGCGTTTGGTGATATTGATGTCATTTATGGTGATTTGAGAGCGTATTTTACTGACGAGCGTTTATCAAAGTATGATTTGTTAGCTACCCATGAACGTAGAATTTCGGGACATCTTTGCATAATGCGTAATAACAAACGGATGCGGGAAGCCTTTATGTCCGCACCTTTATGGCGCGAACGTATCAGTGATCCTGCGCATAACGCCTTTGATGAGGGGGGATTCAGTCGTTTGTTTGCCCGGCATAAAAACCTTCCGCTGTTTGCAAGAAAATTTCTGTCACGGTTCAACAGATGGTCAAGACACGCAGAGTTTTGCGAGGCTTATAGTACATCATTCTGCAAAATACCATGGATTGACGGGAGTTATGCATTTCCGGAAACATGGTATTGGAAAGAAGGCCACTTAAGTCATGAATCAAGCTTTACCAAGGAATTTCCGTATTTACATTTCGCCATTTGGAAAAAATCCTGGGCAAATCTCTCTGTTACTTCGGAATTAAGTCAGCAACCACGTTGGAAAATCACAAAGGCTGGTTTTTTGCCCTGTGACTGACTTACCGGTTCAGCCGTATTTGAAACTGTCGAGATAGATAAATACAGGTAGTTTTTGTTTTCTGTACGATGGTAATTGTTTTCAATTCAAATACATGGTACACTAGTGTCATTAAATTTTATTTTCTAGTATGGAAAATGATAATGGTGGAATGCTGTCCAATGAGCGGGTCGGTTTAATTGCCGGCTCGGGGAATTATCCATTAGTTTTTGCCGGGACGCTTAAAGAAAAAGGAATAAAGGTCTATTGCTGTGCTGTGCGCGACCAGGCAAATCCTGAGTTGGAAAAGTATTGCGCGAAAATATATTGGGTAGGATTAGGGCAGTTCGGGAAGGGGATTCGCTTATTGCAGGAAAACGGTGTGACGGTCGTAACCATGGCAGGCGGTATTAATAAGCGTTTATTGTTTCAGCGCGGGTTTTTACGAAAACATTTTCCGGACTTTTATACCTTACGGCTGTTTGCCAATTATTTTTTGTTTTCGAGAAAGAAGCGAAACAACGATTCCTTGTTGCTTACTTGCGTGGAGGCGTTTGAGGAAAAACAAATCCGTGTATTGCCGGCGACCGATTTTATACCTGAACTTATTGTGAAAAGAGACATATTAACCAAAAGAAAACCTTCCAGGAACGAATGGAAGGATGTCGCCTACGGATGGAAAATCGCCCGTACCATTGCCGGGCTGGACATCGGACAAACAGTTGCCGTGAAAGGACAATCGGTGATTGCAATCGAAGGACTTGAAGGCACCGATGGATGCATCCGTAGGGCGGGTGCGCTTTGTTCCTCTGGTCATTTCACCGTTGTGAAGATTGCAAAGCCTAATCAGGATATGCGTTTTGATGTTCCGTTTTTTGGCATGGATACAATAAAATCCGTGGCTGAATCCGGTGCGTCTGTGCTGGTTATGGAAGCAGGCAAGACGATCTTCATTAATCGGGAAGAGGTCGTGGATTACGCAGATCAGCATAATCTTTGCGTGATGATATTGTCGGAAGAGGATGCCGGAAAAGAAGAAAGCCCGTTTGCGTAATGGGAGTGGTATTGCTAATCGAAACGCAATCCGTTAGTCAGCGTTTTGCTGGTCGTAGAGAGCTTTATAGAGCAGGCATTCGGAATACACTTTTTCATGGGTTCCTTGGGCAATCATTTTACCCCGTTCCAAAACGACAATCCGGTCGGCAATCTTTATCGTGCTGAACCGGTGCGCAATAATGAACGTGGTTTTACCGTGAACCAATGTTTCCAGCGCTGATTGGATCTTTGCTTCGCTCTCGCTGTCCAACGCGGAAGTTGCTTCATCAAGAATCAGGATCGGCGCATTTTTCAGGAATGCGCGTGCTATTGCTATTCGCTGCTTCTGCCCGCCGGAAAGACGTGTTCCTTTTTCGCCGACAATGGTTTGGAATCCGTCTTCTGTTTGCATGATAAAATCATAGGCAAAGGCTTTTCTGGCAGCCTCATGGATTTCATCGTCGGTAGCATCGAGTTTTCCCATGCGGATATTGTTGAAGATGGTGTCATTGAACAGGATCGGCTCTTGTGAAACAGAGGCGATTTGCGCGCGTAGCTCATGCTGGCGGATGTTGCGGACGTCTTTGCTGTCGATTTTGATGCTGCCGTCTGTTACGTCGTAAAAGCGTGGGATCAGGTTGGCTATGGTGCTTTTCCCTGCGCCGCTTGGTCCGACGAGGGCGATGACTTCCCCGGCTTTTACCTGGAGATTAATATTCTGTAAAATGGCTTCTTCCGGATCGTAATGAAAACTGACGTGCTCAAAGTCGATGTTACCGTTTGCGGATTCGAACGGAAGCGGGTTTTCCGGATCGAGAATATCAACGGGTGCATGCAGTACCTCTTCTATCCGGTCGAGGGCGGATGTCCCTTGCTGAATTTTATTATGAATGGTTCCTAGGGCTTTTATGGGATCATAGGCAAGGTAAAGCGCTGTGACAACAGCCGCAATATCATTGAGGCTGATCTTTGCCTGTGAAGCTTTGAAAACGGCAAAACTGATAGCGCAGGCACCTACGAATTCAATCGTTGGCGCAAGCATTTTTCCGTACTTGACTACTTTCATCTGTAGTCCGAAATACTGCTTCACTTCCTTTTGGAATTCATTGATTTCTTCCTGCTCCAGGTTGTAGGAGCGGATTTCTTTCGGCGCGTTCAGGCTTTCGTTCAGACGGTTAAGCAGGTTTCCTGCCTGGTTCAATGTTTCCCGCGAGCGTTTGCGGATTCGTTTTCCGATAAAGCGGATTGGCAGAATACAGAGCGGAACACTGGCAAGCGCTATAAGCAGCTTCCAGATTTCGGGATTGTCAAAGGCCATCCAGATCAGGGAAATAACCATGGCAATCAAAGTAAATGGCTGCCGGATAAAATCATTGGAGACATCGACAATGACATTTTTCACGTCATTGGTGTCATTGGTCAGGCGGCTCATCAAATCGCCGGACTTGTTTTTATGGAAAAAACCGAGGTGGAGTTTCTGGATTTTTTTGAAAACGAGGAGACGGATATGTTCCAGTACACGTATGCCGCAATAGTTGATCAGATAAGTGTTATAAAAGTGAGAGATCCCGCGGATGGCAAAATTCAACGGTAGCATGGAAATTGCGAGCGGCAAAATCCATGACGGAGGAATTGTAATGCTTCCGATTCCGAGCCATTCCGGCATTGCAAAGACCAACGGTTGTATGGGATGGTTTTCACTGGGGAAAAGGGCAGGTAAGATTTTCTTTAGCAAGAGCGGCAAAGCGCCTGCGGTTGAAGCATAGACGATACCGCACAGAATGGCACCAATGAAGTACCACTTAATATCAAGCAGGAAGCGATAGTAGGGTCGGAATCGATTCATGGTAGAGACATGGTGGATTGGCTATTTAATAAACATATCCGCCACGGTAGCATACGGATGTTATGGGAGTGGATGACGTATGGTTCCGTGGCGGATATGTCTGTTACGGGACTGTCTTAGCTGAGTTTCTCAAAAAGAAGCTTGATTAAGTCATCCTCACTCATACGTACCTGTTCGCAGGTGTCACGGTCACGCAGCGTGATGCTGCCGTCCTTTTCGATGGTGTCAAAGTCGATAGTTACGCAATAAGGCGTACCTGCTTCGTCCATGCGGCGGTAACGTCGTCCGATTGCTCCCGTTTCGTCATAAAAGACATTCCAGAATTTCTGCAGTTTTTTATGAAGCGCCCGAGCGCGTTCAACAAGTTCCGGTTTGTTCTTAAGCAACGGAAGCACGGCAACCTTGATCGGTGCAATGCGCGGGTGCAGGTGTAATACCGTGCGGACTTCGCCGTCAACTTCATCTTCCTCGTAACCTGCGCAAAGCAGGGCAAGCATGAGGCGGTCGACACCCAACGAAGGCTCAACGACGTGCGGGATGAATTTCCGTTTGTTTTCCGTGTCGACATACTCAAGCGCCTTGCCGGAAAATTGGGAATGCTGGGCAAGGTCAAAATTGCCGCGGGCGGCAATACCCCATAATTCATGCACTCCGAAAGGAAATTCAAACGTCAGGTCGGAACATGCTTTTGCGTAGTGTGCCAGCTTCTGGTCAGGATGAACATCCTCGCCGACCTGTTCCGGCTTTAGTCCGATGGTGAACAGCCAGCTTTTGCAATCATCGATCCATTGGCGGTGAATGGATTTCCAGTCTGCATCGTCAGAAATGAAATACTCGATTTCCATTTGTTCGAATTCGCGCGACCTGAAAATAAAGTTACGCGGTGTGATTTCATTGCGGAATGCCTTACCGATCTGTGCAATACCAAACGGCAGCTTGACGCGGCTGGTATCCACGACGTTTTTGAAATTGGCAAAGATACCTTGGGCGGTTTCCGGACGAAGGTATGCTACCGCCGATTCGTCACGCAATGCGCCGACGTATGTCTGGAACATCAGGTTAAAGTCGCGGGGCGGTGTGAGTGATCCGGGTTTTCCGGTTGCAGGGGATGGAATCAATGCATATTCGTCAGGAGTGGCATGGGTATAATCTTTCAGGGCGACGGCATCCAGTTTACCTTGTTTTGCCAGTTTTTTCTTAAGTTCCAGCGCTTTCGTGTCTGCTTCTTCCTGCATTTTTTCATTTTCCAGAAGGGAAATATAGCCGAGCAGCTCGCCTTCCACCGTAACCTTGGCAAAAAAGAGCTGGTCCGCGCGGAAACGCATTTTGGATTCCTTGCAGTCAACCATCGGGTCGGAGAAACCGTCGATGTGGCCCGAGGCTTTCCAGACGGTAGGATGCATAATGATACTGCAATCCAGTCCTACGACATCTTCACGGCGTTGTACCATATCCTGCCACCAGACTTTCTTAATATTATTGCGCATTTCTACGCCAAGAGGCCCGTAATCATAAAAACCATTGATACCACCGTATATTTCCGACGACGGGAAAATAAAACCGCGGCGCTTACAAAGACCGACGATTTTGTCCAAAGAGTATTTAGCGGATTGCTTTGTCATAAGCGGAATAAAGGTATGAAAGCCTACGTTGGGGTCAAGTTTTATGATTGCCTGCATCAAACGAAGCTGATTTTCAGGAATCCTTGGCCCAAGGTTCAAAAATAAAACAATGGCAAAAAATTTACTTGCCATTGCTTTGTTTTTCGAAAAGATGATTTTCACTTTAAAACTTAAAAGACTGTTACCTATGTCAAAATTATTTTCCCGATTGATTGTAGTTACTTTTGCAGCGACAATGTTGGCACTCGCTTCCGGTTGCGTTTCTTCCCGTGAAACAGCATATGGTACTGAAGAGGTCAATGTTTTCGGCATTTACAAGAAAGAAACAGCAAACTTCCAGGCTGCTGGCCCGCTTTCTTTCGAAGCCAACGCATCTGATTACACTGCTCGCCAGAATTTCACTGGAAACAGTTATTCGTTGTTTTGGGGTTTGATTACATGGAATGATTTTTAATTCCTGTCTTAAAGGATTTCAAAAAAGCCGCCTGAATGGCGGCTTTTTTTTAGTTAGACTATGAAATTTTGTTTGTTATTTTCCCTAATCTGTAGATTATACATGTTCGTCTAACAAAGCTAATCAATGTCGAATGTCTAAGGAAGAAATGAATTTCTATGATGAAGAAGATGAAAACCTCGACGCAGAAGGTGCTGATGGGGAGGAAACCGACGTTCGGGATTTGCCTAGCGGGGATAAGGATACTTTAAAAATATACATGCAGGAGATCAGTCGGACACCTTTGCTCACATTGGAGGAAGAGGCTGATCTTGCCCGCAGAATCAAGGTTGGTGACATGGCGGCCAGGGATCATATGATCCGCGCAAATTTGCGCCTTGTTGTGAAGATTGCCAGTTCATACCAGAATTTCGGTTTGCCCTTATTGGATTTGATCAGTGAAGGGAATATCGGTCTCATAAAAGCAATTGAGCGGTTTGACTTGGGAAAAGGAGGGAAGTTGAGTACCTATGCGGCATGGTGGATAAAACAGTCAATCAAGCGCGCCATTGCAAACCAGTCCAAAACCATACGTCTTCCGGTCCATTTGGTTGATCGTATTGCCCAGATGCGTCAGACAGCAAAGCGACTTTCGGAAGAACTGAGAAGAGAGCCGATGCCGGAAGAAATCGCGGCGGAAATGGGTACGACGGTAAATCGCATTGCCCACTGGAACAGTATTTCCACAAAAGCGGCATCACTGGATGCTCCCGTCGGTGAGGATAATTCCGAGTTCGGGGACCTTATCAGTGACGAGAATGCCACTACTCCGTTCCAGGATTTGGATTCGAAATCCGTTACTTCGCAAATTAACTCCGTGTTGAGCAAATTACCGGCACGGGATGCGGAAATTATACGGATGCGCTTCGGTTTGGACGGCGACAGGCCCAGAACACTGGAAGCTGTCGGCGCTCATTTTAATATTACGAGAGAGCGAGTCCGGCAGCTGCAAAACCTTGCTTTGCGTCAGATGAGGAAAGTGCTTGCCGAAATGCAAAGGCAGCGTACGCAGGATGATCTGAAGGAAGAGCAGGCAGAGAAGGATAAGAATGCCATTCTCAAAGAGTTTATTTCAAAATCAAGAGATCGGAAAGAAGACAAGACAAAGGAATAATGCCTGTCTTGTATAATATTTTCTTCCTTTTCTTGATAGGCTTTTGAATAATCCTTTTATTTGTATTTCTTAATCTAATCATGGAACCATCTAATAATTTTACGCCTCGAGCCCAGAAAGTAATAGCTTTGTCAAAAGAAGAAGCCGCCCGATTCCGGCATAATTATGTAGGCACGGAACATCTTTTGCTCGGACTCATTCAGTTGGGTGAAGGAGTGGCCGTGCAGGTTCTGCAAAAGATGGGATTGAACCTGGATAATTTGCGTAAAGCCGTGGAAACCCAGGTCGGTTACGGAAATGAGAGCATGAAGGCTGAAAATATTCCGTACACGCCGCGTTTCCGTAAAGTCATCGGTTTGGCGGCACGTGAGGCGAAGATGCTGAATCACAGCTATATCGGCACAGAGCATTTACTGCTTGCGCTTCTCCGGGACGGTGAAGGAGTGGCAGCGCGTGTATTGCTTTCTCTGAATGTGGACATAGAGCGTTGCCGCAAGGAAATCATGATCGCATTGGATCCCAATTTTACGGAAGACAGAAATGAGGCTCCTTCGCATCAGGAACCGAATGCCGCCGAACAGGATCCGACGGATCCTGAAGCTGCCGCGCGAGGCGACCAGAGAGCCCGTTCCGCACTGAAAGTGTTTGGGCGCGATCTCACGGAACTTGCCAGAAAAGGGGAACTTGATCCCGTTGTCGGCCGTAAGGATGAAATCCGCCGTGTCATTCAGATTCTTTGCCGCCGTACGAAAAACAACCCCGTTCTGATCGGTGAAGCCGGTGTTGGCAAAACAGCCATTGTGGAAGGGCTTGCCCAGGAAATTGCCTCGGGCATTGTTCCGGAAATCCTTCTGGAAAAACGGATTGTCGGGCTTGATCTGGCCCTCATGGTTGCTGGCACAAAATACCGCGGACAGTTTGAGGAACGTATCAAGGCCGTTATGGATGAAATCAAGAAAGCCAAGAATGTGATTCTGTTCATTGATGAGATCCATACGATTGTCGGTGCCGGGGCTGCGGAAGGGTCCATGGACGCATCCAATATTTTAAAGCCAGCATTATCCCGCGGAGAACTGCAGTGTATCGGGGCAACAACGCTGGCCGAGCATCGCAAATATATCGAAAAAGACAATGCACTTGACCGCCGTTTTCAACCCGTGATGGTTAATGCTCCTTCGGTGGAAGACACTATCCAGATATTGAAAGGCATCCAGGGCAAATACGAAGAACACCACAAGGTGACCTACACCGATGCCGCCGTTGAGGCCGCAGTCCGTTTATCAGACCGTTACATTACGTCGCGCCAGCTTCCGGATAAGGCTATCGACATTCTTGACGAGTGCGGCTCCCGTACCCGTATCGGAGCCTTGAAAAAGCCCGGTAGCATTGAGGACTATGACAAAAAGATTTTTGAGATCGCAAACCTGAAGGAAGCTGCGATCAAGGATCAGCATTTTGAGGAGGCCGCACGCTACCGTGATGAGGAAAAGAGCCTACGCCAGGAAAAAGACAAACGCATCGAGGAATGGAAAAAAACACGCGACCAGAATCGCGTGCTCGTCGATGTCGATGATATTCTGGCGGTGGTTGCGGATTGGACCGGTATTCCCCTTAAACGCATGGAGCGGAGCGAAAGCGAGCGATTGCTTGGCCTGGAAAAAGAATTGCAGAAAACCGTTATCGGTCAGGACGAGGCAACTGTGGTTATCGCAAGGGCTTTACGCCGCGCACGGGCCGATCTCAAAGATCCTCAGAGGCCGACAGGTTCATTTCTTTTCCTTGGCCCGACAGGTGTCGGAAAAACGCTTTTGGCAAAATCCCTTGCCGAACAAATGTTCGGAAACAAGGATTCGCTTATCCAGATAGACATGTCCGAGTACATGGAAAAATTCAGTGTTTCCCGTCTGATCGGATCGCCTCCCGGGTACATCGGCCATGAGGAAGGAGGCCAGTTGACCGAGGCCGTGCGCCGACGTCCGTACAGTCTGGTATTATTTGATGAGATAGAGAAGGCGCATCCTGATGTGATTCAGTTACTGCTCCAGGTACTGGAAGACGGTCGCCTGACCGACAGTCTTGGACGTACCGTCGATTTCAGAAACACGATCCTTATCATGACTTCCAATGTCGGGGCCGAATCCTTGCAGAAAAATACCGCGATGGGATTTGATACCGGAAATGCGGACAGCAGTTTTGAACGTATGAAGGAAAAGATGATGGATGCGGCGAAGAAATTCTTTAAACCCGAGTTTTTGAACCGTATCAATGATATCGTGATTTTCCGTCAGTTGCAGAGAGAGCATATGATCAGTATCGTGGATGTGGAGCTGGCAAAACTGCAATCCCGTTTGGAGCGTCGGGAACTCGTTGTCGAAGTCAATGCCGATGCCAAGGAATTTCTCATAGAGAAGGGATGGGATCCGAAGTATGGCGCGCGTCCGTTGCGGAGAGCCGTTGAGCGTTATCTGGAAGACCCGCTTTCAGAGGCTATTTTACGCGATGAAATCAAGCCGAAGGAACCCGTTGAGGTGATTGTCGAGACAAAGGATTCACTCGGTTTCAAGAAGAAATCCGAGTAAGGAACCGATAATACTTTATCCCAGCCGGTAGCATCATGCTACCGGCTGTTTTGTTATCGGTGCGGCAGCAGGAAAAAACCGGATCCGGTTAATTGTGTTTAAATGAGGGTTCTGTTGCATGAGCCTTGAGTTTTCCGTTGATTTCCGGGTTTTTTGCCGATTAACTTTTCAGTTTTACGAGATTTCAAATCAAATGACCAAGCCCATTTTTTATGCTACCGTGACTGAGTTGAGCCAAAAGCTCGCAAAGGAAGAAATCACAGCTGTTGACATTGCGACTGCGCTATTGGAACGCGCCCGTACTGTTGATAATAAAGTGAACGCTTTCCTGGACTTGAATGAGGAAGATATTTTGGCCCAGGCAAAAGCATCCGACGCACGGAGAAGGGATGGCAAGCGGTTAGGTACATTGGATGGCATCCCCGTTTGCATAAAGGATAATATTTCCGTGAAGGGCCAGTCCCTGACCTGTGCCAGCAAGATGCTGGAAAACTATGTTGCCCCTTACGATGCCCATGTGATTGAGCTCCTGAAAAAAGCGGGCGCAGTGTTATTCGGGCGCGTGAATATGGATGAGTTTGCGATGGGTTCCAGCACCGAAACATCTGCTTTCAAAAAGACAGCAAACCCATGGAATCTGAAGCATGTTCCCGGTGGCAGCAGCGGTGGCAGTGCGGCCGCGGTAGCATCAGGTTTTTGTCCGCTTTCGCTTGGGAGTGATACCGGCGGCAGCATCAGGCAGCCGGCATCGTTTTGCGGTGTTGTCGGCTTGAAGCCAACCTACGGACGGGTGAGCCGTTATGGGGTGGCAGCCTTATCGTCTTCATTGGATCAAATCGGGCCGATTGGTCGTTGTGCTGAGGATGTGGCCATTTTGTTGCAGGCCATCGCAGGTGAGGATCACCGGGATTCTTCCAGCAATCCCGAAAGCATTCCTGATTTTTCGGGAAAGCTGAAAACACCCATTACGGGTTTGAAGATCGGTTTGCCGAAAGAAGTGTTCACCGACAACCTTGATCCGCTTATCAAAGAAAAAATCATGGCAGCGGTGGATTACTACAAATCACAGGGGTGTGAAGTAAAGGAAGTTTCCCTGCCGCATTGCGATCTCTGCATCCCGGTGTATTACGTGATTTCAATGGCGGAAGGTTCGTCAAACCTTTCCCCGATAGACGGTATCCGCTACGGATTGCGCAGTCAGCGTGCGACCGATGCGATTGATGTTTACAGCAAATCACGGGGCGAGGGATTCGGGGCGGAAGTAAAACGCCGCATTATGCTCGGCACCTATGTGCTTTCCAGCGGATTTTATGACGCCTATTATTTGCGTGCGCAAAAAGTGCGCCGTCTGATCCGTGATGATTTCGCAAAAGCTTTTGAGGAGGTGGATGTCATTATTGAGCCGGTAGCATCGACAACCGCTATGCCGTTCGGTTCGACGGGCGATCCGTTGCAGAATTATCTGAACGATAAGTTTACCTTGTCCGTAAATCTGGCCGGGTTACCCGGTATGTCGGTACCTTGCGGTTTTGACGGAAACAGGCTGCCGATAGGCATGCAGCTGATCGGAAAACCGTTTGATGAAGCTACCTTGCTTCAATTGGCGGCAGCATTTGAAGCTGCTCACGATATTAAAACCCACTATCCCGAGCTCTGATTTTTCAGCATGAAAATTCAGGCGAATAAAAACATTTAAAAACGAATACGTTATGGAATTTGAAGCAGTCATAGGATTGGAAGTTCACATTCAGCTGAAAACACGTACTAAAATATTTACGCGTGTGCCATATGGATACGGGCAGGAACCGAATACCTTGACCAATCCCGTTGTCATGGCATTGCCCGGTGCATTGCCCGTATTGAATCAGGAAGCTATTCTCCAGATGGTTCGCATGGGTTTATCTTTTGATTGCCGCATTGCCGATGTCTGTTCATGGGACCGTAAAAGTTATTTTTATCCGGACAGTCCCAAAAACTACCAATTGACCCAGAATGCGCAGCCGATCTGCATTGGCGGAAAAGTGGAAATAGAACTTCCCGGAAGCTCGCGTAATGTGATGGGCGAACATAAATACATCGGTATTCATCATATTCACCTTGAAGAAGATGTCGGTAAGCTGACGCATTTTTCCGGTGACAGTCTGGTTGATTATAATCGGGCAGGTTCCGCACTGGCCGAATTGGTGACGCTACCGGCTATTCATTCGGCAGAGGAGGCGGTAGCATTCTTGAATTCCGTTCGTATGACCCTGGTTGCGGCCGGTGTCTCCGATTGCGATATGGAGAAAGGGCAAATGCGTTGCGACGCAAACGTATCCGTGCGGCCTAAAGGTTCGGATAAGCTCGGCACCCGTACCGAGATGAAGAATCTGAACAGTATTTCCGGTGTCCGCGATGCCATCCAGTATGAGATAAAGCGCCAGATCAATGTAATCAACGGTGGTGGAACCGTGAATCAGCAGACACGCCGCTGGAATGCGGAATCAGGCGTGACAACAGCAATGCGAGACAAGGAGGATGCGCACGATTACCGTTATTTTCCCGATCCTGACCTGATGCCAGTGCGCTTGCCGCGCGAAGAAGTCGAAAAAATCCGTATCGGTATGCCGGAACGCTCTTATGAGCGTCAACGCCGTTATATGGAGCAACTCAACTTGCCCTATACGGTAACATCCGTTCTTTGCCCGGATCGGAAACTGAGCGAGTTTTTCGAGGAAGCTTACCAACTCTGCGGAAATGCCCAAGCTACCGCCAATATCATCATTAATGATTTATTGCGCGAGCTTTTTGGCGCCAGCGAAACCGGTAGTCTTCCTCTGGAAGAAAGCAGGGTACGGCCCGGACATGTGGCCTCATTGGTGAAACTGATTGATCAAGGCGTGCTTTCCAAACAGATGGCCAAGGACGTTTTCTCAGAAATGTTCACGAGCGGTAGCATGCCGGAAAAGATAGTCGAGGAAAAAGGACTCGCACAAACATCGGACAGCGGGGAGCTCGAAAAAATCATCAGGGAAGCCATTGATTCCGATCCCGCTGCCGTTGAACAATACCGTTCCGGCAACGTAAAGGCGATTAATTCCATCAAGGGTAAGATCATGAAGGCCACGAAAGGGAAAGCGAATCCTGCCATTGTGGATCAGATCATGACCCGATTGCTGGGTTGATGTTCGCTTTCAACCCAATGCTGTAAGTCAATCGCCATGTCAGACCAGAATCAGGTAATCGACCTCATTTATTCGGAAGACAGCCGTTACGAAAAAATGGCTTACCATTTTATGCGTAAGGCCTTGGATTTTACTGTGAAAAAAATCTCCGATTCCGGGGATGAACGTTCGTCGCATCACGTGAGCGGTCAGGAGCTGATTGAGGGAGTGCGAGAGTTTGCCATTGACCAGTACGGGCCGATGGCAAAAACCGTTTTGAATCAATGGGGCATTCATGAATGTATCGATTTCGGGAAGATCGTTTTCAAGATGATTGATTATAAGCTTTTGGGGAAAACAAATGAAGACCACATTGAGGATTTTTCTCCGGGTTATGATTTTTACGAAGCCTTTGAGAAACCGTTTCTTCCGAACAAAAAGTCAAAGGAGAAATAACCGGCTGTTACGGATACAGAAATATGACGTTAGATTTCTCATTAGTGGAAAAGTATAACCGGCCCGGGCCGCGTTATACGTCTTATCCGACAGCGCCCCAGTTTCATGCGCTTGCTGATATTAGTGCTGTTTTACCCGACAAAGCGGATAACTCGGACCTGTCACTTTATTTCCACATCCCGTTTTGCCCCAGCCAATGCTGGTTTTGCGGATGCCATACGATTATCACGCAAAATCATGAACGCGCTGATCAGTACATCGCTTTGCTGGAAAAGGAAATCGCCCTTATGCTGTCGCAGGTTCATCCGTCACGGAAAGTCGGGCAAATGGCTTTTGGGGGTGGAAGCCCGAATTTTCTGACACCAAAACAGATAGATCGGCTTGGCGGTAGCATCCGGAAGCACTTCCATTTTGCCGAAAAGGCCGAAATCAGTGTTGAACTGGATCCTCGCAAGCTGACGGAAGAGCAGGTGGAGGCGTTTCGCGGAAACGGTTTTAACCGTGCATCCTTTGGCGTTCAGGATTGCGATCCTACCGTCCAGAAAAGCATAAACCGCATTCAGCCGCACGCGCTGAATCTTCAGGCGGCCGCATGGCTTCGCAAGCATGGATACCACTCGATCAATGTCGATTTGATTTATGGGCTTCCGGGGCAGACAGAGGCCAGTTTCAGCCGGACCATTGAGCAGGTGCTGGAGCTGAGTCCGGATCGGTTTGCCGTTTTCAGTTATGCCCATGTGCCTTGGATGAAACCCGCCCAGAAAATGCTGGAACGGGCAGTCATGCCAACACCCAAGGACAAGATGGCCTTGTTGAAACTGGTCACCGATAAATTAGGGGAGGCCGGTTATTATAATGTCGGCATGGACCATTTTGCGAAGAAGGATGACGAGTTGTTCATCGCTCAGAGGCAGGGTACGCTTCAGAGAAATTTCCAGGGATATAGTACGCGGGCAGGCAATGAAATCATTGGTTTCGGGATTTCTGCTATTTCTCAGAATACCGCATGCTACCGTCAGAACGTGAAGGATTTGCGGACGTATGCTGCCGCTTTAGAGGCAGGGCAATTTCCTGTTGAACGCGGATATATCCTGACGCAGGAAGATAAAATCCGTCAGCGCGTTATTTCCGAAATCATGTGTAATATGGGCTGTTCATTTGCAAAACTGTCTGCGTTGTTTGGCCTGGATGTGCGCAAGCATTTTTCAAAGGAATTATCCATGCTCACTCCTATGATTGAGGATAAACTTGTTTCCGTTTCCGAATCCGGATTGCGTGTTAGCGAAGCAGGCCGTTTCTTCATCCGGAATATTGCGATGGTTTTTGACGCCTATCTGAACGCAGGAAACACGCAGTTTTCTAAGACTATTTAGTTCTTGAAGCATCGCTCATTGCTGATGATACAGTGGTAATTTTGTATTGCAGGACTTCATTTCTGTCTTATCCTTGCCGTGAATTATCGTTTATTACTTGAGGATACATTATGAAAACCAAGCCAATGCAAAGTCGTGTATTGAAGACATTTATTGTGGGCATAACCCTACTTTCATCGCCGTATCTTAATGCCTGGACGATTCAGGTGCTTAATCCTGGTTCGCTTGTTGCAGGTGGAAGCTATAGCCCGTATAACGGTGGTTCCGATACTCAATTTACGCAGTGTTTACTGAATACCGGTGCTGTACTGGCAACAGGCAGCATGGCAAGTTACCAGCTTAATGACTCGGACGCGGTGATTGTGAATTGTCCGGAAAGCAGCTATTATTATTCCGCCGCTGAACTTTCTGTTTTAAGCAGTCTTCTGAACAGTAATGTCCAGGTGTTGGTGTTCGGTGAGCATAGTGGTTGGGCAAATAGCGATAATCAATTGGCTACTTTGCTTGGCGGTAACTATTACACATTACCTTATTATGCAAATGATCAGCAAGCCATCAATGGCTATCCGTTGTTGACTGATGGTGTGACTTCGTTTGAATTCGCAGCTCCGGGGTATATTGCTGCAAACGGAAATGGTCTTGCTCTGTCGCAGAACGATTCGATAACCTTATGGGGAACAAACAGGAATTTCCTTACCTTGCTGGATGTGAACCTATTATCCAATGATTATATCAATAGGGCTGATAACAAGGTTTTTGCCAATAATCTGGCCGCCTGGCTCAGTGGTGCTACGCCTATACCGGAGTCGTCTGCTTATACCATGCTTTTCGCTTTGACCATGTTACTTTCTATACCTTTGCGCAGGCAGAGAAAACAGAAGTCGCGTGAATGACAGCTTTTTCTTTTTAGAGCTTTGTTAGGTTTTTACTAGATAATTCGTATCCTGAGGTTTTGCTGTTTAACTGGGTGTAAAATGTATTTGCCGGTCTTTTTTTTTGTGTCGAAAAGAAAAAGTGACAGGACGAATAAGTATTTGCATTACGGTAAGGATGTAAATACCAATGAGTTTTCGGTAATATTGATTTCGTTTCAGGTATGACGTGTATGAGGTTTATTATTTAATCCTTATTATTTCATAATGCTTATTTCCATTTGTTATTATGCCTATCATTTATATTCGTTATAAATTATAGTACTTTTATTTTCGATTTATCATTTAACCTTATTTTGTATTGCGAAATTAGGCTGTTGTCGTATTGTTATTGCAAACCATCTGTATAACAAGTCTATGAGAATAAGAAAAACTTTTCGTTCAACCGTTTGTGTTGCTTTATTGACGGCAAGCTTGGGTGCCATTTCTGACTTTGGAGCCGGCAAGGCATTTGCCGCTGACTATACAGTTGATAATTCTCAGGTAACCGGAGGAAGCAGATACACCACATTTGAAGACTTACGTCAAAGTGTGGTTCTTGCCAACGGGGATACTATTACGTTGTTAAATGATGATAATACGCTGACACAGGCGATTTTGCTGAATGCCAACGCGACATTTTGGGGCAAGGGAACAGTTGAATCCGTATCCGGTGCTTTCCTTAACTTGTCGGCAAATAAAACGCTGACTATCCGCGCGATTGAAGGGGAAATGTTTTCTTTCAAAAACTTTTCCGCTGCCACAGGTGGCATGATTAACGGCGGTTCCGGTTCCAAGATCATACTCGGTTCTGTTGACAGCACGGGAACATTGAAATTTTCGAATAACAGCGCGTCGCATGATTTCGGCGGAGCCATTTATGGAGCCAGCATTGAACTTGCGGGAGGAAGCAATTTATTCGAGGAGAATTTCTCAAACTCCGGGGGCGGAGCCATTTATGGGACGAATGTATTGCTTTCCGGCGGAAGCAATACCTTTACGGATAATTATGTGAATTCTTTGTATGGGGGTGCCATTCAGGGAACAACATCCGTTGAGCTTTCGGGAGGAACCAATACGTTTACGGGCAATAAATCCGTAGCTCTTTCCTATGGGGGAGCAATCCGAGGCGGTACCAATGTCAAACTTTCCGGTGGTGAAAATATTTTCACGAAAAACGCCAGTGGTTCCGGCGGGGCTATTTATGGTGTGAACGTTACACTTTCCGGTGACAATACGAAGAATACATTTACCGGAAACATGGTTGGTAGTGAGGGTACGGCCGGCTATGGGGGTGCTATTCGCGGCACGACGATCACGTTTTCGGGCGGAACCAATACATTCACCAATAATTACGTTGTAGCCAGTGGTTCCGGCGGGGCGCTCCATACAACCAACCTTTGGTTTTCCGGAGGAACGAACCGGTTTACGGGAAATGAATCAAGGCTTGGCGGGGCGATTACTGCGTCAAAAGCCACATTCACCAGCGGGAACAACACATTTACGGGGAATAAAGCCACGACAGGCGGGGTGATTTCCATTGGAAACGGAGCCGATTATTTTGTTTCCATAACAGGAGGAACCAACGTGTTTTCCGGAAATACTGCTACGATCTCCGGCGGAGTCATTGCCGTCGGTAACGACGGAAGCAAAGTCCTGATTTTCGGAGGAAGCAATGAATTTTCAGGAAATATTGCCGCGCTTTCCGGTGGCGCTATTTACAGCGGGAGCGGCACTAGTATGGTATCATTAAGCGGCGGTACCAATACGTTTAAAGATAATAAAGCGACTTCCGGTAACGGCGGGGCCATCTATGCTTCGACGACTGTGAAAATCGAAGGAGGAACGAATACATTCTCCGGAAATACGGCGGTTTCAGGCGGGGTAATCAGTGGCGGATCGGAGGTTTTGTTTTCCGGCGGAGAAAACCGTTTTACCGGTAATGGCGCAAGTTCTTTTGGAGGTGCTATCTATTCACCGGGAAATGTCACAATTTCCGGAAATACCGTTTTTCAGGGGAATTACGCAGGGAAGGAAGGCGGAGCCATCAGTATCAACGCGGTCAATGTTGCTACATTGACCCTGAATGCTACCGGCGGAGACATCGTTTTCTCCGGGAATTTGAGCAATGCAGTTGTCAATGGAAGCATTGTGACGGGAACGGCAAGTGCGGTTTCCATGCGCAATACACAGTTGATGCTGACGGGTGCGGGAAATATCTTTTTCAATGATCCGATTTCGGTCCATAAGGAGGGAAATGCTCAATATGGTAACAATCGTTTGGAGAAAACAGGAAGCGGATTCGTTCAGTTTTCAGGTCAGAACGTATTAAACCAGACCGGCATGACAGGCGGGAGTGTTTCGGTTAAGTCGGGAGCATTCCGTGTTGTCAGAGGAGCCGGGTTTTCAACCGCGGGAAATGAAAATGCGGAAACCGGTACGCCCGGGTCTGTCTTTACGGTAGAAAATGACGCCATGCTCGCCGGCGGCGGTAGCATTGCCGCGGAAAAAGGTTTTGTTGTTTCGGGGATAATCAGTCCCGATGCTGCGGTTTTCACGGAAAGTTCACAAAGCATCACGAATGCGGAACGCATGGCTTCACTGACTTTATCCGGAGCGGTCACGCTGAAGTCGACCGCGAAGCTTTCCATCGATATTCTTGATGTGAATAGTTATGACTTTATCAAAGTGCTGAACGGTAACGTTGCCTTGGAAGGTGCGGAACTCGAACTCAACTTATTGGATCTTGCCCAAATCAATGCCAATGATCGCTTCCATATTGTGCAGACAGACAGCGCTGTAAGCGGACTGTTTTCCAATGAGAGTATTGTTTTTGAGGAAAGCGGACTCGACTTCCGCATCAATTACGGCAATGACGGGGTCTGGTTGATCGCCGTCCCCATGGCAGTACCCGAACCGTCCAGTTACACATTGGCGCTCAGCTGCGGAATCCTGTGCGTAAGCCTGATTCGCAGAAGGAGACGATAAGGTTAACGATTTGTTTTAAAAACAAAAAGCCCGATAAATAGTCATTATCGGGCTTTAAACTAATTATTTCTGATTATTTCCATTGCTTTTTCAAGCACTTCATCAGTCCCTTGTTTAATCCCGCTTATTGTTGGCTCAACTTTTACATCCGGAATAATCCCAACCCGTTGTGTTTCTTTTCCGTCAGGGTAATAAATCCCCAGTGCTGAAAACGCCGTCGCTAATCCTCCCGGTAAATGTATGAATGCTATATTGCCATCGGCACCGGCGGTTGTGCTGCCTATAATGGTGGTATTGTTGCCTGCTCTAAGCGCCATGGCAGTGTATTCACCATTACTTTGTGTAAATTCATTAACAAGCACCACCAACTTTCCCTGGTAGGTTTGGTCACTTGGGGAAATAATTTCACCGGGAACAGATATAAATTCTCCCGGATTGTTGATATTTCCGACCGTGAATTTTACAAATGGAGTAGGTTTTGAAACAAAATAAGGAACTAATGTATCTATTACAGGTACTAACGGATAATTACGAATATCAATAATGATACCTTTTGTGTTTTTGAATGATTCCTTAATTGCGGGAACATCCTTATTTTTGATAGCCGCTAAGGTAACATAGCCGATATTTCCGTCCAGAAGTGTATAGTATTTTTCACTCTTGTTCACTTTGAAATGATCGTAAATATTTAAACGGCTTCGGTCATAAAGAGACAGTTTCTTTTGTTCTGTTTGTCCTGCGGAAAGATATTGGATGTCCATAGTATTACTGTTAGAGCGCAGCAAGTTAGGCGAAATGTCCCGTAGTCTTGCGGCTTCATTCGATGCAGGATAATATGTTTTCACTTTTTCAACGACAGATTCGACAGATTCTCCATTGATATGTGTAATGATATCACCCACTTCGGGAAACGAGGACTCTTTTAATTCGGGGTTATAGTAATCGGTTACTACTAACTTTTTTTCGATAAATTGCACTCTGAACGGAGCATAGTTATTGCCCCTGAATTCGCGGATTTTATCTCCACCAATGAGCGTAGCGTGAGTATCATTGATATCCCCGATGATTTGAATAGTTGTCAATTGATATTCCAATTCATTCTTGGCAGAAATAAATTTGGGGATGTATTCTTTGAGAACAATACCCCAATTTTTATCTGTCATGTATTTGCTTGGGAAAAAATACTGTATGATGTTCCAATACCGATAGAGGGCTAACAATCGAAATCCGGCATCGGGATAACGCATTTGGCTATATCGTGCTTCATTTAGACACTCAGGATTTCCGGCAACGAGGAGGCCTAAATTTATATAATAATGCTCTCCTTGATGTCTATTGAGATAAATTTCCTGAATCTTCTTTTTCAGCTTATCATTTACATTGTAGTTTTCCACCCATGACAGATCTGGCTTTAGGAAAACATCGGAGGGCGTTTCTTCTATGGTGGTATTTGTGGGGATGTCACCATATCTGTTTATCCAGTTAAGAAGTACATTGTCTCGATCGTTATTATCCTGTGTTTTTAAGTAAGTCGGAAGCATGCGGAATAATTCATAATCCCAGTTATAATTACCTTTTCCAACCTCGGGATGGTGGTACTTGAGAAAGCCCCACAATTTACCTAACAACTCCAAGTTGGCGATCAACTGATCATTGAGCGGAGGGAAAACAATCGCCGATCCATTATCAAACGCTTTATCTTTTTTTGCCAAGGGTTTTTCAAAAATGCTTGCCTCTGCAATATCCTTTCCGTCAATCGTAACCGCTAAGTTATCCAAGAACATTTTTCCTTTTCCAACCAATAAACCACCAATCACAATTCGTTCTGTTTCCATCGGATTCATAGGCAGTTTAATTTCATATCGTGTCCATTCCGTAGTGCCTGTAATCCTCGTATATTGGGCAGCTATTTCCGGATCGAATCGGATCCATAGTCCGGCAAATCCTTCTGTTACATTCTCGGTTTTAATGAACCCGGACAAAGTAATTTGTTTTCCTGCATAATTGTCGGGCAGTACAAATTCGCATCTTTTGGAATTCGGTGTTCCTTCTTTATATTCGATTACTGCGGAAAATTTCCCGTCTTTAACCGTAGTTGAATCTAAATACATTGAGTAAGCTGAACTGCCAAAACTTTTCCAACCGATTGGATTGCCATCTTTTTCCTGTTCAAAACTGAAGTTAAAATCAGGTGGGGCAGCTTTCGTATGAAAGCTAGCAGTAATTGTCATGATTAAAATTATAATGATAAGATTGATTGTTTTCATTTTATTTTATGTTCAGTGTCTGTGATTCCTTTGTATGTCTCCGATATTTCGAATGGAAATCATCAAGTAATATGGGGGTGTATTGCGCTTGAATTGGTCTTCTGATTTTTCGTTTGAAATACCATTGGGTGAATCAAATGCGGAACTACGTTTTTTTTACAACATATCGATCTTCTTTGTTATACACTTTATACTAAAAAACGAGTAAATAAATCTGACCATAATATCGATCTATTCCTCTGCATCCCTTATCTTTAGATACTTCCAAAGCAGAATTAAAAAAGTCCGATAAACCTAAGTTTATCGGACTTTCAAAAGTAGTGGTGGTGGGAACAGGATTCGAACCTGTGTAGACAATTGTCAGCAGATTTACAGTCTGCCCTCGTTGGCCGCTTGAGTATCCCACCAACAAAGAAACAGAGACGGTAACATGTATTAGGCAATTGCCAAGAAAATTTTTAAACAAAGCAAAAGATTCTTTGGTGATAGTCGGAATGGTAAAAGCTTGTTTCACCGGTTAGCATTTAACGGTTGCCAGCATACGCTTAGTTGCCATTTTTGACGGTAGCATGAAAGTAGTCGTTTTAGGAGCATCAGGTCTTTTGGGTTATGCTTGTGTCCAATCGCTGGCAGCGCGTGGGTGCAAGGTCACGGCGGTTTACGGCAGCCTGGATCCCGGGTTTGATTCGCGTGTGGAATCCCGCAGGATGGATTTGTCAGACCTGGATGGGTTGCGCATGTTTCTGCTGAATCATTTTCCCGATGCGGTCGTGAATGCTGCCGCGATAGCGGTTCCGGCTGCGGTTGATGTCGATCCGGAATCCGCTCAGCGGATGAATGTGTACATGCCGCAGAGTATTGCGGAATTAGTGCATCATGTGAGCGGCCGCTTTATTCATATTTCGACAGACATGGTATTTGACGGAAAAAAAGGCGATTACCAGACGAGCGACATGCCGAATCCGGTCAATCGTTACGGAAAACAAAAGCTGGAAGCGGAGAAGGCTGTGCTTGCCGCAGCCGCGGAAAGTTCGGTCGTCTTGCGGGTCCCTTTGCTGACAGGAAACAGCTTGCGCGGAAACCGCAGTCTGCATGAGAACTTGTTCAGGCAATGGGCGTCCGGTCAGGTTCCTCAGTTATTTACGGACGAGATGCGCAGTCCGTGTTCGGTTGAAAACCTGGCTGAAGTGGTGACTGAGCTCTGCGAGCGTTCGAATCTGTCCGGGATTTTTCATTGGTCTGGCAAGGAAACCATCAGCCGCTATGCGATGGGCAAAGCAATCCTTGAGTTTTTTAATCTGCCGGAGGACTTGATTGCTGCGACTACCGTGGATGCCGTTTATCCGAACGGCGGACGACAGAAGAATTTATCCATGCTGAGCAGTCCGTTGAGCGGCAAGTTGAAAACCCAGCAGCAGACCTTTGCGGATCAGCTGGAAGAAATGATTGTACCGCTTGCATATCGTGAATGGTATCATTCACTCTAATCTGTTCGGTAAATATTCTATGCGTGACAGCAAATCAGGATTTTCATGCTACCGTGATCGAGCGCGTGCCGCAGGATTTTTGTCATTCGCTTCCTTTCGCTATCCTCTATTTTCTTCTTTCCTGAAAAACTATGATTGATGTCAAAGAAAAACCCAATGTGGTTGAACGCGCATTCCTTGTGGGAGTGCAGAAACAGGGACAGAACAGTGAACAGACGGAGCATCTTTTGCTCGAGTTGGAAGAGTTGGTTAATACCTTGGGCATCCCGATTGTCGGAAAAACCATTGCCGTTTTGCGTGAGCCGACACCGCGCTTCCTGCTCGGTTCGGGAAAGGTGTCCGAGATTATTGAGGCTTCCAAAGCGGTGGCTGCGGACGTAATTATCTTTGACGAACAATTGTCTCCTGCGCAGCAGCGCAGTTGGGAGGAGGAAGCGCCGGGTGTGCTGGTTATCGACCGGCAGGAAGTGATCCTGGATATTTTCGCGCGCCGGGCGCATACGAAGGAGGCTGCCTTGCAGGTGGAGTTGGCCCGCCTGGAGTATAATTTGCCGCGTCTGAAACGTGCTTGGGGTCACCTTGACCGTCAGCGCGGGGGCGGAGCGGTTCAGCGCGATGCGGGGGAAACGCAGCTTGAGCTAGACCAGCGCATGACGCGTGACCGTATCGCAAAGGTGAAACGGGAACTGGAAGAAGTTGTTCAGCACCGTGATGTCCAGCGCAAGAAGCGTATGAAGGTACCGTTGCCTTCGGCAGCCATAGTCGGCTATACGAATGCAGGCAAGTCGTCACTCTTGCGCAAACTCACCGGGGCGCAGGTGCTTGTGGAGGATAAGCTCTTTGCCACGCTTGATCCGACCACACGGAAACTGGTTTTACCCAACAGGCAGGTCTTGCTGCTGACCGATACGGTCGGATTCGTGCGCAAGCTGCCGCATACCCTGGTGAATGCTTTCAAGGCCACGCTGGAGGAAGCGGTGGTTGCGGATTTCCTGATTCATGTCCTTGATGTCAATAATCCGGACATCATGGCTCACCATGCTACCACGCTGGAAGTCCTGAAAGAATTGGGAGCCAAGGAAAAAAGCATCATCACGGTACTGAACAAGTGCGACAAGGTGGAGGATCCCTTGATCATTGCTTCGCTTAAAAAGGATTTTCCGGAAGCGTGCGTGATCAGTGTCCGAACCGGGCAGGGAATCGATTGCCTGCTTGCGCGCATGGAAGAACTTTTGAGGAACAAGCATCCGGAAATGAAACTCTTATTGCCGCATGCCCGTTATGATCTGCTTCATGTGCTTTACGAACATGCCTATGTCCTTTCCGAGGAGCTCAGGGATGACGGTGTTTATGTGATTGCTCAGGTCCCGACAAAACTGGTATCGACCTTCGAAGGCTTCAGGCTATGAGTGTTACCCTGAAAGTCTGTGTCCCGGAAATATTCAGCCGAGTGCTTTTATGAATCTGATTTCTCTGAACAGTGTCCATTTGAAATATGGCGTGCATCCTTTATTGGAAGGAGTCGAGCTTTACATCCATAAGGATGACAGGCTTGCCATTGTCGGCAGGAATGGCAGCGGAAAAACAAGCCTGATGAAGATCATTGCCGGTATCATTCCTGCTGATAAGGGTCTGGTCGAGCGCGCGCGGCAAACCACTGTGGCCTACCTGCCGCAGGAAGTCCCTGTGGATTTGCATGGGAGCGTCTATTCGGTAGTTGCTTCGGGCCTGGGCAAAAAAGGTACTTTGCTCGGACGCTACCATGAACTCCTGCCCAAAATAGAGGGTGATCATTCCGTCGAAGAGCAAAAGGCATTTGATCATGTCCTGCATTTATTGGATGAGACGGGAGCATGGGCGGATGAACCATTGGTTTCCGAAACCATTGAACGCTTGGAGCTGAACGGCGATTCGGATGTTTCCCGGCTGTCGGCCGGATTGAAGCGCCGGGTGTTGCTCGGCAAGGGATTGGTCGGTAATCCTGACGTGTTGATTCTTGATGAGCCGACGAATCACCTGGATCTGGACTCGGTCATTTGGCTGGAAAATTTTTTGAAAAATTGCGGCAAGACTCTGGTCTTTGTTTCCCACGATCGCGCTTTTTTGCAATCGTTGGCAACGCGTGTTGTTGAGGTGGATCGCGGGCGCCTGGTTTCCTTTGACTGCGATTACAGAACATTTACAGAACGGCGCGAGGAATTCTATCGCGTCGAGGAACAGCAACAGGCGCTGTTTGACAAGAAACTTGCGCAGGAAGAAGTCTGGATACGGCAGGGTATAAAGGCGCGCAGGACACGGAATGAAGGCCGTGTGCGGGCGCTGGAAAAACTGCGTTCGGTCCGCCGTGAACGCCGTTCCCGTGTCGGGCAGGTAAACCTGAATGTGCAGGATGCCGAACTCAGCGGGCAGAAGGTGATGGATGTGGCCGGGGTGACTGCCGGTTTTGACGGAAGAGTATTGATCAATGATTTTTCTACGACGATTTACCGCGGAGACAAGATTGGCATTATCGGGCGAAATGGCGTGGGCAAAACCACCTTGCTGAACATTCTGCTAGGAAAATACAAGCCGGACAAGGGAACCGTGGAACACGGAACCAGTCTGCAGATCGCTTACTTTGACCAGTTGCGCCGGCAGCTGGATCCAAAATCACGACTCTGCGATATCGTCGGCGAGGGAAATGACTTTGTGACGGTGAATGGGCAGAAAAGAAATATTATCGGTTATTTGCAGGATTTTCTTTTCTCTCCCGAACAGATTCGCGGGGAAGTCAGCATGTTGTCCGGTGGTGAGCGGAATCGTCTTTTACTGGCCATGCTGTTTACGAAGCCTGCAAATGTTCTGGTGCTGGATGAACCGACCAATGACCTTGATGCTGAAACCCTGGAACTGCTTGAATCGACATTGGTTGATTTTGACGGGACGATTCTTCTTGTTTCCCACGACAGGACTTTTCTGAATAATATTGTTACCGGGGTGTTTTGTTTTGAGGAAGGCGGTCATATCGTTGAGCTTGTCGGCGGTTACGATGACTGGGAACGTTACCGGAAACAGCAGGAGGCAAAGACGGCGAATGATGTTACCGTCGCAGCAACAAAGCCTGAAAAGAAATTATCGGTCACCGTGAAGCGAGAAAAATTCACGAATCGTGAGCGGGCGGAACTTGAGAACATTCCGTCGAAGATTGATGGCCTGGAAAAAGAGCAGGGCGATCTGGTGGAAAAACTGGCTGATCCTGATTTTCTGAAAAGCGATCCGGAAAAAGTAAAAGCAGCACAGCGCCGTTTAAGCGAAATCGAAACCGAACATGAGCAACTTTTTGAACGTTGGAGTTTTCTGGAGGAACGCCAGAAGCAGCTGGAAGGCTGAGCGCGTGTTGATATGAGCGTTACGGAATGGCATTTGCTATTTGTCACATAGTTTTTAGAGGAATTTGCAGTTGTTCCCCGTGAATAAATCAGGTTTAATGTTTCTCCGTAACTTAAACAAATTATGAAAAAACTATTAGCACTTCTGTTGTTGCCGGCCGCCTGTTTTTTTGCGGCATGCGCATCGAATAGTAACGCCAAAAGCACTGCCAAATCTGCTTCTGCCCAAACAAAGACGGAGGAAGGGAAATCAGCGAACGGTCTGGAAATGAAGTTGGTATTGGGAACCTCCGCCTATGTTTTGCCGAAACAATACGATAATCAGGGATTCAGGGATATGGCGGAAAAAGCCGCTAAGGGCGAACCGAACAAAGGGAAAAACCCGTTTGAATCTCCGGAGATTGCAGGAAATCTGGTTTTCAAAAATACGTCCAATAAGTCCGTTAGCTTCTATTTGCCGAACAATGACAGCGTGCAGCTTAGCTATGATGTAAAGGGACCGGGAGCCGTCAAAGTCACGAATCTTATGCCTATGACGATGGAATACCGCACGGGAACATCCTATACGTTAAAGCCGGGTGAGGAAACAAGCTGGTATGTAAAAAACCTCAACGGCGGTATGCGCAGTCAGACCGAATCCAACTACTGGATAAAGCCGGGCGAATATACTATCAGGGCCACATACACCTGGAACAGCGAAAGCGGAAAGGTCATGCTTATTTCCCCGGCGGTGAAAGTTACTGTGAAGTAAACAAAACAATACATTTTTCCGGTAAACAATAAAACCCACTTGTTAAGTGGGTTTTATTGTGTGTGAAATTGGTTGAAAATAATATTTGCAAAATGATAGTTATTGATTATTCATACTATGGATCTTTAATAAGCATTATTTTTATGAAAACTGACAGATCGGTATATCGTTCACCGAACGTATTTTTTGTAATAGGATTGGTCTCGTTTTTGTCACCGCTTTGTGCCGGGGCATGGACCATTCAGATTCTTGATCCGGTACAACGGCTTACCAGCGAGGAACATAATCTTTTGCCTGGCGGTAGCAGTGTTTCCAAATTGAAAGGGTATCTGGATGCTACCGGTTCAATGCTGACAACCGGTTCGTTGGGGAGCTATGCAATCGGGGATTCGGATGCAGTCATCGTTAATGTATCCGTTGGCGGTTATTCCTACAACCAGGCGGAATTGAATGCGCTCAGTAATCTTTTGAATAGTAATACTCGCGTGCTCGTTTTCGGTGAGCATAGTAGCTGGGCGAATACAAACAGTCAATTGGCAACATTGCTTGGAGGAAGCTATACCGGATCGGGAAGTAACAATCAGTCTGTTATTTCGGATTATTGTCCTTTGATCACGGAAGGTGTTTACAATGTGCGTTTCGGTTCGCCCGGCAGAGTATCGCCTAACGGATCAAGCGGACATGCCTTGGTGAGTGATAATTCAATGAGTCTGTGGGGTAACGCTGATAATTTCCTTTTGTTCCTCGATATCAATGCGCTTTCATCCAGTTATATCAATAACGATGATAATGACCGGTTGGCCCGTAATATAGCCACCTGGCTGGGAGGCACGGGTTTTACGCCTATACCTGAACCTTCATCCTATGCAGGATTATTGGGTATCACGGCGGTAACATCCGTACTGGTACGCAGAAAGCGAAAATAAGTTACCTCCGACTTTAACGCCCATCAGAAACGATGGGCTTTTTTATGGATAAGTACCTCCATAACCATTTTATGGAGTTCTGTTTTAAAAGAAAAGCGGAGGAACGATTCTTGCCCCGGGGTCGATAATGTGGAATTTGGGAAGCGCTTTGTCCTGCTTTATGTTCTGAAGCTGCCGGCTGAGTAATTGGGGGCAATTGCAGTCGCGGCTGAGGTGTGTCAGAAGCACGTGGGAGATCCGGCTTGTATCGGTTTCGGAAAAGAGGTTGACAATGTCACCGTTGTTCAGGTGTCCCATGCGTCCCCGGATGCGCTCCTTGGTCCGCCATGGACGCTTTTTATCCGCATCGAGCATTTCCAGGTCATGATTGGATTCTATGGCAATGATCCGGATGTCGCTGATTTTCCGTTTAAGTTCGTTCGTGACATACCCCAAGTCCTGCATCCACGCAACGCTGCCTTCCGATGAAAAGAGATCCTCTTTTCCCCAACGGAAAATGTAACCGACCGGGTCATAGGCGTCATGCGGTAACTTGAGCGTTTCCACCGTGATGCCGTCGAACTGGAAGTTTTTTCCCGATTCAAAAACCTGCCAGTTGACGCTGCGCTGTATGGTTTTCTCCACGGCGCGGACCGTATCACGGTTCGCAAAGAACTTCAGATGGGAAAACTGAGCAAGGCCGCGTACGCCCTGGGCGTGGTCGCAATGGTCATGGGTGAGAAAAACCGCATCGATCTGTTCAATGGAGACTCCGATTTTTTCCAGCATTTCCAGTGTTTTCTTTCCGGAAAAACCGGCATCGACAAGGATACGTAGGCCGTTGGCTTCCAGGTAAGCGCAATTGCCTTCGCTGCTTGAGCCCAGTATCTGGAATCGGGATGTCATTGCTTTGTCGGGAGCGGCATTGAAATTCAGCTAATACTTTCCGGGGAAAAACGCAACCGGAAGGATTCTTTTGTTTAAGACGGCAATCAGTCGTCGTGGTTTTCGGGGCTTTCCTCATCGCTCAGCCCGGCTGAACCGATGGGCATCAGCTTGTTCGGGTCGATTGCGCTCATATAATATTTCAACTCGGAAATGGATTCTTTCACATCGTCTAGGGCAAGATGCTTGTTGTTTTTCAGGTATTCGCGGCCGAAAATATCGCGCATGACAATCTTGAAAGAGGTGACATCCAGCATCCGGTAATGCAATTTCTGTGAGAAGAGCGGCAGATGCTTCAGGATGAAACGGCGGTCATGGGCAATGGAATTGCCGCAGAGGATGATGGGATTCTTTTTGAAATGTTCTATGGCAAGGTCAAGGAGGCGGGCGTCCAGTTCCTCGATTCCCATGCCTGTCGGAACACGGTCGGTCAAACCGCTTTTACTGTGGTTTTCCTTGCACCAGTCGTTCATTGTATCCAAAACGTCCTGCGGCTGGTAAACGGCAGTCGAGAATTCATGGATAGGCTCCAGCGCCTTGTTTGTGATGACAACAGCCACTTCCAAAATCTTATCCTGTTCCGGGTCCAATCCCGACATCTCCAGGTCTATCCAGAAAAATTTACGTTTCGACATAATCAGAAGAGTGAACGGTTTAGGCGCGGAAGTTTCAATCTGAAAACGTCCAGTATCTGTATTTTGCCGCGGAACGGCGATGAACAAAAGGACGGTAGCAGGTGATCCGGTATTTTATGGATGATCGAAACATGAAAAAGAACGCAGAAAAGCTTTGCGCTTCTTGCCGCCTTTGCGGTTAAATGGCATCTTGATGATTGCGCATTCACAGGCATGGATAGGCGTGTTTGCCGTGATGATTCTCTTCACGGCAGCATGCAAAAAACGGGAGACGCAGGCAGACGTTGCCGCGCGTGAGCAGATTCTTTTGCTCGGCAACGGAACGGAGCCCAAGGACATTGATCCCCAGGTGGTTACCGGATTGGCCGAATCCAATGTCGGGCGCGCGCTTTTTGAAGGACTGGTAAACTTTGACGCGAAAACCTTCCGTCCTGTTCCCGGAGTTGCCGAACGCTGGGAGATTTCGCCCGATGGTACCGTATATACCTTTTTTCTGCGGGAAAATGCCCTGTGGTCAAACGGCGTTCCTTTGACTGCCGAGGATTTTGTAAAAAGTTACCGCCGTATGTTGTCCCCGAAACTGATGACGGAATATGCGGATATGCTTTTCCCCATAGTCAACGCGAAGGCCTACCGTAACGGTAACATCAAGGATTTTGGCGAGGTGGGCGTAAAGGCTTTGGACGAACATACCTTGCAGATCACGCTGGAGAATCCGACCTCGCGTTTGCTGAACATGCTGGTTCATCCCAGCTGGTTTCCGGTGTATCTGCCCGGTATCGAGGCTGTCGGTGATCCCGAATCCATGGGCAACGATTGGACCTTGCACATGCCTTTGGTCAGCAACGGTGCGTTTCGTCTGAAGGCGTGGCGGTTCTGGGAGGTGATAGAGGTCGAGAAAAACCCCTATTACTGGGATGCCGGAAAGGTGCGCCTGAACGGAATAAAGTTTTTCCCGATGGAAAATGTGTACACCGAGGAACGTGCTTTCCGGACCGGACAATTGCATCTGACAGAAACCCTGCCTCCGCCAAAGGCGCAGGTTTACATCAAGGAACAGAGCCCGTTCCTGCGCTCGGAAACCTACCTGGGGAATTATTACTATCTGATTAACACGACAAAGAAACCGCTGGATGACAAACGCGTGCGCCAGGCCTTAAGCATGGCCGTCGAACGCCGCCAGATTACCGAAGGCATCATGCGGGGCGGGCAAGCCCCGGCGTATTCTTTCGTGCCACCTGACACGGCCGGTTACACATCCGAAGCGCAGTTGCCCGAAGGGATTGTCCGTGCGCAGGAATTGCTGGCTGAAGCCGGTTTTCCCAACGGAAAGGATTTTCCTGTGATCACGATCCTTTACAATACTTCGGATGCGCATCGCTCCATCGCAGAAGCCGTTCAGCAAATGTGGCAGAAAAACCTTAATATAAAAGTCGAATTGCTGAATCAGGACTGGAAGGTTTACCTTGATGCCAGAAATAACAAAACTTATGATATTTGCCGGGCCGGGTGGATCGGGGACTATAATGATCCGGAAACATTTCTGACCATTTTCCGAAGCGATAACGGGAACAATCACTCCGGCTGGAACAACCCGCTTTATGATGACCTGTTGGATGAGTCCCAGACGATTATTGCCCCGGCGGAACGATACAAATACCTGCAACAGGCTGAAGCCCTATTGATGGACGGATCACCGTTGATCCCGATTTATTATTACCGCAGTCTTTACCTGCAACATCCGGCAGTCCGGGGTTGGTATCCGAATCCGATGAAATGGATTCCTTACAAGGACATCTGGCTGGAAGCCGAACCGGAGAAATAAGCGGCCGGACCGATGATTTAAACACAGACGGAACAGACGATGGAAGAAACAGACATTGATTGGGAAGGACTGGCTGCTTTACGGGAAGGTTTTCTGCATGATGCGCGGGGAAAGCAGTATTGGGAATCGGAGCGGCTGCTGCGCAGTTACGATGCGACTTTTGCCGCGCGTATCGGTTGGAAATGGGATGCCGTGCTGGAAGAATTGCTTGCCCGCAACTGTGTTTTTGATGCTACCGCCAAGGTGATTGACTGGGGTTGCGGCACCGGTATTGCCAGCCGCCGTTTTCTTGTGCATTTCCCCGCGTTCCGGTCTGCCGAGTTTTTCCTGTTTGACCAGGCGATGGCAGCCCAGCAATTCGCCTGTCAGAAAATAACGGAAAGTTTTCCCGGCGTAAAAACAAAGATAGTCGATGCACATACCGTAAGCGGAGTGTTTACCGATGCTACCGTCCTTATCAGTCACGTGCTGAATGAACTGAATGAGACCCAGATCCAGGAATTGCTTGCGCGATTGGAAACCGCAAGGCAAATCCTCTGGGTCGAATCCGCTACAGGTGAGGTTGCCCGGCGGCTTGTCAAGGTCAGGGAATCGCTGAAAACAGGCTTTTACGTTACAGCCCCTTGTACACATCAATGTGCCTGCGGATTGCTGAGTGAGAAAAACCTCCAGCACTGGTGTCATCATTTTGCGCGCCCGCCGATGGAGGCCTTCACGGAGGCCCATTGGACGCATTTTTCCAGGACGCTGGAAATAGATTTGCGCAGTCTGCCATACTCATTTCTCGTAATGCGGAATAAAGCGGCATCTGCCGAACCCGCGGTCGTCTGGAAAAACCGCATTATCGGGAAACCGCGCGAGTATAAAGGTTATATGAAGGTGCTTTCCTGTCAGGAAGGCGGGGTAGAGGAATATCTTTTTCAGGAACGCGAGGATAAACGGCTTTATAAACAACTGTCCAAAGGAAAATCCGGTCCGCTTTACAACTGGAAACTGAAAGACGGAAGGATTGCCGGAAGTGAAGGGGAGGGCATCCGTTGATTGTTCTGTATGGTTAACGGCAGGCGGTGTTTTTCCGTCTCTCTTTTTTTGTTAATGCGTTTGACGGGTTTCCTGTTTTTGCCATTATCTTTTTTTTTATCTGATGCAATTCAAGCACACAGTCATAGAAAGCATGGGCTATGCATTGCCCGAGGATGTCTGGACATCGGAGCGTGTTGAGGATGCGCTTTCGGCCGTGTATGAACGCCTGCATCTTCCTAAGGGACGCCTGGAGCTGATGACCGGCATTCGCGAACGCAGGCATTGGAAACCGCATTTTGAACCCTCCAAGGCCAGTGCTCTGGCCGGTGAAGCGGTTCTGAAAAAATCATCCTTTGAACGCGCCAGCATGGATTTACTTGTACATGCCGCAGTCTGTCGCGATCACCTTGAGCCGGCCACTGCGTCCTACGTTCACCGTTTGCTCGGCTTGTCGGGGAAAACGCAAATATTTGACCTCTCGAATGCCTGTCTCGGGTTTCTGAATGCGATCGTTGTTGCAGGTTCGATGATTGAATCCGGGCAGATAGAGCGTGCCCTGATTGTTTCCGGCGAGAATGCGCAACCGCTTCTTCATGCAACCATAGATCGTCTGCATAAACCGGACATCACGCGCAAAAGCATAAAACCTTACTTTGCTAACCTGACCATCGGTTCCGGCGCTGTAGCTGCCGTGCTCTGCCATGAACGCCTGGCCAGGAAACCCTTTGCAAAACTGATCGGTGGTATCGTCGAAACCGATACCTCATGCAATCACCTTTGCGAAGGGGACGGTAATCTCGACAGGATGGTGATGAAGACCCATTCGGAACAGTTGCTTGCCGCCGGCATTGCCGTGGCAACGCGCGCATGGGAACGCTTCCGGAATCTGATGCAATGGAATCTGGATGCCATCAGCCGTGTGATTACCCATCAGGTCGGGAAAGCCCATAATCACCAGCTTTACGAATCACTCGGGATTCCCGGCGAAAAGGATTTCTCCAGCTACGCATTTTTGGGTAACATCGGTTCCGTTTCCCTGCCGATTACCTTGGCGCTTGCCGCGGAACGCGGAGCGGTTGCATCCGGTGACAATGTTGCCTTGCTTGGTATCGGAAGCGGGTTAAGTTCATTGATGCTGGGAATCAAAATCCTGTAAATTAAGATACGGTTGCTCTTATGGGAAAAGCTTTTCCGAACAGGATCTTACCGTCGCCGGAAAATCAAACAATGACATTGCCTGAAACAGTTCGTGAATTATATCCGTTCGCATCGCATTACTACACGCTGCCTTCGGGGCATAAACTGCATTATGTGGATGAAGGGGAAGGACAGGCTGTTTTGTTTTTTCACGGCAGTCCTACGTGGTCATTTGTTTACCGGGATGCAATCAGGGCATTGCGCGGAAACATGCGTTGCCTTGCCTTGGACAACATGGGATGCGGACTCTCGGATAAACCGCAGGATTTCGCCTACACGCTGAAAAACCAGGTGAGTAACGCGATAGCGTGGGTGGACAGTCTTGGGTTGAAATCCTTCGATCTGGTGATCCATGACTGGGGAGGCCCCATAGGAATGGGCGTCGCGGAAGCTTATCCGGACCGTGTCCGTAAAATCATTGTACTGAACAGTGCCGCTTTTCTGTCAAAGCACGTTCCCAAGCGCATCGTTATTTTCCGTATTCCTTTCATCGGGTCTTTTCTTGTCCGCGGCTGCAATTTACTTTCGCTGGCTGCCTTGCGCCTGGGTGTGTGTAAACCCATGAGCGCTGCCGTGCGGGAAGGCTACCTCTTTCCTTATCGCAACTGGGCAAACCGTATAGCCCCGTATAATTATGTGAATGATGTCCCGATGCGAAAGAACCATCGCAGTTGGCATACCTTGGCGGAAATCGGGGAAGGCCTGGTCAGGCTGAAGGAAAAACCCATGCGGATTCTTTGGGGAACGCATGATTTTTGCTGCAATCCGCATATGCTTGCCGAGTGGCGCAAACGTTTTCCGGATGCTGATGTTACCGTCTACCCGCATGTCGGGCATTTTCTGGTGGAGGATGCCGCAGCACAGATTATTCCTGAAATGAAAACCTTTCTGGAAAGCGGGACGGTCGCATAATTGCCCGCATGGCTTAAACCCTTTGGGTGTTCTTGCTTGAACGCAACGCGGTTAGACGGCATGGTAATAAAGGAATTACGTTTTGTTAACCATGGAACAGTCTGCTTATCGCATAACCCGGATAATAACGAATCGGTTGCTGGTTTTCGCCGTCTTAATGGTTGCGTGCTTTCATGCTGCCGCCTTTGCGCTTGCTCCCGAACCCGTTGACAAGGATTCATGGAGGGTCAGGAATGAGCAACTGAACACAATCGCGCAGGAAGGTACCGTTAACGGCAATGCGATAGACGTTCTTTTCATCGGCGACTCCATCACCGCCGGATGGGGCGGGGCAGGTAAGCAGGTCTGGAAGGATTCGATTGCTCCGTTCCGCGCCGTCCAGTTTGGTATCGGCGGTGACCGGACGGAAAACGTGCTTTGGCGATTGCAGAACGGTAACATCGACGGAAAGATATCCCCGAAAGTGATCGTTCTTCTGATTGGCACGAACAATACCGGGCATCGTGAACAGGATCCGAAAGAAACGGCTGCCGACATCAAAGCGATTGCGGATACCTTACAAAAACGTTTTCCTGCCGCGCATATTATTCTGAATGCTGTTTTTCCGAGAAGCGAAAAGCCGGATAACAAACGGAAAATCAACGATGAACTCAATACGCTGATTGCCGCTTACGAAAGCGATCACGTGCATTATCTGAACATAAACGACCGTCTGATGAAAGCGGACGGCAGCCTGGATAAGAGTATCTTCCCTGATTACCTGCATCTGAGCGAGAAAGGCTACCGGATCTGGGCGGAAGCACTGATTCCTGAACTTAGCAAATACGTGATGCCGTCAGAACGCGTATTTCCCCCGTTGCGGGTAAACGAAAAGGACTGGAAGGCAAAATTCGAAAGCTATAACCGGATGGCACAGCAAGGCGGGATGGACATCCTTTTCATCGGAGATTCGATCACCGAGTTTTTCCAGAAAAAATCAGGCAAGGAAGTCTGGGATGAGAAAATAGCGCCGATGAATGCGGCAAATTTCGGGATCAGCGGTGACGGAACCCAGCATGTGCTTTGGCGTCTTGAGCATGGTAACATGGACGGCAAGCTGTCGCCCAGACTTATCGTGATCATGCTCGGTACCAATAATCCCAAGTACGGAATCACGGATCCAGCCATGACCGCCGCAGATATTAAAGAAATTCTCGGGAAACTCAGCAGACGTTTCCCCGATGCGCATATGTTGCTTTACGGTATTTTCCCGCGCGGCGAAGAGAAAACGGACTCATACCGGACGATCAACGAGGCTGTGAATGGTATCATTTCAAAATATGATTCGCCGAAGATCCATTACGTGAATATCAATGATCGTTTAATGAATGCGGACGGTAGCATCGACAAGACCGTTATGCCTGACTACCTGCATCCCGGCGAACAAGGATACGTTATCTGGGCAGACTCGCTGCTCGTTGAAATCAATAAGTACCTCAAACAGTGATCTCAGAGATCATCCTTATGGCCTGGGCATAAGTGTGGCATAAAATAACATTGATTTGCCACGGTAGCATGAAAGAATCCTTTTTCATGGCAGAGAAAAAAAAGCAAGTTACCTGGGGTGGTCGTTTTAAAGAAGGTCCGGCAGCATTGATGCAGGATTTCAGCGAATCGGTTTCTTTTGATAAACGGCTTGCTCCGTTTGATATTCTGGGAAGCCAGGCGCACGCAGCCATGCTCAAGAAAGTCGGTATCCTTACCGAGAAGGAGTATCTGGCGATCCGTGACGGGCTTGATGCCATCCTTCAGGAAGTTTTTGAGGGCGAGTTTGAATGGAAGAAGGAACTTGAGGATGTTCACATGAACATTGAGCAGGTGCTGACAAAGCGGGTTCCTGCGGCGGCAAAACTACATACTGCGCGGAGCCGGAACGATCAGGTCGCGACAGATATACGCCTCTTTCTGAAATTTGCCTGCGAGGAACTGTATGAGATTATCCGTTCCCTGATGCGCGCCTTGATGCAGCTTGCGGAGAAAAACCAGAGTACTTATATTCCCGGTTATACGCATTTGCAGCGTGCCCAGCCGGTCTCGGTTGCCCATCATCTGCTTGCCTACGTGGAAATGTTTTCCCGTGACTATGTGCGCTTTGAGGAACTCTACGACCACGCGAATTATTCTCCGCTGGGTTCGGGGGCGATTGCAGGAACAACACTTCCCATTGACCGTGAATACTCGGCAAAAGTGCTTCACTTTACCGACCGCAGCGGAAAAGCGCAAGTCACGCAAAACAGCATGGATGCGGTATCCGACCGTGACCTGCTGATTGAATTTACCAATCATTGCGCTTTAACGGGCATCCACCTTTCGCGTCTTGCGGAAGACATGATTCTCTGGAATTCAGCCGAGTTTAAATTCATCCGCTTGCCGGATGCATTCACAACAGGTTCAAGCCTGATGCCCCAGAAGAAAAATCCGGATTCTTTTGAATTGATACGCGGAAAATCAGCACGCCTTATCGGTAACGCTGCTACGCTCATGACCATGGTCAAGGGGCTGCCGCTGACGTATAACCGTGATCTCCAGGAAGATAAGCCACCTGTGTTTGATTCCTTTGACCAGACGGTAGCATGTCTCAAGGTTGCGGCAGGGGCGCTGGAAGGTGCAAGTTTTGATACGGATGCCTGTGCGCGTGCGGTTGCCGATCCGCTTCTTTTGGCGACGGATCTGGCTGATTATCTGGTCAAACAAAAAGTGCCGTTCCGTGAAGCCCATCATTTGGTTGGCAGGTTAGTGGGACTATCCGAGGAAAAAAAATTGCCGCTGAACCGTTTGAGTGATGCCGATGTCCTTGCCGTGGATAAACGTTTCGGCAAACAGTGGCGCAAGGTTTTCAATCTTGATCAGGCCATGAAGAACCGCGAAAACATCGGAATGCCCGGCCCGCGCATAGTAAAGGAGCGTATTGACTACTGGAAGAAAAAGCTGGTTCGCAAAGGATAGTTTTCAGCTAATGCCGCAGCAGGCGGTAGCATCGCCAGCTCATGATTTATTCGCAGTTAAAGCTGTATTGACCTGTTTTAGCCGAAAATGTTAAAAAATCGTTTAAAATTGGGAAATAATTGCAAATTCGATTTTGATATGATGGATGCATATTCAGCGATTCCCCAAAATATAAATGAAAAACTGCCTGGAAATTCCGTACGTATTATTTATCAGGATGCCTTCCAAAATGGGCATGGACGCAGGCGTGATGAAACGTCAAAATGAACGATGATTGAATATGAGAACAATTAGCGTAAACACAAAAATCAAAGCTGTCCTGGACCCGACATTCACACCTGCGGTTTTATGGAATCGTGAATACCGCAAATTGGCTGAAGCCGATAAGGATGCCATCACTTTGGGCCTTGCTTTGGAGCAGGCGGACGGAACCTGCTTTGTACACAGATACAAGGTTCTGCCGCACACACCGGAACATGTGGTGCTGAACAGGAAATATGTGGAACGGATTATCAAGTTCCTGCTTTGGATGCAGGGCGGATGCAAGGTGTACATCGGAGGTAATGCTGACATTGCCGCGCTGATCGCCTCCATTTATTCGTCGGACGGTGAGCGGGCCTTTGACTATAAGTTCATGGGTAAGGATGTTTACGGGAAAGCCTTTGAGGTGGTTTCCTGTGCCTTGGATAAACTGCCGGCGGCGAAATCCGCAAGCATGCCGCTCGGACGCAATTTTGACGGTTGCCGTATCGGGTTTGACCTGGGTGGGTCGGACAGGAAATGTGCGGCGGTAAAGGACGGCGAAGTTCTCTTCACGGAAGAAATTCCCTGGGACCCGTATTTTCAGTCCAATCCGCAATACCATTACGACGGTATCATGGATTCACTCAAAAGGGCGGCTGCGCATTTGCCGCGGGTGGATGCCATCGGGGGTAGTTCCGCAGGCGTATACGTGAACAACGAGGTACGGGTGGCATCGCTTTTCCGCGGTGTTTCCGGCGAGGATTTTGAAAACAGCGTGCGCCGTCTTTTTTTCAGGTTGAAGCAGGCCTGGAATGATATTCCTTTTGAAGTGGTGAACGATGGCGAAGTCACCGCGCTTGCCGGTAGCATGAGTATGCAAGACAACGGTGTGCTTGGTATTTCGATGGGAACCAGCCAGGCTGGCGGCTACGTGGACATGAACGGACATATCCAGCCGTGGCTGGATGAGCTGGCCTTTGCTCCGATTGATTACCGCGATGATGCTCCCGCGGACGAGTGGTCGGGAGATATCGGTTGCGGTGTCCAATATTTTTCCCAGCAAGGTGTTGCCCGACTGATTCCGCTTGCAGGTATCCGTGTGCCCAAGGGCATGCCGTTTCCGGAACAGTTGGTGGAAGTCCAGAAACTGATGGATGCGGGCGATGAGCGGGCGCGGAAAATTTACGAAACAATCGGCGTATGCTTCGGTTACGCAATTGCCCATTATGCGGATTTCTATATATTCAGGAATCTGCTTTTCCTTGGCCGTGTTTCTTCAGGAAAAGGCGGTGACATTATCATGGAAAAGGCAAACGCAGTGCTGAAAACAGAATTCCCGGAACTGGCAAAAACCATCTCCATCAAGGTTCCGAATGAACAGGACAAGCGCCACGGACAGGCTGTGGCTGCCGCAAGTCTGCCGAAGCTGAAAAATAAATAACGGTAACATGAACGATCCCCTGACATTTTTCCGAAAACCTCCCGCCTTGTGGAATTGCGCGCAATCAATACTGGCTGCGTGGAAAGACGAATTCGGGATCGAAGATGCTGAGATCGGGGATTTTAAAAACTATGGCGGTGGTCGTGCTCCCGATGGCGTATGCGGAGCGCTCTTTGCGGCGAACTTTCTTTTGAACAGGAAGGGTCTTGCTTCGGCCACGGAACATTTTGAAAAGCAGGTCGGGTTTACGACTTGCAGAAAAATAAAGGGGGATGCGCATGTCTGTTGTGAACAATGTGTTCAGACGGGTCATGATCTGGTCCGGCGTTCCCTGGAATCACCAATGTCCAAAGAAAACCGAAACTTGCTTGCCATGAAATTAAAAAATCTGAAATCCGATGTTTATATTCCTGACGGCATTGATGCCGAAAAAGGATTGTCCCGTACGACCCATCTTTGCATCTGTGCGCATCAGGATGACGCAGAGTTTTTTGCCTATCATGGCATACAGGAGTGTTTCGGCCATGCGGATAAATGGTTTTCCGCCGTCGTTGTCACTGACGGCGCCGGTTCTTCACGGGCGGATATTTATGCCAATTACAGCGATGATGAAATGAAGAATGTGCGCCGCCTCGAACAGCGACGAGCATCGGTTGTCGGCGAGTACGGCGCCATGGTTCAGCTCAGTTACGCGTCGAAGGACGTGAAAGATGTGAGCAACAAGACCGTAGTTGATGACATAAAGACTATTCTCGAAATAGCTCATCCAGAGTACCTGTATATTCACAATCTTGCGGACAAGCATGACACGCATGTTGCGGTGGCAATGGCGACGCTTGCGGCAGTCAGGCAGCTTCCAAAAAATAAACGCCCGAGAATCTGCTACGGATGCGAAGTCTGGCGTGACCTGGATTGGCTGAATGACGAGGATAAGGTGATGCTGGATGTGTCCAAGCGCGGAAACCTGGCCTCGGCGCTGAACGGCGTTTTTGACAGTCAGATTACCGGAGGAAAGCGTTATGACCTGGCTGTGATCGGTCGCCGTTTGGCCAATGCTACTTTTTACGATGCCTGGAACAGTGACAATGTTTCGGCCATCACCTGGGCTATGGATTTATCCCCATTGATGCATGACGACACGCTTTCGCCGATTGCGTATACAACCGCATACATTGACCAGTTCAAGAAGGACGTGGAAAACAGGATTTCTAAATTTATTCACCCATGAAGCTCCGGGCCATGCTACCGTGGAGAACTTGAAGTACCACGGTAGCGTGGCCTTTTCCGCTTGTTTGCTTTAAAATATTCAAATTAAAGTCAAAGGCATGCTTTTGTTGTTTGATTCCATTGGGAATACATATAGCATGAGCACGCTTGATTTTAATTAACAATAAATTATGGAAAAACCAACACTCTTAGTTCTTGCAGCAGGCATGGGAAGTCGTTATGGCGGCTTGAAACAGATGGACCCGATGGGGCCCAGCGGAGAAACGGTTCTCGACTATTCCGTTTACGACGCTATGCGTTCCGGGTTCGGCAGCGTGACCTTCATCATACGCCCTGACTTCGCGGATGATTTCAAGAAACAGGTGGCATCCAAGTTTGACAGGAAATTCCCCGTTCATTACGCGTACCAGGAATTGTCCAAATTGCCGGCTGGATTCAAGGTTCCTGAAGGACGTGAAAAACCCTGGGGCACGGGCCATGCCGTACTTTGTGCAAAGGATGTGGTGAAGGGTAATTTTGCGGTTATCAACGCGGATGACTTTTACGGCGAAAACAGTTACCAGCAGTTGGCAAAGTTTCTGATGACTCCTCATGATGAGTCCAGAAAGGGTCAGTTCTGCATGATCGGATTCCAGCTCGACAGGACACTTTCCGAGCATGGTACCGTTGCACGCGGTGTTTGTTCAAAGAACGAAGACAATTTTCTGACATCCATCAATGAAATGACGAAGATTGCGAAGATTTCTGGCGGCGCCGAAAACCTTGAGCCGGGCAATGAAGCAAAACTGACAGGAAAAGAACCGTGTTCCATGAACATGTTCGGTTTTTCCAGAAAGTTCTTTGACCAGCTGGAAACGATGTTCATTGAGTTCCTGAAACGGGAAGGTAATGAGCTGAAGTCCGAATTCTTTGTTCCGAAAATCGTGGACAAGATGATCCGCACAGGTATGGCCGACTGTAAAGTCCTTCCGACGACGAGCACATGGTTCGGGGTGACTTACCGCGAGGACCGTCCGATTGTTATCGGCAACATTCAGAAGCTGATAGACGAAGGGAAGTATCCAAAGAATCTTTGGGCTTAACTTTTTCGACGGTAGCATGGTTTTCCATGCTACCGTTTGTTTTTATCCCATAAACCATGAATCCAGAATCCAAATACAAACTGAAGGACATTGTGTCCGGATTTAATATCTACGGCGATTTTCATTCAGCCGGGCGTTACGGAAGCGGGCACATCAATGATACTTTCCTTGTGCAGGTGTCAGAGGGCGGCACGCCGGTCAGGTATATACTGCAACGTATCAATACGAATATTTTCAAAAATCCGGAAGGGTTGATGGAAAACATCGCTCGGGTGTGCCGGCATGGCATTTCAAAACTCCGGGCAAGCGGGGAAGATGCTTCGCGCCGTTTCCTGACTGTTATTTCCGCGACCGACGGAAAGGCGTTTTACGTTGATGCGGATGGGAATTACTGGCGCTGTTATATTTTTATCGAACTGGCAAAAACATACGATGTTGTCGAGACCGAGAAGCAGGCGTATGAGACAGCAAAAGCCTTCGGCGGATTTCAGAAACTGCTTTCCGATATTCCGGGCGAACGCATGGTAGAAACCATACCTGATTTTCACCATACGCCCAAGCGTTACGAGACCTTGTTGAAAGCAGTCATGGAAGATACGTGTAACCGGGCGAAGGATGTCAAAGCCGAGATCGGTTTTTTCATGGAACGCGAAGCCGAGATGGGAAAACTGCTTAAACTGTTGCAGGACGGTTGCATTCCGGAGCGGATCACGCACAATGATACGAAGCTGAACAATGTCATGATTGACGATGTTTCCCAGGAAGGCATTTGTGTCATTGACCTGGATACGGTTATGCCCGGGCTTTCGCTTTATGACTTCGGCGATATGGTGCGTACGACAACCAGCCCGGCCAAGGAAGATGAAAAGGATTTGTCCAAGGTAACCATGCAGATGCCCATGTTCAGGGCATTGGCAAAAGGTTTTATGGATGCTGCCGGTGATGTACTGGTCCGGGATGAAAAAGACAACATGGCGTTTTCGGGAAAACTGATAACGATGGAAATCGGAATCCGTTTCCTTACGGATTTTCTGCAGGGCGATACTTATTTCAAAACACACAGGGAAGGGCATAATCTGGACCGTTGTCGCACCCAGATAAAACTTGCTCAATCTATCGAAACACAGATGGATGCGATGAATGCCTATGTTAACTCATTATAATAATCACGTATCATGAAAGTACTTGTTACCGGCGGAGCCGGGTTTATCGGAAGCCATATTGTCGAATATTTCCAGGGAAAAGCGGAAGTGCGTGTGTTGGATAACCTTCGGACAGGATACAGAAAAAACCTGGACGGATTGTCTCACGAATTCATGGAAGGAAGCGTGCTGGATAAATCCGCGGTCGAAAACGCAGTCCGGGGCGTCGATTACATTTTTCATCTTGCAGCCATGATTTCCGTTCCTGAGTCCATGCAAAAACCTTACGAATGCGTGGATATCAATGTGAACGGTACCTTGAATGTTTTGGAGGCCGCTTCTAAGGCTGGTGTAAAGAAAATCGTGCTTGCGAGTTCTGCGGCCGTCTATGGCGATAATCCGACTGTTCCGAAGATTGAGACCTTGTATCCCGAGCCGAAGAGCCCTTATGCCATCACGAAGCTGGACGGTGAGTATTATCTGAATATGTATTCGTCGGAAGGTAAATTGGAGGCTGCTTCTTTACGGTTCTTTAATGTGTTCGGACCAAGGCAGGACCCGAACAGCGCTTATGCCGCGGCAGTTCCTATTTTTATCGAGCGTGCGTTAAAGGGAGAAGCCATCACGATATTCGGAGACGGGGAGCAGACGCGTGATTTTATTTATGTGAAGGATATCGTCGGGGGGTTGGTGTTTGCCGCGACAACTCCCGGTGTGACCGGAACCTACAACATGGGATACGGGCGGAAAATGACGATCAATGAATTGGCTAAACGGATTATTGCCGAGGCGGGAAACAGATCCAAAATCGAATATAAACCTGTGCGTGCCGGCGATGTGAAACATTCGATGGCCTCCATTGAGAAAATCCTTTCCAAGGGCTTTCGCCATACGAGTTCTATGGAAGAAGGATTAAAGGACACGCTGACGTTTTTTAGAAGAAAACTGGGCTTGTAAAATAAGCGTCGGAAGTTATCTTATCTACAATGAAGACAGTGCAAAAGGGTGCTGTTTTTTAATCTATAATTTATAACCAATCGTTAACATGAGACTTATCATTCAGCCGACTTCCGAGGTGATGTCCAAGTGGGCAGCAGCTTTCATTGCAAGAAGAATTAATGAGTTTGCTCCGACACCTGAAAAACCTTTTGTTCTTGGACTTCCTACTGGTTCCACTCCGCTTGGCACTTACCGTGAATTGATAAAACTCTACGAATTGGGACAGGTTTCTTTCAAGAATGTGATTACATTCAATATGGATGAGTATGTCGGATTGCCTAAAGACCATCAGCAAAGCTATCACCATTTCATGTGGGCGAATTTCTTTAAATATATCGATGTAAAGGAAGAAAACGTAAACATCCCGAATGGCAATGCGGCAGACCTGACAGCTGAATGCAGGCACTACGAGGATAAAATCAGGAAAGTAGGCGGAATTCATTTGTTTGTGGGAGGAATCGGGGCCGATGGTCACATTGCGTTCAATGAACCGGGGTCTTCGCTGACCTCGCGTACACGCCTTAAGTCGTTGACCCTGGAAACTATTTTGGCTAATTCGCGTTTCTTTGATCATGATTCCGCAAAAGTGCCGAAAACGGCGATAACCGTGGGTATCGGAACAATCATGGACGCCAAGGAGGTATTGATTTTGGTAAACGGTCATGCCAAGGCGCGCGCACTCCATGCCGCCGTCGAAGGTTGTATCAATCACATGTGGACCGTCAGCGCATTGCAGATGCATCCGAAAAGCATTTTTGTCTGTGATGTTCCGGCAACTTATGAATTAAAAGTAGGAACGGTACGTTACTTTATGGATATTGAGGCATCTCACCTTGATCCGCAGAACGCCCGTTAATAACAGATCATTTTTATTACGACACGCAGGAGGCTCCTGCGTGTTTTTTTATGTATGCGGTGTATCGCTTACTGCGGTTTTTTGTCTTTGTTGATAAGACTGTCCAAGGCCTTTAAAGCATCCTGAACCGTGGGCTTTGTGTCCTGTCGCGGAGTCTCTTCTGCCTTCGGCGCGATGGTAGGTGTTTCCTTCGAGTAATTATTCAGCGCATTGGTCAGGGTTTTGGAGAAATCGCTGAAATCAAGTTTATCCAGGCTACCGCCGATGGCCACGTTGGGACCGGACACGAACTGACTGTCTGTGATAGCGGTGTCTTTCGCGACCAGACCGATTTTTTGTAACAGTTCTGCCGGATAACCTTTGGCATTGATACCGAGATTGACGTTGACGCGTGATTCACCTAGGTCGATAGCATTGTAGAAGATCGTGCCGCTGCCTTGGAGAAGCATGTCTTTCTGAGCAACCGTGATATCCGGGATTCCTATATTCAAGGATGCATCCCGTTCTATTTTCAGGGAAAGCTTGTCATAAGGGATTTCCTGAAAATAGTCATAAACTTGTTCCATTACCGTTTTCTTTGATCCTGTGGCTTCGCGTACTTTTTCAAGGATGTTTATAACCTTGGATCCTTTTTCGGTGATGCTGGAACCAATCAATGGATAAAGCGTTCCGTTCAGGCTGCTTACCGAGAAATCTCCCTGCATTTGGGGTAGCAATTGATCAAGGGCGGAAGCATCGGATGTGAATGAACCGTTTGCATTGAATGTTCCGTTGAGTACTTTCAGGGAATCGTTACCGATTTTGTGCATTAAGGTATTCAAGTCCGCATCCTTTACATTAAATTTTCCGGTGAAAGCATAAGGCGATTGCCTGTTCTGATAGACGAACCTGAGTGCGCCGGTAGCATCCAGTTTCATTTTATCTGCAGCCAGCGTGCACTGCTCGACGAGCATGCTTCCTTTCTGGAAGGCAACGACGAATGTGGCATCGCGGATATCCAGTTCTTTAAAGTGAATCGTATTTATGCTTATGGAGATGCTGCCGTCACCATTCAGGAAAATGGGTATCTCGTCAGGAGGTTGAGGTGTGGACGAGGGTTCTGTTTTCGGTCCGGATCCGGTACTGCTTTGTTGCTGACTGCTCTGGTCCTTGATTAAGGCTTCTTTAAGCGCAAGGAAATCATCGGCGAAAACTTCCTTGGAGAGGACCTTTACATGCATTTTCCAGGATCCGTTCAGCCATTGAAGTTCGGCATCCTTTGTAAATTCCGATTTACGGAGGTTTGTCTGCAAGCCTCCGACAGCATGAATCTTGACTGTGTTATCCTCGCTTATGGTTCCGTTTGCATTACCGGAAAGCGTTCCGATTTTTTGACCGGTCGAGGTCAGATCGGCGATGCTGAGGGAAAGCGAGAAGGGCAGGTTCTTTTTGTTTTCGGCGGTTATTTTCAGGTCGATGTTACCGTTTGCCGGTTTCATGTATTGGGAGAGAACCGGTAGACGTTGAAGACCGGCAAACGAAGAGGCAAGGTGAATATCCGCTGTTTTCCAGTCCGGCTTTTCCTTGCCCAGAACGGCTTGGGCATTGATTGCGGTGGTACAGAGGTTGGTTCCTGTTGCCGTTTCCGTAATAGGGATGTTCAGGTCGGCAGTGATATCGTTGCCGTTATTCTTTACGAGTAGTTTTGTCTGGATATTAAGCGGTTGTGTTATCTGCTGATTTCCCTGCCTGACGCTGAAGCTTTCCATCAGGGCGTCGGCATTTGCGGAATAATCATTGTTTTCTCCGGCATTGATTACGGCATTGATGCTCATGTTTTTCCATGAGACGGACGGCGGTAGCATGGCCCCAAGCAATGCGGGAGAAATATTGTTTGCGGTAAGTTTCGCGACTTCCCCGCTTTTAGAGAAGACAGGTTTGGGTGTATCTTTTAATTCAACGGAAAAGGATTGCGCGTTGGTGAGGCTGATTTCCGCGTTTGTCTTGCTTTCTGTCAGATCAAAGCGGATTACGTTTGCATCAAGGATTGTTTGCTTTGCGTGAAAAACGAATTGGGCATTCCATTGGGACTGGATACTGCCGAGGCTTGCGAATAAAGCGTTGACTCTGGACAGGTTGCTTACGGAGATGTTTCCGCTGGTTTTTGCGTCTATGTCAAGGCTTGCCAGATCCACCTCGGCAGCTCCGGTACCTTTCAGGTTAAATGCGGGGAGTTTGGAGGTATCCATCCAGCTTTCCAGCGAAGATGATTGCAGATTGAAATTTGCCAGGACGTTTATTTTTTTACCGCTGGGTTTGCCTTCGATGTCCAGAAGCGAAAGTTGGAATTTTTCCGGAATGATACTTGCTGTTATCGACTGGAGCAGATCGTTTTTATAACGGATATCTGCCTTTGTGTTTAAGGTGTTCGCCTGTTTGAGCACGGTTCCTGATTGAAGAAAGATAGTGCCTTCGTGAGCGATCGAATCCCATTGCTGATTGCTGTTTTGGAGCGCGGTCAACGAACCGTTGATTTCAGCCGAAGCCAAAGCTGCTTTGGGTGTAATATCCGTATAAACGACATGGAAGGTAAGACCGACACCTTCAATGCTTTTAGATGGGTCGGAAAGCACGGAGAAACTTGCGGATTTATCCTTCGGCAGATTAATCCGTCCGCTGATGTTGATTTTTTCTATACGGACAAGCGGGGTGGTAAAGGGTTTAAAAAATTCCTGAAGGGAGTCCTCTGTTTTTGATGCTGCCGTATCCTGTTTCGCTTCCTCTTTTTTTGCGGAATCTGTTTCGTTGACGTTGATGACTATTCCGCTTCCTGTAAGGTTTTTTATACGGATGTTACCGCCAAGCAGAGCGAGTAAGGATGTTTCCGCCTGGAAAGATTCGACCTGTGTCCGGATGTTATCTTTACGGACATTCAGTTTTTGGATCTCGACACCATTTAATCCGACAGAAACGCTATCCACGCTGAATTCCGGATCAACAAATGCTTTACCGGCATAATTGGCCACGAACGTCTGTACCGGGCTTGTCCATAAGGCACCGATGACTAACGCCAACAAAATAATCAGATAAACAAAAACGCGCAGAATTGTTTTCATGTAATATATTTTAGCCTAAAATACTTATCGCTCAAGTCCCGATCGTATTTTATATTTATGGGAAATAATTGATAAAATGCCGATCGTAATAAAAGATCGTACGATGCATTATGCTAATTGTGTAAAAATACCTTATGGAGTTTCTGGTACTGATGAAGAATGATGCTTATGAAAAATATGTTCAGAAAAATTTTACTTTGTTTGCTTGTTACAACGGTGATTATTATGGGAACCTTGATGGCTTTTAATAGCTTGAATGAACCTGTTTATGTCAGGGACACAGACGTGAAGAGTCAGATTAGCCGAAGCTTGCAAGTACGCATTCGAGATACAAATGTTACCGGTAATTCAGATGCGGAAAATTTCGAAATCAAGCAATTTCTGGCTGATTGTCATCCGTTGCTGAGAACGCTTTTGGAAAAAGAAATGCGCCAAGGGTATGAAATCAGAATGTATCCCGGTTTAAAGTCAAAGCCTATAGGATTAGAGTATGACTACGAAAAGTATTATGGTATGTATACGGAACGCCATAGTGTCCGTTCAACGATCCGTTACGAGTGGAGGGCGATTGAAGGGTATTCTACGTTCTGCGCTCCATACGGTGCGAAGGCAAGCGGGTACTATACGGTATCTCAGCACTTTGTTCGGGATTATTTTATCCATACTGGTTTTTCGACAAAGACAATTCGTGTGACGGATTCTCTTTTGGGCGGAGATATCTTGCCGGATCGTTATGAATTTGATTCCGGCGATGTCGAAGCAAATGAATCGCCGATGGTTTATTTTGTGAGTCTGTATGCCAGTGAGTATGGAGTGGATAATGTTTCCGGTAACTGGTTGTTGGGGACTCCTGAAACCATGGCAAACGAAATAAACAAGGGATTAGGATGGAGTGCGGATAACGCGACAGGAGGCATTATACACGGTTACATAGTTATGATCCACAAGAAGAGCAGAAAAACAGAGAACGCTTTTGTAAAAGCTGATCATGCTGCGTCAGTTCGCTTTCGGAATTGAAAATGTGATCTTCAGACCTTGGCCCGGTTCGCTGTCGGCAGTGATGTTGCCTTTGTGCTGGATGATGATGTTTTTGACGATGCTTAGACCGAGTCCTGTTCCGCCGTCTTCACGGGAGCGTGCTTTATCGACACGGAAGAAACGCTGAAAGAGCAACGGAACGTTTTTCTCTGAGATACCGCATCCGTCATCCTTTACTTCGCAAAAGATGTGCTTGGTATTTTTGTACAGTCTGACGTTTATCTGCGTGGCTCCGGTCGCATAACGGTTCGCGTTGTTGAAGAGATTCTCAAGAACCTGTTCGAGTCGTATGGCATCAGCCAGCACAATGCTGTTGTCGGTTTCCTTGTCGAAACAGATAGGCAGGCTGTTTCCGGGAAACGGATAATGGTAATTGCCGATGAAATCGTCGATGAGTTTTCCCAGATCAACCGGAGCAAGCTGGAGAAAATGTTGATTGGGGTTTTCAAGGCGGGACAGAGTGAGCAGGTCTTCCACAAGGTAGTGAAGTCTTTGGCTGCTCTTATAAATCCGGGAGAGATAATCCTTGATCTGTTCGATACCAAGGTTTTCGGCGTCTTCGGCAAGGATTTCCGAGAAACCTTTTATGACTGTAACGGGTGTGCGCAGTTCATGGGAGACGTTGAGTACAAATTCCGAGCGCATGCGTTCCAGTTGGCGAAGGTTTGTGGTATCATGCATGGCCACGAGGACAAGATGGTCGAATTCGTCGTAAATCCAGTGTATCGGGGCTGCTGATACATCGAGATGCATCATTTTTCCAAGATGCATGGTTTCCAGTTGTTTCAACGGAACCGCTTCTCCGTTGTGTGCCTGCATCAATATCTGCGTAAGCTCCGAGCTGTGGATCACTGCATCCAGTTTACGTCCGACGAAACTTTCACCTTTGTTCAGAAGTCTCATGGCAGCCTGGTTGCAGAGGATAACACGGTTTTGCTGGTTAACGATGATAACGGTGCTTTGGATATTATCCAGGGTTGTCTGGATTTGCCTGTTATGAAAATGGAGTTCTCTTTCGGTCCGTTCCTTATCGGACAGTGTCTGATTTATCTTGTTACGCAATCCCAGTGCAAGTTTAAGCCAGTATTTCGGGACGTTTGGCTCCGAATGGTTTTGTTTCCCCTCAGTAAGCGATTCCTCCAATGTCTTCATGAAAGCAAAGACTTTCTTTTGCTGAAAAAGAAGGAGCAGTATCAGTAGGGCAAGTATGACTATGATAATGATGCTCACGGCAAAACGTTTGTGATTGGTCCTTTAAAAATATTTTTTCGGAAACGGTTTCAGTTTTCCGGTATGCGATAACCGATTCCGCGCACGGTTTCTATAATGTTACCGCAATCGCCTAGTTTTTCGCGCAGGCGGCGTACGTGCGTGTCTACGGTTCTTGTTTCAATGTCAGCTTCATAGTTCCAGACATTGACGAGGAGATTCTCTCTGGTTTGCACGCGTCCTTTCCGTTCCATCAGCAATTGAAGGAGTTTAAATTCGGTTGCGGTCAGAGAAGCCTCCTTGCCGTTGCATATCACGGTAAAACGGTCGGTATCAACGACCAGTTTTCCGGAGACAAGTATGTTTTTCTGCACGGATGCCTTGTCACCCGAACGACGCAAAACAGATTTTACGCGGAGCAGCAGTTCACGGAATTCAAACGGCTTCGCAAGGTAATCATCCGCACCGAGTTCGAGTCCCTTTACGCGGTCGGCGCTATCGGTTTTCGCAGTCAGGAAGATCACCGGAATGTTTTTCAGCTGTTCGTCTTCCCTGATCAGCTGGCAAAGCTGATATCCGTTCAGGTCGGGCATCATTACGTCGAGAATGACGAGTGAAGGCGATGTAGCCCGTGCCAGGGATATGGCCTTTAGCGGATTGTTTGTCGACTCTATGGCGAAACCTTCTTTCCTGAGTTGGTAGCCGATGAGTTCGATGAGATCCTTCTCGTCATCGATGATAAGGATTTTTTTCTGACCCGACATGTTTTTGTTTGGATTCATTCCGCGATGATTACCGGTTTGTTTTTCTGACAATAAGACTTTTGGTTATGTGATTCAAATGGCGGCTGATAGCATTGCATTCGTTCAGCATCTGGATATGCAGCAGTTCACCGTCCATATTTTTATTGCCTTGGTGCATCCGCATGCTGGCATCTTTTATCAGGCGTTTTACGAGCCGTTTAAAAAAGTCGCGCTGTTCGGAGGATTCCGCCACATCTGCCGGAGTTACTTTACGCAGGGTGAGGTTACCGAGGAATTCGAAATTATCGCGCAAGGGGCGTATGTTCCGGAGAAATTCCTCGGAAATGATTTCCGGAAGAATCCGTTTTTTTCTGTAACGTTTTTCGGCGAGCTGGACAAGACGGTTAATTCCGTCACAGACTTCCTCGATTTCGGCGGTAGCGTTGATTAAGGTGGCAATACGGCCTTCGGATTCAAGACTGATGGCTCCGGCGGAACAATTGATAAGATAACTGACAAGATCCTTGGAAATATGGTCGCACTGCTGTTCGTATTTCTCGATTTCCATAAGCAGTGTCGGTATGCTTTGTTCCGGATTTTTATATACCTGAAGAAATCCGGAAAACATTTTCTCGGAGATATCCACGAGGCGTTTGAGTTGTCGTTCCGCCTGATAAATGTTTATTTCGCCTGTCGAAAAGATTGCTGAGCTGTTTGCGTGAACAAGTTCCGGGGTGTCATTTCTTTCCTGTTCCTTTTCCTTCTGATTTCTCGGAATAATGAATTCAACCAGTTTTACCATGTAGGGAACGAACCCGATAAGCAGGCAGATGTTGAACAGGTTAAACGTGGTATGAAAAAGCGCAATTCGTACGCCGACGGTAACATCCATTTTGCTGCCGGTGATGTCAGGGTTTTGGAGGAATCCGATATTAAGTGATTCAAGGAGCTGCGTATAAGGAACAAGCAACGGCAGCATCCATAGGACGCCGATTCCGTTGAACAGTACATGAAGCAGGGCTGCACGTTTTGCGTTGCGGCTGCAACCGAATGAGGCGATCAGCGCCGTGGTCGTTGTTCCGAGGTTTTCTCCGAGAATGATAGCTGTGGCGGAAAGCATGTCTATCTTGCCGTTGAATGCCAACATCATCGTGATGGTTACGGCGACGCTGGATGATTGTACGGCAACGGAGAGAAACAAACCCACAAGAAAAAATACCACAGTGGAATTATAATCGTTTTCCTGCAGGAAGCGGATGAAGCCTTCCAGGTTGAGGTTTTCGTTGAGTACGTAGTCGCGTAACAGCGCCAGCCCGATAAACAGAATACCGAATCCGATGAATATGGAAGCAATGTTTCGGAGGTAAGCGTTGCGGACAAGCAGGAGAGCGGTTCCGCATGCTACCGCGATGACAGCAAAATCACGGAAGTCAAAAAGGTAACTTGTCCCGATGAATGCGACAATCCAGGCGGTAATCGTCGTGCCGAGGTTTGAGCCCATAATGATGCCCATGGCCTGTCTCAGGTTCAGCAACCGGGCGTGAACAAAGCTTACAACCATTACGGTTACCGCAGAAGACGATTGGATCAGTGCCGTAATCGAAAGACCTGCCAACAGTCCGTGAAAGCGCGTCTGTGTGACATTTGCGATCATCGAACGGAAACGGTAGCCGGCAACTTTCAGGACCCCTTCGGACATGATCTTCATGCCGTAAAAGAAAAGTCCGAGGCTTCCTAAAATGAGAAGAATGGTCGTAAACATAACGATATCTTGTATCGCTACGAATTACAGTTCCCGAATCCGAAAAAGTCGAATGATTTTCCTCTCTGTCACAGAAATGTAACATCGTTTAAACACGACGGTAACATGGGAAGCAAAAACCATTGGAAAAAGAAAACAAACCGGAAGAATAAACCGAAGGTCTTCCTTAATAAGCAGGACTATTTTTTGTTTCATGCCATTATGACAGGGTTACTGCTGTTTATTGTATAAAACGCATCAAAACATTTTGATATGATGATTTATACTTGAATCAATGAACCTGAAATCTAGAATCGAAAACAATTATTTAACGGCTATGAACAAAACGTTTATATTTTCATCGGAATCGGTTGGGGAAGGGCATCCGGACAAGGTTGCCGATTATATTTCTGACAGTGTGCTGGATGCTTGCCTGGAGCAGGATACGGAGAGCCGCGTTGCCTGTGAAACACTGGTAAAAAGCAATTGTGTCATTTTGGCCGGTGAGATCACTACGAAGGCAAAGGTCAATTATGAGTCCGTTGTGCGCCAGGCGATACGTGAGATCGGATATACGCACGCAGAGGATGTGTTTCATGCCGATAAGGTATTCATTCATAATTTGCTGACCGAACAATCACCTGATATTGCCCAAGGGGTGAACGAGGCTGCGGCGGAAGGCAAAGCTACGGCTGAGCAGGGTGCCGGAGATCAAGGGATCATGTTCGGTTATGCCTGTGACCAGACAGAATCGTTGATGCCAGCGCCGATTACATGGGCGCACCGGATCATGGAGAAACTTTCCGATGTCCGAAAGGCGGGTGAACACGATTGGCTTCGTCCGGACAGCAAGGCGCAGGTTGCTGTATGCTACCGTGACGGAAAACCGGTACGCATTGAGAATATTGTTGTTTCCACGCAGCATGCTGTCGGCATAAGTCAGGAGGAAATAATCCGTCCTTTTATCAAGGAGCTTGTCAGAGGTATTTTACCTGCGTCGTTGATCGACGGTAAAACAGAATTTCACATTAATCCCACGGGTAAATTTGAGGTCGGCGGTCCGCAGGGAGACAGTGGTTTGACCGGGCGAAAAATCATCGTGGATACTTACGGGGGCTGGGCACGTCACGGTGGCGGAGCGTTCTCTGGTAAGGACCCGTCAAAGGTTGACCGTTCTGCGGCCTATTACATGCGGTGGGTTGCCAAGAATATTGTTGCCGCGCAACTGGCTTGTGAAGTGGAATTACAGGTCTCGTATGCGATCGGGCATCCGGAGCCTACAAGCATTCACCTGGAGACTTTCGGAACGGAAAAGTATCCTGTCGAAAAAATAATCGAAGCCGTGAAAAAAGTTTTCTGTTTTAAACCGGCTTCCATGGTGCGTGAGTTGGCTCTTAAACGGCCGATCTATCGCGGCAGTACATTTTACGGACACTTTGGAAAATCCATGCTGCCGTGGGAACAAACCAATAAGGCAAACGAACTGAAACAGAAATTATAAGCGGGCACGCATGGATAGAACGGCATCGCAAGCATTGTCTGCATGCGTGCATGAAAGCCATTTACGCAGAATTCCACACTCATTTTTATGATTAAATCCGATTTGAACTATAAGGTTGCCGATATCTCGCTTGCTGAGTTCGGACGCAAGGAAATACGCATAGCGGAACACGAAATGCCCGGTTTGATGGCGACACGAGGAAAATACGCAGCGCAAAAACCGCTTGCGGGAGTACGTATCAGCGGCAGCTTGCACATGACGGTGCAGACGGCGGTGTTGATTGAAACACTGGTTGCGTTGGGCGCGGATGTCCGTTGGGCGAGCTGTAATATTTTTTCCACGCAAGATCATGCCGCCGCCGCGATTGCTGCCGCGAATATTCCTGTTTTTGCCTGGAAAGGGGAAACGCTGGAAGCGTACTGGGATTGCACCATGCAGGCGCTTACCTGGAAAGACGGCAAAGGACCGCAGCTCATTGTCGACGACGGCGGTGATGCCACGCTTTTGATTCATAAGGGATACGAATTGGAAAATGGTTCCGATTGGGTAAACACGTCTTCCGGCAGTGAGGAAGAACAAATCATCAAGAACTTGCTGAAACGTGTTTACCAGGAAGATCCCAAACATTGGCACAAGGTTGTTGCTGACTGGAAGGGCGTTTCCGAGGAAACAACGACAGGCGTGCATCGCCTGTATAAAATGCACGAGGCGGGAACACTGCTTGTCCCTGCAATCAACGTGAATGATTCGGTGACCAAGTCGAAATTTGACAATCTGTACGGTTGCCGTGAATCACTGGTTGACGGGATCAAGCGGGCAACCGACGTCATGATTTCCGGAAAACTGGCCGTTGTCTGCGGCTATGGGGATGTGGGTAAAGGCTGCGCCCAGGCGCTTTCTGCAATGGGAGCCCGTGTTACCGTCACGGAAATTGATCCGATTTGCGCGCTTCAGGCTGCCATGGCCGGCTATACGGTAGCTACGGTCGAGGACTCATTGAGTCAGGCGGATATTTACGTAACGACAACAGGCAACTGCGATATTATTACCATTGAACACATGGCACAGATGAAAGATCAGGCGATTGTCTGTAATATCGGGCATTTCGATAACGAGATACAAGTTAGCGCGTTGCAAAAGTTTCCGGGGATTGTTTGCGAGAATATAAAACCGCAGGTTGACCGCTACCAGTTTCTGGACGGACATTCCATTTATCTTCTGGCAGAAGGCCGTCTGGTTAATCTCGGGTGCGCTACGGGACATCCATCGTTTGTGATGTCAAATTCTTTCACGAATCAGGTGCTTGCCCAGATTGATTTATGGCAGCATGTTACCACGTATAAGCCCGGTGTTTATGTCTTGCCGAAAAAGCTGGACGAAGAAGTCGCGCGTTTGCATCTGGAACGCATCGGTGCAAAACTTACCACGCTTTCAAAGAAACAGGCCGACTATATCGGAGTCCCTCAGGAAGGGCCGTTCAAACCTGATTACTACAGATACTGATAAGAACGATCACTTGAGAGCAGGAGACATCCTGTTCTCTGTTTTCAGGAAAAGCTCAATGAAACTCAAATCTGTGAAATCGCAAAAACCGATTGTCGTTTACTTTATATTCGGAGCAGTGCTTTTGTTCCTGTTTGGGATTTCTGCGATATTCCTGAAATCGTTCTGGATGGTTTACAAGGCACAGGATTGGGTTCCGGTTACCTGTGTCATACAGAGTGCGGAAGTCGAACGGGTCGAGGCATCGGATTCGGATAGCTCGGATACGTTTAAAATTAAGGTTTCCTATGCCTATCATTATAACGGAAACGATTATCAATCTACCCGTTACGGATTTCTGGGCGGCTCCAGCAGCGGCTCCAGCGGAAAGCAGGAAACCGTGGATAAATTGAATCAGGCGGGAACAGTTATCTGTTTTGTGAATCCGGACGATCCGTCGGAAGCTGTGATTGAACGCGGATTAACCTGGGAATTCGCATTTGTGCTTATTCCTTTTGTTTTTATCCTTATTTTCGGATCTGTTTTTTATCTGGCGCTGGGTTGTCCGGGCAGTCCCAGGAAAAGAAGCGGAAAATTAGACAGTATACAGAAACGGATCGAGTCGATCACTGCGGCTTACAACGGTTCCGTGGTGGTTTCCGAATCCGAACTGGATGATACGGTTTTGAAACCGGTGGAAACACTGGTCAAAAGAAAATACAAGTTTGTCGGCTATTTTGTCTTTGGCATTTTTTGGACTACCATCCTGACGATAATTATCTGCGCGGAAGGAAACGGTATTCCCATCGAATTGTGGCTGTTTATTGCCGTGGCTGTATTTATCTTCGGAAAAGCCTTTTACGAGTTACTTGCGTCATGGAATCCTGAATTGAAAGTCAAAATGGCTCCTGTGGCAGTACGTTGCGGAAACACGCTGAGACTGGAATGGAGGCTCGAGGATCGGAAATACCGGGTTAAGATGCTGACGGTATCATTAATCAGAAGCAAACTGGTCGAGGGCAAAGATCGTGATGACAAACCGCATTGGCAGGAGGCCCAGCGATTAATGCTCTTTGAGCGGTCCAGTGCCTGGGATATTCAGAACGGCTATGCTACCGTGACGATCCCGGACAATCTTATGCCGAGCGATGTGGTGAACTGCCGTTGGGAAATCCAGTTTCACGGCAGCGTACCTTACTTTCCTGATATTAACGATTGTTTCCCGATAAGGATTCTTGGAAAGCAGTCCCGGTAAAAACAAAAGACGACCTGAAAGCCGTCTTTGCGTGATCCTGTAATGACCGCTTACTTTGAGGGAAACATATTGCGGGGATCAAGGAATTTATTGACCTCCTCGGCTGTCATGAATCCTTTATCGACAACGATTTCTCGGACGCTTTTTGTCGAGTGCAGTGCTTCTTTTGCGACTTCCGTGGCATTCACGTATCCGATAACCGGTAAAAGGGCGGTAACAACGCCGATGCTGTTGTCAACATAACGCTGGCAGACATCCTTGTTTGCGGTGATGCCGATAACGGTGCGTTCACGCAGCACGATACATGCCTGACGCATGTGATTGATGCTTTTGAACAATGACCAGACAATCACAGGTTCCATGACGTTTAACTGAAGTTGTCCGGCTTCTGCTGCCATGGTGATGGTTACGTCGTTGCCGATAACTTCAAAGGCAACCTGGTTGACGACCTCGGGAACGACAGGGTTGACCTTACCCGGCATGATACTGCTTCCGGGTTGAAGCGGCGGCAGATTGATTTCGTTCAGTCCGGCGCGCGGTCCTGAAGAGAGCAGACGGAGGTCATTGCAAATACGGCTGAGTTTGGTGGCGGTGCGCTTGAGCGTCCCTGAAAGCTGGACAAGCGCCCCGGTATCATGGGTTGCCTCGAAGAGGTTCGGTGCTGTCAGTATCCTGAGACCGGAAACGGATTCAAGGTATGCGCGTACCTTTTCGCCATAACCGGGAACGGTACTGATTCCTGTCCCGATGGCGGTAGCGCCCATATTGATTTCTTCCAGAAGCTTTTCAGCTTCCTCAAGACGCTGGACATCTTCCATTAATGTTACGGCGAAGGCGCTGAATTCATGTCCCAGTGTCATGGGAACCGCATCCTGCAACTGGGTGCGTCCCATCTTGATGATATCTGAAAATTCCTCGGATTTGGCGGTGAACGCAGCAGCCAGTTCGCGCAGGGCGATAAAAAGGCGTTTCATGGCAAAGCGCAGACCGATGCGGAAAGCAGTCGGATAAACGTCATTCGTGCTCTGGCTTAGGTTAACGTGGTTATTCGGATGAATGTAGCCGTAGTCGCCGCGCTTTCTTCCCGAGAGTTCAAGGGCGCGGTTGGCGATAACTTCGTTCGCGTTCATATTGGTCGATGTTCCCGCACCGCCTTGCATCATGTCCACGACGAAATGTTCATAGTGTTTTCCGTTGATGATTTCGTCACAGGCTGCGGTGATGTATTTGCAGCGTTCATCATCAAGCAGATTCAGGTCCTTATTGGCGAGCGCACAGGCTTTTTTAACAAGAGCAAGTCCGCGGATGAGGTTAGGATAGGAACTGAGCGGAATACCTGTTATCGGGAAGTTTTCCAGTCCGCGCAGGGTTTGGATGCCGTATAACGCAGTATCGGGAACACTGCGTATGCCGAGCAGGTCCTTTTCCTTGCGGAAGGATTCCGGCATGGGAAGATCGTTTGTTTTGACCAAGGGCTGGAGTGACACGCCGAAAATAGCGCTTTCCCTGAAGCGTTTGAAAAGCTCGGGTGATTTCTTTTCGAATGAGTCGAGTGTTTTTCTTGAGAATTCATACACCGAAACTTCTGTCAGGGCTTGCGCTGTGAGTGAGTGGGCGGCATCGCCTTCCCTCAGGATGCGTTCGCCGAGAATGGAACCAGGACCTGCATCGGTAAGCGGATTCAATGAGTCTTCCACGCCGTAGGACAAACGAATATTTCCTTGGCGAAGAATAAACATACGGGAGCGCGGCATCTTCTCATAAAAGAGGAATTCACCGGCTGGATATGTTTTTTCCTCGGCATATTTCAAGATCGCGGATTCTTCATCTGCGGACAAATGTTTGAACAGAGACGACTGAGTGTTGTTTTTATTCATGTTGTCGTGGTCAACTCCTGGGCTTGCAAACAGGCAAGCCCGGGAAATCGGTTATGTAGGTTTTGTTTATGTAAGGAAATGTTAGCTCAGACCTGTTCGACGATTTCGAGACCATAGCCGTCGAGGTCAAAAAGTTTCCGGTGCGTGTCGGAAATCAGGCGGATTTTTTTCAGCCCCAGTTGTTTCAGTATTTGCGCACCGATTCCGTAATCCCGGAGGTTTCCGCTTTGCTCGACAAAGAGATCCGAAATACTTTTTGCTTTTCCGTTGAGGCTCATGCCACCCTGCGGTTTTCGAAGATAGAGGATGACGCCGTGTCCTTCCGTCGCTATCCGTTTCATGGCGCAACGGATACAGCCTGTTCCGAGATGCAATCCGCCGAAAACATCGGTGAGCAGGTTTTCGCTGTGGACGCGTACCAGTGTCGGGCTTTCACCGATGGTTCCCATCGTCAGGGCGAATTGCGGCCGTTTATCCAGGATATTTTCAAAGACGTGCAACGTGAATGTCCCGAACTCGCTTTCAAACGGCAGCTTGGTGATGAGCTTAACCAGTTGTTCGCGCTTGTTCCGGTACTCGATGAGGTCTGCAATGGAAACCAGTTTCAGCCCGAATCGTTTCTTGTATTCAATCAGGTCGGGAAGGCGGGCCATGCTACCGTCGTCCTTGAGTATTTCGCAAATAACGGCGCAGGGTTGGAGTCCGGCAAGCTTTGCAAGATCGACGGTTGCTTCCGTGTGTCCCGCGCGTTCGAGCACGCCGCCTGGTTTTGCGCAGAGCGGAAAAATGTGTCCGGGTTGTACCAGGTCGGATGGCTGCGAATTAGGATTGGCCAGGACGCGGACGGTTTCCGCTCTCTCGTAAGCGCTGATTCCCGTGGTGATACCGCGTGCGGCATCGACAGAGACGGTGAACGCGGTTTTCATGGATTCGCGGTTTTGCGGTACCATCTGGTTGATTCCGAGTCGTTCTAGGTGTTCCTGTATCATGGGCACGCAGATCAGTCCGCGCGCGTGGGTTACCATCATGTTAATGGCTTCCGGTGTTACTTTCGATGCGGCGATGACGAGATCACCTTCGTTCTCGCGGTCTTCATCGTCGGTGACGATAATCATTTTTCCGTCCGCAATATCGCGGATGGCTTCTTCGATCGAGTCAAACGCACCCTCAATCTTTGTCTTCATTTTGTTCCTTTCTTGTATTGCTTTTACGCCGTTTGAAGCGCTGAGAAATGCTTTGTGGGTTTCGGATTTGATCAGGCCATCCCAATCAGTGTTTCTGTGTCCGGTATGTCACGGATGATTTGGGATGGGTTTGGACCGACACCGATATAACGCAGATTCGGCAGTTCAATCCTGTTACCGTCCTGTGTCGCGATATGGATGATGGCTTTCATCGTGAATGCGACATAGCGTTTTGCATTTTCGGGCAGGTCTTTGAATGAACGTACCTTGGAGATGTCTTCCGACCAGCCGGGAAGTTGCGTATAAATGGGTTTTAGCTGTGCACGGAACGAATCATTGCGCGGGACGGTGTTTACGATGCTACCGTCCGGTGCGCGGTACCCGGTGCAGACGAGCAGTTCACCGCCTTGCCAGTCGCCGTTATAGGTGAGGGCATCCAGCTTGTTTATGACGATGTCCTGATAGCCTCCGTAACGCAGGCAGACTCCTTTTTCGACGGCGTCAAACCAGCCAACCATGCGCTGGCGGCCGGTGGATGTACCGAATTCCAGCTTCTTCAGCGCTTTGCACAGCGGGTGCTCGTCATCCATTTTCGTAAGAAAGAGGTGGGTGCCTACCTTTGTATCGTAGGCCTTGCAGCAACCCATGTTGTGGACGGGTTGAACGGGAATGCCCGCTGATTGGAATATTTCTGGCGTGAAAGTGTGCGAGGCGGTAACATTCGGCGGAAAACCATGACGTTTGTCGAGCCAGTAGGATTGTCCGAATTCTCCGATGATATAACGGTCCTGCGATAAGGCTTTGAGCGAAAGGTTGCGTATGTCGCAGATGTTCTTTGCAAGGAAAGAACCTGCCTTCCAATAGACATCAGTGAGGAGTTCGAGATTGAGCGTGAAGGGTTTGCTTCCTTTGAATCGGATAAAGTCAAATTCCTCTTCGGTGAAATGTCCTTCGGTAATAATGTCAGCGTTGGCCCGTTTTTCCGCAGCCGTCAGTGTGTCGAAGAAACCGTTCCATGCTTCCTCGCTGACCTGGCAAACGTGCTGGATCATACGGCAGGCCCTGTCTGCGCGTGCGGCCAGTTTCTCTGCGAAGAGCAAGCGGTCCTGCTTGAAGTCAGCGTAGTAGATCTGCCATTGTCCGACTTCGTCCTGATAGGCGGGTGTAATGCCTCTTCCTGTGGAACCGCGCGGTTCCTGCTTTAAAACGTTTACACGGTAGCATTCCCAGGCGAGATCCAGCAGGCGATGACAAAGGTCTGATACCAGGGTACGTTCATCAATCGCAAGACGTGAGAATATGTTAAAACCTTTTGCGTCAAGCGGTTTGCCTTCCCAGAGAAATTTGCGCGGATCCGCGACCACTCCGCAGCCGATGGCTAGGTGCGAGACGGATTGTTCGATTACCCCGGCAGGAAGCAGGTTCAGTTTGAGACCGCCGGCAGTATGCCCGGAATTAGCGCCACCGTTGACTTTCATGACAATCGCAACGGGATCAGGTTTCTGTGTATTCTGTTTGAGTTCCTCGACTATTTCGTAAATAAGGCGGCCTTTTCCTTCGTCGCCCATACTGATTCCTGTATCAGTAATTATCTTTGAACAAAATGGTTTTAACATGATTTGAGTTTTTTATTTTGCCACAGAGATCACTCATGACAGCAAGGGAGGATCGTGGCGGAAATGGTTTATCGGGGGGAGAGCATTTACTTCTTGTTGACCTGGATAATGTCGTGCGGCGCGGATTCGCGTTGGCCGGCGGCAGTTACCTGAATATAACGCGCTTTCTGCTGAAGTTCCTTAAGGTTTCTGGCTCCGTGATAACCCATGCCGGATTGGATTCCTCCGATGAGTTGGCGCATGACTACTTCGAGCGGGTCGGATACTTCCTTAAGAGCTTCCACGCCTTCGGCAGTGAGCTTACGGTGGTTATCCTTTGCATCATGTCCGTAGCGTGCGGCGGAGCCGGCTTTCATTGCGCTCAGACTGCCCATCCCTCGGTATTGCTTATAGAATTTTCCGTTGATTTCGAGAATTTCGCCCGGCGCTTCACGGCAACCGGCAAACAGTCCGCCGCACATGACTGCGTCAGCAAGTGTAAGTGCCTTTACCATGTCTCCGGATTTTGTGATTCCTCCGTCAGCCAGTATCTTTACGCCGCATTTCTGGGCTGCACGCGAAGCAACGTAGATTGCCGTCAATTGAGGAATGCCGACTCCGGCAACAATGCGGGTTGTACAGATGGAGCCGGGGCCTTGTCCGACTTTAATGACGTTGGCTCCCATTTTTGCGAGAAATTCAACGCCTTCGCCGCTGGTGACGTTACCGGCAATGATGGTTAAATCCTTAAAGGTTTCGCGGATGAGCCGAACGGCGTCGCCGACTCCCTGGCTGTGACCGTGCGCGGTGGAAATAGCTATTGCGTCCACACCGCAGGAGACCAACGCAGATACGTGGTTAAGTATCCGATCCTTGTCGAGATCTCCGGTTGTTTTTCGGGTAGCGGAAACCGCTGCGCCGCAAACGAGACGGAATTGACTGTCACGTGCGGGTTTTACCAGATTCCCGGATTCTTCGCGGATGCGTTCGATGTCGCTCAGGGTAAAGAGGCCGCGCAGTTCGTCGTTCTTATCGACAACCAGAAGTTTATGGATACCGAGATGTTTGGAAAAGAATTTATCGGCCGCCGCAATCGGATTGGGGTTCATTTCGCTGTCAAGGATCGTGTAAACGTCCTCACGTTTGGTCATTGCTTCGGCAACCGAGATATTTGCATAACGGTTACGGACAACATGTCCAGACAGGAGTCCAACGAGTTTTTTCCTTTCGTCCACTACGGGAAATGTGCGGAATCCGTAGCCTTTGTCCTCAATCATTTCAAGAACTTCGCCGATCCTGCTTCCGGGAGAGACGCTGACAGGATCCTGGATGCAGCCGTTTACATAGCTTTTTACGCGGGATGCCTCGCGCAATTGCTCCTCTTCGGACATATTGTAATGGATCAGTCCCATGCCTCCGTTGAGCGCCATCGCGGTTGCCATTTTTGCCTCAGTAACGGTATCCATGTCGGCGGAAATAATGGGTACTTGCAACTGAAGATTCTGGGACAATGTTACTGCTAATTCGGTTTCGCGTGGTAAAACGTCGGAATAAGCGGTTGCCAGGGAAATATCGTCGAAGGTTAAACCGACAGGTAATGTTTTGTTGAAAAACTCATCTGCGGAAAGATAAAAAAGAGAATCTATTATCTGATTTTGTTTTTGCATAATTTGCGACAAAGTAAGGAGCATATCGGACTCTTTTTCCTATAATAAGTCAAACGGAAACTCGAAAGAGTATTTTTAAGCCGGACTTACTGTTTACTGCATTTTTGCAATCATTTCCCTTATGCGGCGCCGGGCATTCTGGATGCAATAACTCACGGAAATGCCCTCGCGGTATTGTCCGATAAAATGAAGACCGGCAAAATGTTTTTCCAGATCGTCAAGAAGATGAAGGTAAGTTCCGTATCCGACGATGTATTGCGGAATCGCCGCCTTATGGCGGATCACTCTGGTAAAAACAGGGGCGCTGGTAACACCCAGCAGTTTTCCGAGGTCGCTGAGTATGATACCGTTGAGTTCTTCATCAGGGAGCAATGCAAGATCCGGGTTGCGCATGCCTCCGATAAAACTGGTCAAAGTGACATGGCCGCTTGGGGCACGTCTCGGGAAGAGCGACGACATGAAAAGCGTGCCTAAAACCGAGAGCTTTTCGCATTCAGGAATCAGCATACCGAACCCGTCGAGCGGATGTATGACGGTTTCCCGACGGAAACCCATCGTTACTGAGGTGACGGGAGGATGCGGGATGGCATTCAGAAGCAAAAGCGACTTCTTTATTTCGTCCGGCAGAGCAATATCGGCAAAGTGGCGGACTGCGCAGGCAAGGATAACGTGATCCGCATCATCGGATTCGGTCTTACCGTCCGCATTGTTCCATGTTACCACCCATCGATTCCCTGTCCTGGCAATACTGTTAACGGTAGCATGGAGACGGACCGCTTCCTTATTTTTCTTTGCAAGGGTTTTTGCAAGCGATTGCATGCCGTCCTCAAACGAGACCAGGTGTGGTTTGAAGGTACTGCCGCTTTTTATTCTTTCCCGCATTTTTCCGATGGCGCCGCGAATGAGGCTTCCGTAATTTTGTTCCAGGGCATAAACCTTTGGGAATCCGTGCTTTACAGAGAGAAGTTCAGGTCGCCCCGCGTAGACTCCGCTGACCATCGGGTTTATCGTATAATCCAGAAATTCGCGGCCAAGGCGCCGTTTCGTGAATGTGGCAAGGTCTTCCTCTATGGTTCCCGGAGGCTTACGGATAAAAGGCTCAGCGAGTACACGGCATTTGGCGGGGAAGCTGAGCAAGGGCGAAAAAACAGCGGAGAACGGCGACGAAGGGGCTGCCAACGGTTTGCCTCTGCGTACAAGAAACCGTTTCTCTGCGGCAGCATTGGCAGCATATATTTTTTGTTCAGGAATATGTTGCCTGATGAATGATTCCAGTTCCGGTGTATTTATCTGCAAGGCGTTCGGCCCGCTTTCGGAAACGAAACCGCTGTCGTAAAAGGTTTTTATGCTGCCGCCGACATCATCGCCTTTTTCAAGCAAAAGTACATCCATCCCGGCTTCTTTCAGCTCGGTAAGCGCCGTGAGCCCCGAAATACCTCCGCCTATGATGATTGCTTTCATTGCAATATCATTGTTTTTGCGAAGGCAAGGGCCTCGTCAAGGTTAACGATTTTTCCTTCAATCTGCTGTTCATAAACGGTGTCAAGAATCCGGCTGAATTCCGGTCCGGGTTTCATATTAAACTGATTGATTAAATGCCGTCCGAGCAAAATTGGTTTCGGTTTTTCCTGCGCAACAGACAATGCATTTGCCCGTTCCAGCAGCCATCGGCTGTGTTCGGGCATATCCGGGTTTGCGTTGAGTCGTCCCTGGTGGTCGGCGGCATCGACCCGGATGAGTCTGTCAATGCGCTCAATGGCTGTCGAAAGACGGCGGATGGCGGTATCTCCTGCTTTATTCCTGAAAAAGGCCGAAGGCTTCATGTGGTGCAGTACGAGTTTTACGACATCCTCGGTAAGTGCTTTTTCCTCAGTAATGCGTTTGAGGAATGTGCGTGCGGGTATTTCGCCGAGGTTTTCATGATTGGGCGAACGGATGCGTCCTTCTTCGTCCGTATAGGTGCAGAGCGGTTTGCCAAAATCATGACAGAGCACGGCGAGTCCGACGACAAAATCCTCGCGTTCGTCATGAATGCGTGCCTTGGCGAATGCGTCGAGCGCCAGGGCCGTGTGCGTAAACACATCGCCTTCGGGATGCCAGTGGGCATCCTGGGGGCAACCTTGAAGGGCACGTACTTCCGGAAAATAATCGATCCAGCGGCAGTCGCTGAGGAATTGCAGGCCAAGGGATGGTTTCTTTCCGAGGATAATCAGTTTCTTCCATTCTTCGAACAGGCGTTCCTTGGGCAGGTTTTCTATTGAAATGCCCCGGCAGAGCAGGATGGTTTCCGAAGCTACCGTCATCTCAAAACGCGCCGCAAACTGCATCGCACGGAGGACGCGAAGCGGGTCTTCCGAAAACTGGGGGGAGCAGTGGCGCAAAATACCAAGCCGCAGGTCTTCGAGCCCGTTAAACGGATCATGAAGTTCATCGGCAATCGGGTCCCATAACATGGCGTTTATGGTAAAATCCCTGCGTTTTGCCGCATCCTCTATACTTAGCATGTGGTCGCCCTGTACAGAGAATCCTTTGTGACCGATGCCGGATTTTGATTCGGTACGGGGCAGGGCAACGTCTATGGAATATCCTTTTACAATAAAGACTCCGAAGGATTTTCCTACGCAGGAAATCATGGTTATCTGCTGCAGAAGCTTTTCAAGCATTTCGGATTCTATGCCGTATACCTCAATATCAATGTCATCGCTCTGTTTTCCCATAACGGCGTCACGGACGCTGCCGCCTACAAAAAATGCCCGCCCGCCGGATGCTTTTACTTCCCGCGTAATGCGTAAAGCCATGCTACCGTTGTGCGACTCAAAATCGAACGGTTTTGCAAAGGAATATTTAGGAAAAACATGCATACGTTAAGAATGAGCTATATTAGACCCGTAAAGTTCAAGAAAGACAAAGATGAAATTAGCTTAGCGAAGATCCTGCGGTTCTGTATAAATATGGATTTTTACGTAATATTAATGTGGAAGTCATTCTTTTAAAATAAGAAAAGTGATTCACAGATGAAAAGCTCAGGAAATAACTGTAAGATAACTTAATCCGGCCGATTGACTTTTATATAAACGATATATGTTTACCTTAGCACATGAAAAAACGTTTACTATCAGCTATTTCCATAGGATTCGTCGGGGTCTTTGGCTTGACGCATGCAGCAACAATCACGTGGACAGGAACGAGCGGTTCGGACTGGAATAATGCCTCAAACTGGAGTCCGTCCTCAGTGCCTCAATCTGCGGATACGGTTATTATTGATCTTAATGCCGGAAACCAGCCGCTGATTGATGCTGCCAGCGTTAGTATCAGTATCTTAACAATCGGTTCAACGACGGCAAGCGGTAGCAATACAGCGCTAAGCCTTCAAAACGGGGCTACACTGACGACAAGCGGCAGCATTCTGATTGCGAATGCGGCGAACAGCTATGGTACATTGTCTTTGAGCGGCTCCGGGACGAGTATCACCGCAAGCTCTTCCGTGAGAATATTCAGCGGAACGGGATTTATAAATATTTTGGACGGAGCCTCATTGACAACGACTTCATTTGTTGAAGTCGGTTCATTGGCCGGAAGCAACGGAACTTTGCATATCAGCGGAGCGAATTCGCAACTGAACCTGACCACTTTTTATGTGGGTATAAACGGCAGCGGTACGGCGCTTATTGAAAACGGCGGAAAGATAGTCAGTGCGAGCAATGATTTTACGCTTGCCTTTAATGCAGGTTCCAGCGGAACATTGACTGTCCGGAACGCCGGTTCCTCATTGACGACCGGTGGATCGCTTTACGTCGGACGCGGCGGTAGCAGCACCCTGAATGTATTGAACGGAGGGCTGGTATCCGTACGGAATCTTTTTATTGGCGGCGCAGCAAATGCTCCCAATACCGGTACGGGAACCGTGACTGTCAGCGGGGCGGATTCGAGACTGAGTGTTTCCACTGCTTTGGCCATAGGTTATAGCGCCGGATCAAATGTACTTACGGTCGAAAATGGGGCAACGGTTACCGGCGCAACAACGGTTTTGGGTAATCTTGCCGGCGGTTCAGGCACATTGAATTTAAACGGAAACAGTACGGATGGTTACGGGGTCCTGGAAACCCAAAGCGTGACTAAGGGTCCGGGTAGCGGGCAGGTAAATTTCAACGGAGGCGTATTGCGGGCAAGCGCTTCCAATACCGGCTTTCTTTCCGGGGTCGGTGTGAGTATCGCAAGCGGGGGTGCCACGATTGATTCAAATACCTATACGGTTACTGCCGGTAGCATATTGGCGGGTGACGGGGCGTTAACGAAAACAGGAACGGGCACACTGATACTGACTGCAAACAACACGTACGCGGGGGGAACAACGGTGACGAACGGCACTTTGCAGGCAGGCAACGGGAGTACCACGGGGAGTATTACCGGCAATGTCTCCCTCAGCTCAAGCACTGCTGTGTTTGCGATAAACCGTTCGGATAATTTCACTTACGGAAATATCATCAGTGGCAGCGGCAGTTTTACGAAGATGGGCAGTAATACAATTATTTTGTCAGCAGACCAGACCTATACGGGAACGACCAGTATTGCCGGAGGAACCTTGCAGCTTGGCGATGGTACCGGCGCTGCCGGATGGGTCAATTCGGCCAGTGTGGTTCTTTCCTCAAATACCAATCTTGCGTTTAACCATACTACGGCGAAAAACTTTGCGGGGAACTTATCTGGCGGCGGTAACATCATTAAGCAGGGAAGCAATACGCTCACGCTGACAGGAAGCAGCATAATCACGGGAACGGCTTATGCTGATGCCGGTTCATTGATCGTGAACGGAAATCTGGGTGCAGGCAACATTGAGGTGGCCCGCAATGCGGGATCAGTAGCCACTTTGACATTTGATAACGGTATTCAGGTTACCCATACAGGCATGTTTGTCGGACGCCAGGGAAATGCCACCCTGAATATCAATAACGCAACGGTAACATCAAACAGCATTGTTTATGCGGGATATGATGCTGCTGCGACAACGCCGGGAACAGGTACGATCCACGTCGATGGAGCAAATGCGGTATGGAATCTGAACTCGGGTCTGTTTCTCGGGTATAACGGAACCGGGGCAATGACGCTTAGCAGCGGAGCCAGAGTAATCGGTCCTGCTGTCGGTAACATCCAGATCGGATCGGGCACGAGCGGACAAGGCTCATTATCCGTGCAAAGCGGCGGTGTATTGACGACACGGTTCGATGTGTTTGTCGGTGCGCAACGAAACGGGGATGTCACGGTTACGGGTGCCGGCAGCCAATGGAATGTGACGGGAGGGAGCGTGAACATTGGCAGCAGCAGTACGGGAACACTTACGATCGAAAAGAACGGATTAGTGAACGCGGCTTCTTTGCGTTTGGGGCAAAATACAGGTAGCGCGGGAACGGTTTATCTTAAAGGAAACAGTACTGACGGGCGCGGCATTTTATTGACGGGTGGTTTACTGGGAGGATCGACATCAAGCGCTAACAAGACACTGATCCTGGATGGAGGTATACTCCGTGCTTCCGCAACAAGCGCAACGTTTATTGCATCTGCTTCCGGTATCGGTGTGGGAGTGACTGCGAACGGAGCGTATGTGGACACAAACGGGTTTAATATCACGATAGGTGCAAGCATGAATGATTCCGGTGGTTCTGGTTTTTTGGTGAAGCAGGGTGCCGGGACGTTGATCTTGGGTGCGAATACCTATACCGGCAGCACAACGGTTGAAAACGGTACACTGCAGGCATCGGCTCAAAACATCCTTGCGTCAAGCAGCAGCTTGACGGTGAACAGTGGGGCTACATTTAACCTCGGAAGCTTTGGCCAATCCGTGAATAAGCTGAGCGGTTCGGGAACTATTGCCTTGGGTTCCGGGAGCTTGACGGTAAACAATGCTACCTTGACTGATAACAGTACGTTTTCGGGGGCGATTAATGGAACCGGGGGATTGATCAAGACAGGAAACGGACGTCTTACCATTAACGGACAAAACAGTTATACGGGAACAACACTACTCAGTGGCGGCAGCATGGAGCTGACTATCGGCGCCAGTCTCGGCAATACCGCAGTGACGGTAGCATCAGGAAGCACACTCGTCGTGAACGGAACGGCAAACGGAACGGCTACTATCAATGGAACGTTAATGGGCAGCGGAACGGTTACCGGAAATGCGGTTGTAAACGGAATCCTTGCCCCGGGTAACAGTCCGGGTACAATTTACTTCGGCAGTGACCTGACCCTGACAGGTACGGCGGTTGTACAGATCGAGATAGACCACAATACGCTGGATTATGACATCATTGATGTTGTCGGTATCATTGATTTGGGCGGTGCCGCGCTGGATGTGGATCTGGATGGTTTATCCCTGTTTGCTTACGGTTCACAGGTGGATATCATCAAGGCAAACAATCTGACGGGGTCCTGGAGCAGCGGGAATACGTATACGGACAGCCACTCACGCAACTGGCAGTTTTCCTTTGAAAGCGGTGTCGGATCATTGAAACTGGCGATACCGGAACCGTCCAGCTATGCGGGATTATTTGGCTTTGTGACTTTTGCCTTTGCATTGACACGGCGTAGCCGGAGAAAATAAGCGGGTTTCAATACAGTATTGTTTTTTTGCCGTTCCTGATTGAGCGTTCAGGATGGAATTGAAGGTTGTAGGAAGGCATTAATCATGGTTTAATCCTTCCTTTAATTTTATCTATTAAAGAATGCGCTGGAAATGCACATGTGCTTATGACGGGACGGATTTCAACGGCTGGCAGAGTCAACCGTTGGGAAATACCGTGCAGGATATTCTTGAAGCACGGCTGGCTTATATTTTCAAGAAACCTGTCCGGATTCATGCAAGCGGGCGTACGGATGCCGGTGTGCATGCGCGCGGTCAGGTCTTTCATTTTGACGCGGAATGGAATCATGCTCCCGTTGATATGCTGCGGGGTATGCGCAGTAATGTTCCGAGAACGATACAGGTCATTGATATTCGTCAGGTTTCCGAGCTTTTCCATGCCCGTTTCTCCGCCGTAAAAAAACGTTATATTTACCAGATTCATCTCGGTCAGGCTTCTCCGTTTGACCTGCGTTATTTCTGGTCGGTGGGAAGCCGCGTGCCTGATGTTCAAAAAATGCAGGATGCGGCAACGGTTTTGCTTGGAAAACATGATTTTTCCGCGTTTGCGGCAAAGATTGCCACGGAAGACCAGGGTGACACGGTCAAGACGCTTTACCGCCTGGATGTGGTTCAGCGCGGGAAGAAAGTCCTGATCATTACCGAAGGAAGCGGCTATCTGTATAAAATGGTGCGTTCGCTTGCCGCCGCGTTGTTTCATGTCGGGATCGGAAAACTAACGAAGGCGGATATCGCGTATTTTCTTGAATCCAGGGTCCGCACCCAGGCAATAGAAAGCGCGCCTGCAGAAGGTCTGATCTTAGACAAGGTTTTCTATAATCCGAACCATACACGGCTGAAAAATGTCTGAGACCTGTGAACAGGCAGAAAAAAAACGATGGGGAAAGCTCAGTGTTTTTCTTTTCTTTTTTTTCGGAACCCTGCTTCTTGCAGCAGTTCTCAGTCCGTTTTTGTTCAAGGCGGTAACATGGTTGACAGAGCATGCGCCGTCCTTTTTGCCCAAGGCTTTGAGAGACCGTGCTACTATCGACCAGTTTCCGCGTTACTTTGACCGTATCCGCTTATTCGGTACCTTGTGCACATTACCGTTATTCGTGAAGCTGTGCCGGATAAAATCCATCAAGGAAATCGGATTCACGCGTCCGGTATTCAAGTACTTTTTCATGGGTTTGGGTTGGGGCCTGCTTATCATCGCCCTGTCTGGTCTGGGTGAGTATGGCGTTAATCACTCATCGCTGTATTTTTTTCAGCCGGAAAATATATTTTATACGATGGGAATGGTTCTTCTGAGCGCTCTGGTGGTTGCCTTTATTGAGGAGACCTTGTTTCGCGGCGTGATGCTGCGGTTTTTTATGCAGGGAATGCGTCCGTCTTACGCGATTCTCGTGGGCGCTTTTTTCTTCTCATACGTACATTTCACAAAAGTGTATTGGGGCGGTGAGACATCGATTACCTGGCTGAGCGGCTTCACGGTAGCATGGAAAACCTTGTTCAGTGTCGCTTATACGATTCAATGGGTGAAATTTCTGAACCTGTTTCTGGTAGGGATTTTTTTGAACCTGGTTTTATTGGAGAGCCGTTCGATCTGGCTTTGCATGGGGATACATGCCAGCTGGATTTTTTTGTACAAGATGATGAATATCTTTATAAAAACGGATGATTCATCCTTTGGTTCCTATCTCTGTTATGAGTCTGCAATTACGCTTGTGATTATTGCTGTGTTCATTGGAGGATTGGTGTTTTGGCGTAAAAAACACATGAAAACGGAATGTATTCCGGCCGGGTAAAACGATGAGAGCTGTCGTTTCAGGATTGCTTGATCTGGTTTTTCCGCGGAACTGCGTCATTACGGGGAAAGCGGTCGATGACGGCAGTCGGTTCCGGTTCATCGGAGAAGAGGGATTCAAGGCATTGCATTTGATTCAGGATCCTTGCTGCTTTACCTGCGGGTTTCCTTTCTGGGGAATGCTTTCCGGTGTGCAAGACTGTCCGCATTGCCGGGAACTGAATCCTGAGTTCCGTCAGGGGCGTTCGTTGTTTCTGGCGGATGGAGCAGGTCGGCGTCTGGTTCATTTGCTGAAGTATCATCAGACGACGTACCTGCTTGAAGACATTAAAAGACTTCTGAACATGCAGACAATGCAGCGATTATTTCTGGCGGATTCGGTTTTTGTTCCTGTACCCTTGTATAAACGCCGTTTACGTGAACGGGGTTATAACCAGTCGGTTTTGTTGGCGGGGCTGTTTGCTGAAAGCGCCGGCGGCAGCATGCTTGATTGTCTTAAACGGGTGCGTGATACCGGAAGTCAGACGGTATTTAACCGTGAAGAACGGGAGCGTAATGTTCGTGGTGCGTTTGCTTGTAAGCCGGGTGTTTGCCTTGACGCTACCGTGCGTTATGTTCTGGTGGATGACGTATTTACGACCGGAAACACACTGAATGCCTGCGCGGTAGCATTACAGGAGGCGGGAGCAGACTTGATTGATGTGTTTACACTGGCTCACGGTTGAAAGACATAAGAAAGAAATTGCAAAATATTCACTGTTTTGCTTAGATTTTTAACAAAACTAAATCTTGCTTTATTATGGCTCCATCATCCCAAGAAAAGAATCCACGTTTTTATAATAGTTATCTGCTTCTTATTGCCGGGCTCGGAGGGCTTCTTTACGGAATCGATGTCGGCATCATTGCCGGCGCATTACCTTTTCTGGAAGCGACTTCTGGGTATACGGTGAGTCAGCTTTCCACCGTGGTAGCTGCTGTTTTGCTCGGCAGCGTGCTTTCCTCGCTTTTTGCGGGATTGCTTGCGGATATTTTCGGAAGAAAGATAATCATGTTGCTCAGCGCATTGCTGTTTGTCCTGAGTATCCCTATTATCTGTCTTTCGGGTTCGTTTGAGGCTCTGATAGCGGGCCGTTTGTTGCAAGGAATCAGCGGCGGTTTAATCGGCGTAGTGGTTCCGCTTTATCTGGCTGAATGTCTTGACGCAAAATCGCGGGGAAAGGGAACAGGAATGTTCCAGTTCCTGCTGACGGTAGGATTGGTGGCGGCAGCATTCATCGGTCTTTTCTATGCAAGCAAGGTTGAGGGGGTCGAAAGCCTGGCCACTTCCACACGCAGTGAAATTTTTGCGGTTAAGGATAGCGCATGGCGCAGCATTTTCTGGGTTTCCATTGTTCCCGGGGTATTGTTTCTACTGGGTGGATTTTTTGTGGCCGAATCGCCGCGTTGGCTTTTTGCCCGTGGTAAAAAGGCGGCTGCGCTGAAAGCGTTGGCAAAATCCAACGGAGAAACAGGAGCACGTACGATCCTGTCCGAGATGGAAGCGATGGAAAAGGATGCCACGGAACAAACAAACGCCGGCAAGGTAAAAGAAGGTCTTTTGAAGCGGAAGTATGTGATTCCGTTCATCCTTGCAATCTTGATATTGGCCTGCAACCAGGCTACCGGCATTAACTCGGTATTGGCGTATGCGGTGAATATTTTCAATCAGGGCGGACTGTCAGGACACTTCGGCAACCAGGGCGATGTGGTATTGAAGGTGGTCAACTGTCTGATGACGATTGTGGCTGTTATTCTTGTGGATAAAAAGGGTCGTAAATTCCTGCTGAAAATGGGAACGGGAGCGATCATGGTTGCCTTGCTTTGCGCAGGGCTTTTATTCAGGGGAATCGAAGGGTCGCGGGTCGATATTACGGAGAAAGCCGGTGCGTACAAGAGCGTCGTTGCGGAGGAGTTCGGCATTGATATCAGTAATCCGAATGTCCAGAAAGCGTTGGGAATTGATGCTTCCCAACCGGCGCAGGTTTTTGTTGCTTACAGTTACGGGCCGATTTCAAACAACAGGCTTTTGCTTTGGGACCCGGACAAGGCGCATAAGGGAATCGCTCAGAATACGGCTATCAGTATTCATCCGCCGTCCGAGGATGACATGAAGGAAAGCGTTATTGGTTCATTTTTCCGTTCGATTCATTTAAATCCGTTTGCCAATCCGGCAGAAGCGAAAGGCGCGCCGCTCAAAATCGAAAAAGTTTCTTACGGATTGCAACCCGGCAAAACAACGGGATGGCTGGTTGCGGCATGTTTTGTGATCTTTATTGCGGGATTCGCTTCCGGTCCGGGCGTATGCGTATGGCTTGCGCTTTCCGAATTGATGCCGACGCGTATCCGTTCAATGGGGATGAGTATTGCGTTGCTTATCAACCAGGCGGTATCAACGACGATTGCCGCGGTATTTTTGCCGACGGTCGGAAAATACGGTTATTCCACAATGTTTTTTTTCTGGATGGGATGCACGGTGGTTTATTTTATCACGGCAGCATGCTTTCTGCCCGAGACGAAAGGTAAGACGCTGGAGGAAATTGAAGAGCATTTTGAAGGGAAGCAGTCCTAGCAAGCAGCCGTGGCATAGCAGGCGGTAGCATGAAAAAGGAGACAGCTGTTGACAACATCTCCATTTGACATAACTTGATTCAACTTTAAATGATAGCAAGCACGATGAAATCATGTAAAGTTGTTCTGGTCTTGGCTGTCCTGATGCTCCCTTTTTCGTTAAGGGCCTGGACGGTTCAGATATTGAGTCCGGGAAGTCCTTTAGGGGGAGGTGAAGGTTATATTCCCAATAGCGCTTCATACAGCGTATTTATGGGTTATTTGGACGCTGCATTGAGTGCAAATGGAGGGACGCGGAGCCAGACACCGAGTTCGCTTGGCAGTTATTCGTATAATTCGGATGCGGTGATTATCAATCTTTCAGCAACGGGTTATTCATACACGACAGCCGAGCGTAATGTCCTCAGCGGTCTTTTAAGCAGCAATGTCCGCGTACTGGTATTCGGCGAGCATGATAGCTGGTCGAAAACAAACGGCCAATTGGCCACGTTGCTTAACGGATCGTATGTGACCGGAAAGCACACGAATGCGCAGTCCATTTTTTCGGATTCTTTTCCGTTGATCACGCAAGGCCTTGACAGTGTTTACTTTGATAATCCGGGAAAAATATCTCCTGCAAACGGTAACGGTATTTCGCTTTCCGATGATGATGCGATGACCTTGTGGGGGCAAAATGATAATTTCCTCCTCATGATGGATATCAATGCCTTGCAGAATGAGCATGTAAACAGTCTCGGTTATGACAACAGGGAACTTGCTATCAATGTGGCCAATTTCCTTGCCGGGGCAGTGACTCCGACTCCTGAACCTTCCGCTTATGCGATGTTGTCAGGTATCTTCGGTCTTGGATTGGCCATCGTCGGCCGCCGGAGAAAATAACATTTCATTATCAGACAAAAAAACCACCTGAGCCTCAGGTGGTTTTTTTGTTTTAAGGTAATGGTAATGATCCGTAAGTATTATTTTACAGATTCTTGATTGCCTCAGCAAAGACTTCACAGGTTTTATCTATGTCGATAGCCGAGTGCGCGGTACTGATGAATGCTGTCTCGTAGGCGGATGGCGGAAGATAGACACCGTGCGCAAGGCAATAGTGGAAAAACTCATTGAAGAGGTTTTTATCCGATGCTACCGCCTCGCTGTAATTGGTCACGGTATTCTCCGTGAAGAAGAGCGAAAACATGGAACCGATCTGCGGAACCTGTAACGGAATCCCTTTCTGCTTTGCGGCGGTAAGAAGGGCTGCCTTAATCTGGGTTCCTTTTTGTTCGAGCAGTTCGTATTTTTCGTCTTTGAGCATATTCAGTGAGGTTATGCCTGCTGCCATGGCCAAGGGATTTCCGCTCAATGTGCCTGCCTGGTAAACGGGTCCGACAGGCGCAAGTAATTGCATGATTTCGCGCTTTCCGCCGAATGCGCCGACCGGTAATCCGCCGCCAATGATTTTCCCGAGCGTCGTGAGGTCGGGTTTTATGCCTGAGATTTGCTGGACACCGCCGGGCGCGACGCGGAATCCTGTCATGACTTCGTCAAAAATAAGCACGCTGCCGTGGCTGGTGCAAAGATCGCGCAGTTTTTCAAGGTAACCGCGTTTCGGAAAAATAAGCCCCACATTTGCAGGGAAGGGTTCGACGATGACACCCGCGATTTCGCCGCCGCGTTGCGTGAAAAGGGATTCGAGTGTTTCAAAATCATTATATTCCAGCACGATGGTCTCACGGGCAACACTCTTGGGAACACCTGCGCTGTCCGGAGTTCCCTGTGTCAGCGCGCCTGAACCGGCTTTGACCAGAAGCGAGTCCGAATGTCCGTGGTAGCATCCGTTGAACTTGATGATCTTGTCGCGGTTTGTGTAACCGCGTGCCAGGCGGATGGCGGACATGGTTGCCTCGGTTCCGCTGTTTGTCATGCGGACTTGTTCAATGGACGGAAAACGGGCGATAATCGCGTTGGCCATCGGGACTTCGTAGTTATTCGGTGTTCCGAAGCTGGTCCCGTTTTCCAGTGCGTCGGCAATAGCGGCGCGGATGGTCGGATGGTTGTGTCCGTGAATCGCCGGACCCCACGTACAGACGTAGTCAATGAGCGTATCCCCATCAACGGTTGTCAGGTGTGCGCCGTTGGCGGATTTGGTTACGAAGGGCGTTCCGCCGACAGCGCGGAAAGCTCGGACGGGTGAGTTAACTCCGCCCGGAATCAATTTCAGGGCTTCTTCAAAGATTTTGTCAGAATGATTCATGGAATGGTATCGGAATCGGTTAAAAGCATTTTGCTTTTATTCCGCGGTTTCTTTTAAAACAAATCAAGTTGTTGGGTTTGTCCAACGGAAGACACATTTTTCTGTATTTTGTTTTTGTAGCGACGGATAGCTTCGTTGTGTGCGCTTTTAAGTTCCATGCTGTCGAGATAGGCGACAAGCTTATCCAGATCGAAAGGGGATTCCGCGACCGGCATCTGCTCTATATCGGTCTGCAGGGTCGTAAGGTGGAGATTGAGACGCAGGCGTTCTGCCTGTTCGAGGATGATCGGCGCAAAACGTTCGGGTTTGAGTTCGTTGGCATGGGCGATGATATTTTCCAGGCTACCGTGCTCATTCAGCCATTTCGAAGCGGTTTTTGGCCCTACGCCGGCGATGCCGATGATGTTGTCGGAGCTGTCACCCATGAGCGCCAGGTAATCGGGAATCTGGTTTTCCCTTACACCAAATTTTTCGGGAATATTTTTTGCCTCAAAAAGCCGCCAGCCGAGTTTTGGGTTTGCCGTGGGCGGGGGTAGCAGCTGTTTGATTTTCTCATTGAGACACTGGGCAAGGTCTTTGTCGGCGCTGACGAGATAGACGGTAGCATCACCTTGAGCCAGTTCAATTGCCTTTGCTGCAAGAAGGTCGTCTGCCTCGTAGCCGTCTTTTTTGAGGGAAGGCATTCCCATCAGTTCGGTAAGCCTGAAGATTTCAGGCAGTTGCATCCGGAACGATTCAGGGGCTTCCTGACGGTTGGCTTTGTAAGACGGTAACATTTTGTCGCGGTAGGATTCCTTTTCGGAATCATAAACGACAACGAGTTGGGCATTGGGATAGAGATCCTGCAATTTCCACATCATCTTGACCCAACCGTGCAGCATGTTGGTCGGAAATCCGTCGGCACGCGTGAGTTCCGGCACGGCGTAGAAATTTCTGAACGCCATGTTAAAACCATCGATCAAAAGCCATTCTTTCATAAGGAAAGATTAAAAGGGAGAACGGGACAGAAATACACAAAAATATGTATCCGAGTGGTTTTTAGGAATCAGATAAAAGGAGCCTATTCCATTAATGAGACTTCAACGGAAAATGTTTCGGTTGCTCCGGGATTTACAAAGTGGAGTCCTTTTTTGTGTTCGACGGAATTCGGAAGGCCGAGCCAGGGTTCAATGCAATAAAAAGGACTTTCGGCTGTCTCGCTCCACGTGACGACACTGCTGTTCTGTGACATGCCTTCTTTGGGGTTTATGATGAGCGTGACATTTTCCTCGCCGCTTTTAGGGCCAAACTGGACACGGTTTTCGGTGAAATGATAATGAATCCTGTCGCAGATCTCGGGATTGTCGAAAGTGGTATTCATTTCCTTTTCCTTCAAGGGAATGAGTTTTCCGTCTGTGCCGTGACGGCAGGCTTTTTTTGCGGGGAGCTTAATAAAATAATCCTTGCGGCTGAGACCTTTGTGCCACGGCAGCATGAAATAGAAATGGTGGCCGGGTGCCCAGGGCAGCGGAAAACTTTCAAGGTTTTCTAAAGCAAATACGACCTCCATTCTTAATTCGTGGAAGCGGTAAGTGGCGGTGAAACGGTAATGATACGGGTAGGCTTCCCTGGCGGTAGCATTCGGAACGAATTGTGCTGAAAACCCGTGTTCGTTTATTCCTGTTACTTCAAAGAGACCGTTTATGGCAAAACCGTGCTGCGGCATCGGCAGAATTCCTTTATCAGGACTTTCCCAGAAAAGTTTTTTCCCGTCGGCGTAGCTGCGGCCTGCAAAAGGAAAAAGAACAGGGTTGCCGCCACGGATGTCCTTGGGGTTGTTCCAATCGGCATTGTCAGGCCAGTAAATCACTTTCCTGGTACTATTGTCGGCAAGCCCGAGTTCCCAGGAAAGCAGGCGTGCTCCATGTTCGGGCGTGGCAAGAAAGCTGGAGTGTCCGCGTGTCCAACGGAAAACCCGTTGTCCTTGGAATGATATGATTTCGGGAGTACTCATTGTTTTGAAACGGCGGTGAAATTAAAGCGGACGGGATTGGAGGAGCAATCGGACTCAAACAACGGGTTTAGGGTTCCGTCGATGGTTCTTCCGGCACTTGCGATTCGGATGAGGGTATGTTCTCCGTAGTTTCTTCATCGAGCTTGCTACAGATGATCTCGGCAAAATGCTCGTCCTGTTGGATAGATAATTTTTTCAGACGGCTGAGTTCGAGGATAGCCAGGAAAGTGGAGATGATGGTGGGGATATTATATGGTTGCGCTTCAAAGAGGCTGGAGAAGGTAAAGACGGGTTTTGTATCAATTTGCCTGAGTATGAATTCCATGCGGTCGGCGACGGTCACTTTGTCGTCCGTGATCTGCCCGACGAGCATTTTCTCGGAAAGGCGCCTGAGAACGAGATTGAAGACGTTCCAGAGTTCCATGCTGCTTGTGTTTTCAATGGGGCGTTCACTGATTTCTTCCGCTTTGGTTTGTACGAAGCGGTTAAGAAAAAGCTGACGTTGGGAAACCATGTCCTGAAGCGAATAGGCGGCATCCTTGAAGCGTTGGTACTCGATCAGTTGCTGCACGAGTTGCCAGCGCGGGTCAAGATTGCTATCCTCCTCAACTTGTTCGGCTTGCGGAGCTTGCTCGCTCTTGGGCAAAAGCATGCGGCTTTTTATGTACATGAGCGTGGCAGCCATGACAAAGAACTCCCCGGCAACCTCAAGCTGGAGTTTTTCCATTCCCCGGAGCATTTCGAGGTACTGGCGGGTTACGTTTTCAATCGGGATATCGTAGATATCGATTTCGTTTTTCTTGATGAGAAAAAGGAGGAGATCCAGCGGTCCCTCAAAAGACGGTAACTTGATGGGAAGGTCGTTGATCGGTAGCAGAGTGTCGCTTGTCGGATTCATCGGTAGCTGCGGAAAACAGACGGTAACATGGATTCTGTTTTGTTTTAGAAATTGAGGAGACGGAGCTTTACCATGAACTGGTAGTCTGTTTCCTGCTTATTGATTTCATTGGATTTTACGTCAGAATCGACTGTGAATTCAAAGGTGACCAGCCAGCTGTAGCCGATGCGTCTGCTGATGGCGTAGGTTTGTTCCGTGAACTTTGACTTATCGTTATCGTAACGGAGATCCAGGTTGAAACCGGTGTCTTCATTCAGGCGATAGTAAAGATCAAACGTGTACTGGTCGTAGTGGTCGGAGTTCTCGTTGCGGTAGAGTTTTCCCACCCGGAAGTTCCAAAGGTCGCCGTCCTTGAAGGTCAGGCCGCCGTTGAATTCCTTGTCACGGCTGTCCTCAACGTTGTAACGGTTATAGAAATCCATACTGAACCAGTAGGTCGGGGACAGGGTGACATCGGTGTAGATATCCGAGAAGCGGTTATCGCTGTCAAACTCCTGGATGTAATAATCATTGAAGATATCGAAGGTCGCGAGTTCGCGGCGGTCATAATCCGAGGGGGATTTTCCTGTCTGCGAGCGTGTTTCGATCACATTGCGAAATCCGTAGCGAACCAGGTGCATGTTATGCATGTCGTCAATGTTTCGCATGTCGCCGAGGTCGATTGTAGGCTTGCGGCTGGTTACGGTATAGCGGTCAACCTTGTCGAAATTTTTTGTTCCCACATCGGCGTTCGGCATGTAGCGGTAGCTGACAACCGGACGGACAACGTGACGGAGTCCGTTGATATTCCAGCGCTTACTGTTTATGTCCCATTGATTGTAGGCAACAAGCTCGAGGTCTGCACCGAATTGCCCGATGAAGCGGGTATAACTGTCTTCCTCGGGAATGCCGGTTTTGCTGTAGTGGGTGACTTGTCCGCTCCCGTTAACAGTGAAATTAGCAAAATCGGAGAGCCGGAAGGGTTTGTAAAGTCCGTAGTAAAGATTGCTGCGTTGCACGAGGTCGGTGGTGTCCGTACCGACGGGAGCATCGGTTTCCAAATGCGCGAATGACAGGTTACCGCGCTGGAAAAAGAGATTGTCGGCAATCGGCGTGGTCAGCATGTCCACACGGATTTCCGGCAAACGCTGTGTTTGCTGGTAACCTTCGTTTACCTGAAAGCTGCTGATCCCGGAAACGACAAAATCACGGAGCGATTTCGTTACTTCAACAAAGCTGGACGGTTGCTGGTCGCGGTCAAATTCATCCTCTCGGAAGTCACGGTAGACTTCGCTGTCGCTCCAGTAGCTGACGCTGCCGTTGATGGTGAGCGTTTTATCGATGAGCTGACGGTGCTGCCACATGATGAACCCGCGATCCTTGGGCACCGCTTGGTCCATGATGTCATAGCCGCGGTCTTCGCTGCCGTAGTCGTGGATGTAACCGGTACTGATACCGCCTTTCAGCGATTGGGTTTCGTCATGAAAGGAATAATTGGCAACAGGACCGAAGAGCAGTCCGCGTTTGGTATAGAAATCGAGATTGGCGCCTGCGTCAAATTCCTCGAAGAAGCGGTAGCGTGTTGTGCTCTGGAAATAACCGCCGAGTTTGCTCGAATTGAGTCCGACTTCACCGCTCAGCAGGATAGGCCATTTTTCGGCGGGAAGTATCATTGTCGGAAGCCAGAAAACAGGTACTTTTCCTATGCGGATGGTAGCATCGTCAACGAGTACGTGGCTTCCCGAGTAAAAACGGACCTTGCTTCCGGTAACATTCAATGAATAGGGATCAGGTTCGTGGAAATAAACAAGCGGATCCGCAAGTTCAAAGAAATACTGTTGTTCGTTATCGGTGCCGAAATAGTGTTTCTGCTCTTCACCAAAAAGCTGTTTTCCTTCGAGTTTTGATCCTGCGATCAGAATGCTGCCGTTTCCGATGCGGAAGTTGTCTTGGGCGCTGAAGGTTTTTGGATTTGACGTAGCGAGAAGCGGTCCGTTGGAAACGAGGCGCAGGTTGCTGTAGGTAATGCGCACGTCATCGCTTAGGAGCACGTCTTTAAAATTACGGTTCTCAAAACCGACACGGGCTTCCTGGGCCTGGATGCGGTCGTTATCGCGGGCGATGACCACGTTGCCTTTCATGACGGCGCGCCCGTGTTCATCGGTTCCGACCGAGGTGTCATCTGCCTGGATGGCAAGCTGTCCTTTTTTCAAGGGAACCTTAAGGTCGAGTTTTGTTGACGCTGATTCTTCAGGGGTTTGCGTATCCGCGAACATCCCCAAGGGCAAAACGCTAAAAATGACTACTTTCGATATTTTCCGAAACACCCAACAAATAAGCCAAAACGGAAGGGTACAGACAAGGAGATATTTCAGAGAGCGTTTATCTCTTTTCCGGTGAATGTGACTGTCTTCCTGTTTAATCACATAAATATTCATGGTCAGTGTTGAAGCATTGACTTGTTTTTCGGCGGTAACATGATTTTCCGGAATGGATTCAGGTTCTGGAGAAACCTCAGTCGGACAACAAAACTACCTGCCGGAAGTAATGGCGGGGGTCTTTGTTTTATTTTTTATTGCCTTGGGCATTTCGCCGTCAGACCGTGCCGTGTGGATAGTGGAATGTTCCTCGGTTATCCTGGTTTTTGCCTTGCTTGTCTGGACCGTCCGTTATTTCCGTTTTTCAACGGTTGCTTATATGCTGATGGGAGTCTGGCTTTTTCTTCATACGATAGGAGGTCATTACACTTTTGAGAAAGTACCGTTCGGTTTCGTTACCGACCTGTTCGGATTTGAGCGGAACCACTTTGACCGCTTTGCGCATTTTTGTATCGGATTTTACGCGTATCCCGTGGCGGAATTTCTTGTCAGGAAAAAATATGCGGGAAAAACCGTTGCCTGCTTTTTCGCGCTTTTTTCGGTGATGGCCATGGCTGCTGGCTGGGAAATCGTCGAATGGTGGTATGCGGTAGTAGACGGCGGCGAGGTGGGTGCAGCATTTCTGGGCTCCCAGGGGGATATCTGGGATGCTCAGAAAGACATGCTGTGCGACACGCTTGGCGCCATGACTGCATTAACTTTTTTTGTATTTCTAACAAAACCAAGGAGACGATAACATGAGAAAGTATCTGATTAGCCTGTTAACAGTGAGCCTCGTTTGTTTTTTGGCGGGATGTGTGGGTGTTTCGCCGAATTTTAAGGAAAAAGATGAGGCATGGCGCGTGGAAATCCGGCACGTTGATCTGAACTCTGACAATCCTGTGGGCGGCATGATTCTATTGTCTAAGCTGTTTGCCAAAACGGACGAGTTTGTACGGACGGAGTACGATCAGAACTATGTGCCGCAATTCCAGATTGAGCAGGAAGAAATCAACAAAATAACTGATTATCTGAAGACGCATGAGAAAGCGTTTTTGACCGAGGGAAAAAACGAGGATAGCTACACCGCCTGTTTTGATATCAGCATTAATTTCTATGGCTGGGTCAAGCCATACCGGATTCTACGCGAGGATGCGGTTCCTTTTCTGACGTTTATTCGGGAAAACACAACAGCCGTGGATGTGCAGATACAGATAGACAGTATTTTGCAGAGGATCGAAGTAAAGAAGTCCGAAGAGTAATTGCTGAATCCGTCGTTGAAAAAGCGGTTTTGAGGGACATAATAGGTTTCAAAATCTGAATTCTTATCCCCATACACCATGAAAATAGAGCAAATCTTTAAGGATATTCTGGAAATGGCAGCGGCGCATCAGGCTTCGCATGTGCACGTGAAAGCTGATGAGCCGGTTTTTTTCCGGGTTGACGGTAACATTGAGAAAGCGGATACGCGTCCTGTTTCGGCGGATGAAATTTTATCGTTTATCGGAGAGACCAGCTCAATGGATGTGTTTGCAAAATGGCAGAAATCCCGGCGCGTTGATTTTGAGTATTTTCTGGAATCCATAGGTCGCTTTCGTGTGCATGTTTTCATGCAAAGGGGGTTGCCATCAGCCATTTTTCAGTCGGTTAAAAGCGATACGCCGGGGTTTGAGGATCTTGCTTTATCTGAATCACGCATGAAACAGATTTGTCAGACGGAGAACGGACTGATTTTGCTTTGTTCAAATACTTTAAGCGGGCGTAATGCTACGGCTGCGGCAATGCTGGACTATATCAATCAGACGGCAAAAAAGCATATTCTTTGTATAGAAGACCCGATAGAATACAGTTTTACCGATGAAAACAGCATTTTTACCCAGCGGGAGATCGGTATTGATGCGGAAAGTTTTGAAATGGCAACACGTGAAGCCGTTTATGAGAATGCGGATGTCGTTTTTGTCAGTTCCCTGCGCGGAAGCAGCGGTAGCATGGAGAACATTCTGCGACTGGCTGAACGCGGTAGCCTGGTTATCTGCGGGGTTGCAGCGCATAACGCGGTTTCCGCAATACAACAGGTCGGTAAACTGGTTCCGGCCTTTAAAAAACAGTTTTCGTCCATGCTTCGCTTTTGTCTGGCGCAATACCCCGTGACCGCTCTTTCGGGAAAAACCATATTTGCCCAGGAGGTTTTTGCGAATAACGGACTGGGGAGGAAATTTGTCGAAGATGACGATGTGGCGCGCCTTACGGCATTAATTGAGAGCGGCAGGGACGGAAATGCTGCATTGGTACAAAGCGTTCAGGAACTTTTTGCTGAAAATAAAATAAGCAAGGAAGACGCTCTGAGCCTTATTAATGGGAAATAGGTTTTCAACGGTTCATAAAATCGTTCGGGATAAACGCTATCTCGATTTCGACACCGTCAGGATTTAAAATTATTTACTGGTTAACGGTATGTGATTGAAGCTACCGTTTATTGAGTCCTCTGATTCATTCATTTTTCAGCCTTTTATTTTACTGTTGACAAAGTCGATTTTGAATTAACAATAGTGTTAAACAATGAAGTTAAATGAGCAAAAATAAGACATCGACCGAACAAAGTATACTGGAAGCAGCGGAAAAAGAGTTTCTCAGTCAGGGATTTGCCAGGACAAAAACGACAGAGATCGCAAGGTTAGCAGGTGTTAACCATGCCATGATCCATTATTATTTTCGTACGAAGGAAAATCTTTTTAACATGGTTTTCCAGAAAAAAATGATGATACTGGCTGATTCATTTTTTAACATCTTCGAGAAACCACAGCCGCTGTTTGAGAAAGTTCGTTACGTTGTCGAACTGCACTTTGACTTTCTTGTCGCTAATCCCATGTTGCCATTCTTCATTTACAGTGAGATCATTAACAGTAAGGAAAAACGATCCCTTCTGGTAAGAAGCTTATTTCCCAAAGCAAGAGTCACGCTTGCCAAATTACAGCCCGATCTTGACGCTGAGGCAGCCAAGGGGACGATTCGTCCTATGGATGCCTTGGATCTGATTGTGAATATTATTTCGCTGAACGTATTTTCATTTTTTTGTCTTCCGCTTTTTGAAGAGTGCGAAGCGAACGGAATGAAATCAATTGAGACAAAGGGATTTCTGGAGCACAGAAAAAAGTCCAACGTGGAATTCATTTTAAGCGGATTAAAAAAATAAATTGGAAATCGATTTACTGAGAATAATTGCCGGAACAATAGTTAAGGTTAAAGGATTCTTATGAAGGAAAATGAAATATACAGAATGGGCGTGGATGTTGGATCGACAACGATGAAGATTGTTATTCTCGATGCATTCGATCAGTTGATCTATAAAGCATACCGTAGGCACTTGGCAAATGTGCAGGAAGTTTTTACGGATGAGTTGGGCAAGATTGCAAAGCAGTTTTCCGATGCTTCTTTCCGTATTATCGTGACAGGGTCGGCAGGTATGGGAATAGCAGAAAGAATGCGCATTCCTTTTATTCAGGAGGTGGTTGCTGCGATTGAAGTAACAAATACTTTTTATCCGGAAACACGTACTCTAATTGATTTGGGAGGTGAGGATGCCAAGATGGTTTTCTTCAAGGAAAACAGACATCCGGACATCCGGATGAATGGCAGTTGCGCCGGAGGCACGGGAGCATTCATTGACCAGATGGCTTCCCTGATGAATATTACCGTGGAAGTCTTGGGAAAACAGGCGCTCAGGTACGCGAAAATCTACCCGATGGCTTCCCGTTGCGGCGTATTTGCAAAAACGGACGTGCAGAACCTTATCAGCCGTAATGTTCCGGTAGCCGATGTTTCTGCGTCGATTCTCAACGCGGTAGCATTGCAGACAGTAACCACGCTGTCGCGCGGTTATGATGCCGTTCCGAAAGTACTATGTATCGGAGGTCCCTTGACCTTTATTCCTGCTTTGAGAGATGCGTTTAAAACTATTCTCAAGATCAATGATGCCGATCTCATTCTTCCGGAAAACGGGGAGTTTTTCCCGGCATTGGGAGCTGCCTTGCATGAGAATAAGGATGCAGTAATTCACAACATTAATTCATTACTGGGTGGGTCACAGGTACATATTGAGACGAAGAAAGGCATTTTGCCTGCTTTATTCAGAGACGAACAGGACTATGGTCAATGGAAGCGTGACAGAAAAATAAAGCCTCTGAAATTTGAAAAACTGGGAACAAAGAAACAGATGGATTGTTTTCTGGGTATTGATTCCGGTTCGACGACAACAAAGATTGTCATTACGGATACTGATTTAAATATCGTTTATTCTTTCTACGGTAACAATGAGGGAAATTCCCTGAGAAAAACAATTGAGGGACTGAACCAGTTTTTTGAAGAAGCCGAAAGGGAGGGAATCTCTTTCACATTCCTGTCATCAGCCGCAACCGGATACGGTGAGGACTTGATACGTTCGGCATTGGGTTTGGATTATGGGGTGGTTGAAACCATGGCGCATCTGTCGGGCGCGCAATATGTCGATCCGAATGTTTCCTTCGTTCTCGATATCGGAGGACAGGATATAAAATCGATTTTCACTTACAACAGTGTTATCTCGAATATTGAATTAAACGAAGCCTGTTCCGCCGGATGCGGTTCCTTCCTGCAAAACTTTGCTTCGACCATGAACAAGACCATGAACGATTTTGCGAAGGAGTCTTGTCTTGCTCAGAACCCAAGCGATCTTGGTTCACGCTGTACGGTGTTCATGAATTCAAAGGTTAAACAGTCGCTTCGGGAGGGCGCAGGCAGGGATGATATTTCCGCAGGATTGGCTTATTCGGTTGTGAAAAACTGTTTGTTCAAGGTACTGAAAATATCCAATCTCAACCAGCTTGGAAATAGTATCGTCGTACAAGGAGGTACATTCAGAAATGATGCCGTGTACCGCGCGTTGGAATTGCTCTCAGGGAAAACGGTCGCATCCACGGATCATCCCGAACTGATGGGGGCGCTGGGGGCTGCGCTTTACGCCCGGAAACGGTGGAGCAGCGGCTGCTCAAAAACCGGTTTTACCGGAAAAGAAAGTTTGCCCGATTTTGAGAGGATCAATACGAAGGAGGTTCAGTGCAAAGGATGTACGAATCATTGTTCTGTGCTGAGATTCGCGTTTGATAACGGTAACATCTGCTATGCGGGGAACAAATGTGAAAAAATGTTCCACAATACGAACAAGGCAAGACAGCAAGGATACAATGCCTTTGACATGAGAAACCAGGTATTATTCGAACGGTCGCGTCCTTCTGATGCTACCGCGGTGACCGGGATAACCATCGGTATTCCGCGTGTATTGAACATGTTCGATAATTATCCATTTTGGCACACTTTATTTACTGAGTGCGGATTTACTGTGAAGTTGTCTCCGGAATCAACATATAGACTTTATCAGAAGGGCGTCGGAAGCGTCATGTCCGATAATATCTGTTTTCCTGCCAAACTGGCTCACGGACATATTTTGTCTTTGGTGGAAGAAAAGGTGGATCGCATATTTTATCCGATTGTTCCCAAAGAGGAAAAGGAATTCAACCATTCTTCCAATTCATTCAACTGTCCGGTGGTGAGCGGCTATCCTGATGTCATACGCAGTTCGATTGATCCGGAAGGTAAGTATGGTATACCGTTTGATAAACCGGTGATCACGCTCAGTGATGACGGGGCAACGGAAAAAGCCTGTTTCCATTATTTATCCGGGCTAGGTGTTTCGAAGGCTGTTTTTAAAAGAGCGTTTTCGAAGGCAATAGCAGAAAGAGACCTGATGAAGAAACGGCTGGGGGACGATCAGAAGGCAATGCTTGATAAAGCGATAGAAAACAAGGAAATGGTTTTTATCGTTGCAGGCAGGCCGTATCATACAGACCCGCTTATCCATCAGAAAGTCGGACAAATACTCTCGGATCTCGGAGTAACCGTTTTAACCGATGATGTTTTCCGCACGGAAGAAAGCGCAGGTTTTGAGAAGCTGAACATGGTATCGCAATGGTCCTATCCTAATCGCGTTGTCCAGGCTGCCATGGAAGTCGCCAAGCTACCGCAGAACGTACAGTTGGTGCAGCTGAATTCTTTCGGATGCGGGCCTGATTCTTTTTTCATGGACGAAACCCGTGATATTTTAAAGAGTGCAGGGAAGAACATTACGGTATTGCGTATTGATGAGATTGCCAGTCCTGGTTCAATCAGGCTTCGTCTGCGTTCCCTGATTGAATCGCTTAAGGCCGTAAATCATTCTGATGAAACTGTTCCGAAGGAATATCAAGGGTATGAAAAGGTATTCACGGAGAAAGATAAGAAGAAAACCATACTGATTCCGTGGTTTACGGATTTTATTTCGCCCTTCATTCCTGCGCTGGGAGAGCTGACGGGATACACAATCAGAAACCTTCCCAAGACAAATAAAACATCCGCTGACTTGGGATTGATGTACGGCAATAATGAAGTCTGTTATCCATCAACCCTTATTTTGGGTGATATTATCCAGGCTTTGCAGTCAGGAGAATACGACCCGGATAACGTGGTAATAGCGATTTCGCAGACCGGAGGGCAATGTCGTGCAACCAACTATATATCGCAGATCAAATACGGGTTGCAAGCAGCCGGGTTCTCAGGCATTCCGGTGATCGCTGCCGGAGCCGGAGGGAAAACGTACCAGAGTGATCAAAGCGCATTTAATATCGAATGGAAGAAGATCATCAGTATTTTGTTTTACGCTGCTCTGTATGGCGATGCATTGAATCAGATGTATTCGGCTATTTCTATACGGGAAAAGGAAAAAGGAGATTCCAGAAGATGGTTTGATTCCTATATTGATCAGGGAGTGAATGCTGTCAGGGAAAACAATTCAGACCGATTGATTAAGCTTCTGAAAGAAGCGGTTGAGAATTTCAATGCGATTCCTACACATGAAAAAAACTATTCAAAGGTCGGACTTGTCGGCGAAATCTATGTGAAATACAACAATTACGGACAGGCTTTCATTTCTGACTGGATGCGGCAACAGGGAGTGGAAGTGGTCACTCCGCCTATTTTTGACTTTTTCATGCAGTCTTTTGTGAATGACAAAGTGAATCAGAAGAACGGGTTGAAACGGGTCAGTTTGTTCAGGCGTTCCTTGAGGCCCTTGATGTGGATGTACATTAACGCAAAGGTGAAAAAGATTGACGGAATCATGAAGAAGTTCCGGTTCTATTCTCCGAGCGAGTCCATTTATGAGAAAGCGGAAGCTGCTGCTGAAGTCCTTAGCTTATCCAATCAGTTCGGTGAAGGCTGGCTTATTGCCGGTGAGGTGGCTCATTATGCGCGTAAGGGAATCAATAAAGTCGTTTGTCTTCAGCCGTTCGGTTGCATTGCAAACCACATCGTTGCCAAAGGTATTGAAAAGCGAGTGAAGAAGATCTTTCCCGATGTAGATCTTTTATATCTTGATATTGACGGGGGTATTGCGGACGTAAACCTGCAGAACCGATTGTATTTCATGATGCAATAAAACCAAAAGTAAAATCTATGATTATCAGACGAGAGACAGAAACAGATTTGGATGGGATTTATGATCTCATCAAAGTTGCCTTTCAGACAGCTCAGGTCAGCGATGGTAGCGAGCAGGATTTTGCTGTCCGTTTGCGGGGAAGTGAAAACTACATTCCTGAACTGGCTTTAGTCGCGGAGACGAAGGGTCGGTTGGTCGGACATATTATGTTGACACGGATTTATGTCGAACAGGAAAAGGAACGGTTTGAATCACTGATTTTGGCGCCCCTTTCTGTTCTTGCAGAGTACCGTAACCAGGGAGTGGGTTCAATGCTTATCCGGGAATCTCTGGTGCTGGCAAAAAAGATGGGTTATAAGGCTGTATTTTTAGTCGGTAACCCGGATTATTATCAGCGTTTCGGATTCAAAAAAAGTGCTGATTATGGCATCCGCTATGCGGGGGATATTCCAGAGCAATATGTGATGGCGCTTGAACTTGTTTCCGATGCCTTAAAAGGTATCCATGGCGTGTTTAAGTGTTAAATAAGCTGAAATGGGATTCGAACCCTCGGTACCAATGTGTACTATTATCATTAGGTTCAGAGGAGGAAAATAGCTGATTTCTCCTGATTAAAACATATAGAAATACATTGTTTAGTGTAGATATTAGTGTAGAGTTTTCAATATGGCTAGCGTTAAAAAATTCAAAGGTTCAAAGTATTGGTATGCTTGCTTTAATGGTATGAACGGGAAACGGTATCAAAAATCCACTAAGGAGACAAGTAAAGCTAAGGCTCTTAAAATAGCATTGGAGTGGGAAGATATTGTGAGGAGGAAAGTATCCGCTCAGTATTTAATAAAGAAAAACCAGGAAATCGCATCTATTGCTTGGGGACGGGTTCAGAAGGACATCTGTGTGAAAGACTATGCCGACGCATATATAAATAGAAAGCGGGGAGGAGAAGTCGAAGAGTCGACCTGGCATAACTATCGGATAACACTGAACGAATTTATTTCTTATCTCGGAGAGCGCGGAAGTGCTTCATTATCCGCAGTTACTTCAGATGATATTTCAGGTTTTCGAGATATGGTCGCTGCTCGGACAAGTAATAATAATGCGAATAAGAAATTAAAACATCTCCGGATTTTCTTTAGGGATGCGGAAGACAGAGGCATGCTCATTTGTAATAATGCAAAATCCGTAAAATCGCTGAAAAAAGAAGACTCGGTAAGACGGCCGTTTACGATTAAAGAACTACGGTTATTGATGAAGGTCGCGGACAATGAGTGGAAGGGAATGATTCTTGCAGGTGTCTATACAGGGCAGCGATTGGGAGATATCGCAAAGCTGTGTTGGAGACATATTGATATGGAAAAACGTGAGCTGAGAAGTGTCTCAAGTAAAACCAATCGGGTGGTTTTGTTGCCAATTGCAGATTCATTATATCAGTGGATTTTAGCTCAGGATTGTAAATCGGTAAATTCTCCTTTATTCCCGAGATCATATAAAGCAATTGAAGGTAACAGGCGTAGGATAGGGACGTTATCAAATAGGTTTCATGATCTCATGGTAAATGCCGGAATTATCTCTGAGAGTAAATTTCAAGGTGTGGGACGCTATGGAAAACGAGAGAAAAGTGAAATCTCATTCCATTGTTTACGTCATACTGCGACAAGTATGCTTAAAGAAGCAGGTGTACCAGAGTCGGTTGTCAGGGATATTATCGGACATGAATCTGTGGCAATCAGCCGACACTACACCCATGTTTCCGAGGACTCAAAAAGAAAAGCTTTAGAACTTATGCCCGATTTAAAATGAGGGATATAGTTAAATAATATTGTTTAGTCATTTTTTATTTTTAAAGTATCAGAATGGTCATTATTTAGAATGAATGAAGACTCTGATACAAGTGACGAAATGCACGTCGAAGAGTTTATATTAGCAACTGCCAGTGTCAGAAAGAAGAGCGGACTTGTCCATGACAATATGGATCTGGTCGTTATGGCTTGTCGGGCAATTTCTTGCCTGAGAAGAGGCTATGAACTCTACGACATGAAACAGATGAATGTAGTGGACTCAGAATTATTTATCGAAATGCAAGATGCCAAACGTAAATTAGAGGCATTTGCCGATGAGCATTGTGTTGAAAAAAATGATTTGTCTTCAGAGTAAATGAATTTGTTTTCTTCAATACTAAGAACTTTGCATGTCGGTATTAAGTGATTTAATCTCTTTTTTTGTAATCTTATGGGGCTTAATAAACCGTTGATGATCAATACATTCGTGAATAGAGTGATTTGTTGTTTCCAGTAGTTCTATCTTCTCTTTCAGCTTTATAATTAATTCTTCCAGGTTGTTTATTTTCCTGTTTAGTTTCCGTATTTCCGGGAGAAGATTGTCTGTTTTTGTTTTTTCTGAGACAGCCTCTTTATATTCTATCGGTAGGTCGTCATCAATCAGGGATTGTACGGTAACATCAAAGAAATGAGCAATTTTCGGGATTCGCGAGCGATGAGGGCGTGCATCTTTGCCTAACCAGTCCGAAATTGTTTTTTGAGCAATTCCTATTTTCTGAGCCAACATTGATTGGCTCACTCCGTTTTCTGACATTAAGAGAGATATTTTTTCTGAGAATTTCATAAGAGCTAGATATTTTTATTGACCTATACGTTTTAAGAGGTTTTAAGTGGTTTTAATTAATGAAACTTTAACTTACTGTGGTGCGAATGTTTAAAGTAAAACAGTGCTTCGTTGATGTCGTACGATACGGACTAAACTTCTCCGAGCCTCCGTTTCTGAAGCAGAGTTCAATGTCTGGCAGGATTGTGTTTACTGTATCTTCGGCATTCGCCTCCCTTTTTTTCATACTCTAACAAGTTAAACCATGAATGATACAAATACAACTCAAAGCAAAAATTTAGATGAATTATATGCCAACGCGCGGATGCATCTTGCCAAAATCAAAATGACAAGGAGAGAGGCCGCAAAAAGATTGAACGTTCATTATGGCTATTTGGGAGATTGCCTGAATGGAAAAATGAAGTACGGCAAAAAAGTCTGTGAGCGAGTATTGGAGCTACAATCAGAGAAAAGATGATTTATGGCAAAGGTTACAACTATCGACTTGCAGTGTACTACAGCTGTTTTGCCTCCTCCGGAGTTTTTCCCATTGCCATCAGCATCAAAAGGAAAGAATGGAGAGCGGGATACGATTGATCCGCATTTTGGATTATCTCGTTCCGCTTATTACGAACTCGAGGCGAAAGGTCATATCCGGCTTGTCAGAGTTCGTTTGCGCGGGCGGACACAGGGGAAGGTATTGGTTTCTTACGATCAGATATCACGGCATTTGAAATCATTGGAGAAAAGGCAATTAAAAAGCGCTTCTCAAGACATAGAAGAATAGCCGTATTTCTCACCCTGCATTCGCAATTCTCTTCCGGAGACTTTTCTCTGCGTAATTATCAACGATGAACTTTCCCATCGTTTGGATAAGTCAGTCATTACTCGCATATGTGCTTTGCCGCTCTCCTTATAGGCAATCGGAGGTATTTGGCCGTTATGAATCATTTAAATATCAATATCAGTAAAACAATTAATAGTGAAGAGTTCAGTGATTCCGATCCGGTAAATAGGGCAACCTGGCTTTGTCTCCTTGCTTATTGTGCCGAACAGGAAAATGGGGGTGTGATTAAAGATGCAAAGAGTCGGACCGACCGTGCATGGCAGCAGCTTTGCCGGATAACACTCAAGGAATTGAGCAGAAAATCCAAGCTATGGCATTGGGATGGTGATGATCTGGTTGTGTTGCATTATCCGAAGCATGTAGAAGAATTTGCTAAGGAACGGAGGCGGAGCGGTCAAAAAGGGGGGATAAAAAGCGGTATCGTAAGACGTGAAAAAGGCGACTGTGAAACATCTGAAACAGAAGCTTACAATGAAATAGCTTTAAGCTCAGCTTCATCAAATGCTGAAGCTAATATAATGAAACCTAATGTAATCGAACCTAATGTAAAGAAGGGTAAAAAAACGGCATTCGATTATTGCCCGAGCCGAATTTCCGATGACCTGTTTTCTCAAGCATTCGCGTTTATCCATTCCTACTGGAATCGGGCCGTATCCAGGTCAGGCATTAAGCAAATTTCCGAACCGTCGCTGTGGGTTGACAGACGAAAGCATGATGTTGGGTTGTTTCTCGGCATGCCTGACAAAGTTGAGTTTGAAGCGTTAACCGATCGTGTGCTTAAGAGTGATTTTCTATGCGGTGGCAATAAACGGAAATGGGTTGTGTTTTTTGATTGGGTGATAAAGCCCGAAAACGTGAGAAAAATTATGTCCGGGGAATACGATAATGCCCCGTCCTCAAATAAACTAAAGGAATTTAATTATCAGGATGGAAAGTTTTAAAATCATGAATAACGAATGTAGACCGAGTGTGTCCGATGTGGCTGATTTCATTGCCCGGCGAGGAAAATTTCTGAGTCCGGTTCCTGGATACTGTGCTTTTTGCGGAAAACAACTGGAGTCATCTGAGGAAGCCATGGTATTTCCGAGAATGGTATGCGACCATATTGTGAAAGATGAACAATTGTATCTGGCGGCGAAGGCGAAAGTTTCAGGGAATGAACTCGTTGACTTATGGCATAAAACGGTAGGCCGATTATTCATCGATCTTTTAGATGTGGCTGAACCTGACAACAGGCATCAGGCAAAGCGGATTGATTGGAGGAAGTATGATGAAGCCTTATCCTGGAGTCCGATATTAAACGGTAAACAGAGTTTAATGCTGGTTGGGGAGTCGGGAGCCGGAAAAACCACAGCTGCCCTGCATAGGCTTAAGCAATATGCTGAAAACGGCCGTAGATTTGATATTATCGGACCGTCTTCTTTGTCTAATCGTTTAAGTGGGAGAAGCGGTTTTGATCGTCGTTCTGAGCTGGTTTTCAGACTTAAGCACATAAGTGTTGTCCTTGTTGATGACTTTGCGAAGGAGGCTATGACGGAAACGGTTTCCGCTATTTTGTTCGATATTATTGATGCCCGTTTGTCAAACAAACGGACTACGATCATAACATCGCGATATACAGGTGATACGCTTTCATCGCGGTTCTTGGATCAAACGAAAGCTTTGGATCTCACGCGACGGATAAATGACTATTGTCGCGTCATTTCATTTCAGGATCAAAGCATGCTTTAGCCGTATAAACAGAAATTTCCTGTATGAATATTTTAAACGCTATAAATAATGCATTTTGTAAAAACCGCATCATGCCAAGTACTGCCAATAATCTGGAGCAGTGGCTTAGCGTTGATTTACCTGAGTGGGCTAGGCAATCCATAAAGGAACTTGTACGGATGGAAGCCTGGGATGAATTGAATGACCGGTTTTTCAAGGACATCACATTTGGAACGGGTGGTATGCGCGGAAGGGTTCTGGGCAAGGTGCAAACAAAAAGCGAAACGGGAATGAGTGAATCAGGCCATTACCCGAAGTTTCCTGCCGTCGGAACCAATACGATAAATGATTTTAACGTTATCCGTGCCACGATAGGCCTGTATCGGTATTCAAGGAATCGGTTATTGGGTGATCGATTGTACGAAATTCCCCGATTGGTTATTGCTCATGATGTCCGTTATTTTTCAAGGCATTTTTGCGAACTTACTGCCTCCACCTGGACCAGACTTGGCGGGCAAGCTCTGATTTTTGACGGTCCGCGATCTACTCCGCAGTTAAGTTTCTCTATACGTAATTTTGAGGCATTGGCCGGTGTTGTGATTACAGCCAGTCATAATCCGCCTCATGATAATGGTTTTAAAGTCTATCTGAATGACGGAGGGCAAATTGTTCCGCCTCATGACAAGGGAATCATTGCGGAAGTGAATAAAGTACTTATTGGAGAGATCATTTCATTTTTAGAGAAACGGATGGATAATGTCGTCTGCCTGTCCAAACATGCCGACAACTGTTATCTAAAGTCTGCAAGAGAGAGTATTATTAATGAGAATGCTGTGGAAAAAATGAAATCAAAGATTGTCTTCACGGCAATTCATGGGACTGGTGGGATTGCTACTTTACCGCTACTGAATCATTACGGGGTAAGGGTTGTCGCGATTCGGGAACAGTCGGAATTCTCACCTGATTTTCCGACTGTGAAGAGTCCAAATCCTGAGGAACGAGATGCTTTGCGATTAGGTATCGAAAAGGCGAGAGAAGTGGGTGCTATTGCTGTGTTTGGAACGGATCCCGATAGTGACCGGGTTGGTTTGGCTGTCAGTGACAGGAATGGGGACTTTCGTTTTCTTTCCGGAAATAATGTCCTTGTTGCCTTGGCTGAATACCGGATCCGTGCGCTTAAATCAATGAGGATTCTTCCTGAAAAAGGGACGAACCGGGCAGCTTTGATAAAGAGTTCGGTTACGACGCCGATGCTGGATATCATAGCGAAAAACCATGGCTTAAAACTGATCAACACGTTAACCGGATTTAAATGGATTGGGAATAAACTGTTGGAGTATGAAACTGTTCTAAAAAACAGCTTAATGGAATCAAGCGGGATTGCTGTTGATTACGACAATACTGAACGGAACACACGGATAAAGCTGCTTCTTGAGAACAGTACGTACATGGTTTTGGGAGGGGAGGAGTCTTGTGGCTATCTTGGGCATGATATATTAAGGGATAAGGACGCGAATGCGGCAGTGCTTATGTTATGCGAATTGATTGGGCATCTTGAGTCAAGGGGGCAGACGATCCTGGATTTTCTGGATGAAATATATTCCCTTTATGGTTTTTATTCAGAGAGGCTTGTTTGTCTCACTTATGAGGGATCATCCGGTTGTAAGATTATAAGGAAGATTATAGATAACTTCCGGAAGCATCCTCCGAAGGTTATTGGCGGAATGGAGGTATTGGGAATAATCGATTATGGGGAGGAAATGATCACTGATGAGGACGGAAAGGTGCTTCCCCAGGAGGACGTGTTTCGGGTGATGCTGAAGAATGATTATTTGGTTTATCTTAGACCGAGCGGAACCGAGCCGAAGATCAAAATATATGTTTATGGCTACCATCATCCCGTAGACATTTCTGAGCTGGAAGCTTACAGGAACATTGCCGGAGAGCGAACAGAACGGATAGCGGATGCAATAAAAAACGGAATAGAAAAATTCATTTATTAAACTGTCATTTGATGATTAAATCATGATTATACCGGTTATACTTTCAGGAGGAGAAGGGATTCGCCTTTGGCCCGAGTCAAGAAAGGGTAATCCTAAGCCATTTCTTGTACTTGATGATATTAATAGAGAAAGCTTGTTGCAGAAAACAGTGCTCAGGGCACTTGCGGTTACCGGCTCGAAAGATGTCTATATTGTAACCAACAAAGATTACTACGAGAAGACGATAGAACACCTGAACAGCATTAAACCAGATATTTCGGTTAGATTTTTACTGGAAGGATCCGGACGGAATACCGCGCCGGCGATATTGTTGGCTGCATTGGAATTACAGCAACGGTTTGGCCCGGAATGCCGGATGTTGATTTTACCGGCTGATCATTTAATCCAGAATGAAGAGGCTCTGCAAGAGGCTGTGGCGGAAGCATGTATTTTGGCCGATCAAGGTTATCTGGTTACGTTTGGAATAAAACCGACGAAGCCTGAGACTGGCTACGGTTACATCAAAATCGGTAATGAAATCAAAAAAAAATACTCATTTGAAGTGGAACATTTTGTTGAGAAGCCGGATAGAACCAGGGCGCAAACGTATTTTGACTCAGGAATGTATTTTTGGAATTCCGGAATGTTTTGTTTCAGAACGGGAAGGCTATTGGATATGGCCCGGTGTATTGATCTTTGTCTTTATGAAGCGAGTATGAAATGTTTTTGCGAGGGGATGCGAGAGTCAGGCAGGATTACTTTTGAACGCGATTCAATGAATCGTCTTCCATCGAATTCCATTGATTATGCCATTATGGAAAAGTGCGGACAGGTGGCTACGGTTATATGCGATTTCGGATGGAGTGATGTTGGCACCTGGGAGGCCATTGAGTCCTTGGGAGCGAAAGATGAATCAGGAAATACGATTGCCGGAAATGTGTATTTGCTTGATTCCCAAAACTGTTATTTCAAAGGTGATCGGCGGGTTGTCGTTGGGCTTGGTGTGGAGGATTTAATTGTCATTGACGGTCCGGATGGATTATTGATTTCTGCCCGTTCATCAATCGGGGATATTAAAAAACTGAGTTACTTTCTATGATCAATTCGTTTGTGCGTTTTTTGTTATTTTCTTGTATTATGCTTATATAGTAACGCAGATTTCTGACGGAGATATTTTTTGAATATTAATGGTGTGTTGAGGGAGTGGTATATTGTTTTGAGTGGGATTTATTTTGCAGTGGAGTGTTTTTGAGTGGATTAGTGGTGGTTTGATTTATTGCGGTATGCTTATTGGGTGGTGGTTTGATTGATTGTGTTTTGCTTTATCGATTGAGCGTAGTGTTTTGGTATGGTGGTTTTAACTATGTTTGGTTTTGTGTTATTGCCAGTATTGGTGGGTGTTGTGGGGTTGGTTTCTGTCCTGTATGTATGTTTGTTTATTTGCGGTGTATGGTTTAATGGTTACGGGTATTATTTATAATATCATTTAGGGTATATATAGGGATATATCATAGTATAAATTATCTAAAATAGTTATTATTTAGTGGACAGGCTGTATTAATTTCTTCTTTTTGTGAGCTCGATAGTTGACCTGTGCTGGGTCGCGTTAAGAAAAAATAAACAAATTTTAGGAGAAAATTTTTATGTCAAGTTCATCAAGTTCGGGATCGGGATCTTCGGGATCAAGTTTTAGCAGCTTTAGCAGTTTCAGCAGCAGTTCGGATAGTATAATTGGTGGGGTACGTCCTCGTCAGAAGCCACGTCCGAACCATGATTATGTGAATGACGGGGCGTTATTGCCGATGTATAGTATGACGCTGGGTCAGGGTGTTAATATGGTTACGGTATCTTTTCCTATGGGAGGAGGAGTGAGTGGTCCCAAGGGTGCTGATGGGTCGGAAGGTGAACCTGGCGGCAGCAATTGCAGTGCAGTGGCGAACAACAGTACTTCCGAGCCGGTACGTTACCAGGATGGGGCGATACTTTACAGGCAGGTGGATATTACGGGAGGGGTGTTTGGTATAGCGTGGGGTCATTCGCGCGAGTACACGAATCAGTTGAGGGATGATGATGAGGTGATTGGAGTGAACGGCTATTGCTGGCTTACGCCTGATCATGAGTATCTGAACTTTTTTGGTGGCAGCGCAATCAGTTTGATGCGTGGGGCTGACAGTTCTGTTTGGTTTGACCGTGGCAGCGGTAATGATTGGGTGGCACGTTACAATGTACGCATGACGTTGACGTTATCCGGGAGTGAGTATGTGCTGTTTGATCCTGAGACACAGTTGACGAAGCGGTTTGCCTTGTCGGGTAAACTGACAAGCATTACGTCAACAGGCGGAGTGACTGCGCAGCTGACGTATTACGGGACTGGTTATTTGCAGAAGCTTTCAGCTACGCATGACGGGGTGACCGTGAGTTACAGTTATACGTACGACAGTGGGAACCGTTTGACTTCGGTGATATACAGTGGTCCCAAGGGGGGTCGCAGCGCGTATTATACTTACTACACCAGTGACAGCGCGTTTGGTTATACGGGTGATCTTAGGACGGTGGAAGTGCGTGCTGGTACCAGTATCAGTGCGCCCTTGGTCCGTCGTGCATACTATCGCTATTACGGGTCAACTTATCCGAATATGTTTTTCCACGCGTTGCGTTATGTGTTGGAGTCATCATCCTGGGACAAGATGGTGAGTGACGGTTACGATCCGTTGACGGCGTCTGATGCGAAGCTTGCGCAGTATGCGGATAATTATTTTGAGTATGATGAATGGAAGCGTGTGAAACGTGAGACGGTGCGCGGCGGGGCGGGTACCTACTCTATGAGCTACGCAGACAACAGTACGCTGGGGTTTGATTACAATATCTGGTATACGAAGACGACGGTGACGCGTCCTGATGGATCAGTGGAGGTGGTGTATACGAACTATCTTGGTCAGGTATTGTTAAAGGTGTTGAAGGAGAGCAGTTCGCCGACGTCGAAGGTGTGGTATAGTGGTAAGACGTATAATGGAATGGGTCAGGAAGTGTTGAGTGTCTCGGGTTGTGCGATTGATCAGGTGTCGGAGAGTTTGCCTGGGTTATTTACGCTCAAGTCGGATACTGGTTTGGTGGAAGAGAAGGAGTGGGTATCCAGCGGAGCGGCGAAGGGTTATTTGCAGGCGCGGTATGAGCGTCGTGGTAATAATGCGGGGACGCGAATCAAGCTTGAGGATTACAGTTATACGAGCACTGCGTTAAGTGGG
>JAVBMG010000005.1:0-208301 GCA_031552815.1 Opitutales bacterium
GGTGCCGTTGATTGTACGTTTTGATCCTGTTTTAATAAAAGCAGTGGATGAAAAACTTGGATTTGATTTAGAGAAAATGGATTGGGTTACTCCACATGGAAAAGGGGTGAAGGCAGACTTTTATTTAGAGCAAAACGGATAGACGATGTTAGTTACCTGACGGAACTTGCATCACAGAATAAGGAACTTGGAGATTCTATAACGATAAAGCGTGAGATTATTATATGGAAAGTATTAAATCCACAGTTTCTTATTCAAACTGAACAAGAGAATTATTTGTTTTCAGAGCTAAATAAAAGGATGGGATTTGATCTTGAAGAAAAAGATTGGGTCGCTCCGTACGGAAAGGGAAAAAAGACTGATTTATATTGGGAAATAAAAGGGAAAATGCTGAATAAGCGTGATTGGGATTATTCAGTAACAATGAGTTTTCCACCGAATTGGATAAAGATGGGAAAGTTATAAGTGCTCATTATGTTCGTATATTCAAGGGAATAGGTTTTTTGAGTGGTTCCGGTGTTTCCAACAGGCCCATGTCCAAGGAGAATTACGATTATAGCCGATGGACTTTTGCTTATTATTTAAATCCCAAGGCTAATGATCGAAGCTTGGAAAAAGGGACTATCACAGAAATCAATCGTGAGGATTGAGTCAAAGCTACGAGTGCAAGAGACGGTCGCATCATCTCTTTCATTTTTTAACATTCTGCGGATGATTATGAAAAAGTATAGTGGGAGTGTTTTTGTTCGCACTTTGCGGAGTAGTCTATTGTGCGAATGGTCCTTGGCCGGTAAGGTTTGAACTTACAGTAACGGACGGAGAAGGAAATCCGGTTGCAGATGCAGATGTTGTGATTGGATCAACGGTTTATCAGAGTTGGGAAGATCGCAGATCGGAACAAACTGAAGATAAGACGAATAAAGAAGGCGTAAATAACTTTCGATTCACTGTTTGAAGCCTGGCATCATAGGTAGGATTTATTGTATATGTGTGGTGATAATTAATTCTGATCAGTTTATCAATTAATTAATATATACTGAAAATTAAGGTGTTAACTTCTATTATATTGAAATCTGTTGTGTAAATGACTGTTTTTTGCTAGATTTGTATTGCAGACAGGAAGGGTATGCGTATTGTATTTCATTGTTTTATTTGTTTACTATTCTATGAAAACGCATCCGTTAATTCATTCTGTACCGAAGGCGGTTCTGATATCCGGAATCATGGTCTTCTCTTCATCCTGCCTCAGTGCATGGACAATAAAAGTACTTAATCCGGGTGTTATTCTCGGTGAGCCAGGCAATGTTTTGCCAAACGGTACAGATGCGCAAACGTTGAAAAACTATCTCGAACAAACAGGCTCTTTTTTGACCTATGGTTCATTGACAGACTATGCGATCGGGGATTCTGACGCGGTTATGATTCAACTTCCCGATGCCTCTTATTCTTATAATTGGGCTGAATTGAATATGATCGCCCAATTGTTGAGTAGTAATACAAGGACATTGATTTTCGGTGAACATAATGGTTGGAGTACGAATAACAGTCAGTTGGCTGCCTTGCTTGGTGGAACGGATGGAAGCGGGGGAAGTACTCAGGGAATTGTTTCTGACTTATTTCCGGTGATAACAGACGGGGTTTCAGAAGTTTATTTTGCTAACCCCGGGTCGATGTCCACTAATGGCATCGGCATTTCTATCACGATCGATGATACGATAAGCATGTGGGGAGCAAACAATAATTTCCTCTTGTTTATGGATATCAACGTGTTGACCGATAATGTTGCGGTAAACGATCAGCTTGCCCAAAACGTAGCTAATTGGCTGAGTGGCATTGATCTTGCACCTGTCCCGGAATCGTCGTCTTATGCGACAGTCTTCGGATTGCTTGCGTTAGCAGCCATTCCTTTACGCAGGCAAAGAAAGCGATAATAAGGAACACCGTGAAACAGATACGCCCACCGAATGGTGGGCTTATCTGTTTCACGGTGGGATTTGAATCGTCAGGTACAGAAAGTGTTTTGAATATCAGGCCCGCGCATTCTTTCTGATAAATCCCAGGACCCAATGATCGACGGAGATATCCGCGTGTTCGGAAAGCATGCTGTAGAGTTCTTTTTTTCCGTTTTCGATGTCGGTTTTGACAAGAGGATCGTTGATGCATTTGTCGAGAGCCGACGCCAGGTTGGCAGCGGTGGCTTTACCTTGCAGAAATTCGGGATAATACGGCCGCTTCAAGAGCAGATTGGTAATGCCGAGATAGGGGACTTTTACGATGAACTGTCCGATGAAAAAAGTAAGCGGATTGGCACGGTAAGCGATAATCCCTGGGATACCGGCAAGCGAGCAGGTGAGCTGCATGGTGCCTGAACTGGTCATGACTGCTTTTGCCCGGATATGTTCCTTGTTGGAAACGAGCGTAATGAAGCGCTTCCAGTCCGGTATCCAGGAGAGAATGCTCTCCTCGACACCCTTGATCATATCATCGGGATAAATGACAATCGCTGTCTCGTCCGGATGGGTTTCACGGTAGCGCATGAATCCGTTCAGGAGAGCGGGCAATATGCGCATGACGGGCGTACGGCGGCTTCCCGGGAGGAGTAAAACAGGGGCGGTAGCATCGTATTCCAGCGGTAGCTTGTATTCCGGCGCAGTGAATGGATGGCCGACGAAATGCACGTCCAGTGAGGTATCGCTGTAACAGGCTACTTCAAAGGGGAAAATAGCCCCGACGCTGTCGAGGAGTTTTTCCATTTTGAAGCGGCGTTTCGGTTTCCATGCCCAGATCTGGGGGCTGATGTAATGAAGAAGGTAGACATTGCCGCCGCCCTTTACGGAAACACCCTGTTTGAAGAGGCGTTTTGCGATTTCAAAATTGAATCCCGGATAATCCACAAAGCAGACAACCTTGGGCCGGTATTCGCTTATCCATTTTTCCGTGAGTTCGAGCAGGTGCGTAAAAACATCGAGATAACGCAATACTTCGAAAGCGCCTACCACCGAATACTGGGTCAGGTCAAAATGCAGATGGGCGCCTGCTTCCTTTACGTGGCGTCCGCCAAGCGCCCAGATGTGAAGTTCCGGATCGGATTTCAGCAACCGCGATACCAGGCGTCCCGCATGCTCATCGCCGGAATGTTCGCCGGCAATAATGAGTAGATCCGGTTGTTTTTCGGGTTTCCGGAAGCTGATGGGTAACGCTTTTTTCATGAGCAGCATTGTGGATTTCAAAACCCGTAAAGTACAGGAAACATGATTTCACATTTCGCCGAAGCGCAGAACGAGCTGGCGTTCGGTACGCAGGGCGAATTCAGGGTTATGCGTGACGAGCAAAAGCGTTTTTTTGTGATCCTTGCAAATATCCAGAAGCATATCCATGACGTGGCGTCCGGTTTTTTCATCGAGGCTTCCGGTCGGTTCATCCGCGAGGATCAGGGACGGATTATTAATGAGCGCGCGTGCTACCGCCAGGCGTTGGCGTTCTCCCCCGGAAAGGTAATTCGGCAGGTATTGCTTGCGTTCTCCGAGTCCTACCTGCTCAAGCAGGCTGTGCGCCCGCTTAAGGACGGTAGCATTGGCATTGCCGACGATACGCGCCTGAAGCATGACATTTTCGACCGCGCTAAGTTCGGGAACGAGGTGGTAGGACTGGAAAATAAACCCGAGGAAACGGCCGCGCATTTTTATGATTTCATTCGGGTTCATGTCCTGTAAGCGATGGCCTTCCCAGAATAATTCTCCCGCGTCGGCCGATTCCAGGCCGGAAATAATATTGAGCAGTGTCGTTTTCCCCGATCCTGATTCGCCCCGGATGCTGACGCTTTCCCCTTCATGGATGGAAAGCGATACGCCGCGCAATACCTCAATGGTCTGCGTGCCGGACATGAAGGATTTTTTTATGCTGCGGGCTTCCAGCAGGATTTCTTTTTTAGTCATGTCTGAGCGCCTCCGCCGCGTTCATCTTGGTTACGCGCCATGCCGGAATGATACCGGCGAAAGTGGAAAGAAGAATGGAAAGAAGGATAACGATGACGAAATCCGCGACTTCGTAATGAGCGGGAAGGTTGGCAAACTGGTAGAAGCGGAGCAAGGCGGCCTCACTGTTTGTGAGTTGCGCGAATTTATGAACGATATCGTTCCTGAAGGCGAGGCACAGCATCGCAAAACCGACCCCGAGAATGGTTCCGAATGTGCCAATGACAAAACCCTGAAGGCAGAATCCGAGCGCCACCTGCAACCGTGAGGCTCCCATGGCGACCAACAGACCGATTTCGCGTGTCTTGCGCACGACGGAAATCATCAGCGTGATTGAGATGCTGAACGATGCTACCAGCACGATGAACATGATAATGAAGAACATCATGTTCTTTTCCAGTTGAAGGACAAAGAGCAGATCCTCGTTCATCTCGTGCCAGGTGATAATCCGGAAATTCGACGGTAGCATGCGATGGAGCTGGTCGGCTACTTCAAAGGCTTCGTTGGGGTCCTTGAGTTTTATGGAAAATCCGTGTATGCCGCTTTCCAGTCCGTAGAGATCCTGCATGGTCGGCAAGGAGCAAATGGCCGCGTTGCTGTCAATCTGGTTCCAGCCCACTTCGAAGATGGCTGCAACCTTGAGTTCCCTGGGGAGCAATACCTCATCTTTTTTCATCTTTTCCAGCATCAACGGCGAATAGATTTCAACGATATCGCCGACCCATACGCGCAAGGCCTTGGCGAGTCCCGAACTGAGGAGAATGGAATCATGGTCCAGATCCTGGAAATTTCCGGCAATGATGACCTTGTCCAGGGGCAATACATATTTTTCTTCGCCGAGAGGAATGCCGTGAATGAAAGGAAATGCCGGGAGATTCTGGTACTGCATCATGACGATGCCTTCGGCATAAGGTTCCGCAACCAGGACTTCCGGATTATTTCTCATCTTTTCCAGAACCGCATCATAGTCCGTGATGATCTCGCGGGGGGAACGCACCTGGATATCGCCGCTTGTCGAGCGTACTTTGTTCCGTATTTCGTGGCCGAAGCCGTTCATCACGCTGAGGACAATCAGCAGGACCGCGACGCCGAGCAATACGCCCAGTATGGAAACGATGGAAAAGAAAGGCAGCTTTTTACCGCTTGGGAAAAGCTGTTTCCACGCATAATACAGGTACCAGGGCATAGTCGTTCGGTTGCTGGTGAATCAGCTTTCTGTGGGAAGCGGTTTCAGGGATGGGAAAAGAATCGTGTCACGGATGCTTTCCGCACCGGTGAGCAGAATGCAGAGCCGGTCGATGCCAACGCCCATTCCGCCGGCCGGCGGCATGCCGTGTTCCAATGCGAGCAGGAAGTCGTTGTCTAGGTTCTGGATATCGTCGCCTACCTGTTCCTCAAACATTTTACGTTGAAGGATCGGGTCGTTTTGTTCCGAATAGGCGGGTGCGATTTCCTGTCCGTTGATGCAAAGTTCAAATACGTCAAGCACCGTGGGATCTTCCTCATTCAGCTTTGCCAGGGGGCAGAGTTCGCGCGGGATGTGCGTGACGAAGGTCGGTTGGATGAGCGTGGGTTCGATGAGCTTTTCGAAGACATCGTTGGTGATCTGGAAATCTTCCAGATTCGGGTCAACTTCGATATTCAGTTCGGCACAGCGTTTCAGTTTCTCGGCCTTGCTGCGGGAGAACCAGTCATTGTCCCCGGTTGCTTCCATGATTAAGTCCTTATAACGGGCCTCGCGCCATTTGCCGCCAAGTTCGATGCTTTGACCGTCATAGCGTTTGATGGATGTGTTTCCGCCAAAGACATTTTTACAAATCGTCTGGACCATTTCGTAGAAGAGTTCCATCATGCCGCGGAAATCGCTGTAGGCCTGATAAACTTCCAGCATGGTGAATTCCGGGTTGTGGCGGCGGGAAAGTCCTTCGTTGCGGAAAACACGGCCGAGTTCAAAGACCCGGTCAAAACCGCCGACAAGCATCCGTTTCAGGTGGAGTTCGAGGGCAATACGCATGTAGAACTCACAGTCCAGGGCGTTCGAATGCGTGATAAACGGACGCGCGGCTGCGCCGCCGGCCACGGATTGAAGCATGGGCCCTTCGATTTCCACGAAACCGCGTGACCAGAGAAATTCGCGTACGGTCCTGATGATCGCGCTGCGTTGCGTGAAACGGCGGCGGGAATCATCATTCATGATCAGATCAAGGTAACGTTGACGGTAAATCTGGTCGTCGTTGGTCAGTCCGTGCCATTTTTCGGGCAAGGGTCTCAGCGCTTTGGCAACGAGTTTTATGGATTTGGCGCGAACCGTGATTTCGCCGGTGGATGTCTGGAAGACGGATCCTTGTATGCCGATGAAATCCCCGAGGTCGAGCTTTTTGAATTCCTGGTAAACCTCGGTACCGACCACGTCGCGCTGGACGTAAATTTGCAAGCGGCCGTCCCTGTCCAGGATTTTGAGGAAGCTGGCTTTACCCATGACGCGGAAGGCGACGATGCGTCCGGCAACGGTTGCGGAGGTTTTATCTTCCTCCACATCTGCGCGGAAACCGTCGGTGACATCCTTGGATGTCTGCAATTGCTCGCAGTTTTGTGCGAACGGGTCATAACCGCGGTCACGCATGTCCTGGAGCTTTGCTTTGCGGACGGCTACGAGGTCATGTGTGTTTTCGTGAATGGTGTGCGATGCTTCCTTGCTCATGGATCAAAAACTTTTAAGCCAAGCAATGTGTCACTTTATCGCTTGCAGCGCAAACGATTTTTACAGGGCAGGGAGGGATAATCCGCTTCGCGGTGATTTGTAACGAAAATAACGGTAGCATGATGCTGCCGTCCGGGACAAATGCCTGCTTCCTGCTCAGTGTTGGTTTTTCATGATTTCGAGAATCTCCTGCCAATCTGCGACGTTTTTCGCTCTTGCCCAGTTTTCATACGATTCCGCCATCTGGGCCGTTCTGTCTTTTTGTTGGGAGACGAGATTGTTCAGCTCGCTGGCGTCGCTGTCGATGTCATAAAGTTCCCACGGGCCAAAGTCGTTTTTGCCGGCATCGAATTTCGATACGATTTTCCATTTACCTTGCCGGACTGCACGGTTTCCTTCGTGTTCCCAGAATATCGGTGTATCGTGAATAGGCAGATCCGGGTTTTTCAGGGCGGGAACCATGCTCTTTCCTTCCAATGGATAAATATCATTTCCCTTGTATGCTTTCGGGTACTCGGCTTGTCCCAGGTCAATGGCCGTCGCCATGATGTCGTTAATGAAAGCATATTGGTTCAGAACGGAATTTTCCTTGTTTTCAGGAATGCCTTGCTTCCAGTAAACGATGGCAGGGGTCCGTATTCCTCCTTCATGAACCCAGTGCTTGTACTCCTTGAAAGGGGTATTTGAGACGTTTGCCCATACTTTGCCGTACGAAAGGACCCATCCTACATGGGTGAGCAGGTTTTCTGTTTTTCCGCCTCCGAGCATGCCTCCTTCCTCGCAGGCTCCGTTATCAGAGAGAAAGAGGATGAATATGTTTTCCAGTTGCTTTGTTTCTTTCAGATGCTTGATGAGACGGCCGATATTCTCATCCATGCGGTCTATTTGCGCGGCATAGATGGCCATGCGTAAATCCATTTCATCCTTTTTCTTGTCGGAGAGTGATTCCCAGTCCTGGGTATTTGCCTCGGAAAGTTCGGTGTTCTCGGGAACGAGGCCGATTGCTTTCATTTTCTCCAGACGGTTCTTTCTGAAATCCTTCCAGTCCTTCAGGTATTTTCCCCGGTATTTCGCAATGTTTTCCAGGGGCGCTTGCAATGGCCAGTGGGGAGCGGTGTATGCGAGGTAGAGGAAGAAGGGTTTGTCCTCCGGTTTGTCCCGGAGGTACTCAATGGCTTTGTCGGTGAGGGCGTCCGTCAGATAAAAATTTTCGCCTGTGCTGATATTCGTGGTACCTTCGGTTAAGTGCCTGCCTTTGAGTGTTTCGGGATGGAAGTAATTGGTGCCTCCGGATAAGAGTCCGTAAAATTTATCGAAGCCGCGCTGAAGCGGTTTGTCCTCTTCCTGATGCATGCCGACATGCCATTTCCCGGAAAGGATGGTATGGTATCCGCCTGTCTTCAGCACTTCGGCGATAGTCATGCATTTGCGGTTCAGGTTTCCCTGATAGCCGGGTAATTCAGCGAGTTTGAATGCTGCCGGGGATTCCGGATCGTTTGTCATATGACCGATGCCTGTCTGATGTGGATAGAGTCCCGTGAGCAGGGAGGCTCTTGTCGGGCAGGAGCGGGCGTTATTATAAAACTGGGAAAAGCGGATACCTTCCTTGGCAAGGGAGTCAAGGTTTGGCGTGTTGATTTCGCTTCCGTAGCAGCCGATATCCGAATAACCCATATCGTCGGCGAGGATGATAATGATATTCGGCTTCTGGGCTGGTTTTCCGGCATGAACGGCAGAGCCCAGTGACAGGAAAAATGCCATTGTTCCGAGGGTATAGCTAAGCTTTTTCATAATAAACCGGGTAAACACAGGGATCGGTAAATAGTTTCCTGCAGGGATATCGGTACGGGTATTGAGATTTTCATTATTCCGCATAAATCATTTTTTTGGTCATGCCTCCGTCGACGATGAAATGCTGACCTGTGATAAACCCGGCATTTTCCGAGATGAGATAGGCAGCCATGGAGGCAATGTCATTGGGACAACCGACCCGGCCGCAGGGATGCTGTGAGTGGTCGATGGGGCGAAGTTGCGGCGCGGTAACATGGGAATCCGGCGGATCGTTCACGATCCAACCGGGGCTGACGCAATTCACACGGATATGGGGACCGAGGCTTATGGCGAGCGCGTGGGTGAGGGCGACGATACCGCCCTTGCTGGCTGCGTACGCTTCCGTATCCGGTTCCGATTGGATAGCCCGGGTAGAAGCGATATTAACGATGGATCCGCGTTGCCGGCGCAGGAGCGGCACGGCATGCTTCGCGCAGAGAAAACAGCCTGTCAGGTTTGTCCCGATAATGCGGTTCCATTCCGCGAGCGGAAGTTTTTCAACCGGACCGGACAGGGGATTCGCAATGCCGGCATTATTGATTAACGCGTCAATGCGTCCAAAACGCTCCTGAACGGCAGCAATGAGAGCTTTGACGGAATGCTCATCGGAGACATCGGTCGTGAAGGCAAGCAGACGGTTTTGTTTCCCCAGGGATTCTGCGGTTTTGCTGAGTGCGGCGGAATGAATGTCAGCCAAGACAACCTGCATTCCGCTGTCCAGAAAGTGTTTGGCGATACCTCTGCCTATTCCCTGCGCGGCTCCTGTCACGATCACTACTTTTTCAGAGTCTTGCATACTCCCAGAGTGAATAAAACGGACCGGATATGCAGCAAAATAAAACCCGGTCTGGTTACCGGGTTTTATTCCTATCTGGACTGACGTTTTCTACGCGACGTTACCGTCAATGCGAGAACGGAGAGCCCCAGGAACGCGGCGTAGGAAGAAGGTTCCGGGACAGTCATGTAGACCAGACTATTACCGTCCCATGCGAATTGGTAGCCATCCAGGGCGCCTACGCCTGCGGTGAAGTAGTTGTTGGCATCCAGTAGACTGCTGTTTTGGTCGTTGGCGCTGTTAAAAGTGATCAGCGTATAGACTGGGTCTGTAGCCATGATTCCGAATGTTTGCGGAAAACTGAAATTGATAATGATGTTTCCTGAAGTCGTATCCAGGTGCAGAATACTTGTTTCAAACAATCCTCCGGACATATCAAAGCTTAGGGTTGTTCCGCCAAGTAAAGTCAATCCTGCAGAGCTTACGGTTCCCGACAGCTTGGTGATGTTACCGCTGCCAAGCTGTAACGTTGCATTGGTGACGGCGGTAGCATTATCGGAACCCTGTGACAGATTAAAGGTACTGTTGTTCAGCGCAATAAGTCCGGCGAACTGGTTGCCTGCTCCCGTGAACGATGCTTCATTATTTGAATCTGCAAGGTTTATCTGCAGCGTTCCGCTGCCTGTTATGGATCGATTCAGGTCAAACGCGGAAGCGAGCGCAACATCCAGGGTCGTGCCGGATGCTATGCTGAGTGTTCCGCCGATGCCAAGGGCGGCAGCGTGTGTTACTCTCAGCGTACCTTGGAAGATATTCGTTGCTCCCGAATAACTGTTGGCGGTATTCAGGATCAGCGTGCCGTCACCGAGTTTATTGAATGATCCCGATCCGCTGAACTGGGTGTTTGAATCGGTGCCTATAGTAAAGCCGTTGGAGTCAATGTACGCGCCGCCTGACTGAATGGTCAGGGTCCCGGGCTGAAACCGGGCAAGGAAAAAATCATTGTCGTGTTTTGCCTTTAAAGTACCGCCGTTGAAATTGATGCGTGCAGTTCCCAGACCTCTGGCAATGCCGTTTATTTCCAGTGTGCCGCCATTGAGACTAATGGTTGTGTCATCCATCGAATCAAATGCCATGGATAAATCGCCGCTGACAGAAACCGTAGCATTGTTTTCGATAGTCAGCGTTGAGCTGCCTCCGGCCCCGCCCATGAATAAGTTACCGCCGACGGAAAAAAGCGAACTGCCGCGCGCTGTTACGGTACTGATACTGCCAAGATTAAAGCCAATGGTTACATCACTCATGGTCGTGACATTGCCTGTTCCGCTTATGGTCATGACACCGTTACCGGCCCCGCCGATAATGAGGGAATCTATTTCTATTTGTCCGCCGCTGACATTCAGGGTACTTGTGCTGCCGTTATACAATCCGATGTACAGGTAGTCGGTGGCTGTGAGCTTGCCTGTTCCGCTGACATTGATGATACCTTCGCCATTACCTCCGACAATGAGTTCTGCTGTCTCGATCTGTCCACCGCTGAGATTGACCGTGCCCGTGACGCCGAATTCCGTGCCGAGCGCTATTGAACTGCTGATCACGGTACCATCCGTAACGGTCAGAGTGCCGTTGCTGAGGTAACCGACCTGTATGGGGTTTGTAGTCAGCGAGCCTCCGTTAATAGTCATGTGAGAGGCTCCGCCGGCTCCTATGTAAACACTGTCGGCGACAATGCTTGCCGCGTTTGCCGTGAAGCTGCCGTTTCCTGTTGAACCGGCCAAATCGCCACCGACGAGGATGGCTTCCGTGATTTGCAGGGAGGCGTTGTTTTCAACGGTAACCGTTGCCGTACCGCTGGATGAATCGTAGACATAGAGATGAACAAGGGTAAGATTTCCGCCTATGCCGAGTTCACCGCCGAGTCCGTCAAGGCCGCCTGAGCCAAGGGAACCGCCTCCGTTCAGGACGGCTTTGCCGGAACCTGTTTTAACGATCCCGTTATTGTTGCCGGTGAGGTTGCCGCCGAGTGTAAGGACCCCGGAGCCGCTGACATCAAGTACCAGGTAATTCGATAATGTAATATTTGATGCTACCGTGGCATTGCTTGATCCTGAAAGTGTTACTACCGAATCACTACCCGAATTATCAAACAGGATGGAATCCGAAGCGGTCCCCAAGGTGAAGTCTCCGGTTGAACGGGCGATATTAAGACTACCGATGGTGACAGGCTCAGTAAACGTGATGGTCTGATTGCTGAGCGAAGGATCATCGTTATCAATGATTGCTACCGTTCCGGGCGTATTGGGAACAACACCTGTATCCCAGTTCAAATCGGTATTCCAAGAAAAGTCGGCGCCGCCAAGCCAGGTCTGTGCGTTGACATCTACCGCTATGCCCAAGGTGAGGGAAAAGGCGATCGCAACTGCCGTTATCGGTTGTGTATGGATAAACTTTCTGCTTTGGATTGATGAGTATAAATGGCTGTCTGAACGCTTCATATATTTCATGAATGTAGGTGGTAAATCTATAAAAGGTATGACAAATTAATATTGCTCAAAAAAGGCTTTAGTTTTTCTAAGCCTGTCTGGTTTTTCCGGGGTATTTATTGTCGGGGGGTTATTTCTTTCAGGTTCCGGTGTGCATAGGTATTTATGCTTGGATGCGATGCGAGGGTGTATGGTGTAATATGAATTAAACTAACAGGATGTACTCAGGTATTTGAGTAACCAGTAAAGGCTTTGCAGGTGAGGCATGGAAACCTGCTTCTGCATTCCGCGGCGTAAGGGTTCTCCCCAGATGGGTTCGATTTCAACAGCCTTTTTGTTCACGAAATCAATCATGCTTGATGGCTTATAGGCTCCCATCGGCATTGTTCTGGTAATTTGCTCTTCCAGAAAACTGTCCGGTATGATGATACCGTATGCCTTCGCGGCTGCCTGGGTTTCCAGCATCAGAGCGCGTGCGTATTGGGTGAGTGTTTCGCTGGCGAGAATTTTGTCGGTGGTGATACCGCCGCCGGCTATGGCCAGACCGTTAAAGGGTATATTCCAGCAAAGTTTTTTCCAAAGAGCTTCCTCGAGCGGTTCGCATTTTGCCTTGATGCCGGAATCGGAAAGCAGCGTTTGAATCGTTGTGACATGCGGCTTGGCCTGAGGATTATATTCTCCAAGGGCAACATGGCCGGAATGCGAAACTTCTATGCGTGCGTGCTCAATTCGGTTTGAACAGATAAAGCACAGGCAACCGATAATCGGATTTTTCGGGAAATGCCGTGCAAGCCATTCCACGTTTCCGAGACCGTTCTGCATGGTCATGATGACGGTAGCATCAGTCAGCAAAGGGGCAAGCAATGCAGGGATCGATTTATTGGCCGTACTTTTCAAGGCAATGATGACGAGGTCGCAGCGTCCGATATCCTTGGTGGTGTTGTAAGCCTGGCAAGGCTTTATGGTAAAAGTATTTCCTTCGTTTTTAACCGTCAGGCCGTTTGATAGCAGAACGGCATAGTCACTGCGCGCAAGAAAACGGACATCATTTCCGTTCCTGGCAAGCATGGCTCCGTAAAAACAGCCGATAGCCCCGCTCCCGACGACTGCAATCTTGAAACACTGTTTCATACAAAAACTAATGCATATATATTTAAGGAGAATTTCAAAGCAATATTCGGAGAGATGCAAACGGTATCTTATGCCGGCCTTCTATGCATTGCACAATTTTCTGATTTCGGAAAAGGTGAAGATACCGTTTTGGTTGAGCCTTGGGCGTAAAACGGATCGAAGGAGCCTGACCGTGGCATGGACGTCGTTAATGGCTTTATGGGCGGTAGCATCATAGAGGTCAAAGACAGCGCTTAATGAACAAAGCCCGTGACGATGTGTCTCAGGCAGCATTCGCCTGGCGAGCTTTAGCGTACAAAACCCCGGGGTTCCGATAGGCGCTATTCCCAGTCTGGCGTATTCAGGGAGGAGGACGCGATCCCAGTCAAACTTCAGGTTATGGGCTACCAGCGGAAGGCTGCCGACATACGTCCGCCATAGGGTATAGGCCTCCGAAGGGTCGATTCCATGCCTGTCCAGGAAATGTCGGGTATACCCGTGCACTCTCACCGCACCGGGTTCCAATGAAACATTGTGGTTAATAAATACCCGGAATGGTTCGCCGTCGGTTTGCCAGCCTCTCATTTTCTGGGCAGCAATTTCGACGCAGTAAATCGGGCTGCAGAGACCGGAAGTCTCTGTATCCACAACCACCCATGAGCTGTCATTTTCCATGCTGAAAATAGAAGGGAACTTGCGTGAAAACGCAAGCAGGAGAAACATGAGGACTGGGTAAACCGTTCCGGGGATCAGTTTTCCGTTGTTACCGTTTTTCCATCGGAAAGCGCCGACCTGAGGGCGACCCAAGCTAATGTGACACAGCGTATACGGGATGGGTGTTGTCGTACGGCAAGCAAGGCTTTCAGGTCGTCATCTTCCTCCGGAGAAAGTGCGGAATCATCCATGGCTGACAGAAAACGGTCGATAAACGCTTTGGCGGATTCAACGGTCTGTTTTTTTGTTTTGGTCATCAGTATGGAGAGCGAGGCGGTGGCAATTGCGCAGGCCTTGATTTCGTAACGGATGTCATCAATGTTACCGTTTGCAACTTCCGCGGCGATTTTCAGCTCATCGCCGCAGCGCGGATTTCTTCCGGTAACATACCGGTCTTCAGGCAATAGCGTGCATGTGCACAGGTCTCGGCTATGCTGCATGAGAATGTGTCTGTAAAGATTTTCAGGCATCTGCGGACGAGTTACAGAAAAAACTTCTTCAGCTTTTCAAGCGAATCGGCAAAAGCGTCCACTTCCTCGAATGTGTTGTAAAAGGCGAAGGATGCACGCGCGGTGGCGGGAAGTTTCAATGAGGCCATGAGGGGCAAGGCGCAGTGATGTCCGACACGGATCGCTATGCCGTAGGAATCCAGTAACGTTCCGATATCGTGCGGATGAATTCCATCCATCGTGAAAGAGAGCACGCTTGTCTTGCAGGTTGCGTTTCCGATAATGCGGATTCCCTGTATCGCTTTTACTTTTGCGGTAGCATGGGAGAGCAAGGCATCTTCATGGGCATGCAGTTCCGGCAACGGCAGGCTGTTTAAATAGTCAATGGCGGCTCCAAGGCCGATCGCCCCGGAAATGTGAGGCGTCCCGGCTTCAAACCGTGCGGGGATATCTTTGAAGGTGGTGCCGTCAACGGACACTTTGTCGATCATATCGCCGCCGCCTTGATAGGGAGGCATGGATTCAAGTAATGCCGCCTTGCCGTAAAGCACGCCGATTCCTGTCGGCGCGTAAACCTTGTGGCCTGAAAAGACGAGAAAATCACAGTCCAGATCCTGAACGTCAAGGGATGCGTGTTGCACGGACTGGGCGGCATCAATCAGTGTTACGGCCCCGTGTCTTTTTGCATCGCCAATCATTTGCCTGACCGGATTTATGGTTCCGAGCGCGTTGGACACATGCGTAAACGCGGCTATCTTTGTGCGTTCGTTGAAAAGGGAATGCCAATGATCCAAATCCAGGCTGCCGTCGGTATTGAGTCTGGCAAAACGAATCGTAAGTCCTTTCTCCTCCGCCAGCATTTGCCAGGGAACGATATTGGCATGGTGCTCCATGAGCGTGAGCACAATTTCGTCGCCTTTGGATAAAAACTTTCTTCCGTAGCTCGCGGCCACAAGGTTTATCGCCTCGGTTGCGCCGCGTGTGAATATGATTTCACGGGATGTTCCCGCATGTATGAACCGGGCGACTTTTTCACGGGATTGTTCATATTCGGCGGTAGCATGCTCGCTGAGCTTATAAAGACCGCGATGAATATTTGCGTTCGCGGCGGCATAGAAATTCCGGACGCATTCAATCACTGCATTCGGCTTTTGTGAAGTTGCTGCGTTGTCCAGGTAAATGAACGGGTTTTTTCCGTATCGCGTGGAAAGGATCGGAAAATCTGCCCGGATTTTTTGTACATCAATACTCATAATAATTATTTTCTTCGGCTACTTTGTAGATGCGGGCAATGACTTGCGTCGCATAATCCACGTCCGCGTAAAACAGATGTGAACTGTTTCCAAAGTATTTCATTTTTTTTCTGGCAATGCATTCAAGCGCAAGACAAAGGGATTGTATGGGGTTGGCACAGACAGGATTTAACCGCGGGCGGATGAACATGGCTTCATTGATGCGTTGTTCCGCTATCGCCTGCACGGCCGGATAGTCCGCATATTGCTCAAGTTCCGCCAGTGTCAGCTGTTTGTCTGTACCGTCTATGGAAAGGATAAATTTGGAAAGGTCGTTTACGCGCTGTACGGAATCAACGATGTCAAAGACAGGCATGGATGTCCGTGCCCTGTTTATGGTTTCACGCATGGCAGTCGCCTTGTAGATTTCAAGATCGCGCGGCGTGGAAAAGCTTTTCCCGGAGTACTTCGGCAGCAAGTCAATGAGCTTCTGGCCGGAAAGCAGGTCACGTACGAGAAATTTGAATGTCTGGCTTGGTATTTCCGATTGCAAGGTGCGGAAAAACCAGAATGCATAATTTATGAACGCGGGATCGGGCTCATTCCAGTTTTCCAGTTCCTCGACAGAAAGTGCGGTGACAGAAACGGCATCCACGATAATCTGGTCAAAGATAAAGGGGGAGAGGGTGACATCGATTTCCTTTGCAATGACGGCTTTTATCCAGAAGGGAGCTTTATCCCTGGCTGATTCAGGAGCCATGCCGTTGTATATGGCAATACGGGTCAGAAATGCGTCGGAAATGACTTCGCAAAGATGGTATATCCTGAGTTCCTGAATGCGGTTTATTTTAACGGTGACGAACTTGTCGCAGATGATATGTGCGGAGGGGGGATTGGCCGGATTGTTTACAACCTGGATAACAATGCTTTCACCAAAATAGGAAGGCAACGGTAACATGCGGTTTCCGACATGGGCAGCCGCCTGGGAAACGTCATCGGCGTAGGAACCGTCTTCCATATTCTCCGCCCGGATGTAAAAATAGGATTTCTCGCTGACAAAAGGGAAAACCAGTTTTTCTATCTTCTTTGCCAGCCTGGAAACATCATTGAAGGAAACCATTTCCTCGGCTTGTTCGGGAGAGAGTCCACTGATGATTTCTATATTTGTAAGGAAGGATTTGGCATAAGCAGTGCAAAGCTCGGAAAAATCAATGTCGAGAATATTGTTTATTTTAACGACCATTCTCGCGGTATCATCCGTTTCGGTGTGAATGTCCGGTTCCCGGCTGTCATCATTTGCAAGTTCTATCAGTATCTTGTTTTTGAAAACGGGGGGAAGGGTCAGCGATTCGTTTACCACGGTAACAACTGTATTGCTGAGTTGACCGGCAAGGTCGGCATCGGCATCCCTGTCTGCATACATTTCAAAGTAGGCATTCTCAAGGAAAAGTCTTTCTGCGCGCAGGCACGGTAACATGACGAAGAGGCATGCAAACAGAAAGAAGACTGTTGTTTTCCGATTCATATCTTATTCGTCAATGGAAATCCATTCGGCGCCATTTTTCAATCATTGTTTGGGCAAGGCGGGAGTCAAGTTCCCTAAAGGTTACCGGGAGAAAACGCCTGACAGGCTCAGAGAACGTAGTCTGCGGGTGCTATGATAACGACGAACTCACCCTTGTGTGACATGTTTTTAAAGCTCTTGCTTACTTCTGAGAGCGGTCCGACAAGAAAAGTCTCGTAGAACTTGGTGAGTTCTTTGGCTATACAGACGACACGGTTTTCTCCGAGAATGGATAGCATTTCAGCCATGAATTTCTCAATCCGATGGCAGGATTCGTAAAGAATAATGCTATGGGGATAGTGGAGGTTTTCATTTAAGAACCGTTCGCGTGCCGCACTCTTTGGCGGGAGGAAGCCAGCGTAGAAAAACCTGTCCGACGGTAATCCTGACGCCGAAAGGGCGCTTATCATGGCGCAGGGACCCGGAATCGGGATGACGGGTATCTTCCGGCGGCGGCATTCGCGCACGAGGCGAAATCCGGGATCGCTTATGGCGGGAGTGCCGGCATCGCTTATGATTGCCAGCTTCTTGCCGGACGCCACTGTCTCAGCCAGTATTTCGGCGAGTTTTGATTCGTTGTGTTCATGGTAAGGAATCAGTTTCTTTTGCAGTCCGAGGTGTTGAAGCAGATGCATGCTGGTTCGCGTATCTTCGCAGGCAATCATATCGCATTCCGCAAGCGTTTCCTTTGCCCGTTGACTGATATCCGCCAGATTCCCGATAGGCGTGGCAACAACATAGACTGCTGTTTTCCTGTCTTCCTGTGGCTTATCCATGAATGATTTCTGACAAAAAAAAGAGGCGATTAATCGCCTCTTTGAAATCCTCCCATTCCCGGAACCGTTCCTTCATGTCTGGAAGGTTGGCCCCATGGTAATTCAGAATCATCTTCTGTTTTGCAACCGCTTAAAAACAAGGACCACAAAGCCAGTAACAAAAACCAGAATTTCATTTTAAATTATTTTCCGGCTTCAGCAGCTTCGGCTGCTTCTTCTTTAATGAAAGCTTCAACGCTGCCAAGGATAACCAATTGGCCGTCAATGAACTTGTTTACGTTCCAAGCTGTGTTGTCCGGTAAAATGTCTGCTACGACATAGTAATCGTTAACTTCGCTTACGGAAATAGTCATCGAGGAACCGGTTACGCCAGGCTTTCTGCTTTGGATGAGGTATTTTTGTCCGGGACGCATCGATTCGTAGTTAGGTCCGGTGATAACACAAACCCCTTTCTTTGGATCAATGGAACGGATCTCGTACTCATATTTTACACCTTGGTTGACCTGATCGCCAATATCTTTGCCCAATCTTGCATTTAGCTGTGCGATTTGTGTGTTCAGTGCATTAATCGCGGTGTTTTTCTCGGTGATTTCCTTGCTGAGTTCCATGATCTTTTCATTCAGGGATTCTATGGAAGTACCGTCTGCCGGCATTGCCTGAATGAGCTTGATCTTCAAACTATCTACCTGTACCTGGAGATCTGCGGCGCGTTTTTCTGCACTGGAAAGCTTGGCTGTGGCATTATCCGCTTCACGGCGTGCTTCCATTGCGGTTCTTTCGGATACGTCAACCTGGCTTTTTGTGGTTTTCAGCTGGTCTTGCAGTGTGGCGGTTTGCGTAGTGAGATTCTTCACCTGTGCATCAGCCTGTTCTGCTCTTGCAACTGCATCACTGTGGCTTAACGAAAGATTATCAAGTTCTTTTTGTTTTTGCGCGAGCTTACCGTTGGTATCATACCAGAAATATGCTGCGGCAAGGGCGCCTAAGATTGCTAATATACGCAGTATTGTAGATAGAGCTTTCATATTTTATCTTTGGGTCTTGTAGGAATAAATGTTCTTGTAGAAAGGTGACTTTTGACTTGAGACAACTCCATAACGAGAGTTTGCCGAGATATGATTCAGCAATTTGAATACTAATTCTTTTTTCTCTGCAACGTTTAAATTTTCAGAAATAGTGTCTACCGTAAAATTTTTATCAGGATTTGCCTTTAAATAAGCGTAAATGGAGGATTTCAGTTCCAAAACGGAGGCCGCTGCTTTCTTCCCGGCCTCTACGCCCGGCTGGTGATAGGCATTGATATGGGTAAGCGAGGCATAGAACCCGACCGCACGCTCAAAAAGCGCAATCAGCATGCCTACGCTCTGTGGGTCTACACGCGATACCGTGATGGTAAGGGAACCCCTGCCTTTCTCGGAAAGGGCTTCCCGGGTGCCAAGAAGAAAACTGTGCAGGTAATCGCCTGAGCAGGCTCCCGGGCTGACTTCGACAGGTTTGCCTTCGCCGTCGGAGAGTACTTCGATGAATATGGCGAAGAAATTGGCAATGCCTTCACGTAACTGCTGGATATAGGCATGCTGGTCGGTTGATCCTTTATTCCCGTAAACGGAAATCCCCTGGTTGACGACTTTCCCGTCGAGATCAAGCTCTTTTCCCAAGGATTCCATGATAAGCTGCTGGAGGTATCGGGAAAGGAGTTCAAGACGGTCTTTGTATGGTAGGATGACCATATCCTTGCTACCGCGTCCGTCGGTGCAGAAATACCACATAAGCGCCAGAATGGCTGCAGGGTTTTCGGCGGTAACATTACGGCGAGTCAAAGCGTCCATGGCTTTGGCGCCTGCAAGCAGTCCGTCGATCGGAATTCCCTGTAATGCTGCCGGAAGCAAACCGACGGCAGCCAGTTCGCTTGTGCGTCCGCCGACCCAGTCCCACATCGGGAAGAACTCTATCCAGCCCTTTTGGCGGGAATATTTATCCAATTGGCTGTCTTTTCCGGTCACCGCGACTGCGTGCTTGCCGAAATCAAGTCCGGCTGCGGCATAGGCAGCTTCGGCTTCTATCATTCCGTTGCGTGTTTCCGGGGTGCTTCCTGATTTGGATATGACAAGGCATAGTGTTTGACCGAGATCGTTTCTGATCTCAGACAGCGTGCGTTCCATGCCGTCAGGGTCGGTATTGTCAAAAAAGAAAACGTTGAGTTTGTCGGTATCAGGATGACCGAGAGCATTTTTTACAAACTGAGGGCCGAGAGCGCTACCGCCGATACCGATGACAAGCAGGTTTTTGAAGGAACCTTTGCTTCCCTTGATGCTACCGTCATGTACTTTGGCCGAAAATGTTTTGATTTTTTCGACCGTATCCTGGATTTCCTTGGAAATTTCCGCGAAAGGGCAGACAGAAGCGTTGCGTAGCCAATAGTGTCCAACCATTCGCTTCTCGTCGGGATTAGCGATGCTACCGCCTTCCAGCGCGGCCATATCTTTATATGCCTGTTGCATGCGCACTTCCATATTCTGGAGGAAGTCTGCCGGAAAGGCGACGCGAGAGTAATCGAGGGCAAAGCCCAAATCCTGTTGTTCTAAGTGATATTGTTTAAAGCGTTCCCAACTCATATATGTAAATAATTGAATCAATAAAACAGCAATGACAGATGGCTGTCAATTCAGGGTTAATTTGTAACCCAGGATTTCCGGGTCAGAGTGGCGATCCATTCGGCTGACGTGACAAGAATTTGACAAATTTTTGACGCGGTACTGACAACTGGATGCCTGTTTTCAGGCATGATGGGTGCAATACATAACGTATTAACAAACAATTAAATGCACATACAATATACCATGAAAACATCATTAATATGCCTTATGCTTGCCACGCTTGGTTTCTCAATGACTTTTGCCGGAGAGCGTACGCCGGTTGAAGTCGTTTTTGTTCTTGATACGACCGGGTCAATGGGCGGACTGATTGCCGGCGCAAAGGAGAAAATCTGGTCGATCGCGAGCGATATTACCCGGCAGAATGAAGGAGCTTCGATTAAAATGGGGCTGGTTGCTTATCGGGATAGAGGGGACGATTATATTACGAAAGTCTATGACCTTACTGCTGACTTGGATGATGCTTACTCAAAACTGCGTACCTTCCAGGCAGGAGGGGGAGGAGATGCTCCGGAATCCGTGAATCAGGCGCTTCACGAAGCAGTCACAAAACTCTCCTGGAGCCGTGATGGCAAAACATTGCGTCTGATATTTCTGGTGGGCGATTGTCCGCCGCACATGGATTATCAGGATGATGTCAAATATTCGGCCAGTTGCGAGTTGGCCATGGCAAACGGTATTTTCATCAATACCGTCCAGTGCGGAAATGATACTTCGACAACCCCCATCTGGCGCGAAATCTCACGTCTTGCCGAGGGTTCATATGCTGCAATAGAGCAGGACGGGGGCATGCAAGTGATCGAAACGCCGTATGATGCGGATATTGCAAAAATCTCAAGGGATCTTGACGGAACAGTAATTGCTTATGGATCAGCCAGGGAGCAGAAAGAGGTCATGGAGAAAATGGCGGTTGCGCGATCGTCCTCATATTATGTACAAGCCGAACGTCAGGCCGTGAACAGTTCCATGGGGGGACGTGTGGTTCAAGGGGAAAACGATCTTGTGCAGGAAATGGCCGACGGTAACGTCAAACTCAAGGATGTGAAAGAGGAAGCATTGCCGGCAGAGTTGAAAGCAATGACGGATTCCGAACGTGAGGCATTCATTGCAAAAAAGACAGCCGAACGGGAACAGCTTAACAAACAGTTAGCCGATTTATCAAAGAAACGCAGTGATTACATTGCCGAGGAAACAGCGAAGAGTGCAAAATCGGCAAAGAAATCGTTCGATGCAAAGGTTTCCGAGACAATCACCGCACAACTCGCAAAGATAAATGCGAAATGATGCAGCGCGTTCCGGAAAGCATTGGCGCTTATATGATACGAACGGCGCCTTTATCGGCTGAACTGACCATGCTCGCGTAGGCACGGAGAGCCTGGGATATTTCCCGCGGGCGTTCTTTCTTCGGAGTGAACGCCTGTTTCCCGCGCTTGAGTTCTGTCTTGCGTCGCGTTTCCAGTTCACTGTCTGCGACATGCAGGTGGATTTTGCGTGCAGGGATATCGATTTCAATAATATCGTTATCGTTTACCAATGCTATGTTACCGCCGGAGGCAGCTTCGGGAGAGGCGTGTCCGATGGATAATCCGGAAGTGCCTCCCGAAAAACGTCCGTCTGTCACCAGTGCGCAGAGTTCACCCATTTTTTTTGATTTGATATATGATGTGGGATAAAGCATTTCCTGCATGCCAGGACCTCCCTTGGGGCCCTCATAACGGATAAGCACCACATCCCCGGGTGAAACCTTTCCTGCCAGGATGCCTTCGCATGCGTCCTCCTGGGATTCAAAAACGCGGGCGGTGCCTTTGAAGCGAAAAATCTTCTCACTGACACCGGCTGTTTTAACGATACAACCGTTTTGGGCGATATTGCCGAACAATACCGCGAGACCTCCGTCTTTCACATAGCAATGCGCCATGTCGCGGATGCAACCGTTGGCACGGTCCAGATCAAGTTCCTTGTAAGCATTGTTTTGCGATCCGAGAACGATATTGCGCGTTCCGCCCGGTGCGCTGTAAGCGACATTTTTTGCATCTTCGGAGACTGTGGGACGCACGATATCATTTAAATCCAAGGCCTGTTTGAGGGTCAAGCCGTCTGCGCGGAATACCTCCGTGTCAAGCAAGCTGCCGCGGTCAAGTTCTCCCAGTATGCCATGAATGCCTCCTGCACGGTTAACATCCTCAATGTAATACTTTCCGTTCGGGGCGACCTTGCAAAGAACCGGCACTTTGCGCGAAAGCATATCGATGTCATTCATCGTAAAATCGACCCCGGCTTCATGCGCAATGGCAAGCAAATGTAAAACCGTATTGGTGGAACCGCCCATGGCGATGTCCAATGTCATGGCGTTTAGAAACGAAGCGCGGGTGGCAATGGAGCGGGGCAAAACCTTGTCGTTTCCTTTTTCATAATACTCGTCAGCCATTTCAACAATGCGCTTTGCCGCTCTTTCGTAAAGGCGAAGGCGATTGGCATGGGTTGCCAGAATGGTGCCGTTCCCGGGTAAAGCCAGGCCGATGGCTTCATTGAGGCAGTTCATGGAGTTTGCCGTGAACATGCCGGAACATGATCCGCAGGTCGGGCAGGCCATACGTTCGACTTTTGACAGCACATCCGAGGAGACGGATTCGTCGGCCGCCATGACCATGACATCGATCAAATCGTATTTTTTACCGTCGACTTCCCCGGCTTCCATAGGTCCGCCGGATACAAAAATAGTCGGAATATTCAGACGCATTGCCGCCATCAGCATTCCGGGGGTGATTTTATCGCAATTGCTGATGCAGATCATGGCATCTGCCCTGTGGGCGTTGCACATATACTCGACGCTGTCAGCAATCAGATCTCTGGACGGAAGCGAATAAAGCATACCGTCATGTCCCATGGCGATGCCGTCATCAATCGCGATGGTATTGAATTCCGCGGCGAAGCACCCCTGTTCCTCAACGATGGATTTGATGAACTGACCGATATTGTGCAAATGGGTGTGTCCGGGTACAAACTGGGTGAAAGAGTTTACGATGGCAATGATGGGTTTGCCGAATTCTTCTTCTTTCATTCCGTTTGCACGCCAAAGGGCGCGTGCGCCTGCCATACGGGTACCTACTGTGCTGCGGTTGCTTCTAAGCTTGTTCATGGAGAGAATATGTTTGGTTAGGCTACTTACTAAATCTCCTTTTGCCGATTTTACAAGTTAGGAAAACAGCAAGAAGATTCATTCTGTAGGCGGCAGCATGGAAATGCTTGCGTCGGCAGCCGGTTGTTATATTGCTTAGGGTTTCGTTTCAATGGCACTGAACCAGCACGTTTCACAGAATCTAAAGACTTCGCAGGCACTGACGCTGAATGCGCAAGTGCATCAGGCATTGAAGATACTGCAGGTTTCGTCCTCTGAGCTCAGACAGCTTGCCCAGGAGGAACTGAATACCAATCCTTTGCTGGAGGAAGTGACGGAAGAGAATAAAGCGCCGGGGACTTCGGCGACAGAACTGGATTTTGGCGGTAGCATTGACAGTGTTACGCCATTGCCGGGGGATCGTTACGAGCATCCGTCCTTATCCCTTGAACAGAATCTGGATAAGCAGCAGTACTTTTTTGATTCTATTCCGATGACATCGTCATTGATTGAGTCGCTGAATAGCCAGGCGATTCTTTTTGACATGTCGCCGAAGGAAAAGGAAGCATTTGAGTTTTTTGTGGGGAGCCTTGATGAATCGGGTTTCTGGAAGGGTACGCTGGTTGATCTTGCGAATGCCTCCGCTTTACCGGTGAAAGCCTTTCAAAAAGCATGGCAGGTTTTAAAAGAGTTGGATCCGCCGGGATTGGGAGCAAAAGACTTACAGGAGTGCCTGTTGTTGCAACTGAGACGGGACCTTCAAAGAAACGCATTGGCTGAACGGTTGGTCTCGGATTATTTCCAACTGCTTTTGCATAACAAGGTGAAAGAGATGCTTGATGAAACCGAAGCATCAAAGGAAGCATTGGATGAGGCGCTGGCTGTTATCGGGGGATTGAATCCCGCTCCTGGACGTGAGTTTGCGGAAGATACGAATACGTACATTGTACCGGATATCATTGTCTCACGAGCGGATGAGCAAACATGGAAGGCAGTGCTGTCAAACGAATATATTCCTCAATTACGCATATCGCAGGAATACAGGCAATTATCCGTAAGCAGTGACTTAAACGAACAAACACGCTCGTACCTGAAAGAACGGATGCGTTCGGGGCGTGATTTTATCAACGCAATCAAGCAGAGACAGGAGACACTCGGTAAAATCGGCGATGAAATAGTCCGTTATCAGGAATCATTCTTTAATCAGGGCCCGTCAGGATTGAAACCGTTGACCATGGCGATGGTCGCAGAGGATTTGAATGTGCACGAAACGACGGTTTCCCGTGCGATTGCAAACAAGCATCTGCGTTGTCCGTTCGGTATTTTCCCTTTGAAGTATTTTTTCTCGGGAGGGTTCACGACGGAAACAGGGGAAGCTTTGGCGAGTACGGCAATCAAGGAAAAAATAGCGGATATGGTTGCGGCGGAGGATCCGGAAAAGCCGCTTTCCGATGCAGACATGGTCGCCCGTCTGGGAACAAATGGGATTAAGATAGCCCGTCGTACGATCAGCAAGTACCGTGAAGCGTTAAACATTCCTCCTGCTTACTTGCGTAAAAAATGATTTTCACTTATTCATTTTAAGATGAAAAAGAAAGAGCGAGTTGCGTTTATCACAAAGACTTTGGATGCGCTATACCCCGATCCGATTCCGCCTCTTAATCACAAAGATGAATATACGTTGCTGATTTCCGTTCTTTTGTCCGCCCGATGCACGGATGCCCGGGTAAACACGATAACGCCTGCCTTGTTTGCGGTGGCGGGTAACCCTTTTGACATGGCAAAGGTCCCGGTTTCTAAAATTCAGGAAATCATACGTCCTTGCGGGTTGTCACCCCAGAAATCGAAGGCGATCTCCGAGTTGTCAAAAATACTGGTTCGGGAACACGGAGGGAAGGTGCCGTGTAGTTTTTCCGCATTGGAACAATTACCCGGTGTCGGGCATAAGACAGCATCGGTGGTGATGAGCCAGGCGTTCGGATATCCTGCTTTTCCTGTGGATACGCATATCCATCGTTTGGCAAACCGATGGCGGTTAAGTTCGGCAAAAAGCGTAGCGAAGATCGAGGTCGATTTAAAAAATATCTTTCCCGAACATTCCTGGGGAAAAGTACATCTTCAGATGATTTATTTTGGCCGCGAGAACTGCAGCGCTTACGGCTGTGACGGGAAACGGTGCTGCATTTGCAGTGTAATCAACGCGTAGGGAATGGAAATTGATATTGAGCGGAGTGTCTTTTGGGCAAAGCGGATTATTCCCGTTGCTGTGATTGTGTTATCACTTGGATACTGTGCCTACGAGCCTTCCGCATCATGGAAAGGGAGTCCTGCCCCTAAAGTGCCTGAACAGACCGCTATTGATTTGCCGCCGGCTTTCCAACATGGGAAGTACACGATTACTCCGTTGGCGAATTATTCCATAACAGCTGTCGTTTTAGGCCGGGAAAACTATTATTTTGATGCTGCCGCCGATCTTTGTTCTGTGGATTTGGCATTGGGATGGGGGCCTATGTCATTTGCCGAGAATATTAACTCGATGAGAATTACCCAATCGGGACGATGGTATCATTATGAGTGGAATAACGAAACGACCATCAACCCCGAGGAGATAGGGTTGCATTCTGCCAATACGCATTGCATTGCGGGCAGTAAACAGGTGGAAAGGGTTTTATCATCAGTGAAAAAGTACGATTTGGTTATCATGGAAGGTTACCTGATAAGCGCCTCAAGAGGCGACGGATCACCTCCCTGGACGTCTTCGTTGAGCCGTCATGATACCGGCGGCGGTGCATGCGAGATTATGTGGATAACGAAGATGGACAGGAAACGTTTACGTTAGAATAGGATAATATTACTATTGATTCTAAATGGTTTAGTATCTTTCATTTATTACTAATGAGCGGATCGCAAGCATTTTTTATTTTAGCTATTTTATTCTTTTTTATTTTTATTCCCTTGTGGAAAATTTATGAAAAGGCGGATCAGGCAGGATGGGCCTTGCTGGTTCCGCTGTACAATGAAATAGTTATCCTCAGAATCGTAGGAAAACCGGATTGGTTTGTGCTATTGTTCTTTATTCCTTTCCTGAATATTCTCTTGGAGATGTGGATGTTTGTTTTGATTGCTCAGAGTTTCGGGAAAAGCGTCTGGTTCGGATTGGGAATGTGCTTTCTCCCTTTTATATTTCTTCCTATATTAGCCTTCGGTAACGATGAATACCTGGGACCTGTCGATGATGGTATTTTTTGTTTCTAGGATTTGGGATTGCCGGACGTTGCGAGACGGGCGTCCGAAGTTGATTTTCGTTGCCAACAGATTTCTTTTTTCAAAAATCGACAGTCATGGATAGCAAGAAAAGTATTTCCTTGAAGGAACGTCCTATGGCCTTTGATTTTTTTGCATGGCTTACCTATATAGCCATTGCACTGGTCGTTGTCCTTCAGTTTGCGCTTCTGGTGTGGGTAAATAAACTTTAACTTTCAGGCATTTCAGCACTTGTATTCCAGTGACGGTAACATGGATTTTCTTTCAAAAGTCGTACTTCCGATTCATCTTTCTTATATTAACGGCAGTTTTATTCTTGGTTGTGCCGGTAAATGCCGATCCCATGTCTGACAAAGAGAAACGGTTTACTGAATTGCAGGAGCTTATCCGTTATCATGATGAGCTGTATTATCGTCATGCTGTTCCGGAGATTACGGATGCAGAGTATGACCGCCTGAAAAAAGAATTATTGGATTTGTCTGTTGAGTTAAATATTCCCGCTGAGGTTATGCTAGTGGGAGACGACCGGATAGAAGGCTTTGTCACAAAGCCGCACCGCGAACCAATGATGAGTCTGGATAATACGTATAATGAAGGGGAAGTGATTAACTTTGACAAACGGCTCCAGGAGGCACTGTTAAAGGCGGGAAATGCGGTTGCAGGGGAATTGCCTTATGTTGTGGAGCCGAAAATCGACGGAGTCTCTGTGAGTCTTACTTATAAGGAGGGTGTATTTGTACAGGCGTTAACGCGTGGGAATGGTATCGAAGGAGATGACATCACGCATAATGTTAAAACAATCACTTCTTTACCAAAGAAAATAATCGGTAAACGCATTCCGGAATTAATGGAGATACGGGGTGAAATCTACATGGACTATGCCACCTTGCAAAAGGTCAATAAACTGCGCGAGGAGAAGGGCTTACCTTTGTATGCCAATCCGAGGAACCTTACGGCAGGAACAGTCAAGCTGCTGGACGGGCGTGAGGCGGCAAAGCGTGATTTAAAACTCATTGTTTACGGGATTGGTTACGTTGACGGCATTGAATATGAACGCTTGTCCGAGTTTCATGACGCATTGGTTTCATGGGGATTTCCTTTCCATCGTAAAACATGGCGCGTAAACGGTGTGGATGATGTAATTAAGGCAATACGGGAACTGGATCGCTTGCGTAAAGATTTTGTTTATCCGACGGACGGAGCTGTTGTAAAGCTCGATAGGATTGATTTGCAGCAATTGATGGGGAGTACGGCAAAAGCACCGAGATGGGCCATTGCTTACAAGTATGCCCCGGAAGAGGCGATTACGCTGTTAAAGGCGATTACGGTACAGATCGGACGTACCGGTGCAATTACTCCTGTCGCCGAGTTGGAACCTGTCCTGTTGAGCGGTAGCATGGTTTCGCGGGCAACCTTGCATAATGAAGACGAAATTACACGGAAAGACATTCGTCCGGGCGATTATGTGGTTATTCAGAAAGCCGGTGAAATTATTCCGCAAGTGATGCGGGTCTGTAAGGAAAAACGTACCTGGGAAAGTAAACCTTTTGATTTTGCGGTTTTTTTAAAAGAAAAAGGGATAGAAGCGAATCGTGAGCCCGGACAGTCGGTTTGGCGTTTAACAGCGAAGAAGGATCCGGTTAAGGCGCGCAGGCAAATCATGCATTATGCGTCGAAGCAGGCTATGGATATTGAAAACCTTGGAGTTGCGGTTGTGGATCAGTTGGTAAGCAAAGAGCTTGTGCTGGCCATTGCGGATTTATACAGATTACGCTATGAGGATTTGATCGCCTTGGAAAAATTCGGTCCGAAATCAGCTGAAAACCTTTTACGGGCAATAGAAAGCAGTAAGACGCAGGAATTATGGAGATTTATACACGGATTGGGCATTCTGAATGTAGGAGCTCAGACCGCAAAAGACCTTGCGGCCAGTTTTCCGGATCTGGCCGCTCTCAAAAGGGCAACGGCAGAGGATTTGCTGAAGATTGACGGGGTGGGTGAAGTGGTGGCAAGCAGCATCATTGCTTATTGGTCGGATGCTGAAAACCAGCAGTTGCTTGACGATTTGGAATCACTCGGTGTTTGTCCGAGAAATCTCTTGTCAAAATCGGTAAAACCCTTGTCAGGCAAGGTATTTGTATTGACTGGCTCCTTGCCGACTCTGTCACGGGAGGAAGCAACGGTAATTATTGAATCACTCGGAGGAAGAGTGAGCAGCAGCGTTAGCTCAAAAACCAGTTTTGTTTTGGCCGGGGAAGATGCCGGATCGAAATTGGAAAAGGCGCAAACTTTAGGTATTACGATATTGGATGAACCGGCATTACTTGAAATGAAAAAGCATTTTGAGGGGAAGGGGGATGCAGATACGGTAGAACCGTTAATTAAAAAGACAGAAAGACAAGGCTTACTTGACCTGTAAACGTAGCTGTTCCACGTTATCCTCTATGGCAGTAACAATTCTTGACCTTGCGGTCAGGATTTTAGGATCAATATCGAACAGCGCCGATTCCAGTAGTTTAGCCAGGAAAAAAGTCGGCGAGATAGACAGATCATTCGATACTTCCTTTGCCTTGGAAGCAAGGCTCGGGCATATGTTTAGCACCAGTTTTTCCAGAATCAGCGGGTCTTCATGCTGGAATGCATTCATGCCTTCCCGTTCCCAACAATGGCGCGTGTAGGAACTTAAATCCATACCCATGACTCTTGCCCGTTCACGGGCTTTTTCCCATTCGGATGGCTGCGCTGAAATACCAGCTACTAATCGTTTTTCTCGCATAACTGTATCTTAAGATGTGACAAATTAGAGTGAAATAAATAATAAATAAAATTTGTGAAATATGTTTCACTTAATGAAAAAATACTTGAACATGTTTCATTTATTGTATTTATATATTCATAAATTATGAATTATTTAATATAATAATATCTGTTCTTTTTCATATTTTAAGTTTATAACACTAACAGATTAGGCGGAAACGATTCTGTTTTGAGTGTCAGATATATTCCAGGATGAATATTTCTTAGGTTTTATAGGAGTTGATTATGTGATTAAAATTTCTTATACCTGCAAGGTATAGGGATACAGATGATACGTTATTAATCAGAGGCGGCAACCGGGGGGTTGCCGCCTCACTGTTTATTCAAGTTTTACGGCAGAAGCCAGCAATGTTTCGAAATGAGGAGCTTTTTCTTCCCGGGAAACAATGTTTACTTCTATCTGGGAAAATCCAACTGTTTTTAGCCGTGTGTAAATATCGTTCTTTGAGAATCCCAACCAGCGATCCGAATAGAGTTCGCGTGCTTTCTCAAAACCATGCTGGTTAAGATCCAGGATGAGGATGTTACCGCCTTTTCTCAGAATACGATAAGCGTCACGGATGGCAATTTCAGGATGCTCTGCATGGTGGAGCGCCTGGCTTAGGATGGCAAGATCCACGGACTTATCTTTCAAGGGGATGGCTTCCATGTCCCCATGCAGGTATTCAAGATTCGCAAGCCCGTTTGCCTTTGCCAATTCGGAACCGACTTTTACCATCCGTGCTGATTTATCGATGCAATAGACATGTCTGGCGTGTTTGGCCAGGAGTTGAGAGATCATTCCTTCTCCGGCTCCCAGATCGGCGATGGTAATATGGGGTGTGAGATGGAAAAGTGCGTACGCAATGGCTTCCCAGGAGCGTCCCGGGCAGTAGTTTTTGCCGAGTCTGCCTGCGACGGAATTAAAATATTCTTCGCTTTGCCTGCGGCGATTCTCAAGGATACGTTGCAAGTGATCAGTATCGGCGAGAAATTTCCCGTCCCGAGCATTCGCGTTGCATGCCTCCTTGATGAGCGTGAGCGTTGGCTGGGGTAAACTCCGATTTAAGGAGTAAAATGTCTTTTTCCCTTCTTTCCTGTCTTTTAAAAAGTTACTTTTGCGCAATAACGCCAAATGTGAGGATATGCGGGATTGTCCCATTCCCAATATCTCCTGTAACTCAGCGACAGAAAGCTCTTCTGTGTCAAGGAGGCTCATGATACGCAAGCGTGTTGCATCTGCCAACAGCTTCAATACTTGGACAACGTTATTCATTGTATGGACGCATTACAAACGCATATCGTTTTTTTTTGAAGTTTAAAATCTTAAGAATGCGAGGTTGACAAATCTTCCAGATTTGTCATTAACGGTAGCTTCATTTATCGGGGCGTAGCTCAGCCTGGTAGAGCGCTTGCTTTGGGAGCAAGATGTCGTCAGTTCAACTCTGGCCGCCCCGACCATTTTTAAAAATGTAATCCACGGTGTCCGTGGATTTTTTTTATTTGCAAATGATGTTATCTGTCGCAACGGATTTACAGATAAAAAACTCATGCCTAGGCATGAGTTTTTAAGTATCAATGAAGATGCTACGGTCTATTTATTTGATGAATGTTTCCAACAGTTCGCAGGAAGGTTCAGGAACAAGACGGATTTTCTTCAATGCTGCCGGTATCAGGATGGTTTCTCCCTGTTTTGCGGTTGCTTTATTTCCGTTTTCGTCCTCGACGGTAACCTGACCTTTCATGCAAATGTAGATTACAAAGGAATCCATTCCGGAATGATCACGGGAAACCGGAGCATTCGCCTGAATCAGGTTTGTTGTGAAGTATGGGCAGCTGGCCAGGGCCACAGGCAAGTTTTCTGCGGGCTGGTATTTGATCTTACCGCCGTCATCCGCATTGAAATTGATGGCATCTTTTGCGAGTTCAGTATGGAGTTCGCGGGTATTGCCTTTTGCATCCTTCCGATTGTAGTCATAAATACGGTAGGTGATATCGGATGTTTGCTGAATCTCGGCGACAAATATACCTTTCCCTATGGCGTGAACGCGTCCGGCAGGTATGAAAAAAGAATCGCCTGCTTTTACCTTATGCTTGTTGAGTACATCGGTGAGGGAACTTTCTTTTACGCGCTTTTCATATTCGTCAGGTGTGATTGTCTTTGAGAAACCGGAAATCAATTCTGAACCCTGATCTGCGGCCACAACATACCACATTTCTGTTTTCCCGAAAGAATTGTGGCGCGCCATGCCGAGTTTGTCATCCGGATGAACCTGGATGGAAAGATCATCGCAGGCATCAATGAATTTTATCAGTAGAGGGAATTTCTTATTAAAGCGTTCCAGATTTGATTTGCCAAGCAGGTCGGTGCCAAATTCATCAATAAGATTCTGCAGGTTTTTTCCTTTCATGCTACCGTTACTGACAACGGAAACATTATCTTTCACGTGGGAGACTTCCCAGCTTTCGCCAATGCCATTCTGGGCAGGCTCAATGTGCTTGAATTTGCAGATTTTCGAGCCACCCCAAATGATGCTCTTCAATATTGGATCGAATTTAAGTGGATATAATTTCATGTTGTTGAAACGGTAAAATGAAGGAACCCTGTCAGATGATTGTTTTATTGGGAAATGAAATTCTGTGCAGAAACGAAACACGGTAGCATTATGCTACCGTGTTATCGCATAAAACTATTTGTCCAATTGACTGAGCGCGTAATTATACGCACCGAGAGCAATGGCCTCGCTTGCCCCGATCTTGGAGATAGCTACGCCAAGGCGACGTTCGGAGACGAAATCAACCATGCGATCTGATCCGGGAACCTTAACCTTTTTAACGGCTCCGGAAACGAATTGCTTCCATTGTTCCGGATCATCCAGATAGTAGGCTTTCGTCGGCAAACGCGAAAAACTGTTGCCCTTGAGGGTGCCGATTTTTCCGTTCAGTTCATTGATGAGGGCAGGCATGAAATATTTTGCCGCCCCAGCCAGTCCGCCGCCAATGGCTACAAGTCCATCAATGAGCGATACTGCCTGTGCAATGGCATCTCCGGCCATTTCTCCCAACTCGGAAAAGGCTTTCTTTGCGGCTTCCTGGTTGCCGGCGCGTGTTCCTTCCGCAATGTCATAAATATCCTTCGGGGTGAGTACTTCAGTACTTTGCGTGATTTCTGCGTAAACACGTTGAACAGCGCGGATGCTGACACTTTCTTCAGCAATACATTCACGGAATTTCTTGTTCCGGAAACACCAGATTTCGCCGCCGACGGCATTATCACCGATAACCAGTTTTCCGTTGATAACGATACCGCCGCCGAAGCCGGTTCCCAAGGTTACACCGAACAGGTTGTTGTAACGGCGTGAGCTTCCTGAATCCGCGATTTTCGCGTTTACTTCAGGCAATACACCGGCAAGCGCTTCGCCGTAAGCATAAAGGTTTCCGTCGTTGTTGATGTATGCCGGGATTCCGAATTTATCCTGAAGATAAGGTCCAAGGGCAACGCCGCCGCGGAATGAAGGGAAATTTGGCAAATCATCACCGATAACACCGTTCGGATAATCTGTCGGTCCGGGGAATGCAAAGCTGATTGCCACGGGCTGTTCCTTTAATTGGGCTTTGACTTCAGTAAACCCTTTGACGAGGTTTTCCAGGCATTTTTCGAGGTTGTCTGCATTTGATGGTAGACGGACAGGTGTTACGATTTCCTTATTATCTTGGATCGCGGAGAAAACAAAGTTGGTACCTCCGGCGTCGAGGGTCATAACAATACGCTTATCGTGATGTTGCATGGTCGTGTTTGGGTTTAATAGTTTATGGTATGTATGGATTTTTCAATCTATGCGGTTCTATAGAAAAGGAAATTGTCTAAGAGTCGAGATTTTCTTCAAGGATGTTACCGCGATAAACCGATCGAATTGTTCATAAAAAAATCGGTCCGGCGAGCCGGACCGATTTTTGAGAAATGCATGTTACCGCGGCGGTAGCATTACGCAGCCTGTTTCTTTTCGCTTCCGACAAAGAAGGATGCGAAGAGAAGATACAGCATGCAAACGCCGAGAACGATGATACTGCCTGTCTGGCTGCCTAATTTATCGGAGAGTATACCCATTCCGAGCGCGAAACTTCCGCCGGCGACGCCCATGATCATCAAGCCGGAGATTTCGTCGGCACGCTCAGGTTTATGCCTGATAGCCGCCGAGAAGATGATGGAGAAGATGTTTGCGCAGAAGAATCCGATTGCGGCGATTGCTGCCCAGATAACATATTCCGTGTTGATGCTCATTTTGGCGGCGACTGAAGGAGCATAGAACATGACTGCCAATGATCCCAGTGCGGCGATCATGGAAATCCTGAAAACGGTGGCCGACGCAACGCGTGCCAGAATGAATGCGCCAAGGAATGCGCCGATCGTACGGCCGATGAAGTAGAACTGGGTCCCTTTTCCTGCCCTGGAAAGCGCATTTTCCGATGTGTAAATCGGATCAATAAGCGCCAGCTTTTCCATGAGGAACTTCGGGCTGACCGTATTCATACCTACGTCAACAGCGACGACAAACAAAATACCAAGGAAGAGAACCAAAATGTATGGATCTGTGAGCAAGGAAAGGCTGCCTCCGAAAGAAGCCACTTTTGCTTCTTCTTTTTCAGCTTCGCTTTTCGGTACGGGAGTAACGAGCAGCCAGAGCATAGCCAGGATACTGGTGCCTGCGTAGATCGCAAACATCCACTTGAAACCGCCGAGGCGTTCTGCCGCAAATGCAGCGATAAAGGGACCGACAAAGGAGGAAATCGCCTTAACGAATTGACCGAAGGTCATCCAGCTTGTCAGTCTTTCCTTGGGAACCACATTCATCAGGAGCGGGTTCATGGATACCTGAATAATCGTGTTGCCGATACCGATCATACAGAATGCGGCAACGCACATCGGGTAGGTATAGCTGATAAGCGGCAAGGACATCGCAACGGCCGTCACCACCATGCTGAGCAAAACAGTGTTTTTACGTCCGATTTTTGTCATCAACAATGCCGTTGGGATCGAAAATACGAAGAACCACAGGAACACGGCAACCGGCAGAAGAAATGCCATCGTATCGCTTAATGCAAAGGACTGTTGCACGTAGCTCACTGAGATGCCGACTACATCGACGAATCCCATGACGAAGAAACCGAACAGTATCGGAAGCACTACGGCTATGGATTTGGAATTAGAGTTATCGCTCATATGTTATTTGGTTTAGAATATTAAAACGATGAAATAGATCCAACGGCATGACTAATAGCCTTGTTTTCGGGAAAAGTAGTAAGCCGGATTAACATATCCATTCATTGGGTGTTTAAGTAAATTACAAATCAAGCAGATATGGAAAGCTGTAATTATTGTCAATTTGATATTTGAAAGCCCCGTCAACCGGCGGTTTTTCTGTTTGCTATCTTTTGAACTCTGGCTTCTCATTCCCGTTCATGAAAGCAGCGACAGTTAAGGATTTATTACAGAGCAAGGATGGTGATATTCCTGTTTTGCTTCGGGGGTGGGTGCGTACGAGGCGCGACGGGAAAACGGTATCTTTTCTTGAGATAAATGACGGGTCGTGCCTGAAAAACATTCAGGCTGTCGTGGATGCTACCGTGCAAGGTTATGAGGCAATGAGCCGTATCGCGACAGGCGCATCGGTCGAAATAGAAGGCGAATTGATTCCCTCCCAAGGTAAAGCGCAACAATGGGAAATAAAAACAAAGCGACTTAAGGTTATTGGCGAATCCGATGTCACTTATCCCTTGCAGAAGAAGGGACACACTTTGGAGTTTCTCCGCGAAGTAGCCCATTTGCGTCCGCGGTCAAATCTGTTTGGAGCTGTTTTTCGTGTCCGGAGCCGTCTTGCGTTTGCCATTCATCAATTCTTTCAGGATCGGGGGTTTGTTTATGTGCATACGCCGATCATTACCGCAAGCGACTGTGAAGGTGCCGGTGAAATGTTTCAGGTGACGACATTACCTTTGGGAAAAGAAGCCCGTACAGATGACGGTAGCATTGATTACGCAAAGGATTTTTTCAAGAAAGCTGCGTATCTTACGGTCAGCGGACAGTTGGAAGGCGAGACTTTTGCCTGTGCCCTTTCCAATATTTACACTTTTGGCCCGACTTTCCGGGCGGAAAATTCGCATACATCACGCCATGCCAGTGAGTTCTGGATGATTGAACCGGAAATGGCGTTTTGTGATCTGAACGGAGACATGGATGTTGCGGAAGAAATGATTAAGTATCTGGTCGCAGATGTGACGGCGCATTGCAGCGAAGATATTGAGTTTTTCAATAGCTTTGTGGATAAGGGATTGTCAGAGCGGTTACGCTTTGTTTTGGATAATCCGTTTAAACGTGTCTCTTATACAGAGGCGGTAGCATTATTGCAGAAGTGCGGGAAGACGTTTGAGTTTCCTGTTGAATACGGAACCAATCTTCAATCTGAACACGAACGTTATCTGACGGAAGAGTATTTCAAATGTCCTGTGACGCTCTATAATTACCCGAAGGAAATAAAACCATTTTACATGCGTGCAAACGATGACGGAAGAACAGTTACCGCCATGGATCTGTTGGTTCCCGGCATCGGGGAAATCATTGGGGGAAGCCAACGCGAAGAGCGGCTGGATGTTCTGAAAGAAAATATGAAACGCCATGGGCTGGACGAGAAAAACTACTGGTGGTACCTTGATCTCCGCAGATACGGAACTGTACCGCACAGCGGGTTTGGTTTGGGTTTTGAGCGGATGCTGATGTTTGTTACGGGTGTGAACAACATCCGTGACGTTATTCCGTTCCCGCGTACGCCGGGCAATGCGGATTTTTAGCACGAACTTTCCCCAAAAGCGGGATGCCACGAATTCATGAGGGACTGAGACCGTCGTTAATCGATTTTACTTTTCTTTTTCGCCAGTTCGCGCATGTCGATGGCAATATCATCCTTTTCAAAAATTTCTTTTCCAAGGATCGTTTCAAAAATATCTTCCAGGCTTAAGACGCCGGCCGTATTGCCGAATTCATCCACGACAATGGCAAGTTGTTCGTGTTCCTTGATGAGGGTTTGCAGGGCATCCAGGGCGGTAACATGTTCGGGGATAAAGAGACAGGGGTGTGCAAGCGTTTTTACTGCCATCTTGTCCTTGTCTTCCCCCCAGGCGACAAGCAGGTCGCGTCGTCGGACGATACCGGTGATCTGGTCGATGTTTTCCTTGTAAACCGGAAGTCGCCCGAAAGGGATGTGCTTGTATGCGGAAAAAATATCCTCAAGTGTCCGGTTTTCCTCAAATGCTTCAACTACCGTACGTGGTGTCATGATGTCGCGGACAGCCACATCATCAATTCTAAGCGAATTCAAAATCAGGTTGCTTTCATCCGTGGACAGATGGCCCTCGCTGGCGCTTTTTGCCGCAAGCAAGGCAATTTCCTCGCCGGAATCATTGGCTTGGTGTTTTTCTCCGGCAACAATCCGGATAATTATTTTTCCGAGAAACGAGAACGGTTTCATGATTACGCGAATGAAACCGATGATCGGAACCGCTATAGGCAACAGGTTTCTCCGGTAAAGAACACCGATGTTTTTCGGAAGGATTTCCGAGAAAAGCAAAATGGCGACAATGAATCCCGATGTTACCCCCGTAACGCCGCTTGCGGAAAAGATTTGTCCGGCAAAGTAGCCGACCACGGCGGTGCCGGATGTATTTGCTATCGTATTCAGCGTAAGCAAGGCGGAGGTCGTATTTTCCATTTCGCGGATATAAAGCTCCAGTCTTTCGCCTACCTTTGGCTGTGTCTGTTTGAATAATTCTATCTCAGGCACGGTAGTGCTTAGGATTAATGCCTCCAACATGGAAAACAAGGCTGAGAAAATAATGGTGAGCAGTATGGCTACGATTAACGCGTTCATTTAATTTATTGGCGGACATTAGCATAAATAATTACTTAAATCCACAATTACGTAAGAGATCGGCAAGAGGTATTGAAAACAAATACTTGCGGCAGACAAACGCTTAAGCTACAAATGACAGCTTAACCTACTTTTAATAAATGCGTGTACTTGTTGTTGGAGGAGCGGGCTACATTGGTAGCCATTGCGTGCGTCAACTGGAAGCTGCCGGACATGTCCCGGTGGTTTTGGATAATCTTTCTCTTGGGCATCGGGAGGCGGTAGCACCCCATATTGCGTTCTATAAGGAAAACCTGGGCGACAAGGAAGCTGTCCGCAAGGTCCTTGCCAAGGAGAAAATAGAGCTTGTTATGCATTTTGCCGCTTATGCGCAGGTTGGGGAATCGGTTGATAAGCCGATGATGTATTACATGAACAACGTCGTGGCGACCTTGAATCTTCTGGAAACGATGATGGAAGAAGGCGTAAAGAAGTTTGTCTTCTCCTCCACATGCGCAACTTACGGGGAGCCTCAGAGATTGCCTATCGTTGAAACATTGCCGCAGGCCCCGGTAAGCCCATACGGGCAGACAAAACTGGATATCGAAAAGGCATTGCTGTCTTTTGCCCATGCGTACGGGTTAAGCTTTTCTGCGTTCCGTTATTTCAATGCGGCCGGCGCTGCCGAGGACGGCAGCATCGGAGAGGACCATACTCCGGAAACGCATTTGATTCCTGTTGTGATTGAGGCGGCTATGGGAAAACGCAAGGAAGTTAAGATATTCGGGACAGATTATCCGACACCGGACGGTACATGCCTGCGTGATTATGTCCATGTCGATGATTTGTCGCGTGCCCACATAGCCGTATTCGATAAGTTAAATACTCCGGGAACGAAACTGTTTTACAACCTTGGAACAGGCACTCCGTTTTCGGTCCGTCAGATCATTACAGCCGTGGAAAAAGTAACGAAGTTGAAAGTTCCTGTGGTTGAGGCTCCGCTCCGTCCGGGAGATCCTCCTGCGCTCTATGCCGATTCAAGCAAGGCACAGAAAGAGCTTGGATGGAAGATAAAGTTTACCGATCCTGAAATGATCATTGAAACCGCTTGGCGTTGGCACAAAAACCACCCGAACGGTTACGGGAAATAAACAACGCTTTGCATGATTAAATACTTAAGGCCATTCGGAAACCGATGGCCTTAAGTATTTTAGACGGTAACATTGCAGGTTACTGTCTGTAATATGTGGATTCATGCTCAGGAACACGTTCCTGCCAGGTAGCGCAGGGCGGCTTCGTATCCGTAAAGTCCGAGACCGGAAATAATGCCTTCTGAAACCGGCGCAGTAAGCGATTGGTGGCGGAAGGATTCACGGCGGTAGATATTGGAAATATGTACTTCCACAAAACGTTTTCCGCATCCGGCAATCGCGTCCCGTAATGCAATACTTGTGTGCGTGTAGGCTCCCGGGTTGAAAATGAATCCTGTGACGGAGGGATCGTCTGCCAAGGAATAAATTTTTTCAATCAGGTCACCTTCATGGTTGGACTGGAATGTTACCAGTTCGATATTCATGCCGCGGGCGGTTTCCGAAAGTTTCGCTTCAAGCTGAGCGAGAGTCGTCGAACCATAAATTTCCGGTTCACGTTTCCCGAGTCGGTCCAGATTCGGTCCGTTAAGTAAAGCAATTTTCATGATACCTAAGCATTTGCTTAAACAGGCTTTTGTAAATCAAAAAAACGAGACGGTAAGATCGGATACTATTCTGTGACATATGAAAACAAACTTGCAGGAAAGCACTTTTCAGTACACAGTAAACCCTGTCTGATAAGTGCCGGGTTTAGAATGAAGTCTGGCTGTTCAGTGCATGCTGAAGGAGAAAATAACATGGAATCAAACACATCTATCAATAATGCTATGTCTCAAAAATACTATACGCCTTCAGGACGGATTCCGTTGACCGGATGGTTGATTTTCATGATCGGCGGATTGTTTTCCGCATGGGTTTTAAGTTTTATTTATATTCTTATAACGACATCCATTAATTTTCTCTACGCAAACGCGTTGGTAACGTTGGCTTTTGGCGGTATTTTAGGATTGATCCTCGTATTTCTGGTCAGAATAGGCCATTTGCGTTCTCCGGTTAAGGTCGGCATGTGGGGATTTGTTCTGGGGCTTGCTACCGTATGGATTCAGTGGGTTTTCTTTTATGCCTATTACCATTACAAGTATGATGATCCGCACTCTCTGGCAGCGATTTACTGTGTCGCTGTCACCTCACCCGAAAAAGTGTTTGGACTCATGAAGTATTTGCTGGAACATGGGCATTTTGGGTTAAGGCATAGCAATGCGCCGATAAATGACTATCCTTTATTGGCCATCTGGATTGTGGAAGCGGTTATGTTAATCATTCCTGCTGTCATATTTCCCATGAAAGAATCAAGAAAGCCCTTTTCCGAATGCAGCCATCGCTGGGCTGCGCAGGATCGTTTGCCCGTCACAGCGGCTGTCTTTGCCGATGTAGAGTCCGGAAAGGCTGCCTTGGAGCAGGGGAATTTTTCCGTTTTGAATCCGGGAACGCCGGGAGAATCCTACATGAATGTGGATATCTATGCTGTCAATGATGACGACGGTTGTCATTTCCTTTCATTGGAGTTTGTAGAGGTTAAGGCGGAGAAAAACAAAAAAGGGGTCAAGCGGACGACAGTCCTTGATTTCCTGAAGATAAATCCTGAAGTGGAGAAAGAATTGAGGGAACGCTTTTCCCTGAAAAGCGATTCAGATACTCTCGTTAATGCGGCGGAAGAGGAGGGTAAACCCCTCTCGGGCATGGAAAGTTGATGCTAAAATACTGCCGATGCATTTAAAATCAGGCTTGCCCGTGCAGCGCACGATGCTTTTAATCTCAATCCTTTAAAGCAATGGACAAACTCGAAGAAATTTTCAGTATGCAGCAGACTCTGAACGAACGTATCGGTGTTCAGACAAAAAACATGACCGAAGACGATCAGGTGAAGTGGCTGCTGAACTACAGTCGCGCGATGCAACAGGAACTTGCCGAGTTGATCGATTCCACGCCATGGAAATGGTGGGCAAAGTATCAGAAATTTGACAGCCAGAATGCGCGGGTGGAAGTAGTGGATTTATTCCATTTTCTTGTATCCATGGGGCAGGTGCTTGGCATGTCGGCTGACGATATCTACAATGCCTACGTTAAAAAGAACAAGGTAAACCACGAGCGTCAGGAAAGCGGGTATGTCAAAAAAGACGAAAGCGACTCGAAACATATTTAACACCATACATTTGATTCTCCGATCCTATGATTACCTGGATTCAACTGACCCTTTACAAGCATATGAGAATAATTTTATCGGTGCTTCTCGTTTTTATTATCTGCGCATTTGTTTTCTTTACCGGAAGAACTTCCCGTATGGGTGGTATGCACCATGAGGAAAAAGAGTTCTATGGGTATGATCTCAATGACCGCCATGTTTTGCAGATGATGAATCAAAATGGAAATCTCAGTTACAGGATTATGGTTTCCCCTCAGGTTCGTGACGATGCGTTTTTCCGCGATTACTGCAAATTCCGTATGGCCATGCTTTCCTATGCAGACCGGTTGGGAATCCCCAATCCGTCAGAAAGCGAATTCCAGAAATTCATTAAAGGGCTGCCTGCTTTCAGGGGTGAAAACGGACAATTCAGTGCCGAACGGTATAACCAGTATCTGTTAATGCTGCGTCAAAGTTTTGTCGATTCCTTTATTATGTCTGTTTTGGAAGAAGACTTCCGTATAAATGCCGCACAACGTATCTTCATCGGACCGATTTATTCGCAGCCTTTTGAATTGGAAACACTGGTTTCGGCCTCTGCTTCCGAATACGCATTAAAACTGGTTCGTTTGGATGAAAGCGATGTATCCTTTTCCTTTGTCGAAAATGAAGAACAAATCAAAAGTTTTTACGAGAAGAACAAATCGCTTTATCAGATCCCGGCAAAATCAAAAATCGCGTATATTCATTTTCCCATGGAAACAGCAGAACCCCAGTTGGTTGCGCTGACGAATTACTTCGCAAAGAATAAAGCTATTCTTTTGCCTGCCGTTAAGGCTGCCCGCCCTGAAATGACAGATGAGGCTTTGGCAACAATTACACCGAATGAGGCTGTGGAAATTATCCATGATAAAGTTCTGGAAGAGTACCAGAAACGTAAAACCGAGGAAGCGGCTTACAATTTTTATTCCTCGCTTAGCAGCCAGACACTGCATGATCCGAAGGCTTTTGAAGAAAAACTGGCAGCTTCCCATCTGAAGCTGGAGCGTCTGGCTCCGTACAGCAGCTCGGATATTCCTGCGGATACGGTTTTATCGAGGGAAATCCTGGAACAGGCACTGGAAATGGATAACAACACCAGTTCCGGTCAGATGCCTGTTTCCGATGGATTTGTGATTCTTATCAAGGAAGGAGAAGTCGCTGCCCGCGTTCCTGAACTGAATGAAGTACGTGAGGCGGTTATTGCCGGTCTGAAAGCAGAAGAACGTATGAAAAACTTTGTGGCAAAGGGCGAAGAACTTAAAAAGGCGCTTCAGGCAGACATCGATGCAAAGAAAGCAATGGATGAGACCGTCGTTGCCGCCAAGGCTGTCATTAAAGATTTCCCTGCGTTCAAAATCACCAGTCCCGGTGAGAATTTTCCCCGTGTTATGGGCGAACATGTGATTGCTTCGCCTATCGGAAAAGTGTCAGCAATGACGATTGACGGGGATAAAGGTTATTTTGTGGTTGTGGAAAAGCGCACACCTCCTTCGGCGGAAGCATTGGCGAAGGATGTTGCATCTTACGAGCCAAGCATGAATATGCGCCTTTACTATTCTTACGTTGAAGGGATCCAGAAGGAAATCCTTGCTCGCGGCGATCATGTTTTGCCCGAAGAAGTCAAGTAATGCCGCAATATAATTACATCGCGGAAAAAACAGGACGTTGCCGATTGTGCTCGCAACCGTTCGGATGGATCGGAAAGAGTCCGGATGACCTGAAAGTGTGTCCCCGCTGCGGTGCGCCCTTGAAGCATCTTCCGGCTGATTCCGTGAACATTCCCAAGATTTTACATCCCGTCGGAACGTCGAAAGCCAAGTCCGCAGGCTTTCAGATTTTCAAGAAAATCGGGGCAGGCGAATACGAACGCCAATAAACTCGCGGTAAGTTTGCTGTCTATCGGATACGATTTACTGCACTTGTTCCTCTACTTGACGGCGGTAGCATCATGCTACCGCCGTTTTTCTTAATTAAAAAAAGCAGTTAAGAAAAGTATAAGTGATTCAACTATTTGCGAGACTCAATCGTTATTGTGCATTTGTCGGAGTGAGTTTTTTCAGTTGTTCCTTCGTTGCGAATCCATTGGATATTGATGTTTATATGTTGACCATGATAAGCAAGTTGGAATTATTAAAAACGTCATGGAGATCGAGTTAGAAGAAAAGAGAAAAATAAAGATCAGAAACCCTCGGGATATTTTTAAAATAATGCGCGAGATTCTTCTTCGCGAAAACAAGATCGATCAGGGAAAAGAACATTTTTGGACTGTTGGATTGAATGGCGCAGGTCGGCTTATGTACATTGAACTTGTCAGCATGGGAACATATAATGAAACCTATGCTGTCCCAAGGGATGTTTTTTCTATCGCAGTTCAAAAGAAAGCGACTCAAGTCATTGGAGTCCATAATCATCCCGACGAAAGTTTGAAATTCTCCAGACAGGATAAGAAGACTACGAAGACCTTGATTGAGTCAGGACGTATACTAGGAATCGAATTTATTGACCACATTATCATTACAACAGAATCGTATACCAGCTTTTGTGAGGAAGGCTTTATGAAATAACCTTCATCGCGTGGAAATGAAGCTAACTGATAGTTCGAGTAAGCGACGATAAGCGAAATATGAATTGTGACGCATGGAGTCCTTATCGGTATTTTGGCGTCCGGATCACGAATAATCCCCGGTCTCTGTTCTGTTTTCTCCCTTTTAATTTACGGCAGACAAATCTGTCATATCTTTTCCCAGTCTTTAAGTTGACAATCTGCCGGAGTCGTTACGATTTTCCTGCTCGACAATAAAAGAGGGTCGGCGTATTGATTTTATGCCAAAAATTCCTAATTTTCCTAACCTTTTCAGGACAATAAATGAGTGAACCATTAAAACACGAGTGCGGGATTGCAGTAATACGGTTGCTTAAGCCGTTATCCTATTTCCAAGAGAAATATGGAAATCCCCTTTATGCGTATCACAAGCTTTTCCTTCTGATGGAAAAGCAACATAACCGAGGTCAGGACGGAGCCGGTATCGGTTGCGTGAAGTTTAGTGTCCCGTTGGGGCAACCGTTCATGTTCAGAAAACGCGCGGTTTCGCAGAATTCATTGATGCGTATCTTTGATGAGTCTTTGGCTGATTACAATCGCATGGTGGCCGACGGTATCATTGATCCGGATTCCCCGGAAACAGTAAAGAAGCACTTTGATTTCGGCGGTGAATTGCTGATCGGGCATTTGCGTTATGGTACCGCCGGAAACTACGGGGTCAGCGCATGTCACCCCTATTACCGGCGCAGTAACTGGGTGACGCAGAATCTCATGTTGCTTGGTAACTTCAACATGACGAATTCGGCGGATCTGAACCAGCAGTTGGTTGATCGCGGACAGCATCCGATTTTCGATACCGATACGCAGGCTGTGCTTGAGTCTGTGGGTTATTTCCTGGATGAGGCGCACAGTAAAATTTACAAGGAGGTTCGCGGCAGTGTTCCCGGGCATGAAATTCCTTCCATCATCAGCGAACGTCTGGATCCGGCCGGGGTTCTGAAACAATGTGCTCCAGGATGGGATGGCGGCTTTACGATTGCGGGAGTCATCGGGAACGGCGATTGCTTTGTGATCCGTGACCGTTGGGGAATCCGTCCCTGTTTCTATTTCCAGAATGATGAATTTCTGGTCTTTGCGTCGGAGCGCGTTCCGTTGATGAGTGTCTTCGATCAGCCGGCAGAATCAATCAATGAGTTGCCGCCGGCTCATGTTTTTGTTGCCAAACGGGACGGCAGCATGAGTTGCATTCCTTATTGCGAGCCCGGTGAAAAGAAAAGCTGTTCCTTCGAGAGCATTTATTTCTCACGGGGAAATGACCCCGTTATTTATCACGAGCGAAAAGCCTTGGGCCGTGCGCTGTGCGATCCGATATTGAAAGCTGTTGATTACGATCTGGAAAACAGCGTGTTCAGTTATATTCCGAATACAGCCGAATCTGCCTACTACGGACTTATCCAGGAGTTACGCCGTTTTTATCGCATGCGTATCAAGCGGACCTTGCTGAATGCTTTCAAGGCAGGCACGCTGACAGAGAAAATGATTGAGGTAGCCCTTGATTACGGGCATCCGCGGATGGAAAAAATTGCGCTGAAAGACATCAAGCTCCGTACCTTTATTTCCGAGGAAGGACGGCGTGAAACGCTTGCCTCGCACGTGTATGACGTGACGTATGGTGTCGTGAAACCGAATGACAATCTCATCGTGCTTGATGACTCCATTGTACGCGGCACTACGCTCAAAAAATCCATTTTACGAATCCTGAGCCGGACGAATCCGAAGCGGATAATCATTGCGTCCACGGCTCCCCAGATACGTTATCCCGACTGCTATGGTATTGATATGTCGGAGTTCGGCAAGCTGGTTGCCTTTGACGCGGCCATTTCCCTGCTTCATGAACGCAGCCTGAGTTACATCATCGACGACGTGTACAAGGATTGTCTGAAATCCATCGAAGATAAAAACCAGAAGAATCACGTGAAACGCATTTACGAACCGTTTACCGACGACGAAATTTCCGCCCGTATTTCCGAGCTGGTCAGCCCGACCAATATTTCCTGGAAAGGTGAAATTCAGTTGATTTTCCAATCCATAGAAAACCTGCATCAATGTACATCCTTGCGGGGAGATTGGTATTTCTCCGGCGATTATCCGACGCCGGGAGGAAACAGGGTATCCAATCAGGCATTCATCAACTATTACGAACACAAAAGCGGACGCGCTTATTGAATCATGACGGAAGAAACGGTCAAAATATCTACCGGTGAAATCGCCGGGGCCATTGATAACATGGCATCGGCGATAGCTCAAAAGCATGCCGCCGTGCAAACGTTGACGCTGGTTGCCATCGCAAATGGCGGGATCATCCTTACTCAACGGTTGTTCAACAGACTAAAGACGCAATTCAAAGACCGTATTCATCTTGGTACGATAGACATAACGTTTCATCGCGATGATATTTTCCGGCGGCCCATACCCAAGGCGAGCGAAATTACCGATTTACCGCAGACCATCGAGGAGGGTGTTGTTATTCTGGTGGACGATGTGCTTTTCAGCGGACGAAGCAGCCGCGCAGCCATCAACGAACTTTTTGACCAGGGACGTCCCGAACGGGTCGAATTGGCCGTGTTCGTAGATCGTGGTCATCAGCGCCTGCCTATCCGTGCGGATTACGTGGGCATAACGCTCAAAACCGATCGGACGGATAAAGTGCTTGTTCACCTGGATGCTACCGCGCCGGATAACGACAATGTTACGATACAAAAGCAATTAAAGGCATAATTTATGACTTGGACACGAAAAGACCTTGTAGGAATCGAAGAGTTAAACCGCGAAGAAATCGAGTTTGTGCTCGATACCGCGAAGTCATTCAAGAAGGTGCTTGAACGTCCCAACAAAAAACTCCCTTCTTTACGCGGGAAAACCGTTGTTCACCTGTTTCTTGAACCGTCCACCCGGACGCTCATTTCCTTTGAGACCGCCGCCATGCGGCTCAGTGCGGATATCATCAATGTTTCCGGCAGCACGTCCAGTGTGACAAAGGGGGAATCGCTCCGTGACACGGCTGAAAATATACAGGCGCTGAAAGGTGATGTCATCGTGCTGCGCCATTCATCTTCCGGTGCCGCCCATTATCTTGCCCGCATCATGCGAATTCCCGTCCTTAACGGTGGGGACGGTTCGCATGAACATCCGACGCAAGCCTTGCTTGATGCATTTACTCTCCGGGAAAATTTCGGGGATGATCTCAGCAAGCTGAACATCACGATTGTCGGTGACATTCTTTTCAGTCGTGTTGCCCGTTCAAACATCTGGTTGCTTACGAAGCTTGGCGCAAAGGTTACCTTATGCGGTCCGAATACGCTTGTTCCGAAGGGTCTTGAAAAAATGGGAGTCCGCGTTTCCCATAACCTGCAGGAAGCTATAAAGGATGCCGATGCCGTAATGCTTCTCCGGATCCAGCACGAACGCATGAATGCTTCCTATTTTCCGTCCCTGGGCGAATACAGGGCGAGTTTCGGGCTGACCCGGGATCGTGTGAACTGGTTGAAGGACAAGGCCATCATCATGCATCCGGGACCGATCAACCGCGGGGTCGAGCTTGACTCCGAAGTGGCCGATTCATCCCGTTCAGTGATTCTTAACCAGGTGACAAACGGAATTGCTGTCCGTATGGCAGGATTGTACCTGTGTTCTGCCGCTGCCGCACAGATGGACTGATATCCCATGCTACCGTAACAAATAACTACTGCTAATCAAGAAAGCTCATGTCAAAAGTCTTATGGATTTCCAATGGTCGGGTGATTGATCCGAAAAACAAACGTGACGGAATCGGCGATCTTTACGCCGTGGATGGGAAAATCGTTGCGTCATTGACTGACGAACAGAAGAAATCCGCGGAGAAAGTGGATGCTTCGGGGCTTGTTGTCTGCCCCGGGTTTGTCGATATCCATGTGCATTTCCGCGAACCGGGTCAGACGCATAAGGAAAGCATACTGACCGGTTCGGAAGCGGCTGCAGCAGGAGGGTTTACATCCGTTGTCTGTATGGCCAACACGACGCCGCCCATTGATAATCCCGGTCTTGTCCAATCGCTGAAGGACATTATCGCACGTGATGCGATCGTGAATGTTTATCTGACAGCAACATTGACAAAAGGCATGGAAGGCAAGGAACTGAGTCCCACCGGTTCACTGAAAAAAGCCGGAGTGGTTGCCTTGACGGATGACGGGCTTTGCGTGCAGGACAATGAAATCATGCGACGCGGCGTGGAGTATGCGCATATGCACGGATTGCCTGTAAGTGATCATTGTCAGGATGTGAGTCTTACGCGGGGCGCTGTCATGCACGAGGGCGATTGGTCCCTGCGCCTTGGTTTGAAAGGTTGGCCCGCTGCCGCCGAAGACCTGATGGTCAGCCGTAATATTATTCTTTCGGAATACACGGGAGCGCAGATACACCTTCAACACATTTCCTCGGCCTATTCGGTTGACTTGATCCGCGGGGCGAAAAAACGCGGTGTTAATGTTACCGCTGAGGCGACACCGCATCATATCACGCTTACCGATTCCTGCCTGAAGGATTACAATACGAATTTCAAAATGAATCCTCCGCTCAGGACGGATAAGGACAGGGCAGCTTTGATTGCCGGATTGCTGGATGGTAGCATTGATGCGATCTCAACCGATCATGCGCCGCACTCCTTCACCGAAAAGGATCAGGAGATCGACAAGGCACCGTTTGGAATTATCGGACTGGAAACTTCCTTTGCGGTTTGCATGGAAACACTGGTTGAAGGAAAACATTGCGACCTGCCTTTCCTTATCGGCCTCATGACTTGCAAAGCTTCCGAGGTTTTGAAACTGGGAAAAGGCACCTTGTCTGCGGGCGAAGCGGCTGATATAGCGATTATTGATCCGGACGAAACCTGGGTATTTGATAAAAGCTCGGTTTTCGGGCGCTCCAAGAATTCGCCGTGGCTCGGGAAGACATTCAAGGGAAGGGTAAAGAAAACGATTGTCGCCGGGAAAATCGTTTTTGATGGCAACAAGATTATTCGCTGAACAATGTTACCGCGAAAGCCTGAGAGCAATAACGCATATTACCAGATATTGCTTATTTTTTCGGGGACGCTTGCTGCCATGTTTTTCGGTTTCCTTTTGGGCCGGTTATTCACACCCGGGGGTGAAATCAGTTATGCGGTCTCAAACATGGTAGCGTTTTCGTTTATTCTCTGTTTCTATGTCCTGTTGCACTTCTTTTCGCCGTTTTCCCTTATCAAGTACCTTCAGGAAAAGAAGCTGCCGTTTGGCAAGGCGCTTTTTTGCGGTATCCTGGGCGGAATCATTGCTTATCCGTTGATTGTGTTTTTATCCGCGGGGGTTCAGGCTGTGCTCGAGACCCCTTTTATCAAGGTATTTCTTGAGCGGATCGGCTTGGATGTTTCCTTGCAGGAATCCGTGCTGACAATAACAGAGACAAATGATCCCTGGGTATTGTCATTGATGGTTTTTACGATCGTTGTGCTTGCTCCCTTGTGCGAGGAAATATTTTTCCGGGGGTGTTTATACAGAATGTTCCGTTCTTATGTGGGCGTTATTTTCGGAGCCATACTGAGCGGACTTATCTTCGGCATTATCCATTTTAATCTGGCAGCTATATTACCGCTTGTTTTCTTTGGCATATTTCTTGCCTTTTTATACGAGAAAAGCGGTGATATACGGGTGCCGATTATTACACATGCTTTTTATAACGGTCTAAGTGTTCTGCTTATGGTTTTCGTCGAAGCAGCTTGATAAAGTGATAATTATGTTTACTTAAGAAATTAAGGACATTTAATTAATTTTTCATGTAAATAAACAACCTATGACGTATCGGCTTTCCCTTTACCCTTTTTAACAGAACCGATCCTGACTAATGGAATTTGAAAAAATAACCACTGTTTTTGATAACGAAGAAAAAAGTTTTGCCGAGAAGCATCGTGAAGAACTGGACGGTCATGTAGCGAACATGATATTACGTTCTTTGGCCAGTGCACCGTTGAAAAACATCGTGGTGGATCATGCGGTTGGCCGTCGTCCGATCAAGGCAGGCATGTTGTTGGCCCTGGCATTGAGTTTTTCCGAAAAGATGAAACAGTTCATCCATTCGGATCGTGTGGGAATTGTTTTGCCGCCGGGAATTCCTTCCATTGTGGTTAACCTTGCGACGCTATTTGCGAACAAGATACCAGTAAACCTGAATTTTACGCTCGGGCGTAATTCACTGGAGTCGTCCATGCAGATCGCGGGTATAAAGACCGTGATCACGGTCGATGCCATGCGCGATAAACTAAAGGACTTTCCCTGGCCGAAAGACACGATTGACTTTGTTGGCGTGGTCAAACGTTTCAGCAAGTTCAGTTTGATCAGGCGTTGCGTATTGGTGAACATGTTACCGGGGAAAATGTTGGCCAGGATTTACGATATTCCCACAACCGGGGGCAATAAGGAGGCCACGCTTTTGTTTACAAGCGGTAGCGTCGGTGAACCGAAAGGTGTGTTGCTTACGCATCGGAACATCATCGGAAATGTGATGCAGATACTGGATTTGCTTCCCGAAGTAAAATCCGGTCACAAGCTGCTTGCCAACCTGCCGGTGTTTCACAGTTTTGGATTTACGGTAGGCATGTGTTTACCGCTGATGATTAACCTTCCTCTGGTGACTTGTCCGTCTCCGTTGGACGTGAAAAAGAATATCAAGGCTATCGCCGAGGATAAGCCAACGATACTGTTGGGAACACCTACCTTTTTGCGGCCATACTTGAAGCGTGCCACGACCGAGCAAATGTCTCCGATAAAGATTGTGGTGGCTGGCGCAGAGAAAGCGCCGGAAGACCTGATTCAGGCGTGGGAAAAACATTTTTCCTGTATCTTCATTGAAGGATACGGCATGACGGAAGCATCACCCATTGTTTCATTGAACCTGTTGACAGAGAAAGACCGCCGGGCTGGTTCTGTTGGCAGAATTTGTCCCGGTATGTCCGCGCGTGTGGTCGATCCGGAATCCGGCATGCCGCTGAAACTCGGAGACGAAGGTATTTTGCAGATTCATGGCGTAAATGTCTTTGGCGGCTATTTCCAGGACCCGGAACGAACGATCCAGGTTTTGCACAAGGGATGGTTCCATACCGGCGATTTGGCAAGGATAGACCAGGACGGATTTCTGTTCATTGAGGGACGCATTTCCCGTTTCTCGAAAATCGGCGGAGAGATGGTTCCCCATGGAACGATAGAGGAAGCCGTTGTACGTGCCTTAAAGCTTGAGGAAGAGGAAAAATTGCCCTTGGCGGTAACAAGCCGGCTCGACACGACGAAAGGCGAGGTGCTTGTGGTGTTAAATACTTTACCGGATGTCACGCTTGATTCGGTCAAGCAGATCCTTTCCGATGCGGGATTTCCGAACCTGTGGATTCCCCGCGAAATGAAGATGGTTCCGGAAATTCCCACATTGCTTACGGGAAAGCTGGACATACGGGCCTGCCGGGAAGTTGCCTCGCGTAATGAGGATACGAATGCATCCTTTGAGGATTTGAGCAGTTAATGCTGGTGTAGGCGGAGCGGCGATATGTCGCGCGGGTGTCTGTTATTTTTAAGTTTCTTATTTTTTGTGACCCTGTACTGTTGGAAACGAAATTACTTTTGCTTATATGCCTGATTTTCGAGTATTTGTGGAAAGCTCTCCGGTTGGCGATATGTTGCAGGTTGGCGAATCGGAAGCGCATCATTTGGTAACCGTATGCCGTGCAAAACCGGATGATACCGTCCGGGCCTTTGACGGAGCCGGAAAAGAATGGGAAGGTTCTTTGGTTGAGGTCGGAAAACGCAAGGCAAGCATACGGATTAAACAGACGTATACGATTCCGCCCCCTTCATGCAAAATCTGTCTTGCCCAGGCTTTACCCAAGGGAAAAACCATGGACAGTCTTGTCCGGCGTCTGACGGAAATCGGTATATGGGAAATCCAGCCGCTGGATACGCGATACAGCGAAGTGCATCTGGACAAAGACCGTCGGGAGAGCAAGACGGAAAAGTGGAATGTGGATGCTCTCGAAGCATGCAAGCAATCCGGAAATCCGTGGCTGCCGAAAATACTGCCGGTAAAATCCATGCTGCCGTGGCTTGCTGAAAATCCGAAACAGAATGAATTACGGGTGATTGCCAGTTTGCAGGACGGTAGCCGTTTTGCTTCTGAAATAATCAATGATTGTCTTGGTGGCTGCATGCCGCAATACATCACACTGCTTATCGGTCCCGAGGGAGATTTTTCCGATGAGGAATATGAAGTCGCGGCAAAGGTCGGATTCCAGTCATTGCGGTTGGCGAGACATGTTTTGCGCGTGGAAACTGCCGCTCTTTATGCGGTTTCTGTTTTTGACCAGGAAATGCAGTGGCGTTCAGGAAAAGTAAACAGTTAACTCGGTTTGCTTTGTAAAATAATACCAGCTACAAATAAAGGTTGCGGATGAATAGTCGGGAAGGATAGAACCTAGATACGTTAATCCAATGGTCTTACTTATCAATAGTTTAGGCTGGTTTGTCCATTTGTTGCCCGACTGCATCATTAAGGCGATAGTGTTTTGTATCGGCCGGTGTATATACTATGGTTTTCCCCGCTTCAGGCATACGCTCCTGTCAAACTTGAACCATGCGTTTCCCGAAAGACCCATGTCATGGATAAAGGCAACGGCAAAGGCAAGCGCATGCGGTACCGTGGAGATGGGCATGCTGGGGCTGATCGGTTCGCATTACTCTGTAAAAACACTCCGTCGGCGTTTTACGATTTCTCCCGAACTGGTCAGGATAGCGCATGAGTTTAATACCACCCCACCGGAGGAGCGAATACCGATTTTCGGGTTGGTTCCCCATTTTTCCCTAATGGAATGTCTTACCATGATACCGTTGCTTGCGGACGAGAAATATAATTTCACGATAGCAACGATGTTTCGTCCCCTGGACAATTCCAAGCTGGATGAATATATAAAAAACAGCAGGGAGACATGGGGCGTTGGTTTGCTTTCACGCAGGGAAGGGTTGAACAGGGCCATGGAGCTTCTGAGGACAAAAAATGTCCTGGTTCTCCTGTTTGACCAGAATGCCGGACGCCGTGGTTCAAGGACATTGTTTTTCGATCAGGTTTGCCCTACCAGCGAACTACCCGGCATGCTGGCACAAAAGTTTAAGCCGAGAATACTTTACTTATATGCCAGACGAACAGGGTTTATGCGTGGGGAAGTATGCATGGATTACTACGAGGGCGAAATTTCGCAGACTGCGGTGACGATAAACATGAATCGCTGGCTGGAAAATAAGCTACGCAATGACGACTCGTATTGCCGTGACTGGCTTTGGTTGCACCGCCGATGGAAATCGTACAGGCATACGAAACATATTTTCATGGTCAAGAATGACCGTGACCTGCTTAAGGAATCCTGTGAGGCGTACGGATATGACACCTTGCCAAAGCGTTTCCGTGTATGGATAAGGATGCCGAATTGGCTGGGCGATGTGATCATGGCATTGCCGCTTATTCAGACATTGCAGAAAATGCGTCCGGACATAGAAATCACACTGATTGCGCAACCCGGATTCCGTCCGTTTCTGGAACGTGTCGGTATCGCGGACAATATTATTGATTTGCCCAAAAAAGGATGGGGCTATTATCCGTATTTTTATCGCTTAAGGTATCGTTTTCCCGATATACAGGTAAATTTCACTAATTCGCTTCGCGGTGATTTGGAGGCATGGTTGATCGGTGCCCCATATCGTTTGGGCATGGTTCGCAAGGGACATCCGCGTCCGCTTTTGCATACGGGTTGGAAAATACCTGATGATCTTGATCTTACAAAGATCCATCAGACATACGTATGGCAACAATTCATGGACTTTCATGGAGTGCTCATTCCCTTGGATCTTAAACCGTTGTCATGGGCATCGGGCGATAGCATGGTCGCGGATCGAAAGCATTTTATTGTAGGGATGATTTGCGGAACGGAGAATATGCCCGAAAAACGTTGGCCGGTGAAACACTGGCGTACGTTGATTGAACAGATTATGGAAGAAAGGCCGGACTGTGAAATCCATCTGTTTGGGACAAAACGTGACAGGATTATTACGGATGAGGTTGCTGATAATCTCGGTGGTAACATCAAAAACCGTGCGGGCGAAACAAACCTTGTAGAGTATTGTGATGCATTGAGGAATTGCACGGTTGTCGTGTGTAATGATACAGGCGGCATGCATCTGGCAAATGCTTTGGGTATTCCGATTGTTGCCATATTCGGTCCGACAAATCCTGTCCGCACAGGGCCGGTTTTTGATGCGCCGAAGTACATTCTCCAACCTGAAGGCGCCCCGGCGACAGGAGCTGTCCCAATAGACGGGGTTTCGCCAGAACAGGTTTTATCTGTCTTAAAAACTTTTTAACCTGATGAATAAGCATCTATGAACTATCTTCCCATTTACGACAATCAGCAAACCCTGGCATTTGAAAGCGAATGGATGCAGAAACATCATGTTGATTCGCAGACGCTCGTCGAACAGGCAGGAGAGGGAATCGGGCAAGCCATATTAAGGGATCTCAGCCAGGTGGCGCTGTCTCCGGACCCGCTTCGTCTCCTATTACTTGTCGGAAACGGTAATAACGGTGCGGATGCGCTTGTGGCGGCGGATACGATGGTAAAGGCACTTGGCGGGCGCATGAACATTACGATCATTGCGCCGAAATATAAGAATTTCTCTACGCTGACGAACCTGCTTTACAAAAAACTTACGATCCGGTGTTCCGAGTTTCCGTCCCTGAAAATACGTACAATAAACGGAGGCGATTTTTACTCGGAACCGTGGTTTCAACGTTTGTGGACGGTGTGCCTTGATGGATTGTACGGATTGCGGAGTCCAAAGGACTTGGATCACGAGCACAGTGAGTTGTTGCGTGCTGTGAATGCGCATCCGCGTATCCAGTTTCGTGCTGCGGTCGACATCCCTTCGGGAGTAAGTGACGAATGCGTGTGTGAAGATGCATTCCGGGCTGATGTTACTTATGTTACCGGCGTGATGAAACGTTGTTTGCTCGAACCGGGTGTTTCGGAAAAGGTGGGGCGCCTGCAGTTTGTTGATATTCAATTTTTCCTCGGGTTGGATGAAAACAGTTTCGGAAAAACCTGTGTCGTCGGTGAAGGTATCCTTGGCCCGTTACGCCATTTTCGCCCTGTATTTTCGGATAAGCGTGATTATGGACACGTCCTTTTTGTCGGCGGTTCGCGTGCCATGCCTGGTGCTGCATTGATGGCTTTGCACGGCGTTCTGCGATCAGGGACCGGTTTGCTTACAGCCTGTGTTCCTGAGACAGTAGCCGGGCATTTGTGCGCGCAGGTTCCAGAAGCCATGTGGCGGTTTTGGCCGGAAACAGAGGTGGGACAGCTTGCTCTGGAAGGGGTGAATGAACTGGTTCCTTCCTTGTCCGATTATTCCTCTATCGTGATGGGACCTGGTGCAGGGCGCTCAAAAGAAACGCAGGTATTGTTCGGGGAAATACTTAAACATGCCGGTTGTCCGGTGGTTTGCGATGCGGACGCCTTACAACCTTCATTGCTGCCTTTGCTGGCAGAACGTGGGAAGGCCGGATTAGTCACCGTATTGACTCCTCATCATGGCGAATGTAAACGCGTATTCGGTGATGATTTGTCTCCGGAGGGTATGGCGGAAAAAGCGGTAGCATCAGGATGCTATATTGTCCTGAAGGGACCGCATACGCGTGTTTATAATGCAAAGGAAGCGGCAATTCGCGAAGTCATTTCTCCTTGGGCTTCACCGGTATTGGCTAGAGGTGGAAGCGGTGATGTCTTTGCAGGATTATTGGGCGGGCTGCTCGCTCAAAAGCATGAGGATATATTTCATCGGATTTGTCAGGCTGTCTGCTGGCAGGCGGTAGCATCACGGGAACTTGCGTGCTTTCGTGGGGAGCGTGCTGTACGCACGACTGATATCCTTGATTGTTTCAGTACGGCTATCCGGAGATAACTATGTTGGTTTGAGATAATGAAAATCATCATTTTCAGTAATCATAGAGTAATATAGCTGTATCTATATTTGTTTTTTTATGATATTTTAATATGATGATTTGTATTGCAGAAATGGAGCTGGTTAGTAATTTGGTGCGGATCATTTTATTTATGAAAACTAAGCTAGTGAAGAATTACGCATCAAAAATATTTCTGCTATCGGGGGTTATTAGCCTTTCATCCTCATATCTCAATGCATGGACGGTAAGTGTCCTTGTTCCTAACACGACGCTTCCGAATTACAGTGCTTACGATGGATCTGGCTATAGTCAGTTCAGAGGGCTTTTGACTGGAGCCGGTTCAACCTTAACATCAGGAACTTTGGGGAGTTACATTGCCGATAGCTCAGATGCGGTTATTGTAAACGTTATTGAGAGCGCGCATGAGTATACATCAGCAGAACTTTCTGTGTTAACTGATCTTTTGAATAGCAATACCCGCATACTTTTATTCGGTGAAAACAGCGGATGGAATAAAAGTAATAGCCAACTGGCAAGCTTGCTTGGCGGGATCAGTTCCGATAGTGACGGTTCATTTGTACAGACGGTTTCGAATATCTATCCGTTGATAACGGAAGGGGTTTCCCAAATTGAGATTCCTTATCCGGGTAAAATTTCACCGAGCGGGTCAAACGGTCTTTCTTTGAGCAGTGATGCGGGAGTTTCATTATGGGGAAATAATAATCATTTCCTTTTGATGATGGATATAAACGGATTCCAGGATAGCTACATTCATTCGAGAGATAATTACCAATTAGCCGGTAACATAGCAAATTGGATAAGTGGTGTTGATATTACACCTACGCCTGAACCGTCAGCATACGCGATAACGTTTGGTTTGTCCGCACTTGGTATCATTTCTTTGCGCAGACAAAGAAAACGGTAATCTGCCAGTCTGACATAAACAATAAAGCCCATCGTAGCTGATGGGCTTTATTGTTGTCTGTTATGATATGTAGTTATACATGGAGTAATGGAAGCATGATATACGGCAGTCGTATTATACAGAGATCCGGGTCAGTACCGCGAATGAGCGATGGGATAGGCGTATGATGAGTGGCCCTATTCTGTTCGCGAATGGAATTTTTCCTGAAGGATATGACGCAACTTTTCGATCAATGCTTCGTTGTCGAGTTTTTCGATGATTTCCTCAAAGAATCCCATGACTAGCAGTTCATAAGCGCTTTTACGCGGAATGCCGCGTGCGAGCAGGTAAAACAATTCCTCTGGTTCAAGACTTGCGGATGTGGCTCCGTGCGAACACTTTACATCGTTGGCCTCAATTTCCAGTCCGGGCAGTGAATGTGCCTGAGCGCCTGGGGACAGAATCAGATTTCTGTTTTTCTGATAGGCATCTGTTTGTTGGGCTCCGACATCGACACGGATTAATCCGGAGAAAATAGTGGTTGCATCGTCCATCAGCGCATTCTTGTAAAGCAAGTCGGAGTTTGCGTGCGGAGCGGAATGGATCTGCAGGGTTCTCTGGTCAAATTCCTGTTTTTCGTCAGCGACGGTCAGCGCATACATTTTTACGTTGGCTTCCGAACCCTTTATATGAACAAGCTGTTCGGAGCGGGCACGGTAACATCCGAGATGGACACTGAGTGTTTTTATGTCGGCTGCTTCCTGGGCAATACTTGCATCGATAATAAATGAGAGGCTTTTATCGTTCAGATTCTGAACATTCTTGCGGAAAACTTTGGCTCCCTGACAGGCGTGAATGTCACCGACCGCACAAACAAGTGCCGGAGCGGTAGCATCAAGCGACTGATAGAAATCAAGAACGCTTGCGGAACTGTTTTTCTCCGCGACAACGAGGGTGTGCGGAAAACTGGCGCTGTTTTTTGCGGCGCTCCAGTGATAGGTGACAAAGGGTTTATCTATGGCAATATTCTCCGGCACACGCAACAGGCAACCGGAACTGGTGAGTGCACCGTTCAATGCGACAAATTTCTCTGAACCGAGCTTTGCCTTTTCCTGTAAAAAATACTCGGCAATGAGATCGGGATATTTGATGAAAGCAGAGCTTATCGGTTCCCATACAACACCTTTTCCCGCCAGTTTAGGGTCCAGATAACTATGCACGAGATAGCCGTCCACAAAAACCAGGCAACCGGCTGAGTCCTTTGTGAGGTCAGAAGCGGCGATAGCTTTTTCCGCGGTGGCAGGGCTTGGCTTTTCGGCAAGCGCATACTGTGCCAGATCAAAATTCCTGTGGCTTGAAAATCTCCAGAATTCATCCTTTCTGCCAGGCATGGGCAACTCGAGGAACTTTTCCCATTCATTTTTCTTACGGGCAATGATGTAATCGTTATCGCCTTGAAGTGTCGCTAGGTGAGACTGAAAAGTACTTTGGTTGGCTAACATGTTTGATCTGTGTATTGAATGAAAATAGGTCGCAATAAGTACCTAATAAGAAGGCTTTTCTTGCAGGAGCAACTCTTTTTACGGTTTTATTAAACCAGAAGCTGCGGTCTTTCCGCTACATAGTTTCTGATGTATTCCGCAAAGGCAGTCTTAAGTTTGCGGGTTATCGTATGGGGTCCCAGGGCAAACTGCTTATTGTCAATGGATGCTACCGGCTGGATATCTTGGGTGGTGGAGAGCAAGAAACATTCGTCGGCCAGCGTTATGTCAGACGGGAGCAGAGTCTTTTCCGTGACTTTGAACGGTAACTTGGGCGCAATATCGCGAAGGAAAATAAGACGTGTTATACCGGAAAGGATGCCTGCGCTGAGTGGGGGCGTAACGATTTCTTCGTTGATGACGAAGGCAATATTTCTCACGGATGTTTCTGTGATTTCTCCTTTCAAATTGAGAAAAAGTGCCTCGGTTGTTCCGCGTGCCTCTGCCTGACGGATTCCGAGAATATTGTTCAGATAGTTTCCCGTTTTGAGTGCGGGATTGAGGCTTTCTATGGGATTCCGTCGCGGATAATCGACGAGCGTTATTGTCATGCCCGCATTCAGTTCTTTTTCGGTGAAATCGTGCACGGGTTTTACCAGAATAACCCAGTTTGCGGTGTCGGCGAACTTTGGGAAAAGGCCGATCGTACCGCCGCCGCGCGTGATCTGCAGGCGAATGTACAAATCCCCGTCATACTCCATTTTTTGACGGTAGCATGATGTGGTTTTCCGTACTTCGGAAAGGGCTGTTTGTTTGTCAAACGGTAGCTTGAACCCGATACCTTGAGCGGTGTTTTCAAGTCTTGCCCAGTGGTCTTCAAATCCGAAGATGCAATGATCGCAGGTGCGCCAGACTTCATAAATGGCGTCTCCGTAGAGAAATCCGCGATCCAAAGGTGAAATGGACGCTTCCCTTGCATCGTGTAAGCGCCCGCAGGTATTTGCCTGAATATAGTCCATAGTGAAATCATGATAAGTAATGGTTTGGAGCGGGCAATCTGTTTTTATCCGTGCGTATTCACTTCAGGGAATTTTGTTCGTTCTGTCCAAGGTCGCTTTCTTTGTAGGTTAGAATAAATAATACGAGGATTTCGTATCTGACCGGAATTCGGCAAAACGTATGGATCTGTGGCTTGGAACGAAATGAAAGGCTTGTGTTTGCAATCAGATAAAGATCGCCATAGTCAGTCCTGTGCTTAACGATGTCAGGCTTATGTGGTATCAGGTAAGCGATTCAGCAATTCACGGAAAAGGGTTATTCGCTGCAAGGCGGATTCCCGAAGGTACGCAAATCGTGCGCTATCGTGGAGTTCCGATGTCCATGAGGGATTTGGAGGAGAAGCGAATGTGTCCTGACGAAAAAGCGAAGTACGGAGACGGAACGGTTTACCTTTTCATGTTGGACGATGCTACCGTGATTGACGGGGATGTTCCCGAAAACGACGCGCGATTCATGAACCATTCATGCGATGAGAATTGCGAGGCTGTTGCGTATGGAGAAGAAATCTGGCTGGTTGCCTTGCGTCCGATTGAAGAGGGTGAAGAGTTGACTTTTGATTACGGCTTTTCGCTTGGCGAAGGGTTGGATCACCCTTGCTGTTGCGGAAAAGACGGGTGTGCCGGTTTTATGGTGCGAAAGGATCTGCGCTGGAAATTCAGACGCATGGTAAGGAAACGGTAATGTCGGGTTAGGGCGGTGAAAATAAAAAAGCCGGTAACATTACTGGTGTTACCGGCCGGATAATTATGAATGGTGAAGGATACGATTATTGCTGCTGAGGAGTAGGATTATTGCGTTCTCCTCTCTCTTGTCGGTCACCGCGTTCTCTCCGCCCGCCTTCGCGTCCGCCAAACCCTTCTTTTTCCATGGCTTCACGACGCTCTTCCCGAGATAGTTTTCCGTCGCCGTCCTTGTCATATTTCTTGACCATTTCGGCTTCGAATTCTGTTCGCTTTTGCTCTCCGTATTCCCGGAAAGCCTGGCGTTCCTCTTCACTGACGACACCGTCACCGTTAAGATCCATCATCTTTTCAAAACCTTCTCGTCCGCCTTCGCGCATTTTGTCAAACATTGCCCTGCGCTCTTCCGCGTCAATGACACCGTCCTTATTGGTGTCGTAGAGATCAAGCACGCGTTTATCCACGACCGCAAGGCGTTCTTTCTTGAAATCAACGACAGAGACTTCGCTTTGGCTTTGTTTGAGTCTGTATTCTTTCCCGTCAATTTCTACGATGGCTTCCTTTGTCTTGGAATCGTAGGCTTTCAGGGTGCAGTCTCCTTTCTTTTGTCCTGGCTTCATCCAGCCAAGAAGTTGTCCTGAATAGTAGATGGATACTTGCGGTTGATCACCGATTTCCATGATCCCGCGTACTTCGTATTTTTTTATTTCAGCGTCCACCGAAGCAGGTGGGGTCGGATTTGTCTGCGACCATAAATTCGCTGTGGTTATTGCCAGAGAGGCAATGATTATGGGTAGGATTTTTGATTTCATGGCTAAAAATATTAACACCGAGTAACAGATGAAGTTTACAGTGTGACGCAAAAAGTTGCTTGACAGCAAGCTTTAAAAACCTAGTTTTTAGCCCTTTCATTCCCCGATGGTGTAACGGCAGCACAAGTGGTTTTGGTCCATTTAGTCGAGGTTCAAATCCTTGTCGGGGAACCATTTCGGAACCTTCGGTTAAAAAACCGGGGGTTTTATTTTTAATAACGGTAGCATCAAGAAACACCGTTTTTCTTTGTAAAAGTTCCGGGGTGAGGATTTACTCCCAAATAAAATAAAAACCGCGCGGTTATATGTCCAAACGCAAAAAGTCAGATTTGCCCGAAGAAGAAAAAAAGACGACCCTTTACACGATCAAACTCACGGATGAACAGATCAGCAAGCTGGGTGCGTTGTTGAAGGCGCGCGGGTACACATTTGCCGAGCTTCCTTATGCACGTTTTGCTTATAAAGGGAAGAATGTGAATGTCGTGGCTTACGAAAGCGGAAAATGTGTGGTACAAGGGAAGGGAACGGAGGAATTTGTTACTTTCATCCTGGAAGGCGAGATTACAGGGGAGGCAAAGTTCGGGTACGATGATGTGCTTCATCCGGAGTGGTTTGAGACACATGCAGGCATGGACGAGTGTGGCAAGGGCGATTTCTTTGGTCCGTTGATTTCCTGCTGCGTGGTTGCGGACGGTGATATGGTTCGCGAATGGCGAGAGGCGGGTATCCAGGATTCCAAGAAAATCAGTGACAGAAGCATTCTGAAACTGGAGAAAATCATCCGCAAAACGAAAGGGGTGGTCGTGGAATACGCGTATTGTTCGATGGAACGTTATAACGATCTGATGTCGAAACCTAAGGCCAACCTCAACCGTTTGCTTTCATGGCTGCATGCAAAATCCTTGAGTGCTGCCCTTGAAAAACGCATGGTTCCCTGGGGCTTGCTGGACCAGTTTTCAGCACGTGATGAAATCAGCCAGTATTTTTCGATGGAGGGTTTTACGCTGAAAATGCGCACAAAGGCGGAAGAGGATCCTGTCGTGGCGGCAGCATCAGTCTGTGCACGCGCAGAATTCCTGCGTCAGATGGATGCGCTTTCAAAAATCGCCGGGGAATCGCTGAAGAAAGGAGCATCTGCTGCAGTGAAAGAACAGGGGAAGCAATTGGTTGAAAAACTGGGTTCTGACAGGCTTCCCGAATTTGCAAAGATGCATTTCCGTACAGCCTATGAGGTACTGGGTCTTCCGGTGCCGGAAAAGAAGCAGTGGTCCTGATCTTGCCGTGAAGAAAAACGCACAGGATCGGATGGCTTTTGATTTGTCGTATCTTGGCGATCATGACGGTATCATCGGGGTAGATGAGGCGGGAAGAGGTTGTCTTGCGGGTCCTGTCGTAGCAGGGGCTGTTTACATCGCAAAGCATCTTTATGGGGATAAGACGTTTCATAGCGTATTTTGTGCAGTGAATGATTCCAAGCAGCTTTCCGAGCGGAGAAGGGAGATATGTTATGCATTGATAGAGCAGTGGGCAAAGGACGGTAACATGCGTTTTGCTTCGGGAATTGGCAGTGTTTCAGAGATAGAAAAGCTGAATATTCTGGGGGCAAACAGGCTTGCCATGCAACGGGCAATCGAAGCGGTTTCGGTATGTCCTGTGGGGGAGAAAATCCTTGTGGACGGACTGCCGCTGAAACCATTCCCTTACAGGCATGAAGGTATTGTCAAGGGTGACGCAAAGAGTCTGGCGGTGGCCTGTGCTTCTGTTGTGGCAAAAGTTACGCGCGACCGGATGATGCAATTATTGGATGCTGAGTTTCCGGGATATGGACTGGCTGTGCACAAGGGATATGCTACCGCGGACCATCAGCATGCCATTCTTGAATTAGGAGCAAGCAGCTGTCACCGTGAGAAATTCTTGCGAAAACTGAAAGTGAAGGAATCGCAAATGGACTTAGGCCTGTAAGGCAAAGATGGGGGAATATCTCAACGATACATTGCAATGCTTCAGCGCGGCGTGTTTTTATGTAAGAGCTCTGCGAGTTCCTGAGGTTCTGCGCTGGCAATGGTTTTGCTTTTTCTTTGCAAATCTTCGACCGTTTTCATGACGGTTTCAGTCATACGGCCATGCGTTTCTTCTGAACCGCCAATGATGGAGAATTGCTCAGCCTTGGTAAGGCGCTTATGACCGTCTTTATTGTCCAGACCAATGCCCAGCAGATACCCTTGTTTTTTACTGTCCTTATATTCTTGCATGAGTGACTTGGAGACAGGAAATGTGATGTGTTGTTATTTGCAAGATATTTACTTGTTTTCCTTTTCGTCCAGTATAAGGACTGCCGCTGCCGAAACGATGGCATCCAAGGCGGAACTGTGTATGATTGCGTCGGTTTCCTTGCAGGGTTGATTCCATACGCCGCCGAACTGATTGTCCGTGTTCTTGTTTTTCCAAATGGCATTGGCATTTTTCAATATGAAATCTCTGTATGCAGGATCCTTGGTGGCGGCATAAAGCAAATAGAAATGACGCATAAAAATACCTTTAAACTGAGCCCCGTCGTCTCCCATACGCGGTTCATTGCGTTCGCGCAGGACACCGTCTTCATGAACCATTTTGGTCATGGTTGTTTTGGCAAGTTCCTTTGCCAGGGTCATGTATTTTTCGTCCTTGGTGTGCTTGTATACGTTAAGAGCTACAGCGATGGCGATTCCTTGGTTGTATGTCCAATGCTGATTACGATTCGGCTTTCCGTCCTTTTCAAGGCCATCCTCAATGAAATACGACTCGGTATTGATGATTCCTGATTTTTCATACCATGCCCATGTCTTATTGGCCCATTCAAGATAGGTCAGCCCATTTACTTTTGTTTCCGGAAGAATCTCACTGAAGCGATAACCGAGAATGATGAAAAGTCCGTTTGTAATAGCATTTTTGTACTTAACATCTTTTTTCCAGAAAACACCGCCGTTAAATTCGTCGGTCCATCCTGTAGTCATATCCTTGAAAATGAACTCGGACATGCGCAGATAGTCAGGATTCTTTGTTAATTCGTAAGCATCCAGCCAGGCGATTGCCCACCAACCTTCGTCGTCATAGTAATCATTAAGGAAATTCTGGGTTTTTGCTTTTTCAAACGTATTTGCAATGACCGGAAAATAGAGGTCGGATTTTGTGTATTTACTGAAAAGAATGATCGTTGTTAATCCGTTTGCGCTATTCCACCAGTTTTTCCAAATGCCGGTATCTTTGTTGTACCATTGCTGGAATGTTTCGATACCAACCTTTGCCTGGTAAATCGCTTCGTCTTTGCCTGGCGTTTCAGTTTGGGCAAAGCCTGATACCCATGGTAGCATAAATGCCATAATAAGGCAGAAAACTGTCTTTGTTTTTCCCATTTCGTGTCTTACAATTTTTAATAACCGATCTTCGCGTAAAGTTGCCGTAACTGTTTTTAGTAGTAAACAATAATCATCAAAGTGACAAAAATACGGGCTAAAGCATTGAACAGATAATAATATCTATATGCCAAATGCGGAAAGCCAAGTAAAAGGGGAGGGAAGATTGTGAGCAATGCTGTTAATCAATCTTCGTCGGGAACAACGATAAGTTGCTTATCCTCTATATCTGTACGAACACCGATGGCGGAGACGAGACAATCGAGCGCGGATGTGTGCCGGATGGATGTTGTTTCCTGGCAAGGTTCAGACCAAGGCCCATTGAACTGGTTTGTTTTTTTGTTCCTGTTTTTCCAGATCTCGTTGGCATTCTTGATGATGAAATTCTTGTATTCGGGTTTTTTAGTTACTTCATAGAGCGTATACAGATGCCGCATGAAGACGCCTTTAAACTGGTCACAATCATCATTAACGCTGCCGTCCGTGAAATCCCGGAGGATTCCGCCTGATGTTACCATGCGTTTCATGGTTGTTTCGGCGAGTTTTTCGGAAAGGGTGAGGTATTTTTTGTTCTTGGTAATCTTATAGAATTCAAGCGATGCTGCCATGGTGACCCCCTGATTGTAGGTAAAGTGGACGTTGATCAGACCTCCTTCGGGTTTCATGGCATCTTCGATAAAGTATTCATTGGTGTTGATCATCCCTGATTTTTCGTACCATTCCCATATCTTCTTTGCCCAATCAAGATAAGTGAGCCCGTCCACTTTAACGAGCGGTTTGTGTTCATTGAGACGGAGAGCAAGAAGGATAAACAACCCGTTCTCAATGGCATTCATGTTCTTGTGATCCTTTTTCCAGTAGATTCCTCCGGAGAATCCGGGCCGTTTATCATTTTTTGCATAGCCGTTTGTCATGTCTTCAAAGATAACCTGAGCCATCTTAAGATAATCGACATTCTTTGTGAGTTCGTATGCCTCAACCCAGGCAAGCGCCCACCAGCCTTCATCGTCATAGAATTCATTCAGGAATTTGTTTCCCTTATTCTTCTCGAAGGTATTTTTTATTGTGGCTGCATAGCTGCGCGATCCGGTAAATTTGCAATAACGGATGATGGCAGTAAGTGAATTTGCGCTGTTCCACCATCCGCGCCAGGTTCCTTTATCCTTGTCGTACCATTTGAGCAGCACATCAACGCCGGTCTTTGCTCTTTCTATTGCTTCATCGCGCGGACTGCGCATCTGAGCAAGACTCGCTGAAGAAAATATGGCAAAGGTTAGGAACAAAAACAGAATTGTACGGAACTGTCTCATGATATGATTTGGTTTTAGATTTCCATTCTTTTGGGGCATTTCAAGGCATTGATTCTTTCCATGATGCGGTTTGCTGCCTCCTGATAGCGGTCAGGATGGCTTTCTCCCGGATCATATTCAGACGGTAACATAGGAGCTCCGTAAAGAATATCAACAGGATAGAAGAAATTGGGAATCTTCATGTATCTGTTCCAGACTTGAAAAGTGCCAATAATCTTTGCAGGAATCACCGCGACTTTTGTACGACATGCCATCAATCCGACTCCGGGTTGGGCGGGTTTAGGATAGCCATCCTCCGAACGTGTGCCTTCCGGGAACAGAATGAGTCCCTGCTCTTGTTTGAGTAGCCCGAAAACACGTTTCATGGCGGATGCGTCGGAACCGTCGCGATCGACAGGGATCGTATTCAAACGGCTTAGCGTCCAGTTGCCGATTTTTGTTTTAAACAGGGTTTTCCTGGCAAAGTAGAATACATCCCGATGCAATGAGGCGCCGAATGCCGGTGGGTCAAAGTAACTCAAATGATTCCCGGTAAGCAGGTAGGATCCTGTTTTCGGGACTCTGTTCGCACCATAGGATTCGCCGCGGAAAAACAGGCTTAAGGTGGTTCGGGTGATTGCTACGACAAGTAAATAGATGCTATGCGTCTGTGGCTGCTTATGAAATCTCATTCTTTTACTGAAAATTTGAATGCCGTGTGCGAGGTGAATGTTTCGCCGGGACGGAGGATTGTGGAGGGGAATTCCGATTGGTTCGGCGAATTGGGAAAATGTTGGGTTTCCAGGCAAAATGCCTGTTGATTTCCGTACGGTTTTCCGTTTTTTCCGGTTGGCAGACCTTCAACCCAATTTGCTGTGTAAAGCTGAAGGGATGGTTCGGTTGTGTAGCATTCCATGATGCGTCCGCTTTCCGGATCGCAGGCTGTAGCAGCCAGTGCAAATTTCCCTCTGTTTGACAACGAAAACGGGTGATCGTAACCGCGGGTCGGAGCAAGTGCCGGATCCTTAAAATCACGGCCAATCGTTTTCATCTTTGTAAAATCGAAAGTGGTTCCGTGGACGAGAAGCAGATAGCCCAGAGGAATTTGATTTTCGTCCAGCGGGGCATAGTGCGTAGCTTCAATTTGTAATTGTTGGTCGAAAACATCCGGATGCCGATGTCCCTGAAGATTGAAGTAAGAGTGATTGGTCAGATTAATGACAGTGGCTTTATCGGTAACAGCTTTATACTGTATATGCAGCGTACTGTCATCAGTCAGACGGTAGCATACCTCTGTGTCAAGGTTACCGGGATAACCTTCTTCCCCGTCAACACTATGGCAGGAGAGAAGCAATGAGGGTTCGTTTCCGTCAATGACGTTGGCTTTCCAGAGTTTTTTGTCGAATCCGATACTGCCGCCGTGCAGATGATTCGGGCCATTATTGACAATGCCACGGTATTCTTTGCCGTCTATGCTATATCTTCCTTCCTGTATGCGGTTCGCGTAACGGCCGATGACAGCACCGAAATAACAGGTATTGTACTTGAGATAATCTTCCAGTTTATCAAACCCCAGAACGATGTCAGTTGTTTTCCCGTTTTTATCAGGAACATGCAATTCCGTGATAATTGCTCCATAAGTGATTACTTTTACGGATATTCCGTCATCATTGCTTAGCGTGAAGATATCGACCGGACGTCCGTCTGGCAGTGTTCCGTAAGGTCTCCGAATAATATTACTCATGGCGATACACGTTAACATTTTCTTTTTCCGATGGAACAATAATCAGAGAGAAGATGTATTTCATTCGGTTTTGAACGGTAGCCTGACTGTAGCAGTTCCTCCCATGACCTGTCGTAGCGATACGCGAACCGAGATATGAACGATTCTGCGCTCAGAATTTCAGAGGTCTTGCCGGAGTGTCAGGCGTTGCAGGGGGTGCGTTGGGATCGGGAGGCGGCTGGGCGATCACCGGTTTTGTTTGTTGCTGCGGATGTGTTTTCTCGTACGTTTTCCAGTAATAAAAAATGCCTTCGGAAAGCGCTTTGACTAGGGATTTCTGATACTGGCTGTCACTGAGCAATGCGCCTTCGGTGGCGTTTGAGAGAAATCCCAGTTCAACGAGAACGGCTGGGCATTTTGCGTCGCGGAGAACAATAAACCGTTGCCGTTTGACTCCTCTGTCCGGCGATTTGGTCTCAGTGACAAGTTGCCGTTGAATATAATATGCAAGCACCATACTCCAAGCGTTGTTTTGGTTCCCGTTATAGTATTGCTTGTCCGTAGGTTGAATTGTGTCACGGTTAGACGGGGGATGTCCTTGCGAGGGAAACGCAAAGACTTCTATCCCTTTGACAGTGGCATTGGCGGCGGCATTGCAGTGCAGGCTGATGAATAAATCCGCATCGAGTTTATTGGCAATATCAGGGCGTTCTTCCAATGTGAGGAATTTATCCTGGTTCCGGGTGAGAATCACTTCATAGCCTTGGGCTCCGAGCGACTCTGCAAGCAGGTTGCTGACTTGGAGCGTTATATTTTTTTCCTGAAGACCGAGGGTTTTATTTTGTGTCCCGGAATCATGAGCGCCATGTCCTGCGTCGATGATAATGCGGTGCAAGGGCTTCAATGCCGGATTTTTTCCCGGAGACAGTATGGGTGATATGCTGTTGTCGTAGTCTGACTTGGCTATATAGAACTGCCCGTTTGCCTTGATGACTGGAAAACTGAATGTAACAATGACTCCGCATATTTTCACATCACGGCGATGTTCTTCGCCTGAGATGTTTATTCCTGGACCGGTGATTGAAAAGGCTTTGTCCTTGTCATTATACGGACTCAGCGAGAGTTTCATTGACTTGGCAATGAGGTCAGCGCAGATGTAGGTTTCTCCTTTGTATACGATTGCCTGGTGTTCGTCGGCAGTCGAGTTCGCATAAACAAAAACCCCTGTTGCCAGAAAAAGAGACAACAGGAGCAGTCCAATGACTTTATAAAGACGCCGCATCTGCTTACGGTTCTGATCGTTCTCAATCTTCTCCATCCATCATATCTTCGTCGCTGTCGTCTTCGAATTCTTCGTCTCCTTGAGAATAGATGAGTTTACGTTTATTTGCCGGCAACGGGGACATGGTCATCATAACAAAACGGCCCTGGGCGCGCGGTTCGTGGTCGGGAATGCCAATGTGTGCGAGGTCAGGAGCTACTTTTGCCATCCGTTCGAGGGCCATGGCGGATTGTTGCATTTCACGTCCTCTCAGCATAAGAGTGAATTTTACTTTATTGCCAAGATTCATAAACTGCTCGGCTTTGCGCAGCTTTGTCATATAATCGTGCTGACCAGTGACAAGACGGAATTTTACTTCTTTTACTTTCGTAGCTGTCTGTTTGCTGTCCTTGGATTTCTTTGACTGCTCGTATTTATATTTGCCGTAATCAAGGATACGACAAACGGGAGGCCGGGCGGTCGGAGATATTTCAACAAGATCCAGCCCTCGTTTCTTTGCGAGTTCAATAGCCTGTTTTGTCGATAGAATTCCGACTTGTGCTCCGTCAGCGTCGATGCAACGGACTTCTTCCGCACGGATTCGTTCATTGATGCGAGTTTGCGGAGTGCCGGAGGATCTCCGGTCATATCTATTGTATGGATGATTTCTTTTAGGTGGAATGATTGCCATTAATTCGACTGATTTTTCTCTTATGGTTTATTTTAAACCATGAATCTTAAGAGATTGGCGAAACTTTGCAGCATTTCAACCATTAAAAGAAAATAAAGAAGGTTTCTGAAGCCGGCTTTTTACTCGCCATTGAGAGTGCTTATGCTTTTTATAGGCGGACATTTTTAACATGCATATTATCTTATGAACACGCCAAAGGGAATTCTTCGAGGCTTGCTTTTTCTAATAACGGTTATTTTCGGGTGCAGTGTTTATGCTGAGGAAAGGAAATCGGGCAGTTTTGTTGTTGAGGGAAAGGAGTTTAAGCTGAACGGCGAAAAATTTGTCATTCGCTCGGGAGAACTGCATTACATGCGTATACCGCGCGAGTATTGGAAGCATCGCTTGCAAATGGTAAAGGCGATGGGGCTGAATACGGTATGTGCCTATGTGTTCTGGAATGCCCACGAAGCTCGTCCGGATGAGTTTGATTTTACGGGACAGCGTGATGTTGCGGAGTTTTGTCGCATGGCTCAGGAACTCGGGCTCTATGTGTTGCTTCGTCCGGGACCGTATGCCTGTGCTGAGTGGGAAATGGGCGGACTTCCTTGGTGGCTGCTTAAAAAGAATGATATCCGGTTGCGTGAGCGGGATCCTTATTTTCTCAAACGTTCTGAAATTTTCCTGAAGGAAGTCGGAAAGCAGCTTGCTGACTTGCAAGTTACGCGCGGAGGCCCGATTATTATGGTACAGGTCGAAAACGAGTACAGCGCCTATAAGACGGATAAAGAGTATATGCGCGAAATTCAGCGGATGGTATTAGAGGCTGGTTTTACAGATGTCCCTCTCTTTACCTGTGATTGGACATCCAACATGAAAAACAATGCCTTGGATGATGTATTGCTGACGATTAATTTCGGATCGAACGCGGATGCTGTCCAAATGTTTAAGGCGTATGAAGCATTTCGTCCGAATGCTCCCAAAATGTGCAGCGAATACTGGTCCGGCTGGTTTGACCGTTGGGGGAATCCGCATGAGAATCGCAGTCTGGAAGATTTGATCCGCAACATGAAATATTTTGTCGAGAATGATATTTCATTCAGTTTGTATATGGCTCACGGCGGTACTTCGTTTGGTATGTGGGCGGGTGGAAACAGTCCTCCTTATGCGCCGACGTGCAGTTCGTACGATTATGATGCTCCCATCAGCGAGGCAGGGTGGACGACGCCGAAGTTTTTTGCGGTTCAGGAGCTTATGAGCAAACATTTGCTTAATGGGGAAAGCATCGGAGATATCCCTGATCCGATTCCTGTTATTGACATCCCGGCTTTTCAATTAAAGGAAGTGGGTTCAATAATGGAGCAGTTGCCTGCGCCTAAGACTGACGAGATTATCCGGACAATGGAGTACTACGATCAAGGATTCGGATGTATTATGTACAGAACAACGATTCCGGCATCAGCGGTTCGTCGTACGCTTTTTATCGAAGAAGTGCATGATTGGGCACGTATTCATGTGAATGGAGAGCGAGTAGGAACGATTGATCGCCGTAACGGGAAGAAATCCGTGCAGCTGCCTCCCAGTGACAGGGAAGTTACCTTGGATATTTTTGTTGAGGCAGCAGGACGTGTTAACTTTGGAGCAGCAATCCATGACAGAAAAGGAATTACACAAAAGGTAGAACTGATTACCGAAGGTAAGAAAGAGGAAATCTTCGACTGGCAGGTTTATAATTTCCCGTTGGATAATGACAATTATCTGAGAACGCTTAAATTCAGGAAATCAGATGCCGTGGAAGGGCCGGCTTTCTATCGCGGGACATTTAAGCTCGATACCGTTGGAGACACGTTTATGGATATGAGTACTTGGGGGAAAGGTGTTCTCTGGGTTAACGGGCACTGCCTCGGGCGGTTTTGGAAAATCGGGCCGCAGCAAACGCTTTATGTCCCGGGCTGTTGGCTGAAGAAAGGAGAAAACAAGGTTTTGGTTATTGATATTGACGGGCCTGAGAGTCCAGTCATTTCGGGATTGACCAAGCCTATTTTGGATCAGGTGCGTACAGAATCCTTGATCCGTCATCGTATTGAGTCGCAGAATCTGGATATTACAGGTGAAACACCGGTCTGTGACGGTAGCTTTGCAAAAGGAAATCAATGGCAGGAAGTGAAATTCCTGCGTCCGGTCAAAGGTCGTTATTTCTGCCTGGAAGCATTAAGTTCGCAGCAGGGAGACCAATATGCAAGCATCGCCGAGCTGTATATTTTAGGAGAAAACGGTAAACCATTGTCCCGCGAGGAGTGGACCGTGGTCTATGCTGACAGTGAGGAGTTGGTGCGAGCGAATAATTCGGCGGATAATATTTTTGATCTCCAGGAAGCAACCTATTGGCATTCCGAATGGGGAAACGATAATCCGCCTAAGCAACCGCATCGTGTGATTATTGATATCGGCAGCGAAACAGTTATGACCGGATTTCGTTATCTGCCAAGGCCTGAACCCAATAGTCCGGGCATGATCAGGGATTACAAAATCTATGTGAGTGAGACGCCGTTTAAGGGTATTTGATTTATCATGAATGCTGGCAATCTCTGAACGATAAGTATATCATAACCCTAAACTAATCGAAGAGTCGAAACCCTGGAATGGTCTCGATGATGAACCATGTAGTGAGAATGGTTAAAATAGCCCAAGGAAGCAGTTGCCTTGCTTTTCTTAGTTTATTGGGTTTTTCGGTTTTTGGTAATGCAACGGTTTTGTGTTGGTCTGAAGTTGCCCGTTGATTGCTGTTTGTAAAAATCTCGGGCGGTATCGAGAATTCTTCCCAGCGATGATTTTTTCGCAGGCGTTGTCTTGCTCTCCAGTTTTTAAAGTTTTTCCACATAAATCCGTTGCAGTCTCTACTGAATTCTTTTTATTCAGGGCTAATAAATTACTTATGTCAAAGATAACGACTGCTTCAATCAGGAAGTTTAAGGGAGTTCGTCCAATCGTTTGTGTGAGTGCATACGATGCCATAACTGCGCAATTGGCTTCAGAAGCCGGAGTTGACCTGATTTTGGTTGGGGATTCAGTTGGGACAACATTGTTAGGCTATAAAACAACTGTTCCTGTTTCCCTGGAGGCTATCCTGCATCATACGTCGGCAGTTTCTCGTGTAAATCCGCAATCCTTGATTGTTGCTGATTTACCTTTTTATGAAGGCCATTTAAGAGGGGATGAACTTTTCAAAGCATCTGCAAAGTTAATGCAATTGGGGGGTGCTGAAGCGATCAAGCTTGAGGGAGGTGCTTCAATTTCCGAACAGGTTGCCGATCTGGTAAGCCGAGGAGTTCCAGTGATGGGGCATATCGGTCTCTTACCTCAAAGTTATCATGTACTTGGAGGATACCGTAAATTTGGGAAAGTGGAATCAGAAAAGGATATCCTGCTCAGGGATGCCTTAGCGTTGCAAGAGGCTGGTGCGTTTGCAATCGTGGCAGAAATGGTGGATGCAAAACTGGCAAGCGACATCGCGAGAAATCTGGAGATACCGCTAATAGGTATCGGTAGCGGTTCTGATTGTGATGGGCAGATTTTGGTAAGTTGCGACTTATTAGGAATGACTCCGGGATATGTGCCGGTATTTGTAAAACAATATGCAGATGTGAAGTCAGTTATGACAGATGCATTCCGGAAATTTGTCTCCGACGTTCAAAACAAGACTTTTTAATATCCAATAAACGAAGACCTACAATTATGAATATTGTTGTTTTAGGTGCAGGAGCATGGGGTACGGCAATGGCGATGCATTTACAAAGGATCGGTCATACGGTAACATTGGTCACACACCGTACGGAACACGCTATTCAGATGTTGGAAGACCGGCAAAACAGTCGCTATTTACTGGGTCATTTTTTCAATCCCAGTATGCAAATTCATTCCGAATTGAAACCAACATTGCTGGAGGCAGAAATTTTGATGATGGCGGTACCGTCTCACGCGTTAAGGGAACAATGCAACCGTGTCTCAAAAGATATAAGGGAAGCAAAAAACTTACGTATTATATTGAGTTTATGCAAGGGTTTAGAGCTGGGCACACTGAAACGTCCATCGGAAATCATGAGTGAAATTTTGCCGAATGTTCGTTGCGGAGCGTTGACTGGACCAACGTTTGCCGGGGAGGTTGCGGAAGGGAAGCCGACAGCCTTGGTTTTGGCAACAAATTCGGAGAGCTCCGAGGACGAATATTTCCAAAAAGGGATAAACAATACTTCCTTGCGGGTTTACAGAATAACAGATTTGACCGGTGCCGAACTGGGCGGATGTCTCAAAAATGTTTATGCCATAGGTTCCGGAATTTGCCAGGGCCTTGGTATTGGGGACAATGCTAATGCCGCATTAATTACGCGGTCCATGAATGAAATGGTTGCTATCGGGGTTTCACTGGGCGGTAAAGGAGAAACGTTTTACGGACTCAGCGGATTTGGTGATTTAATCGCTACGTGTAATGGGAAATGGAGCCGAAATCGTTCATTTGGCGAAGACCTAGGTAAAGGGGTTCATGTGAATGACTTACTAAAACTTGGGAAAACAGTTGAGGGGTACCGGACCACAAAATCAATTTTTGATATGTGCAAAGAGAGGGGTATTGATGCCCCTATATTGAGCAAACTTTATGAAGTTCTTTATAAAGAAAAATCGCCGAGAGAAGCTGTCTTTGAGTTAATGACAAGAGCTGTAAAACCTGAGATGTCGAAAAAATAATATTACCCTATGTCCTTGATTCTCAAGAACTTAGATAAGTTTTGAACGCAGGGTACACTTGGGCGAAAACGGAGTGAAATAGGTAACCCTTTATAAAAGCATATTTTTTAAAAAAAACAAGATATTCGATTGACTATTTTCAAGTATGTAGCTTTTTTCAATGGCTGTAATAAGCACCGATCCAGACGACGAATTTCCTACTTTCGCAAAATAAATGAGTTTCCCTGAAGAAAAAAGCAAAGGATTTGCTCTAATTACTGCAGTTGCCTTGCTGGCATTTGTTGCTCTCCTTGTTGTTGGTTTGGCGGGCATGTTACGGGTTGAAGTGGGTAGCGAAGTGAGTTCCCGTGAAATCAAAGAGGCTCGCGGAAATGCAGAAATGGCATTGGGTATTGCATTGGGGAAATTGCTAAATCTTGCAGGTGAAGACCAAAGAGTAACCGCAAATGCAGCCATTTTGGACAGAAACCCGTCAACGGAAATGCCTGACGGCGTGAAGCATCCTTACTGGACGGGTGTCTGGAAATCCTGGGCTCAGAAGCTTGATGACAGTGGTCCGCGCGATAACATTTATTACGAGAATTCAGATTCTCCTAGCTTGCCGCCGTGGGACTATAAATCCGAGCATAACAAACGGTTTCTTGGATGGCTGGTCTCATTGAATGATGATCTTACAAGAGGCCGCTCAGGGGAATCGTTATTGAATTTACCATTGACCATATCGGACAGTGATCCGAATTTTATCGAATTGGTTGGTTCAGGTTCCGTAGGGAAGAATGCCGATCAGAGACTCTATGTTAAGGCAGAAAAAATACCGCTTTATCAATCAGATTCCAGAAGAAATCCGATTGTTCGCGGGCATTATGCATGGTGGGTAGGAGATGAAGGTGTAAAAGCATCCATGGCCCCGATATGGAACGGTAAAACGGACACGGTGAATTCTACGGAGCACGCATTGGTTCAAGAGCATATGGCTGCTGCTCCCAGGGTCGGAATAGGTGCGATTTCCGCCATAAAGAACTTGCAGGATAGATCAAATGACGAGTTAAAGAAATTGTTTACCAGATCCTCCTTGGAGCTGTTTTCCGGAAACATAGAAAGCGCAAAGCAATTATTCCATGATGTTACACCCGTGTCGTACGGTGTCCTTTCGAATGTACGCAACGGTGGGCTTAAGAAGGATCTGAACCTGTTTCTCGAGCGTAAGCCGCCTGATGTCGATCATGCGCTTATGACGCCCTGGTACATTGTCCCAACGAAGAATGATCAGAGTTCTGATTTTCAGATTACCGGGGAGGATTTCTTTGAAGGAATTGAACCGACCGGGATAATAAAAGCTTCTACTTATGATTTTCAATGGGATGAAACCGGGTCAGGAGGCGATAAAGCAGATCCTGCCAAATACAACAAGCTGGCATTTGCCCCTTGGGGATTCATTCATCACTATTATCAATTATACAAGGATATGAGAATGGAACGTGGTCTTCCCATGTTCAGAATAGAAGACCTTAAGGGGAAAGACTCGGAACGTAATCGCGTGATGGTTCCGCAAGGCGCAACGCGTGATTATATGCCTACGCTTTCAAAAGCGCAGCGTATCTACTCCTATTATACAATGCAGGACGGTACTGGTTTTAAAATATGGGTGTGCATGGATGTTGTGATCACGCTTTGGAATCCTTACAATGTTGCATTCGATGGACGCGGACAGTATTTCTATTTTAAGAATTATGATATTCCTGTCAAAATGACTTTCTTTGCTGATTCGAAGCAAGTCGGTACTGTTCAATACCGGTTCAGGGATTTTATGCAGTCGCCTCCGATCATGGAAATCGGCTATTTAAGGCCTGGCGAGACAAAAGTCTATTCTCCATTGAAGGTGTATTCAACAGCTTCGGAGTTACAATTCAGGACGGGTTGGGTCAGAGGGAATGGCATCCATTTGCCAACAGACGTTACTGTCCCTAACGCAAACAGTGTGGTCGGATGTACGATTGAAGCGGATGTGGCTGCTGGCGGATGGGATTCGATGGCGCTGCATTTTCCGTGTTGGGTGTTAGGACATGTGATTAGCGGATTCGGAGGAAAGCGTGACTGGGATCGGCGCGGATTATACATGCGACCATTGTTCCTTTTGGAACAAGCAAATGCAATGGATCGGTTACGGTTAATTTACCCAACGATAAGAAAGCCCAGTTATACGGCATGGGAATTAAGTGGAGAATCAAATGCCATTCCCGGATTTGTCCAGAACGTTGCACTAAAAACAGCAAAAGGATTTAAACGAACGCCACCTGGCCGTCACTTGGAATTTACGGATGTCACTTTTGGTTTTGGTAATTGCCAGTTTGATAATGAAAAATCGCTTCAGAATTATCAGTATGAGATAGAAATGCGCAATATAAACAGCTGGGAGGATTCGCCGTTGGTTGAAGTTTCGTCTCCGGAAGGAGATGGTAATGCTTTGGGAAAAGGAAATAATGGCTATATCGGTGGCGGGCAGGATGCGGCAAACGGTCAACCTTTCTTTGTTTATTCGGAGTTGCCTACGCAACCGCTTATATCGCTTCCTCAATTAAGGCATGCACAGATGATCCGTGCTGAATACGATTTTGACATGGTTCAGCATGTCAAGGGAGGGGGTATCAATGGTGTTGGTAATAAAGCGGATGTTCCAAGTTCGGAAAACACAAAGAATTTCCCATTTGCGACATTCCTTGTAGGAAATTCTCAAGCGCATCCTTACATAAAATCAACCGCATTGGAAACTACCATCAAATCAAAACGGGTGAAGAAGGATTATAAGTATTATGCGAATCACGTTCTTTGGGATAATTACTATTTCTCGGCAATGGCTCCGCAGGATTCTGTGTTCTTTGATTCCAAACGCTCTCTGAATCAGGTGGTCAGCGATTTCTTTGATGGGAAAAAACCATTGGCTAATCCCCGGTTTATTCCCTATGTAACAGAGAGTTTAAATGTTAGTCGGATTAATCCCGATAACGCGGATGCTTATCGCGAAATTGCGCAATGGCAGTTGGTTAACGGATCATTCAATATTAATTCAACATCCGTTAATGCATGGAAAGCCATGTTAGCCAGTTTGCATGGGCAGACTGTTCCTGTTATTGATGTTAAGGAAAGCAACCCTTCTATTAGTTTACGGGAGGTTGATGGATATCCGGTCAGTCGCATCACAACGCCCGGTGGTGATACGCCTGACGAAGCAGGTGACCGCGATCTGTATTGGAGAGGATACCGTTCATTAACCGAAACCCAAATCACAGAGTTGGCGGAACGTATTGTTGAGGAAGTAAAGAAACGTGGTCCATTCCTGAGTTTGGGTGAATTCGTAAACAGGCAGGTTACGAATGATAAAGAACTGGCTGTCTGCGGGGCTGTACAGGCCGCAATTAATGCAGCCACATCAATCAATAATACTATTTCGAGAGCAGGTCGCACCGCAAATTGGAAAGATGTCGAATTTTCGGAGGCAGCTCAGGGCCGGACAACCGCCGGAACCACAGGATGGGTAAATCAGGCAGACATACTGCAACCAATCGCTCCGGTTATATCCGCTCGTTCAGATACATTCTTAATCCGTTGCTATGGCGATAGTGTTGATATGGACGGGAATGTAACTGCGCGGGCCTGGGCAGAAGCTGTTGTGCAACGTGTTCCCGAACTTTTTGATACAGGCGTATCATTGCCGGAAGAAGCGCCGAGAGTAAGTTCACGTTTAAATTCATATAAACGCGCATTCAAGATTATTTCTTTCCGTTGGCTCTCGCCTGATGAAGTGTAAGCAAGTAACTGTATAACGATAATTACGATCAAGATGAAGAAAATTATAAGCATTATATTGGGATTGTCTTTTTTATTTTTGACGACGCTGCTCTCAGCGCAGACGATGTTTCGTGCTATCTGTTTTAAGCCTATAGACGGATTGGAATCTGTTTACATAAAGCACGGATCGGATCTGGTTGAAATAAAGCTGCCTACGGATTCTTTTTCTTCTCCGGAAAAATATTATGGAAGCAGTCCGGTCATATTTTATAAGCAGGATATGAAGGATGGACGTCCTGTCGAAACCGCGATTGCTGAGGCGACACTTCCCGAAGGAGTCAAAAATGTTATTTTTCTTTTCATACCGTCGTCTGAAAGCGAAGCAAAAAGCGGACGGCTTTATCAGGTCATTGTCATGCCGGAAGATGATTCTAATTTTCAGGAAGGAACTGTTCGGTTTGTGAATCTGTCCCCTAACGCATTCAAGGCAAAAATAGGTGATCAGGAATTAGTGGTAGGTTCCAGAAAGATATCGACTTTCAAACCCGAGAAAATCCCTCTTACCTTGTCGGTTTCATTGACATATAAGGAGTCGAATGATGCCAAAGAGTGGAGACCGCTCAGTTCCACGAATTGGTCGTTTACCGCAAGGAGACGCGTTTTGCTTTTTGTTTATTATGATGAAGAGGATGAGTCGATGAGAACAAAAGGTATCTCAGACACGATTGGTCAACGTAGAAATCAATAAGCATAAGCGTTTCATACTAATAATTTACTATTTCAAATTTCCCGATTTATAACTCTCATGAAAAATAAAAATATTTCCCGCGCCTTTATCAAAAAAGCATTCATTCTTCCGGCAATTCTAGGTTCGTTTGTTTCCATAAAAGCGGCAAGTCTGATATGGGATGCGAATCCTTCTAATCCGGGTGTTGATGATGGAAGCGGGATATGGGGAGCGAATAACAATTGGCAAAGCTATCCGACTTTGGGTACACAGACTACTTGGTCTGACGCCGGATATGATGTCGTTTTTGGGAATGGCGGTACTGCCGGTAATGTGACCATTAATTCTGATGATACGGGTAATGGTAATGGTGTCCGTTTGGTGAATTCCATTGTGTTTGATAGTGTCGGCAGTGGGTCTTATAACATTGCGGGTGGTCGTTTACTGTTTGCCCAGAGAAATGCAGTGATTGCTGCAAAGACTGGCGTTAATGCGCGCATTAGCTCGGCAATCCGTCAGTCAGGTGACTTATATATCGGTTCTGTTAATTTTACGGGGACAGGAGCGGAGGGCAGCATTAATACAGGTTTTCTCGGGCGTGTCATATTAACGCAAAGTCTTTCGTCGCTTTCCGGTTCGCTGAAAATCCGCGGCGGAGTGCTTCGTTTGCCGACGGTTTCTTATCTTCCATCCGGATTGATAGACTTTAAATCGAATCTAACCGAATATGCTATTCTGGAAACAAGCGGCAAGTTGACAAGGGCAATCGGTACATCTGCGGGTAACATCAATATGAGCGGGGGTGTTGCCGGTTTTTCGGCAGTCGGGGGAAAGCTGACCATTGAGTTGGCGACTAGTAACATTATTTTAAACGGAGCAACGGGAGCTAATTGGTTATCGGATGCGTTCATTTTTAATACGGATATGGCCGATAGTGTTCTGGAGGTTCGTAATAATATTGATATGTCGACAAAGGATCGTTCTATAACGGTTAATTCGACAGCGCCGGGAACCGAAGTGATATTGAGCGGCGCACTAACCAGCAATGGGCTTGATTTCACAAAGAAAGGTGCTGGGACATTAATATTATCAGGCGGGGGATCAAATAAGGAACTCTTGTTGCAAGTGGCAGAAGGTACGGTAGTTTTGGAGAAACAGTCTTCTGATACCGTATACGCCATCGGTGGGATTAAAAACATTGCATTGGGTGCAACTGTGAAAATCGGTGACAATGCATCCGGAGGTAATCAGATTGCAAATATAAAAACGACGGATGAGTGGGGATCGGTCAGAATGTCGGGTGGTACACTTGATTTAAACGGGCATAGCGAAGGTTTCGGCTTACTTGGAAGACAGACGAGCGCTACGGCAAGTACGGGTATAATTACAAGCAGCAGTCTTGGCAGCATTACTTTGACTTTGGGTGAAGGGGATCGTGGTTCAGAAGCTCACTATGCCGGATTGATTGAGGATGGAGTAGGGGTTTTATCCTTAGTCAAGTTGGGTACAAATAAACAGTTCCTGTATGGTACGGTAAGTCAGGTAAATACGTATACAGGGCAGACAGAGGTCAGAAGCGGAACGCTTGCCTTGGCCAGATCGGGTTCTACCGGTACAATTACAGATGTTATTTCCAGCAATTCAAACTTTGTGTTAAAGGGAGGTATTCTGGATATTGGAGCCAATGTCGTTCAGACATTCAAGAGCATTCAAATGTCTTCGAATGCGACAATCAGCGGAGACGGAACGGCTGTATTTACCTCATCGGCCCCCAATCTTCAGATTGATGGCGTATTGAATGTAAAAAACATCATCAAGAACGATGCCAATACATTAACCCTTTCGTCTCCCCTGAGTAAATATACAGCTTTAACCATAAATGGGGGTGAGGTTGTTTCGAAGGGAATGCAAGCGACTACGCTGACTATAAACAGCGGTAAACTGACGATTAATATTGGTTCAGGTCTCTGGGAAGGACAAACCAAAGGCAGTTGGAACAGCAGCACAACCGCGAATCCTAAGACTGCGATAAAGACGCGGTTCGATTATAGTTTAACGACGGATAACAATGTTTATAAAGGATCACAAACTAATGCAGATCAGGTTCAATGGATTTATTCCGGTTATCTTTATTTAAGTGAAGCAAAAACATTTAAGTTCATTAAATCTTTTGATGACTATGTATTCCTGAAGATCGGAGATACGACGATTGTTAACAATAGTGCCTATAAAGAAACGCCGGTATCTAGTCCCATTACATTCCAGTCTGGATACTACGCAATCGATGTTCGGTTTGGTAATGATAGCGGTGGGGTTGGTCCTGTAAAAACAGACGGTACGGGAGGCCTTCTGCCCGGTGGTTTTGCCTTGGGTTATAATACGGATGGGTCAGGTACTTTTTATGAATTTTTGCATGATCCGTCAAATGGCATCTACTTTACGACAGCAGCGACCACGGCTACATTAAACCTTTCCCCTTCCTCCGAAATTGCTGTGACGGGATTGGGAATCTATCAGGTGACAACAGCGGTCAAAGATGCCATTGTTGGGACTCCCGGAGACCTCATAAAAACAGGGAATGGTTTGTTGATACTGGCTGGTAATGGTTTATCGCATACTGGTTTGACCGAAGTCAGGGAAGGTACAGTCAAAGTGTCCGGGGATATCAATAATGTTCAGACGAGTTTTCAGGTCGATGCAGGTGCCAGTCTGGAATTTGAATCAACGACTGCCAGGACGCTTGCCAAAGCGATTACAGGACAAGGTACTGTGGTAAAGAGCGGAAGCGCAAACTTTACCTTATCAAATCTGACTGCTTTCACAGGAGACGTTCTGGTCAAACAGGGATTGTTGGAAATCACGTCTTCGACCCAAGGGAACATTACCGTCTGGTCCGGTGCCCAGTTGAAAGGTACAAATATGACGTTAAACAACGGTATATTGACAGCAGGTCGTCTGAGTACCGTTACTCCCGGAGATGATATTATCGGGAATGTTTCCATGGTGGGTTCAAGTCTTGTCGTCGGTTCAAACAAGGGAACGATTGATACGTTGACTTTTAAGGATACATTGGCTCTGACAGGAACTGCGATTCAGATTGATTTTGCCAATGGAGGAACGGATACCATTCATGTAAATAACCTGGATATTTCTGGTGGCAGTAACATATTCCGTTTGAAGATTGATCCCAATATTAATCCGGCGACATTGCAAGGATCCTATACGTTGATGAGTGTCAGTGGAACACTCACGGGATCACCGTTGGGTGGTATTACCATGAATACGCCTCGTGGAACTTCATTCTCATACGATACGAATTCGAAGAGTTACATTTTCAGTATCACAGGGCAACTGGGTTATGTAAAATGGACAGGTATTTACGGAAATACCTGGGATGTTCAGAATACGGAAAACTGGCAGAATGTTTTGAGCGGAGGAGCTGATAAATTTTATAATGCAGACTTTGTCCTGCTTGATGATTCTGCTGTACGGAAACAGTTAATACTTGCGGAGAATGTTACCGTTTCTTCCATGACCGTGAATGCAGATCTGGATTATATCATCAGCGGGTCTCATTCCATATCGGGGGATACGCTCGTAAAATATAAGAACGGCACACTGTTTATAAAAAATGACGGAGCTGTTCATTTTGATGAAATCGAAATTAACGGAGGAACCGTCAGTATTGATGTATCGACAGGTATAACGAGTTCCTTGGATTCAGTTACCTCAAGAGCAACTGTTATTACCGGAAGCGGAACTTTTGAAAAGACGGGAGAGGGAACGTTAATTCTGTGGGGAAATAATACTTATGGAAATACGGTTATTAAAGGCGGTACGTTGCAGATCGGAAATGGAGGAGCTGCAGGGACCGTCGGACGTGGTTCGGTTTCCATTGCACAAAATGCTGCGCTGGCCTTTGATCTGAGCTCCGCGGATGGGGTTGCTCACGGCGATATCAGCGGCGCCGGTAGCGTGATCCAGAGAGGTAGCGGAGCGATTACCTTGGATAACGCAAATACCTATACAGGTGGGACAAGAATTGAAAGCGGGAAAGTGTATCTGACTCAGTTCAGCGGAACTCTGAATGGTTTGGTTTCAAGCTCGGTAGGATCGGGTGTTGTCAGTTTTGTCAATAATGCAGGAGCGATTTCGTTTGAAAAAGCTATCGGCTCCGATTGGGCGGACGGAATTGTGAACTCAAGTAAATCACCTGATTTCACGTCCGGGACCGGGACAGCGATCGCTTATGCACAAGGAAATTTAAGCAACGATATTTCATTGGCAACCACTTCTTCCGGAGTAGGTTCTGTGTTGATTGAAAGCGGTAATGCGCAGACAACCTCTGCCAGTATGTTTGATTTCAATCCGGATACCGGTGATTATGAATCCATTGCGTATACAGTGTCTGTTTGGACTCAAGCCAATTTGACAGGGAAAATTTCAGGAGGTAACAGTGATTTGATCCTTGAGATTGGAAGTTCAGTGAGTCAGGGGAGAGGTGTTATCGGACTATTAAATCAGGACAATGATTTTTCCGTAAGTAAAATACGCATAAGCGGTGGTTCTCTGTTAATTACGGCAGACGGTGTTTTGGGTGCGACAACGAATCAGTTGGAACTTGCTGTGAACAGTACTCAGTATGGAGGACTTATTTTTGGTGCTGACAATATCGTTCTTGATGCGGCTCGTGGTATTAATGTAAGTGCCAATACCCGAATTGATACAAGTAACCAGGATCGTGGTGCTTATACCGGTACTATTTTAGGGGTGATTACCGGCGCCGGCGGTATCATTAAGGAAGGTTCCGGAACATTGATTCTTGCTGCAAATAGCAGTGCTTACACCGGTTCAATCACTGTAAATAACGGTAATTTGCAGATCGGAAACAGTGATTCTGCCGTTGCAAGCAACTTGGGAACAGGTCCGATAAAATTAGTCGGGGAAGGAACGAATTTGATCATCAATAGCGGAGACACCACGATAGCCAATAATATTGAAGGAGTTGGTTCGCTTATACAATCAGGGCCGGGAGCAACAACCCTTTCCGGGAATAATACCTATAAAGGAGGTACTACAATTACCGGGGGCACCTTGGTAGTCGGATCGGGAACTGCTATTCCGACAACAACCGCGTTGAATGTCGTATCAGGAACGTTTGATGTGAACGGACATAGTGTGACTATAGGAAAGTTGAGTGGAAATGTCGGCAGTATCATTATCAACAACGGTGGAGCTGCGGGAACACTCACTGTGGCTAATCGTAGCGATAGCATTTTTGGCGGTAGCATCAATGACGGAAATTCTCAATTGTCTCTTACCAAAAGCGAATCCGGTACCATGGTTCTTTCGGGTGTAAATAATTACACGGGACAAACGACGATTGTTGATGGCTCATTGTCATTGGCTGTTGATAATGCGATTTCAGGAACATCAAAGGTCAGTATTACGGGATCCGGTGCGTCGTTATCCATCGGGGATACTACGCAGGTGATTAACAATGTTGAGATAGCGGCCACAACCGGTGGTAGCATCCAAATGCTTAACGGTGGGAAACTAACGGTCCTCGGGACATTGGATTTTGGGTCGAATAATGGTAGGATTATTGATGTTGGGATCGGATACCGTTCAGATTCCAAAGCTATACTTGAAGCTGTTCTTTCCGGAAGTGGTACGATTACAAAACAGGGTGCCGGGACATTGGTAATCCAGAATGCGGGAAGTTCGTTAACGGGTTCATTCGCGATTAACGCAGGTGTTGTTGAAGTTGAACACTTGAATGCTCTCGGAACAGCAGCAATATCTATTGGTAGTGGAACCTTTCGTTACACGGGGGCGAGCGCAAATATTACGACGCTTAAGACTATCGATACCTTTACTTCGGACGATGCCACGATTGATGTTTATAATGCGGGTACGATACTAACAATTACCACATCTATCAGCGGCAAAAGTCTTAATAAGGCCGGTGCCGGAACTTTGGTTATTAACGGTGCAGCGACTTATACGGGAGCTACTGTTGTCTCTGAAGGGACTTTGCAGATTGGGACAAGCGGAAGCTTGCCTTCAGGAACAGCACTCGTGGTTCAAGGTACAGGTGTGTTTGATCTAAATGGTATTCCGAGTCTGACTGTTGGAGCTCTTTCGGGTAATTCTATACTTGGAGTGGTTACGAATAGCTCTTCCTCAATGAGTACATTGATTGTCGGATCGGCGGGTGGAGATGATTCTTATTATGGCCAGATTACAGGTAATGTTGCCATTGAAAAAGATGGCGCTGGAATGTTGATTCTTTCTGGTAAGAATACAAATACCGGACCTATTACCTTGAAAGACGGTATTCTCAGAGCAAGCGAAGGGATGGGACTTTCTGCAAACGGAGCATTGGTTATTCTTAACGGGACCTTGGAGAGTCGTGGTCGTTTGGTCAGAGATTTAGGAAATGGTGCCGGTCAGATACAACTTGGTGATGCTACTTTCTTTGCTTCAAATCCGAATGCTACCATAGGATTTGCCGCTGTTGGCGGCAGATTGATTGTGAATGTTGGCAATGATGTCGGAAATGATAGACGCCTGTTACGATGGGATCCAAGTAATCCGGCTAATACAGATGTTTTCGCTAAGGAAATCGTTTTGGGTTCAGTAAATGCCGACAACATTGTCGAGGTAAGGAATGACATTGAGATATTTGGCAATGACCTGACTCTCAATGTTGTTGATAATCAGAACAGCAGTTCTGATTATGCAATCGTTTCCGGAAGCATTAAAGGAACAGGAAATGTTATTAAGGAAGGTTTGGGCAAACTGGTCTTCACAGGAAGCCATATCGGTGGAACCAGTACCTATACGGGAGACACATTGATCAAGGGAGGTACTTTAGGTTTGGCTGTGAGCCAAGCGTTGTCTGATTTGTCTGATATATACATCTATGGTGATGTTGTTGTGACTGATGCGGATGGTAATAAGAAAACATATGCAACCGTGCTTGATGTGGGAGGCACGCATCAGAAATTTGCCACCTTAAACCTGTCAGACGGAACAAATCAGGGAGGCTATCTGCAATTCTCCGATGGAGGTGTAGTTGAAGCCGGAACGATAAACGTAATGAAGCCGGGAACAGCGGACGGGCGTCGTTATGTTTCGGTAATCGATGGTAAGGCGTATTTGAATGGAACGATAGTTGGCGATTCAAAATTCGTTAAGAAAGGAATGGGAACACTTGTTTTGGGAAATAGTGTGAATACCGGTTTTACAGGCGGTATGGCGATTGATGCAGGTGTTCTGGAAGTCGCTCAATTACTTTCTCTGGGAGTTGGTAACATGGAAATTGGAAATGCCACCTTCCGTTATACAGGAATTTCTGATAATTTGGGGTTACTTGGCGCGTATGCATTGCAATCCGAGAATGCGACCATTGATGTGGTCAACGCAAACACCAATCTGACGGTTACTTCTGTTATTGGTGGCGCGAGTTTTACCGGAATGAGCTTGGTTAAGGCAGGTGCGGGGACACTTACCCTTGCTGGTGCCTACACAGGAAGTGAATCCATTGCTGCAGGAACGTCATTTGCTGGTGATATACTTGTAAAACAGGGTATTGTAAGACTTGGTGCTGATAATGCATTGCCTGAGACGGCAGCCATTAATGTTGAAAAGACAGGAACGTTTGATCTTGCAGGACATGATGTTGCCGTTGATGACTTAATCGGTGTTGGCTCGATTACAAACAGTTCGTCAACAGAGGGAGTGTTAACGATCGACCGTGAGAGCGGAAGTACAACAGGCGGAGAATTTTTTGGTTCTATTTCCGGAATTATTACTCTTGTTAAAGAAGGTACAGGCGTGATGACATTATCTGGGAATAATACCTACTCTGGTAAAACCATAGTTAAGGAAGGTGTATTCCGTACGGAAGGAAGAGGTCTTTCCCGGTCAACCCAGATCGTGTTGCAAGGAGGGGCTTTGGAGTTTGTTAAGCCGACAACGAAATTTACGCGTAAGATCGGTGACGGTAGTGGTGCTATTAAATGGATGGACGAAAGCAATCCATCCAACCCGGTAGATGTTTGGTTCTCTGCCTCAGGAGGTAAGGACTATACACTGCAAATCTCTCTGGATAACGGTGCGGCTTTACATTGGGATGATTCGCGCGGATTCCTCATCGGCAATAGTAAATTGATTTTTGGTTCGGAAGTCCAAGATAGTTATATTGATTTCCAGAACGCTTTGAATTTGGGTAGTGTGGATCGCACGATTGTTGCTTATGGAAATTCTGACCCGAATGTGGTCTCGGATGTGTCCACGATGAGCGGATTAATTTCCGGAAGCGGCGGAATTATAAAAACGGGAGACGGAACGCTTCGCCTCTCACATACAAGCAATACCTACACCGGTCCGACAACGATTAAGGAAGGTGTTCTTGAAATCGTGCGTATCAATGATGGATACGGGTATAGCAGCTTGGGCAGGGTCAGCGATTATGCACAGAATATAGTCATTGATGGCGGTACATTACGGTATGTGGGTACGGGAGAGGCTTCTGACAAAAAATTCTCTTTTGGTGTGGGAACAGGAGGCGGTCGATTGGAAAGTTCGGGAGTGACAACGGCAGATAGTACGACAGGACTTGTTACGGCAAGCGGTTCGCTCCGTCTGGACTCAGAGATGGAAATCGCATTCATTGGATCAGGCGCAAGAACGCTTACCTTGGGCGGAAGCAATAAGGGACTGAATGAATTGGGTAATATTCTGGGCAATGACGGTGGTAGTTCCCCGACATCCTTGGTTAAGGATGGCGAAGGTAAATGGTATTTAAGCAGTGAACAGAATTCGTTCTCCGGCTCTATTACGGTTACCGGCGGATGGCTGAAATTTAAAAACTCCAATGCAATGGGTAGTTCCAGTTCGTGGAATATTGACGGATGGGCTGTTTCTCATACTGAGGAGAAGGGCGGTTATATTGATTTGGAATCAGTAGCCGTACAAAAGGTTGCATTCTTGCCAATTAACACAACGGTCAGCAGTGGATCATTGGTGAATACGGTTCAAAATGGTCAAATCGTGATTGAAAAGAGCACGAATGAAGTTTTCCATCTGGGTACAGGTAATCAGGTTTATCAGCAAGGCGGATACACTTATTTCCTGGAAAATGCCAGTGTCGCTAACAAGCGATGGGCGGTTTACTCAACAAGCGACATAACACTTGTCGATAGCAGTTCCAGCAGCGCATTCTGGTCAAACACATTGGGTGGACAAATCGGTATTTCCAGAGCAGGCGCTATTTCGACGATTCAAAATGGTACTGTTCAGAGTGGTGATAAACTTTTCCTTATGGATGGTGGTCGATTGATTACGGCTGATTTCAACAGGTATAATTACATCAATACATCGGGAAGTGAGGTTTTACCTTCGGATAATCAACTAGTAGCTTTCGAAAATGGTTCAAAGGCTTATTATAGTCTTGGCGATAAAACATTTTATAATGCGCAGAATGTTTCCTTGGTTACCAGTTCAGGAGTAAAACAATCTTACGATACCAGTAAGATCGGTACAGGAGATGATGCTTTAAGCGTACTGACTTATGATGGGGAAACAAAGGCCAGTCTCTATTTCAGTAACGGCAAGTTGGCATATGACGCAAAACGTGCCTATTATAACAACGGAACAGATATTGTAGAAGTGCAGTTCAATGGTTCCGGTGACCTTTATTATACGGTACATAATGATGTCACGGGTTTGGATGAACAGGTGATTGTAAGTTCTTCTGATGCGGCCGGAAAGGTTTTCCTCGAGGATGGAACAGCTTTAGTTGCGGAAAATAGCAGCTTCATGTATACGGATACTTCGGGCAATTCTGTTATATTGGACACTGTTGCAGGAAAGAAGGCATTCGTAACAGAATCTGATCGTGTACTTTCAAGCAATGACACTGTTTTGACATGGAGTTCTGCTTTAAATACGATTAATTCTTCTTCAAGCGGTTTGTTCTCCATAGGAGAGAATTATGACAGCAGTAATGCCATAAAGGTATCGAACGGGACGCTTACGGTTCAGGATAATATGTTTGTTATTAACCTGAATAGTCCTATCGGCATCATGTCGACAAAAACGGTTGTTGAGAACGGAGTCTCGGTCAGAAAGGATGCTTATGAGAATGTAAAGACGATTTCGCTTTCTGCGGCTCAGATGGGATTATTGGCCGAAGGCAAGGATGTTATCCTTTCGAACAAAATCGCCTTGAAAGTGATTGATGATCAGATTGTCGCCCGTGAGATTGCAACGTTGGACACAGTAAGCAAGATGGTGGTGGATACGGATACAACAGAACTCTATACAACCGTAAATGCCAATATCAATATAGGCGACTCTTCGGGTATCGGAGCTATAAATGTGGATAGTACGACAACGGGTTCCCGTCTTATTGTTTCGGGAGATCATAGAGGCGGTACTTTGGTTAAGTATGGATCCGGCGAACTTGACTTGCGGTTGACTTCGCAAGTGGATGATAACGCGCTTACATTCAATGCCCAGGGTGGAACCCTTATTTTACGTAACTATGCAGATTCACCGATCTCGCAGCACCAATCTTATGCAGGCATCAGTGATATTGCTGATGGTGCGACGATCCGGTTGACGTCGGTTAATACCGGTGCCGTATACAATGGTGTATTTAAGGATGGTGCCAGCGTGAACATGAGCGGCGGGTCAATCTATATTGATTCCGGTATTGTGGTTCCTGAGGACAATGTTTACGTGATGAATTCCGTGACGTTCACACAGAGAGAGAAGATAAAGACACTGACAGGATATGGAAATATTATTGGTGTTTTCAATCCTGACCAGGTACACGCCTGGGAGCATAGTGCAATTGAGGTCGAGGATGGCTATTTCGCAGGCTCTATTTCCGATCAGACATCAAAAATGTATTTGATCAAAACAGGACCTGGAACGCTTGTCCTTTATGGAAACAAGGTGAACAAGCCCTCAAGTGCCGATGATTATACGATTGGATTGGAGAATGACCAAACCTTTGTCTACAGGAAAACAGAAGATTTCTCCAACCAAAACACTTATTCGGGCGGAACGTTCCTGCATGGCGGCACTATTTCTACCTATGGTAATAATGTTATGTCTGCCCGGACAGATTTGATGATTGTTCCTGATGCAAGCGGAAACAATGGCGGGATGTTTAAGCTTAACGGATTCACGCAGACCCTAAACCGTGTGGAGATGAATAATCGTGGCACTGTCGGATTTACCGGAGGTATTGATCTCGGTACAGGGGGATATTTGAATGTTGAGGAAATGATGGTGCTTCAAGGTGGTACGCTGATTTTGGGAAGTAACAGCGGAAACGTTGAGTTGGATGGTGGAAAGCGTATCTTTAAGTTAGCCAGAATAAATGCCGAGTCTACCAACTATCTTGATGTGGTTGTATTAACAAGCAACTCACTGGATGAAGTCGGTGGTATCTTGCAGGTTGATTCCATTCAGCAGATCAATAGTGTGATTGATTTTGGTAACGGAACCGGCTATGTCGAAATTCTGAAGGATCGCTCAGAAGTGCTTGGTTCAATGGCCAGTGCAAAAACCGTGCGTGTCGGTGAAGGCAAGGATGTTTATTTCCAATCCTTCAAATATACGGATGTGGGTGGCAGAGGCCAGTTATCCATTCAAAACATGATAAAGGATGGAAGCGGTACTTTCATTCTTAAAAAGAATCTGGCATTTAAACCAATTCTTCAGCAGGACTCAAAAATCAAGGTATTGGAAGGCACGATCAAGTTGGCAAATATTTCCGATTATTCAGGTGATAACTTAAGTTATCCAAAATCTGAAATCGAAGCTATGTTTACCAAGGAAACCAGAACCGTGTTGGATCTGGATAGTCTTGCTGTAATCAAGGTGAATGTTAAGGGAAATACTTACAAGGCGGTCAATGATAGTGTTCTCGACCTGAATAACACATATCAGTATGTCGATAGTCTGATTATTGAAAAATATGCTTTTGATCAGTCCACAGGGTTGAGATCGACAGACTTGCTTACTAAGGCACGTATTCGTCTCGGCGGTGCTAATGGTAAACTGGAATGGAATATAAATAACAGTTCAATCCAGGGAGGTATAATTGATCTGGATAACTACAGCAGTTATACGCACCAGGAAGGTGCTTGGTTTAGCCAAGTAGATTTGGGTACAGGTGGTAAACTTTACGTTAACGATCTGACTTATTGGGGCAAGCAGACGGTCAACTTTGGCGACGGAACCGGTCGGGTGATTGTTGCGAACAGCGGTGCAAACGAGATATCGGGAACACTGATTAATGACACGAGTGGGACGATTACTTTGGATGATGTCTTTATCTTTGCAGATGGACTTTCTCATAGTTTCAACCTGCTTGATTTCACAAAGGCCGGATCCGGTGCTATCCTGTTGGGGGATAATGTGAATATTGCTGCAACAGGTGATATTGATATCCAGGGAGGTGCCTTGATCATTGCCCAAAGCGGTTCCGGAACACTCGTATTGGATCGGACTATTACTGCTTCAAAGGATCCGTATACGGAGGAATCAACTGGTATGCTGGTTCAGCAGGGCGACAAAGCGTTGCAACTGATGGGTGAGGAATCGAATGAACATCTTACACTGCTGGCATCTAAAGGCACGGTTATCTTTGATAAATTCGAGGGTAAGGACGCTGCCGAAAAGGTATATATTGATGCAAATGGAAAGGTAGTTCTTAACGGAAATCAGCAGATTAACGACCAAGGCTTCATTTCCATGAATGGCGGTGTTTTTGACATGAATGGAAAGTCGGAAGTCGTTGCTCAATTGTGGTCAACGAACAGCGCAAGTATCGTGACTAACGGCAGTACGGAGACAAGCACATTGACGTTGGGTAACACCGTTGCAGAAGACAGAAATAAGGATACGATTGATTACTTTGCAGGTTCTATCACAAGAGGTGCCGGTGATATCAGTATTGTCAAGGAAGGTGCAGGTACCTTGATTTTGGCCGGCGACAATACTTACAGCGGCGGGACTATGATCAAAAATGGTACCGTCTACATTACCGAGTCGACAGGTTTGGGTGATGCCAGCGTCGCAACGAACGTACTGTCATTCCGTGCTACAGGAGATGATACCGCAACGCTTGCTGTGTACGGGACGGAAGATATTATCTTAAAGAACAATATTGATATTCAGGGAACCGGTTACTTTGACATCGGAAGTACGGTTACGTTGGAAGGTCAGTTCATTTATAATGGATCAAAAGATGTTTCAACGCTTGTCAAGATTGGCGCAGGAACACTGATATTTTCCGATATCAGCAATGAAACATTCAATGGTGTCATTGATGTGAAGGAAGGTATTCTGATTGCAAACCGTCACGTTGGTATCGTTGATATCAATATTTATGACGGCGCTACGTTGAAAGGCAGCGGATCGACAGCAAGTATCATGACCGTTGAAAAGGGCGGTATCCTGAGCCCGGGCAACTCGGTCGGTAAATATACGGTTGGGGAACTGTATTTCAATGAAGGTTCCATATTTGATGTGGAAGCTGATGCATTGAATATTGACCAGGTTTACTCACTGGGTGATGTGGTTATTGCCGATGGTTCCATTCTTAAGTTTGTCACAATGGCGGATCTGTTCCAACGTAGTACTGTTTATGATATGTTGATCGCTAACGGTAGCGTGGAACCTGCAGATCCTGATAAATCCATGTTCACCGATCCTGCAAACGGATTTGATTTGCAGTACGATTTGGCATTCTTCAATGCAGGATTGATTTACAATGATACAACCGTTCAGTTGAAATTGGATCGTGTCAACTATGCAGATTTTGCTGATCGCAAGAGCGAACGCGCAGTCGGTGGCGCCTTGGATGCAATCCATGACTGGTTGCTTGATGCGTCGAACCCGAGCCCGGATGCGGATATGAAGACGATTATCTCAAACTTGGCTCCGTTGACAAAGTATCAGGGACATAAAGCCTTGCAGGCTCTCAGTGGTTCGATACACGTACAAGGGCAGCAAAGCCGCTGGTTTGCAAGTGAACGTTTCCGTGAGCAGGTCAGTGATCGCATCAGCAAGTTTGATCCGTATGATTTTGAAACAAAGGAATCAATGTGGGCCCATACCTTCGGATACATGGGTGATGTCGATGATGATAGCACGAATATCGGTTATGATTATAAAGGTGCCGGTGTCGTAGGAGGTTATGATCATCGTACGGATGATGGCGGTGTCATGGGAATTGCGTTCTATTATGAAGATGGACAAGCAAAGACCAGTCATGAACAGTCCAAGATTGATGACTTCCGTCTTGCCGGTTATTTGGGCATGGAAATCGATGAGTGGACGCTTGTTGGTAGCGTGACGGGAGGTCTTCAACAGTATGATACATCACGTACGATCCAGTACGGTTCCATGAATGCACGCAAGGCAACGGCGGATTATGACGGTTACTCATTTACATTGAGTGTCGATGCGGGTTATGCGCTTGACGAGGAATGGACATTGATTGGCGGTCTTGATCTTGAATATCTGACACGCGATGGTTTCAAGGAAAAAGGAGCTGGCGCTGCGGATGTTAATGCAGACAGCGATGATCAATGGGGCGTAGCAAGCCGTCTCGGATTCCGTTATACCATCAATGGATTCGAAGATGATTCGGAAACACGTGTTTATCTGCAAAGCTTCTGGAAACATCGTTTCAACAAATACGATGACGAAATGAATGCTACTTTGGCAGGAGGTTCAGGTTATGACTACAGCGTAAAAGGACCTAAGCTGAAGCAGGACTCATTCATCATTGGACTTGGCTTTGAAAGTATGATTACGGATGATGTAACCTGGTACGGAGACGCAAACGCGGAGTTTTCGGGATCAACAACCGGATTTGGCGGTAACATCGGTATCCGTTACAACTGGTAATCGAAAATATAATATTCTTTTCAAAGGCCCGCTTAACAGCGGGCTTTTTTATGAAAATTTAATTTGAATTCCTTTTTTTCATCCGCATCCTTTTACCATTGGAAAATTCAACACTATAACAAGTCATGCAAATTTACATTAACGGTAAATTCTTCTCCAAGGAGAATGCAACAATATCAGTTTTCGATCATGGGTTGCTTTATGGCGACGGTATTTTCGAAGGTATCCGTATTTATGATGGTTGCGTGTTCCGATTGGATGAGCATCTTGAAAGATTAGAGTATTCCGCAAAGGCTATTATGTTGGCATTGCCATGGTCTCGTCAGGAGATCAATGACGCTGTTTGTGAAACTTGCCGCCGGAATAATCTGAAAAACGGATATATTCGTCTGGTGGTTACCCGTGGCGTAGGTTCATTGGGGCTTTCCCCAAAGACCTGTTCAAATCCGCAACTGATTATTATCGCTGACCAAATCAAACTGTATTCGCAGGAACTTTATGACAAGGGTTTGAAGGTGATTACTGTTCCTACCCGTAGGAGCAATCCCGCTGCCTTACCGCCGATGGTCAAATCATTGAATTATTTAAACAATATTCTGGCAAAGATCGAAGCGCAGATGCACGGATATGAGGAAGCATTCATGTTAAATGACCAAGGCTATATTGCCGAATGTACAGGCGACAATGTTTTCATGATCCACAAGGGGAAGCTGGTGACCCCTCCGTCTTCGGCGGGCGCCCTTATCGGTATAACACGACAGGCCGTTCTTGACGTTGCTCATGAGTTGGGAATAGCGGTTGAGGAAAGGAATCTCACGCGATACGACGCATGGAATGCGGACGAATGTTTTCTTACAGGAACGGCGGCGGAGTGTATTCCGGTCGTCGAGATTGATGGACGCAAGATCGGAATAGGTGTTGCGGGAGAATTTACCAAGAAAATACTGGATGCTTTTCGCCATCGGGTTAGCAAGGAAGGCACAATGATTTAACAGATACGGTAGCATTATGCTACCGTCTCTTTTATGGACGTCTCAGAACTCATTGCACAAAAACCTTATAGCATGGGAATCGAGGGCAATTCGATTCCTGTGGTTCTCAGTACACGGATTCGATTGGCGCGGAATCTGTCTGCCTTTTTCTTTCCGGGGTGGGCAAAGGAAGACCAGCGTAATCAGATTTTTTCCTTGTGTACGGAAGCGCTCAGGGGAATAAACGCACTGAAGAAAGGCGTGAGTTTCAGGATAGAAGATATCAGCGAACTGGACAGACATATTCTTGTTGAACGCCATTTGATCAGCCGTGAATTGGCCCAGTGTCAAAGCGGATGCGGTGCTGTAATCAGTTCCGATGCCAATTGTTCCGTGATGATTAATGAAGAGGATCATCTTCGTATTCAGATGTTGAGGAGCGGATTTGAGTTATCCAGCGCCTGGCGTTCCATGAATGCCTTGGATTCGAAAATAGAGGAAAAGCTGGATTATGCATTTTCCTCAAAACTGGGATATCTGACCGCATGTCCTACGAATCTTGGAACAGGATTGCGTGCGTCAGTGATGTTGCATTTACCGGGATTGGTTTTTGACGGGCTTATGGAAAAAATTATTCGTTCCGTGAATCATCTGGGAATGACAGTCCGCGGACTCTTTGGCGAAGGTTCTGATGCTACCGGGAATATTTTCCAGATATCGAATCAACAGACGCTTGGAGAAAGCGAAAAGGACATTATTAAACGCCTGCATAATGTCCTGTCCGTCGTAATCGAAAAGGAAACCGAGGCGAGGCAGCGTTTATGCGAAAATGCGCCCAAATCACTTTATGATAAGATCGGTCGGGCTTACGGTATATTAACCCATAGTCACGAATTGTCTTCAACTGAGGCCATGAATCATCTGGCATTGATTCGTCTGGCTGTGGATTATGGATTTATACCCGGAGAAAAACGTGCGGATATTGATCGGCTCCTGATCCAGTGTCAACCCGGCCACATTGCCCAATTAATGGATAAAAACACCTCTCCCGAAGAACGGGATGGTTACAGGGCGGATTTCATGCGGAAGGAATGTTCATTGATTCCCGAACCGCAATTCGTTTAAGATGCTTTCATGAAGATTGCTTATACGACTGTGGAGAATAAGTCGCAGGCGCTTTTCTTGGCTGAAACGATTATTGATAAACGATTGGCGGCATGTGTTCAGATCGATGGACCCATCCTTTCATGCTATCGCTGGGAAAATAAAAGGGAGGTTCAGGAGGAGTATAGGCTTGTGATCAAATGCCTTGCTTCCCAGGAAAAAGAGCTGAGTGATTTTATTCAGAAAAATCATCCGTATTCCTGCCCGGAATGGGTGGTTGTTTCGGCCGAATCCGTTTCTCCAAGCTACCGTGGTTGGGCAAGCTTGTAACCGTAAAAACTTGCTAAGCGAACCCGCGCCCGTATCTTTTGGATAAGCATGATAAGGCAAATACTGAAATTCTTCATTATCGGTATCGTCGCACTGGGGACGATAGCTTTTGCCTTTTTCAGCCTTTTGTTCGGAGGAGTTGTATTGTTTTTATCAGGCCTGTTCGGTTCGAGGAAGAATCAGTCCTACGGAAGGGAATCCAAGGAGGAGACTGTTCCTGAACCGAGTGCTGAAGATGCTGAGGAAAACAAAGGCAAAGTACGCCGGGTACAACACTATAATGGCGATGACATCATTGATGTATAACCCGTCACGTTATGCCGCGACACCTTCTTTATTTATGCTTTGCGTTGGTTTGTCTTTTTCAGGGATGTGCGTCGTATACGGAAAAGTCGGCGGCTCTTGTTAATGCATGGGAACGTGGGGATTTGAACAAGGCGAGCAAGTTGGCGGATGATCTGCATGCCGATAGTCCGGAGCGTGACAGGTTGCTGACAGCGTTGGAAAGCGGTTCCGTGAAGTTGGCCGCTGGAAATCTGGACGGTAGCATCAGTGTCTTTAATGAAGCTGAAACCCGGATGGCAGACTACGATGAAAGAGCGAAGATCAGTGTATCGGGGGAAACCATGTCACTCTTTTATAATCAGACGATCTTACCCTACAAGGGGTTCGATTATGAGAGGATTATGGTTAATGTGTACAAATCCCTTGATTATATGCAAAAGGGCGACATGGAAGGGGCGAGGGTTGAATTGCGCCGTGCTTATAACCGTCAGGTGGATGCCGTTGAAAATAACAGAAAGCGCATTTCCGGCGAAATGGATGAGATAAGGCAGACCCAGAAAAAAAGTGCCGAAAACGGCACCAGTTATGATGCTACCCGCGCAACACAGGACCCGGAAGTGAAGCGGCAACTGGAATCCATTTACGGGGATTTGAATACGCCAAGCCCATATGGTGATTATGTGAATCCCTTTGCGGAATATTTGCGCGGCATATTTTTGATGTGGAACAGTACGGGGGCTTCCGATTCTGAAACAGCAAGAAAATCACTGGAAAAAACAATAACGCTGGTTCCGAATAACTCATATGTATTGGAAGATTTCAAAAGAATGAATTCAGGGCAGACGGGGGAATTTCCGAATTCGGTTTATGTATTGTTTGAAACAGGAATGGCACCGACCCGTGAGGAAATGCAGATAAATATCCCATTGTTTGTTGTGACAGACAAAGTGCCGTATGTGGGTGTGGCATTACCTGTACTCAAGCCACGCGGTAACTTTGATCCCCAATTATACGTTAACGCGGGAGGGCAGGTTTATACGGCTGAATTGATTGCCGATATGGATGCTATTATTACCCGTGATTTTAATAACCATTTGACGGTGGTTGTTCTCCGTTCAGTGCTGAGTGCGGGAGCTAAAGCTACCGCTCAGTATTTTGCAACCCGTCAGATCAAGGATGATGACTGGCGCCTGGTCGCAAACATTATCGGGATGATAGCCCAATGGTCGGTGAACAAAGCTGATCTGAGGAGCTGGCGTACTTTGCCTAAACAGTTTCAGATCTGTCGTGTAGCCATGCCCGAAAATATGCAGATTGGGCTTGCGGTATCACGAACAGGAGAGACAATTAATGTGAATTTACCAAAATCAAAAGCATGTATCGTTTATGTTAAGAGCATAAGCAACAGAAGTCCGCTTATCGTCCAAACCATTATTTTGAAACCATGAGAACAAGAAAACATATAATTGGCATTCTTTTAGCAAGCCTTGCATTACTCGGATTCAGCGCATGCACGACCGTGAACACGATAGAAAATGAGGATAAGGTTGGCGAACGTCACCCGATCAAGGATAAGCGTGTGACTAATGATTCAAGCCTGGATGGTATCATTGAGTTTGTCGGACTTATTGAGGGAGACCAAGACGGATACAGAAAAGTACAATTGGATATTCGTAGCGTGAAAAGCAAGGACTACAACGTTTCCTATAAGATTGATTGGTATGACCAGAACGGATTTCTCTTCAAGAATCCATCGGATGGCTGGCAACCGTTGCATATTTACGGAGGAGAAATCAAAAGCCTTCTGTTCCTTGCGCCAAGCCCACGTTGCAAAGATTTTCGTATAAGCTTCATCGAATCACAACAATAACTGACGGTAGCATAGAAATCATTTAACAAGATATGAAAACGATGTCCAAATACAGTTTCCTTTTCGTCTCGGCCGTAGCATGCGGTCTCTTCTCCGCTTGCTCAACCCCGGCAAAATACGTTGATGCAAACAGTCCCGAAGGTATTGTCAGCATGGACCAGATTGATATTCAGGATTGGTCCCTGGCGGCGGATTCGATGATCCATTCGATGATTGATACGGGTGTCGTGAACCGTGTTCCCGTAAAGCCTGCGATTCTCGCGATCAGTCGCATGGTTAATAATACAAGCGAGCATGTGGATGTCGATTTGCTGACAAAGAAGATCCGTACTTCCTTACTGAAAACCGGCCAGGTTGAAACCACAATGATGGTTGGCACTACGACAGCAGAGGATCCGCTGGCCCAGGAACTTGTAAACAAAGAGAACGTACGTAAGCCCGATTTTATTCTTTCAGGGAAAATCATTGAGGCAAATGCGCGCGCCGGAAAGATCAAACAGGTTTCGTATGTCTTCCAGATGACATTGACATCGACCGTCAGCGGAAATGCAGTTTGGGAAGAGGAAAAAACTATCAGCAAACAAGGCTCGGAAAATACTGTTGGCTGGTAAGTAAATGTGATTTGCACACAAAAGGCGGTAGCATGATGCTACCGCCTTTTGTATATCTATTGCTTCGGAATGACTGTTTATGAGCGACCAGATTCAAGTGAGGATTCGTAATTCTGCCATTGTTCGCAGAAAAAATAAAAAGCAACTATGATCAAAAGAGGCATGGCATAAGAAACAAATGGAAAAATGTTTTGCAGGTAGTTTTGAGTCGGATAGCAATGTTCAAAAGAAGAAAAGTCCATACTCAGGCATACGAATCCGATAATGTAAATTAACATCACAGAGGCCATTATTGCGAAAAGACGGTTCCGTTTTTTTCGGGCGAGTATAATGGCATTTTGGACTTTGATGGCTTCCATAACGGCTTCCGGGAATTCTTCAGGAGCGTCCAGTTTGCTGTTTTGGATCAATACGAAAAGTAGTTTATCTGATGAAGGATCGTTGTTCATAGTAAATAGGCGGTTTCTTGTCTTAGATGGAGTTTGAGCTGTTCGTGGAAGTGTTTACGTGCGCGGAACAGTTTTACTTTTATATTGGATTCATTCAGTCCGGTGATTTCCGCAATTTCAGAAATCGAACATGATTCCAGATAATAGAGAGTCAAAAGAACGCTTTCGTCCGATGGGATCAAATCCAGAATATCTTGGGTGACTTTCTTGATATCGGCAATTTCAAGAATTTTTTGATAGTTGTGCTCTTGGATAAAGTCACCAGGCGTATCGTCGGTATCATGACTTTCCGCAAAAAACCGATTGGATTTGGAGCGGCACTTCATCATGGCGGTACGGTAAACGATACGGAAAAACCATGTCGAAAATTTTGATTGTTTCTTAAACGAAGAAAGCCCTTTGTAAGCGTTAAGAAACGATTCTTGCACCGCATCTCGTGTGTCTTCATGATTTCTCAAAACACGAAAGGCGATGGAAAATGCCATATCCTGATATGCGGTAACAAGCAATGAAAACGCGTTGACGTTACCATTGAGGACGGCAGCTATGATTGAGCTTTCGTCCACGTTTATTCGACATGATTTACTGTTGGATCGTCTGTTTTGCTTTTACGCTTATCGTCCGGCGTAAAGATTGCACTGACAAGAAGCCCAAGCCCACCCAATGTTAATGCGGATATACAGATAATGATACCGGCCTTCGGCGGGATGCATTGAAAATATTCGCTTACAAAAAATCCTATCATTGCGCCGATTCCGAGACCGAGCATCAAAGAGCCCCTGCGAATGATTGTGGCCCTGCGGGTCGTGGGTTCTTCGATGATCATCCCTTTGTCTATCATCATCATTTTTTCTGTATGTTTATTTTTAAGATAGGCCAGGGAAAAACGTATTGCGCATAAAATAGGAAGAGCGATGGCAAAAATAAAAAATGAAGCGATGGCAAAAAACGGAATCATGAGGGCTAATTCTTCAGTACTTAAGAATGCGAGAATGTTTAACATAATAAATCGGGTTAAAAGTTAATATTTGCGTATAAGGATAAGATGCAACGAGAAGGAATTGGGTTACAAAGATTTTGATGGGTAAAGAGATATTGGATAATTTGAGAAGCAATACGTGCAAAACATGTGTATACAGATAAGGGCGGTAGCATTACGCTACCGCCCTTATCTGTTAAATGTCATTGTGATTTTTGGGACAAACGCCAATCAAGTACTTCGATTTGCGGAATTCGTTTTCCGTTCCAACGGTTCCATCCGATTTTTATTGCAAAATCTGTAGGCTTATTTACCGGAGGTTTATTTTTCCCGAAATGCCAGGCTACGCAGGAAATATACTCGTTATTCGCACAACGGATGGAGAAGCGGCAATGAGCATTGTCGCGGCCGAAAATCAGAGGATCGCGGTCAAGAAGTACATTGTGAATGCCCAGTATGGGTTCAGGGTTGGCCTGTCCGAAAGGATGCAACATGGAGAACTCTTCCAGAATGGTTGTTCCCAGTTCCTTCTGATCGACCCAGGCGCTGATTTCCAATGTCGGTGTTGGCAAAACACCGTTAAGCGCTTTGGTAACAAGGTCTTGAAAACGTTCCTTGAATGCGTCTACCTTTGATCTGTGAACAGCTATGCCGATTGCCATCGGATGTCCGCCCCATGCCTCAAGAAGGTCAGAGCATTGGGAAAGAATTTCCACGAGATTCAGCCCAGGGATGCTACGGCCTGAGCCTTTTGCCATGTCGCCTTCGAGTCCGAGAACAATGCTTGGCCTGTGGAAACTACGGCAAAGCTTACCCGCTACGATGCCAACGACACCCGGGTGCCAGGATTCGCTGAAAATAACAAGGCCCAGTTTTCCTTTTTCCACCATGTTACCTGCTATTTTGAAAGCCTCATCGGAAATGGTTTTTTCAATATCCTGACGCTCCCTGTTCATGTCCTGCAATGCGGTAGCAATTCCCAGGCAGTAATCATAGTTCGGGGAAAGCAGCATATCTATGGGGAGTTTTGCGTCGGCGAGCCGTCCGCTTGCGTTGATGCGGGGGCTCAGTTTGAAAGCAACATCATTCGGAAGTACTTCCTGTCCGGCGTTCATTCCCGATACATCAAAAAGCGCATGCAATCCTTGGCGCTTTGTATTTTGCAAACGCATCAACCCGTAACGGGCGAGAATGCGGTTCTCGTCGAGAAGGGGCACGAGATCGGCAATGGTTCCCATGGCAACCAGATCAAGGTATTCTTTCAGAGACAAAGTGTGGGCGGTATCATTTCCCTGATTACGCAATTCCTTGAGCAATCCGTGAACCAGCTTGAAAACCAATCCTACCGTACAGAAATTTGACCAGGGTTTTCCTTCGCCGTCCCAGACGTGGGGGTTGATAAGGATACAATCCTGCGAGGGTGATTCCTTGGATTGGTGGTGATCAACGATCAGTACATCAATTCCTTTCTGCCGTAAAAACGCAACTTCCTGCGAGGAATTCGTTCCGCAATCCAAGGCTATCAAAAGATCCGGTTTTTTGCGTTCAAGCACTCTTTCAAGAACCGCAATGGAGAGTCCATATCCTTCTTCCATGCGTAAAGGTACAAAATACTCAGGACGCAGGCCAAACTCCCGGAGAATGCTGACAAGAAGGGTCGTGCTGGTGACGCCGTCCACGTCATAATCGCCGATGATATAGACCATTTCACGCTTGTGAATTGCTTCAAGCAAACGTTTCACGGCAGGGCGTAAACAGGATATTTCGAAAGGGTCTTTAAGATCCTGCAGTCGCGGCTGCAAGAAGTGCTTTGCGGATTCGACGGTCTTGATGCCGTTTCCGGCGAGCAATGTAGCAAGGATTTTGCTTGAGCCTAATCCCTGCTGGAGAATGTCTGTGGTTTGCTGACAGACATTCTTAGTGATCCAGTGCGTATCCATTGCCCAATTTCACTCCCGAAAAATGCTTATTGCTTCTTGCTGGCCTTGCTGCCTGATTGCCATTCGTAACTCGGAAGTATATCGTGCGTTTCTTCCACGTGGCGACGGTTTCCTTTGTGATACCAGTAGAAAACCGGAGCGGCGATATAGATGGATGAGAACGTTCCCGTGATAATACCCATTGAAAATACGAATGCGAAATCTTTGATGATTCCTGTTCCGAAGAAGTACAAGGCAAGTGAAGACGCCAAGGTGGTCGAGCTTGTAAGAATGGAACGTACCAACACATGGTTTGTAGCAAGGTTGATGACATCATAAAGACTCATCGTCGGATTCATCTTCAGTTCTTCGCGGATACGGTCAAATACGACGATGGTGTCATTGATGGAGTAACCGACAATCATTAATACTGCGGCCACCATCGGAGAACTGAATTGTCCGCCGTAGATCACGAAAATACCGATGGCTGTAAGTATATCGAAAACGGTTGAAACCACTGCGCCGACACCATATCCCCATTCAAACCGGAACGCGATATAAAGCAATATGCCGGCAAGAGCAAGCACCATGGAGTAGAGTGTATATGTCGCAATCTCATTACCGACGCTTGGCCCGATCTCCGATTTTGAAATGACTTTTAAGTCAGCTTGCGGGAATGTTTGGACTAAAGCGCGGATAGTCTTGTCCGATTGTTTCGGAGGCGTTTGCAACTTCATCTCTTCAACTTCTGAACCGATAGGCTTCTGATAAGTGACAGTTATTTCACCGAGATTCATTCTTGAATTCAGATCATCAATGCTCGCTATTTCGATTTTATGATCCTTGTTGAAACTCATGACGACTTCATCACCACCGGTGAAGTCGACACCGAACATACGATCAAATTTGAATCCGAAAGCGACTACGCCGGCAATAACAATGGCCCATCCGATTCCGAAAGCAGCTTTCCGGTATTTCATGTAGTCGAATTTGAATTTGTTCGTGAACTTGACCAGCAAGAGTTTGTGCGTGATATCGAAGTGCACCAACAGCTCGGTCAATCCGCGGGAAAGCACGAGCACGCTGAACATGGAGGAAATAACACCGATGGTGAGCGTAACGCCGAAACCTTTGATCGGTCCGATACCCATCCACATAAGGATGACACCGATGATCAGGGTGGTAAGGTTTGCGTCGACGATGGTTGAGAACGCTTTGTCAAAGGCGGCGTATAATGCCGTCTTTACGGATTTTCCGGCATTCAATTCTTCACGCATACGTTCCATGATGAGGATGTTACCGTCAACAGCCGTTCCTGCCGTGATAACGAGTGCCGCAATACTTGGCAGGCTCATGGTAGCGCCAAACATGGCGAGCGTTCCCAATACGATGATTACGTTTACGGCAATGGATATAACCGCAATGATTCCGGAAATACCATAGAAGAAAATCATGAAGACAACAACCGCACCGACACCGTAAAGACCGGCTTGAATGGATTGTGAAGCTGCTTCTTCCGCAAGTGTCGGTCCGATTTCACTTTGTTCTTCGATAACCAGTTCAAATTCGAGCGGGTTGTTCAGAACGTTAGCGAGCTCTTCAGCTTCACGGGTCGTAAAGTTACCGGTGATTTGCGCGTTTCCTCCGGCAATTTCATTTTGAACGGTGGGAGCGCTGTACAGTTTTCCGTCAAGCACGATAGCGAGTTGTCCCGGGCGACCGCCGCGCCGTAAATTTTCATCGGCAATACGTTTGGTGATTGCAGCAAATTTATCCGAACCTTCCTTGGTGAATTCCATCAGAACTTCCGGAGCCCCGTATTGGCTTTGTGAAGCGCGTGCACGCTTGATAATGCTACCGTCTGTCTCCGGCTTTATTTTGACAAAGTAAGGGTAGCGTACGAGCTCACCGGTTGTCTTATCTTCATCTTCCAGGACCTTGATTTCGTAACCGACAGGTGTTTCAACGCCTGATGAAGGATGAAGGGTTGTATGTACCAGGCGGAATTCCAGTTTAGCCGGTTTTTTTACCATATTGATGATTTCCGGGTCATCCTTGGTGCTGGCTCCCGGAATCTGGATCTCAATACGGTCTGCGCCTTTTGCGCGGACGATGGCTTCGGCAATGCCGAGTCCGTTAATACGTTCGGAAAGAATGTTGATAGCCTGGTTAAGGTTTTTTTCTTTCTTAACCATTGCTCCGTTTTCCTCGATGATTTTATCTTCTGCTCTCAGCGTCACGGAAATACCGCCTTTAAGGTCTAAACCGAGCTTCAGTTTACCTTTGGAGCTTCTCAGGAGTTCCTGGAGGAGAATGTTGTTACGGGTACGAAGGTTTTTAATGTCGTGAACCTTGATCTGGGGAAAGAATTTTGAATAGTCAATCTGTTCGATTTCACCCAGATCGCGCAATGCTACCAGCAGGGCTTTCTGTTTTCCTTCGTCGTCCTGTTGTTCTTTGGCTCTGGCTACCAGTTGTTCAAAAGCCGTTTTTTGGTCCTGGGCTACCTGGTCAAACAAATAGGATTCAAAAGGCCGATCCTTGATCGGGATCATTGCTGAGATGGCAAGCAGTAAAACAACTGCTGTTAGTACGAGTCTTCCAAAAATGCGGCTACCCATAAAAAGGAGTGTGGAGGTTAAAATAAATTAGGCTTTTTTCTCGGAGTCTTCGTCCTTGTTGACCTTGATCTTTACGAAAGCCTTGGCGATTTCAAACTTGGTGTTATCCGCGGTGCGGATAATGAAACGGTCGTCTTTCACATTCGTTATGGTTCCGAAAATACCGCCTTCCGTAAGCACATCGTCGCCGGATTTCAGCTCATTGATCATTTTCTGGTGTTGCTTTTGCTGCTTGTTTTGGCGTCCGCTCATGATAAACATGAAGCCGATAAGAAGCAGGAGCGGAATCATCATCATCCAGGGACTGCCTTGTCCGTTTTCTGCAGCCTGTTCCGCCAAAGGAAGGAAAGAAAAATCAAAGTTCATAAATAGCAATATGTTTTAAAGTTCTTATTCAAGCTTTTCGACCTTAAAAGGCAAGCAGATTGTCCATGCTACCGCGCTTTGCGGAAGGGTTGGCAATGCGTAAGCAATCAATGGGGAATCAGCTTTTTTTATTGTTTGCTTATCAGGAATAATTCGGGGGAGCGGCGGACAAGTGTTTTTGGGGCAAAGTGTTGCCCTGAATATTGTTTTATCAGGGTCAGAAGGAACGGTGCAATGGATTCATGTTCGATCAATCCCTCCGGGTGCCCCGGATAAGTCATGACACTGAGAAAACCGTCAGGTTTGATAAGTTCCCATGCCTGCATGAGGGCATCCAGAGTTGTTTCTGCCTTCGTCGTGATTTTATGGTTTCCGCTCGGAAGATAGCCCAGATTAAAAACGGTGGCATGAATATTTTCCGGATAGTGTAACGGGAAATAGTGTTTCAGATTTGCGTGCGTGTCGCAGAGTAGTGTGGCACGGGATATCATCCCTGCGGCTTCCAGGCGTTGAACGGTAGCTTGGATGGCTTCGTCTTGGATATCAAAGGCAAACACTTTAGCACCCTCTCCGACGCATTCTGCTAATATCAGAGTGTCATGTCCATTGCCGGCGGTAGCATCAATGACCGATTGTCCCGGTTGGATGTGCTTACGCCAGAATGCATGGGCAATTTCGGTCAGGCGCATTGGATTTAAAGATAATTATTCAGAAGAAACCAGGCATCCTGGGGAATTACTTCCGGTCGGGCGGTACGATCCAGTCCCCATGACGAGAGGGATGCTATCCATTCGGGAAGACGCGGAAACGCTTCGGACTGTTGCTTACAGAGTGAACCGATTTGCTTTCGCCGTTGGGTGAAAATACGACGAATGAGATTACGTGCGGTTGGAGAAAGTGTTCGCGGTTGCTTTTTTCTTTCAAGGTGCAATAGCATACTGTCCACTCCCGGGACCGGATAAAAACATTGGCGTGCGACAGGATGAACACCGGATTTTTCGTAAGCAAGGCTGAGAAAAATGGTGATCGGGGAATAATGCTTATGACCGACTTCAGCAGTGAAGCGGTCTGCGGCTTCCTGTTGCAACATCATAACCATCGTTTCAGGAAGCGGTCCGCCAAGAATTGCTTCGAGCCAAGGCGTGGAAATCGCATAGGGTAGGTTGGCGACAATTTTGAAGTTGGCGGTATCCTGGGGTAAATCGCCTAAGGGAAAATCCAGCGCATCGCCTTCCCTGAGATGAAAAGTGGCAGGGTATTTGAGGCAGAGGGAGGAACGAAGGTATGCTGCCAATCGGGGGTCGAATTCCACCGCATAGACGGTACATCCGGCTTCCAGCAACGCACCGGTCAGGGTTCCGAGCCCGGGGCCGATTTCGAGTACGGTGTCGCCGGGATGGATATTTGCCAGGGCAAGTGACTTTCTGACGATGTTGCCGTCTACCAGGAAATTCTGTCCGAGATTTTTATTCGGATGATGTCCTAAGGTTTCAAGGAGCGTTTTTGTCTCTGTTGGCGATAGCGGCATGGCGAAAATCAGACAACAAACAATACGGAATGGATTTCAGAAGCAATAATAGATTCGATGAGATACTTGCGCATTGGGAAACGAAAATAAAAAAGACGGTAGCATGGTGATGCTACCGTCTTTGTGAAAATGCTGATTACTTACGCTCCTACCTGGAAGCGGGCAAAGCGGCGAATAACAGTGTTTTCCCCCATTTTCGCAATGAATTGCGTAAGGTAATCTTTCACTGATACGTCCTGGTTTTTCACGAAAGGTTGTTCAAGGAGGCATACGTCCTTGTAGTATGCGTTGAGTTTTCCTTCCACGATCTTTTCGATCGCCTGAGCCGGCTTTCCTGCTGCCTGGGCTGCTGCGATTTCGCGTTCTTTTGCAATGATGTCCGCCGGCACTTCCTCGCAGGAAAGATAAATCGGGCTCAAAGCTGCGATGTGCATGCAGATATCGGCGCAAAGTTGCTTGAATTCTTCATTCTTTGCAACGAAGTCGGTTTCGCAGTTGATTTCGACAAGCACGCCTACTTTTCCGCCGAGGTGGATGTAGGAGTGTACGAGTCCCTGTCCGGCGTGGCGGCCTGCCTTTTTGTCAGCTGTGGCCACACCTTTTTTGCGGAGAATCTCAATTGCTGCTTCAAAATCGCCGCTGGCATCCTGGAGCGCTTTTTTGCAATCATTGATCCCGGCGCCTGTCTTTGCGCGAAGATCGCTTACCATTTTTGCAGGTATTTCCATGATATTCAGAAATTAAAGGTTATTCGGATTTTGCCTTGGGAACGCGTTTTGCGCGTGGTTTGGCTTGTTTCGGAGCTTCGTCCTTGCCCATTTCATCATAGCCTTCCGGCAAGGTTACTCCGGATGTTTTGGGAGCCTGGAATGCCTGTGCTTTGATCGCAGCTTCCTTTTCGACATGACGGGCTTCACGCTGTGTTATACCATCCTGAATCGCTTCAAGAATCGTATCAATCAGGATACGTATGGATTTAACGGAGTCGTCATTTCCCGGAACCGGATACTTGATGTTTGTCGGGTCTGCATTCGTATCAACAATACCTACGATAGGAATGTTCAGGCGGTTCGCTTCCGCTACGGCAATGGCTTCTGCCTTTACGTCAACGACAACGAGTGCGGACGGTAGCTTGGAAAGATTTGCGATACCTTCGAAATTGCGTGCCATGCGTGCCATTTCGCGACGGATGTTAGAGGCTTCCTTGCCCGGAAGTTTGTCCAATTCGCCGGAATTGTGCATTTCGTTATAACGACGGTATTTATCAAGACTCTTCTTTACTGTCGCAAAGTTGGTCATGGTACCGCCGAGCCAGCGTGTAGCGGCAAAAGGCATGTTAACGGATGTAGCGGCTTCACGGATGATTTCCTGAGCCTGTCTTTTTGTTCCGATAAAAAGTACACTGTTACCGGATGCTACTGTTTCCGTAAGGAACGCGGAAGCTTTTTCCAAGCCTTCAACGGTGCGTTCCAGATTGATAATGGAGATTCCCTGGCGGTTATCAAAGATGAAAGGCTTTGACCTTGGGTTCCAGCGGCGAAGCTGGTGCCCGAAATGTACGCCTGCATCGAGGAGATCTTTTGCTGTTGTCTTCATTTTATAGGCAACCGGACGCGAGTTCCGGTTTAATCTGTAATGTTGATTGTTTGATTTTTGTTGTCTTTTCCTTTTCCTATTTGGAAAAGCAGATCATAAAATCCGTACTATGGTCTTTTGGCAAGGCTTTTTTGGAACGATGAAGGGCGAAATATTATTTTTTACTTTCAATCAATGCGGATTCGAATACGTTTTTTTAATATGCTTAGTGAGCGTAATTATATGAAGAGGCCATCAGGCGGCCAATTCTCAATGACCTGGATTTTAATAGGAATTTTAGTTGCAGCGTTCGGTATACAACAATTTGTGATTTTTGTCTTAGGTGCCGACCAATTCATCTATAAATATGTCACGTTGAATATGCGGTCTTTTTCGAACGGCTATTATTGGTCTTTTCTGACAGCAGCTTTTCTGCACGGCGGTTCAGGTCACCTGCTGGCAAATTGTCTCGGTTTATACTTTGTGGGCCGGATTGTCGAAAAAATGCTGTCTGCCCGGGCGTATTGGGTTCTGTTTTTGGGAGCAGCCATTTTAGGGAATGTCATATGGTTTCTGACTACGCCTGAAATGGTCAATTATGTGGATGAGACAGGCAAGGTTATGGCGCGTGGAATAAACCCTGTTTATCTGGTGGGCGCTTCGGGAGGCGTTTTCGGGATAATGGCTTATTTTTTCCTCAAGTTCTGGGATAAACCTGTGGTTTTGGCTCTGTATTTTGTGCTCCCTATCAAGGCAAAAAGCAAATGGTTCTTTATTGTGTTGTTTTTCGGGCAAATCATACTTGGCCTGCCGATCCCGTACCTGCAGAGCAATATCGCTTACTTTGCCCACGCAGGTGGAATGTTGTGGGCTGCGATTTTCTGCCTGTTTATTGAACGGGATAGGGCGGTATGGAGTTCCTTGTTTCCGTTTGTTAAACCGAAACAGGAAATGCAGGCGGAAGGGTTCAGTTATCGTGTGAATGTCGGTGCTCCGGTTGACCGGGAGGAAGTCAACCGTATTCTGGATAAACTGAACAAGGAAGGCATTCATTCGCTGACGGAACATGAACGGTCCGTGCTTGATCAAGCAAGCAGGGAGTTGAAAAAATAAATATCGTTAATATGATGGTAACAATCACGTTACGATATTTTCCCAGATAAATACTTCCAGTTTTATCTGGCACAAATAACGGATTGCGGACATTGTAATATTTCTCTAAACTGAACCAATAAATTTTCCCTAAATCATGAAAAAAAACGGATTTTTTAAGTTAATCGTCTCTTCTGTTTGTTCATTCTGGGTTATGTTTGCGCTTATTTACGCATTCATATTCTCGGTGCATGCGAAGGATACGGAGAAATCCGCTTTGCCGGAGATGCAGCAGACCGACAGCATGACGACAGAGAGCGCTTTCATGGCAAAGGCCCTGCCGCAAATCCATTACCTTCATACGCCAATCAGCGAAATCGACGGTAAAAAAGTAGTGGAAGATTTCATGAAGTCGCTGGATTATAATAAAATGTATTTTCTCCAGGAAGACCACGATCTCTACATGCGCTTTGGGCCTTCCATGCAAGGATACATTACGATGGCCAACAATTATCCTGCATTCGCCATATTTGATGATTACCGCAAGCGTGTCCTTGACCGTATTGAGTGGGCGTTGAAACGCCTGGACGGTAACTTCGATTTCTCTGCCGACAGGGATTTTCTCGTGGACAGGAAAGATGTTGAGTGGCCGAAGGATAAAGCTACCGCCGATAAACTTTGGGAGGATTATCTTGAATTTCAATTGCTTAATGAACTGATGTCCCTGAAATTCTCGGACAAGGACAGCAATATGAACGACGATACGTCTATTTTTGGAACGACCACCAAGAAAAAGACCTCTGAGAAAAACGAAAAGGTCAAGGAAATGACCGAGGATGAAATGATGACGGAAGCAAAAAATGTCGTAAAACGCCGTCTGCAACGCCTCAAAAAGAGTGTCATGGAAATTGAGGCAGAGGACGTGCATGAAGTCTTCCTGACGACGATTGCCAACCAGTATGATCCGCATTCCACGTTCATGTCTTCCCGTACGATGGATGACTTCAATATCCAGATGAAGAACAGTTTGATAGGTATTGGAGCCTTGCTGGAAGATGTCGATGGCTATTGCACAATTAAGGAACTGACTCCGGGTGCGCCTGCCGCACTCAGCAAAAAACTCTTTCCCGGTGACAAAATTCTTGGCGTCAGGGAAGAGAAAGACAAGGAATACACCGACGTGATCGACATGAAGCTGAACAAGATCGTTACGAAGATCCGCGGGAAAAAAGGAACCAAGATATATTTGCAGATTCGTCCGGCGGACGGGGACCCGTCCGAACGCCGTGAGATCGTGCTCGTCCGTGATGAGGTAAAAGTGACGCAGAATCTGGCATCCGCTCAATATTTTGAATTGCCGCAGGAAAACGGTAAAAAACTGCCCATAGGAGTCATTAACCTGCCGTCTTTCTATGGATCGGAAACAGCCGGAACTACCCGCGATGTCAAAGAACTTATTCTCAAGCTCAAGAAGATGGGAATCAAAGGTCTTGTTCTCGACCTGCGTACAAACGGCGGCGGATTATTGAACGAGGCGGTAGCATTGACCGGATTATTCATACCGCAGGGTCCTGTAGTCCAGGTCAGCAGTTCGGACGGTAACGTGCGCGTTCTCTCCGACGATGACAAGAAGACAGTATGGGACGGTCCGTTAATTGTTTTGACTTCGCGCTGGAGTGCATCCGCGTCTGAAATTGTGGCAGGAGCCTTGCAGAATTATAAACGTGCCCTGGTCGTCGGTGATGCTACTACACACGGAAAGGGAACCGTTCAAAGCATTTTTGAGGTGAGTTCTTTCCTGACGCTGAACCTTTTCGGGAAGCAGTCCGCCGCGGCAAAAATAACGATACAGAAATTTTATTTGCCCAATGGGAATTCGACCCAACTGAAGGGTGTTGCATCGGATATCACGTTACCGTCGATTAACCCGTTGTTGCCTATCGGTGAGTCCGATTTGGAAAATCCTTTGCCCTGGGATACCATTGCAGCCACGGATTTTGCCAAGAAAGATATTTCAAAGGAAAGCGTTGTTAACGATGAGCTTATCAAAAAACTGAAGCTGAAATCGGAAGAACGCCAGAGCAGTCTGGAAGAGTTCACATTTCTCAAGCGGAATATTGATTGGTTTGCGGAACGTCAGAAGCAAAAAAGCTTTTCCCTGAACATGGATAAGCGGATCAAGCAGAAAGAGGAAGATAAGGCCGTGAAAAAAGCGGCTGACGAGGAAACCGAGAAACTCGCCAAGAATAATTTCACCAGCGAGGAAGTGCTGCTGGATGTGGCAATGCAGGAAAAAGCCGAACGCGAAGCTGAGGAGGCAGGCAAGCAAGCATCCGCAAAATCAACTGACGAGGAAAAGTCCGGTGAGGATGAGGAAGAGTCCGGTAAGAAACCGGAATTGGACATTCATCTCCGGGAGAGCCTGCGTGTCATGCTTGACTGGTTGGCCATTGAGCCGGAAGCTTAATTTATGACACGGTTCAGACCCTGTATAGACCTGCACCAAGGACGCGTTAAGCAGATTGTCGGCGGAACCTTGAGTGATAACTCGGCGGAACTGAAAACAAACTTCGAGACCATGCTGCCGTCCTCGTATTATGCCGGGTTGTACGGGAAAGACGGACTGTCCGGTGGACATGTAATCATGCTTGGCGAGGGAAATGAACATGCCGCTACGGAAGCATTACGGGCATATCCCGGGGGATTGCAGATCGGGGGCGGAATCAGTGCGGACAACGCCGCGTTTTATCTCTCCGAAGGAGCAAGTCATGTGATTGTGACTTCCTGGCTTTTTGACCGGGACGGTAATTTTCTTAGGAACCGTATCAGGGAACTGGATGCTATTGTCGGAAAAAAACGGATAGTCATTGATTTAAGTTGCCGTAAAACATCGGACGGGTGGCTTGTCGCCATGAATCGTTGGCAGACCCTGACTACATTGCCGATCACAAACGATGTTCTGGATGACCTGGCCGAATTCTGTGATGAATTCCTGATCCATGCGGCTGATGTGGAAGGACTTTGCCGCGGGATTGATGAACCGCTCGTGAAGTACCTCGGGGATTGGGGAAGAATTCCGATTACCTATGCCGGCGGCGCAAAGGATGTTTCCGATCTGGAGCATGTCCGGTTTTTAAGTGACGGAAAGGTGGATTTGGCAATTGGCAGTGCTTTGGATATTTTCGGAGGCAGATTGATTCGTTATGACGATTGCGTGGATTTCAATCGGAAAACAATGCCGCGATAACGCCATTTCTCGCGGTAGCATAGAAAGCTGTTTACTATTTTTATTTTTTGTTTTCTTTTGAGCAGATGCCAGAAGCAAATAAAGTTAACGCCATGTTTGCGGAGATTGCCGGTCGTTATGACCGGGCAAACCGGGTGCTTAGCGGTTGTGTTGACCGATACTGGCGATGGCGGGTCATACGGAAAATCGCAAAAATGCATCCGGACACAGTACTGGACCTGGCGACCGGAAGCGGTGATCTTGCCATTGCCCTGGCAAAAAAGCTATCTGCGGATTCGGAAGTGATCGGTATGGATTTCTGTGAACCAATGCTGGAGCAGGCACGGATGAAAGCGAAAAAAACCCATGCTGCCGCGAAACTTTCCTTTTGTTGGGGTGACGGCTTAAACCTTCCTTTGGACAACGCAAGCATGGATGCTGTGTCGATCGCATTCGGATTCAGGAATTTTGAAGACAGGCATCGCGGTTTGCTGGAAATGAAGCGCGTTCTCCGTCCGGGCGGCAGTTTATTCATTCTTGAATTCAGCCAGCCTTATTTCTGGTTTAAACCATTTTACTATTTGTATCTTAAATGGATGCTCCCGCGATTGGCCGGTTGGCTTACCGGAAGATCCGACGCTTATGATTATCTTGCTGGTAGCATTGCGTCATTTCCTGATGTTGCTTCATTATCGAAGGAAATTCAGTCCGCCGGGTTTTCAAAGATACAAAGCACGCGGTTAACTTTTGGCATTGTCGCCATTCATCAGGCAGTAGCATGACTGACTTCGGAAGAGAAATTGAAAACCTGATTGCGAGTCTGCGTCAGTTACCCGAGGAAGAAGAGGCGGCGATTCCTTCGGAACAGAAACGGCGGATGCGTAACAGAGTCAAACCTTTGGCAAGCGTTTTGCCGGATGTACTGAAAGCATGGAGCCTGGACAAACCGCGTCTTGAGGAAACGATCATGGAACGCTGGACACAGATCGTGGGAGAAGCGAATGCCCATCGTTGTCGGCCGGAAAAGGTGGATGCCGGCATTTTGTACGTTTTTACCGGCAATGCTGTCTTGGCAAACGAATTGCGGATGAATCGCCGGAAAATACTGCTACGTTTACACGGGATTCCCGACGGAAAGGAAATCAGGGATATACGGTTTTCCTAGGGTATTTAGTTGCTTTCTTTCGCGAGAAAATAATTCCAGGTTGTTTTTGCGATCTCCGCGATAATGCTTTCATTCGCATTACTTGCTTCCTTGGAATCTGCAATGAAGACAACAATCGTAAAATGTTTGCCTGACGGGAGCATCACTATGCCGATGTCATTGCAGGCGGCGATGATATTGTCCTTGGTCGGTCCGGACCCTGTCTTATGAGCGACAACAGCGTCCTTGGGCAGTAATCCTTTGATTCGCTGAGTTCCGGTGCTTGTTTCAACCATTGTATTCCAGAGAAACGATCGGCTGCCCGGAGAGAGCAATTTCCCGTGATAAACTTTCTCCAGTAATTGGGCGGTCGCCAGCGGGGTACTCCAGTTTGTGTACTGGATATCCCAATCTTTATGCATATCCTCTTCCGTTGCGGCAATACTGATTTCCCTGATGCCGGTATCATGGACATATCGGTTTACTTTCTCCACTCCGCCAAGCAGCCTGAACAGAATGTCGCATCCGTTGTTGTCGCTTTGAGCGACCGTGTATTTGAGAATTTCCATCAACGGAAGATCGACATTACCTCTCGGGTATTTATCCCTCAGGGGGCTGTGCGTATCCGGTAACAGGTCTTTCCCGGTAACATGGATTTTTTGCTCAAGGGACAGTGCGTTATTGTCCACTTGATCTAATACCGCCAGGGCAAGATGAAATTTATACGTGCTTTGCATCGGGTAATGATGCTCGTTGTTTACGGTAATCGGATCTTTCTCGTCCTCGCCGATAACCGCCACGCCGACGGTAGCTTGCTTCGACCTGATGATTGCTTCGATTTGCTGCTGGAGCGGGTTTTGCTGGGCAGAAATGAAACTTGCGTTGAGTGCAAGAACTATGAAGGTGATGATTTTCTTAAACATGTTCTGAGGCGATAGCTTGGCTTTTTTCTGCGAATGAAGAATAAACCCAGAGGGAAATTTATGAGACTACTTAAGCAAAATCGGCGTATCAGTCGGCATTTCGTAAATATCGGATTCCTGGGATTGTCTTCCTTCCGTGTAGGCAGGAGGGTTTTCAATCTCTTTCTCCGTTCGGGTGGATGAACCTTTCAGGCGAATCACATGGAGGGCAATGAACAGTCCGGCGCCAATAAACCATGCAGGGATGCCGATGAAGATACTGATTCTTCCCCAACGGACAGTTTCTTCGGAATCATAAATCGCTTCTGCGGTACGCCCTTGCTTGTCTTTGAAATAGGCTTGAATACTGGATATTAAGGCGAAAAAGCCGGTGATCGGGAATAGTACGAGACTGATAAGCGCAAAAAGGAAATAGCAGTCAACCCGCTTATGATGCTTTCCGTGCTTGCGGAGCTTTTTTTCCTTTTTGAACTTAACCCCGAATTTATATGCAGGAAACCAGTCAGTCATACCTTCGCGCCAAACCAGATCCATGGATTCCAGTTCGCCCTTGTCAGCCATCTGCTGCAGGACTTGCATGGAAACGGGACCATATTGTTCTTCGCCTTTTTTATAGTGGTACATCTGAAACCTGAATTAAGTCGACTAATCGTATCTCTCCGAAAAATGAATGGAAGTTTATTTTTTTGTAAAACAACAAATGACTTGCTGGATTCGCCAAGCTGGACACAATAATAAGTCCTTTGTGAATCTTCCGAATATAATAACTCTCTCACGTGTTCCGCTGCTATTTGTCGTAGTCGGATTGCTTTATATTGATGCGAGAGGAATCGCGACGACGGCCTTGCTGTTATATATTATTGCAGCGGCAAGCGATTGGCTTGATGGTTATATCGCTCGGAAGTACAACGGCACTTCCAACTTCGGTAAGTTTATGGACGCCATCACGGACAAGATCTTTGTGATAGGGCTTTTCATTACTTTGCAATGCCTGGGAAAGATACCGTCCTGGGGGCTTCCCCTGATTCTGGTTATGCTGATGCGTGAATTCATGGTCAGCGGTCTGCGTATGGCTGCTGCTGCCAAAAACGTTGTTCTGGCCGCTGAAAAAGGAGGAAAGATAAAAACAATATGCCAGATGATTTCGTTGGGTTGTCTCATTGGGGAAAAAGCAGTGACGGAAGAATGGCTTTTCCTGCCCGATACAATCCGTGTGCAATTTGCCTGGTTGGTCGGTTGGGTCGGCATTATACTCTTTGTAGCCGGGGCGGTGCTGACGATTTCATCCGGATACGAATATTATCGTAAATATGGTAAGTTGCTCTTGAGTTAAATCATGTCGCAGCGTTTTAAATGGACAGGCTCTATTTCGGATAAATGGATAATCGGTCTGGCGACAGTCGGCCGTTTAGGTTTGAAAATGAAGGCGCCCGGCACGTGGGGATCGGCCGCCGGAATCATTTTCTATGCCGTTTGTTTTTACATCTTACCATGGGTGCTTTCTTTGTTTCTGCTTTTGCCTCTCTGCTATTTTACCGCGGCGATTTGTGATGAAGCCGAGCTGCGTATGGGAAAACAGGATCCCGGCGAAGTGATTCTTGATGAATTTGTAGCCATGCCGTTTTGCTTTCTTGGTCTAAACCAGATACAGCCGGCTTGGACCTACCTGCTGGTCGGCTTTGTTCTTTTCCGGATACTGGATATTGCAAAACCCTTTCCGATCAGCCGCCTGCAGAAATTACCCGGCGGGTGGGGCGTGCTTGCCGATGATATTGCGGCTGCATTGGTAACCTGTTTGATTCTGCATCTGATCAACCAGTTTCACTTTGTCTGATTTTATAATGGATATTCTGGAAAGACTCAGGAGGGGCATTCTCACGGAAAGTGCGGAAGCAATGCAGGCTGTGGCCGCTGAGTTTGTCCGGTCAATTCAGGAAAATCGGACCATTGCCCTGTCCGGGGATTTGGGATCGGGCAAAACCACTTTCGTGAAAGGAGCTGCGGTTGCACTGGGTGTTGCAGAAACCGTGAACAGTCCGTCATTCAACATCTATTCATATTATCAGGGATCAAAGTACCAGCTGATTCACATGGATGCCTACAGGTTGGCTTCTTCGGCGGATTTTGAGAATCTGCTTCTGGAGGAGTTCATGAGGCCGCCTTGGGTTCTCTTTATCGAATGGCCGGAAAAAATTCTGGATGCTTTGCCGGAAAATACCTTGTGGCTGGATTTCCGGATAGAAAAAGGAAAGCACCGTGTTTGTTTGCAGGAAAGAAGGTGAATCAGCGTCCGGGGGATGTTATTTCTCTCAAAAAATCTGTTCCATGCTGATACTTTGTAGGAAAGCAGTGTAGCCGTAAGTACAAACACAGGTTTCTCGATGATTTTATATAATTTCTGCTTCACGGTTTTGACATCGTGGTTATGGTTTAATAGCTTTACTCAAAGGGGCATTCAGAGTAGGATCGCATGCTCTATTTTTTAATAAGAGGAAGCTATGAATTTAAAAGACACGATTGGTTATGATCCGGAAAAATCTCCTTCCGAGATGTCAAACATCGTCGAGTATATCAACCTGAAGCTGGCAGCCATGGGTTGTCCGTTTTTTGGTCGCTACGAAGACTTTCCCATGCTCAATATTGCCAAGTCGCTGCTTGCCACCTATCGTGAGCGCGGTCGTTTTTTGCAGCACTTCCTTTGTTCAGCGGATATGCGTATCCAGTTGTTTCTGGATGACTATTTAAAGGATTCCGGGGAACAGGTTGCACGGATGATGGGACGGCATTTTGTCTTGGACAAACATGGTATTGCGCGCGCCTTGTCGCTTGCACCCGATGCCGATGTGTTTCATTCCAAGATCATTTCAAGCTATCGCCTGAAAAACGGAATCGTCCATAATCCGATCAATGACCGCCGCACGACAAAAGGCGTATTCCACGTTACGGAAGGCGGACTGCCGATTCCTGATGACAAGCTTGCCGTGCCTAAGAAAGTGTTCGCGCGTCTTTGGGCGGCAGCATTGAACCCTCCCGGTGAGTTGCTGGAACTCCCGTTTACCAGCACACAGGAAGAGCGCGCGCAATGTTTTGTGTCTTTACTGTTGCGCCCGGTCATTTGTCCCAAGGTTCCGGGCGTTGTTGAGGAAAAGAGCATGGAGGTACGTTTTTTTGCCCCGGGTAATCTGGTTTCCAATCTTGACTTTGTGGAATCCATTTTCGGGAATGCAGGCGATCCGTATCAGGTTGAAAACGATTCTGCCTTGGATGCCGAGCATTGGTCAGGTCACACCGGATGCGTGATCCTGGCTCCCCATTTGGTCAATATGACGAAGAAGGAGCTTGGGTTGCCGCATATATCGGAAGCCAGCGAACGGCAAAAGCGCGACCGCATGTGCTGGGAGCATGAAGATGAATGCTATAACGACGGTTCCGCTTTCAAGATCACCGCACGCGACGGGCGGGGCGTGATTGTAACATTGATTGCCGACAATTATTTCGGTTACTGCAAAAAGGAAGTAAAAACGCAAATCAGCTATGCATGCAATCTGTACGGGTTAACCGAGGAGGAACATGCCGGTGGCGCGTTGGTTTTCCCCAGTTATGACCTTGGCGAATCGTACACCATGAGTCCGAATGAATTGGCGCAGGGTTATTCTTTTGAGGAAATGATTTCAAAGCACGGTGATTTCATGAATGTGCAGCCGGAAGGTTATGCGATTGATAAAATGCACCCGGAGATCATTTATCTGCGCGAAAATGTACTCATCGAGATTGATACCCAGCGCATTTCCTGGCTTTATAAAAACAAGGAGCACAAGATAAAACTGTTGCCGGATCATTTATACATTTTACCGTCCGGTTATCTGATCAACATGGTCAAACCCGGCGCAAACCGTCGCTGGCGCCTGCAGGGAACGCGTGCTGATCCCACATTCTGCCATAAGCCGTGTACGGTCTCCGGCGGCGGAAAAAGCGAGATATCAAAAAGCCTGACAGATGCCATCATCGAAGGGCCGATGTTCGTGAATGATTTTGAGAAGGACATGGAAATGGTGGATGAGATACTGAGAAAGGATTACTCAAAACGGTTTCTTGATCCGGCAAAGAAAGATGAACGCTCCTTGCTTTCCGAGAACCGTTCACTGGGTTCCGTTGTAAAAATGCTGACACCGTCGAAGGTCGACTTCACGGAGGAATATAATGCCTGGCTCCGTAACATTCCCCAGGTCATCAAGGAACTGGTGCTCATCGTGAAACGCTTTTACAAACCTGACTGGGGAATGAATTGGCGCAGCCGTTTCAGTGTCGATAACGTGGATGGGGTTCCCGGCCGTGCTTTGCGTTACCGTAACCAGAAAATCACCCCGCTTTATTTGCGGGTCGGTTTTGACAATAACGGATCATGGCGCACGTTCGGTTTGCGCAAGGACTTTTTGCCTGCGGCAAAGATCGCAGAAGAGGATGATATTACCGCCTCGGTGGTTGTTTCTTCCGGCAAGCTTGTAGGTCTTGATCCTTCGGTGAAAAACGCTTCGCTGAAATTCACGGCAAACTGCGAGTACCGTTTATTCCAGCGTCCGGATGATGCGATTATTCGCGGTTACGACAAAGTTACCGAGATGGAGATGTCGGGAAATGATCTGTTCCTGAGCAATTACGAACCGCTTACGCGCGCTCAGGTAAAGGAAATCGTGGAAGATACGATCCGGTTTGAACAGTACACCAAACCGATCCAGGACATGTTGCTTGAATTCCTCGCGGAAGACACTCCCGAGTTCATTTGCCTGCCTTCACATCCGAGACTGGTTGACGGCAAGCCGAGCAAAAACCCGCGCTATCTGCAGATGCGTCCCGATCTGACGGATACTACCGCGCGCTATTGCGCAGGCATGATGACGCGCCTTTGCCGGAACATCGAGAAAGAGGAAGTGCCGCTTTTCCCGGTATCATGCATCTTGCCGGGGCGCCGTCAGAATCCGCCGGAAAAAGGAATCAGACCGTTGGCGACCTTCAATCCCGTGCATTACATGGAGCTTCCTGAATTATTCATGGAGGTGACCGCATCATTGACGGGAAAATCGCCCTCAACGACCGGAGCCGGATCGGAAGGCGCTTTGACCAAGGGACCGTTTAATGCCCTATTGCCGATTCATGATCTGAATAACGCCTTTGTTTCCTTTGCATTGTGCGGCTATGGTGTGTTTGTGACTGCTGCCGGGCATATCGGTCCGAATTTCCGTGTCGATCATGACATCAGTTTGTTGGTTCCCGAAGTATGGTCGCGCATGAAGCCTCATGAACGCCAGGCAGAATTCCTCATAAAAGAAGGTTATCTGGAACGTTGCGAGGATATCGAATTTAACGGTGAGACCGTTGAAAGCAGCCGCATGGGATGGCGTATTACGGAACATTTTGTCCATGATGTTTTCGGACGTGTTTTCAATAATCCGAATGCTGTGTTTACACCGGAAATGCTTCGTCCGGAACTCCAGAGCATGGAAGTCTTTGCGGACGGCATGAAGAACATTGTCGAGGCGCATAAGCGCGTGGCGGAGAGCTATTTCCATGACGGCAGCATCGAGCGTGCCTGCCCGCCGCTCAAGGCATTGCTTAACATTATGGCTTACGGTCATTACGAGGGTAAAACCATCAAGGATGCTGAAGTGCGTTCGCTGTTTACCCGTGACGCGGTCATAAACAGCGAATGGTACAAGGAACGTTTAAAGAACCGTCAGAAAATCGAACTGAACCAGGTTCAGAAATCGATGGAGTATATGAACGCATTCCTGGGTAACACACTGTTTGCAAACCACGTGTATATCGGAACCGTCCGGAAAAATGTCCGTAATCTGGAAAAGCGTTTGCAGCGGCTGGCGGACCCGCTTTATTGGAATGAATTGAACGGGACCATCGGGGCCGACAGCATACATTAATTTCACCAGCAAGAGATCATGTCCATAACCACAAGAAAGGGCGACGACGGTACAACATCATTACGTTTCGGCAAACGCGTTTTAAAAACCTGCGCGCGCGTAGAGGCGTACGGTAGCGTGGATGAACTTTCCGCGTTCATCGGCGTTACCCGGGCCCATTTTGAGGGGAAACACTGGATGTATCCGGCGTTGACCAAGCTACAGCCGGTTCTTCTGGCTATGGGAGGCATTTTGGCGGTAGCATCGGAGGACATGGCAAAAATCCCAAAGGAGGAAATCGAGGAAATGGAAACCGGGTTGAAGCTGGTGGACAAGTGGATTGTGGAGCTGGAGGCGAAATTACCGCGGTTCCGCGAGTTTACTTTTCCCGGGGCAAACCTGCTCTCGGCGGATCTGCATGTTGCCCGTACCGTTGCGCGCCGCGCGGAAAGGCATATCTGGAGAATGAAAGAGGCGGGCGAACAGTTTCCCGATGTCATTGTCCGTTACATGAACAGGCTTTCCGACTTTCTCTGGCTTCTCGCGCGCTGCGGCGAATTGGATGTTACCGTGGTGCTGTGCCAGGAATAAATAATGGTCCGGAAGCGCAAAACCGTAATATTGCGTAACTTTGTATTGACAAACGGACCCTCATTGGTTGTTTTTGCTCCTTTACTTTTTCGGAGCCGAACTAGCTCAATGGTAGAGCAGCTGACTCTTAATCAGTTGGTTCAGGGTTCGAGTCCCTGGTTCGGTACCAGTTAATTGCCGGCTTAGCTCAGTTGGTAGAGCAGTTGATTTGTAATCATCAGGTCGTCGGTTCAAGTCCGACAGCCGGCTCCATTTTGAAGAGACCTTTGTTCAAGGTCTCTTTTATTTTCTTGCCGACCGGGTAAGATTATTAAAAAAATAATCCCTAAGCATTATAAATCGTTTTATCTCATCAGTACAATGAACCAAAAATATTATCAGGCTTCCGGCCGGGCCTCATTTGCCGGCATGTTAACAATGATTATCGGCGGGCTTATTGTCGCGCTCGTTACCAGTCCGGTTTACATCGTGATTGTCCAGAAAATTCCAAGCGCATACATTTCCGCCTTTGCGACGGTAGGCTACGGGTTTCTGATCGGCCTTGCCATGAGTTTTCTTGCGGAGAAGGGGCATTTGCGTTCTCCCAAGAAAATAATGACACTTTCATTCCTTGTCGGACTGATGGCAACTTGCCTGCAATGGGTTTTCTTTTACGCGTTTATGATGAATGATGCCACGGACGGTGAAGTGTCCATTGCCGCCGGCTATCGTGAAGCGCTGACAAACCCGCAGAATATTGTGGAGTTGATGCGCTATCTGCTGGAAAACGGACATTGGTCGCTGGGTAGAAACGGCGGGAATGTGACCGGTGTCGCGCTTGCCTTTGTCTGGGTGGTCGAGGCGGCGATTATTTCCATTGCTCCCGCCTATTTGGCCCGCGGCCAGGCGCGTAAACCCTATTCGGAAACCTACCAGCGTTGGGCGGTGAAAACCGTGTTGGCAGGCCAGGCGGCTTTGATCGAGAAAACGAAGGAGAACAAGCTGGCTCTGGAAGCCGGGGATTTCAGTATGCTCAAGCCGAGCGCCGACAAGGCGGCATTCACAAGAATCCAGCTCTGGGAAGTAGAGGAGGACGACAGTTGCCATTATCTTACTCTGATAACAGTGAAAGTGGTTCCGGCAAAGAAAGGAAAGACAGAGGAGAAAACGACGGAGCTTGTCGAATATCTCCAGATATCCCCTGAATGCGCAAAGGAACTAAAAGAACGCTTTGCCACGCAGATAATCGCCGAAACATCCGAAACAAGCGAGGAGGATGGTGATGCTGAAGAGGCAGCAGGCGATGATTCGGAAGCTGCTGAGGATGCGGAAGAAAGTGCCGGCGATCAGGAATTGGCAAAGCAGGAAAAATAAAATATATCTGCTACCACCGCATAAGCCCGCAATCCTCATAATGCCGGATGGCAGTAACATCAGTGCCGGATAAGTTCACGGTAATGATGTCGAAACGGTAGCATGAAAAAGAAGATTCCTTTTTCAGAAACGCTTTGGCCGCACGGCCCAGGGCGTTTTTCTTTTTCCGGGTTACCGCATGGAAGGCCTCAATCGGGGAATCGCCCTGCCTCGTTTTGACTTCGACAAAGACAAGCGTATTGCCGTCAAGGCAGATAATGTCGATTTCATCGCGTCCCGATTTCCAGTTTTTTTCAAGAACCCCCAGTCCTTTGTCTTTCAGGAATCGGGCCGCTTCTTTTTCGCCGATGCGGCCATGTCTTGATGCGACCGTCGTATTTGCTTCTTTTCTGCGGAAGCATCGGGCGCAGCGGTCAAGAAACGAACGAAATTCCATTTCTGAATGGCGGAGGATTACTCAATATTCTGGATCTGCTCACGAATGCGTTCCAGTTCGTTTTTCGCTTCGACAACGATCTGGGTGATTTCAAGGAAGTTTGCCTTGCTGCCGATGGTGTTGATTTCGCGGTTCATTTCCTGGATGAGGAAATCAATTTTCCGGCCGATGGGTTCCTTGGCCTCAAGGAAGCTTTCCAGTTGGGAAAAGTGACTGTTCAGTCGGGTGAGTTCTTCCGTGATGTCGCACTTGTCCGCATAAAAACAAACCTCGCGGGTGATGCGTTCATCATCGGCACCGATCGTTAATCCCGCCTGCTCAATCCGCTTCGTCAATTGTTCCCGGTGGTAAGGCGTTACGCGCGGGGCTAGCTCCTGGATATTCTTTGCAAAACCGATCAGTAATTTTAGCCGCGAATGAATGTCACGGGTCAGCTTTTCTCCTTCCGTCTCGCGCATGACAAGCATTTGCTCAAGGGCTTCGCGGTAGCATCCGGTAAGTTCGTCGCGCACGGTATCATAGTCAGGCAGTTCGGACAGGCGCATGACCTGGTTTGCCATTTGCCAGAGAGTCATGGAATCCGGGTTAAACTCAATGTTACAGGATTGCGCGAAATTTTTCAGTGTGTTGTATGATTCCTCGAACTTTGAAAAATCCGTTTCGGTCACCTGGGCCGTCGGGTGTTTTACATTTACGTTTACCTTTAACTTTCCTCGCTCGATAACCTCGCGCGAAACAATCTGGAAATCCTGCTCGAGCAAAGTCCAGTCCCTGGGACCGCCCACATAAACCTCAAGCTTCTTGCTGTTAAGCGAGGCAACTTCAATGCTGATTTCAAAATCGTTGAGAACGCGGCTGGCGCGTCCGAATCCGGTCATGCTTTTCATGACCGGAAGCATTAGCCATTCGGAAGCATCTGTTAAGCCAAAAGTAATAAAAAGATGAGAAAGGATGTTCGCGTGAGAGCTATGGTTTGAACGGGCGACGGTAACTTGGCAAAATGCCTGCTTGCCACACAAGGCAGGAACGGGTAAAAAGTCGGTAATTAATCATTATTTCAATGAAATCATTGCACGGAACATACACGGCACTCGTAACCCCTTTCAAAGGGGAATCAGTCGACTATGCCGGAATCGAGCGTTTGGTTGAATATCAGGTAACCGAAGGCATAGACGGAATTGTCGCAGTGGGAACAACGGGAGAATCCCCGACACTGGACATGGAAGAGCATCTCGATGTGATCAAGGCAATCGTCAAGGCTGCTGCCGGCCGTGTTCCTGTCTGGGCCGGTACCGGCGCAAATTCCACCGATGAAGCGATTTCTCTGACCCGCGAAGCGGATAAAAACGGAGCGGATGCGTTCCTGATCGTGGCTCCCTACTACAACAAGCCGAGCCAGGAAGGGGTTTTCCGTCATTATGCAAAAATAGCTGAGATCACAAGGAAACCGATTATTCTTTATTCGATTCCGGGACGTTGCGGCATCGGTATCGACACGGAAACAGCTGTGCGCCTCTTTGAAAAATATCCGCATATTTGCGCGATAAAAGAAGCCGGGGGCCAAGTCTCCAAGGTCTCCGAGCTGCGTCAGCGCCTCGGCGATAATTACACCATCTTGAGCGGCGACGACGGGCTTACCGTTCCGTTCATGTCGGTTGGCGCAAAAGGGATTGTCAGCGTCGCGTCAAACCTGTGGGTGAAATCGGTGAAAGCGGTCACCGAGGCGTGTCTGCGCAGCGACTATGTTACCGCGGAGAAACTGCATCGCGAGCTGTATCCTGTTTTCACAAACCTGTTCATTGAACCGAATCCGGTTCCTGTGAAATATGCGCTGAAAAAGGCCGGTATCATTGATTCCGACAGCGTCCGTTTGCCGCTCTGCGAACTCTCCGAGAAAAGCCGGGCTGTTTTGGATAAAGTATTGGCAGCGGACAGATTCTTTTCCTCACGTAAATAACACCGCCATGAAAATTTTCCTTAATGGTTACAAGGGGCGGATGGGTCAGGCAATCATCGCGGCTCTGGATGCGAACGGAATTTCATTGGCAGGAAAAGCGGATGCCGGGGAAAGTGATATTTCGGGAATCAAGGATGCGGATGCTGTCATTGATTTCAGTCACCACACGGTAACGTTGTCTGTCATTGAAAAGGCAGCATCGTTTGGGAAGCCTGTGGTTATTGGGACGACCGGTCACTCAGAGGAAGAGCGTGCATCTATTCTGGCATTCACGAAAAAAATCCCGATTGTCTGGGCGGGTAATTATTCGGTAGGCGTGAACCTGCTGTTTTATCTGACCGAGAAATCCGCGGAAATCCTGGATAAGAGTTTCCAGACGGAAATCATTGAAATGCATCACGCTTTGAAAATTGATTCGCCCAGCGGTACCGCAATGGACCTGGTGCATACGATTGAGAAGGTGCGCGGTTTGTCGAGGGAACATGAACGGCATGGCCGTTTGGGCAATGTCGGCAAACGCACGCAGGATGAAATCGGAATCCATGCTGTCCGTGGCGGCAGTATCGTGGGAGAACATACGGTCATGTTCATCAGTCCGAATGAACGTATCGAATTGACGCATCGCGCTGTCGATCGCGGTATCTTTGCAAACGGAGCCTTGCGCGCGGCAAAATGGACGGTGGGAAAGGCTGCTGGGCTTTATTCCATGCGCGATGTGCTCGGATTGAAATAGTATTATGATAGCCTATCTGAACGGAATCTTGACGGAATCGGGACTGCTGCGCGTGGTGATCGAGTGCAGCGGTGTCGGTTATGAAGTGCAGGTGCCGATTACCACGGCAGAAAAATTACCCGCAGCAGGAGCGCAGGTGAAGTTGTTGATCGTTCCCGTTTTCCGGGAGGACAGCCATACCCTGTATGGATTTGTCACCAACGCCGAAAAGGATTTCTTCAAATTGCTTGTTGAAAAAGTATCCGGAGTCGGGCCGAAGGTCGCCCTCGGAATCCTGAGTCATTTGTCCATACCGCTTTTACAGAAAGCCATTATAAACGGTGATGTGACCACGCTTGCGAAATGTCCCGGGATCGGCAAGAAAACCGCCGAACGCCTGGTTGTCGAGCTGAAGGATCATGTCAATGCGACCATCACGGCAAAGAAGGGCTTGCCCGCCTACAGCGAATTGCACTCGTATGCTACCGCCGCCGAAACGTCGGGCGAGAGCGAGGCATTCAATGATGCGGTGTCTGCGCTGGTTACGCTTGGTTACAAGTTGCCGGATGCGGACAAGGCCATACGCAAGGCCATGCAGAAGCTTGGAAACACCGCGACAACGGAAGTCCTGCTGAAGGAAGCCTTGCGCTGATTTCAGAAGGTATGAATACCTTCGCGGAAGGTTTTGTATTTAAGCTCAGGCAGTAATTCCTTTCGCATGCGTTCGGTATCACCGTAGTAGGATATCATGCCTATCCTGACAAAATCCTTTGTGAGCGGGCTTTTCGTGCCGAAGAGGAAGGAACATAATTCAAAGCAACCGGCTGCCGCGAAAATCATCCCTTCCGGCATACGCCACGGTTTTCTGCATTTCCAGTAGTCCGTGACTTCGTCGAGAAAGGTTTGCAGGGTTTGTACGCCTTCGTCACCGAGATGATAAATGCCTTCCGCGCTGGCATTGAAAATGGCCGCTGTCGTGGCAGCAAGAAAATCATCCTTTGAAATAAGATGAATGTAAGTCGGTTTCTTCCAGACACCGAGCAAGCCGTGCCGTGCAAACCAATGCGCGCCGTCGATCATCAGGATGCCCTTGCCGTAAACCATGCCGACACGGAGCGAAACCGCTTCGATACCCTGTTCCTTGCAGCGCGAAAACAGTTCCTTTTCTTCCTGGAGGCGCGTCTGTGCATGAACGGATATCGGGTTTCCGTCCAGCCTGCCGCTGGCAGGATTTTCCGGTGTCGTTTCACCTTCCACGTGGGGAAAACTGATCAGGATAATACGGCGGACTTTTTGCTCGGCGGCAACATCAAGCAGGTTTTTGAAATAGCGGGTATTGGTGGTATGCAGGAATTTCTCGGGATTATGCTTGAAGAGGATCCCCGCAAAATGAACGACGGTCTGAACGCCCTCAAGCGCAGGAACCAGACTTTGTTTTTCTGCCAGGTTGCCCCGAAAAATCCGTATCTGCTTCTTGTCTTTTAATTCGGAAGCGACATCCTTCCTGTGGATAAGCAGGTTAAGTGCGCACGCCTTGTCTTTTAAATGCTGTGCCAGTAATCCGCCAAGATTACCCGCCGCTCCCGTGATTAATATCTTTTGCATAATAGTGTTACTGCATAAAATGGAGGATATTTCTATTTTCTTTAATGCTTGTTTCTACCATGAAAAACACAGCGAACACAAAAGCTTATTTTCTGCATGGGAAAACAGTGCCTTACAAAAGAATCGAATGGCTTCTTGCGATTGAGGCATTTAAAGAATACAAATGAACCGCAAGGAGCACAAAGCCTGGAAAATAATCCCTGTAAATAACAAGGCAGTCGCTACGCCCGGTAACCGTCTGAACTATGCGCCTGTTCTTCCCTTTGTGTTCTCTGCGTTCTTTGCGGCTAAGATATTACTGACGGTAGCATAATTGAGCCACAGGGAACACAAGGAGCACAAAGACAATTCTGTTTAATTCTGTGAATGCAAGGCGTCGCTACACTCGGTGACTGGCTCAGAAAACTGGTTTTTACAACAAAGGTATTGCTGACAGAATGAACAGAATAGTCAGAATGATGAATGAGTTTACCGACCGGTGACCCCTGTGTGGAAAATGTTGCAATATGCTGTTTTGCGTGAGCCGATACCTTGAAGCATAAAAATGTAATTAGCGTTGATTCCGTCAATGACAAGGCAGTCGCTACGCTCGGTAACTGTCTGAATCATGAGCCTGTTCTTTCCTTTGTGTTCTTTGCGTTCTTTGTGGCTGAAGCATGTTACCGTATGAATGCAAAGTGCCGGTATGATTCAGCAGCCTTCGTGCTCGGAGTCATCATCTTTGACTGTGCTGATTGTCTTGGAGCAGCGGATGTCCGAGGAAGAGCTGCCGATCATGATGTCAAAGTCAGCCTCTTCGGTCGTGAACTGCATATCCTTATCCCAGATGCTTAAGTCGCTCATACGCAGTGAAAAAGACACGATTTCGCTTTTCCCGGGTTCGATCTCTATTTTCCGGAATGCCTTGAGTGACTTGACGGGTGTGGTCACGGAACCGGATTTCTGGCGGATGTAAAGCTGGACGACTTCTTTGCCGGTAACGTTTCCGGTATTCTTGACGGTAACATCGATCGCAAGAAGGTCTTCACCCGACCCGGTATCAATGTCGTTGCTCACATGCATATTGCTGTAGGCAAAGGTGGTATAGCTGAGTCCGAACCCGAAAGGGAAGAGGGGTTCGGGAGAGGAAAAGACATAATCACGGCCGGGTTTTTCAGGGCTTCCGGGTTTGCGTTCGATTCCTTTTGCGGAAGGCTTGTGGTTATAGAAAACAGGAATGTGTCCGGCCGAGCGGGGGACGGAAACAGTGAGTTTTCCGGATGGATTCACTTTGCCGAAGAGGATGTTGGCAATGGCGGTTCCGCCCTGTTCGCCGGGATACCAGGCTTCGAGGATGGCCGGGATATTTTCCTTTTCCCAGGTGATGCTCCAGGGGCGGCCATGAACAAGGACAAGGATCACCGGTTTACCGGTAGCGTGGATTGCCCGGATCAGTTCACGTTGCACGCCGGTGGGATTAATGTCGGTCACGTCGTAACCTTCACCGCAGGTGAACGGGTCGGTGGGTTCGTTTTCGCCGGGACCGGAACCCCAGCCGATTCCGGAAAAGATCACGCTGCTTTCCCCGAGCACCACGACAGCGACATCGCTTGCTTCGGCTGCCTTGACGGCAGCCTCAAAACCGCTCTTGTCCGCTCCTGTCAGGTTGCAGCCTTTGGCATAATGAACCTGTACGGAATCACCGAGATACTCACGGATTCCGCGGAGAACGGTGACGCCGGATTGGTTGTCGCGTGTGTAGGAATAGTCACCGTATTGCACCTGGTCGGCGTTGGGGCCGATGACCGCGATGGACTTCAGCTTGCCCGGGTCGAGCGGCAGCATCGCTTTTTCGTTTTTCAGGAGAATGACGGATTCTTCCGCGAGGGTGCGCGCGAGGTCGACATGCTCCGGCGTATGGACTTTTGAGGCGGCTGTTTCCGGGTCGGGATACGGTTTGTCAAAAACATTCGCACGGAATTTGGTGACCAGGATCTGGTGTACGGGCATGTCGATTTGATCCGTGGAAAGCGTATCGTCATCCAGGAGCGCCTTCAGTTGCGGATAAGCCTCGGGGCGTGCCGCCTCCAGATCCACGCCAAAGCCGTGATTGAAGGCGCGCGCGGCAGCGTCTTTCCTGTCCCTGGCTGTTTTGTGGAAGCTGTGCAGCATGCTGATTGCCCCGTAGTCGGAAATCACGTAACCGGTAAACTGCCATTCATCGATAAGGATACGGTTCAGCAGGAGATCGTTCTCATGCGCGGGAATGCCGTCGATTTCATTGTAGGCCGGCATGATCGCGCCGATATGCGCCTGGGTGACAGCCATTTGAAAGGGAAGCAGGTACGTGGAGCGCAGTTCGCGTTCACCGACAGAGGCGGGAGCCAGATTGATTCCGGCAAGCGGGACGCTGTAGGCGCCGAAATGTTTTGCCGTGCAGAACACCTTGTTCTCTTCCAGTTTTCCGTAGCTGACGGATTCCGGGTCTCCCTGGGCGCCGATAACAAAGGAGCAGCCCATGGTACCGACGAGGAATGGGTCTTCGCCGTAGCATTCCTCCGTTCTTCCGTAACGCGGGTCGCGGATGACATCGAAAACAGGGGATAACAACTGATCTACGCCGGCGGCAGTAGCTTCGACGGCGATAGCGGATGCCATTTGCTCAATGAGTTCGGGATTCCATGTGCTGCCTTGGGCGATCGCTTGCGGGAAAATGGTTGCGCCGTAGGCGAGAAGTCCGTGCAGTCCTTCGGCAAGCTGCATGGGCGGGATTCCGAGTTGGGTTTCTTCGCGGGCAAATTGCTTGGCGGCGAGCGATTGGCGGGCGATTTCTTCCACGCTCAGGAAGGGACTGTCGCAGGCTCCGTATAATCCGCCGTCTTGAACAAAGCCCGGCAGGCTGTTCATCGTCATTTGCCTGATTTTTTCATCGACAGTCATACGGTGCAGCAAATCATCCGCCCGTTCATAAATATCGGCATCGCTGTCCTTGTAGGTATAAACGTCAAAACGTAACTTGCGGGGTGTTTCTTCCGAATACGCTTCATCTTCCGCGGTAGCATCCTCCTCACCGGTTGCGTCTTCAGGATCGGCGGCAACCGCGATGGCGATCTCCCCGTCGTCATAATCTTCATACGCCGGCGCCTCGGTCACGTAGGCGCTATCATAGGAATTCAGGCTGTGGTCTATGACGTTAACGAATGTCAACGGAATGAGAAACGGGAGAAGGAAACAATTCATAAATGGTATCGGAAAATGCTTGGAAACGGGAGGATAAGCGGAAGGCTTAAAAGAATTAATGCTTACGGATGGGGAGTGTTTTATTTAAATGCCAGGCGGTCAAGTTGAAACTTTTTTTCTTCTATGGATTTTACCAGATAAACGCTTGCTCTCGGAAGCGTGTTTCACTTAACTTTCAATTGAGACGTCTTTTTGCTTAACCGTTTAACCTATATCAAAATGAGAATTGTTCATAAATGCCTGGTGCTTCCCTTGTGCGCGTTTACCATGCACGCGTTGGCTGAAGCCAAAACAATCACTGTGGACAGTCCAAACCAGTCCATACGCTTCGAATTGTCCGATGATAATCATTCGCTGACCTATGACATTCGTTTCATCGGGGATACCGTGGTCAGGGATTCGGTGCTGAACCTGACGATAGACGGGAAAGATACCGTGACGGAAAGCAGCCTGAGCCGTACCAGCCGTTACAAGGCGGATGAAACGTATCCCTGGCGGGGTAACCACAGCAAGGCGGTCAACCGTTATAACGGCGCAATGATCGACATTAAGGGGAAAAACTTCAAATATGCCGTGGATGTCCGTGTGTTCAACAACGGGGTGGCTTTCCGCTATGTGGTGGAAAACAAAGGGAAAAGCGTAACCGAGGCGGATAATACGGCTTTTGTGCTCCCGATGGACGCGGTAGCTTACTGGCAAGGCGACATCAATAATTATGAAGGCGGCGGACGGAAGACAAAGGTCGGGGATTTCAACCCGGGACAGACCATCGGACCGCCTTTGACGATCAAGCTGGCGGATGGCGGTTATGCGTCAATCACCGAGGGGGGATTGACCAGTTTTGCCGGTATCTCGCTTGTGAGCGAAGGCAACGGCAGCTTCAAGGCGAAGCTGAACGGGACAGCCACGGTGGAAGGTGACGTGATTACTCCGTGGCGTGTCATCATGATAGGCAATGACCTGAACAGCCTGGTTAACAACGATATTGTCCACAATGTGTCGCCAAGCTATGACAAGAAGCTTTTTCCGCAGGGATTTGACACGCCCTGGATAAAACCGGGACGCTGTGTCTGGTCCTGGCTTGCCGGAAACGGTCCGGTTTCGTTTGAAAACATGAAAAAGTTCACGGACTATGCTTCCGAGCTGGGATTTGAATACAATCTGGTGGACGAAGGCTGGGAAAAATGGACCGATGGCGGCAAGGACAAATGGGAGCTGATCAGGGAGCTTGTCGAGTATTCAAACAAGAAAAACGTCAAGATCTGGATCTGGAAAGCCTATGACCGGGCTGACCTCATTGACCTGAAGCGCAAGGAAGACAAACGTGAATTCCTTAAAAAGTGCAAGGAGGCCGGGGTCGTCGGTGTAAAGCTGGACTTTTTTGACCATGAAAACCAGACCGTTATCAAATACTGTCAGGATGCATTGAAAGATGCTGCCGAACTCGGGCTCATGGTTGATTTTCACGGTATGCCGAAACCTACCGGGGAAACCCGTACCTGGCCGAATGAAATGACACGCGAAGGGGTTCGCGGGCTGGAAAACAGCAATGATTGGCCGTTCCAGGACACCTGGGCTCCGTTTACCCGTTATCTGGCAGGTCATGCCGATTACACGCCGATGAGCCTGACGAATATTGCCCAGAAGGAAACCACCTGGCCGCACCAGATCGCATCCGCAGCCATCTTCACGTCTCCTTTCCTGTGCTATGGCGCCAATCCGGAGGCTATCCTGAAGAACCCGGCAAGAAACATGATCGAAAGCATTCCGGCTGTCTGGGATGAAACGGTTGTATTGCCGCAGAGTGAAATCGGCGAAGTCGCCGCTTTTGCCCGCCGTTACGGTAATACCTGGTTTGTTGCCATCATGAACGGTCATGAAGCCCGCGAGTTAAAGGTAAACCTGACATTTCTCGATAAAGGCAAGTACAATGCATCCATGGTTGCGGACAACCTTGAGAAAAACCAGGACGTTATCCTTCAGGATGCGGTGGTGGATAACAAGAAAGAACTTGTGATCAAGATGAGCAAGGGAGGCGGTTTCATCGCCCGTTTCTCCAAGAAATAGAGAAAATAAAGCGATTTCAAGGGTCGGTAGCGGATGCTACCGGCCTTTTTTTATTCTGTTGCGACGCTGTTTCAGTAATGGCGGGCGACTTTCTCGGCTTGATTTCAGGCTTTTCGGATGTTTTAATCGTCCCCTTTCATTCAAGCATTTTCTCAAAATATGACAAAAGCCCTGACAGAGACGGAAGTAAAAAATCGAATTGAAAGCGGCGTGGTTTGTTCCCGGTTGGATGCGGTGGTCAATTGGGTGCGTGAGTGTTCCATGTGGCCGATGCCCATGGGATTGGCCTGTTGCGCCATCGAGCTGATGCACGTAGGGGGGTCGCGTTTTGACATTTCCCGTTTCGGAATGGAGGTGATGCGTTTTTCCCCGCGCCAGTCCGATTGTCTGTTGGTCGCCGGGACGGTTACTTACAAGATGGCGGAGTCCGTGCGCCGTATTTATGACCAGATGGTGGAACCCAAATGGGTGATTGCGATGGGCGCCTGCGCGTCCACGGGGGGTATGTACCGCAGTTATTCGACCTTGCAGGGCCTGGACAGGATTATCCCGGTGGATGTCTATATCAGCGGTTGTCCGCCGAGACCCGAGGCATTGCTCGACGGGTTGATGTCTTTGCAGAAAAAGATAGCCGGGGAGCGTTCGTTCAAGGGTATCCTTGACCGTGATTATGCTACCGGGAAACAGGAAACGGCATAAATTTGATGTCCCATGATACCGTCTTTACTTTCCAAATATAATTTCCTGAAGGAACGGCCAAGCCTGGATTATCCGGCTTTTGATGTTCCGGTGAAGCATTTGCTCGAGCTGTGCGGATCGCTTAAGAATGAGTTCGGGTTTTCGCTTCTGTGCAATGTGACCGCCATTGACTGGGATGTGAATACCAGTCCCCGTTTTACGGTTATTATCCATCTGTATTCGATCGAATACCGTACCTTTATCCGCCTCGCGGTAGCGTGTGAGTCCGACGAGTCGCCGGAACTGCCTTCCGTGACCAGGATATGGCCTGCGGCCGATTGGCATGAGCGCGAAACCTACGACTTGTTCGGTATCAGGTTTACCGGGCATCCCGATTTGCGCCGTATCCTGATGTGGGATGGTTATCCGCATTATCCGTTACGCAAGGATTTTCCGTTGGCCGGAAAAGATGCCGAGTTCCCGTCCGAGGATATGCGTCAGCGCTTCAAGGAAGTGTGCACCGAGTATAACGCAAAGGTACGCCCGGTCCCGATGGCGGGCGGTCCGTTCACGGCTGCCCAGGCTTCCACGGCAGGCGACAGGGAGCCGCATTCGAGAGACCAGAGCTGGAGCGACAGGAAAATCAAACCAACAGAGGAATAAACGTGAAAAGCACCAGAGAAATTTCTATCGGCGATATTGCCGCCCGTTCCGAAGACGGTGAACTTGGCGAGAAGATGACCCTGAACATGGGGCCCTCGCATCCGGCTACTCACGGGGTTTTGCGTCTTGTCCTGGAATTGGACGGGGATGTTGTCACAAAATGTGACCCGGTTATCGGTTATCTGCACCGCGGTTCGGAAAAAATTTCCGAGAACATGACGTACAACCAGTTTGTTCCCTACACGGACCGTCTGGATTACCTTGCTCCCCTGGCGAACAATGTGGCCTATGCCATTGCGGTCGAAAAACTGGCGAGCCTGAAAATCCCGGCCCGTTGCCAGGCGATCCGCGTGATTGTCGCCGAGTTGGCGCGCATTTCGTCGCACCTGCTCGGCCTGGGGGTTTACGGGATGGACACGGGAGCATGGACGATTTTCATGTACTGCGCGAATCACCGTGAAAAACTGTACACGCTTTTTGAGCAGGTTGCGGGAGGGCGTCTGACCACCAGTTTTACCCGTATCGGCGGTTTGGCCAGGGATTTGCCTGACGGTTGGACGGATAGCGTCCTGCGTGTCATGGAAGACACGATTGCCACCGTGAACGAGGTGGATGCGCTTCTGACCCGCAACAGGATTTTCTGGGACAGAACGGAGAACATTGCGACCATTTCCAAGGAAGTGGCGCAGGCGCACGGTTTAAGCGGAGCCAACCTGCGTGCTGCGGGAGTGGATTTTGACCTGCGCCGCGACCAGCCTTACAGCGGGTACGAACAGTATGATTTTGATGTTCCCGTCGGAACAAAAGGCGATTGCTACGACCGTTTCATCGTCCGCATGGAAGAAGTGCGCCAGAGCGTAAGCATTGTCCGCCAGGCCATCAGGGAGCTTCCCGACGGGCCGTATTACTGCGAGGAAGCCAGGAAAATCTTTGCCCCGCCGAAAAGCAAGGTGCTGACGCGCATGGAAGAATTGATCCAGAACTTCATGATTGTGACCGAAGGCCCGCAAATGCCGGCCGGGGAGGTGTATTTTGAGGCGGAAAACCCCAAAGGCGCGCTTGGATTCTTTATTTGTTCCAAAGGCGGGGGTGTTCCTTACCGCCTGAAAATCCGCGGACCGAGTTTCTGTTCGCTGAGCATCCTGCCGAAAATCGTTCCCGGTCATTTTATAACCGACATCCCTGCAATCCTGGGTAGCTTGGATTTCGTCATGGGTGAAGCCGATCGTTAATATTTTAAAACCATGAATCTTTCGCAAAAAACACTCGATGCCATAGACGCCCTGATTCCGCGTTATCCTGAGAAGCGTAGCGCGAGCCTGGCCATCCTGCATCTGATACAGGAAGAATGCGGTTATGTCTCGCGCAGCCAGATGGAGTGGGTTGCCGATAAACTGGGCATGGAAGCCATTAACATCCTTGGCCTGGTGACCTTTTATCCGATGCTTCGCGAGGAACCGGCCGGAAAAATCCAGATCAAGGTGTGCCGTACGCTACCGTGTGCGTTGCGCGGCAGCATCAAGACGGCCGAGCGCCTGCAGGAACTGATCGGCTGCAAGCTGAATGCGGTGAGCGAGGACGGCGTGTTTTCCCTGGAGTTTGTCGAATGCCAGGCCAATTGCGGACGCGCTCCCGTTGTTGTGGTTGACCAAACCATGTACGAGGGCATCACCCCTGATGCTACCGTCGAACAATTTGCCGAGCAGATCAAGGCCCAGGCAAAGGGCGGCACGGTTGAAAACCCTATTCCCGGAACTCCTGCGTAACCTACCTACGATACTATGGCAAAGGAACTCAGACTTATTTTCAAGCATATCGATGCCGAGGGCTATACGAATGACATCGATTGTTATATGCGTAACGGCGGCTATTCGATTTTAACGAAGGCATTCGGCATGAAACCGGAAACGATTTGCCAGGAGGTGTTTGATTCCGGAGTGCGCGGCCGCGGCGGGGCAGGATTTTCCGCAGGATTGAAATGGAGATTTCTTGACCGGAAGTCAGGTAAACCGATTTATCTGGTTGCCAACGCCGACGAATCGGAACCGGGCACATTCAAGGACCGCCAGATCATTTATAAAGACCCGCATCAGTTTATCGAGGGCCTGATGATTTCCGCTTACGGGATTCAGGCCAGGCAGGTGTTCGTTTATATTCGCGGCGAGATGTATGAGGGCGCACGCATCCTGAAACGGGCGATTGAGGAAGCCCGCGCGAAGCATTTTGTCGGTAACAACGTTTTGGGCAGTGATTATTCCTGTGATATCGTTGTCCACCGCGGTGCCGGAGCCTATATTTGCGGTGAGGAAACCGGATTGCTTCAGTCATTGGAAGGCAAGCGTCCGTATCCGCGCATTAAGCCGCCGTATTTTCCGGCAGTCCTTGGCCTGTACCAATGCCCGACCATCGTGAACAACGTGGAAACCATTTGTCACGTCAAGCATGTGATCGACATGGGCGGAAAAGAATACGCGAAGATCGGTACGGCAAATAATACCGGCACCCGTATCTGGGGGATCTCCGGTCATGTGATGAAGCCGGGCTATTATGAATTTGCCTGCGGCGGCGTGACCTTGGGACAGTTGATTTATGATGTCTGCGGCGGTTTGCGCCCGGGCAGAAAGCTGAAGGCTGTCATCCCCGGCGGTTCTTCCTCGAAGGTCTTGAAAGCAGGAGAACGTTTCACGGGAAAGCTGCGCGACGGGACCGCGTTTGACTGGGGCCTGGAAGATATTCCGATGGATTTTGATTCGCTTGCGGCTGTCGGTAGCATGTCCGGTTCCGGCGGTGTCATTGTGATGGATGATTCGACCGACAGCGTGGAAGCCCTGGCCAACCTGAACGCATTTTACGCGCACGAAAGCTGCGGGCAATGCACGCCGTGCAGGGAAGGATGCCTCTGGATGAAAAAGATCACGGAACGCATGACACACGGGGAAGCGCATGCCGAGGATACCGCGCTGCTTCTGTCCGTGGCTGACCAGATTTGCGGACGTACGGTTTGCGCGTTTGGCGAGGCCGCCTCCTGGCCGGTTCAGGCCTTTATCGGAAAATTCCGCGAGGAGTTTGAAAACAAGGCAACGGGAGGGATCAATCCCAGCAAAGAATTTTCTCTGATTTAAAATTAACCGCAGAAGCGCAAAGAAATGAGCGATACAAACCTAATAACGATCAATATTGATGGTGCCGAAGCCAAGGTTCCGGCAGGCATCAACGCTATTGAAGCGGCAAAGCGGTACGGGAAGGAAGTTCCACATTATTGTTATCATCCGCACCTCAAGGTCGCGGGAAGCTGCCGCATGTGCTTTATCGAGATGGGGACCCCTGCAAAGGATCCCAAGACGGGCGAGATGATGAAGAACGAAGACGGTAGCGCCAAGATCGCCTGGGCCCCGAGGCCTGTCATCGGATGTGCGACAAACGTTTCTCCCGGAATGCACATCAGGACGAAGTCGTCCGCGATCGACAACTGCCGTGAAAGCGTGATGGAATTTTTACTGATTAATCACCCGCTTGACTGTCCGATTTGCGACAAGGCCGGTGAATGTATGTTGCAGGAGCATGCTTCGGGCTATGGCCGGGGATGCAGCCGTTTTACCGAGAATAAGGTGGTAAAACCGAAACGCACCGTGCTCGGTCCGCGCGTGATGCTTGACGACGAGCGTTGCGTATTGTGTTCCCGCTGTATCCGTTTTACCCGTGATGTTGCCGGCGAGGATGTTCTCGGTTTTGTAAACCGTGGTTCGTATAATACCCTGACTTGTTATCCGGGACGCGAGCTTAATCACAATTACTCCCTGAATGTAACGGATATCTGTCCGGTGGGCGCGCTGACCAGCCGTGATTTCCGTTTCAGGATGCGTGTATGGTTCCTCAAGCGTACAAAAAGCATTTGCGCGGAAAGCAGTGTGGGTACAAACACGGAGTTATGGAGCCGCGAAGGGGTCATTCACCGCATTACGCCGCGTGAAAACACGGCCGTCAATGATTCGTGGATGACGGACAGCGGGCGCGAATTATATAAACAGGTCGATGCGCCCGGCCGTTTAAAAAACTATCTGTTGCGGGGTGCTCATGTTTCCGTAGAGGCTGCGGTAGAGGCAGCTGTTGCCTGCCTGAAAGCAGGGCATGTGGCGGTTGTCGGCAATGGCGGTGCTACCGTGGAGGAAGCCTACCTGCTCAAGCGTTTGGCTGATGCCACGAAGGCGAAAACTTTTTATATGGCGCACCTGGATGAAGCCGACGGATTGCTTTTGTCGGAAGACCGTACGCCGAATGTGCGCGGCGCCTTGCTGGCCGGCCTGATCAAATCCTTGCCGGAAACATCGGCTGATTCCGTTGTCGGGGCTGTTTATTCGGGCGAGGTGAAAACGCTGGTGGTGTTCAATGAGGATATCGGCTCCAAGCTGGATAAATCCGCTTTGGACAACATCAATATCATTTACTTCGGTGATCAATGGAATGCTACCGCGGAGATGGCGACCATTGCTTTCCCGACAACGCTTGTCTTTGAAAAAAGCGGCAGTTTTGTGAATTACCAGTTCCGGCTCCAGCGATTTACGGAGGCCATACCCGCTCCCGCGGGCGTTCTGCATATGAGCGATGTGCTTTCGAGGTTACTGGGTGCCTTTGGTCTGTTTGTTGACGGTCATTCCATGGCGGCTGTATGGAAACATCTTGCTGAAGAAATTCCTCAGTTTTCCGGAATTCGTTTCGAATCAATCGGGGATCTTGGCGTTCCTGTCGACGGAAGCGCGTTCTCCGGTCTTGATTTTCCGGAAAAATCCAAGGGACTTCACTTTCCCGGAACCAAATGAACAACACGGTAGGATGAAATGATTTAAGATTATGAATGTTGATTTAATCATAGATATTTTGATCAGAACGGGATTTGCCTTGTTGTTCATCGTGGTTGTCATGGTGACGGGTCTGTACTCGGTCCTGGCCGAACGTAAAGTGGCCAGCTGGATACAGCGCCGCGTGGGTCCGAACCGCACAACCTTGCCTGTTATCGGCAGCATTCCGGTCTTGGGCCGGATGCTTACGCGTCTCGGTTTATTCCAGCCGATTGCCGACGGAATGAAGTTTCTTCTGAAGGAAGAGCCGTTTCCCGGGCATGTAAACAAATTTTACTACACGATTGCCCCGGTTCTGGTAATGACGCCAGCCCTGCTGACCTTGTCGGTGATTCCGATGGGTTCCTATATCAATGCGGCCGGCGAAAAGGTTCCTTTCATCCTTGCCAATGTGGATGTCGGACTCCTGCTTCTTTTTGCGATGGCTTCATTGGGCGCTTATGGGGCTATCATGGCCGGATGGGCATCAAACAATAAGTATTCGTTGATGGGCGGTGTTCGCGCCTCGGCGCAAATGATCTCGTACGAGCTGGCTTTGAGTCTGTCCGCATTGTCCGTGTTTGTCTGGGTAAGCACACCGGGATCGGGAGTCAGCGGGTTAAGCCTGGTAAACATCGTTGAGGCGCAGCAGAACTATTGGTTCATCCTTGTGCAGCCCCTTACGGCATTTCTGTTTCTGATCTGTCTGTTTGCCGAAACAAACCGTCTCCCGTTTGATATGCCGGAATCCGAAACGGATCTGGTCAGCGGATTCTTTACCGAATACGGCTGCTTCAAGTTCGGATTGTTCTTTATCACGGAATACTCGCACATGGTTATTGCCGGACTCTTGTTCTCGCTGGTTTTCCTTGGCGGATGGAATTTTCTTCCGGGATTGCCGACTCCCTGGGCGGATTGGGGTATCTGGGGCGGGCTGATCGGCATGTGCTGGTTGTGTGCAAAGGCGCTCTTTCTTGTGTTTTTCTTTATCTGGGTTCGCTGGACTATTCCGCGTTTCCGCTATGACCAGGTCATGCGCCTTGGCTGGAAAGGTTTGTTGCCTCTTGCTTTGGTCAATTTTGTGTTCAACATCATCCTTATCGGGGCGATAGACAAATACTTTAAATAAAGCATCTTATGGCAGGAAAAACAAAAGTGATGAAGCGTAGGCCGCTCAATTGGGCGGAAAGGACTTACATCCCTCAAATCCTGAGCGGGTTAAAGATTACTCTGGTCAATCTTTTCAGTAAGCCGATTACGCTGGAGTATCCCGAGGAACGTCCTGTTCTCCCTGAAAAATACCGCGGAGCTCCGACTCTGGTCAAGGATCAGTTCGGGCGCGAAAAGTGCGTGTCATGTCAGTTGTGCGAGTTTGTGTGTCCGCCGAAAGCCATCCGGATCACTCCCGGTGATATTGACGTGACGGATCCGAATGCCCACGTGGAAAAACGTCCGAAGGAGTTTGAGATCAACATGCTGCGTTGCATTTATTGCGGATTGTGCGAGGAGGTTTGCCCGGAGGAAGCTATTGTTTTGCAGAATGTATTTACGATCAACGGGTATGACCGTGAAACGTGCGTCAACAGAAAAGCCAAGCTTTACGAGATGGGCGGTATCTTGCCCGACAAACATTTGAAATGGGATCATAAGCGCGATGCCGCCGCCCATGGCAATGAACATTGATACAACGGAAACCAACACCTTTGATTCAATAAAATTTTATGACAGAGTTCTTTTTCTTTTTGTTTGCAACCATGGTTATCGGTGGAGCCGCTAGCATGGTTTTGCAACGCAACTCACTGAACAGCGCGATGAGCATGATCGTGTCGCTGCTCGGCGTTGCCGGGATCTTTCTGCTGCTGGAGGCATACCTGCTTTCTGTCTTGCAGATTGTTGTCTATGCAGGGGCCGTGATGGTTCTGATCCTGTTCATCGTCATGCTGATGGACGTCGACTCGCAGGCGAAAAAAGCAGTCAGGATGTGCCGCGTGCTTGCCGGCCTGTTTTTCTTTGCCCTCCTGGTTGCCGCCGGTGCTTACGTGTTAAAGACATGCGGATACCTGAATCTGACCGAAGGTAAAATGGCAACGGTGTCCGAGGGCTCGGCAGTGGAATACAGCACGGGACTGAAAGAATACGGGTATCTGTTGTTTTCCAAATACATGCTGGTTTTCCAGACGGTAGCATTCCTGCTTTTTGCTGCAATGGTCGGAGTGATTGTTATCAGCAAGAAGTACGTGGCCGAAGAGGACGCAAACAAGGAGGAAATAAAATGACAATCACTTTGAATGCTTATCTGGTTATAGCCTTTTTGCTTTTTGCAATCGGGTTTCTCGGCGTGTTGATCCGTAGGAATACACTTGTGATGCTGATGTCGCTGGAGCTTATGCTTACAGCTTCCAATGTTGCCCTGGTTGCTTTCTCGCGATTCAATAATAGCATGGACGGCGCCGTTTTTGTTTTCTTTATCATTACCGTTGCCGCGGCGGAAGTTGCGGTCGGTTTAGCCATTATCGTGACCTTGTTCCGCAGACGCGGGACAATAGCGATTGATGAATTTAACGGACTGAGGGATTAGTCATGGATATCACAGTTACTCACATTTTATTGGCCATTTTGCTGACTCCGTTGGCAGCAGCGGCTCTGATTGCCTGCTTTTGCCGTCAGAGAGGACTTTTGGCTTCCCTGGTTTCCGTGGCATCCGCGGGTGTACAGATGGGACTCTGCCTGTATTTGTTCTACAAGGTGTTGCCTGGCACTGCCGCTGTTCCGGAAGTGAACTGGAACTGGTTGCGTTTCGGTAATTTCTCGCTTGATCTCGGCTATTCGCTTACTTCACAGACAAGCCTGATGCTGCTCGTCGTCACGTTTGTCGGTTTCTGGATTCATGTGTTTGCGATGGGATACATGCGGGAGGATGAAAATCGCGGCCGTTTCTTTGGCGGCATGAGTATCTTTATGTTCTCAATGACGGGTATCGTGCTTTCGAACAACCTGTTCATGATGTTTATCTTCTGGGAACTTGTGGGTTTCAGTTCTTACATGCTGATCGGGCATTACCTGACAAAACCGTCTGCTGCGGCAGCGGCAAAAAAGGCCTTTATCGTGAACCGTGTCGGCGACTTCGGTTTTCTTCTGGGAATCATCCTTTGCTACTGGTTGTTCGGAACCACGAACTTCAGTGTCATGTTGTCAAAGATCACGAATGTTTCCCTTGCGAATTTCGAGATGCTTCAGGTAGCGGCTCTGCTTCTTTTCTGCGGCGTTCTCGGAAAGTCCGCCCAGATGCCTTTGCATGTCTGGTTGCCTGACGCGATGGAAGGTCCTACGCCGATTTCCGCGTTGATACACGCGGCGACGATGGTCGCGGCGGGAGTTTATCTTCTGGGAAAACTGGCATTCCTCTATTCGGTTGCCCAGTATACGGTTATTGACGGTCAAAATGTGATGACCGGGGTGCCGTATGCAGCAAACGTGGTTGCAGCCGTCGGTGTCACCACAGCCGTGTATGCGGCTTTCTGTGCTCTCGGTGTCAACGACATCAAAAAGATCCTGGCATATTCGACTCTTTCCCAACTCGGTTACATGGTGGCCGCTTTCGGTATCGGCTGTACTTTGACGACGAGTTTCAACGATCCGCGTATCATGGGTGTCATGGTCAGGCCGGAATTGCATGCGGCTTATGGTACCGCCGCTTCCATGTTCCATCTGACGACACACGCCTTCTTCAAGGCGTTGCTGTTCCTCGGTGCGGGTTCGGTGATTTATGCCTGCCACCATGAACAGGATATTTTCAAGATGGGCGGGTTGTGGAAAAAGATGCCGATAACGACGTTGACCTTCCTGGTCGGTGTACTGGCTATTTCCGGTATCCCTTATCTCTCGGGTTTTTACAGTAAGGACAATATCCTGGCAGTGGCCTATGTCGGTTCGCCGGTAGCATTCGGATTATTGGTGATGACTGCTTTCCTGACCGCGTTTTACATGATGCGTCTGTTCTTTATTGCTTTCCTGGGTAGTCCGAAATCGCATTCGTCAGAGCATGCGCGTGAGAACGGAGTCATCATGGTGCTGCCGTTGATTGTCTTGTCGGTTTTGGCGGTGATCGGCGGTTTCTATTGGCTTTATCCGAAAATGGCCCGCTCCCTGTTTGAAAAGCACATGCTGCCGCATGACCTGATGGCTTCGGTATTTGAAGGTCTTCCCGTCAAGGCGACACACATGGATTTTGTGATGGCGGTTTCAATTGCCTGCGGTGTGTGCGGATTGTTCGGCGGATGGATGATTTACAGACGGGGTCCGAAGGAAGACATGCTGAACAAGAAGGCTCCTTCGATTTACAAATTCCTTTCAAAGAAGCTCTGGTTTGACGAAATTTATAACTATTACGTTGCCAAGATACAGGACCGATTTGCTTCACTGCTGGGTTTCCTGGATATGTTGCTTATCGGCGGCTTGATGGTGCGCGGTATTGCGGGTATTGCGGCTGCGTGCAGCATGAGTTTGCGCTTACTGCATGTCGGACGTGTAACAGCCTATGTTTACTGGTTTGCCTTCGGCTTGCTGGTTTACTGGGCTCTAGCTTCAGGATGGTTGAAATAAGGACTTAACCTTCAGTATTTTACGTTTATGGATTCCTTACTTTTACAGTTATCAATTTTAATCCCGCTGGCTATCGGGGGCGTTCTCCTCCTGTGCGGGAATCTTTGCGAAGGAGTATCCAAGTTCCTGGCTTTGATCGGTTTTGCTGCTCCCTTTGCCATTGCTGTCAAGCTGGCAATCGCGTTTCCGTCGTCAGCGAATGCGTTGGGTTATGCATTCGATTGCAATTATAACCTGGGACTTGAAGCGATCGGTGTTTATTTGCACCTGGGGCTGAACGGGGTCGGACTTCCTTTGTATTTGCTGGCGTCGATTGTCGGACTGGCTGCCGGGTTATACGCATTGCAATCGCAGGCAGAACGCAAGGTCGATTATCTGACATTGCTTTTGATCATGCATGGCGGCCTGATGGGCGTTTTTGCGAGCGTGGATGTTTTCTTCTTCTATTTCTTTCACGAACTGGCGCTTATCCCGACCTTTATCATGATCGGTTTGTGGGGTGGCCGGGGCCGCCGCGCAGCAGCGATGGAAATGACCATTTACCTGACGCTTGGCGCCATGCTTTCGCTTGCGGGGCTGATTGCGCTGCATACGACTTCAGGGAAAGACACCTTTGATCTGATTACCTTGCGCGAGACGTTTGCGCAACAGGCAATCACCGGATTCACGGGAGAAACCATTGCGGGACTGCTTCTGTTCGGGTTCGGTATCCTTGTTTCCCTTTTTCCGTTTCATTCGTGGGCGCCGCGCGGTTACGCCGCCGCCCCGTCCTCGGCTGCAATGCTGCATGCCGGTGTGCTGAAAAAGTTCGGATTATACGGTCTTATACAGATCGCTTATCCGTTGCTTCCTGCGGGAATGGCGCATTGGAGTCATGCATTGGTATGGCTTGCGCTCGGAAACGTGCTTATCATCGGGTTTGTAACGATGGCGCAACGGGATTTGAAACTTATGCTGGGTTATTCATCCGTAATGCATATGGGCTATGCGTTCCTCGGTATTGCCACGGTGTCGGTGATGGGCATTTCCGGTGCGGTCATGATGATGTTCGGTCACGGTTTATCGGTAGCATTGCTGTTCCTCCTGGCGACATCGATCCACCACCGGACGAATACTTATGACATGTATGAAATGGGTGGTCTGGCAAAGCATGCTCCGGTCCTTTCGGCATTTTTTGTCGCCGGAACCATGGCGAGCATCGGCTTGCCGGGATTTGCGAATTTCTGGGGAGAACTGGTTATTTTCACGGCATTGTGGAACATGAGTCCGTGGGTATGCGCAGTCGCGGTCTCAGGAATAATCATTTCGGCAGTCTATGGATTGCGTGCCGCCGCCCGGATATTCTTCGGGGAGGAAACAAGACGGTTTTCCGAACAGCTGGCTGTTGTTCCGGCAAAGGATCTCACCTGGTCGGAGAAAGTTCCGGCGCTGATACTGCTGGTAGCGTTGTTTGTTGTGGGCTTCTGGCCAAAATCCATTTCGGAATCCTTGAACGAAGGGGTCCAGAAAAGTTACGGCGAACAGAGTTCGGCGGTAGCGTCAAACGGGGTAAACGGCTAATTTCAACGATAAGGCTTTTATGAATCTGGATATTTACAGAACGTTTTCAGAAACCAATTTGTGGCAGTACATCCTTCCTGAAATTGCGCTGGCCGTGTTCGCGATACTTTTATTGATCATGGGAATGATCGTTCCGCGCCGTGAACAAGGTATCATAAGCCGGCTTGCGGTATGGGGGCAATGGGCGATACTGGTCTATTTTCTGATCTTTGAATTTTGGCAGAATCTTCAACAGCTTTATCTCGGCAAGCTGGAACGTCCGGAGATTCTTTTCGGGGGCATGCTTACGCAGACATTCACTTTTGACGTGATGCGTGTGTTTTTCATGCTGTGCGGAATTTTTGTGAGCTATATGGGAAGCATTTACCTGAAAAAGCATAAATTGCCGACCATTGAGTTTTATTTCCTGACCATTATCATTACCGCCGGATTGATGTTACTCGCCCAGAGCAGCCATTTTGTGATGCTCTTTGTGGCGCTTGAAACGGTGACGGTAGCATTCTATGTGCTGATTGCCTATTGCAGGACAAGCGTATTTTCGCTTGAAGCAGGGGTGAAATACCTGATCCTGGGCGGGCTGAGTTCGGCAATGTTACTGTTCGGCATTGTCCTGCTTTACGGGGCTGCTACCAATCCTGAGGTCAACAATGGTCTCTTGCTGGACCGTATGGGCTTCAATGAGTTGGGTAGTTTCATTTTTGCTCATAAGCATGATTTGATGGTGCAGGCCGGTGCTGTTCTGGTGCTTTGCGGGGTCGCCTTTAAAATCGGTGCGATTCCGTTCCAGATATGGATACCGGATGTTTACCAGGGGGCTCCGACACCCGTAACGGCTTTGCTTGCCTGTGCGTCAAAGGCCGGAGGATTTATCCTCTTGCTTAACCTGATTCGCGGTCCGTTTGCCGGTCTCGAATATATGGTGAAGCCTTTGCTGATTGCGGTTGCGATTGTCACGATCCTTTTCGGAAACCTGACAGCGGTTTCCCAGCAGAACGTGAAGCGCATGATGGGCCTTTCTGGTATCGCCCACGCGGGTTATCTGCTGATGGGTGTTGTGGCCGGATATACGGTAGCATGGGCGGATAAAGCGGTATTGTTTTATCTTTTCTGCTACCTGTTTGCGTCGCTCGCGGTATTCATGGTGATGACCTTTGTGGCCAACGAAAATGATGAGGCGCAGACACTGGATGACTACACGAATCTTTACAGGAACCAGCCGTATCTGGCAGGTATCCTGGGAATCGGATTGGGTTCACTGGCTGGGATTCCGCCTTTGGCCGGATTCATGGGGAAATTGCTGCTTTTCATTGCAACCTTCAAGGCGGGTTTGTTTACCCTGCTGGCAGTAGCGATAGTCGGGGTGGTTATTTCCATTTATTACTATTTCGGATGGGCGCGCGAAGTGTTCTTCACCCAATGGTTGCTGAAGGATGAAACCCCGGTAAACGCCCAGCTCGGGACCATCGTGGTTTCACCCTTGTACCGTTTTCTTCTCGGGATGCTTGCTGCTGTTGTGATCATCATAGGCATCTACCAGGGAAATATCGGGTTTTACCTGTTCATGTAAGCGGTTACCCGCTCTAACAAATGTTAAGTTTCTGAAACGTATTTTATGGCAAAAGAAAAAACAGCGATTACGCCGACGCGTGCGGAAGATTATCCTGAATGGTACCAGCAAGTGATCCGTGCGGCGGATCTGGCGGAAAACAGCCCGGTTCGCGGTTGCATGGTGATCAAGCCCTGGGGTTATTCCATCTGGGAGCATTTTCAGGACTCCTTGGATAAGATGTTTAAGGAAACCGGGCACAAGAACGCATATTTTCCGCTGTTTATCCCGAAGCGTTTTATCGAGAAAGAGGCCGCGCATGTTGACGGTTTCGCCAAGGAGTGTGCGGTAGTGACGCATTCGCGCCTGGAAGCCAATGCGGAAGGCAAGCTGGTTCCTGCCGGGGAACTGGAAGAGCCGTTGATTGTCCGCCCGACTTCCGAGACGATTATCGGCGAGGTTTTTTCCGGTTGGGTTCAAAGTTACCGTGATTTGCCTTTGCTGATCAATCAATGGGCAAATGTTGTCCGTTGGGAGATGCGCACGCGCCTGTTTTTACGTACGGCGGAGTTTCTCTGGCAGGAAGGACACACGGCGCACGCTACCAAGGAGGAAGCCATCGAGGAGACTTACCGGATGCTGGATGTCTATGCTGATTTTGCGGAGAACTACATGGCGATGCCTGTGATCAAGGGCGAAAAGACGGAGTCGGAACGTTTTCCCGGAGCCGTGCAGACTTTGTGCATTGAGGCCATGATGCAGGATAAAAAAGCGTTGCAGGCCGGCACATCGCATTTTCTCGGACAGAATTTTTCAAAGGCAGCGAACATCCAGTTTACTTCCGAGTCCGGTCAACTCGAGCACGCCTGGACAACGTCATGGGGCTGTTCAACGCGTCTGATCGGCGGTCTTATCATGACGCACGCGGATGATGACGGGATGGTGATTCCGCCGCGTGTTGCACCATCGCACATTGTCATCCTGCCGATTCTCCGCGGAGATGAAAACGATGCTGCCGTGATGGAATGTTGCAGGAAGCTGGAAAAACAGATCAAGTCCCAGCGCTACGATGAACAGCCTGTGCGTGTTGAGTTGGATAAGCGCGACTTGCGCGGAGGCGAAAAGATGTGGCAATGGATCAAGAAAGGTATTCCGATGTGGGTCGAAGTCGGTCCGCGCGATGTTGCCGCGGGTACGGTATTTGTCGGTCGTCGTGATCAGGGACCGAAAATGCGTCAATCAATGGCGGCAGATGAATTTGTTTCCAGCTTACCGTCTGTCTTGCAGGAGATTCAGGACGGATTGTTTGCCCGGGCAAAGCAATTCCGTGAGGATAATACACGTGATATTGATGATGTTAAGGAGTTCTATGCTTTCTTTACGCCAAAGAACGAGGATAAGCCGGAAATCCATGGTGGTTTTGCCAGAACGCATTGGTGCGGAGACCCTGAGGTGGAAGAGCGCTTAAAGAAAGATCTTAAAGTTACTGTCCGTTGCATTCCGCTGAATGCGCCTGAAGAACCGGGCATTTGTCCGTTTACGGGCAAGCCGAGTAAACGGCGCGTTATTTTCGGAAAGTCCTATTAAATAATTACAGACGGTAGCATGAAAGATGCTGCCGTTTTTTGTATGCTGTCATCAATGGCAGCATTTCTTTTCCCTGGGTCGTATCTGGTAAAATAATAACAGGAGTATGGCTGCACCTGACAGGATTTTTATGAGCGGTAACTCATGTGCGCTTGTGACAGTCTGTAGCGTGACGGATGCGGAAACACCATTCGCAAGTATTCCCGCAATGAATGCTGTGGCTATCGAAACAGTGAGCAGAAGGCCGGTTGCTTTCCATCCAAGGTATTTACGGAATGTCATGAGATTGAGCAGGTTCATGGATGGGGCTAATACGAGAAAAACCAGAATGGTTCCGGGTGCCGCGCCGGCATGAAGCCATGCTACCGCTAACGGCGTTGCCGTGATTGCGCAGAGCGGAAGAAAGAAGGAAAGGAGAACAACGGCAAGCAGGCTCAGTATTCCTGTCCCGAGGTATTGGGCGAATATATTTTCAGGGAGCAATGCTGTCAGGAGCACAGCCAGAATGATTCCGATGAGGAGCCGCTTGGCAATCGTCTCAGGAATCTCAACAAATGCGTGCATAAGTATTTGCGAAAATGCAGACTGCGTCTTCTTTTGCGGGTGTGTCAAACGTACCTTTGCTAGGGAGAATTTATCCTGCGGCGTATTGCCGCAGCAGGATGCTTGGGGTTTGCCTGACGTTACCGTGTCCGGGGATTGCGGAAGTGCGGACGGAGCGATTAAGTGTTTTACCGCTATCCCGGAAAGCAATCCGCTGGTCATGACGATGCAAAAGCGAAAGAGTGTCAAAAGCCATCCGCACAAGCCATAAGTGACAGCCATAATCTGGAGATTGTTTTGAGGAGTGGAAACGATAGCAGAAGTGATGTTTGCCGGAGTGGTCTTGTCCTGCCGCAGGGATTGCAGTTTTTGGGCGATCTGGCAGGAGCAGACCGGTGTGAATAATCCGCTGACGGCAGCTTTGAGGAGATCGGAAAACGAGTCAGAGCGGTTTGCGAATTTATCACCTGCAAATACCTTCAGTATCCCGCTCAGGAGAAAACTTACGAGCAGGTACGGAGCTATTTCGCAGGTGATATTCCAAAAACCGACAAATGCTTTCTCAATAGGCATAACAAGTCAAAGCTATGACGATTCACGGAAATGTAAACAGCGCAATCGATTCAACCGGATCGGGAGACGGTAGCATGCGTCTGAAAACAAAAAAAACTCATGAATATTCATGAGTTTTTTCCTTAAATTGGTGGCGGGATGGACGGGACTCGAACCCGCGACCTCCTGCGTGACAGGCAGGCGTTCTAACCAACTGAACTACCACCCCAAAAAAGAAGAGCCGAACTCTAAAGTGTTTGCCGTTCTTGTCAAGGAATGTTTTTTGAAACCGTTTATTTTGTGGAAGGGCTGTCTTCTTTGGGTAAATCGATGGCAAATACGTCATCAATTTCCAGACCGGTCAGCCGCCGGATACCGTTCAATAATTTGAAAACTGCCCAGAGGGTCATTCCCATGCAGGGAATCACAATGACCGGCCAGGAAAGGATGTGCATCCGGCTGAGTTCGTCGTTGAATTCCTCGGTGCCGCTCGGACTGACGATAATCCATTTAGCCAGGCAGAAATTCAGTATGGCGCTGACGAGAAATGAGACGGCAAGAATCCATGTGCATGATTTCATCAGCGATTCAAATTCGCTTTTGGTTCCTTTTTCGGCAAGCAGGGCATTTACCTTATCGACATGCATGATTTCGTCGTTGTAGATAAACATCCGGACGAGCGGTTTCTTTGAGGAAGCGGTGATGACGATTAAAATACCGATAAGCAAGGGGATGGTCGCTTCCTTGTAGGCAATCAGTTCTGCCGGAAGCTTGAGCAATCCGATTCCCCCGGTAAGCAGGATGCTGACAAACCCGAGTATGGAAATAACGTTAACCTTTTTCCGTGCAAAGAAATCATAAATCCCGTAAATGACGGGGAAAGCCAATGCTACCGTGAGGCCGAGTTCAGGTTTCCAGCCGACAATGGCAGCGGCTTTCTTTGTCATGAGCATTGCCGGAATGAGAATGTTAAAGGCAAGGTTTAACAGAATATTTTCCCGCTTCTTTTTTGGTTTCTTTCCCTGGTCTGACTGCATCGTGGCTTCACTCATATAAAACCTTTACAAATGACAGACGGCGGCATGCTTGTCCATCCTTTGCATGCGAATAATTTGCGGTGTATTTTCAGGAAAATATGTTTAGAACGTATGGTTATGAAAATAAGATGCCTTGTCACAGCCGGTCCGACCCGTGAGTTTTTCGATCCGGTGCGCTATATCAGCAACCCTTCCTCGGGAAAGATGGGATTTGCGATAGCGGCAGCAGCCCGGAAAATCGGCTGGCAGGTTGATCTTGTTGCCGGACCGGTTTCATTGCCGACACCGGAAGGCTGTTTGCGCCATGACGTGGTAACCGGCGAAGACATGTACGGCAAGGTGTCCGAATTATTTCCGTCATGTACTGTTCTGATCATGACCGCGGCGGTTTGCGATTTTCGTCCCAAGGTATTTTTCCCGAAGAAACAGAAGAAATCCGCAGGCGGTAGCATGACTGTGGAATTTGAATATACACGGGATATTCTGAAGACCATAAGCGGGTCAAAGCAGGCAGGGCAAATGCTGGTAGGCTTTGCGGCGGAGACCGACGATGTGGAAAACTACGCAAAACGAAAACTGCTTGAAAAGGATCTGGACTGGATTGTGGCAAACCAGGTGGGTGTCTCGGGAAGCGGATTTGAAAGCGACATGAACACGGTCACGCTGTTTTCCCGTGAGGGACAGATGCTTTCTTTTGGGCCCGATTTCAAAAAGGCGATAGCGGAACAGATCGTTTCCTTGTTGAACCTGTCGCTTGCAGGCAGTAAACCTTCCTTATAATAAGCTATAGTTGATTCATGTATGAGCAGTTTGGATAAAGTACTGGGCCGGTTGGATGATCTGGATTCGGTTAACCTCACGATTCTTGTGCAAAGGCTCGCCAGGGAGAGACGTTTGCTGGAGACGGTTTTCAATGCTGTTCACGAAGGTATCCTGGTGACAAACGCACTGGGGTATATCGAATACTCAAACCAGGCTGCAAACAACATGATCGGACTGAAGTCAGGAAAATCATCGGCCAGCCTGTTCAAGTTGGTTCCCGGATTGAGACATTCCTTGCCGATATGGGGCGAAGAATCCAATGCTACCGCCGTTTCCAGGGAAATCGAACTGAATTATCCCGAACATCGCTTTGTCCGCTTGTACATGGTCCCTTTTACGGAAGACAACGAGCAACTTTTTGCGATCATTCTGACGGATGTTACCGCGGATAAGTTTTCGACGGCTGAACTGATAGAAAATGAAAAAACCTCGTCGATTGTTCTGCTTGCCGGCAGCGTAGCCCATGAAATCGGCAACCCGCTGAATTCCATTTCCATACAGTTGCAGTTGCTTCAGAGACAGGTCCAGAAATTATCATTGGACGCAGAGGCCAGGAAAAAAATGGATCTGTCGCTTGCTATTTGCAGTGATGAAATTTCCCGGCTGGACGGAATCATTCAGAATTTCCTGAAGGCGATTCGCCCGAACGAACCCGATTTCAAGGAAACCGATCTGGTTCAGGTTCTGGAAGATGTCTTGCACATACAAAAACAGGAACTGGAAAACCTGAGCATTTCCGTTAACGTGGAAGTGGTAAGCGAGATTCCGAAAATTGTGGGCGACCCGAACCAGTTAAAACAGGTTTTCTTCAATATCATCAAGAATGCGATGGAAGCCATGCGTGAAGGCGGTAGCATGAAAATCCAGTGTCACGCGGACGATCAGAACATCTACCTGCATTTTGCCGATAGCGGAAAAGGAATCAGCCAGGAGGACGTGGCGCGTATATTTCAGCCGTATTTTACGACAAAAAATGACGGAAACGGATTGGGCATGCTGATTGTCCGGCGTATTCTCCGCGCCCATGGCGCCCAGATCAGCATAGGCAGTCAGAAAGATGTCGGCACTGTTGTATCGATCGAATTTCCGCTGCACCGCATACGCTTGTTGGAGTAGCGTTTACAGGAAACATTCGGTTGCGACAAATGCGTAGGGGAGACTGAACTTTCCGGATATTTCTTCGGCCAATGCCTGAACGCCAAAAACTTCGCTGGCATAATGCCCGCAAAGGTAAAGGTTCAGTCTGTTTTCCTGGGCGAAATTATAATAGCTTTGCTTTACTTCGCCCGTGATAAGGGTGTCGATTCCTTTGGCTATCAATTCCGGTAATGCACTGGCACCGCTGCCTGAAAGAATGGCAATTGTTTGAGGATTTTCCGAGCCGAATTCCATCGCGCGGCAAGCGGGAAACAAAGTGTCGATTTTTTTCTTCAACGCGGAGCGGTTTCCGGAAAAGGCGGTAGTAATGCCGCAGGCGGTTCTTTCAAACTCGGCAAATTGTCCGGTTACCTGAAGTCCGAGTTTTTTTGCAATGATGGCATTGTTTCCGATTTCGGGGTGTGCGTCCAATGGCAGGTGCGCGCTGTAAACGGCAATATTTGCGTTCAGGAGCAATTTGTATTTTTCATAGACATTTCCGGTTACGGTGCGTACTCCGTCCCAGAACATTCCATGATGGACAATCAGAAAATCAATGCCTTGCTCCTGCGCCATCCTGAACGGTAGCATGCCGGCATCAACAGCGGCGCCGATCTTTGTGATCTTACCGTTATTTGCAAACTGAAGTCCGTTATAGGCTCCGGGAAAATCTTTTATTTCATTTTTGCGTACGCGTTGGTCGCAATACTGTGTGATTTCGGAAAGGCTTGCCATAATGCATTGAATTCAATGGGTTAAGATTACATTTGGCAAGTTCAGGTGATGCAAAAGGAGCTTGGGTTAATCGTGGAATCTATGGCATTGATCTGTTTTTCAGTTATCCAAATTTTTGAATTTGACATATTTATAGTATAGATTTCAAATGATTCTAACCATGAATAAAACAGAATCGAAATTATTGTCGATGAGAACAGTCTTTGCATTGTCTTCATTGCTTCTTGTTTCCAGTTCCCATGCGCAGAGCGTCAATTGGGATTTTAACGATGCCACAACGCAAGGATGGACTTTGTCTTACCTTCGAACGAATGGGAGTACCTTTGGTGCTGCAAATCCCGTTGCGTATCCCTTAACGGCGGCAGGGCAGAATCTGACGATAGATGATGACGCTATCGTATCGCTCTATGCTGATCCGGGGGCGCTGTTTTTTACGATGCCTTCGACCAATCTTTCGCTTTACGAAGGAGGAACACTGGGATTTGACATAAGAGCGGATGTCCCGGGTCTCATTGGCCTTGCTCTCTATACTTCAGATAATGATTTTGTTGTCATCAGCGGTTCTATCGGCGGTGTTGCTACAAAAGTGGCTGCGCCGATCACCTATAGTAAAGATGGAAACGCGCACAGGATTGAGGTCAATTTGACGACGGATAATTTCTATACGAATTATCAGTATCAGGGAGGAATCCTTGCGCTGTTGTTTGACGGAAACGGAAGTACTTCGGGCTCATCACTGTCAGCTTCTGATTTCAGTGAATTATTAAGTACGGCGACGGGTCTTTATGTGGGCACATATAATGCGGCATTGGGCGTCAATGTACTTGGTGTAGTAACACTTGATTCGGCCAGCATATCTTCCCTTGATAATATCACGTTGACTGCGCTCCCGGAACCATCCTCTTATGGAATAGTCGCGGGAACGATATTATTGGGAACGGTTGCTTTAAGGAGGAGAAAAAGCAAAAGATAGTTTATTTTACGGGCGGTAACATGCCGCCCTTTTTTTATTGTAAAAGCGCTTTGGGAGAATTGATTTCTCTGCATGGCGATTTTAAAACAGGAGTGGTTTCGGCGGGACACGCCTACGGTGGCATTGGAATTACTGGGGAAAATGCTTGTCCGCCGCATGGAGGACGGTCATTTGATTAAAGGTATTATTTGCGAGACTGAAGCCTATGACGGGGTCAGTGACAAGGCATGCCATGCGAGCAAAGGAAAAACCGAGCGGACTTCGGTGATGTTTGGCGATGCGGGTGTCTGGTATGTGTATTTATGCTATGGTGTCCATTGGATGTTGAATGTGACGACGCGTGAGCCGGATTATCCGGCTGCCGTATTGATTCGGGGAGTGACTGTTGCAATCGGTCCCGGACGTGTGAGCAAATCCTTTGGCATTGATAAGCGATTGAATAAATGCAGAGCGGAAGAGTCTTCGGGATTGTGGATAGAAGATTCGGGAATCATGTTTCCGAAAGAATCAATACAACGGGGTCCGCGAATTGGCGTCGATTATGCCGGCCCTATTTGGTCGGAGAAGGCCTGGCGGTTTTATGTGAGAAAATAAACGTTCATTTTGTCTTTACACCGCAGGGCACATATTCTAGTACTATAACCTTTATTTCGTATAATTAATCCTAACAAATATACATATGAAAAAGTTCATGATGATCTGTGTAGCCGCTCTCTCTATGTTCCTGGTAGCTTGTGGCGGAGGAAACAAAACAGCTGACGCTCAAATCAGCGCATATGAAGCTGCTATCAAGAAGCTGGAAACAGCTAAGGCCAGCGACGTAGAAGCAATTAGCAATGAATTGGCTAAAGCAATGGCTGATTCTGCTGCTAATGCTGATACATCTGCCGTGACAGAAGCTCAAGCAAAGAAAATTAATGAGCTTGCCACGAAATATGCAGAGCTGATGCAGGCTGCAATGAGCAAACAATAATTTGCCTTTGGCATTTCAAAACCGCCGTTAATCCGGCGGTTTTTTTATTTTCTTTTCAGGACAAACAGGTAATTGTGTTTCCTGATTTAATCATTCCTCGGAGTAATACGTAACATATGAAAAAAAGTATAAGCATTATCCTTTCCCTTTTTGTTTTAATTTTTGTGACAGCTTGCGGAGACAGTAATAGCGATAAAGCTTCATCGACGACAGCGGATTCTAAGGAGTCGGCGCCGTCACAACCGGTAGTATCGGCAAGCGCTGTCATGCAGGAGAAGATCGCAGCTATCGAAGCAGCTGCCAAACAGCTGGAAAGTGCCAATGCGGATGGAGCCCGTGAAATACAGAGAACGTTTACAGACAAAATGGCCGAATTGGACGAGCAACTGGAGAAAGCGGGAAAACAGGTTACCGAGGAAGAACAGGCAAAACTTTCGGAAGTGCTTACCAAATACCGGATTGCTTTGAAGGCGGCTTATTCGAGACGGTAATGAATCTCTGGACAAAAGGCCGTATCCGTTCCATAATGATTTTTTGAACTTTAGACAATTATGACAACAACAGATAAACCCTTGATCATGCTCGGACTTCCCAAGGGAAGCCTTGAGGATTCAACCATTGCGCTCTTTGCCAAAGCAGGGTTCAATATTACAAAGAGTTCACGTTCCTATAAACCTGCAATTGATGACTCTGATCTGGATGGACGTTTTGTCCGTGCGCAGGAAATGAGCCGATATGTGGAACATGGTTTTTTTGACTGCGGATTAACGGGGTACGACTGGATTGTTGAGAACGGATCTGACGTTGTGGAAGTTTGCGATTTGGTTTACAGTCGCGCATCAACAACCCGTTCACGCTGGATTTTAGCTGTGCCGGAAGCAAGTTCGATCAGGACGGTTAAGGATTTGGAGGGGAAGCGGATTGCCACGGAGGTAGTCGGAATCACAAAAAACTTTTTGGCGGAAAACGGGGTTAAGGCGGAAGTGGAATTTTCATGGGGAGCAACCGAGGTGAAGGTTCCTGATCTGGTCGATGCCATTGTTGATCTCACAGAGACCGGCAGCTCGTTACGCGCAAACAAATTGCGTATTGTCGATACTTTGCTTTATACCAACACAAAGTTCATTGCGAATAAGAATGCATGGGCTGATCCGAAGAAGCGGGCAAAAATCGAAACGATTGCCATGCTTTTGAGAGCCGCACTTGAAGCAGCAGCCAAGGTCGGATTGAAAATGAATGCTCCGAAAGCAAATCTGGATAGTATTCTGAAGGCGCTTCCGGCATTGCGTAATCCGACGGTGTCAACATTGACAAACCCTGATTGGGTTGCGCTTGAAACGATTATTGATGAGAAGGTAGTGCGCGAAATCATTCCCCAATTGAAGGAACTCGGCGCGGAAGGTATCATTGAATATCCGTTGAATAAAGTCGTTTACTAAATTTCCTCAGAGAAATAAATAATAAGCTACCATGGAAGCCATGGTAGCTTTATTTTTACCATAAAGAACATAAAACCGATTTACTGCCGCCATTATGCGCGGTGAAGGATTCTATTTTTTCTCGTCCGTTTTAGGTTTTGCTTTCTTTTCGGATGAAACGATTTTGTAGGAAAGTTGATTGTCCTTTGCCGAGAAGAGAATCTTGTTTCCTGATTCCAGTCCTTCCGCGATGAGTATTTTTGCAATCTGTGTTTCTATGTTTTTCTGCAGGAAGCGGCGAAGCGGCCGCGCGCCGTAAACAGGGTCGTAACCTTGGGTGGCTACCCAATCGTGGGCATTATCATCAAGTTCGACCGTAATATCACGGTCTGCCAGACGTTTATTTATCTGGGCGAGAAGCAGATCGGTGATTTTCCTGATTTCACCTAATCCGAGCGGTTTGAACAGAATGATATCATCAATGCGGTTCAGGAATTCAGGACGGAAACCTGAACGCAATTCCATCATAATGGTTTCGCGTATCTGTTCCGTTATGCCGCTGGTCAAGTCAAGCAGGTGACGGCTGCCGATATTTGACGTCATGATGATGACTGTATTCTTGAAATCAACGGTGCGGCCTTGGGAGTCGGTGATTCTACCGTCATCAAGGACTTGCAGAAGCGTGTTGAAAACATCCGGATGGGCCTTTTCGATTTCGTCAAAGAGGACGACAGAATACGGTTTCCTGCGGACGGCTTCTGTCAGTTGCCCGCCTTCCTCGAATCCGATGTAACCCGGAGGAGCCCCGATCAATCGGGCGACACTGTGTTTTTCCATATACTCGGACATATCAAGCCGAACCATGTTTTGCTCGCTGTCAAACAGTGTTTCGCTGAGCGCTTTTGCCAATTCTGTTTTCCCGACGCCGGTAGGACCAAGGAAAAGAAAAGAACCTATCGGACGGTTGGGATCTTTTATGCCCGAGCGTGCGCGTAAAATGGCTTCGCTGATTAATGTCACCGCTTCATCCTGTCCGATGACGCGTTTGTGCAGTTCATCATCAAGATGAAGCAGTTTCTCGCGTTCGCTCTCCATAAGGCGTGTTACCGGAATGCCGGACCAACGGCTTACCACATCGGCGATCTCTTCGGCAGAGACTTCTTCCTTTAGCAGTCGATTATCAGCAGCGGATTTCTTTTTTTCCTGCGATTCGAGATCGGAGAGTTCTTTCTCCAGTTGCGGTAGCTTGCCATGGCGTAATTCAGCCAGTTTGTTTAAATCATAGCGTCGTTCGGCGGATTGCATCTCGAGTTTTACGCGGTCAATTTCCTCACGTACTTTGCGGATACGTTCAATGTCTGCTTTTTCGCTTTCCCATTGCCGGCGGAGAACAGCGGCTTTTTCGCGGGTGTTGGCAAGTTCGCCTGCCAGTTGGGTCATACGTTTTTTGCTGGCTTCATCCTTTTCCTGTTTAAGCGCGGCTTCCTCGATCTCAAGTTGCATGACGCGGCGGTTGAGCGAATCCAGTTCGGTTGGCATGGAATCCATTTCGGTACGGATCATTGCACAGGCTTCGTCAACGAGGTCTATGGCTTTATCCGGAAGGAAACGGTCGGAGATGTAACGGTTTGACAAGACGGCAGCATTGACCAATGCGTTATCCTGGATATGCACGCCGTGATGCAGTTCAAAACGTTCTTTTAATCCGCGAAGAATGGAAATGGTATCTTCAACATTGGGTTGATCGACGAGCACCGTTTGGAACCGGCGTTCCAGAGCGGCATCTTTCTCAATGTATTTTCTGTATTCATCAAGTGTTGTCGCGCCGATACAACGCAGTTCGCCGCGGGCAAGAAGCGGTTTGAGCATGTTACCGGCATCCATGGCCCCCTCGGATTTTCCTGCGCCGACAATCGTGTGTAGTTCGTCGATGAAAAGGATGATTTTGCCTTGGCTGTTTTTGACTTCGTTCAAAACCGCCTTAAGGCGTTCTTCAAATTCGCCACGGTATTTAGCGCCTGCGACGAGCGATCCCATATCGAGGGCAAAAACGGTTTTTTCCTTAAGGTTCTCCGGCACGTCACCGCGGACAATGCGTTGGGCGAGCCCTTCGACAATGGCTGTTTTGCCGACGCCGGGTTCTCCGATAAGTACGGGATTATTTTTTGTTTTTCTTGAAAGGATGCGGATAACGCGCCGGATTTCGTCGTCACGTCCGATGACCGGATCGAGCTTTCCTGTGCGGGCAAGTGTTACCAGGTCTGTACCGTACTTTTCGAGGGCCTGATAGGTCGTTTCCGGAGACTGTGATGTGACCCGTTGATTTCCCCGTATTTTCTTCAGGACGGCCATCACGTTTTTTTCGTTGATGGAGAAAGCTGTCAGAAATTTTTTTATCGCTGGATTTTTTGAGCGGGTTATCGCAATGAAAATATGCTCAACGCTTAGAAAGTCATCCTGGAAATCCTTCTGTACTTTCTCTGCTTCCGTCAGAGCTTCCTGGAATTCTGCGGTAGCATAAAGGTGTGCCATGTCAACGTATCCCGATACCCGTGGCAGGTTTTCCAGTTCACGGTGTATATGAACGGAAACGGCATCAAGCGGTATTTTAAGTTCGCTTAAAATAGCGGAGATGGTTCCATGCTCCTGGGCTGTCAGGGCGGCGAGCAAATGCCAGACATCAATCTGTTGGTTATTTGCATTGCGGGCGAGGTTCTGGGCTTCAACGATAGCCAAAGCCGTTTTCTCTGTAAGTTTGTTTGGATCTAAGTTCATGATACAATAAGAATAAGCATTAAGAGTGCCAATGCGGAATCTGGCGGTAACATAGGATAAAATCTATCAGTGACATTCGATAGTTTCAAACAACAGCACGAAAAAGAGCGCAAATTAGTTACAAAAAGAGACATATTGTCTCTATTGGCTATTTGTTCATATTTGCTATAAACTTTTACAGAATTGAACTTATCTTTCCTGCCTGGAGATCGTGATTGAGAGGATAATCAGTATGGCTCCGAAAAATACAAGGCCTTCTGGGCGTTCTCCGAGCCAGAGCATTGCTCCGGTTAACCCGAAAATCGGCGTTACTGTGAGCCAAAGGGAAGCTTTTCCTATGCTGAGATAACGAAGGCTGTAAAGATAGAGCCAAAAGGAAATGGCATATTGAACAATTCCCGAGATGGCTGCGTAGATGAAAATCTGCCAGGTGAGCGGATTAGCAGTTTTTGGCTCAAATCCGAATAAACTCGCAAGGAGGAATACGATGATGGCAAAAATCAATCCTACCGTTTGCTGGCCTGTTGCCAGCGTTGCCGCTGTATAATCTTTGGTAAATCTGGAGGAGACAATGGTGTAGCCGGAGGCCAATATGGTGGATAAGAGGATAAGCCCGTCCCCCAGCATATTCATTTGCCTGATGTGTGCAATATCGTTCCATGAGACGAGGATCAGGCCGATGAATGCTACCGTTATACAGGTAAACAGTTTGCGTGAAGGTCTGTTGCCGAAACAGATCCAGGCAAGCAGTACCGTTATGATTGGTTCTGTAGCGCCGATAATGGATGCGTTGCCTGCGGTCGTGAGTCCAAGTCCTATCAGGCCGACAACATAAGTAAAACCCGGTTCCAGTAAACCGGAAAGCGAGATAACACAGAATCTGCCGTCAAACTTCTTCCAGGGTGAGTCGCGCAAAGAGAGCAGCAACAGAAAGAACAGGCTTGCTGTCAATTGGATGACAAGTAGGCCGGGTGGTGAGAGCGTGTCGAGAAGGTCCCGGCTCATGACCGTTCCCAGTCCCCAGCATGCGGCGGAGATAATAATCGCAATGGATGCAATTATCCGGTGACGGCGTTTGGTTTCTTTGGCCTTTGCTACTGAGACAGGACGGATTCTCATGGAGGATATACTGATAATGAACGATGTTACCGTCTTTGCACGCCATTTTATCAGGTAAAATAACTTATGTTTTTGAAGGATTCTGTTTCACTTTTAAACGTCTTTTTGATTTCCTTTCTTTGTCAAAGGCTCATGGATTCAGAAAACAAACCCAAAGATGATGAAGAACGCTTGAAGGTGAAAGCCCGCAGGGCGGAAATGATCCTGTACATGGCAATGGTCATTTTCATTTTGCTGCCTTTTCTGTTTCTGATTGTCAGAAAACTGCTCAAGTGATGAAACTATTAGGCGTATTCACCGTTAAAAAACATATACCCAATGAAATCCGAGAATCAGTCCTTTTTTTCAGAAAGGCAGCGTAAACTTGTTGCTGCAGGATTGGTGGCAGGAGCATTGTTCGTCTTTGTATTTGTCTGCATTTATGCAGCAAAGGGTCTCGGATGGTTTTTGAATACATTCAGCGGTGTCATCTGGCCGCTTGCTTTGGCGGGAATACTGGCGGGAATACTGGGTCCTCTGGTTAATTTTCTGCAAAAAAAGGCAAAGTTCCCGAGAGCGCTGGCAATCGTTACCATCTTCATTTTGTTTTTTGGAGCCGTTGGGATGGCATTGTTTTTTCTTATTCCAACATTGATTAACGAAGCAACTGACTTTTTCCGTAATTTGCCCGGTTTCTTCAATCAGTTGCAGGTCTATATCAAGGAACAATGGCCCGTCGTCACACAGAAAATCGGATTCCTTGAAATGCTGAGGAGCGGGACAGGGGTGAAACTGGAACTGTCGCCGGAGGAAATGCAGGCATACCAGCAGACATTGGGCGAAGAACAGATGTCGCAGATATTCAACAAGGTAAAAGACTACCTGATTTCTTTACCCTTGGATACAAGGTCGATAATCGAAAGCGTAAAAGGGTTTCTGATGGGAACCGGGAGCGCATTGTTGCATACCATACTGGTATTTATTTATTTGTTTTTCTTTTTGTTTCTGACGCCGAATGTGGCGAACATGGTGCGTGATGACATGACTTATGTGTCGGAAAGCATCCGCGAGGATATCCATTTTGTGATTGAGCAATTCATGGCCATCATACTTGCCTTTTTCCGAGGTCAGTTGATTATCTGCCTTTTGTCCGGCATTCTCATGGCTATCGGTTTCAGTATCGTGGGCGTAAAATACTCGCTTATTCTCGGTATTGTTTTCGGGATGCTGAATATCGTTCCTTGCCTTGGTTATATCGTGGGCGCATTGAGCGTTTTCATCCTGGGATTCTTCCAGCCGGACGGTAGCTTGCATATCGCATTGCTTGGTCTGTTGACAATAGGCGTTACCTTGGCAATCGACAGCAAGGGAATGACTCCTGTCATTATTGGCCGTTCTGTCGGTCTGCACCCGCTCATTATCATTATTTCGATCTTTTTCTGGAGTACGGTTATCAACGGTGTTTTCGGATTGCTCGTTGCTGTCCCGTTAACCGCAACGATCGTGGTTATCTGGCGTGTTCTCAAACTGCACTATTTTCCGAGGTATTCGGTAGCTCCAAAGCCAATCCCGCATTCTGAGAAGGAAACATCGGAATCGGCTGCCAATTAAAATAAAAACTACTCAAACCCAATAAGATATATGAACAAAAAACTATCCCGTCGTCATTTTCTCAAGCAGATCGGCGTTCTTGGCGCAGTTGTTGGTTTTCCGACCATTATCCCGTCGAGTGTTTTGGGACGGAACGGATACGTTGCCCCGAGTAACCGTATCGTTATGGGAAGCATAGGATTAGGCGGCATGGGCACAGGAAACACCAATACGCTTTTGGGGAAATCCAATGTCCAGCTTGTGGCCTTGTGCGATCCCTGCCGCCGTTCGAATCTCTATGGTTACGACCATAAAGGTACTTTTGGTTGGGAGCCGATGAAAGAACGTATAGAGAAACGCTATTCCGAAAGATACGGGAAGGATTATAAGGGTTGCGATATCTATACGGATTTCCGGGAACTGATAGCACGGAAAGACATTGATGCCATCACCACCGCAACGCCTGATCATTGGCACGCGCTGATTGCCATTGCCGCCATACGTTCGGGAAAGGATGTGTTTGGGGAGAAACCGTTGACACGCAGAGTGACGGAAGGCCGCGCGCTGGTTAATGCGGTGAAGGAATACGGGCGTGTTTGGCAGACGGGTTCATGGCAGCGTTCGTCCGGTCACTTTTTGCGCGTATGCGAACTTGTGAGAAACGGGTACGTCGGCAAAGTGCATACGGTGAAAATCGGATTACCGGCAAACAATTATCTGGCGCCTGTTCCGAGCGAACCGATTCCGGATGGTTTTGATTGGGAGATGTGGCTTGGTCCGGCTCCGCATGCCGATTACTGTCATCACCGCGCTTTCACTACCTGGCGTTTTATCAGTGATTATTCGCATGGAAAGATCGGTGATTGGGGTGCACACCACGTGGACACGATGCATTGGGCATTGGGCTATGATTTCAGTGGTCCGGTAAGCATTCGTCCGGTAAAAATCGTTTGGCCGAAAGACGGACTGTTTGATCATCCGACCCATTACACCATGGAGGCCATTTATCCGAGAGGCGAAAAAGTACTGATTTCGGATGAATACAAAAACGGCATAGAATTTTTCAGTGACAAGGGACGGATGTTTGTTGATCGTTCCGGTGTTGAATCTGATCCGAAAACCATCTGGAGAGAACAGGTGAAAATCGGCGATACGCGGCTCTACCGTTCAACAGATCATATGGATAACTTCCTTGATTGCGTTCGCAACCGCCGTGCTTCCGCGACCCAGATTGAAATCGCTCACGGTAGCAATGCCGTCACTTTGCTCGGTGAAATCGCATACAGGGTCGGACGGGAAATCAAGTGGGATCCGAAAACCGAAACAATCGCCAATGACTCACAAGCTACCGCCTTGCTCAGTCCTACCTATCGCGCTCCTTGGACAATGTAATTTTAATCAACTATTACCAATGAAAGCAGAAAAACAAAATTCGCGTCGGCAGTTTATCAAACAAATGGGAATCCTTGGTGCTGTCGTAGGATTTCCCACCATTATCCCGGCAAGTGCTTTGGGACGTAACGGTTACGTTGCTCCAAGCAACAGGATTACGATGGCGACGATCGGATGCGGAGGAATGGGAACATACAATACCGGATGTTTCCTCGGAAAATCCGACGTCCAGTTTCTTGCCGTTTGCGATGTCCTTAAGTGGACGGACAAACTCGGTTCCTGGCATACCAGTACCGAAGGATGGGAGCCGCTCAAAAACCGCATAGAGGAACACTATGGGAAAGCATCGGGGAAAAAATACACCTGTGATGTGTATACCGACTACCGTGAGTTATTACAGCGTAAGGATATTGATGCCGTGACAATCGCATTACCCGATCATTGGCATGCGCTTGTATACACGACAGCCGCCCGTTCGGGAAAAGATGTTTACGGGGAAAAACCCTTGACCCGTTACATCAAGGAAGGCCGTGCAGTTGTGAACGCCGTTCGTGAATATGGGCGTGTCTGGCAAACCGGTTCGTGGCAACGATCTGTCGGCCAGTATTACAAGGCATGCGGCTTGGTGCAAAACGGTGCCATAGGAAAAGTGCATACCATTAATGTGGGTATCCCTAAAAATCCGTATATGGCTGCAGTTCCGCCTGAACCCATACCGGAGGGATTTGATTGGGAATTCTGGCAAGGGCCTGCTGCCAGAGCTGATTTTTCCATTCATCGTGCATTTTATACCTGGCGCTTCAATAATGCCTATTCCAACGGGCAAATCAGTGACTGGGGGGCTCATAATATTGACATTGCGCATTGGGGCATGGGATATGATAAAACAAAAATAGGTCCTAAATCCGTTCGTCCGATCCTTGAGGAGATGGAATGGTATGAAGACGGTTTGTTTAATCAGCCGAAAGCAATAAAAATAGAACTTATTTATCCCGATGGGGTGAAAATGTATGTTTCCGATTCATTCAATTGCGGAACGGAATTTATCGGCGAGAAAGGAAAAATCTACGTGGATCGTTCGTCCGCATCCTTTTCACCAAAATCATTGGAACGTATAGAAATCCCTGCGAACGGGGAACATATCTATCACTCGACGGATCATTACCAGAATTTCATTGATTGCGTGAAGAACCGCAGAAGAACCATTACCGATGTTGAAATCGCGCACCGGACAAATACTTCCTGCCTGCTCTGCGAAATATCATACCGTATCGGGCGGAAAATAGAATGGGACGCGGGGAAGGAAACCTTTGCAAACAACGACACCGAAGCCGAAAATTACCTGATGGGCGCTTATCATGCCCCATGGGTATTATAGGACTATGGTCTGTTGATCGAAAAATTGACTCACTTTAAAACTTACGAAATTTAAAAACGGAAAAATTATGAAAAATAAATCGCTTGTATTACTCGCTGCCATAGGGGCTTTTTGTACCGCAAATTTTCATGCTACCGTCTCTGCGCAGAATGAAAATCCGGCAGCCGTTCAAAAGGCGGCATCATGGAACGATGCCTGGATTGAAGGCATGCTGAATTACAATGAGAATGACAACAAATCTATTTTTGTCATTGAAGATGCTTTTCGCAGGGAATCACCCGCAAATTACAGCGTATGGGAGGAGCGACTCATTGCGCTGTGGAACAATCCTAAGCTCACGCCGCAGGCACGGCATCGTTTGCCTATCCTGCTTGCGAGTGTAATCACCGATAACGGTCTGGAAAAAATCGCCCCGTCGCTGATTGATCCTGTACGCACGCACGACGCTGCGCGCGTATTTTCTGTCACGCAGGGTAAAACCGCGAATAAACTCTTGCTTGATGCATACGGAAAAACAGACAATGTTGATTGCCGCATCTGTATTGTCGAATCGCTTGGCATACGAGGCGCGCCGGAACTGTTGGAAGTAAACAAGACATTTCCTTCGCTTAAAACGGAGTCGGAGCAGATAGCAGTGATTCGGGCAGCCGGGAATTTTGCCGATGAACGTTCGGCGGAATTTTTGCTTCGTTTGATAAAAAGCAGCGAGGGTAATATTCGTAACGAGGCTTGGTTTGCCTTCATCAAGGCAGCGGACACTCATCACAAGCGAAGCGGGGAACCCGTTGTGATAAAGGAGGTGATGCCGGTTCTTGCCATGGCAAAAACCTGGCAGGAAACATCATCATTAGGTTTTCTGGTTGCCAAATATTGCAACGATAAGGATGCTGCCGTGAAATTCCTGCAAAAGTATTTCACAGATGAAAACCAGTATCTTGCTGTGAATATGGCCAGTTATCTCCGGGAGACCGGAAGCGGAAAGCACCTGGATCAGGTAGCAAGGCCTTTCGGTGACTATACCGTTGAAGTTCAGGGAACCCTGTTACGTGTTTTTGAAGACCTTGCTTATCAGCCGGCGGTAACATTGGTCAATAAATCCATCGGCTCGGATGATGAATGGCTGGCTGTTGAGGCGATTAATGTTGCGGCAAAGATCAGCGACAAGGACACAACGGCCCGTTTGGTGGAAGTATTGAACCGTGGGGGTAAAGTAGGTGACGCGGCGGCGTATACGCTTGGAAACGCCGATATTTGCTGCGTAGAGCCGGCATTGTATTCGCTTGCGGTTGGATTGGATGAAGGACTTTCAAAGAAAGCAATAGACATCTTGTCCACACGCCGGAGTCAGGCCAGCAGCGAGACGCTGCTTAAGCTGTCAGGAGAAAAGAAATATAAAACAGCCGCCTTGCGTGCTTTGGAAAAACAGGCCGATTTAAATCTGTTAAATACGTTAAAGCCAAGAGTCGCTGCGGTTAAAGATGAAGCAGAGGCAAAGGCATTACTGCGCCTGGTTGCTCTTTCATCGGAGTCTGCCGCAGACGGTAATGATGAACGCGCAAAACTGATCATTGATGCGGTGCCGAAAACAAATAATGTGGCCACGGCTTCGATGCTGCCGTTGCTTCCCCGCTACGAGTCGAATACCGCCTTGGCGGAAATCGAACGTAGCCTGAACAGCAATGATGCTGCCGTGAAGGAGGAAGCATTTCGCGCATTGAGCAACTGCAAGTCCGGAGCAGCGGTTCCTTTGTTCGAGAAAGCGCTGGCCATGAATTGCAGCGATTCGCTGAGGGTTGTTAACTTCGAAGCCTATATCCGGACGTTGCTTGAAAATAACAGCACGCCGAAGATGAATATCAAGATCGCTTTTGATGCTTTTGAAAAGGTAAGCTCTGTGGATTTGCGTGCGCGCCTGGTCCAGTACCTTGCACAGAATCCATTCTGGGGAACAACTGTCTTGCTGGATAAACTGGCAAATGAATCGTCTCAGGCGTCCGTGCGCGATGCTGCGAAAAAGGCCCTTGTGGAGGCACGTTCCTTGGCTGCTCCGGATGTGAACGGAGAAGGTTTCGTTTCCTTGTTTAACGGAAATCTGGATGGATGGCGCAAGGTCGGCTCGGCAAATTACGAAGTGCGTGACGGTAGCATCGTTGGCATTTGCGATCCCGATGCGAAACAAAACAGTTTTCTGATTACCGAGAAAAAATACGCAAATTTCATTTTTGTCTGCGATTTCAAAATGCAGGTTCCCGGAAATTCAGGAATCCAGTTCCGTTCCTTCAATAAAGATAATAAAGTGGGAGGTTATCAGTCTGAAATCTGTGATAATCTGAAGCGCAAATGGACATGCGGTTTATACGATGAAGGCAAGGATTGGATTTATCCCGTTACTTCGGACACTACGGAAGCGAACCGGATGAAGGACAAACTGTTTGAGCCGGCCAGAAATGCATTGAAACCTTTTGGCGAATGGAATCAGGTTATCATTAAAGCCGACGGTCCACGTATCCAAACCTGGCTAAATGGCGTACTTGTCACAGATATGCTTGATAACCGATATGATGAAGGTATCTTCGGTCTTCAAATCCATGCTGGAAAGCAAGGTGAAGTCTTATGGAAGAACATCCGTCTGAAGGAGCTTCCAAAGGCAAAGCAAGGCAGCCAGCAGTAGTTTATAAAGCTTATTATCCATGAAAAAATCAAATTACACACGACGCGACTTCCTCAGGAAGTCGCTCATTGGTGGTGCAGGCATGAGTCTTCTGGGACTGACAGGTTGCACCACCACAAATGCATCCGCAAGGAAATCGTATTACGATAAAATTATTGATCCATCTGTTTCCGGAGCTGCCAAGTTACCGCGGCGAACCGGGAAATCCGTTTACGGCCTGCGCGTTGACCCGATGCCTGTTGTCAGGATGGGGGTGGTCGGCGTTGGCGGTCGTGGCTGGGGCGTGACGGATCTGTTTATTAAAACAGGGGGCGTAGAAGTCCGTGCTGTCTGCGATATTATTCCGGAAAAGGTCGCGAATGCAAAACGCTGGGTAACAGAACGCGGATTTGCGACACCTGCGGGGTACGATGACAGTGAGGAGGCCTGGAAGAAGCTATGTGAGCGCGATGATTTGGACATTATCTTTGTCGCCACTCCATGGGAATTGCATACTCCCATCGCTGTTTATGCAATGAAACAGGGCAAACACGTATGCATTGAGGTACCTGCGGCCATTTCGGTGGAAGAGTGTTGGGATTTGGTCCGTACAGCTGAAGAAACCCAACGCCATTGCACCATGCTGGAAAATTGTTGTTACGGTGAGACGGAAATGCTTACGCTCAGCATGCAACGGCGTGGCGTTTTTGGAACGCTGACCCACGGGGAATGTGCTTATATCCATGATTTGCGCAGTCTGCTTTGCTCTGAGCAGGGAGAAGGGTTATGGCGCAGGAACCATCATATTCTTTATAACGGGAACCTGTATACGACACACGGATTGGGCCCTGTAGCACAATACATGGATATAAATACCGGAGACAAATTTGAGTATGTTGTCTCGATGAGTTCGGTGGAAGCAGGATTGACAAAGTTTGCCAAGGATCATTTTCCCGAGGGACATAAATACCGGCAGGAAAGGTATATTTGCGGAGACATGAACACGACTCTGATCAAGACCGCAAAAGGTCGTTCAATCATGCTGCAGCATGATGTGATCAGTCCCCGTCCGTACAGCCGTATCAATCTGCTCTCGGGAACCGGAGGTACCTTTGCGGATTATCCTCCTCGGCTTGCTTTGGATGAAGGTAATCCGTTTTACATCCCGAGTGAAGGAAGGGAGAAAGGTAATTCGCACGAGTGGATGGAAGGTAGCAATCTTTCGCCTTATTTTGAAAAATACCAATCGCGGATATGGAAAGAATCGGGTGAACGGGCGCGTCAAAACGGCGGGCACGGCGGCATGGATTTTATCATGTGTTACCGCCTGGTCGAAAGCCTGAAAAAAGGTGAAGCTTTGGATATCAATGTTTATGATACAGCGGCATGGTGTGTTATTGGACCGCTCAGCCGTATTTCGGTAGCCAATAACGGTGTTCCCGTACAGGTTCCTGACTTTACGCGAGGTGAATGGAAAAATGCGAAGTCATGCATGCAGTGTTAAAGTCGGATAAATCAGGCTTTGATTTCCGCGCCTCTTCCAGAGGCGCTTTTCATGTTACCGTCAGTTCTGTAACGTGATTTTGCCGGAAAATATAACTTTGCGCTTGCTCCGTGCGGATTAAATGACTTGATAAGAAAACTTCATTGGGAGAGATGGCAGAGCGGCCGATTGCGGCGGTCTTGAAAACCGTTGTGGGGCAACCCACCGGGGGTTCGAATCCCTCTCTCTCCGCCAGATTTATTGTAAAAAAGAGACATGGTTTATGTCTCTTTTTTTATGTGCGGTAGCATGGGAAAACTAAACTACAGTAATTTCCGGTTCTTAAGGAATGTCTCCAATTCGCCAAGTAATGAGTCTCTGCCGGGAACAAAAAGACAGCGGTCACTGGAAAAATTATCGTAGGCCATGAGTACCACTTCGGAGGAAGGACGGCGCGCTTTCAGCAGGACACGGATATAATTGGGAAGATTGTCGACGATACCCAGTTGTGCATCAACGCGAACCAGTTCGGAGATGAGTTCCTGGCGGGTATTGTTGCGGCGGTAAGCTTCGAGCAGCAGCGCGCGTGCCTGTTCGTAGGCTCCAATGTTTCGCAACTGCCTGCTGACAGTGGTTACTGCTTGAATGCGTAAATTGGATACTGCCTTGAATTGATTGAGATAAACGTCACCTTTCTGGAAATCTTTCGCTCCGTAGTAGGCAACTGCCTGTAACCCGGAAAATGTAACTTCAACCGGTTTAAGCCAGTTCGGGTTTTCGGAAGTGATATCTTCGGAGTAACGGATAGCGCCATTATAATCCTTGGAGACAATGAAAGCGCTGAGCAGCATTAAGGATGCATTGCTCATTGGCATTTCTGAGCAGAGCATTTCGGTATAAATGCGTTTTGCAAGGCTGAGGTTTCCGTTATTGGCTGCAGTATCAATAAGTGCGGAAAGGGACTGTATCGCAGTCATACGGTTTTCCTGTGAGAATGAGTCCTTTGAGTTTGGTACAAACTTTCTGAAAAACTCATTGATAATCGGCTGTGCTTCCTGTGTTTTTTTTGCCTTAAGCAATGCGGAAATAAGATCCACGGAAGACTGGTAGTTTTCCGGTGCAATAGCATAGCGCATCTGTGCGTAAAATATGGCATTATCATAATCATCCAGTTCGCCGTAACGTTTGGACAGTAATCCGTACACGATGCTCTGGCGTTCCTTTATTCTGGATTCTACAGTGGCGTCAAATCTCGGATCTGTGTTTTTAAGCCGGAGCATTTTATCCAGTTCGGCGCTTATTGCTTTAAGCTGAGCGATGGACTGTTGTTTTTCTCCCTTATCCCAAAGCACGCTGGAATAGAGAATGATTCCCTCGGGAATTTTTGTAAGTTCGTATTTTTCCAGGATACTTTCAGCCTCATCGAAGTCGCTCATGTAGTTGTAGGACGTTGCCAGAAAAAAGGCGGCCTGATTACGGATGAGTTTATCTTCGGATGTTTTCAGAATATCCTGGGCAATCTCAACGACAGACTCATTTTCATTGAGGGTACTGAGTGTCTTTAATGTCTTGGTGACATATTGTATATCGTTTTTCCCGTATTTGATTCCGTCTTTTAAAATATCTGCGGCGCGATCCGGACGGTTAAACTGTTGAGACATGATATCGGAGAGAAACACACGGCCTTCAAGGTTTTCCGGAGCACGGCCAAGTCCCGTGCTGATCAGTCCAAAGGCCTGAGCAAATTTATCCTGGATAATTTTCTGACTGACTCCTTTCTGGGATAACCCCGGAAGCGATTCAAACAATTCTATGCCTGCGCCTATCTGGTAGTTTCCGCGTTCCTTTCTGTCTTCTGCGATTCTGAACGGTAACATCTGGGTTTTCCAGAAACTGATGTTTGGGTAATTGTTTCTTCTGACGAGGTAGGCAACGGAGAAGAAGCTGAACCAGAACAATACGGCAAATACAAGCAATGCAATGGTAATACGTCCCCAGCGTAGTTTTACATAGATGCTTCCGTTTGCCCGTCGGACGCGTACCCCGAACCCCAGAAGCACTGAGTCCAGATGCTGTTCTTTAAAACTATCTTTTGGAGGATTAGCCATGGTTATTAAAAGAGAATACCTTATTTATACTTGCTCTCTTCCCGTAAACAAGAATTAAACGGGTACTGGAAAATCAGCAAATCGTTTAGTTGTCAGGATCGAGAATTTCCCTGCCTTGGCCGTTGTCAGGACTGACGATGCCTTCTTCCTCAAGAAGATCCATGATACGCGCGGCACGGTTGTACCCGATTTTCATTCTTCGTTGGAGAAAGGAAATGGATGCTTTTTTGCTGGTACGGATGATCTCAATGGCCTGAGGAATCAATGGGTCATCCCAGTCGCCTGCCTCCATGTTACCGCCTGTACCGTCAGGTTCAGCAGCAGCGTCCATATGTTCCTGTACTGCTTGGTTGATTTGCGGTCCGCCGTTTCTCTCATGCAGAAAATCAACGATCGCCTGGACTTCTTCATCGCTTACAAATGCGCATTGGGCGCGCGTCGGTTCGGATGTTCCCGGGGGGACGAAGAGCATATCGCCCCGTCCGATCAATCGTTCGGCTCCGTATTCGTCAAGAATGGTGCGGCTGTCTATACCGGAGGTTACTTTAAAAGCTATCCGGCTTGGTAGGTTGTTCTTCAGGTTTCCGGTAATGACTTTTACATTGGGACGTTGGGTGGCAAGGATAAGATGAATGCCGGCAGCACGCGCCTTGGCAGCCAAACGTTGCACGCCAAGTTCTACTTCGGCAGGATTTACGGCCATCAAATCTGCAAATTCATCGATAATACATACGATATAAGGCAGTTTCTTTTCTTCTTCCATGCCTGTTTCGAGATCGCGCGGGACTTCGATATTCATGTTATCATCATGAATGGTTTGGTCGTCATCCGCTTCCTCGTCATTTTCTTCGACAACACCTTTCTCAATCAGGGCGTTGTATCCTGAGATATTGCGGACCTTCTTTTCCGCGAAGAGATGGTACCGCCGTTCCATTTCATTGATTAACCACTTGAGTGCTCCGGGTACTTTCTTCGGGTCGGTAACAACAGGGATGAGCATGTGCGGAAGCACGTTGTACATCTGCATCTCCACGACTTTGGGGTCGACCATGATGAAACGTAATTCTTCCGGGCTGCAGCGGTAGAGGAGGGATGTAATGATTGCATTGATACATACACTTTTCCCGGATCCGGTAGAGCCTGCAATAAGAAGGTGGGGCATCTTTGCGAGGTCAAGTACGACAGGCTTTCCGCTGACTTCCTTGCCGAGCGCCAGCGGGATGTCGGCTTTTATTTCGCCCCATATGCGGGACTCCAGTATCTCACGTAACACTACAGGCGATTTTATGCGGTTGGGAACTTCCACGCCCATGCAGCCTTTTTCCGGTACCATCAAAACGCGGACTCCCTGGGCGTGCATGCCCATGGCAATGTCCGATTCAAGGCTGAGAATGCGGTTTGTGCGCACACCCGGAGCCGGAGAAATATCATAGCGTGTGATAACCGGACCTGTATGGATGTCGCCGAGTTCCACTTTTATGTCAAATTGTGCCAAGGTGCGCAGGAGTGATTGTGCCCTTTCGGCATGATCCTCGGTGGAATCTGTAGCGGGGGCCTGCGGTTCGCTCAGCAGATCGGCCGGCGGAAACACATAATCACCGTGTTTTTTCTGTGGCTTGATGTTACCGCGTTCAACCTGCTGATTTGAAATGATACGCAGAGATTTTTCATCGACGGTAGCATTTTTCCTGGCGGTAGCATCAGCAATTTTTCCCGGTTTGTCTTCTTTTTCCTTAGGTATGGCAGGTAGGGATTCGATGGCCTTGATGTTTTTTTTGGCACCATACTTTTCTTCGTCGGAAAGAAGATCTTCGGGTTTGGTGGAAGTACGGCTTTTCTTTTTGTTCTCTTCGGTTGCTGGTTCACTGTTTTTCGCAAGAAGGGCTTCTTCTTCAGCCTGACGTTTTTTTTCTGCTGCCGCAGCAGCACGTATTAATCGGTGTTCACGCCATTTATGGTAAGCTTTTATTATGACGTCAACGGTAAGCAGGAAAATGGAGGAGGTAACCAGGATGACCACTAAAACGATAAAGATACCGACAGGACCGATGAATTGTTCTATCGCCTTATGATTAAGCAATTCTCCGAGGACACCGCCGATTCCGCGGGGCAAATAATCATCTTTTCCCGGTTTTATCCAAGTAAGTAATCCTGAAATGGACACAGTGATGAGAACCATCCACAATAATTTCGACCAACGTGTCCAAGTGGTTCTGAGGCAAAAGGCGAGTCCCATCCAAGTCGAGAAAATGGAAATCAGCCAAGCGCTTAAGCCAAACCATCCGAATAACCATTCACCGATGGTCCTTCCTATGCGACCGGTCATAGGGTGGCTTTCTGTCGATTGCAGAGGACTCCAATCAAGAAGTACAACAAATATGCACAACCCGAACAAAAGAAAAAATGCTGCCCAGAATGGTCGTATTTTCGGAGCCGGAGGCAGTATGGATTCTTTAATGTTAGCTTTGCTTGTTTTACTGGAGGCCATGTGTATCGCTTTAATAAACCATGAGATAATGAAAAACAAAAGAACTTCCTTCAATCTGTTTTTCCTGATTATGCATGATTTGCCTTGGGATAAGCAGTATTTTTCATTTTCTTTGTCGGTTTATTCCGGACAAGAGCGTACAAATATAATTTGCTATTTGCAAAAAACTTTCATCTGTGTAAAGTTTCATGCTTTTACTAAGGATTGAAAAAAGCTTTCTAACTGAATGAGAATTGGTCTGACAGGGGGTATCGGTTCAGGGAAATCGACTGCCAGTAAAGTTTTCCGGGATTTAGGTTTTAATACGTTATCAACGGACGAAGCGGTTCATGCTCTCTACGCGGGGGATGCCGTATTAAGACAAAAATTGGCATCCCGGTTCGGGGGCGGTATCATTACAAAAGAAGGCGATATTGACAGAAAAGCGCTGGCCGAGATTGTTTTTCAGGACGTGCAGGCAAGGAAGGATCTGGAATCAATTGTCCATCCCATGGTCCGTGATTATTGGCTGAATGCTACCGCAAATAAGGACGAGCGTTGGCTGGTAGAAATTCCCTTGCTTTTTGAAAACAAATTGGACACATTGTTTGACCATACTGTCTGCGTTGTGGTCAGCCCCTCTGTTCAAACCGAACGGTTGAAACTTCGAGGTATGGATATCGTTGATGCACAAAGACGTATTACCCAGCAGCTTCCCCTTGATGAAAAGATCAGAAGAGCCGATTGCGTGATATGGAACGACGGTAGCATCTCTTCTTTAAATCAGCAAATTTACTTCTGGGTCTCCCAAGTTTTAAATTTTTAACAGTTTCAGTGTAATGAGCGAGGATAACGAATCCGAACAAGACAAAACAGAATTTCTACCCGAATCCTTTCCTGACCAGGCGGAACCGGTGAAAAAAACAACCCGGAAACGTGTTTCTAAAAAAACGGACCCTGAAGAAGGTGAAGTGAAGAAAACGCGTAAACCAAGGAAAAAAGCGACAGAAAAAGCCGAATCAGAGGAAGATGCGGTGGTTGATGCTGTCAATATAGAAACCGCAGAGAAGGATGTGTCTGATGAAGATGTGTTCAAGGGTGGGGAATCCATCAGTTTTGATCCGGATGAAGAATCCGTGAAAAATACTGACGAGGAGAAGCCATCTTCGGAAATGCAGGAAGGAAATGTGCCATCCGGAGCTGGAAAACGTGATTTACGGCAGATTATTCTGGCGAGAAGAGGCAATGGCGGAGGAGATAGTTCTAATGAGGCTGTTGCCGGACAGAACAAAGAGAAGGAGACGAATCCTGAGGAGAAAGCCGTGCAGGAAAATGCATCCTCTGTTCCTGCCAGAAATGAAGATACTCCCAATAATGGGAACAACAAGAAATTTGACCGGAAAGATTGGGGTGACCGGCGTCAGCATACGGATAAAAACCCGCAGAACCAAGGTAATAAGGTTCATCAGAAAAGCAGTAGCCAGAAACCCTTTGAAAAGAATAAGGGCAAGGAAAAAGGGCCGAAATTCCGCTCAAAAGGATTTGGTCTGGATGGCGAACAGAATTTGGACATAGGCGATCTTCCTTATTATGGATTGTTTGCCCAGCAGGAAGAGTTGGAAATGCTGGCATCAACCTTGTGTTCCAGCAATACGGAGCCGCTGTTGTATAACCACATTTATACTGCGCCGATAAAAGAATTACTGGCTTGGGCGCAAATGAAACAGTTGCAGCTGGGAGGTTCTCCGGGACGCGGGCAGCTCATTGACGGTATCGTTCAGTTGGCAGCAAATGAACAGCAGGAATTGCGTGCTACCGGTGTTCTTGATATTGTCGAGGACGGATTTGGTCTCTTGGTTTTCCAATCAGACAGTTATGCCCAGAAATCCCGTAGCGTTTACGTCGACAGAAGCTTTATTAAACGGTACGGATTGCAACGCGGGCACATTCTGACCGTACAAATCCATCCGAAACGCGAACATTGTACGTGCCCGTTCTGTATCCGTGTCATTGATGTTATGGGTAAGGACCTTACCAGTTTGGAAGGCGTTACCCCATTCCAGGAGCTGACTCCCTATTATCCGTTGGATCGTATCCGTTTGGAAACAGACGGAAAGGGCGGTTGGGACAATATTTCCATGCGTATTGTGGATATGCTTTCCCCGGTAGGGCTTGGACAGCGCGGGTTGATTGTTGCACCGCCCAGAGTGGGAAAAACCATTCTTTTGCAAGGCATTGCCAATGCGATTCAGTCAAACTATCCGAATGTTCATCTGATCGTTTTGCTCATTGATGAGCGTCCCGAAGAAGTAACGGACTTTAAACGGCAGGTAAAAGGTGAGGTGATCTGTTCGACTTTTGATGAATCAGCGGAAAGTCATTGTCATGCTGCTGAATTGGTTATTGAAAAGGCCCGCAGAATGGTGGAACAGGGGCAGCACGTGGTTATTTTACTTGATTCGATTACCCGTTTGGCACGCGCTTATAATACACTTAGCCCAAATAGCGGTAAAATCCTTTCCGGTGGTGTGGAGGCGAATGCCCTGCAAAAGCCCAAACGGTTCTTCGGTTCCGCCAGAAACATTGAAGGCGGCGGTAGTCTGACTATCTTGGGAACTGCCCTGGTTGAGACCGGCAGCAAGATGGATGAGGTTATTTTTGAGGAATTCAAGGGAACCGGGAACATGGAGCTCCATTTGGACAGGGAATTGGCTGATAAACGCATATTTCCGGCCATCAATATGGATAAAAGCGGTACCCGAAAGGAGGAACTTTTGTATCATAAAGATGAAATGAATAAAATTTATTCGTTGCGTCGGGCCATGAAAGGTGTTCCATCTACAGACGCAATGGAATTATTAATTCAACGTGTTCGTAAAACTCAAACGAATGCCGAATTTTTGATTTCCATGAATCGTTAAACTTTCTACTCTATTAAACACTGATGATCTCAGACGACAAATTCTTACTTCAGTTGTTGCAGGACAAGGAAATCCTTGACCCTAAGGTAATCGATGTTGCTCGCAAGCAATTGCAAAGCGAAGGTGTTTCGGAAGATTCGCTGGATTCTGCAATCCTTAACCTGCTCGTTGAAAAAAACTATCTGACCTACGACGTTGTTGCTAACGTTCTCGCCGAAGAGTTTAACATAGAACAGGTTGACATCAGCACATTTACGCCGGACGAGGAGATGCGCCGTTATGTAAGTCGCCGTTTCGCTTTGGACCGCAAGGTGTTTCCGATCTCTATGGAAGGTGAGGTCTTACGTATAGCGATTATTGATCCGCTTGATCTCGACCCGGTCGAAGAGTTAAGCAATCGCCTGCGTAAATCCGTCGAAACGTATCTTACGACGATTCCTGCGATTGAGGATGCCATTGCGCGTTATTATAAGGAAAGCGACGCTGCTGCCGATGACATCGCAAACCAGTTTGCTCAGGCCAAGGAAGAGGGAAATGTCGAGGTTGATATCGGCGTTGACGCGAAAACAGCAAAGAGTGCTGAGGATGCGCCGATTATCAAATATGTCCAGATGGTCATCACAGAGGCCATCAAACGCCGGGCATCAGATATTCACATGGAGCCGCTTGAAAAACGGTTCCGTGTCCGTTATCGTGTGGACGGCGTGTTACAGGAAGTTGAGAATCCGCCAAAACGATTGCAGCCGTCCATTGTTTCCCGCCTCAAGATCATGGCAAACGTCAGCATTGCTGAGAAACGTATTCCGCAGGACGGACGTATCAATATTAAGGTAAACGGAAAGAGTATTGACTTGCGTGTGTCTGTGTTGCCTACCGCTTACGGTGAAAGCATCGTCATGCGTATCTTGGACAAGGAAGGACTGAAACTTGGTCTTCCGCAGCTTGGCTTCTTCAGTGATGACCAAACTATGTTCGAGAAGCTGATTTCCATGCCGGACGGAGTGTTTCTTGTCACAGGACCTACCGGTTCCGGTAAATCAACAACCCTTTATTCGGCTCTCAATTACATCAATAAACCCGACAGAAAAATCATTACTGTTGAAGACCCGGTCGAATATGAAATGTCAGGTATCAATCAGGTTCAGGTGCGAAGGGATGTCGGTATGACTTTCGCGGCCGCCCTGAGAGCTATGTTGCGCCAAGCGCCCAACATCATCATGATCGGGGAAATTCGTGACTTGGAAACTGCGGAAATCGCGGTCCAGGCATCACTTACGGGTCACATGGTGTATAGCACGCTTCACACCAATGACGCTCCCGGTGCAGTGACCCGTCTGGTAGATATCGGAGTGAAACCCTATCTCGTATCTGCGGCATTGCGCGGAGTATTGGCGCAACGACTCATCCGGAAGATATGCAGTGAGTGTAAGCAACCCTACATTCCATCGAATGCGGAACTTATGACCATTGGATTGACGGAGTCAGACCGTGCGAATGCAAACTTTATGATCGGCGGTGGATGTACCCGTTGTACAGGCAGAGGCTATCGCGGTCGTATAGGACTTTTTGAGCTGTTTGTTGTTAATGAGGAAATTCAACAAATGGTTTACGAAAATGCAACCCTTGTCGAATTACGGCAAAAAACACGCGAACTCGGAATGCGATCTATGCGTGAAGACGGTATTCGTAAGATCACAGCCGGGTTAACCACCATAGCGGAAGTTATATCGGCAACAGTAGGAGACTAATCTTTAAACCCTTTTGCGTATGTTCGAAGATCACAACTCAGCAATTTACGAAATATTCCAAAACAGCGACATTATCAACCCCGCACAGCTTCGGGAGTTTGTGGAAACGCAAAACACCACGTCAAAACCTTTGGCGAATGTTATTCTGGAATCGGAGGTTATCACGCGTCAGCAGTTCCTTCAGGCAGTCGCTCAGTATCTCGGGTACGAATATACGGAAGATATTCCCGATGAGATACCTGAGGAAATGATTCAGATGCTTGGCGCGAGCAAGGCGCACATGTACGGAGTCGTTCCCATAAAGGCGCAAGGAAGCACGCTTCATCTCGTCGCGATGGATCCGTTTAATTATTCGATCATCGATGACTTATCTTTTGCCCTGAATCGTGATATCAGCATTATTGTAACAGATCCAAGTCTGGTGGAAGCGTTGTTAAATGAATATTACGGGGAAGAGTCCAGTTACACCTCATTTCTTGATGAAATCGCGTCCTCATTTTCTGGCGGTGATGATTTAAATAATGACAAGAAGCTGAATGAGGCTGCCAATCAGACTCCGATTATCCGTTTCGTTGATATTGTTTTGCAACAGGCAATCAAAGACGGCGCTTCTGACGTTCACTTCGAACCATACGAAGATAGATTCCGTTTGCGTTACCGTATTGACGGTTCTCTGTACGAGATGGCGCCGCCGCCAAAGAATATGGCCTTGCCGATTGTTTCTCGTATCAAAGTGCTTTCCAATCTGAATATTGCCGAGCAACGTATCCCGCAGGACGGACGTATTAAGACGACGATTGCAGGAAGACAGGTCGATCTTCGTGTATCTACGCTGCCAACGCAGTTCGGTGAAAGCGTAGTGCTTCGTGTGCTTGACAAATCCGCTGTGAATCTGGATTTGGACAAGCTCAGTATGGCGGACGAAATTCTGAACAACATCCGTTCAGTCGTAAACCGTCCGAACGGTATCTTTATTGTTACAGGACCTACCGGTTCCGGTAAAACGACAACACTTTATTCCGCCTTGCGCGAAGTAAACACTGTAGATACAAAAATTCTGACCGCTGAAGATCCTATCGAATACGAAATCGAGGGGATCATGCAGGTCGGCGTGAACCATCAGGTTGGATTAACATTTGCTGCGGCACTTCGCTCCTTCCTGCGTCAAGACCCGGACACGATCATGGTGGGGGAAATTCGTGACTTGGAAACTGCGCAGATTGCGGTGCAGGCATCGTTGACCGGTCACATTGTGCTTTCTACCTTGCACACGAATGACGCCTCGGGTGCTGTTACCCGTATGATTGATATGGGTCTGGAGCCGTTCCTTATTTCCGCCTCACTGGAGGCCGTGCTTGCCCAGCGACTCCTTCGCAGGATTTGCCGGCGTTGTCGCACTGCTTACGAGCCCGATCAAAAGGTCTTGGAAATGCTTGGAGCCGATGCGCTGGAAATTGCCGACAAACAATTCTATTACGGAAAAGGTTGCCACGAATGCAGTAAAACAGGTTATCGCGGCCGTCAGGGACTTTTCGAAATGATCATGATGACCGATGCTATTCGCGAACTTATCAACGTGAAGTCGCCGACTCTGGTCATTAAGCAGAAAGCAATAGAGCAAGGCATGCGTACATTGCGTGACGACGGTTTGCGCGCTATTTTTGATGGTGCTACTACCATTGAAGAAGTCTTGAAATACACCTAATCTAACAGAAACTTTATCCCAAAATGCCAAAGTATTCTTACACAGCAATCGATTTGTCCGGTAAGCAAAAAACCGGAACCATTGACGCAGCAAGCGAAGCCGAAGCCAATGCAAAAATCACCGCCATGGGTCTTATGCCCATGAGTGTCGAGGAAGGCAAAGGCAGCGGGAAAAAGTCGTCAAAGAAACGTGCTACCGGTGGTAGGAAAAAACCACTTCTAGCATTCGGTAGAGCCATTGATGATGAGGGAATGAGTATGTTTACCCGTCAGATGGCCACCTTGATTCAGGCAAATCTTCCGCTTCTGCGAAGCTTGGAGGTTATGGTGCGCCAGGAGAAAAATGTACGGTTTCGTGGTGTCCTGGAAGATTTGGCGGACAGTGTCCGTTCCGGTAATCCTTTTTCTGAGGCACTTCAGAAATATCCGGATCTCTTTGACCGTCTCTATGTAAACATGGTGAAGGCCGGTGAGGCCGGTGGTGTTTTGGACGTGGTTCTTTCCCGTTTGGCTAAGTTCAAGGAAAACGCCCTCCGTCTGAATAAGAAAGTGAAATCAGCCATGGTGTATCCGATGGTTGTTATCGGCGTGGCGGTTATCATTGTTATCGTGTTGATGTTGGTGGTTGTTCCGAAGTTTGAAAACATCTTCCAGGATATGTTGAAAGGAGCCGCATTGCCTGCGCCCACGCAATTGCTGATTGACGCCAGTAACTTTGTTCAAAACCATGCGATAGTCACTCTTGGCTTTTTGATCGGTATATGGATCGGCTTTAAGGTTTTCCTGAAGACGGAATTTGGTCAACGCACGATGGATGGTCTCGTGCTCAAGTTGCCGAAGATCAGTGATTTGGCTGCAAAAGTAAATATCAGCCGTTTCACAAGAACCTTCGGAACATTGCTTGCCAGCGGTGTTCCTATTTTGGATGCTCTGAATATCACCAAGGAGGTTGTCGGAAATGCAAAATTCCGTGACGCTATTTCCCGTATTCATGATGCTGTTCGTGACGGTGAACCTATTTCCGCACCGATGGAACGTGAAAAAATATTCCCGTCCATTGTATCAAGCATGGTGGATGTGGGTGAAGAAACGGGTGAACTTTCGAACATGTTGAACCGTATTGCGGACAACTATGACGAAGACGTGGACAATGCTGTTTCCAGTATTACGTCAATTATTGAACCGATCATGATTGTGGTCTTGGCTTTGATCGTCGGTTACGTTGTTATCGCGCTCTTTATGCCAATCGTTGAAATTATTCAGAACGTTAAATAATCCGACGGTAGCATCAAAAAAACCTCCGCGGCAGTGGAGGTTTTTTTGTGAGGACAGTTCCTGTTTTGGCAATAATTTCCATTTAAATACATAAAATCAATGAAAGCGGAAAAACCTGTGAAACGCTGTGACTGGTGCGGAACAGACCCTCTTTATCAAAAATATCATGATGAGGAATGGGGAAGGGAGGTCACTGATGATGCGACAATGTTTGAGTTCCTGGTTCTTGAGAGTGCCCAGGCCGGGTTGAGCTGGATAACGATTTTACGGAAACGGGAAAATTACAGAAAGGCTTTTGCAGGGTTTGATCCGGAAAAGATTGCAAGGTTTACGCAAAAAGATGTGGAACGCTTGATGCAGAACGAAGGGATTATACGCAACCGGCTAAAAATTAAAGCTACCGTTACAAATGCGATTCATTTTCTGGAGGTGCAACGCGAATTTGGCAGCTTTTGCAATTACATGAAAGGTTTTTTGCCGGGAGGTAAGCCGATAATCAATCACTGGAAAACAATAAGCGAGGTTCCCGCTTCCACCAGTATTTCCGACACAATCAGTAAGGACATGAAACGGCGTGGATTCAAATTTTTCGGAACGACCATTTGTTATGCCCATTTACAGGCGGTCGGTTATGTTAATGATCATCTATCCGACTGTTTTCTCAGAAAAGGAAAGAAAAAATAAAACGGCAATCGTAATACGAACTGTCATATTAACCGTTTGACTGTTTCTTCTTTAGCGGTTTCATTACTAGCAAATAAATAATCATACAATGGCTGACACAAGAATACTTAGCAGGGACTGTGCCTCCACGATGATACCTTCCGGGGAAACATTTAATTTGCCCCAAGGAACGGAGGTAACGATTACTCATCGGTTGGGGGATAATTTCACGGTAACATGCGAATTCGGAATGATGCGCATTGCCGGAAAAGATGCGGATGCTATTGGCGAAAATGTTGTTCAGAAAGGCAATGCTGCCGCTAATCATGACGGGGGGCCGCCCGACATAAAAGCCTGCTGGGATGCACTGAAGACAGTTTTTGACCCGGAAATACCCGTAAACATTGTTGATCTCGGGTTGGTTTATACATTGGAGCCGATCACCATGGAGGATGGCAAATACAAGGTTGATTGTGCCATTACCCTGACAGCTCCCGGTTGCGGCATGGGTCCTGTCATTGCGGAAGATGCGCGTTTACGTCTCATGACAGTGCCGGGAGTAAGCGACGCGGAAGTCTCGATTGTCTGGGATCCGCCCTGGAATCAGGATATGATTTCCGAAGAGGGCAAGATGGAGCTTGGGCTTATATAAGCTATTTAATTGGTAACTCTTAATTTATTTTATTCATGGCAAAGAAGAAAGACGAAGAAATCCAGACGAATGCACCGTTTCAGAATATCATTGGGGAAAAATTCCTCAAGGAACGGAAAGTTTTTCTCTGGGGTGAGGTGAATACGGATTCCGCAAAGGTAATCACGGAAAAACTGCTCTATCTTGAATTTGCCGATCCCGGAAAGGAAATTACTTTCTATATCAATACGCCGGGCGGTAGCATCACGGACGGAATGGCGATTTATGATACCATCAAACTGATTTCCTCTCCTGTGAAAGTCGTTGTTACGGGTATGGCCGCCAGCATGGGTTCGATTCTTTTGTCTGCGGCAGAGAAGGGAAATCGCTACCTTTATCCGCATTCGCGTGTGATGATTCACCAACCGTTGATCGGCGGGCATTTTTATGCTCCTGCCGTGGATATACATATTCAGGCAAAGGAAATGGAGCGTATCCGCGATGAACTGAACAAGATTCTTGCCGAGGCATCAGGACAGGCTATCGAGAAAATCATTCAGGATACGGACAGGGATTTCTACCTGAATGCCGAGGAGGCAATCAAGTACGGGCTTGCCGACAAGATTATCGAGAAGATTTAAGCGGTGAATTGACTTTTAAAACGCTTGATTAAAAATGTGAGTGTAACGGCTATGCTGCCGTTTGCATGTCATGAAGGTTATCTTAGCACAGAGTGCCGGGTTTTGCTGGGGAGTTGAACGGGCGATCAAGAAAGCCGTTGATTTTGCCGAGGGAGGCCATTATCCGGTGTATACGGACGGTCCCTTGATCCACAACAAGCAGATGATAAATCGTCTGGAAAACATGGGTGTCCGGGAAATCGGGGACTATGTGAATGAGGGCGAATTTAAGGCCGACAAGGATCAATCCGAAAAATCAATACTTCTTGTCCGGGCGCATGGTATTTCTCCCGACCGCCGCGCTTATCTGAAAAATCTGGGCATCAAGTTTTCGGATGCTACCTGTCCCGATGTTAATTTCATTGCCGGAAAAATCAGGACTTATGCCAAGAAAGGTTATACGACTATTATTTTTGGCGACGCAAAGCATCCGGAAGTCATTGGTTTGCTGGGATATACGGAAGGTAAGGGGTATGCCGTGGAATCAAGGGCAGATGTGGACAAACTGCCCAAGATTGAAGATGCCATTGTTTTTGTTTCGCAATCAACCATGTTTACGGATGAATTCGATGAACTGGCGATCTATCTGAAGGAGATATATCCGGAGGTGATTGTCTTCGATACGATCTGTAAGGCGACAAAGGAACGGCAAAACGATTTGGTGAGATTGGTACAGATGGGTGTGGATGCCATCGTGGTCATAGGAGGTTTACATTCTGCGAATACCGTTAAACTGGCTAAATTGGCCAGAAAACAAAACCTACCTACTTATCACATTGAGACTGCGGATGAAATTGATGAAGCATCTATGGCTCAATATGCCACCGTTGGCGTGACCGCTGGGGCTTCAACTCCGAAATTTATCATTGATGCCGTGTGCAAACGCTTGGAAGCGATACAGCCTGAAATGAAATAGGTGATCAGGATTCGGCAGTCAGATTGCTTTTTTCCTGATTTTCTTTTAATGCTGCTTTCTCTTTCTTTTCTTTTTCGTCGGCAATATAGCTGTAAACAATATACAGAAAAACACCGACACAGATGCCGATATCCGCAATATTGAATGCGGGAAAACGGCCGATGAGAGGCAGCAGAAAATCGAGAAAATCAACCACATGCCCAACAAACATACGGTCAATCAGGTTTCCTATGATACCGCCGATCATTACTCCGAAAGCCAGTTGAGGAACCGGTTTGCTCAATGACAGGTGGTGACGGAAAAAGAATATGAGCGTCAGGGAGGCAATGGCAAATATTCCCAGCCAAAAGCCGAAACCATGGAACATGCCCCAGGCAGCACCTTCGTTTCCGATATGAACAATATGGAAGAAATTCGGAATGACCGTGATAATGTTGGGGTCATTGAAATTCCACGTATTGAACGGGATGTGGGAAACAATCCATTTCTTGCTCAGTTGGTCAAGCAACAGAATAAGTATGCTGCTTATCCAAAAGAGCTTGTAACGCTTCAGGCGTGAGAAATGCATAGATTATTCTTCTTCCTCCTGGAATTCAACTTCGTTGGCTTCGGAGAAAATGTTTGTGCGCTGTATGTTGGAACGTTTGTTGCGCTCCATTTGTTGCTGGCCTTCCAGCGAGTAGCGTGTGTAAGGAATGGCTTCCAGGCGTTCCTGGTCTATCGGTTTTCCTGTTATTTCGCAGACGCCGTAAGATCCATCCATGATACGATCAATGGCGAGTTCGATTTCAGAGAGCAATTCCTTTTCGTTGGAAAACAGGCTGAAAGCAAGATCGCGCTCAAATGTTTCCGTTCCGGCATCCGATGTATTGGTGGTCAGGTCTCCGCTGTCTTCACGGCTGGAGCGTCCGATGTATTCCTGGGAATGTTCGTTAATATCGGCTTCTATCTTGTCGCGCATATTAATGAGATTCGTGTAGAATTTTTTCCACTTTTTGGGAACCTTGTCGACATTGTCTTCGACAACGACCTTTTGGTTTTTGAAAGGATTGAATCCGAGAATATCCGCAATGGATGCTGGTCCGTGTTTGCGTTTTTGTACCGGCAGTTTGGCCGGTTTCGTCTTTTGAGATGAGGAAATAGCCTGTTGCCTTGTGGTTGCAGGCGTTTTCTTGGGAACGATGTTAGTGTTGGCTGCCGGATTTTTCAGATAGGTCAGAGCGTCTTCCAATGAGAAATAAATATGGGAAGTTTTTTCCAATGCTTTAGGCTTTTTATCTTCCTTCTTCTTTACCTTGGCGGCAACTTCCTTGACGATCTTGGAGTGGTTGGCTTTCTCCACTTTTGCGGGCTTGGTTTCCTTTTTAGGAGAAGCAGCGGCCTTTATTTTCTTTTGTCCCTCGGGTTTTCTGGCAACCGTTTTCTTGGCTGAAACGATATTTTTCTTTGATTCAGCTTTTGGACTGGGACTGGTTTTTGCCGGCTTGCTTGCCTTTTTTGCTTTCGTATCTGCCTTCTTGGGAGAATTTTTTTTCGGCATACTTTTCTTTGAAACAGGTACAACCTTTTTGATCGGTTTTTTTGCCTTTGCAGCCGCTTTCACTTTCGAAACCGTTGGTTTCTTTTTATTCTGCTTGGCGGGAGCCTTTTTGCTTTTTACGGCAACAGCTTTTTTAACCGAATTTGCTTTAGGTTTGGATTTGGTAGGTGATTTGGATTTTTTTGCAGCTGGTTTGCTGCTCTTTGTCTTTTTCGAAACAACTTTCTTTGCAGACATGACAGGATTAATTAGGTTTTATCGCCTCTAGTGCTTCGTTGCAGCGAGGACAGCATGATCCTTCATGAAGATCCTGAATCCAGCGCCAGCAACGCGGACAACGAACGCCATCCGCTTTTTGGGCGGTGACGGTAATGGATGGTGTTTCCTTGGTCTCATTGATGGAAACCTGGGAAACAATGAAAAATTCTTCAAGTAATTCCGCGTGTTTTTTGAGGATGGCAAAAAGCGGATCACTCATGCTACCGCTGATTGTTACCTTTGCGTCCAGGGATTGTCCGATGATTTTCTCCTGCCGGAGTGTTTCCAGTTGTTCATTGACGCGATCACGGAAGCCGAGGATTTGTTCAATCTCGCTTACAGTGGCTTCATTAAACCAGGATTTATCTGCCTGTGCAAAATCTTCCAATAGAATACTGTTGCCGATGAAGTCCTTCTCGCTTTTTGCGAAGGAAAAAACTTCATCCGCAGTAAACGGAAGAATAGGCGCAATCAGTTTAATCAATTGTTCGAAAATAATGTCGATTGCCGTCTGTGATGAACGGCGTAACGGATGGTTCGGAGCAAGCGTGTAGAGCCGGTCTTTCAGTATGGTGTGGTAAACGGCTGAAAGTGTGCTGGTACAGAACCGGTTGATCGCCTGATAAACCTTGTGAAATTCATAATTGTCATAGGCTTGCGTGCATTCTTCGATCAATGAGGCTGTATATTTCAATGCCCATTGGTCGATGGGGCTAAGCCTGTCACAGGCTACCGCATCCTTCGCGGTAAAATCATAAAGATTGCTGAGCTGGAAACGCAGCGTATTGCGGATGGTGCGATAGGCTTGAGCGATATGATTCAGGATTTCATCGGAAATCGGAATGTCCATCCGGTAATCCTCAGAGGCAAGCCAGAGACGGATGATATCGGCGCCGTACTTGTTGACGTAAAGATCGGCAGTCAACGGCTTTCCGTCACTTTTAGAAATCTTTTTACCGTCTTGTCCGACAATAAACCCGTGGGTGATGATTTGTTTATACGGGGCGGATTTGTCGGCTACGACAGCCGTCCAGAGAGAAGATTGGAACCATCCCCGGTGTTGGTCGCTCCCTTCGAGATAGAGGTCTGCCGGCCAACGGAGGTTTTGCTTATTCTGTAAAACCGCACGGTGGCTGCAACCTGAATCAATCCATACGTCGAGCGTGTCGGTTCCTTTTTTAAGGAGCTCGGCATTCCATGTTTTGGGGAGTGTGATTCCCGAAAGGATTTCCTGTGCGGATTGTTCGAACCAGATATTTGTTCCGGCTTTTTCAACCTTGTCGGCAATGGCATTGATAACGGTAGCATCAACGTAAACTTCCTTGTTGTCGTCGTAGAAAACAGGAATCGGAACGCCCCAAGCGCGTTGGCGTGAAATACACCAGTCGGGACGGGTTTCCACCGCGCCGCGAATGCGGTTTTCGCCGAATGCAGGAATAAATTTAACTTTTGAAATTTCCTCCAATGCCTTGGCGCGGGTTCCGTTTTTATCAAGGGAGACAAACCATTGGTCCATTGCACGGAAGATGACGGGAGTCTTTGAGCGCCAGCAGTGAGGATAGGAATGCGTTATTTTCTTCAGTTGCAGCAATGCTCCTTTTTGTGTGAGCATTTCAAGAACCTTTTTGTTGGCTGCGGAACCTTTTTCGGTTTCAAGCACACTTACGCCGACAAGTTCGCCGGGAACCTGACAATCGTCGAGATAGCAACCCGCGTCGTCCAGCGGGGAATAAATGTCCAAACCGTACTTGAGGCCTGTCTGGTAGTCTTCGACACCATGACCGGGAGCTGTGTGCACGCATCCTGTTCCGGAATCGGCGGTGACATAGTCGGCGAGAACCACAAGGCTTTGTCTGTCAATGAAAGGATGGAGCGCCTTGATGTATTCAAAGGAGCGGCCGGAATGCTTGTTCGTAATGGTCGCATTTTCCAGTTTGCAATCCTTGATAAAGGATTCGGCAAGTGTTTCGGCAACCATGTACGATTCATTGCCGCACTCGATTTCCACGTAGGTGAATTCCGGATTGACAGCGATGCCAAGGTTTGCCGGCAGCGTCCAGGGCGTGGTTGTCCAGATGACAAAGAAAACACTTTTGTCAGTGCGGAATTTTTTTTCCCCGGGTGCTATTGCAAATTTCACCCAGATGGACGGGCTTGCAATTTCCTTATATTCGATTTCCGCTTCGGCAAGCGCGGTAGCGCAGGGAATAGACCAGTAGACAGGTTTTTTGCTGCGATAAACGATGTCCTGTTCAACAAACTTGGCAAACGTGCGGAGGATGACCGCTTCGTATGCAGGGTTCATGGTACGGTATTCGTTTTCCCAGTCGGCAAGCACTCCGAGACGTTTGAACTGTCCGCGCTGCTTTTCAATGTAGCTTTTGGAAAAGGCTGCGCAGGCCTCGCGCAGCTCCGCTGTGCTGAGTACTTTCTTTTCCTCCTGGAGCTGGCGGGAAACTTTGTGTTCGATCGGTAATCCGTGACAATCCCAGCCAGGTATGTACGGAGAATGGAATCCGCGCATTCCCTTGTACTTTAAAATAATGTCCTTGAGGATTTTGTTGAGAGCCGTTCCGATGTGAACGTCGCCGTTGGTGAACGGAGGGCCGTCATGAAGGACGAATGTCTCGCCTTTGGCATTCTTGCTTTGAATCTTTGCATACAGATTTAGACTCTCCCAATGCTTAATTCGTTCCGGCTCACGCTTTACGAGGTCACCGCGCATCGGGAAACCGGTTTTCGGAAGGTTCAAGGTATCTTTTAAATCTGTTGCCATGACAAAACCACTGAGAAATTATTTCCGTCTCGGGCGTATATTGGAACCCCGATTTAAGAAATGCGGAAATTCTGTACTTTCAAGCACTTAAGTCAAGGAAAACGGCAGTTTCAAGAATAGGTCGGATTACCGTTTTTTACGTGAAGAATCATAGCACGGATTACTCTGGTATGGCTGCAGGGACCATGGGGATTTAAAAAATGTTAAACAAAATGGATAACAAAACCGATCTTTCTGTTTTGCCTTTGTGCCAATCAGTCAATAAAAGCAAAAAGCTTATTATACTATGCCAACATTTCTCTGTATTCTCTGTATTTTCGTTTTGGTCTCATTCATCATGGTTTTGATAGACCGTTCCCGTTTGAATAAAGCGGAAGAGCGCATTAAGTTATTGGAAAAGGAACTCAATTGGCTGAAACGTTCCTCTGCTGACTCTGTCGGAGCAAAAACCGGAGAGGAGTCGACTAAGCCTGGACAACCCGTTAAAACGGAAACAGAAAAGACGGTTCAGACTCCTGGACCTGCGATGGTTCCTGCGGCTCCTATGCAGGCAATTTCACCGGAACCTACGATCAGTCAAAAGGTGGATCCGGTGGATCAACAGGAAGCAAAAACGGAAGCGATTGCTGAAACACGGTCCGAGATAGTGCCCGAACCGTTGCCTGCTCCCGTACAGCCCAACCGGCAGCCTGAACCGCAAAAGACATATGAACCGCGGATCAAGGATCGAAAACCGGTTGCGGAGGAAGATTGGGCCTTTGGCGCTCTTCTGCGGCAATGGAAGATATTACCGCCTGAAGATTACGGAAACAGTGAGATCGGGCTTATGCAGTGGTGGCTGCCCCGTATCGGCGGATTGCTTGCGGTTCTGACCCTGATCTTTTTCGGAGTCTGGGCGAGTCAGGGCACGCCTCCCTGGGTGAAATTCTGTGAAATGCTTGGCGCCACATTGGCGGTGATCGGATTGGGGGCGTGGTTTGTCAAAAGGCATTCCAATGTCGGCGAATCCTTGCTTGCTTCGGGGCTGGTGATGCTTTACGTGGACGCGATGGCTGCCTACATGCTACCGCCTGTTCGCGTGATTGAGAATCCCATGATTGGGTTGTTGGTCCAGTTTATCGCGCTTACGCCGACACTGTTTGTCGGCTGGCGGAGACGGTCCATGAACTACCTCATAACCGGCCAGGTCTTTGCGTTTGTCAGTTCATATTTTGCCATCCGTGAGGGAATGGGCTATGCGGCGCTTGTTTCAGCGATGCTGCCGTATGTCTTGGGTTTTGTCGCATTCCGGCGTGTGCCGAAAACAGCGTTAATCGCCGTTGGCTGCATCGGCGTATATTTACCGCTTTGGGCATTGGCGGTTCAGATTCATGATTCCGGTCATGGGTTCTATGTTCCGGATGCGACCGTCTGGGGAGCCTTTGTTTTCTTTGCGGTGGTGGTGTCGGTGATGCCGCTTTTGTTTTTCCTGCGAGGAAAGTCTTACTTTTCCGATTCGCGCAGTGAGTGTTTCTGGCAGATATGGAACAGCTCAAATGCGTTGCTCTCAATGTATTTCCTGTGTGAAAACCTGGATCGATCTTCCTTCTTCTCGCTTAAGATTTTCTATGCAGTGGCAGCCGTTTTGTTTCTTTCGTGGGCTGCGCTTTTTGCGAAGCGTGATTTTCGGGGATTTCATTTCCAGTTGTTTTTCCTTAAGGGAAGCACGTTGCTTTCGTTGTTTTTGATCAATCATTTTCACGGGAATTATCTCTGGGCTACCTTGCTTGGCCAATTTGTGGCCTTTGTCTGGACGGCCCGCCGGACTGAAAGTAAGTGGATCAACGGATTCACGGTAGCATCATTCATGCTTGCTTCATTTTACTGGTCTAATTCCGTCGAATTGCTTGATGTGGAGGATTGGATGAGTTCAGACTGGTGGATCCTGTGTGTTTTCCCTTGGTTGGGAGCCGGGGCGGTCGCATGGTTCCTGAAAAAATACATCACCGAAGCCTGGGCGATCGTGTTTGCTGTATTTGCCGGGGTTTCCATTTATGCGCAGACATTTGTCATGGGATTGAATGTCAGCGTTTACCGTGAATTTGTTTTATTGGCAGCCATATTCCTCTCGCTTGCCTGGATTGTTCTCCCGTGGCTTGAGAGACGCTTTTCGCTTATCATGACCGGTGTTTTCTTTGTGGTTGCACACATAAATTTCTGGGTTATGTGTTCTGATACGGATATCGGGATTGCAAGGCATTTGGAGGTGTTTCCCGGGCAGAATACGGTATTTTGGCTGGTACTTTCAGCCTTTTCGTTGGGGATTGTTTTTGTTCTGAAACGATTCAGTTCAAGGTTATCTTCCGGTCAGCATTATGCCGCCGATTGTGTCACGATGACGTTGCTCAGCATATCAACCTTGGTTTGGCTGGCGACTTACACAGACAGTGCGCTTGTCAGTGAATTTTCGGCAGCGTGGATGATTCTTTTGGCATTGGTGCTTCTGGCGGCAGGAAAGCGAATCTCCCTGTCGTCCGGCGATATTTCCATCGGCATATTGCCTTTTGTCATTTGGTCTGTCTCCAATAACGAATTTTCCGAAAGAGCATTTATTACTGTGGCGGTGCTGACGGTAACATGGATGCTCTTACCGATTTGCGTGAAAGGATTCAGTAACGGATTCGTTAAATTGAAGGATAATGCGTTATGGAAATGGGCGCTGCCTGTCGGGGGATACATTATTATGGCGGGCGTATTGGTGAATTATCCGTTTGATCTGGAACAGTATTTTACATGGCTTTTCTCGCTTACCTCGCTTGTGTTGATAGTCGCAGGCATTATTCGCAAGGTGAGACCGTACCGTATTGTCGGGCTGATAACGTTGGGATTGTCTGTTATCCGGCTCTTTGTCTTTGACATAGAAAAAACAGCTACGCGTATCATAGCGTTTGCGGTGTTGTCCGTGATACTGATTTTTCTCGGTTATCTTTACGGGAAATTCAGGCATTACCTTGAAGATGAAGTGTGATGTTACCGTTTGACGGGTCTCGGAATGGTTATTTTTCTCTCAGAGGTTGACGGGCATCGGCTTTTTTGTTTCACTTGTTACGAACTCTTAATTGAAAAAATATGAGCGAAAAAGCTATCTCGATTTATTATGCTACGGAAACCGGAAACTCCGAAGACCTTGCCAACCGCACAGGCGAAAAGCTTAAGGGTCTTGGTTTCAGTGTGAAAGTTGAAAATGTCAGCGATGTTGCTGCCGATTCACTGGCCGAAGGCGGCAAAATGATTTTCGTTGTTTCCACCTGGGGCGACGGCGAACCTCCGTTTTCCGCGGAAGATTTCGGTAATGCGGTAATCAACGGTAACGCGGATCTGAGCAAGATTGATTTCTGCGTATTGGCTCTTGGTGATTCAGGATATGACGATTTCTGCGGATTCGGACGTAAGCTTGAAGAGGCCATTGTTCGTCAGGGAGGAAAAACATTCCTGGCACGCAAGGATCTGGATATCGACTTTGAAGATGATTACCAGAAATGGGCGGAAGAATTGGCAGGAAAGCTCCAGTAAACAGTTTTTAAAGGCAAAAGGACGCGGATTACCGCGTCTTTTTTTGTGCTCTGATTTCCTTCGGATAGATGCCGAGGGTGACGTATCCGTATTGGCTTGAAACCTGTTTTTCCGTTGCCACATGAAAAGCGTCTGCAACCCGTTCAGGTGATAAACAGTCTTCAACTTTGCCGGTAGCATGAATGCTGCCGTTCATTAACATGATTGCATAGTCGGCGAAGTGGTAGGCCAGGTTCAGATCATGAACAACCGCCAGAATCGTAACACCCTTATGCTTCAGTTCCCGGATGGTGTGGAGGCAGGCAAACTGATGCTCGATATCGAGGTTTGAGGTTGGTTCATCAAGAATAAGGCAACCTGCCGGATTATCCAGTCCGCCCAGTTGCATCAGTGCGCGCGCCAGTAAAACGCGCTGTTTCTCGCCCGAGGAAAGCAGCGGATAGAGACGGCTTCTGATGGAAGCGATATCCATCGCTTCCAGCACCGCATTGAGTTCGGTTAATGCGTCCCGTTTGAAACGGTGAGCATTCGGCTCCATTCCGAAGCGGACCACTTCTTCTACGGTGAAAGCAAACGGGAGGCTGCTCTCCTGCAAGACGACAGCACGTTTTTCCGCCAGTGTTTCCGTATCCCATGTCTGCAACGGCCGGTTGTCGAAAGTAATGCTGCCGCCGTGCGGCGTAATCAATCCCGTCATTATTTTCAGCAAGGTTGATTTTCCGGCACCGTTGTTACCGACGATCACGGTAAAATGATCGCGCGGAACAGTAAAGCTCACGTCCTTTAATATTTCGGTGCCGTCAGGCTGAAAATGAATATTGGATACCTGAAACATGGCGGTTAAAAGAGGAATTTTTTCCGTGAACCGTAAAGCAGAAACAAAAAGAAAGGCGCGCCGATCAGTGATGTCAGAATACCGATAGGCATTTCCTGCCCCAGATTAAGCTGTCGGCAAACCCAGTCGGCTACCAGCAGTAATCCGGCGCCCATGATGGCCGAGCCGGGCAAAAGGTAACGGTGATTCGGGCCGACCCAGATACGCACTAGGTGAGGAACCACCAGACCGACAAAGCTGATGATACCGACAAGCGAAACGCAGGCGGAAATCATGAGGGAAACCAGCAGGATAATAACTGTTTTCAGCCGATGGATATTTACTCCGAGATGGTAGGCTTCGGCTTCGCCGAAAAGCAGCAGGTTCAATGGTTTGACAAAGAAAATCAATGCTACCGCCGGAATCAGGACAAACGGAAGGAGGACGAGAACGATCTGGTTATTGGCTTGCGCAAAACTGCCTAATGACCAGAAGACAAAAGAGCGCAATGACTGGTCGGATGCTACCGTGATCATCATCGCGATGATACCGCTCGCAAAGGCATTGATCGCTATACCCGTGAGCAGCAAATGCGTGATGTCGGCATTGCCGTGCCGGCTGGCCAATTTGAAAACAAAAGCCGTTGCGATCAGTCCGCCCAGAAATCCGGCAAGCGGGAAAAACCAGAGTCCGAGCGTATTCAGCCAGGCAAAACAAGCGCTTCCGCTTAAGATCATTCCGAGAAGCGTGGCGATGGCGGAACCGGCGGAAACCCCGATAAGGCTCGGTTCTGCAAGCGGGTTTCTGAACAGAGCCTGCACCAATACGCCGGAAAGTCCGAGCGCAAACCCTACCAGTACAGCCAGACAGGCCCGGGGAAAACGGATTTGCCAGAGTACCGTGGAAATCAATTCAAAACGATCCTGGTCTTCTGCATTGGCGGAACACCCGAGGCGGTGTGTGAACTGTTGCCAAAGGTCACCCATGTCAAGATTGATGACACCGCCAAGCAGCGAAAGCACGAAGAGGCATAACAGGAAAAACACGGATAGGTATATCCGGCCTAAAGCATGCTTTCTTGTCGGGATCAGTTTCATCGGAAAACAAAACGTAAAACTGTCTTATCGGAAATCGGTTTTCAATATATAAGTGAACATTCCTTGCAGCCGTTCACTGAATCCTGATTATTTCCCGTATTTGTTGCGGAGTTTGTCCAGCAGGGGATTTTTCGGGGAAGTTTTCAGCTGTGTCCTGTTCCCGTTTTTTCCGGACAAGTGAGCTGAAAGCGTTTCCGGCGTTATATTCAGCGCTTTATAGAAACTTTCCGGCAGAGGTGATTCCGCGATAAAACGTATATGTCCGATGCTGAGTTCGAGTTTGGCTGAATGGAGAAACAGGCGTTTCTCGGCGCTTGCCTGAACGAATTGACGGTTCATCTGGAAATCACCGTAAGTCTGGTCGCCGATGATCGGGACATGATGGATTGCGCTGTGGCAGCGAAGTTGGTGCGTGCGTCCCGTTCTCGGAGACAATTCCGCAAGGGTGAGGTGCATGTTACCGTGTTTCGTTGAAAACAGATTGCGACATTGCGTGATTGCCGGATACTGGGAACCTTTGCGTGCGCGTAGTTGCCCGTGAACGTTTTCAACGGAAAGCGAATCCTGCCAAAGGACTTCCTGGGATGGCAGAAGACCGAAAAGCAGCGCGTAATATGTTTTTTTTACCTTTAGCTGTTCAAATGCGGCAACGGCAAGTTTGGCGGTAGCTTCATCACGGGCGAGCAATATCACTCCCGATGTCGCTGAATCCAGACGGTTAATGAGAAAAAGCTGTTGGTTTTTCCCGTCTTCCTTCCAATGGAAGAAACGGCTTTGCGGCGAGTAATCAGCATCAAGCAAGGCATCCTTCCGGTCGGCTGAGCTGTTGGGATGCGACAGTATTCCGGTCGGCTTATCAAGAGCGATCAATCCATCGCGTTCCAGGAGGCACTTTACTGTCGGATGTAACGGTAACATCAGCAGATGACACCCTTATTTCTTTTTCCCGATATTCAGCTCGGTCTTTATCTCGTTGACGATTGCCTGCATTTCCTTGTCAACGTTCTCCATGTTTTCAACCAGCTTTAGCTGGGTGCGGCAGCGATGGAGATTATGGTCGGGATAGCGTGTCTTGAAATAGTGGTCGCCTTCCAGAAAATCGGTCAGGAAACGGATGCCGATAGTGAGCGTGATGAGTCTTCCGGAGAATGGGAGGTTTTCGATTTCTGTCGGTGTAAGCGAATGACCGACAGCCTCAAGAAATCCCTTTACGAGTGCGTGGAAAAAAGAAAGACGGAACACTACTTTGCTCAGATCTTTTTCGTCTTCGGGAGCTTCACAGGTTGCCGTGCGTACCATGTCGCCAAAATCATAGAGACAGAGTCCGGGCATAACCGTATCCATATCAACCACGCAGAGGCTTTCCTTGGACTGGGCATCAAAGAGGATGTTGTTGATCTTTGTGTCATTATGGGTGACGCGTAGGGGGATGAGGCCTTTCTGGTAAAGATCAATGAGTTTCCCGACCGCAGGTTCGCGCTTCGTAATGAAGTCGATTTCCGGTTGACATAGTTTTACGCGGTTAAATGCATCTGCCTTGATGGCCTTCTTAAGGTTTTCAAGGCGTTTGGGCGTATGGTGGAAATCCTTGATGATTTCGTAGAGTGCGGAGGCGTCCATATCCTCAAGATAAGCCTGAAATTCGCCGAATCCTTTGGCTGCCTGATAGGCCTGGTCCTCGGAGCCGATTTCATTGAAAGAAGAGGTGTTCTCGATGAATGTGTACATACGCCAGTAGTTACCTTCGGCGTCGCGGTAGCATAGCTCGCCGTCGCGGGCGGGAATAATGGTGAGCGTGTGACGCGAAACCTGGCGTTCGCCGGCGTTACGGAGCTTGTTTTTGATGTGGTCGGTTACCAGCAGCACGTTCTTCATCATTTCATCCGGACGCGGAAAAATCAGGTGATTGATTCGTTGCAACAGAAAGTTTGTTTTTACGCCCGCCTGGTTGACAGCAACTTTGTATGTGTCATTGATGTGTCCGCTGCCAAAACGTGTTGCTGAAACCCAATCTCCGGGAACCCAAAAATGGCTGGTAATGCGCTGCGTGTCGTGTTGCATAAATATGGATTAATGGAAGTGTTTTTATTAAAACTGGATGAGCAGACGGTAGCATGAAAAACTATGGGGTTGAAGCCAAAAAGCAGGACCGTGGCACGAATATGACAGCGGCGGAACATGAGAAATGACCGCCTGGGTTGAACTGTAACGATTTCCCGTTTACTTTTTATATTTTGCATGAATACACAACTGAAGTACTATAAGCAGGAGGGGAACGTTTACGTGCTGAGGCAGCAGCTGTTGTGGAGCGGATGTCTGACGGTTTTTGTCGTTGCGCTCGGTACTGCCATTCTTGTGTCAAAACAACCGCCGCTTAGCTTGGGAAAGATCCTTTTTGCATCGGTATTTTTTGTTTTTGCCTTGATGATCCTTTACCGGCTTACCGCCCGGGTTTGCATCAATCCGAGGGCGCGTACGATATCCGTGCAAACGGGGGCGAAGCTGAAAACAACCGTTTACGGGTTTGAGGATTTTCAGAAATTCAATGTGAATTACACAAGGATCAACGGGATACGCACCAATACCAGTGTCTCCATGACCTTTTTAAAAGACGGGAAAGAGAACAATGTCCGGCTGCGCCAGTATTTTGTGGTGACGAGTCCGATCCAGAAAGTGATTGATGAAACGGAAAGCATTCTAAAAAAAGCGGTTGAGGTTTAATCTGCTCGCAAAGCTGCCGCCTTAGCATATGTAAGAATGCTTAATTTATTTTTGCATGAATTTCATTATTATAGGGGGCGGAGCAGCCGGTGTTTTTGCGGCGGTAACCTGCGCGGAAAAGAACCCGAAGGCAAATGTATTGCTTTTGGAGCGCGGAAATCGCGGACTGATCAAGGTCCAGGCGACCGGCGGCGGGCGTTGCAACTATAGCAATGCATTGACTGACCCGAAGCAGTTTGCCCAACATTATCCACGCGGTTCGAAGGAACTCATCGGTCCGTTCAACCGGTTTTGTTCAAAGGAGATGACCGCATGGCTGGAAGAACATGGCGTAAAGACAAAAGCGGAATCGGATGGGCGCATGTTTCCTGTTTCCGATAATTCACAGACAATTATTGACTGTCTGCTTCATACCGCAAAGAGCGCGGGTGTCCGCGTGAAGCCGAACACGGAAGTAACCGGAGTGGCGGCGAAGACGTTGGGTGAAGGCGAAGCGGCCAGGACAACCTTTGTGCTGCAATTACGTTCGGGCGAAACGATAGCATGCGACTACCTGTTGGTCGCCACGGGAGGCATGAACGATGTTACCGCGGATACTTTGATTAAACCGTTGGGGCACAGTGTGGCGCCGTTGGTTCCGTCGCTTTTTTCCTTTGAAACGGAAGACTTCCGCTTTCGTTCCCTGTCGGGGGTTGCTCTCAATGATTGCGAAATGAGCATCGTGGAACTCGGTAAATCTTTCCGCGGCAGCCTGCTGTTTACGCACACCGGATTCAGCGGTCCCGGAATTCTCAAACTGTCCGCATGGAATGCACGGGAACTGAATGCGTTAAATTACCAGTTTTCCCTGAAAATGAATTTCTCACCCAAATTGCCGCCGGCGAAATTACAGGAAATCTTTGGCAGGCAGCGCATGCACTCGGGTATCCGTACCGTGTCGAAAGCTCCGGCGCTTTCCCTGCCGATACGCGTCTGGGAGCAGTTGGTGTACAGCGCAGGGATTTCCCCGGATGTGGAATGGAATCAGCTCGCAAAGGCCAAGGAAAAGGATCTCTTTGAAGCCATTTATGCCACCGTCATCAAAATCAAGGGGAAGAGTACAAACAAGGAGGAATTTGTTACCTGCGGCGGCGTGTCATTGAAGGAAATCAATTTCAGGACGATGGAAAGCAAGCTGGTCAGGAACCTGTACTTTGCCGGAGAGGTGCTCGACATAGACGGTATCACGGGAGGCTTTAACCTGCAGGCGGCGTGGACAACCGGGTTTATCGCCGGAAATGCCGTGGCGGACAGCATGGCTTCGGAAGGATAAACAGCTGTCTTTTGCCAATTTTGCATTCCCCGCTTTGCTTGCTTGCACACGGTAGCATCACGCAGCTATGCTATTGTGAAAATCTTTCTATATGAGCGAAGAACCAAAGGTTATTTATTCCATGGTCGGTGTCAGCAAGCGGCACGAAGGGAAACAAATCATACGCGACATCAGCCTGTCCTATTTTTACGGGGCAAAAATCGGCGTATTGGGTCTGAACGGTTCGGGGAAAAGTACGTTGCTGCGAATCATGGCAGGCGTCGATAAAAACTTTGACGGTAACGTTCATATCGTGCCCGGTTATTCGGTCGGATTCCTTGCCCAGGAACCGCAGCTGAATTCCGAATGGACTGTGAAGCAGGCCGTTGAGGATGTTGTTGCGGACAAGATAAGAATCCTGCGTGACTATGATGCTACCTTTGACCGTATGGCCGAGGCGGGAGACGACGAACAGGGCAAGATTCTGGCGGAACAGGGCGATCTTCAGGAGAAAATCGACGAAATGAACCTGTGGGATCTGGACGGGCAGCTTGAAATGGCTATGGATGCTTTGCGCTGTCCGCCGCCGGAAACAAAAATTGCGGTGATTTCCGGGGGTGAAAAGCGTCGTGTGGCATTATGCCGTTTGCTTTTGCAGAAACCGGATATTCTGTTACTGGACGAGCCGACCAATCACCTGGACGCCGAATCGGTTGCCTGGCTCGAACGTCATTTGCATGACTACGAAGGTACCGTGATTGCCGTTACGCACGACCGTTACTTCCTCGACAATGTAGCCGGGTGGATTCTTGAACTTGACCGCGGTTACGGTATTCCGTGGAGAGGTAACTATTCCTCATGGCTGGAACAGAAGGCAAAACGCCTGGCAACCGAGGAGAAAGTCGAGGCGAAGCGACAGAAAGCCCTTGAACGTGAGTTGGAGTGGGTGCGTCAGAATCCCAAGGGGCGTCAGGCAAAATCGCAGGCGCGCATAAAAGCGTATGAAAAGCTTGCTTCCGAGGAAACAAAGGAAAAGGAACAGGAAATGGAAATCTTTATTCCGGCGGGACCGCGTCTCGGCGACCGCGTCCTGGATGTGAAAAATGTCAGCAAGTCCTACGGGGACCGTTTATTGTTCGATAAGCTGAGTTTCTCGATGACACCCGGTGCGATCGTGGGAATCATTGGTCCCAACGGTGCGGGGAAAACGACACTGTTCAAGTTGATAACCGGGCAGGAAAAACCGGATGACGGTAGCATCAGTGTTACCGATGCGGTAAAGTTCGGTTATGTGGATCAGCTGCGCGATATTCTGAATGATAACAAAACTATCTGGGAAGTGATTTCTGAAAACGAGGATATTATCCGTGTCGGAAAATATGAGATTAACTCCCGTGCCTACGTGGCTCGGTTTTCATTCTCGGGAACAGACCAACAGAAAAAAGTCGGCATCCTTTCGGGCGGAGAACGTAACCGCGTGCATTTGGCGCGTGTCCTGAAAGCCGGTGCAAATGTGCTGCTCCTGGATGAACCGACAAATGACCTGGATGTGAACACGGTTCGTGCGTTGGAAGACGCGCTGGTTGCGTATCCCGGTTGTGCTATTATTATTTCTCACGACCGCTGGTTCCTTGATCGTGTGGCAACCCATATCCTCGCCTTTGAGGATGACGGTAGCGTGTATTTCCATTCGGGTAATTACAGTTCCTACGAGGAAGAGCGCCATAAACGTCTCGGCCTGGATGCGGATAAACCGCGCCGGTTGAAGTATCGTAAACTGACGCGCAACTAAATCGGTCCGATTTGAACCGGAGAAGCTACCGCGGAGGCTTTTTATCTGGCGATAAACCAGAGGATAATTGCGGCAATGAACAGGGCAAGGAGCACGACCCGGAGGTTTCCCTTTGTTTTTGGCGCATTGGTTTGTACGGTTGTTTTTTCTTCCGTGTCTGCTTTGGCAAAATGTTCGGGTTGTTCGTCCTGAAATGCTGATTCCAGTGCATCAATGCTTTCCTTGGCTTCCTTGAGGTAGCATCCGCTGATGTCTCTATAGTATTTGATTGCTTCGAGTTTTCTTCCCTGTGAAAGCATTTCGAGCAGTACTTCGCGTTGTTTGTCGGATAATGAAAACATGAGGATGCTTGGGTGTTAGCTTATCAACGGGATAAGCAGGTGTTTTGCGAGGGCAATGAGTATGCCGAGACACACCGCCATGGCGGCAATAAAGGGAATCGCTTTTTTCTCAGGCGTGCCGATCACGGAAATCAAAACCGGTATTGTCATGGGAAGCGTAACGACAAGGCCTTCAAGCCACCAGATAACCGGCAGCTGTATGTGAAAAATGATGACGGTAATCAGGAGGTAATGCGTGAACGCCATGAGTATCTTACGCATACCCAGTTTTTTCATCAGCATCGGAACGACATCAATAATCCCGATCAATGCTCCGACTACCATGGAAAGCAAAAGCAGCTTCATTATGAAGCAAAAGGAAGAAATTCCTTGCAAAGAGTCAAGAAACTTAAAGATTTAAGCGCGTATCATGCTACCGTCCGCATTTATAAATTGTCCTCGCTTGAGCGCTGTTTTATTGCTGTTTGGCTTTGTGCCGCCGGGCTTTGCCCAGGATGCGGTTCCCTTGACGGCAGCATCGGGCACTGCGGAAAACAAGGAGAGTCCGGTTCTTCTGGATCCGTTCTATGTGAAGACGCCGATTGCCGATGCTACACTGATTGAGGCGGATGGCAGCAAAGTAACCAGCGTTGATTCGGAACAATGGAAAGAACTGAACGCGCAGGACCTGGCGAGCGCACTGCGTCGTGTTCCGGGCGTGACTGTTTCACGCTACGGCATTGTCGGTTCCTACGGCGGCTATGAGGGAGGGGCGATTTTTATCCGCGGGCACGGCACAGGCCGCCCCGGTTCGGAAATTTCCCTGATGACGGACGGAATTCCGCGTTTTGTCGGCGTATGGACGCATCCGATCCTGGATATGATCTCGATTGATACGGCGCAGCGTCTTGATGTGTATAAGAATCCGCAACCTGTGCGTTTCGGCAACATGGCATGGGGGGCTGTTGATGCTGTTTCAAAACGGGTGGAAAGAGAGGGGGACGTGACAACGCGCGCGGAGGTTTCCGGCGGTAGCTTCGGAACAGGCGCGTTTGTTTTGGAACACGGAGCAAAGACAAGCAAGACGGATTATTATTTTGCTTTTGCCGACCGTCTGAGCGACGGTCACCGGGACAATGCGGACGGGGAAACGCGTACGCTTTACGGACGGCTGGGTTATCATTTCAGCGATGAACTTTCCCTGTCTTTTCAGATGAACGCGAACACCGGCTGGGCAAACGATCCCGAACCGGAAGGCGTTTCTCTGCCTATAGTCGAACGTTTCGAAACAGACACGTACTTTTATTTGCTGACCTTGGAACACGAGGGTGCCGAGGCGCATGGTTTCGCGAAACTTTACTACGATAACGGCAGCATGGACTGGAGACAATGGGCAAAGCCGCCACCCGCCGCAGCGCCATACCAGAACCTGCGTACACAGACCGATTTTGACAATTACGGGATGCGCGCCCTGGAAACCTTTGACTTTTCGCAAGCCGGTAGCATCAGTACCGGTCTGGATCTGGATTTCTACGGCGGAAAGAGCACGGAAAGTTACCAGTTCTTCGGTGAACAGGTTGCTCCGAGAACAACCTTTTGGAACCTGTCTCCTTACGTAAATATTCAACAGAGCTTCTTTGATGCATGGAAACTGACACCCTCCGCCGGCATACGTTACAACCAGAGCCGTTATTTCGGCGGCGACCTGGCGGGACAGGTTGCGTTGTCGCTGGAACACGGGAGAAACAAAGTCTTCGTGCAGTATTCGCATGCCTACAATTATGCGGGTGTTTATGCCAGTATCTTTTCGGATCGCTGGGGTATTGGCAGCAGCTGGAAAGATTTGGATCCGGAGTTACTGGATCACTGGGAAATCGGCTTTCAAAGCACATGGGGAGCATTTGAGTTTGAATGCAGTTTCTTTTATGACGAGGTAAAGGATTCCATTGTGCTTTCCCCGCCTCCGCCGTTTCCCGGACTCATTGAAAACCTTGGCGGTTACCACCGGGAAGGATCGGACGGTAGCATCACATGGCGGCCGGATGAATCCTGGGCGTTTTTCGTGGGAGCCTGCTGGCTGAATCCCAGCCGGGACGATCTACCGAATACGCCTCGTTGGACAAGCAGTGTCGGCGTGCAGTGGAGTATCATTGAAAACCTGCGCTTCAGCGTGGATTATCAATATGTCGGTGATCAGATCGTATTAAGTCCCCGTTGGGGCACGGGACGCGCGGAGATTGCCGGGTATAATCTGTTTAATGCGCACCTTGCGTGGACCTGCCTGAATACGCCCAAGCAGACCATCGAAATCTTCATTTCCGGGGAGAATCTTACGGACGAAAACTATGAATTGAGAAAAGGATATCCTATGCCGGGCATTTCCGGAACCTTGGGCGTACGCATGTCATTTTAAGCACCTTGTATTGTCTCTTTTCTGATCTTACCGCCGGGTGAAACAGATTTCTGCTCCGGCAGGAAAACTGCTTGACAGTCACATAAAAACAGAAGTTTTACTTGGACTTTTTACCACAATCTGTGTTTATTTATTTATAGCGGTTGAGGCGGTGCCGACAGCCGGAATTTAATGAAATATATCGGTATGAAAATCGGATTTATTGGACTTGGTAAAATGGGCGGTAAAATGGTTGAACGTTTGTTGAAACACGGTCACGAGGTCGTTGTTTTCAATCTCACGCAGCCCGAAGTGGATGAAGCGGTTTCAAAAGGGGCCGTGGCGGCAAAGGATCTCAGGGATCTGGTAGCGAAATTAAACGGGAGAAAACTTGTCTGGCTGATGGTACCGTCCGGAAAGCCGGTGGAACAGAACATCACCGAGTTGGCGGCATTACTGGGAAAGGACGACATCATCGTGGACGGAGGCAACAGCTTCTGGCGCGATTCAGTCGCCCGCGGAGAACAATTAACAGCCAAGGGTATCCATTATATTGATTGCGGCACGAGCGGCGGGGTTTGGGGATTGGCAAACGGTTATTGCCTGATGTACGGCGGTAACAAGGGTGCCTGTGATTTTGCCGAGCCGCTTTTCAAGAGTCTTGCCCCGGAAAACGGCTACATGCGTTGCGGGGAAAGTGGTTCCGGCCATCTTGTGAAAATGGTCCATAACGGAATCGAGTATGGCATGATGCAGGCGTATGCCGAAGGTTTTGAGATCATGAAACAGTCACCGTATGCGGTTGATCTGGAAAAAGTATCCCAGGTCTGGATGCAAGGTTCTGTCGTGCGTTCCTGGCTGCTGGAACTGATCGGCAACGCCTTGAAGGACAATCAGGAACTTAAAGGAATCAAGGACTTTGTCGCGGACAGCGGCGAGGGACGGTGGACTGTCCAGACAGCGATGGATTTCAATGTGCCTGCCCATGTGATAACGGCTTCGCTCTATACGCGTTTCCAGTCAAGGCAGGAAGAGTCCTATGCGATGAAACTGCTCTCGGCGATGCGCAACCAGTTCGGAGGGCACGAAATCAAAAAACAATAATGTAAGCTTATGGGAAAAACGGCAAATCAGCTATTGGTCATTTTCGGGGCGTCGGGAGACCTTACGCAACGTATGCTTGTTCCCGCCGTATTCGATTTGTACATGCAAAATCTGTTACCTGAAGGTTTTGCGGTCTTGGGAGTTGCGCGTACGGATCATACCAATGAATCGTTCCGTGAACACATGAAAGCGAGTATCCGGATGCGTACTGCTTTCAGGCAATATACGGAAGAGGATTTGTCGCGGTTTCTGGAAAAGCTGCATTATGTGTCCATCCGGACGGAGGACGTGAAGGATTACCCCAAGCTCAGGATAAAACTGGAGGAACTGGATGCTACCGTCAATGCAGGAGGAAACTATGTGTTTTACCTTTCGACTCCGCCGCTGTTGTATAGACTGATCCCTCCGTTTCTGAGCAGTCAGGGGCTGAATAAAAGCCCGAAAGGATTCCGGCGAATCATCGTGGAAAAACCCTTTGGAATGGATCTGGAATCAGCTGTGGAACTGAACGGTATCTTGTTGCGTCATTTTGACGAAAGGCAGATTTATCGCATCGACCATTATCTTGGCAAAGAAACGGTGCAGAATCTTTTGGTGACACGGTTTGCGAACAGTATTTACGAACCGCTGTGGAACAGGAATTTCATCCAGCATGTTGAGATTTCCGCCTCGGAAACCGTCGGGGTTGAAAACCGCGGCGGTTACTACGACAGCGCGGGAGCCTTGCGCGATATGATACAAAACCACCTGTTCCAGTTGCTTGCCCTGGTGGCCATGGAAGTGCCCAGTGAAATTTCCTCAATGGCAATCAGGAACGAGAAGCTGAAGGTATTCCAGTCACTGAGGCCCTGGACGGAACAGAGCCTGAGGAAAAATGTGATTCGCGGGCAGTATGTGTCCTCAAGCGTGCGGGGAAAATCGCATAAGGGTTACCGCGAGGAGAGCGGCGTGAATCCTGAATCACGGACAGAAACTTACGTGGCCATGAAACTCTTCGTGGATAACTGGCGCTGGAGCGGGGTTCCGTTTTATCTGCGCACGGGAAAATGTTTGCCGACACGCGTCTCGGAAGTCGTCATTCATTTCAAACCTGCGCCAAACCATCTTTTTGTCGGCAATGATGCTTTTTATCACGGCGGGAACCAGCTAGTGCTGCGCATTCATCCTGACGAGGGCATTTTGCTGAAAACCGGAATGAAGGTGATGGGTAGCGGTTATCAGGTCAGGAACGTTAACATGGAGTTCCACTATAAGAACCTGGAAAACGCCTATGTTCCGGGTGCGTATGAACGCCTTTTGCTCGACTGCATGCTGGGTGATCCCACGCTTTATACGCGCGGCGACGCGCTGGAAGACGCGTGGCGCTTTGTGCAGCCGATTCTGGATTTCTGGAAAACCAACCCTGACGCCGTTTTGCACGGTTATCCGTGCGGAACGTGGGGCCCCGACGTGGCTGATGCGCTTATCGAGGATCAGCCTTATAGCTGGCGTTATCCGTGCAGGAATCTTGCGGATGACGGTATCTACTGTGAGTTGTAACCACCAAATACAAATAACCATGTTTCAGATTCATAAATACAGAACAGTTGACGACCTGAGCGTAGGCTTTACGGAATTCTTCATGAAAATCCTTGAAGGAAAGGAGGTCGTAACGGTAGCATTATCCGGCGGTTCCACGCCGAAAGCATTGTTTGATTACTGGGCAAATAGTTGCAAAACATTCATTCCCTGGGGAAAACTCCGTTTTTACTGGGGCGATGAACGTTGTGTGCTTCCTCATGATCCTATGAGCAATTACGGGATGACAAAGGAGCATTTACTTGATCCTTTGTCCATGTACATCCCGCCGGAAAATATTTTCCGGATTTGCGGTGAGAATGATCCGAACTCGGAAGCCAGACGTTACAGTAGCATTCTTCCTCATATTGACCTGGTCATCCTTGGAATCGGTGAAGACGGACATACCGCTTCTATCTATCCCAATCAGATACAGGCGTTTGAAAGTCCCGAAAAGTGCGTGGTGACGATGCATCCCCAAACCAATATGGCGAGGATCACCATCACCGGACAGGTGATTAACGATGCGTCGCATGTCGCGTTTCTGGTTACCGGAAAAAACAAGGCCGCAAGGGTGCATGATGTCATTGAACACAGGAAGTTCAATCGGCAGACCTATCCCGCGGCGCGCGTGAATCCGATATCAGGCGATTTGCACTTCTTCCTCGATTCTGCCGCCGCAAGTTTTCTCGACTGAAAGTTTTTTCTTGCCAATCACTGCTTCATCTTTAGCTTTTTTACTTTCTTTAATGGCCAGATGGCGGAATTGGCAGACGCGCCGGACTCAAAATCCGGTTCCTTCACGGGAGTATGGGTTCGACCCCCTTTCTGGCTACCATTTTTTGAGATGGTTCCTCCTAAGCGCGGGTGGTGAAATTGGCAGACACGCCAGACTTAGGATCTGGTGCCGTAAGGCGTATGGGTTCAAGTCCCTTCCCGCGTACCAAAAAATTAGATCATAAAACAGGCTCGCGAGTCCGATAAATAAAAGGATTGCGAGCTTTCTTATTGCTCCTGTAAAAACTGTATAATTAAAAAAGACCTAGTCTAAACTAAGTCTTTGAAAATGAAAAACCGGCGATACAAATCTATTTGCGTCTGCGCCTTAATGCGATGCCTCCGAGTACTGCCAACCCGGCAATAGATGCATAGGATGAAGGTTCCGGGATAGGAGAGCCTGTTGTCACCATAAGCTTGAAATCAGACAACGTTACGTAAAAATAGGGGTTTTGCTGTTCGTTTTCTTCGGGAGTCATTTTTGCAGTGAATGCCCGTATTGAGATGCCAAGATTTCTCCCTGTAAACTGAGAGAAATCGACGTAATCAAAACAACTTACGGTTAACGGCTGATTGTTATAGGAATAATTCAATACGAACTCGGATGAGTAGTAATATGCCATTTGCCATGTGAATGGGTTACCTGCCATCGATTCGTTTCCATTGTAATTCATTATCGGATCCGCATCGGGCATGCCAAACAAAATGACCTCTACCGTGCTAGGATCGCCGATTACGTCTCCAGAATACATAGATGATATCCATGATAATGTTATATCCGTGGTATTCTCATCAATGCGATAGTCAAGTATTTGAAACGTGGTGTTGGTCCAACTGAATTGATGTTGTAAAAAAGTATTTGTGCCTCCGGAATAAATTAGCGGCGGATTTGAAGCAAATGCACTGCTCCAGCTTTGCATAGGTACCGGGACTTCATATGTCACAGCTTGGGTAAGATGCGGTGCGAGCAAAACGATTGAGGTAGAAAGGATGCAATACTTCATAAGATAACAATGATTTCTCAACCTATAGTGGGTCGGGGTTCGGTATTATCAAGTACATTAATTTGTTTTTCTTCAAGTAGACACAAAGATAATTACTTAAGCAGAAGTGATTTTAGTGATATAGTTCGCCCCAAGCAATTGGTCGCGCGTATATTGATTCAGGGGAAATCCGATTGGTTACAATGGATTAATACTTCACTTGCTTACTGGAATAGCGCTTATACCGCTTATGTCTCCGACATATGGTATTTGACAAAATAGAAAATAGCCCTCCTTTTGTGGACTATGGATAACAATCAAAAATCATCGTCGACACAGCCTCCCGTAAAAAAAGGGGATTGGGTTTGCATCGGAAAAGGGACAGGAGAGAAAGATGCATGCATAGTTGACATTGCAAATACCGGAGAGGAACAACGAGTATTCGCTGCTTACCTTCAGTATAGCGATTGGAAAGCGATTAAAAAAGAAATTGTGTGGAGGGACGATCACTGGGAATTTAAATATAATAGCGGCAGTTATTTACATGGGAACTGGGAAGCCATTTTACGAAAAGGACCTCCTTCTAAAAGAGTAGACCCTTGATTTTAACCGGGGATTTCCTATTTGTCACAACCACAAAACAGCCGCAATGAATCGCGGAAGTCTAATGAATGAATGCGTAAATCAGACTTCTTTATTTTTGAAAAATATCCGGATATTTCCGGATAAAATAAACCGGTGTACAGCTCCAGGCGTGACAATAGCTGTTGATCGGAAAGAAGTTATAAGGAGACAGGAGTTCGTTGTCCGGATCATAAACTTCCCAGAAGGTATCGGCTCCTTTGTTGACCATACCTCCCCAGTATGTAATCAGGTATTCCTTGGCCTCCTGTTCCATCCCGCAGGAAATCATCGCCTCGATAAGGTAATGAGTGCCGTAAGGGGAACCCGGGTATACTGCTTCGTCCATGGACAGTACTGTCTTTAAGGCTTTCTGAGCTTCTTCTTTATCAAGCACGCCGCTTAAGGTCATCCAGATTTGAGAAGAGTAGGAAATCTGTTTTCTTGAACCGCTGAAAACGATTCCCTGCTTGCTGTCAAAAAAGTTTTTGCGGGCGACTTCCGTTAATTTATTTATCAATTCAGGAAGTCCGGCTAGTTCTTTTTCCTTTCCCAGCATCTTGGCTAATTCGTAGGTATCTTTGAATGTTTTCACGAATAATCCCTGTAAAGAGGCTTGTTTATCAAGACCTTCTTTCCAATCGAAAAATATCCAGATACTTTTCTGGTTATACATGAGATCATCGCCAAGATACGTTTGGGCGATTTCAAGCTGTTTCAGTGCCACCGGCCACAAGTCGAGCGCGGTTTCCCGGTCTCCGGTTGTTTTTAGATAATCCAGCAGTGCGGTATTCCAGAGTAAGGAATAATCCAGTATATGCTGTCCGGTTTGAGGGTGGGGTTGCGGAACTTCGAAGACGGTAGCATGCAGAAAACCGTCAGGAGCTGCAAGCCCGGCAAGCAGGTACAGGCAACGTTTAGTCAGTGCATGATTTTTATATGAATAGGTGTTGGCCAATGCTTCCAGGTACAAATCACCTATCCAAAGCCGTAAATCTCTTTTGGGGCCATCTTCATATACGGTTTGCATACACTCTTTAAGCGTAGCAAGGCCTACCCGGTCGATGGCGGAAATAATTTCGAGGGTGCTCGTTGCGAGAGGCCCGGGGGTATCAGCAGCAGATGTAAGCGCTTTAAGACTCATTTCGGAAAGTCTGAAATCAAAAGAAGAAGCTCCCAACAGCTCGATTTTCACATAACGAAACGCTACTCTTCTAGAAATCGTGATTTTATTGGGAATATAATCCATGGTAACGACTTCATCCTGTAGCCAGGCACGGCTTAATCCTCCGGGGTAAGGATCAAAAGGGGTAGCTACTTCCGCCGGAACTTCTCCGAATGTGAATTTTACCCGGGTAGGGGCATCCGAGTCGCGTTTCCCTGCCAATTCAAAAGAACAGGAAAAATGTCCGGTTAAATGTTCACCGAAATCAACCACTACCCCAGATTGTTTTTTGAAGGATCTTGAATAAAGATCTTCTACATTTCCTGCATCAGCGGCTTTCCATCCCTGAAACGCTGTCGGATCCTTCTCAAGTGTAACGAGTCGTTTCGGTGTCCTGATCGTTTCTATCAACTGAGGTTTACATGCTTCTGCTTTTTGCAACCAACCGGCACGTTGGGCAGGACTGAAAGCATCCAGATTCTGGCCGTTGACAGTCCAGACCGAGAGGCAAAGAATAATGATTAGAAAGAAGTTTTTCATGACGATTTACTTAAGATTATGCAACCATGCATCTGACTTCAACAATGAAGAAGCACGCTTGGTTGGTTCTGTAGTAGGGGAAAAGATAGCACACGGGATAGGTTAAGGTTCCTGATGAAGCATTCAGGCATAAAAAAAGACCTGGAGTGAGCCAGGTCTTTGAAGGTAGAGGCAGAAAACTTATTGTAGTCCGTATTTTGCCATGAGGTAGTTGCGTACCTGAACGCGTTCGGTCTCGGTTAATTTTCTGTTATAGACCAGGACTTCTGCGAGGCTTCCTTCGAATGGGTT
>JAVBMG010000013.1:0-152684 GCA_031552815.1 Opitutales bacterium
ACAGGCGAGTGCTTCAATGTCTATTTGCTAAGTATATTTATCGGGTAAATTTTATATTGCAGACCAAAGCGGTATCTGTACGCTGATCGGATCGTTTTATCTGTGCATTTATGAAAAATAATCAATTGATCGGTTATGCATTCAAGGTGGTTCTGGCATCAGGAGCCATGTTTTTTTCTTTCTCATGCCTTAACGCATGGACCATTCAGGTGCTTGATCCCGTCAGTCTTATTACTGAGTCAGGCAATAAGTTGCCGGGCGGCGCTTCGGTATTCAAGAGCTATCTGGAACAGCCCGGTGTTGTTGTCAATTATGGTTCCTCCTTGGGTAGCTATACGTCTGGCGATGCGGACGCTGTCATTATTCAGCTTCCGTCACAAGGTTATCATTACAGCAGTAACGAGCTAAGCGTGATCTCCCAATTATTGAACAGTAATACCCGGACATTGATTTTCGGCGAACATGGTGGTTGGGCAACCAGTAATAATGATTTGGCTGCCTTGCTTGGCGGAACCGCATCGGCAAATGGTGTTGCAGGTACGCAACAGGTGATCACCAACCTGTTTCCGTTAATCACAGAAGGGGTTTCCGATATTTATTTTTCCGGGCCCGGAAGGATGACTCCCGGAGTCAATGGAACTTCCATCACAAGCGATAATACGTTAACGATGTGGGGAAGTAATAATAATTTTCTCGTGTGCATGGATATCAATGTGTTGGGCGATGGCGGTGGCTCAAACCGGCAATTTGCCAGCAATGTCGCCAATTGGCTGGGGGGTGCCGATCTTGCGCCGATACCGGAACCTTCCGCTTATGCAGCAATGTTAGGTTTGGCTGCAACCACTACACTTTTCCTGCGTCGGCGAAGAAGCCAGGTGTAAACTCATTTATCCGGATGAACGCCTGCCTTTTACGGCGGGCTTTTTTTTGTAAGCAGCTGTTATGTTATCTGTTTTCATGTGTGGGTTTATTGACATTTGGACAATGCGGCTAACATTCAACAGTTATGAAAAGACAGTTAGCAGGTGTACTTTTAGTATCTTCATTAAGTGTATGTTCTCTCCTGAAAGCGGATCCGATTACTGTTTTCAATCCCGGTTTTGAAGAGGGTGAATCGGGAGACGGCAGGCCGAATGGCTGGACAGCAGTTCCCGAGCTGGGGGTCATTTCGGGCATCCTGGAAGGGATTCCTCATCAGGGCAATACGCCTGTGCGTTTTGCCGGGCAGGACGCTTACTGGATCTATCAGGTATTGCCTTCCGCAAGCATCAGTGCGACCGATCTCTTTACCCTGGAATGGTGGGCGTACGGAACCGTGGGAGTGCAGCAAAACGTGGCATTGTTCTGGACGGATGATCCGTTGGGAACGTTTGACGTCAGTTACATTAACTTGCACCTGTCTGCACAAAGCAACCAAAGCATTTCCGCGAGTTACCAGCAGTATTCGCTGGAATCCGCATCGATTCCTTCTGTAGCGGTCGGAAATCATGTTGGGATTGCGTTGGGCATGAATCCGGGGATCGGCGTAAATTTGTACGTTGATGATGTGAGCCTGGACGTTTCTCCTGTTCCCGAGACTGCTGCGTACAGTATCTTTTTCGGCGGCCTGGCGACGGCCTGCGCGGTGCTTATCCGCAGAAGGCGGCAATAGTGTCAATGCGAGCGAGAGGTTTCTATTTACCTTTGTCTGTACGTGGACGATGCGGGTATGGATTAACTGTTAAAACTAAAATCAAGGGTGACGTCTGGGCATTGTCTTGCGGGACAGGCTGGCCTGTGAACTAAAAAAACGGGCCAGGCACAAAAACATTGCCATGGCCGGATACCTGGCTGAATATTGCCGCATGAAGTGGCGGATGTTCATTCTTTTTACCTTATTGTGTTCAGCGGTTCTTTTCGGACAGGGAGAGAAGGAAAGTGACAGGACGGTGGTTGAACAATTCAAGACTGACTATAACCAGGAAAAGTACGCATCGGTCTTTGAGTTATTTTCACCGGAGATAAAGCAAGCCTTACCGCTAAACAAAACAAGAGCATTCCTTGGGGGATTGAAGGAAGAGGCAGGTAAGTTGCTTGAGTACCGTTTTTTACGGTATGAGCAGGTGACCGTGGCGGTATATAAGGCGGATTTCGAACGCGGGACATTCACTCTGAATATTGCGTTAAATGCGGATGGAGAAATAAATGTTTTATTTATAAAACCCTTCGGGGAGCAGTCAGTGCTACCGGTTCCGGACAGAAACAAAACCCCGTTAATGTTGCCATTCCGGGGTGAATGGATGGTCTTTTGGGGAGGCGACACGAAAGAACTGAATTATCACGTAATAAACCAGGCCCAGAAAAATGCCTTTGATTTTCTTGTGACTGACGCGAATGGAAAATCTTACCGGAATGACGGTAAGACCAATGAAGATTATTATGCTTTCGGGAATGAAATTCTCGCACCGTGTGACGGTGTCGTTGTTTTGTCCGTTGACGGCATTAAAGATAATATTCCCGGTAAAATGAATGCATACTACGTTCCCGGCAATTCGGTTGTTATCAAAACGAACAATGACGAATATCTGCTGTTTGCCCATTTCAAACAGTATTCCGTAAAAGTAAAAGAAGGCGAGGCGGTGCGTCAGGGTCAGGTTTTGGGCTTATGCGGTAATTCGGGTAATTCATCGGAAGCGCACCTGCATTTTCATATTCAGAATACGGAGGACATGAATGTGGCGACAGGCGTGAAATGTTTTTTTGAGCAACTGTCTGTCAACGGACAGAAAAAGACCGACTATTCCCCGGTGAAAAATGACCGGGTCTATACGGAATCATGAAGTTGTCCGGATAAGGTTTTCGCAAGGCTTTTGCGCCTTGCAAAAACATGATGAAGGTTGTTTATCAGAGTAAACACGGTATGCTGCGGGAAGCATCTGCTTCCGGTTTTGCAACCGATCAGGAACTCCAACGTTAATATATCATGATGAATTATAAACAGCTATTTATTTTGGCGGCAGCATCCGCGTTCGGCTGTTCCGGTACTTATGCCGACGGCAGACAGGATGCATTTCTGCCCGGCGAACAAATCAGGACCCTGCCGCTTTTGCAGGTAAAGGTCGAGGATGGTTTCTGGAGTCCGAAAATGCAGACGTGGAGTCAGGTGGCATCAAGGGATGTGTTCAACAAGTTTGAAGGCAGGTTCGTTGACAAGCCGGAAGAGATCGGGCGTAACGATTCCTTTGCCAACTTTGACCGTGTCGCTGCCGGTGTCCGTGACGGGCATCACGCGGGCCTTCCCTGGTTTGACGGGTTGATTTATGAAACCATCCGCGGCGTGTCGGATCTTATGGCGCTCAATCCCGATCCCGAAATGGTGGTGCGTATTGACGGATACATCGACCGGATAGAAGCGGCGCAAAAGAGCGATCCTGACGGGTTCATCAATACCTTTACCGAACTCCGCGAGAATAATCATCGATGGGGCTTTGACGGCGGATTTCTCCGCGAACAGCATGATGTCTACAATGCGGGCATGCTTTTTGAAGCTGCCGTGCATTATTACCAGGCAACGGGTAAGACCAAGTTGCTGGAAGTGGCCACGCGCTTTGCGAATTACATGACGGAATACATGGGACCGGCTCCGAAGAAAAACGTGGTGCCTGCGCACTCCGGTCCGGAAGAGGCCTTGATGAAGGTATACTGGCTTTACAAAAACAATCCAGGATTGGCCGGGCAGGTAAAAGTTCCCGTGAAGACGGAAGCTTACCGTGATCTGGTGACTTACTGGATCGACTACCGTGGCCGTCACTGCGGTTATCCGCTCTGGAAAGAGTGGGGGAACGATGAATCCACGAAATGGATTCGCGCCAATAAATATACGACTCCTGAGTTTGGCGACCATTCCCGTCCGACCTGGGGCGATTATGCCCAGGACCGCATCCCGGTGCTGGAGCAGAAAACCATTGAGGGGCATGCGGTGCGCGCGACCCTGCTTGCTACCGGGATTGCGGCGGCTACGCTCGATAATGGCTCCAAACCGTACCTCTCAACCCTGCACAGCCTCTGGGATAACATGGTGGGCAAACGCGTGTTTATTTCCGGCGGTGTGGGAGCGGTGCATTTTGACGAGAAATTCGGGGATGATTATTTTCTTCCGAATGACGCCTATCTCGAAACCTGTGCGGCTGTCGGGGCGGGCTTTTTCAGCCAGCGGATGAACCAGCTTACGGCGGATGCCAAATACATGGACGAATTTGAACGGGTTATCTACAACGGCGTGCTGACAGGCATTTCGCTTGAGGGAAACAAGTATACTTACCAGAACCCGCTCAATGCGCATAATCACGAGCGGTGGAACTGGCATCCCTGTCCCTGCTGTCCGCCGATGTTCCTGAAAATCATGTCGGCGGTTCCCGGATTTATTTACGGTGAAGGCAAGGACGGTGTTTATGTGAATCTCTTTATCGGCAGCAGCGCCAGATTGTCAGCGGCCGGCACGGAGATCGCCCTGAAACAGGAAACAAAATATCCGTGGAATGGCGATGTGGCGATTACCGTTTATGCCTCAAAGGCGCTCACGTTCCCTGTACGGATCCGTGTGCCGGGATGGGTTTCGGGGCAGGAAAACCCGTTCGGGCTTTACATATCCAGGCCCGGCAAGGCATTGACGTTTGCCGTGAACGGAAAAGCCGTCGAATGCAAAGTCGTGAACGGATACGCGGAGATTAACCGCGAATGGAATAACGGTGACACCATCACGTTCGTTCTTCCGGTGGAACCGCGTGTCGTGAAGGCCAATGATAAGGTCGAGCAACTGCGTGGTCAGGTCTCGCTGGCGGCAGGACCCTTGGTGTACAGTCTGGAAAGCTGTGACAATGCTTCGCTGGATAAATTAAACCTGTCTGCGGATGTGCCCATGAGGCTGAGCTTTAAGGCCGATCTTCTTGACGGCGTCAATGTGATTGAAGGTGTTGGCATGGTGGATGGCAAGGAAGTCAAATACACCGCGGTTCCTTACTATGCCATCGGTAACCGTCCGTCGCCCGAAGGGTACAGGACGTGGATCCAGACAGCCGCGAAATGATATTTCCGGGCATCGTTTTCGGGGCACCCTGCGGGGTGCCTTTGTGTTTTATGGCGTTCATGAGTGTATGGAAAGCATTCAGTTTATCCTGGCAAAACCATCCCTGTTCAGATGTATAGTAATGCAACATATTGATTGAAAGAGAGGTTCCGGAAAATAAGAAACGGTAACATGAATGGTTCATGTTACCGTAAAGAGTGCAATGGTTGCTGTTTCCTTCCGGAATTATTTTCTGACCCGGATCAGGACTGAGCTGTGCGGCGGAACAGTGACCTGGAAATCGTTGTCCAATGAGCCTATGTCCTTCTGTCTCCAGAGGTCGCGTACGGAGCTGCCTTCCTGTGCGCCGATGCTTCCTGCGGGCACAGCAATTTTCCTGAATGTATTTGAGAGGTTGAAGATGCCGACGGCCTTGTCGCCGTTGTACAGTTCTTTCACCCATATCTCATAATCTTCCGTTTTGAAAGCCTGGGTGGCCTGTTTGCCGAGGCGATCCTGGTTGACAGCGATGACTTCGTCATTGCTCAGCAATGCTACCGTGAAATTGTCCAGCTTGCTCATGTCGCAGCCGATCAGGAGCGGGGAGGCCTGCATTGCCCAGAAGGTGACGTGGAGATACTGTTCATCCCAGTTGAGGCGGGTCCTTCTCAGGCTGTCGTTCCAGCCGACTTGTCCGAGGACCAGCATATCGAGGTCGTTCCAGTGTCCCGGGCCGGCATACGGCGCCATGCGCTCAAGGCCGTGACGGAATGCAATGCCGCTCATGTTGCTCCAGGTGTCGACGATATCGCCGGAAATGCGCCATGAGTTACCGCCGACTTTTGCTCCCCAGGTCCAGACGTCCCGCATGCCGTACTGGCAAAGGCTGTAAATGAAGTCACGGGGCTGTTTGCAAAGTTCCTCGTACATGAGTGTATAGGGAGACATGTGTCCTTGGAGGGAATGGTCTTCCATGATATAACGGTATCCGCACCAGTCGTACTTCAGGTAGTCGATACCCCAGTCGCTGTAGGTTTTGGCATCCAGCGCTTCATACTGGTAGGAACCGATAAAGGCTTCGCAGGTGAAAGGTCCGGGCGAGGAATAAATACCGATTTTCAAGCCATGCGCGTGCATCCAGTCCGCAAGCTCCTTGATGCTTCCGAATTTTTCATTGGGTTGCAGGATGTCATTCTCGTCGCGTGATTCTGCCTGCCAGCCGTCATCTATGTTCACGTAGGACCAGCCGTAATCAATGAGTCCTTTGTCGATCAGGGCCTGGGCTGCGTCCCGGACTTTTGCCTCGGTCACATTCGCGCCGAAGCAGTTCCAGCTGTTCCAGCCCATGGGCGGCGTGAGCGCAAGCAGTTTTCCGCATTTGACCTCAAAAGATTTCTCGGCCTTTCCTTTGCTGTTGGTGACGACAAAGGTCATACGGTAATCGCCTTCCCTGGCCAGTTTTCCGCTTATGATACCGGTGGACTTGTCTACGCTTAAACCTTCCGGAAGATCTTTTACGTCATAGCTGAGCGGTTTTTCACCGGTCGCCGCGATTTTGAAAAGGAAAGGGGAATTGGCGCGGATACCGAAAATCTCGGGTCCGTTTATTCTTGGTTCGGAGGGTGCTGTGGGTGTCAGGATGTATGGCAGTACTTCGGTCGTGATGCTTGTCTTTTTTCCGTCCTCATCCTCAATCATATACGCAGCTTCAAGCATCATGCCGGGTTCGTGTCTGATTTGCACGGTAATATCCATTGCTGTGTTTTTACCGAGCTTCAGGCCTTTCTTTTCCCGGGAAATTTCTTTTTTTGTGAGCCGGTCAATCCATGTTACGATCAGTTGTCCCTTGATGACATGGTCTGAAAGATTTTTCGCACGGATAACTGTTCTGGTGGCTCCGTCGGCGGTAACATCGGCATTGCCCGGTGATGTGTGCACTTCGACCAGATCCAGCATCTGTATGTAGGGAACGCCGCCGTTGATTCCCCCGAAACTGTCTTCATCCAGGACACGTACCGCAATCACATTTTCCTTGTCCCAGTTCACATAGGGAGCATTGGCGTCGACAACATATTCTCTCAGGCGATCGTATGCGGCTTGGAATCCTTCATTCGGGAAGCGTCCTGTTTTTCCGATGCGTTGGCCGTTCCAGTACGTGTCGTCAACGTCGTCAATGTATCCGAGGCAAACCTTCATGGAATCGCGACAAAGCGACTGTTCCTTAAGCGAAGACGGTAAAACGAATTTAAAACGGTACCATGCGTAGCCGTCGAGTTTTTCGTAACCTTGATATTCCCAGCATTCCCGGGCGTTGATTGTTTTCCAGGCGCTGTCATCAACCTCTTTTTCTTTCCATCTGAAATTGTTTCCGGGGGAAAATTTAGGATCAGGCAAGGTGAACCGGACGTCCTGGGCAAAGAGATTTGTTGATAAAACAGATAGCAGGAGTAAGGGGAATGACAAATATTTCATATGTGAGCAAAAACAAATATTTAGTGATGGAAGTTTCAAAACAGGAGGGATGATAGGGGTTTCGGCTGCACAGAAGCGAGCATAATCCTTTACGGTGAAAGAAGGTTATTGGATTGCCAAAAGGCTGGATTGTAAAAAAATGAAGACAGCTCATGCATTTTGCGTCTCGAGAGAAAATACTGATAAGAACATCGTGGGTCAGCATGGTGGGTAATGCGGTATTGTCCGTATGCAAGATTATTACCGGACTGGCGGCAGGAAGCTTGGCTGTATTGGGTGACGGCATTGATTCCGCGACGGATGTGATTGTATCGGTGGCGATGGTCTTTACCGCCTATGTCGTTAAACGCCCGCCGGATACACAGTATGCGTACGGATACGATAAGGCGGAAAGCGTTGCCACGAAAATGCTGTCACTGATTATTTTCTACGCAGGCATGCAAATGCTTGTTTCATCGGTGGGGCATCTCTTCTCGGGGGAACCGAGGGCTTTGCCGGATGTCATGGCCATCTATGTTACCGTCTTCTCGGTGATCGGAAAACTGGGATTGATGTTTTACCAATACAGGCAGGGTAAAAAAGCGGACAGCCCGTTGCTGATGGCCAACGCAGTCAACATGCGGAACGATGTGTTTATTTCATTAAGCGTGTTGGTCGGTTTATTGTTTACGTTTGCTTTCCGGATGCCTGTTCTGGATGTGGTGATCGGGTTTCTCATCAGTCTTTTTCTCATCAAATCTGCTATCGGTATTTTCATGGAGTCCAATGCCGAATTGATGGACGGGGTGAAGGATGTCGGCGTTTATGACAAGATATTCAAGGCGGTGAATGCCGTTGCGGGAGCGTCCAACCCGCACCGGGTGAGGTCAAGGCAGATCAGGGATATGTACATGATCGTGCTGGATATCGAGGTGGATGGAAACATGACGCTGAATGAAGCCCATGAGGTGGGGAATAAAGTGGAGCAGAGCATCAGGCGTTCGGTAAGGAATGTCTATGATATCGTGGTGCATGTGGAACCGAAAGGAATACGCCATGACAAGGAACCGTTCGGAGTGGATGAGCAAATGCTGAAATAGGGGAACGAACCTTACCGTAAATGGTATTGCGGTTTTTTTCTATGCCTTTCGCATCTCACTTAAGCATTGCTAAACAACAGGATTTTTCATGCCATGGGATCATGTGTTCCGAGAGTATAGCCGTCAGGGCTGCAGCGATTGCCGACCGTGCCCATCAGGGGCAATTCCGTCGCGACGGTGCGACCCCGTACATCTGTCATCCCCGGGACGTTGCCGGCAGGGTGAAGGGAGATGACATGGCAGAGGCGGTAGCATGGTTGCACGATGTCCTTGAGGATACGGATCTGAAAGCGGATGATCTGCGTAAAGCGGCGATACCTCAGGAGGTGGTGGATGCTGTGATCTTGCTGACAAGAAGAGACGGACTGGGGTATGAACGGTACCTGTCGCAAATAAAGGCAAATCCGCTGGCCAGGAAAGTGAAGATAGCCGATATGCTGTCCAACCTGAACGACCATCCCACCAATCGCCAGATCGTAAAATATGCGAAAGGATTATTGGTGCTGATGTCATGACGCCACCCGCATGAACAGACTTTCTGCAAATATAGGTTTATCTATTTGCAGAAAGCGTTTGGGACAGAACAGAGATAAATACTATTTGGAAAGACCTTTTTTTCTTCTCCGTTTCAATGCGATTACCATGAAGAAAGCGCTTAACCCCAATATCATTGCGTAGAAAGCCGGTTCCGGAGCAGGATCGAGAAACTTAACGCCGTCTATCCATGTTACCGGCATCCATTCCAGCGATTCGCTGACGACGCTTCCTCCGCCTGTATAAGCGGAGTCGGAACGGGTGTGGATAGTGATGTCACCCAGAAATTCAAGAAAGGCGTTGTCATCCAGTGTTAACCAATTGTAATCAATGATTTCATCACTCCGGGTATTCTGGGTCATAACCACGCCTCGGAGCGTATCCTTATCAATGGAAACTGACAGCTCCTGCAAGCCGTTTCCAGGCGGGAGTCCGTAGCCCGCAATGACGTCATTGCTTCTGATTTTTGCACTGAAACACAGATGAGTTTCCTGGTTTACGTTTTCAGCGACGATTCCGTCTTGACCGCAGATCGGATCGCTATTGTCCTTGAATCCATAAGACCAGGGGAGATCCCAGTCTCCGGAAAAATAGATGTCCAGAGACATCCGGCTGTCGGTTCCGGAGTTGAAATCCCAGGAGAGGTTTCCGCTTAACGTAGACACGCAGAACATCCCAATGACTGAACATACTGTTTTCATTTTATAGGAGTTGATGATGCAGACAATAACTACTTCCTGCTTACATTGAGAACAGAATGCTTTCGTCTGACGATCAAAACAGGTGTGTTCGGGGATATGAATACACGAATGGCAATATTACTTTACGGGCGGAATGTATATTTATTCAATTACTATATTACTAAAGAATGAGTAATATGCTATGATCTATGTAATGGATTTAAATTTATTTTTTAGAATATACTTTAATCTTATATATCTGTAGAAATGAGTCGTTTCAGTGATTGAATTGCTGGGCTGATGTTTGAATGATAGACGGTTTATATCTTATAAGAAAAACAAGCGGAAAAGTGGTGTTATAAAGACTGCCTTTATTGCGGGCAGTAAAGCTGAACGAGAGTATGGTTTTCAATGCAAAGTGCTTTGCTGTTCGGTGGGCGGAGTCATGTCGGGACGAAAGGTTAATGGGACATCGGATTTAAGCAGTTCCTTGAGTGATATACCAAGCGCTTCTTCCGCTTTATGTTTGGCGTTTTCTTCCGTAAACTCGGTCATGACGATTTCCATGGCAGCAGTTTTTTGCCGGTAATGGATATCATCCAGCAGCAGGACAGACAGGATCAAGAGCAGGATGGCAATAACCATGTTCTTTACTGAATGCCTGTAGTTCGGGTCTTCGATCAGAATAGGAGTGCTTTGCGTTTTATTCATAAGGGATGGTTTCAGGGTTTGGCGAATATTCGGTTTCAGATTGAAATAGATTTGGCGTGACAGCTGCGAGTTGTTTCCGGCTGCTTTGCGGTGGTTCTGCAGGTAGTAACAAGGAGCAGTCGCTCTGGATTCATTGTTGTTGCCGTTTATGGTTTTCCGTGGAAAAATGAGCGAATGATAAAGTCGGTTATTTTTGATTTTGACGGGACTATCGCAAATACGCTTCCCTTGTGTATCACGGCCTTCAGAAAAGCGATTGAGCCGCTCGCAAAGAGGCAATTATCGGATGCGGAAATCATTGCGACATTCGGGCCTAGCGAGGAGGGTACGATAAATGCTTTTATCCCGCAGTACTACGATGAGGGAGTCGCCAGTTATCTTGAGTATTATCGTATGTTGCACGGCATGTGCCCTAAACCGTTTGAGGGAGTGGTGGAAGTCATGCGGTGGTTAAAATCAAAAAACAGGATTGTCACCCTGGTTACCGGCAAGGGAAAAAAGAGTTGTGACCTATCGCTGGCCTACTACGGGATGGGTGACTGCTTTGACCTGATAGAAACAGGTTCCCCGGCTGGCGAAAGGAAAGCAGACGGCATTCATGCGGTGCTAAGCCATTTTAATCTGAAACCGGACGAGGCGGTTTATATCGGTGACACGGTCAGCGATATTGTTTCCTGCGAAAAAGCCGGTGTCCCTATTTTGTCGGCAGCATGGGCTTCCACAGCTGACATGAAGGCACTGGAAGAACGCAATCCCGAAAACCTGTTTCGTACGGTGGATTCGTTGAGGCGGTATCTGGAGCAGGCAATAGGATAAATCGCTAAAGCAAGGTTCCGCTTAGGGTGACCAATGCTACCGCGAAGTAAATGACCAGTCCGGTAACATCGACAAGCGTGGCAACGAAGGGTGCGGAGGAGGTTGCCGGGTCGACACCGCAGCGTTTCAGGAGGAACGGCAGCATGGATCCGGCAATGCTTCCCCAAAGGACGACACCGACGAGCGCTATGGCAACGGTGATTCCTACCATGAGCCAGTGTTCGCCGTAGATTGAGGAGAATACGGACCAGAGGGCAATACGGAGAAATCCGATAGTGCCGAGAATGATGCCCAAACCCAGTCCCGACAGGAGTTCCCTGCGCAATACGCGGTGCCAGTCTTTCAGGGACACTTCGTTCAATGCCATGGCGCGGATGACAAGGGTGGTTGCCTGCGAACCGGAATTACCTCCGCTGGAAATGATAAGCGGTACAAACAGGGCAAGGATGACGGCGCGCGCGATTTCATCCTCAAAGTAGGCCATGGCGGTTGCCGTGAGCATTTCTCCCAGGAAGAGGATAACCAGCCAGCCGGCACGCTTGCTTAGCATGCTGTGAATGGGGATTTGCAGGTAAGGCTCCGTGAACGCGGTTTGTCCGCCTAACTGGTGGATGTCGCGCGTGTTTACTTCCTCGGCAACGTCAATGACGTCATCCACCGTAACAATACCGACAATGCGCGAGGTGGAGTCGATAACCGGTAGCATGGTGCGGTCATAACGTTTAAATAATTCAATGGCATCCTCCTTCGGGTCTTTGGCATGCAATGCGGTTGTGAATGCGGGGCGGAATTCGGAAACCTGTTTTTCGGCGGGCTGGAGGAGAAATTCGCGCAGCCGTACGTCGCTGAGAAGCCGCCGATTTTCATCGACGACATAAAGTACGTTCAGGTAAGGGCTGTCGTGTCCGAATTGCCTGATATGGTTGAGCACCTGGGTTACCGTCCAGTTATCCCTGACGGTCAGGAACTCGGTTGTCATGAGCCGTCCTACGCTACCGGCCGGGTAGTGCAAGAGAGCCTGGGCGATCTCGCGTTCTTTGGCGTCCAGTGTAAGCAGCAGTTGGGTAACGACGGTTGCCGGCAGTTCTTCGAGAAGGGCTGTGCGGTCATCGGGACTCATTTCGTTTAAAATCGCCCCGGCTTCTTCCTTCTTCATTTCCTGAAGCAACCCGGTCTGGAATTCCGGTTGCAAATATTCAAAGACATCGGTGGCGAATTCGGTCGGCAGTAAACGGAAGAGCGTGACGGCATCGACGGGTGATAGCTGCACGATGATTTCAGCCAGGTCGACGGGAGCAAAGGATACGCAGCTTTTTCGCAGTTCTGAAAAGCGGCGCTCCTTTACGAGCGAAGAAAACAAGTTTACATGGGCTTCACGTTGTTCGGAGGAATCCATTCAGGGAATGATAAAATTTACGAATAAATAAGCTCAATGATAAAGCATCCGTATGGCCGTTTTTATGAAATAATGGTAGCATTAAAACCGAGCAGGTTTTGCCCGTATTTATGCGATGCTCAGGATATAATCGCGGTACTGTTCCGCGCTGTTTTCAATGTCCTTCGGATGGATGTCTCTGTTGGCGCCATAAAACGTAAACGGGTCGCGGGGAATCATGCCGACGAAGAAGGCCATGAGCTCAAACGGTTTGAGCACGTTTTTAATGTTGGATTCTCCTGTGTAATGATCGAGGCTGCCGCCCATGGAAACCGCGATACCAAACTGTTTCCTGTGCAGCTTCTTACCCTGGGAACCGTATGCCCAGCCATAAGTCAACACTTCGTCCTGCCATTGCTTAAGCAAGGGCGGCGAGCTGAACCAGTACACCGGAAACTGGAAGACGATGCTACCGTGCGTCTCGACAAGCGCCTGTTCCTTTGCCGCATTGATTTTTCCGTCAGGGTAAGCCGTGTACAGTTCATGAACGGTAAGTTTGTCGGAATAGGATTTGACTGCATTGACCCAGGTTTTGTTTACCTGTGAGTTTTGCATGTTCGGATGGGCGACGATAAGCAGTGTTTTCATGAACAGTGTTTTGTGTGAAAGTTCAGCTTTTGGCGAGGACGCCTTGCAGGTGTATTTCCTCCTCGTGTTTGTTTGTCTGATGGACGCGGGTGCGGATGGAGTAGAGGATTTTACCCACGTGCGTTACGTCCATGATATCCGGCTGGTTTCGGAAGTAAGCGGCAAATTTCTCGGCACGCATAACATTCCTCGGCATATGCTTTTTAAACTGCGCCCCGCCGGAAAACACGACGGTGGAAAGAACATGGCGCTCGGGGATTTTCAGGAATTCGGTGATTGCCTTTGTATGCAGGGTATTCTGACGCAATGGATTCTGGAAGGGGAATTTTTTACCGTTGAGCACCTGGGTCCATTCCTTGTCAAACTGTGAACCGAATATCCATCCGGAGAAATGTTTCTGCTCAATGACAAACACGCCTTTGGGGGATACGATGATGTGGTCGATTTGCGTGAATCCGTCTCCGACAGGGATCAGGATGTTATGGAAGGACTGCGTGAGCGGAATGGTCCGTTTGAAATGATCCAGTTCCTTCGCGAAATTAAACTCTCCTGTCTTTCCGATCTGAACAGGGTCTTTCTTTGCGTTGTCCGTGGGTGCTACCGTCTCCTTGTTTTGTGTTTCCTCTTTTTCAAGCAGGATGGATCTGCTTTTGGACAGGCAGTAAACCGAGAAAATGGTGGTGGTGAGTCCGATGGCGACGGGAAGGATGGCGAATGGGGGAGGCGAGTCGCCTTTGTAAATCTTGTAGGCGCAGGTCAGTAACATGGCAAGAAAGCAGATAACGCTGACTGACGTGCAGGCGAGGATCAAGTCGACATAGAACGAAACATGATTGAACCGTTTTCCATCCCTTTTTAAAGATGGTTTTGCATAGTGTGAACAGGAATCCAGAGAGGATGTTTCGTTATGATATTCCGAACCGGACGTGGAGATCATAGAATGGTATAAGTAGAATGCCCGGAATTAAGGACATTTTTTTTGAAAAGGCGAGGTAAAACTGATCGATCTTACTCGATGCGGAATGTCTTTGACTTGAAATCGCCGTAGAGCCGTCCGCTGGTCGCGGTGAATTTCAAAACACAGTAATCAGGGTCCGTGACGCCTTTCTTGTAATACATGGTATCACCGTCACGCCAGATGCGTTCCTTTATGCTTTGCTCGGTGATAACTTCCATGCTTCCCTTGAGCATGATACCGCGAAAGTAGTCGGGATCGTAGAAATAAAGAGAGGCCTTTTCGTTTTTCAGGAATTGAGCGACGCGCATGGAGGACGTATTCGTGGAAAAGAAAACCGTTTTGAGTCCGTCGCGTTCGCGCGGGCGGAGCATTGCCTTGACATTCGGAAAGCCATCTTCATCGACGGAGCCGATGAGTGATGTCCTTGATTTCTCAATAATGGAAAGGGCGGCCGCAATGGCTGTTTTACTCATGGTAGAAAGGGAAAGGCAGATGAAAATGATCTTAGCGGTCGTAAACCCAGCGCTTGCGCTCCTCGGAAAAACGTCCTTCGGCGATGGATGAACGGATGGCGCGGGCCAGTTTTGTCATGAACGCAATATTATGAATCGTGAGCAACTGTCCGGCGAGCAACTCGTCGGCTTTTAACAAATGGTGGATGTAAGCGCGCGTGAAATGGCGGTTGGTGTAGCAATCGACGGTAGCATCAATCGGGTTCATGTCGTCGCGGTAGCATGCGTTGAAGAGATTGATGTGTTCCTTGCCTTCATGTTCGACCGGGTTGACAAGCGCGCAGCCGTGACGCGCGATACGCGTCGGATGAACACAATCAAATGTGTCGATCCCGTGTTCAACCCCGTTCCAGATATCGGAGATGCCGCCGATTCCGAGCAGGTGGGTCGGACGGTCCTTGTGCAGGTTTTCGCAGATCATGCCGACAATCTCGTGCATTTCTTCCTTGGTTCCGCCGAGTGTTCCGCCGATGGCTTGGGCGAAAAACGGTTGCGAGGCGATGAACTCGGAGCTGATCTTTCTCAGGTCCCGGTAAGTACCGCCCTGGACGATGCCGTAGAGCGCCTGTTTCCCGTCGTTATGTCTTTCGAATGCGCGCAGGCTGCGTATTGCCCACCGGTGGCTGCGTTCCATGGATGCCGCCATGTATTCGCGGCTGGAGTGGTAGGGTGTACATTCGTCCAGGACGACGACGAAGTCGGGACCCAGTTTGCGTTGGACTTCCATGGAGATTTCCGGCGTGAGCAGGTGCATGCTGCCGTCTATGTAGGAGCGGAAGAGTGCGCCGGTTTCGTTGATCTTCAGCATTTTCTTTTCCGTGACAGGGCGGCCTCTTCCTTTGATCTCGTTAGCCACGCCGCCGTGTCCGAGGCTGAATATCTGGAATCCGCCCGAGTCCGTGAGCATGGGGCCGTCCCAGTTTAGCATCTTGTGAAGGCCTCCGTGAGCGGCGACGATGTCCGCGCCCGGCTGGAGCATCAGGTGATAGGTGTTGGAGAGGATAATGTCGGCCCCTGCTTCCTTTGCCTGTTGTGTTGTAACACTCTTGAGTGCGGCCTTGGTCGCGCAGAAAATAAAATTGGGCGTCTGGATGCTACCGTGCGGCGTTTTGAGTTCGCCAAGGTGCGCCTTGGAATGTTTGTCAAAGCTATGCTTCTTAAAGGAAAACTGCGGATACAGGCTCATTGGTCTTATGTAAGAAAACTGCTGGTGAGGAACAGAAAGCTTGCTTAAAAGAGAAGGCTTGTCACGGATTATTTTGAAATCCTGCCGGAAAGTGTTCCGTTCCGGACAAGTCGAAAACAGAACAAAATTTACTCAATTCATCGTATGGTGATTGCGGCCGTAATAGGAAACAATTACATTTATGAGCATAATGAGAAAATGCTTTTGCTTTCTTTTTCTGCTGTCTTGCTGCTCTTTTGCTCATGGGGCGGCTTCTTTTATTTCAAAAGAGGAAAAAACAGAAATGTCCGATTGGATTGGTACGGGAACAATAATGAGCACGGGATTTGTTAAAAATGATGAAACGGCATATGGAGTATACAAAGCGATATTACGCGTGCATAAAGTGATGAAGTCTCCTGATATCTTTTTTCCGGAACATATGGTGTTTTACTATGAAGGGCCAGCATATGAACGGAACGGTAACACATTTCGTAGTTCCTGGAGAACTTGTCCGCCAATGCCATACATTGAGGTAGGAGATAAAGCAAAAGTCTATTTGCGAAAAACGTCTGTTTCCGGTATCGGAGATGTCTATTTTATCGGAGGAGACGCGAGTTTTTTTATGACGGTAAAAGATCTGGATAAGCTGCCGGAGGTATTTCCGCAGGAAGATAACGGAACACCTCCGACCAAACGTCCTTGGGAAAAGATATGGAGAACCATACTCGACGATAGACGGACGATCGATATCTTGGAGTTGCGTTCTTCTCTATAAGAGACGTATCGCGATGCTTTTAAAAATTGTGACGGTAACATGAGAGGAAAATGAAATCATTCATAAAAATAAAGCTGTTTTCTTTATTGTTTGTTTTCAGTTTTGTGCCGATATCGTTAATGGCGCTTGCTATGTATTACTCAAAAGCAACGAAAGAAGAGATGTCATGCTGGATAGGCACCGGTACTGTGGAAAAAACTGAATTTGTCAGAAACACAAGCCAGTATACGTCATTATGGAAAGCTACATTTCTTATCCATGACGTTATCAAGGAAGATGAAAATCGGAACGTAAACGAGTTCATAACGTTCTATTACCGTGGAGCATATTACGATAAAAGCGGACGTATTGCGGGGTTTATTGCCTGTCCGCCGGATCCTTCTGTTACCGTAGGTGATAAGGCAAAGCTTTATTTACTAAAAGATGCTGAAATGGGTATTCCGGACGAATATTATTTGTTGGATCGTTTATTTTTTATGAAAGTGGAACATTTTGACAATCTTTCCGATACGCTTCCCGGAGAAGAAGAGCGTATTATCTATGATGTAAATCCGCTTCTGAACCCGAATATTCTAAGGTCGTTTTTGCTGATAGGAGGTCGGCTTTTCTTCTAAAAGTACTCTGAGCGGACTGTATTCCATGTAAACGAAAGGCGGTTATTCTGATGCTGGCGTGATTTTTAAATCAAAATTTTCGCTTTGGAGTTGAAAGGCTTTAAAATCATCATTCATTTCCGTCCTATAGATTAATGATTGTAACATATGAAAATAAAAAGAGCTTTGAAGAGTATATCCGTGGCTGCGTTGGCCTTGTTTCCCGCGGTAGCGTCGGCTGCCACGTATACATGGTCGGGTCTCAGCAGCATTGACTGGTTTGATATCGGAAACTGGGATTCGGATATTCCTGATGATACGGGAACCGCAGTTGTGGTTTTTGACAGTTCAGCAGGACGCTTTGAGTTGTCAATTGGGGTGAATGAAGCTGTCCGGGTCGCGGAAATCAATTTCAGTGATCAGTTCTCGGTAGACATGGTTGGCGGGTCGCAGGTTTTCATCAGCGGTGCAGGCATTTCAGGGTCTTCAACGATTACTGCCGGCAATACATCGTATTTGGAATTCAGCGGTTCAAGCAGCGCTGGGAACGTGACGCTTATTGGGGGCGAATTTCATTTCATACAAAACGCCACTGCGGGCAACGCAGACATCACGAATACCTTTAATGGTTATTTTGAAGCGAACGCCAATGCGGGAAACGCCACGATAAGCAATAGCGGTACGCTCTTTTTTAACGGAAATGCAACTGCGCAAAGTGCGAGCATTATCCATACAAGCAGTGGGTCAGTCGTTGATTTCCGTGCGCACAATGCGGGAACGGGAGCTATCGGTTCATTCAATGGCGGAGGGACGATTTTGGGTCAAAGCGGCATCTCGCTTGAACTCGGTGCCTCCAATCTGAATGATAGCATGTACGCCAGCGTACAGGGCTTTGACAATGTTTCCAAGGTGGGCACAGGCACTTTGTCGCTTCAGGATGGAGCCCTTTTCAGCTCAAAGTTTACGGTTGATAGCGGAACGGTGTCCGTGGACGGTTCGATTGATGTCATCGGCGGCTTATCCGTAAGCGGGGGTGGAACGGTTATCGGTACCGGTACCGTCAAGGGTGATGCTGCTATCAACGGAATACTTGCGCCGGGAACCATGGGCGGTATCGGGACGATTACGTTGCAGCAAAGCGTCACATTTTCCACAGGTTCAACGCTTTTGCTGGATATTGATCATAACACACTGACGAATGATTCCATTGTCATTGGCGGGAATGTGACGATTGATCCGGGGGCGATTTTATCGGTAAACATTAATGAATTGGCCCTGTACACAGAAGGGCAAAGCATTCAGGTTTTGACGGCAAACAATGTAACGGGGAGCTTTGTCGACATCGTTGACAGCAATAACCGGTTGTGGACATTCGGGTTTGAGAACGGCATCGGTTCCCTTTCGCTTGCTCCGGTTCCGGAATCGTCCGCGTATGCGGCGCTTTCGGGTGCGCTGATACTTGCGTCGGTAGTCTTGCATCGTCGTAGAAGATAAAACGGATTGCAGGAATCACTTTTAAGGGCGGCAACCGTAGGTTACCGTCCTTTTTCGTGTAAAAAAAACTTTGCGTTGTTCCGTTGATTAACGTTTTTATAGGATCGTAAGAATCCTGTTTTTTTATGGAAATCAAAGCCCAGATAATACACAACGAAGCATTTCTGAGAGATTCGCTTATGCATGCGAGAGAAAGCAAATGGACGTTCCGTTTATGGGCGAGAATCGTTTTTGGGGCAATCTACGTGATGCTGATTTTTACCGGGATCGTTGCTTTATGGAAGGGTGACGTGATCGGCGTCTTCTTTCTTATCTTTGGGTGCGTGGGCCTTCTGATCCCCAGGTTGCAGATAGCGTTTGCGGTGAAAAATGTCCGCAAATCGCCCTTTTACAATAATGTCATTAAAATCGTGTTTTCCGATATTGGTTTGATCGGCAAGCAGGAAACTGCCGATGTGGTATTGAAATGGCCGGTGTTTACCAATGCGATTGAATTCACTGACGGTATTCTGCTTTTTCAAGGGCCCAACATCTTTAACTGGATTCCAAAGACAGCTCTGGAAAACCAGGACGACTACGGACGTTTGCTTGCATTCGTGAAATCCAAGATTGCAAAATATAAAGTTTTATAGTGGCATTTGTGACTGTCGACCCTGTTTGGATTTAACAAATCCATGTTACCGTCAGTCGGTTTTTATTTCTGAAAACATACTTCTATTATGCTACCACCTGATACTACCGTTGATTTTGATGTTACCGTTGAAGATGCCTTGGCGTTGCATTCATTCATCCGGGACTTTTCCGCTACGATAAAGAAAATGAAATGGAAGGGCGTATTCTCACTTTATGTCTTGGTAGGTGCTTGTGCTTTCTATCTTTTTATGAAGAGAGACAGCATGACAGCGCTTATTTTCGGTATTATCGGGATTGTTGCCGTTTCTTTGATTTATCCGAAATGGTTTAATGCCGTGACTAAACGAAGTACGCGTCGGATGCTGGAAGAACCCATGTTTAAAAAAGGTGCGGGGCATTACCGTTTGCGTTTCAGTGAGGACGGATTATATTCCGAAGGTCCGTTGGGAAAATCGCATATTTACTGGGTTGCGCTAAGCCGCGTGGCGATGACGGATGAATACCTGATGATTGTACTTGGCGGTTCCGGTTTTCCCTTGCCAAAAAAGCAGATTCCCGAGGAAACACTTCTCGAAATAAAGGCATACCTCGAGGATAAAATGGCATCCGTTGCGCAAAAATAGACGGTAGCATACAGGTGCTTTTCAGGCTACTTTACGGGTTTACTTTTGAATCCGTTGACATACAATAGGGCTTGTATGAAAAACAAACTGATCATTATTGTATGTCTCCTTTTAAGCTCTGTTGCATGGGGGAAAGAAACGACGATAGACAGCAGTCAATTACCCGAAAAAGCCGGTGCTTATCTTAAGGCGCATTTTTCCGCTGAAAAGATCGCCAAAGCCATTGAGGACAAGGAATCAGATCATGTGGAATACGAGGTCCGTCTGGAAAACGGAACCGAGGTTGAATTCCGCGGGGACGGAAGCTTGAAGTCCATTGACGGCAACCGCAATGCCTTGCCTGACAGCACGGTTCCTGAAAATATCCTCAAGTACGTCAAGGAAAAGTATCCTGAGCGGAAAATTGTCGGGCTCGAGGAAAAGCATCATGGCTATGAAGTAGAGCTGAAAGGCGACATTGAACTCAAGTTCAATAAAAAAGGAGAATTCCTGCGCGTGGACGATTAACAGCGTTTCCATGCGTTATTTCGGTGATGCCTGTCCGGGCATCACTTTTTTTTGAACGGTTTTCCCGGGCGGCATCGTCATGCTACCGGCTGCTATTATCGCTGGTATGTTAAACTGATATTCGTCTTTACCGCAGATTGAACATTTTTGTTCATATCTGTTTTAGCTTATCTCCTTCTGATTTTGTAAGATACGTATGTCCTTTATTGTTCTCAGGCTTGTTTAAGTGCGTGATCAAAGTGTTTTCGACGCTTCCATAAGGATATATCAGTTTAGAAATCGTCCAGAAAAACGCAGCTATTGTAAGCGGACCGAACACCATTATTCCTAAAACACAAATAATTTGGATAATAATCGCAATATTACTTTCGTTCCAAGGACCGCCCAGCCAACAAAGTGCTGTAAGGCCTGCCGCTATTATTGTGCACACAAGTGCAGCCAGCCAGAGTCCCTTCTCGCTTCTACATTCCTTGCAGCAAAAGAAATGTAGCTGTCTTACGTTTGCATACGTTTTAACAGTCGTTGTTGATGTAGTGTCAGTAAATATACTGCCTGAATGGTTTGCACGTGTTTGGGAACCAACTAAATCTGCTTCATAAACAAGTGCCGAGTTATTAGTCTCTTTTCCGCAAATTTCACATTTCATATTTTATTTTTCCTGTTTCTAAAAGGTTAATATTTCCTGTTTCAAACTAAACCTACGAATATTCCCACCTTTCTGTTGGACGAGGTCCGTAGTTCGTATGTGTTGTATGGTGTCCATCGTTCGTACTCTTCTTTTTCGTATTCTTCTTTTCAGATTTCAATTTTCCCTCATGCTTACTCTTAAACTTCGCTATTAATTCTGAATCACCCAACTTTTTCGCCGCATACAGACGATTGGAGGAATGCTTGTTATTATTTATAATGTAAAGCAAAGCCTCTCTATCTGAAATTTTACTGCGCCACTCATCACCCGCTATTTTGAAATCGATCATATTGTAATGGGGTGAGCAGACGAAATAAGCTACAGACATTTCATCACTTAGCTTTTCAAATGCTATGGATCGCACATTTACATCAGTATCGTTTTTTGCCAGATCAAAAAACAGCGTTTGATGTTGTTCATTCAGCTTTGTAACAGCCGCTCTTCTTATATCGTTATTTTTATCAACTTTTGCAATTTCGGAAAGTAGAATTTGATTATGTTGCTCGTCCAGCTTTTCCACAGCCAGTCTGCGTACTTCGCTGAAGTCATCATTTTTCGCAAGATCCGCAATTAACGTCTGATTGCGTTGATCTAGTCTTTTAAGAGCCTCATAACGTGTCCACCCATAGGTCGCATGTTTAGCAATATCAGCGAGCAGTATTTGATCAGTCAGCTTACATGCCGCCACGCGACTCACAGAATAATGCCCATCATTTCTTGCAATGTCTGCAAACAGCGCTTGGTGTTGTTCCCTCAATTTCTTAACAGCGGCTTCGCGCGCCTCGTGTGTGCGTGCTTTTTTTGCGATTTTGGCAAGTTTGGACTGGTCGTATATAAAATCGACGGCTCGCGTGCTTTTATAATGATCTTTGCTTTGCCAGCCAGCCAAGTTAAATAATTCCAAAAAAGACATAAGTAATCACAGTGGGGTTAATGGCTTTTGAACGTAATAAAAATAGCAGAAGGCATAGTTATACAGCAAGCTCAAACCCCTCTTCTCCTCAGGTGGGAATGAACCCGACACGTGCCAAATAGCTTTCATCAGCCACCAGCCGTGAGCTACTTATTTTTAGTAATAATCTGTCCGCATTTTGTGCATTGATAAGTGTAAACCGTATTTACCTGAACACCATTATTAATGCCATAAGTGTATTTTTCTGTTTTAATATGCTGATAGTTATGGTGACAAACATTAAAACCATCGACTTGCTTACCATGTCTCACATCTGCTCTGGCTTTTACAATCGCCGATATAAAATAAACGATTAAGTATGTCATGAACATTGGGATTAGAGCCCAGGCATGCCCCAACACAACAAGAATTACCCCTAAGACCAGCATCAATGCGAATAATAGAATTTTTAATTCTTTGTTCATACGATTTGCTTATACAGTAACTGCTGAGTCGTGCAACAGCCTTATTCACCTACAACAGGACTCCCGGTCACTTCTCTTGTTTTTCCATCGAAATAAACAGTAGATTCAACATTAACGTCGGTGAAACCCTCAATTCTCTCCGGCGCTTGTTCCGCCTCGAATGTAAATATACCATCGTCGCTTGCGCGATATTTTGTCTCTGTCAACTGTTGCTCGTCCATTTATAGTTATCAACACAGTCAGCAGCAAGTTCAAACATTTGCCTTGAAGGTGCATACCATGATTTGTCCGTAACTTTCTGTTTTGCTTTCTTTGCGGCTTTGCGGTTAATTTTTAAACATTGTATTTATGAAAGAAGAAACACCACCATCATTTTTACTCGAATTGCTTGAGGCGCGTTCGCCTTCCGGGCACGAATTTGAAGCACAGGCTGTTATCGACAAATACGTGAAGCCCGTGGCGGACGTCTATGAAAAGGATGTGCTCGGGAACAGAATCGCGCGCATTAACCCGAAAGGAAATCCAAGCGTGATGTTCATGGGGCACATGGATGAACTCGGCCTGCAGATCACCTACATTGATGACAAGGGGTTTCTTTATTTTGACACGATCGGAGGACACGACTTGTCCATTATCTCGGGCCGTCGCGTGCATATCCTTACCGATAAGGGAGTGGTGAAAGGCGTTACTGGCAAGCGAGCCGTTCATCTGATGGACGCCAATGACCGCACAAAAGTGCCGCAACGCCACGAAATATGGATAGACATCGGCGCAAAGACCCGTCTGGACGCGGAACTCCGCGTACATGTCGGCGATGTGGCCGTATACGACCACGGATTCGAGGTATTGGCCGATGATATTGTTACCGGACGCGCCTTTGACGATAAGGGTGGTTGTTACATCGTCTGCGAAGCCTTGCGCCGTCTTGCCAAGGAAAAGAAGCTTGCCGCCTCTGTGATCGCGGTAGCATCGACCCAGGAGGAAATCGGAACGCGCGGCGCCGCGACTTCCGCGTTTGCCGTGCAGCCCGACTTTGCGATTGCCGTGGATGTCAGCCACGCAACCGACCATCCCGACACCGATCACCGGAAATTCGGGAAAACCGTTTTGGGAGGCGGTCCCATCATCACGCGCGGTCCGAACATCAACCCCTTTATCTTCAAACGCCTCGTAGAGGTTGCGGAAAAAAACAACATTCCGTACCAGCTTGAGGCAGAACCCCGTCCCACGGGCACCGATGCGCGCGCCATCCAGATGGCCGCAAAGGGCGTTGCGACCGGGCTCATTTCCTTGCCTTTGCGTTACATGCATACGCCGTCGGAAATCGTTTCGCTGACCGATGCGGAAAACTGCGTGAAACTGCTCATGGCCTTTGCTAAAAGCCTGACAAAGAAGGACAGCGGCGTCTGGTAAGGACAACACCCGTCAATAAGCCTCAACACCGATTCCCACGCATGGAAAAGCTCTTAAGAAAAATACGGTCCGCCAAAGTACTCGTTATCGGCGATCTCATGCTCGACCATTACATCTGGGGCGATGCCGACAGGATTTCGCCCGAAGCTCCCGTACCGGTTGTGCATGTGCAGCGCGACACGTATGTCGCCGGAGGGGCCGCCAATGTCGCCGTGAACATTGCGCGGCTGGGCGCGTATGCCGAATGCTGCGGTAGCATGGGGGTCGATGACGTGGCGGAAAAGCTGAAGACACTCATCCGTGAGCATTGCGTTGCTTTTGACGAACGCTTTCAGCAGCCGAACATCCCGACCATTCTGAAATCCCGCATCATCGTGCGGCAACAGCAGCTTGCCCGTCTTGACCGCGAGTTTCCGCCTTCCGCTTACCAGCTGAATGATGTTACCGCGTGGCCGTTGCTTGCTGAGAAAATTGACAGCGCGGATGCCGTCATCCTCTCCGATTATGCAAAGGGAGTCCTGACCGATGCCCTTATCGGGCAGGTGCTTGATCATGCCCACGAAAAGGGAAAACTCGTCACCCTGGACCCGAAACCCAAACGGAAACTCCGTTACCGCGACGTGGACCTGATGACCCCGAACCGCGATGAGTCACTGCAACTGTCGGGGGTCGAATGGGAACACGGCAAAGATTTTCCCGCCGAGGCCGTATGCAGAAGCATTTGGGAAAAATACGCTCCGCGCAATCTCATCGTCACGATGGGCGCGCAAGGCATGCTCGTTTCGAGGGAAGGCAAAATAATCAAGTCCATTCCCACGTTTGCCCGTGAGGTTTTTGATGTGTCCGGCGCAGGCGATACCGTGATTGCGACGCTGACGGTAGCATTGGCCGCGGGAGCCTCCATCGAGGATGCCGCCCATCTCGCCAATTACGCAGCCGGAGTCGTTGTGGGCAAGCTCGGAACCGCGACCGCTTCCCCCGAGGAAATACTCTCATTTATCAAGAACCATGGAGCAAAATAATCCCGAGAAAAAACGCCGTATCGTGCTGGTGGATCGTGACGGTACCTTGAATGTTGAAAAACATTATTTATCGAATCCCGATGATATCCAGCTTTTACCCGGTGTGGGCGAAGGCGTCCGCCGTTTGCGCGAAGCAGAATTGCCCGTGGTGGTCGTGACAAACCAGAGCGGCATTGCGCGCGGCTATTTTACCGAGGATACCCTGAGAAAAATCCATCACCGTCTGCTGGTTGATCTGGCACATTACAACACAACCCTGGATGCCATTTATTATTGCGGGGCTGCCGGTGATTCCGATGATCCCGACCGCAAGCCGAATCCCGGCATGGCGTTGAAGGCAGCGGAGAAATTCAATGCCGATCTTACGAAATCATTTATGGTTGGGGACAAACCCGCCGATATCCAGCTCGGGAAAAATGTCGGGGCCAAAACCATTTTGGTAAAAACAGGATACGGCGAAGCTTACGATACCGGCAAGCATCCCGCTCCCGATGCCATTTGCGAGACCTTTGCTGATGCTACCGCGCAAATCCTGAAATGGATCGCGGAAGATAAGTAAACAAAGAAAGGAGAGGGGCATGAAATAAAAGCGAAAGGCGAATGCTGCCGTTTCCCTTTTATTTTCTCTCCTGGCTCAGTTTCTGATAAATCTGCGTGAGTCCTTCGCGTTTCGTTTTTACGTCACTGCCCAGTTTCAGGCCTGAGAGTGTTTCCCACTTTGTTTTGATTTCGTCCGTCATGGTGTCGTCCAGCTTCGCTTCCCAATAGGATACATAACCGCGCAATCCCATATATTGCAGCATGGCAAAGTCAGGATTGTCAGGGCGGACATCCTTGAAGTAAATCAGCGTGGCTTTCTGATCGATCAGCTTTTTCTGGAGCACGGTAACATCGACATCCCTGATTGCTTTCCGGCTGTCGATTGACAAGGATCCCGCAATGCCCGCCGCCTGCCCCAAAGCCATCCAGCACGGTTCCATGCGTAAGGTTGAGAAACCGATGTGACTGCCGGAGACAGGAACCGGAATCAGCAGGTTGTTTACTTTTTTCGGTACGATAACGCCGAAAGGTACCGTGTAAACGGCCGTCGGATAGCTGAGAAAACCTTCAAGGTGCACGCGGTCTTCCTCGCGCTTGCGCACCGCGTGCGAGTCCAGTGCGTAGTGGCTGGCGGTGATGCTGGTAGCATGGAGCGGGGGACGTTTGCCTTCGCTTACCGGAATCGCATCTTTTGCCGTGAAGAAATACTCGCCTTCAAAACGTCGTCCTTCGCGGACATAAACCTGGCGCGGGAAGTTCGCGTTATCGGTGTATTCGTCTTTTGCCAGTCCCCATTCCTTGCAGGCGTTTCTGAAATGCTCAGGCAAGGCCTCGTCATGCTGAGCGAACCAGAACAAGCCCAACGTGTAATCCCGTAAACGTTTCGCGTAACGATCGCGCCATTCCCAGTTTGCGCTTGGCCACGGCCAGTTCTCTTCCGGTAAATCGGTCGAGAGAAATGCCATGTGCTGGTTGTTCGCATCCGTCTTTCCGTTGGGCAGATGGACGATGTTGGTAATCTTGTAAATGCCCCAGGGATCGCCCGGTATCTTGCTCGTTTGTCCTTCCATGATCCGTTTCCGGTTTGCTTCCATCATTTGATCCGTGACTTTTTGCATGTCAGAACCCGTGTTTCTTCCGGTAAATACATCGTCGATCAGGGAAAGATATTCCTCGCGGTTATAGTGCTTTGGTTTTGCAATCGGAACCCGGTTTTCGTGGGTCTTCGTTATGCAGAGCCGGTAATTGTAGGCCTGCACCGCGTTGTCCGCCTGGAAGGTACTTCCTTCGCCCTCCGGTCCGTGCTTCCAGTAACGGTAGATAACGCCTGCGCCCGGTTCGTTGAATTCATCTTTTCCTTCGCGGCCGATACGGAAGGGCGCTCCCGCGGCTGCGCCGAGGTCACCTTCGTAAGTGGCATCCACAAACACCTTTGCCGTATACGTTTCGTAGTTTTTATTCTCACGGTTCAGTATGCGTATGCTCTTGATGTTACCGTCCTGCATGGAAAGGTTTTTTGCGTCGGAATCAAACTGACGCATCCTGAGGACGGAAATAAACTTCGCCTGTTCCGACAGCATCTGTTCAAAGGTCCGTTCTGCCAAGGATGGTTCAAAGTGATAGCCGCCGCTGGCCGCACGGACTTGTTGGGAATCCTTGCCATACGTATCTTCATAGTGGCGGTACATGCGGTTGACGAATTCCCGGAAAAGTCCGGTGGTTGCTTCGCGGGTCTGCAAATCCGTTGCGCCGAGACCGTTGGCAGGCAGTCCGCCGATGTGTGCCGTGCGTTCGAGAATCAGCGATGTTTTGCCTTCGCGTGCAGCCGCAATGGCTGTCATGATACCGCCCGGTGTTCCGCCGACGATGACGATGTCGTAGCTGTTTTGTGCAAGAAGGATGCCTTGTGCGAAGATACCGGCGAGAATGAAAAGTAAAAACCGCATGGTAAGTAAAAGGTGAGGTTGGATTTCCTGGTAAGAACAAATCCATTACGTTTTCTTTTTTCGGGATTGCAACCCTGTATTCCGCCGGAAAGGCGGTAGCATTGTTTTGATGTATATGACGCGAGACAGCGAGGGAAAGAGCCCAACTTGATATCACAATTCAGGCAAGCGGAATCACGTACAGGGAAACAGAAATCTCATTCTACCGGGGTATAACCGGTACGTTCGACAAGTTGCTGTCCTTCTTCGGAAAGAATCCAGTCGATGAATGTCTTCATGTGCGGATTATCGTAGCTTCTTTCCGTGGTGACCGCATAGAAATAAGCGCTGATCGGGTAAGTATTATCGCGTATGGTTGGTTCGTCGGGATAGATACCGTTGATTTTCAATAATTTGATTTCTTTGTTTTTCACCATTTGAGTGGCGTAGAACCGGAAGGAAAAACCGATGGCATTCTGGTAATTTTTATAGTCTGCCGTTTTGGTAATGATGTCTCCCATGCTACCGACGACATTCATCGTGCGTGCTTCAAGTAACGGCTGGTCACCCATCAGACGAAGGAGTGCTGATTGACTCCCGCTGCCCTCCGGTCTTTGGAAGGGACGGATGGATTCATCCTTTCCGCCGACTTCCTTCCAGTTCGTTATTTTGCCGCTGTAAATACCCTGGATCTGTTCTATGCTGAGGCTTTCAATCGGATTGTTTATGTTCACAAAGAATACAAAGCCTTCTTTGCCGATTGGCGTGAGAATCAACCGGACGCCGTTCTCATGGGCCGCCTGTTTTTGCTTTTCGGAAGGAGCCGCGGCAAGAACAACATCGACGGAATGGTCGATAAGGCGTTCATACGCCGGAGGCGTTGTACTGGAGCGGACTAAACTGTGCGGATCATCGGGCGGATAGCTATTGCGGGGATAAGTTGCCTCCACAAAAGCGGCTCCGATAGGATAAAGCGCCGTAGCGCAGTCGATACTGGGTAAATCATTTGCGATCTGCAATGAGGCAGGCCGATCCAGGCGAGCAAGGAGGGAATCGTTTTTGAAAGGCGCGTAAGCATTCAGGTCGATTTCATCCTTCACTGTGGGAATGCTGCTATCGTAAATATCATAGGCAGCATGTCCGCCGATAAAGAGAGTCAGCAAAAGTATTGGCAAGAGAAAGTACTTATGCTTTTTGATCAGCCAGGAACGATTCCAGATCAAAATCATGACATAAGCGAGCAAAAGGCAGAGAAGAAGAAAAAAGGGGGTAAGGTATTGGCTCAGTCGGTTGAAAACCAAAATAAGCAAACCGACAAAACAAAAAAGTCCGGCAGCAGACAAAAGCAGAATTGAGAATGCGTATTTGAGGATATTTATGATTACGGGGGAATTCATTGAATGGATACCTTGGTGAAGTACATATTCAGACTAGAGAGAAAGCCTTCCCGAACAAGTGTGAAATGCCATATTCAGGGATGATCCGTATGAACGTTTTTAACCTGCTCTCTTTATATTCTTTGCGTCCTTTGCGGTTAATTGATTAAAGATTGAAACCAAGACGCACAATGGATGGTTTTACAGCTAAGGCCCCATGGATAAATAAAACGGAAAACACCTGAACACCATGCTGTTAATATCATGATCATGCGCTTGCTTTTGTTACTGCTTACCGGTTTTTTTTGTACGGTTTTTTCGATGTCGGCTACACAGGTGCCGGTGGTACCGTCAGACGAGGAACTCAACCGCCCCTTCGGCCGACATGATGCTGCCGCCTTTATGCTGCCGCCGAAGGTTTATTATCCCGAAACATGGTTTCATTACATCGGCGGTAACGTATCGAAGACCGGGATCACTGCCGACCTGGAAGCCATTGCCGCTTCCGGCATTTCCGGGATTCAGCTTTTCCACGGACAGTTCGGTGGTCCCTGGCCCGGAGTGGACCAGCAGATCACCTGTCTCAGTCCGTTATGGGAGGATGCCGTACTTCATACCGCAAAAGAATGCCGCCGTCTGGGATTGCGCTTCACCATGCAAAACTGTCCCGGTTGGGCCATGTCGGGCGGACCGTGGATTGAGCCGTCAAATGCGATGCGTCACCTCGCCTGGAGCCGCACGGACGTGACGGAACAATCGCCTTTGCCTATCGACTTACCGCGTCCTCAACCCAGTAACGAACCGTGGCGTGATTATAAGGACATCGCCGTGCTCGCTTTTCCTACGCCGCTCGGTGATACCGGTGAGCCGCTCAAAGCGCGGTCGGTAAGCGGCAGCAACGGATTATCCTGGGAACAGTGTTTATCGGGAAATGCCCGGGATCCGCTCAGGCTTCCTCCCACGACGGAAGATAAACCGCATTGGGTGGAAATCACTTTTGATGATGCTACCGTGGTCCGTACTGTCGAGTTTCCGAGTATTAACAGTCTCAATCACGGCTGGTGTTACGAACCCGGAGTCACCGTTACCATCTACGCCATCCTGCAGGACGGGGAACCCCGGGAAATCCGGCGTACGCCTTTGCCGCAATCCAGTTGGCAGGATGACTATCCGTTGTCGCTGGCCTGTTCCGAGGTACACGGTGTCAAAAAATACAGAATTGAGATCGTTAACAAGGATCACATTGCGCTCGGATCGCTCCGTCTGTTTTCGGCCGCCCGCAAAAACAGTTGGGAATCAGAGGCCGGATGGACATTACGCAGCATCGAACAGACAGGCGAGCATCCCGCACAATCGCCCGCAGCATTTATCGATCCCGGGCAGATACTTGATCTTACAGGCCTGATGGATGAACAAGGACGTTTGAATTGGGAGGCGCCAACGGGAAAATGGACCCTCCTGCGTATCGGTCATGTGAACACCGGGATGCGCAACGGCCCTGCGCCGGCCGAAGGTACCGGCTGGGAGTGCAACAAGCTTTCGGAATCCGGGCCGGACGCGCAGTTTGCCGGCTACATCGGACGCCTCTCAGGCAAGAACGGTCCCTTGGCGAATGGATTGCTGAACGGGATGCTGATGGATAGCTGGGAGTGCAAAACCCAGACCTGGACCGGTAACATGGAAGCCGCGTTTCGGGACAGAACCGATTATCCGCTCCGCAAGTGGCTGCCCGCCGTGTTCGGTTATGTGATCGGCGACCCGGAAACAAGCACGCGCTTTCTGCACGACTGGCGCGCGACCATCGGCGATCTCTTCTCCGAAAAATTTTACGGACGCATGGCCGCATTGGCGAAAGAGAACGGTATGTCCGTCACGTACGAAACAGCCGCCGGTGACATTTTTCCGGCCGATATGCTCGAATACTTCAAACATGCCGATGTTCCCATGTGCGAATTCTGGCAGCCGTTTACCAACGGTTATGTCGGTTCGCTGAATTTCAAGCCCATCAAGCCCACTGTATCGGCCGCCAGGATGTACGGCAAACCGCGTGTGGCCGCCGAGGCATTCACATCCTTTGCGCTGACCTGGGACGAACACCTGTCCATGCTCAGGGAAGTCGCGAACATCAACAGTATTGAGGGTGTGAGCCATCTGGTCTTTCACACCTATACCCACAATCCCCGCACTGATTTCCTGCCGCCGGGCACCTCTTTCGGGGCAGGCATCGGAACTCCTTTTCTACGCGGTCAGACCTGGTGGAAGCATATGCCGGAGTTCAATGACTATTTGGCCCGTTGCAGTTATCTGCTCGAGCGCGGCAAGCCCGTATCCGATGTGCTCTGGTATCTCGGGGACGAAATCAATCATAAGCCGGACCAGAACGCTCCGTTCCCGGACGGCTTCAAATATGATTATTGCAATCCCGATGTATTGCTTAACCGGATCACCGTCCGCGATGGCATGCTGCTTACGCCCGAAGGCATCCGTTACCGGGTCTTGTGGATTCCCGATTCCCGCCGGATGCTGCCGCAGACATTGGAGAAATTGCAGCAACTCATCAACGACGGCGCTACCGTGATTGGCAATCCGCCGCAAGGCCTGGTGACACTCGTCGACGAAATCCGTGGACAACAGCGCTTTGATGCTGCCGTCAACAGCATTTGGGGTGATAACAGAAAACCCGGTATCCGCACCCTCGGCAAGGGAACGGTGATCTCCGGTATGACCCTCGACAAGGCATTGACCGCGTTGAATCTTGCTCCGGATGTAAGCGGCGGCAATGCCTTATGGACCCACCGCCGGATCGACGGCGCGGACTGGTATTATATTACTGCTCCCAAGGGAAGTGCTTTTCAGGGAACCCTGGATTTTCGTTGTAAAGGAGCTGCCGAACTTTGGGACCCGGTTACCGGTAGCATAACGCCTGTCGCAGGCGAACGTAACGGTGAAAGGACATCCGTGACGCTTGATTTGCCGCAGTCCGGTTCCTGCTTCATTGTTTTCCGTTCCGGCAATCCGGATGCTACCGTCAAGAAAACAGCACTCGATTTCACCGCATCCCTGCCGCTCACCAATCCCTGGACTCTGTCTTTTCCGGCCGGATGGGGAGCTGCCGAATCCCTGCAAATCACAGAACTGAAAGCATGGAAAGACCTTGGGCTGTCGCCGGAAGGAAAAGCCTTTTCCGGCACCGTGACTTACACGACAACATTTGATCTCGATACCGTAAAACCCGGAAGCCGTTTTTCGCTGGATCTCGGCCGGGTCGAGATGATCGCCGTTGTATCGCTCAACGGCAAAAAAATCCGTACTTTGTGGACACCGCCGTATGTTGCCGATGTAACGGATGCAATCAAAACCGGGACAAACACTTTGACCGTGGAAGTGACCAGCACGTGGTTCAACCGGCTTGTTTACGATGCCGGCCAAGCTGAATCCGATCGCAAAACATGGACCATTAACGGACCGGGAAAAGAGAATGCGCTGAGAGAAAACGGCCTGCTCGGCCCGGTTAACCTTCAATACAACAAATAACCGTATTCCAACTTGGCGCCGGCAATCTCACGCAGCGAAGCAAGCAGGGGCAGGAAGTAAGTATGCGCAATGTTCACTTAAATAAAAACCAGGCAATATGCGGAATAGCATCGTTTTAAGTCTTTTTACCTGGTTGTTCATACAGGCCGCATCAACCCTCAATGCGCAGGTATTGGCCGGTACAGACGACTTGGGACGTACGCTGTTGCAAAACGATGCGGTGGGCGACCCGAAGCCCGGACGGCACGTTGCCATGTTCTATTTTCTGTGGCAAGGCGACAAAGCTTCGCCCACGTCCGGAAAATACTGGGATTTGCATGAGATAGACACCACTCACCCCGAAGTATTTTCCGATTGCGATAACCCGTACTGGGGCGGTAAAAAGGGAACGTACTATTTCTGGGGACAACCCATTTACGGCTACTACCGTGGCGATGATTACTGGGTGCACCTGCGGAACTTGCAGTTACTCACTGATGCCGGGGTTGATCTGTTGGTGATCGATGCTACCAACAGACTCACCTATCCCACGCAATCCGAAGCCCTGATGAAAGCGATGGATGACCTGCGGGCGCAAGGGAAAAATCCTCCGGGAATCGTGTTTTACACCAACACCCTTTCGGGGGAAACCATCAGGGAAATATACGAACAGTTTTACATGGAAGGCGCGCCATACCGGCATCCCGGTTGTTGGTTCCATTTGGAGGGAAAACCATTGATCATAGGTGTAACAAAAGATGTGAAAGATCAGCGTTGCCGCGATTTCTTCACCTTCAGGGAATCGCAGTGGCCCACGGAACCGCAGCATGTCAACGGCTGGCCGTGGATCAGTTTCACCCGAAAGCCCGCAGTGCATTATAACGCCCGTGGCCGGAAAGAGATCATCAACGTATCGGTGGCGCAGCATCCCAATCCTACCGCCGGCATGGGAGGTTCGGCCTTCTATGGGAATAGGGACAACTGGGGACGCAGTTACCGCAACAATGCGCACGGCAATCCCGAAACCGATATCGCCTACGGTTATAATTTCCAGGAACAGTGGGATTATGTCCTCAAGGAAGACGTACCCTTTGTTTTTGTTACAGGTTGGAACGAATGGATTGCAGGCCGATGGGATAGCCATGATAACGATCCCAGACACTCGTGGTTTTGCGATCAGGCAAGCCCAGAATACAGCCGCGATATAGAACCGAGTCTCACCGCCGGCCTCAAAGACCATTATTACATGCAGTTGGTGAACAATATCAGACGCTACAAAGGTGTGGAGAAAACCACCGCATCCGGTTCCCTGTCGTTGTCTGTCACGAACCTGAATGACTGGGACAGGGTTGATACCGTGTATACCGACTACACCGGCGATGCGCAGCACCGCAACCATCCGGGGGCGCAATCCGATCCGGCAGTCACTTACACCAACACCACAGGCCGCAACGATTTCCATATCATGAAAGTAGCACATACGGAGAAGAACCTTTATTTTTATGTGGAAACAATGGACGATATCACGCCGGATATGGGCGACAACTGGATGCGGCTGTACATTGATGCGGACAGGAATGCAGCCACAGGCTGGAAGGGCTATGACTACCGGATCATAGGCGGCGCCATGCTTCAACGTTACATCGACGGCGAATGGAAAAACCTGAACAGGAAAGCATTTGACCGCATCATCGAGAAGAACAAAATGATGATGATCATACCGCGATCGTTCCTGCATCTTATGCCTACACTCAACTTTGAGTTCAAATGGACGGACAATATGCAGGCCGAAGACCCGATGGACTGGTACCTTAACGGCGATACCGCGCCGGGCGGACGGTTCAATTATGTATACAGGGAAAAATGAGACATCGGTAATGTATAAATGATCCTTACCCGTAACAGTATCCATCCACAGTCATGAAAACCAAATCATTATTCATCCTTGCTTGCTTACCTTTGTTGTGTGGCCTTGCCTGCACATCGCGCGCGGAGCTTATCCGGGAGCCTTATCCGTCAGTGAGCGGTTCCTTTTCCGGGACACCGGTTCCGCTATCGCCTGACCCGCTGGTAGCCTATCGCTGGGAGCATCCGCAATCTACCGACGGTCTGGAGATTTATACGCTTGATCCGGTAAACGTGACAGCCGACAAACCGGAACATGTGGAAATCAAGGATGCCGCATCCATGAAAGTAACCGGCGAGTGCAACCTGATGTTCGATTTCGGGAGGGTGAGCGCTGCGTGGCTCGAGTTCGACTGTAGCAACCTCGACGGAGAGATCGAGGCGAGTATCAGCGAGTTCAATGAGCCGGCGGTGTTCAATGCCGGTTCCGAACATCCTGTAAAAACAGCCGTCCCCGTGCGTTATGGCAATACGTACCGACTGGAACTCAACAAGCAGTTGTATGAAGGCGTTCGCTTTGCGTGGATACACATTCGCAAGCTCAGCCGTCCGGTCGACATATCAGCGGTGAAGCTAGTCTGTCAGATCAAACCCACCAACTATGAGGGTAGCTTTGCGTGCAGTGATACCATGCTGACCCGCGCATGGTATACAGGGGCCTACGATGTGAAGCTAAATCTGCTGAATGATTATTTCGGCGCGATCCTCATGGAACGCAGCGACCGACATTCATGGACAGGCGACGCACACCCGTCGCAGGCGGCATCCATGGTGGCTTTCGGTAATTTCGATTTCGTAAAGGCCAACATCCGCTACACCTCTACCCAGTTCAACGGTATCGCCAGTTATTCGCTCTATTGGGTGCTCAGCCTTGTGGATTATTACCATTATACGGGCGACAAGCCATTACTGGACGAGATGCTGGAAAATGCCTGTGCCAAGCTTGATACGGCCTATGCACATTTCGGGAAGAACCCGAGGCTGTCCTTTTACGGGTGGGACGAACGCCTGGGCGCCGGTTTCGAAAATCCCGAATGCGCCGAATCGCAAAACGCCTATAAAATGTTATCCATACGGGCTTGGAATGAATTTGGCGATGCGTTGGCGCAAGCCGGTTACATCGAATTGTCCGCTAAATATAAAGGATATGTTAGCGAAAAAGTAGCCGAATTGCGTAAAAATCCCGATTGGCCCGAATCGCTGGGTGTGCATGCTGCCGCTGATGCGGTCAATGCCGCATTCATCAACCCGAAGGAGCAGGATATTCTGTGGAAGAACGCTTTCTCGGACCGTATGCAACGTGTATCCTATTCGCCGTTCAACCAGTATTTCATCATCCAGTCGCTTGCGCGGATGCAGCGTTATGACGAAGCGCTGGCAACTATCGACGATTGCTGGGGAGGCCAGTTGCGCTATGGCGGAACCACCTTTTTCGAAGTCTTCCGTCCCTCGTGGAATCGGATCTCCAAGCCCAATGACGCCCCGGTGAACAACCAGTGCGGCTACACCAGCCTCACGCATCCCTGGAGTGCAGGCGTCACCAAGTGGCTGAGCGAAGAAGTGCTGGGCATCAAGCCCACCGGCCCCGGCTTCGCTACATTCATGGTCAAGCCGCAGCTGTCGGCGGCCGTTACATGGGTTAAGGGAAACGTACCTACGCCGCACGGAAGCATCTCCCTGTCGTTTGATGCCGTAACGGGCAAAGGCGAACTGACGGTTCCCCACGGAACGCAGGGCAGCATCGGAATTCCCAAGGCGGGACGTGACATTGCCACTATCGAATTCGCCGGTAAGCATTTTCTCAAAAGTGGCGAAGATGCCCAATACGTGTATTATACCGGACTGACGAAAGGCAATTACCGGATACAGGTTGATTACACGGGCGAATTGCGTAGACCGGTAATTGAACCGTTGCGGTATGCTATTGAAACAGCCGTAACGGAGGATGTCTCCACTCGCGGTGACTGGAAAGGAAAATACGGTAACAAGGGTTACGTATTGTTTAATGTCGATGACCTGCAAAACAGGACAGCATTACCGGATTTTGTCGAAAACATAAGCGGTAACAAAAACGGAAATATCCACTGGGTCACTGCCACGGACGACAGCCGGGCATTGCTTTCCGGCAAGGACGACGCGCGCAGCCTCGGGGCCATCGTCACCCGTGATCCCGTCCCGTGCCAACAAACCATGACCATTGACATCCCATGCCGTAAAAAACAAAGCTATGACTTATCGCTTTATTTTGTGGATTGGGACCGACAGAACCGCCGTACGGCCATCGAGGTATTCGACCTGGACAACAAAAATCTCCTGATGCCCGTGTACATGGTACGCGACTATGCCCAGGGAAAATATGTAACGTATCGTTTCGACCGTCCGGTACGCATCCGGATCAACCAGGTGCGTGGCGTTAATGCCGCTTTGAGCGGGATATTCTTCGATTGAAAATGAATAACCATTGTAAACAGTTTTATGAAAACCATAGTGACATTATCGCATTCTTTGGCTGCCGTACAGCGTCCCGCTCGGCCCGGTTAACATTCTATACAATAAATAAAAACCTCACGCAAAGACACTAAGCCGCAAAGAAATATTTATTAAAACTTTCCAACTATACCCATAAAACACCAACAATCACTTCGCAAATTCTATGGTAAAAACCAACTATTGCTTCTCTGTGCTCTTTGTGATCTCTGTGGTTAAAACTCTCTTGGCGTCTTTGCGTGATACTATTTTAATTCCCTGTGTTCTCCGTAACTCCGCGTGAGATCCTTTTCTTAATTTTTTTGCGTCCTTTGCGGTTAATAAAAAAAATCAAATCATGAAGAAATCACTGAAAACAATCCTTTTCGCGGGAGCATGCTTATGCCAATCCGCTTACGGCATGGAAGCCATCGAGCGCGACTTTATCACTCCTCCTGACTCCGTTCAATCCAGTGTGTACTGGTACTGGATCTCCGACAATATTTCCAGGGAAGGCGTTATCAAGGATTTGCAATCCATGAAATCCGTCGGCATAAACCGCGCCTTCATCGGCAATATCGGACTCAGTCCGCAGGAAGCGTCCTACGGTAACGTGAAACTGTTTTCCGACGAATGGTGGGAGATCATGCATACCGCACTGAAGACCGCGACGGAACTGAACATCGAGATCGGCCTTTTTAATTCACCCGGCTGGAGCCAGTCCGGCGGGCCATGGATAAAACCGGAACAATCCATGCGTTATCTCGCCTCGTCGGAACTCCGCGTCAAAGGACCGCAAAAACTCGTGCAAAAACTGGAACAGCCCACGGAACGGTTTCAGGACGTTAAAGTCATTGCCTATCCCGTTCCGGATAACTACGAGGAAAATCTTTTTGAGAGAAAGGATGCTACCGTCACCGTTTCCGACGGGAAGACGGCTGACGGTACCTTCGTGGGCGTTAGCTGGCCTGCACCCCTTACCGCAAGAAGCCTCGTTATTTATCCTGCGGAAAATATTCACAGCGATTGCGAATTACAGGTAAAGGAGGAGACCGGTTTCCGCACGGTGAAAACATTTGTCATCAACCGGACAAACGCCGCCCTCAATGTCGGGTTTGAACCCTATGCGCCGATTGCCGTGGCTTTCCCGGAAACGGCAGCATCGGAATTTCGCATCGTTTTCAAAAATGAGCGGGCCAATGTAAAGTCGCTCCGCTTCGTGCTGTCATCCACGCCGAAAGTGGAATCGTTCTCCGAGAAAACACTGGCGAAGATGTTCCAGTCACCGCTCCCGTACTGGCACGATTATATGTGGCCGCAGCAACCAAAAACCGACAAGGCGCTGGCCGTGGCAGCCAAGACGGTTGTGGATATTTCCGCACACATGGCTTCCGACGGTACCTTGACCTGGGATGTGCCCGCGGGCGAATGGATGATCGTGCGCACCGGCATGGCTCCGACAAGAGTGACCAACGCACCGGCTTCGCCCGAGGGAACCGGACTCGAGGTCGACAAGATGAACAAGACCCATGTTGCCGCGCACTTTAACGCTTTCCTCGGCGAGATCATCAAACGGGTTCCCGAAGCGGACCGCAAGTCATGGAAAGTCGTCGTCGAGGACAGTTACGAGACCGGCGGACAAAATATCACCGATGATTTTCTCCGCGAATTCCGCGACCGTTACGGTTATGATCCGCTTCCCTGGCTGCCTGTCTTCAAGGGACACGTGGTCGAAGACGCCGATCGCTCCGACCGTTTTCTCTGGGATCTGCGCCGCATGGTTGCCGATAAGGTGTCCTATGATTATGTCGGTGGTCTGCGTGAAATCAGCAACAGGCACGGACTTACCACCTGGCTGGAAAATTACGGGCATTGGGGCTTCCCCGGTGAATTCCTCCAATACGGCGGGCAGTCCGATGAGATCGGCGGCGAGTTCTGGAGCGAAGGCAATCTGGGCGACATTGAAAACCGTGCCGCTTCTTCCTGTGCCCATATTTACGGAAAGACAAAAGTATCCGCGGAATCCTTCACCTGTGCCGGTGATCCGTTCAGCCGCTATCCTGCCACGATGAAACGCCGCGGTGACTGGTCGTTTACCGAGGGAGTCAACAACACGCTTTTGCATGTGTACATACAGCAGGCCTACGAGGACAGAATGCCCGGCATCAATGCCTGGTTCGGAAACGAATTCAACCGGAAGAATACCTGGTTCTCGCACATGGATCTTTTTGTCGCTTATCTCAAGCGCTCCAACTTTATGCTGCAGCAAGGACTTAACGTTGCGGATGTCGCATACTACATCGGCGAGGATGCGCCGAAAATGACGGGCGTGCGCGATCCCGAATTGCCGCGGGGTTATTCCTTCGACTACATCAATGCCGAAGTCATTGTGCGCGATCTCGACGTAAAGGACGGACGTCTGGTGCTGCCGCACGGAACATTGTACCGTCTGCTCGTGCTGCCGAAACAGGACAGCATGCGGCCGGACGTGATGCAGAAGATCGAAGCTCTCGTTGCCAAGGGTGCTGTCATACTCGGACCGCCTCCGACCCGTTCGCCCAGCATGCAAAACTATCCCGAGGCTGACCGTCAGGTGCAAAAGACCGCAGAGAAGTTATGGGGCAGGGATGTTACCGTGAAGGCCAGTCTCTACGGTGAAGGGACAGCAAACAGGACGGGGCTTCCAGATGCTGCTGTGAAAGTCCGTTCCTACGGCAAAGGGAAAGTCCTGAATCATATGAACCTGTCCGAAGCATTCGATCTGCTGGGTCTCGTTCCCGATTGTCAGTTTGCGCCCAACGATCCTGCCTTGTATGTGCACCGCAAGGTAAATGACAGCGATATTTATTTTATTTCCAACCAGTCCGATCGTACCATCGCCATCACGCCGGAATTCCGCGTGCAAGGCAAACAACCCGAACTGTGGCAGGCTGTGGACGGTAGCATCAGAAAACTGCCCGCATTTGTTCAGAATGGCAAGATAACCGCCGTTCCTCTGCAGCTGCAGGCATTTGAAAGCGCGTTCATTGTTTTCCGCGAAGCAGGGAAAGCCGTAGCATCGGATGTGAAAGCAAACTTTCCGGAATATAAAACCGTTGTCACGTTGGATGCGCCGTGGAAAGTACAGTTTGAATCCGATTCCGTCAAACGCGGACCCGCGGAGCCCGTCCTCTTCAATGCATTGCAGGATTGGAAAGAACATGCCGATGAACGCATCCGCTATTATTCCGGCACCGCCGTGTACAGCACAAGCTTTGATTTGGCAGATAAAGCGGAAGCCTTATTCCTGGATTTGGGCAAGGTGAGTGTCATGGCAAAAGTGAAAATCAACGGACAATATGCCGGAGGCGTATGGACGGCTCCGTACCGCCTTGACGTAACACAATACGTGAAGACAGGCAGCAATACCGTCGAGATTGAGGTCGTGAATACGTGGGTCAATCGGCTCATCGGCGATAAAAAACTTCCGGAAAATGAACGCCCGACCCGGGTAAATCACAATCCCTGGAACGCCGACTCGCCGCTCCAATCCTCCGGCCTGCTCGGCCCTGTTCTCTTAAGCACCCCGGAATAAATTAAAATTAGTTAACCGCAAAGAATATTTCTAATCTAGCCACAAGGAACGCAAAGAGCACAAAGTTACCGAGCGTAGCGACAGCTTGGTCATACAAACAATTTTATTTTTAGATTCTTATTTTTCTTATCAATACAACGAGGACGAAAATATTTACTAAATTTTTCTCTGTGCTCTTTGCGTTCCTTGTGGCTAATCAATAACTAAAGTTTCTTTGCTCGCGTGAATTTCCGGATTTCAAACTTAAACGAACCGAAATTAATCAGTAATCCATGTTCCAGTCGGGCAGCTTTCAGATAACCGAGTATTTGCGCTTCATGCTCTGGCGCAAGTGTTCTGCAGGCTTTTACTTCGATGAGCAGGTATCCGTCCACCAGAATATCCGCATAGTAATCCCCGATTACCGTCCCATCTTCATCATGAACTTTAACGGGAAATTGCTGCTCTGCTGAAAATCCTGATTTTCTTAAACGGTGTGCCAACGCGTTTTCATAAACTTTTTCCAAATGCCCATGCGCATGATAAACATGAATGGCATAAGCAAGCTGCCTGACCTGATCACATATCGCTTTAATTTCTTGCTGTGTCTTCATTGAAAAACAAAGAGACAATTAATTAATAAAAATTTACTAATCAATAGTAATATATCGATTGACGATTTCACCACAGGAAACACTTAGGAAGTTTAAGAATACTTAGCCACAAGGAACACAGAGAGCATCATGTGAAGCATTACTTCGAACTTTATCGAAAATAGGAATAAGAAATTAAGAATTGTTTGTATGACCAAGCTGTCGCTACGCTCGGTAACTTTGTGTCCTTTGCGTTCCTTGTGGCTAATTACAATTAAATGTTCGTTGGATCCTTTGCGGTTTACTTAACATCCAATCCTGGCATGATATGCATGCCAATCATCGCTTAAATAATGAAAAACCGTCACCTGCTTCCATTCCTGCTGTTTGTCATTTCGTTCTGTTGGGGAACAGCTTGTACGTACGCATCGACCTTGTCCGCGCCGGAACGCCTGCGCTGCGAATACCTTCTGAATCCGACCGGTATTGATGTAACGAGTCCGCGTCTGGAGTGGATCAATCAAGCCGCCGATCCGCAAGCCCGGGGTTTGTCGCAATCCGCGTATCAGCTGCTCGTCGCTTCCTCCCGTGAACGTTTGGATCGTAACGAAGGCGATCTCTGGGACAGCGGGAAGGTGACATCCGCAAAGTCGCTGCAAATCGTCTATCAGGGAAAAGCGCTGCAATCGCATCAGCCCTGTTTCTGGAAAGTCCGTGTCTGGGATCAGGACGGATCACCTTCCGACTGGAGTGCGGTAGCATCGTGGTCGATGGGCATGCTCAACCAAGACGAGTGGACGGCGGAATGGATCGGGCGCGATGACGGAAAACCCTTCGAAACAGGAAACCGGATTAACGAAGCCCAATGGATATGGTCCGATGAACCGGAACTGTTCAGCGCTCCGGCAGAACACCGTTTTTTCATCAGGACGCTGACCATTCCCGATATAAAAAATATCTCCCATGCTACCGTCTTAATGACGGCTGACAATCGCTTCACCTTATTGGTAAACGGGAAGTCGGCTCTGTACGGTGACAACTTCAAAACCATTTACAAGGCCGATATAACGCAGCATCTTGTCGCAGGCGACAATATCCTCGTGGTTGACGCCGGAAATGATGCCGTTGGTCCCGCCGGCCTCATCGGAACAATCAACATCCAATATCTTGACGGTTCCTCGCTTACTCTCTTCACTGACGCATCCTGGCAGGTATTTGATCGTTTTCTTGACAGGAAGGATTTCGTACGAGTCGTGGCAAAATACGGAGAAGGACCGTGGGGCAAAATCGATAAGAGCGCGGTTTATCTGCCTGCCGCTTACCTGAGAAAAGATTTCGTTTTAAACACTCCTCCGAAACGCGCCGTGCTTTATGTTACCGCCCTCGGTCATGTAGAAGCGCATCTCAACGGCAAGAAAGTCGGCAATGAATTCCTGACGCCCGGGTGGACGAATTACCGCAAGCGCCTCTACTACCGCACGTTTGATGTTACCGGCCAGGTTCATGCCGGCAAAAACACGCTTGGAGCCATCCTCGGCGATGGCTGGTTTCGCGGGCAGTTGAGCATCATCGGGCAAAACCATTACGGAAAGAAAACACGCCTGCGCGCCCAGCTTCATGTTTTCCATGAGGACGGCAGCGTGGAAATTATCAAAAGCGATGATAGCTGGAAGGCCGCCTTCGGGCCGATCCTCGAAAGTGATATGCAGGCAGGCGAAACCTATGACGCACGGCGGGAAATACCCGGCTGGAGCACTCCGGCGTTTGACGATTCGCAATGGGCGTCCGTCGATACCGGAAAGGAGATTTCTCCGGAAAGCATTCAGGCCTATCCCGGCGCGCCTGTTCGCGTCATCGGCGAATTGCCGCCGCCGAAAATCAAGCAACCCAAAGCAGGGTTGCAGGTCTTCGACATGGGCGTTAATTTCTCCGGCTGGGTACGTTTGCATGTCAATGCACCCAAGGGTACAAAGATTGTCATGCGCTTCGGCGAAATGCTGAATGCCGATGGTACCGTTTACCGCGTGAACCTCCGTTCCGCGCGCGCGACGGATACGTATATTTGCAAAGGGGACGGCGAGGAAGTCTGGGAACCGACATTCACCTATCACGGATTCCAGTACGTGGAAGTGGAGGGACTGCCTTACGCCGCCAAACCCGACACGCTTACGGGCATTGTCGTTTATTCCGATCTGCCGAGCACCGGACGGTTCGCTTCCTCAAGCGAGATTGCCACGCGTACCGCAAACAACATGCGCTGGAGCATCCGCGCCAACAGTTTTGAAATTCCGACCGACTGCCCGCAACGCGACGAACGCATGGGCTGGATGGATTACCATGAAGTTGCCAGAAGCGCCCAGTACGAGGTTGCCCAATCCGCACTCTTCACCAAATGGGTGACAGACATGATGGACGCGCGGCTTGCGGACGGTGTTTTCTCGCAAACCGCTCCCGATGTGCATGGCATGAACTGGACTCCCGGCTGGGCGGACGGTAGCGTGATGATTCCCTGGACGATGTATCGCGTCTACGGCGACACACGTCTCTGCGAAAAGTGGTTCAATGAAATCGCTGCGCACGTCAGCCATTACGAAAAACTGTCTCCTGACTTTATTGCTCCCGAATTTCACTACGGCGACTGGCTCGCCTTTGACCAGACAACGCCTTCAAACCTGATTTCCACGGCGCTCTTCGCGCGCTGCGCCTTTGCCATGGGTGAAATGTCCGCCGCGCTTGGAAGGACGGAAGACGCGAAACGCTTCAACGCTCTTTTTGAAAAAATCCGTACCGCTTTCCAGAAAAAGTTTGTGCATGCGGACGGTAGCATCGGCAGCAACTCGCAGGCCAGTTACGTTTTCCCGCTTGCCTTTGATCTGCTCGACGGGAAACAGAAAGTAATTGCGGGCGAAAAACTCGTTGCCGCCATCCGCGCAAAAGAGAATCACCTGTCTACCGGCATGGTGACGACGCATCTGTTGCTGCCAACGCTCACGAAAATCGGGCGCAGTGATGTGGCCTACGAGCTGGTCGAACAAAAGACGCTCCCTTCCTGGGGCTTCTTTTTGGAAAAGGGCGCAACCAGCATTTGGGAACGCTGGGACAGCAAGACCGACAAGGAACATCCCCACGCCATGAATTCCTACAACCACGCAAACCTCGGAACCTGCACGGAATGGTTTTATCGGAGCGTGCTTGGTATCGATCTTCTTGAACCCGGTTTCAAAATGATTCTGGTCCGACCGCAACCCGACGCAAAAATGACCTGGGCAAAGGGAACTTATGATTCGCCGTACGGTCTTATTGCCACCGACTGGAAAGCCAGCAACGGTGACTTTACGCTTGCCGTTACAATTCCGCCGAACACCGAAGCCGAGGTTTATATTCCCGGGAATGATTCAACAAAGATTTTCGAAAACGGCAGCCCGATCGAAAAGAGCAAAGTGATTAAAATTATCCGACAGGAACCCGATGCTACCGTTCTACGCATCGGCTCAGGCAGCTACGGATTCGAAAGAAAATAGGAATGGATGTAATTAGCCACAGAGACCACAAAGTTTTAATAACTCACGCAGAGACGCGAAGGCGCTAAGAAGTTATTTTTTAGCCACAGAGTTACCGAGCGTAGCGACAGCCTTGTCAACAACACAAGTTTAATGGATTTTCCACAGATGAAAAAAGATTTTTATTAGCCGCAAAGAACACAGAGAACGCAAAGCATTATTTTTTGTACAGCGGTAGCATCAGGAAAGATAAAGAAACAATCAATGATGGATATTGTTTCTTTGTGCTCTCTGTGCCCTTTGTGGCTCATTTTGTTTTTTGTCAGGCGCGGAGAGTATAAAGAAGAACGCAAAAGATGATGTTGAATCTGTGAAAATCCGTTCAATCGGTGTCATTGACCAAGCTGTCGCTCCGCTCGGTAACTTTGTGATCTCTGCGTTCTCTGTGGCTAAAATAATTTCTAGCAACTTTGCGTCTCTGCGGTTAAATTCGGGTCAATTTTCCAAGCCTTTATTCCTGTTGCGTATAAATTCCACAACGCCCGGAATAATCGACACAATGATGATCGCAATGATCAGCAGGCTCATGTTGTTCTTCACAAAATCCAAGTCGCCGAAAAGATAGCCCGCATACGTCAGCAAGCAGACCCAAAGAACGCCCCCGATCACATTATAACTGGCGAAGTACCTGTAACTCATCTTGCCCATGCCGGCAACAAAAGGAGCAAACGTACGTACGATCGGCACAAACCGTGCGATCACAATCGTTTTTGCCCCATATTTTTCATAAAACCGATGCGTCTTCTCTAAATGGCTCGGCTTAAATATTTTTGAATCCGGATTGCTGAACATTTTTTCTCCGAACCGCTTCCCGATGGTATAATTGAGGGCATCCCCCAACACTGCCGCACAAATCAACAGAATTACCATCAAGTGAACATTCATATTATTTGAACCGATCGCTGACAACGCTCCGGCGACAAACAACAATGAATCTCCCGGAAGAAAAGGCGTTACCACCAATCCTGTCTCGCAAAAAATAATAACAAACAGAATCGCATAGATCCAGATACCGTAGTTGGCAACCAACTCACCCAGGTGAACATCAATGTGAAGGACAAGATCAATAAGATAATAAACTAATTCCATGCAATTCCGTATTTTTCCGCTCCCATTGATTCCAAATTCTACAACAGTACAAGCCTTTTCTTGTATCGCTTAACAATCAGACGCCACCAAAGTCGACGTATTCGGAAATGATCCAAAAAAATGCAATTTTATACCGAAATTCCAATATTACGGTATTCTACATCGACTCAGAAATTCATTGTTTTTAGAGAAAACAAAAATGAAACAATGTTTAAACAACAAAGACTGTTTCAAAGTCAACCAATCCTCTCATAGGGATACACATTCTTAAAGTTTCGATTGAGGTAAGAGCCGACAGAAGAGGCTGTTCGCAAATTTTCAAATTCTTGTTCTGAAACACCCTTGTAAATATAAGTTGATCCGTTCAAAAACTGAACATAAACAATTTGATTTTCTGCATCATAACCAACTGTTGCGATAGTTGATGAGCTTACCGATTGCATTTCTGGTATTGGCATAGATTTATTAGTTGAATGATTGATTTCTCCAGTTGCGGATACTTATTTTATACTCTTCTGCAGCTGGAAGGGGCTTTTCCCAAAGTTGTGATGCAATAGGGTCAGCTCCTTTTTCTGTATTATCTGCTTGAAAGAATTTTATGCGAGAAGGAATGTGAACAGCTTCTCCGCTAATAATTGCTTCGCCTGTTCGTAAACTTGAAAGAATGTCTGCTATTCCACGTAACTCATCTTGCATAGCTGATGAGACGTGGGATTTATCTTTGGAATTTGTCATTCTTAACGCAATAATTGAACCACATTGGCTTAACACGGTTTCGTCTAATTCTGAAGGTCTTTGAGTAACTAATAACATGCCTACTCCGTATTTACGCCCTTCCTTAGCAATTGCTTGAACAGTTCGCGAAGAAATCGAATCTTCTCCCGATTTTAGATACGCATGGGCTTCATCTAAAACGACAAATAAAGGTTGTTTTTTACCTCCTACCGGAGTGTTTTGTCCCCAATAAAGCGCATCGTAAATAATTTTCAATATAGAACCTGAGATAGCTTGCATGATATCTGCCGGAATAGCTGAAAGATCCAAAATGGAAATCGGAAATTCATGTCCAAACCATGTCGCAAATAAATTAGGAAGATCCTGCGTTGTCATACCTGTCCTATCGGGGTGGTATTCTTGCGGATGAAATAAGAAATGATATCGTTGATCTAAAAGTCGTGAGCGCATCCCATCAAGAAAGCTAAGTATTCCCTTTGCTTTAACGTTTACGAATGGAGCACTATTTCCGATTCCGGCAACTGGGTATTGATTTGATTTTAGTTCGTCTGGATTTCCTTCAATTATTACTTTCACGGGTGTTGTACGATCTGAATTAAGCGTCATTCGCTCAAAATTGTCCAAGTCAAACCAAAGTTGATTGATTGAAAAGGGGATCGGACTATCAGCCGTAATTGCTTCGGTACGCAACCCACCAATACTAGCACCTGAAAGGCGCTTCATTTCCAGAACTTTTCCACGGATATAGTCTTCGTTCTGATCTGAAAGTTTGCCCGGAAAAATTGCCATGAGTTCCTTGAACGGTAGCGCCCAAAAAGGAACACAAAGTTCTTTTGCATTGACATTAGCATCAACCTTGAATACCTGACATTTATTCCGCAGAGAGTTTGCATATTCACCATGTGGATCAATCATAAGAATGCGTGCACTTGGGAAAGGTTTTTCTGCAATTGCTTTTACAACAATACTGACCGCATTTGATTTTCCGCTGCCCGTTGCGCCAAGAATCGCACCGTGCCGAGAAATAAGTTTATCCATATCAATCTGAGCAGCAAGTCCCTCTGAGACGCTTTGATTTCCGATAACTATTGACGATTGTGCTTTGTAACCTCCATAGACAATACGTAAATCATCATTCGTTACAAGGTGAACCTGGTCTCCTGATGTTGGTGCTTGGAGAACTCCACGCTCGAAAGTAGAACCAATTTGTTCTCCGACGAGAACCATTTGCAACCAACGGCGTCCATCTGCTATCGCAGGAGTATCTTTGTATACAGCCAAGAGCGATTCAGGCATAGCAAGAACTCCTGTTTGCGTAATTATTCCATATAAATTTGCATAACCAAGAGGAATTTTCAGAAAAGAACCTATTTGTCCAATCCGATATACCGTTCCATTGATTATCGGCATATTCGATGGATAACTACTGTCCATTTTTATTGTCACGCAATTCCCGTTCACGCTTTCGACTTGACCTATATGTGTTGGATTATACTTCATTGCGGTATATCTACTGTTTTATGTTCTCGAAAGTAGGAGGCAATAAGTCGTTTAAGAAACGGGTAAATTTCTGAAAATCAGGAAGAAGGAAAGAGCCTGTTTCCTTCCAGTTTTTATCTTCACTACCTGTCTCAGCGGCATCTAATGTAAAATATTGTCCTATTTGAGCCAACGTAAAAGCATCAGGTTTATCCCGTAATTTCCATTCGGCAAATTTCCCTCCAACAATCGCATGACGAATTCCATAGACAGACATTTTTCCGCCAGTTTCGCGGGTTGCAAGGCGACGAATATGATTCGTTTCTTCAGAAAGAGCGAAAGTTTTGTTTTCCACGTTTGCTATTTCGTCGTAATACAAAACGATTACATGGGAATTTGCGCCTCTTCGTAATGAGGTTATGATTCGTTCATTTATATGATCGTCGCCAAAGGAATATCCGCAGATGAATAAAACAGCATCATCCTGTTGGAGAAACGTACAGAGCCGATCAATGAGACCAACATAAGGTTGTTTTCTTGACGAGTTATATTTGAGGTGCGACGGGTAAATTAGAATGGAATCTTCATTAGTAAGTTTTCTTCTAATAACAGTTTTATCTGATTCTCGGTAAGTCCAACCAAGTGATCCGTGCATTTTCCAAAGTTTCACAAGATGGGGATATGCACTAATATCTTCAACTGCTTCTGGGCAAAAGAATGGTTCAAAGCTACCTGAGAAACCATCGAAATAAGGTATACCTAAGCTTTCAAGCGCTATTTCAAACAAATAATCATAATTTGTGGTAAAGATTTCAGCAGGAAAACGCCGTCTTGCTTTTTGAATCCAACTCGACAGTTGAACATGGGCTAACTTCTTATGATCGTCGGCATGTAATCTCTCGTGGATTGAAACAAGTTTCTCAACGTTTATTTTTATCAAATTAGACAGTTCGGTAAAATTTGTTGCATTAAGACCGTTAAGCGTTCCTTCTCCAATAACAGCACGTTTTGCCTCAATATTAGAAAGAAGAGATTCAATATTAAATGGAATATTATTCTTCTCTATTTCAGATTTTATTTCGACAATTGCATTTCCGAAATCAGCTGGCGGAGTTAAGTTTCCTTCAGTGACAGCAGTAATGATTTGTTTTGTCATTGCTTCAATTGCTGGGACACGAGTGTTATCTATCCCTGTCGCAAGCGATGAGCCTGCTCCAAATAAAAAGCCAATACGCTTTTTGTCTGATATTAGGATTTGGTGAATACCACGAATTTGTTCTCTTGGATCGTATGAGTTCATATTTTGGAATAAACATCCATGATGTTTTATAGATTAATTATATTCTTAGTATTTCACTGCCATAACAGAGTACTGTAAAAAACTTTAAATGCTTGGTTTATTGTTGATCAATTCTGTTATTTAAAAATTTTTACTAATCGTTAAGTATCCATCGTCTAGAAATAAAGTAAATGTCAATTCTTTAAGTCGATTATGCATTTATTTACTTTCTCTATTTTTCCTTTATCTTGTTTCGGTATTTTCGCAGACTGGTTTGATATATCATAGCATGAAAAAACTTTTTACCTCCATTGTTGCTGCGACGGCGATTGCCTCGCAGTTTGTCTATACTCACGCAGCCGATGCGTTTTACCTGAAGGATGGCGACCGCGTTGTTTTCTACGGGGACAGCATCACGGATCAACGGCTTTACACGACCTTCGCGGAAACCTATGTGGTCACGCGCTTTCCCGACATGGATATTTCGTTTACCCATTCGGGTTGGGGCGGTGACCGGGTTGAGGGCGGCGGCGGCGGTAACATCGACACGCGTCTGGACCGCGACGTGTTTGCCTACCATCCTACCGTCATGACGATCATGCTGGGCATGAACGACGGCAGCTACCGCGAATTCGACCAGGGGATTTATGACCGGTACAAAAAGGGTCTGGATTACATGGTTACCAAAACGGAAGATAAAATTTCCGGCGTGAAAATCACTCTGATCCAGCCGTCGCCTTACGACGACATCACGCGCGCCCCGAATTTCACGGGAGGCTACAATGCGGTTTTACTGCGCCTGAGCGAAGCGGTGCGTGACATCGCCAAAAAGCACAATCAACTGACTGCCGACCTGAATACACCGGTGGTGGCCATGCTCGAAAAAGCCAAGGCCACGGATGCAAAACTGTCCGAACGCATCATCAATGACCGTGTTCATCCGGGACCGTCGGGGCAGCTGATCATGGCGGAAGCTTTGCTCCGCGCCTGGGATGCTCCCGCGATTGTCAGCGAGCTCAGCCTGGATGTCCGCTCCGGAAAGGTGAAGGTGGTCAAGGCGGAGAATACAAAAGTTTCCGATCTTAGCGCCGGAGAAACGATTTCATGGAAACAGCGCGACAAGGCGCTTCCGATGCCGATTGACACCAACGACGCGGAAACCGTGCTGGCGGTAACATCCTCCAACTTTGTGGAAAAGCTGAATCAGCAGCCCTTGCGCGTCACCGGACTGACGGCTCCGTATTATGAGTTAAGCATCGACGGAGACAGTGTAGGTACTTTCTCGAAAGAGGAATTTGCGGAAGGGATCAACCTCACGACCCTGCCGACACCGATGCTCAAGCAGGCGGCCGAGGTGCACCGTCTTACCCTGTTACGCGCCGACATCCATAACTACCGCTGGCGCAATGTCCAGGTGCCGTATGCGAATCTGGGCGGAAAAATCGGGGAGCAGTTGGACGACACGCTGAGAGCGCTCGACAAGGCGGATGCTTCCGCGGCGAAGATGCAGCGCACGGCGGCAAAACCGGCGGCTCATACCTTTACGCTTACTCCGCGCAACGAAGTGCTCACCACCTATGGTCCGGGCGCGCCGAAGCTACCGGCAGGTCTGGGCGGGAATCTGGCGCTGAACAAAAAGTGGACTTCCGACAGCGCAAACACCTACGGCTGGGACAGCGGTCTGACGGACGGTTCATGGCGGTCGGCGCACGGAAGCACCTTTGCCACCAACGATGTGAAGCAGTTTCCCAAGAATGTAACGATTGATCTCGAACAGGTTTATCCGGTTGCGCATGTGGTGATCGGCGTTCCGCCTTTCGGATCGACGAAAACGATTGCGGTTGCGCTCAGCGAAGACGGAGACATTTTCACGGAAATCGGACGTCATGCATTTACCCTGAAAAAGGAGGAAAAATACCTGTTTAGTGTTAGCACGCAGCAAGCCCGTTATGTCCGTCTGACTTACGTGGATGTTCACCAGGAGCGTGCGGATTACGATCCGGCCTTTACCTTCACGACGGATGTGCAGGTTTTTGGCCCGGCAAAACAATAAGGCATGGGCAACGATTCCGAACCCGCCGGTTTAAAGAAAAGCATGAAAGCATTACTACTCAGTTTACTGTCACTCTCGCTCTTGTCCGTTTGCGGACTCCGTGCGCAGCCGGATTCACATGCGGAGAATCCGGTGGATGCCCTTAAGATCACGGTCATGGGTTCGTCCGTGCCCTGGGGCGCCGGAGCCAAGGACAACAAGGGCTACATGCATATGTACGCGGATTTGCTGAAGCAGCGTCATGCCGAAAAGCTGGGTGCGGACTGGAAGGTCTCGAACCGGTCCATCGGGGGCAACAATACCCTGAATATCCTCGACCGCTGGGAACGCGATTTTATCGGCGACCACAGCCGCTATGTGATTTACGCGCTGTCGCTCGGGAATGAAGGGATTCATGAACACGGGCAAGTGCGCTTCGATCAGTTCCGGGACAATATGCTGAAGCTGATCGCGATGGCGTGCGCGCAGGACAAAATTCCCGTGGTGACGAATAACTACACACGCGAGGACTTTAACGAAAAGGATTACGCCTACATCAAGCGCATCAATCTTCTGATTCATCAATGGGATGTCCCGAGCGTGAATCTGCTCGGTGCGATTGATGACGGGGGCGGACACTGGGCGAAGGGTTACCAGGCGGACGGCGCGCATCCCAACACGGAAGGGCACGAGGAGTTCTTCTACGCGATGGTACCGTCATTGTTTGATGCGCTGAAAGCGGGCAAGCCGGTTCCGGAAAGACAGGCGGGCACAGCGCTCACCTTGGCAAAGCAGCAACTGGCTTTTGTTCCCGAAAACCGCATCCATCCTTTTACGCTGTCCTTTGACGTGAAGACCTCCTCCGGCGGGACGGTAGCATCGTTCGCCACGGACACGAATCCGGGCCTGCTGACGATCGCCGAAAACACGGGAGCGTTGAGCTATCAATCACCTGACGGCAAATCAATCGTCGGGAAAGATTCCATCAGTGACGGCGAATGGCACACGGTCACCCTGACGCATTATTTTGCGCGGGGAATCACCTTTCTCTACGTAGACGGAGTGCGGGTGGGCGAGTTGGCGGAAAAGCTGCATGCCCAAGGATTCTGCCTGGGCGATGCTGCCATGAAGGCGGATTACCGGGAGCTCTTTTTCTACCGTTCGGCGATGAATGACGAGGAAGTGGCCTTGCTGCATGCAGGTAAAATGCTGAAGTCGAGCCTGGAACTTTATGCGCCGCTGGACGGGCAGGGAAAACTGGGTTCGAATCCGTTGGTTAATTTTGCGCAGAGCCTGAACGATTCCCTGAAACTCAGATCCGGCAACGGAAAATAATCGGATCACCCTTTCGTTGAGACCTGTTTTTTCCCGCAGACGATATAGTGTTTTCCATTGACATAGTCGCAGAGAATTGAGGGCACCAACGCCCCAAAAGGGGCATAAGCTTCCAGCACAGGGTAACACCCTGTGCATAAAGGTAATTCCGAAGCCCTGAAAGGGCGCAAGCCAAATCTCATGATACCGCCTATGGTGAAACGCGGCTTGCACCCCTGCAGGGTGCATAATGGGCATCCTTTTTCGCAGGGCGTTGCCCTACGCTGTTGCTCTAAAGGCTTTCAGCCTTAAGAAACCACAAAAATCTTTTTAATCTGTGTGAATCTGTGGTTTCAGATATGTCTATCTTGATAGAAACACTATAATGTTTATTTAAGACAGTTACCGAGTATATGGACGGACACGATTGTCCGCCCTCCTTTTATCGCGCCCGAGGGCGGGCGCGCTCCTTTGGATTTTGAATTACCGTTGCTTCCCTTAAATCCTGAATCTTAAAACTTAAATCTTTTCCTATGCTTCTACCTGATTTTTCTGTGCTCTTTGTGAGCTCTGTGTTGAAAAATAAATTTCCATGACTGTCCCAATCGCAAGATGAAATACGATAATCGAATCAATTTTGACCGGATCCTCCATTTAAGAAGCCCGCAACATCAGAAGCGGGCTTTCTTTTTGATTATCCGTTCCTACTAACGTTTCAGCCACGTGGCTTTGTGCCAGATGCTTTCAAGTATGCCTTGTTTGTGCTTTCTTAACCACCATTGGCAGAAGAAAAGCTGCGCAAGGAAGATCATGATGCCGATCAGCAGGCTCACGGTGTAACCTGCGTAGGGAGCGAGATACAGGCCGATGGGAAAGTAAATGAGCGCCCCGGCAATGGATTGGGAGACGTAATTCGTGAGACTCATCCTGCCGTAGTAACGCAATCCGAAAGTTAATCGCTGGAATGCCGGCTGCCGGTAGCAGAGGACGAATGACGCCACCAGGATTCCGGTGAAGGCGAGTTTCTGCCACATGTCGAAAACAGTTCCGACGGTCTGCTGCACAAGCGCTTCCGCATGGTTATCCAGGTATTGTACTTTCAAGCCGTAAAGGGGTCCGAAAAGGATTGCGGAGACAATCAGCGTCTTCACCCAGAAAACCGCATTGCCTTCGGATGAAAGGAACAACTGCTTTCTTCCGATCAACAATCCAAGCATAAAGAGCCCGGCGATTTGCATAAACCGTCCTGCCCCGATTGCCCAGAAGAGGCTGGCTTTTTGTCCGAGCGTGATGTTTCCGTAAATGAATGCCCAGAAATTTCCTTCCTTTGTGTAAGCGGCGACTTGTTCATACATGGCTCCTACGTGAAGGTCTGGCAAGGTATAGGCGGTATCAAAGAGGCCCATCAGGGAATGAAACCATTCGACCGGCTGAAACAGCAGGAGGGCTGCGGTAATGAGTACGGCCCGGTTGCTCCATTTGCGGACGATAAACAGTGCGATTCCGACGATCGCGAAGAGGAGCAGCACATCCCCGGCCGGAAAAAAGGCCGCGTTCAGGGTCGCGAATCCGACAAGGAGCAACAAGCGCCAGAGAAAGCGGTATCCGAAGTCCTTGCCCTTGCGTTCCTGGTTGCTGTACTGAACGTAAAACGTGAATCCGAAAAGCAGCGCGAAGATTGCGTACGCCTTCCCCGCAAAAAGGGAAAATACAAGCGTCAGGACAGTCTGATCCAAACTGTTCAGCCAGCCGGGCTGACTTGCTGCATCGGGATAGACCGGAAAAATAAAGTGTTCCAGGCTATGGACCAGCAGTATTGCCATTACGGCAAAACCGCGAAGGGCGTCCACGACGTCAATACGCGGTATCTTGGAAAGGTTCGATGACATATTTTTTATAAATGCATAAACTGTCTGAAGGTTGCATTGTTTTATCAAAAAATCTGAATAGCCAGGCTTCAGGAAACGAATCCTGTACATTTGCTTCCCGGAGGGGTTTAATGATGCGTATCCTTTCGGATGCATTACGCAAGCAATACCATCCCATGAAAACGGAAAAAGAAAAAATGCTCTCGGGAGCGCTCTATAACGCCGCTGATTCCGAACTGGCGGGCGAACGCCGTGCGGCGCACGGTCTCTGTCTGCAATTAAACGCTTTACCGGAGGAACAGGCTGCTGAACGCTCCCGCATTCTTGAACAGCTTTTCCGTAAAACGAGCAACGTATTCATTCAGTCGCCTTTCTTTTGCGATTACGGATACAACATCAGGCTGGGAGAAAACGTTTATTTCAACGTTAACTGTGTGGTGCTGGATGTCATGCCGGTAGTCATTGGCAATAACGTGCTGATCGGGCCTTCTGTCCAGATTTATACGGCTTCGCATCCTCTGGATGCCGATACCCGCCGTACGGCGCTGGAATCCGCAAAATCCATCGAAATCGGCGACGATGTCTGGATCGGCGGCGGTAGCATCCTGTGTCCGGGGGTTAAGATCGGCGCGCGCGCGGTGATCGGCGCAGGCAGCGTGGTTACCAAGGACATTCCGGCGGATACGCTTGCTGCCGGGAATCCCTGCCGCGTGATCCGTAAATTGACTGAATAACTAACTGACCGTGTAGGTATGCAATGTCTGTTGCGTGCAAACGTTTGCCATGATAGCGCCGGTATCATCGGTTTGAAAATACGCACGAATATGTCCGACGCACCGAGAAACTGTCCCAATCTTTGGAATCAACATTTCGCGGAGCGCATTCCCGGAATCGCCCGATTCGAGAGAGCCGATGCGTACCGAGTGTCATGGATGGTTGATCCAAAAGCGGGAATATTCGATTACTGGGCTGCGCTTGCAGTAAGCTGAAATGCTCCGGTTCCGGAAGGCATGTCGGAAGCGGAAATCCCGGCAGGACTTTATGCCCAGTATCCGATCAAATCCCTAAGAGAAATCACCGAAGCGTTCCAACCTCTATGCGGAATGGCTGCCTCAGCAAAGCCAATATACAGTAAATGAAGGCGCTCCGGGCTTCGCATTTTACCCGGCTGATCATTTAAAACAGGAAGAGCGATTATCTGTTTTCCGATCAGGAAAAAATAAGCGATCCGGCGGTGAAATTACATATAGTGTTTTCTATAAAGACAGACATATTTTAAACCACAGATTCACACAGATTAAAAACAATTGTGGTTTCTTAAGGCTGAAAGCCTTTAGAGCAACAGCGTAGGGCAACGTCCTGCGAAAAAGGACGCCCATTATGCACCCTGCAGGGGTGCAAGCCGCGTTTCACCATAGGCGGTAGCATGAGATTTGGCTTGCGCCCTTTGAGGGCTTCGGAAAGACATTACCTTTATTCACAGGGTGTTACTTTGTGCTGGAAGCTTATGCCCCTTTGGGGCGTTGGTGCCCTCAATTCTCTGTGATTGTGTTAACGGGAAATACGATAGCAGCTTAATTTAACATTGAGGGCTTCTCACCCGAAGGCGGAAGGACGGAAAAGACTGTCCGCCCTCCTTTATTGGCAAAGCTTATCGTACGATGTTACCGTCGGCTTTGCCTAAGGGAATGAAAATAAACTCAATTCCTTTTCCCTGTTTGGGATCGTGATTCCTGGAATACTTCATGGATGTATCGTTATCCCAGTGCTCAAAGACTCCCAGACTTTTAACGGCTTTGCCATCCTGCATGTACTTCGTTCCCGAAGGGGCATTTTCAGGGTCCGCCATTTCGCGGAGAAAGTCATCCGCATTGTCACGCACCATGATTCTTGGCACATTGTGGTATGCCGGTTCGTTGTTGTTTTTGCTCTGGGCGTACAAAATATCGAGTCCCACGGACTGAATCGCAACCCCATCCAATGACGCCAGGACGCAAGCGGGCCATTCAGGGTTTTCATAGGGAGCGACGGTATTGTTGAAGGGAGGATTCGGGAAATGAATGGGATAGCTGCGCCACTTGCGTCCGCAGTACAAACCGTCCAGCAAAAACAATAATGTCTTCTGTCCCAGGTTTGGCGATGCTTCCAGATCAACCAGAGGTGAATACGCATTTTTCTTCCCTTCCTGCTTTGTGTTTAATACGGCATGGAGTTCCGGCGTTCCCTTGATGGAACCGGCATGGTTTTTGCCCGTCATGGTAACGGCCGTTTGCCCTTCGTCTCCGTCCTCCATGTAATTATACGGATAGGAGTGCAGCTTGAGCATGGCGAGGTTGATGATGTAGGTTGCGTCCTTTATCTGGCGCGGAATCAGTTTCGCCTCCCGGTAATTGCCTGCCGAGTAAGCGATGCCCTCGACCCAGTCAGCGCCTTCGATACCGCGATGGTCGCCATAGGCGGGATTGACCGGTTGTTTCCTGCTTGCCGGTCTTTCCTGCAGAAAGCGGACATCCTTGAATTCTTTCCAGATGGCCGTAAGCATTGCCGGATACACCATGCGCCTCACATCATAAATAACAATGGCCTTCTCCGGAACCTTTGCCTGATAAACCAGTTGACGGACCAACGCCAGTACCATCTGAGGGGTGGCGTCGCTTTGATTATCCGTTTTGCTTTCGCTGCTGTTGTTCAGATTAATCTTAACGGCCACAACTTCCCCGTCCTGATAGCCTCTGTTTTCCAGGGAACGGACCGTCTGGTTGTGATATTGAAAGATTTTTTCCCAGGCTGCCTTGTCCGTATCGGCTCCGGAAAGCGTCCGCAACGTAACTGACAGCATTTCGCTGACTTTCCCGACATCGGTGTTCTTATCCAGCCACCATTGATCCTCATGCTGCTTCCAGTTGCCCATCCATTGGGTTGCCTCGGGATTGCGCGCCATGACCACACGTCCCGGATAGATGCCTTTTGCTGTCCCGATCGGTTGATTTGCGGCCCCGGGTTTCCAGTCATAACCGGCCGCAGGCGTAAAATTGCTTTCGCCGGCAAACAGATTATTCGTATTGTTCGCCAAGGGCATAGCTGCATACCATCCGGCCAAAACGAGCAACAACGATATTCCGCACACGGAATACACCCAGGCGCGTTTTCCCAGCGATTTATTCAACTTTTTGACAATATAGACACCGGAAAGCGCGCCGGTTAACCAGAGAACAAATGCACTGGCGATGGGAAAGGCGGCTTGCTGGCAAGGATATGACGCCCGGCTCGGTTTCGGAATCACCCGGATTAAAAACCATACGACGGCGGCAAGGCCGATGACAAACAGGGAAATCCTTCCCCAGAAGTCAAGCAGCGCACGGGATGTTTTCCCGAAAATCCTTGAACTGTGTTTTTTCATTTTCATTCACATTCATTCTCCGAATTTAAAATATAATCTTCCGGTCAGCGGCATGCCTTCATATTTATTCTTCTGTCCCTGCGGTCCTTCCTCGTCCGCTCTGGAAAATTTCGTGCCTATGGGACTGATCCCGTTCAGGAAAGAAATATTACCTGCAGGAAAGGGCGGATTCACATTTTGACTGGAATGAACGGCGGCCTGCGGGGTGAAAAGATGTAAAAACAAACCTTTTGTCCCCGATACAATAGTTATGGGTAACTCCTTCGTATGCAATTGCATCGCATAGAAATTGGAATAATAACCCTTGAATTCGGGATACTCCCAGCTTTCCCCGGTAACGGTGTTATTGTATGTTTTCTCATAGATCCCGAAACGGGTTCCTTTGAGCCGGTTCTTCCAGACACGATAGGGTCCGTTGGCGACGAGGGTTACTCCGGTTACTTTATCTTCAGGATATGAAAAGGTGATTCCGGAGAAATCAAAAGAACCGCTTGGCCGGTATTCATAATCCAACTGCAGCCAGCCGTTGTTCCCCAAAGTCCATTTTAGCCGATGTGCGCTGTCATAAACGGACTCTACCACATACGCATCGTTTACGGGATAATGTTTGATGGTGTTGAAGGATGCCTCAAAGCCGACGAACAAAGGTCCGTTGGCGAATGCGATTGTCTTCGAATCATTTTTTACTTCGGCAATCAGTCCGTTCGCTTTGTTAAATGTCACAGTGGTCTTTCCCGTCTGTAATACCAGCAAATCATCGGTTTCGTTTACCGATAGGGTATCGCCTTTTTCAGAAATGAGTTTTGCCGCCATTTGTTCCGGAGCGCTGATATTCCAGGACCAGGTGTTTATCTGGCGGTCAAATTTATCGAATGCCGTAATGTAAAGGACGTCAAAATGCTTCCAATCCGGAGGTAAATCCATTTTCAGCGATCCTTTGTTCCCGGGTGGGAGATCCGGCGCGTTGATTTGTCCGTCCCGCTCGTCTTTATCGGAAGGTACAAACGGCTGATTCATCTTCACGAGTTTATACGTGAAGCGGCATGTGTTTAAATTGCTGTATAAAAAGCGGTTAGTCACGTTCAGGGTACCATCAAAATCAGCGGGCAGGGTTGTTTCCCCGAATTGAACCGGCGCCCAGATTTCCTTGATGGTATAAAAGCTGCCTTCCTTTTCATGGTAAGGGCCCAGGATGCCGTCGGGGGCGAGATTGCCCTGGGTGTCGATGAGATTGTTTTTGTCTCTCCGTTCGAGACCTTCATCGGCAAAGACCCAGAGAAAGCCGCCTGCAGACAGTGGTTTGGAAACCATCAGGTTCCAGTAATCATCCAGCCCGGCTCCATGCCCGCCGTCAAACAGTCCGTGTAAAAACTCCGTAGGGAAATAAATCAGATTCCCATTGTTCAGCGCATTTTCCACATATTTGTACTTGGGATAATGCTTGGTATCCGTACCGTTCAGTTTGGACCATGGCTCGATGACGGTCCGGTTCTGCGGATCATAAAGGGAATAGTCGGAACGTACTTCGGAGTTAAATCCTCCTTCATTCCCATTCGCCCATAGTACAATCGATGGATGGTTAACGTCCCTGACAACCGTTTCCTTGACTAAACGCCTGGCGCTTGGCGTATCATAGGCTTTTTGCCAACCGGCGAGTTCATCAACGACAAACAATCCCAGTTCATCGCAGGCATCCAGAAAATGCTGATCGGGCGGATAGTGACTCATACGCACCGCGTTCATATTCATGTCTTTCATCAGATTCACCACTTCCATACTCAGCGCCTTGCTGCTTGTACGGCCGCTCTCCGGCCAGAATGTGTGACGGCAGACCCCGCGAAAGATGAGCTTTGTTCCGTTCACATAAATGCCGTCTCCTTCTTTAAACTCAACCGTTCGAAAGCCAAACCGTTGGGTCATTTCATGCACTGTTTTTCCGTCTTCCCTGATACGCACCAGAACCTGATAGCGGTTCGGGTCCTCAGGATTCCATGATTTCGGATTCTCGATATTTCCCCTTAAGACATATATCCCGTTGTTTGCGTTTGCTTCCGAATACATCCATTCGCCGACGTCCTTTTTATCCAAGGTCTGGACTCTTGCTTCCACGCGATGTTTTTCCGACGCATTATCAACAAAAACACTCATATCGAATGTGCCATCCGCCTTTGCGTCTATAGCAACCCTGTCGACGAATGTCCGGGGCTGCGCCTCAAGATAAACCGGACGGAATATGCCGCCGAAGATCCAATAATCGGAAATCCGCTCGGCCCGGTTTATGCTTTGGTTACTTGATTCCTTGCTGACATTCACTTCCAGCAGGTTCTCATCCTTCAAACGGATCAATCCTGAAATATCATACTTGAAACGATAAAAGGCTCCCTGGTGAACCGGCCCGGCGAGTTGACCGTTTATTTTGACTTCCGTGTCCGTCATCGAACCCTCAAAGACAATATATATTCTTTTATTCGCCCATTCTTCGGGGACGGTAAACGTATGCTTATAAAAGCCTTGCTCATCATTGTGGTTTTTATCGTGCCCGTAATTATAAGCGCCATAACCTTGCTGTTCCCAGGTCGAGGGCACTTCAATCGTCGCCCACTTTCCGCTGTTCATTCCTTTTGTGCAAAAGAAATCCCACGTCACGGTATGATCCTTGTCCGTTCCCGACAAATACCGGATCTCGGTTGTTTGCGCGCGCGCATTAACCATAAACAGTAAAAGGCAGAGAGTAAAAAGCGTTCTGTAAATTTTCATGATTATTGCATTCTATGATTAAGCTCCGTTTGGATTTATTCGTTTCCGGTGAATTGAGGGTACTATTCCAGAAAATGGTTCCTTGTCTGCTAGGGCAAATAAAAAAGCACTTCCGTGAGGAAGCGCTTTTTATGCGCGGGAGCATGCAGTGTGCATGCTACCGTGGTGTTAAGGGTTTTCCGGGTGATTACATCATACCGCCCATGCCGCCCATTCCTGCGCCGCCCATGTCAGGCATCGGCTTCTTTTCTTCAGGAAGGTCTGCGATCATGCACTCGGTGGTGAGGAGCAGTCCGGCTACGGAACCTGCGTTCTGCAAGGCGGTGCGTGTGACCTTTGTCGGGTCAACGATACCGGCTTCCACGAGGTCCACGTATTCGCCTGTTGCGACGTTGAATCCTTTGCTTCCCTTGAGCTCAAGTACTTTCTGCACCACGAGGGCGCCTTCGATACCTGCGTTGACGCAGAGCTGACGGAGCGGTGACTCAATTGCCTTGCGGACGATAAGCGCGCCGATCTGTTCGTCTCCCGAAAGCTTCTTTGCGGCTTCATCGATAGCGGATGCTGCGCGGAGCAGGGCTACGCCACCGCCGGCAACGATACCTTCCTCGACGGCTGCGCGGGTTGCGTGCAGGGCGTCGTCAACACGGTCTTTCTTCTCCTTCATTTCCGGCTCGGTTGCTGCGCCGACATTGATGACGGCGACGCCGCCTGCGAGCTTTGCGAGGCGCTCCTGGAGCTTTTCGCGGTCGTAATCGGAAGAGGTTTCGTCGATCTGACGGCGGATGAGTTTCACGCGCGCCTGGATGTCGGAGGATTTTCCTGCACCTTCGACGATGACGGTGTTTTCCTTGTCAACGGTCACGCGCTTTGCGGAGCCGAGGTCGGCTACTTCAACCTTTTCGAGCTTGATACCACTATCCTCGCTGATGAATTTGCCGCCTACAAGTATGGCGATGTCTTCGAGCATAGCCTTGCGGCGGTCGCCGAATCCCGGAGCTTTTACGGCGCACACATTGATGGTACCGCGAAGCTTGTTGACCACGAGGGCCGCGAGGGCTTCACCTTCGACTTCTTCCGCGATGACGAGCAAGGGCTTGCCGGACTTGGCAACATTTTGAAGGAGCGGAAGAAATTCTTGAATGTTACCGATTTTCTTTTCGAAAATAAGGATGTATGGGCTGTCGAGAACGACTTCCATCGTTTCGCTGTTGGTCACGAAGTAAGGGCTGAGGTAACCTTTGTCGAATTGCATGCCTTCAACGACCTCGAGCGTGGTGTTGATGGATTTTGCTTCTTCAACGGTGATGGTACCGTCCTTGCCTACCTTGTCCATGGCGTCGGCGATGATGTTGCCGATTTCCGTATCCCAGTTCGCGGAGACGGTGGCAACGCTCTTGATTTCCTCGCGGTCCTTGACCTTCTTGCTCATCTTTCCGAGAGCGGCAACTGCTGCCTCGACGGCCTTGTCGATACCGCGCTTCATGAAGATCGGGTTGCTGCCTGCGGCAACGTTCTTGAGTCCTTCGCTGTAGATGGCCTCGGCGAGAACCGTTGCTGTTGTTGTTCCGTCTCCGGCTGCGTCGGAGGTACGGGAAGCCACTTCCTTCACCATCTGGGCGCCCATGTTTTCAAAGGCGTCAGGCAATTCGATTTCCTTGGCAACGGAAACACCGTCTTTTGTTACCGAAGGAGCGCCGTATTTTTTGTCGATGATGACATTGCGTCCTTTAGGTCCGAGCGTAGCTTTTACTGCGCGGGAGAGTTGCTGTACCCCGTTAAGAATCTTCTTGCGGGCTGCTTCGTCAAATATGATTTGTTTAGCCATTTTCTTTAAATAGGTTGTGAGTTAGTTGTCCTAGTTTTACTTTGCTATAACACAGAAGATGTCCTTCTCGCTGAGAAGAACATAATTTCCATCTCCGATATTGATTTTGGTGCCTTTATACTCAGTAAAAAGGATAGTATCACCAACCTTTACGAAGAATGGTTTGTCGTCCTCTTTGCCTGTGCCAAGAGCTATAACCTTTGCTTCGATGAGTTCTTCACGAACAGTATCAGGAATAATGATACCGCCACGTATTTTTTCTTTTTCTTCGATCGCCTTTACAAGAACGCGATCCCCGAGAGGTTTAATTTTAACTGCCATGATATTTTCTGATTTATGTTATTGGTTAAAAGTTTGTTGGATTTTTATTTTACCATGAAGTCGGCCGAGGTTTAAGGGAAAGGGGCGCGGTAGCATAAAGCGTCCGGCTGTTTAAGCCTCAGAGTTCTTCGTGGCGTGTTAAAGCTTACTCGACGACTTCGGCATCGACTACGTTGTCATCGCCGCCTTTCTTTTTCTTGTCGTCGGTGTTACCGCCCGGCTGGGCGCCTTCGGGCGCTGCGCCGCCGGCTGCCTGCTGTGCCTTGTAAACGGCCTCGCCGATCGCCTGCATCTTCTCGTTGAGTGCGTCCTTGGCTGCCTTCATCTCGGCAATGTCATTGCCTTCCAACGCCTTCTTGCCGCGTTCGACGAGCGGTTCGATCATGTTCTTGAGCTCTGCAGGAATCTTGTCGCCCGCTTCCTTCAACTGTTTTTCGGTCTGGTAAACCATGCTGTCGAGTTCGTTGCGGATTTCGACGGACTCCTTGCGTTTCTTGTCCTCCTCGGCGTGCAGTTCGGCATCCTTGCGGAGCTGTTCGACTTCATCCTTGGAGAGACCGGAGGAATTGGAAATGGTGATTTTCTGGTCTTTTCCGGTTCCCTTGTCCTTTGCGCTTACGTGCAGGATACCGTTCGCATCGATGTCGAATGTGACTTCGATCTGCGGTGTTCCGCGCGGAGCGGACAGGATACCGTCGAGACGGAAATTGCCGAGCAGCTTGTTGTCGTTTGCCATCGGGCGTTCGCCCTGGAGGACTTTGACGTCAACAGCGGTCTGGTTGTCGGCGTAGGTCGAGAAAATCTGCGATTTCTTCGTCGGGATGGTCGTGTTGCGCTCGATCATCGGAGTCATCACGCCGCCTGCGGTTTCGATACCGAGGGTGAGCGGTGTCACGTCGAGCAGAAGCACGTCGCGGACTTCGCCTTTGAGCACGCCGCCCTGGATAGCTGCGCCGATAGCCACGACTTCGTCAGGATTGACACCCTTGTGCGGTTCTTTTCCCGCGAGTTGGCGGGCGATTTCGATGACGCGCGGAATACGGGTCATACCGCCGACGAGGACGAGTTCCTTGATCTGCGCGTTCGAAATGCCTGCGTCTTTCATACAGGCTTCAAACGGTTTTCTGGTGCGTTCGAAGAGCTTGTCGCAGATCTGTTCGAATTTCGGGCGCGTAAGCTGGACGTTCAGGTGCTTCGGGCCGGTAGCATCCGCGGTGATGAAGGGCAGGTTGATGTCGGTCTGCTGGGCGGAAGACAGGGCGATCTTGGCCTTTTCCGCTTCTTCCTTCAGGCGTTGCAGGGCAATCGGGTCCTTGCGGAGATCGATGCCGGGATTGTCCTTCTGGAAGGTCTCGACGAGATAGGCGATGAGGGTTTCGTCCCAGTTGTCACCGCCGAGGTGCGTGTCGCCGTTGGTGGCCTTTACTTCAAAGACGCCGTCGCCGATTTCGAGGATGGAAATATCGTAGGTGCCGCCGCCGAGGTCGTATACGGCAATGACTTCGTCGCTTTTCCGGTCAAGGCCGTAAGCTAGCGATGCTGCCGTGGGTTCGTTGATGATGCGGAGCACGTCGAGGCCGGCGATGCGTCCGGCATCCTTGGTGGCCTGGCGCTGGGCGTCATTAAAATAAGCGGGAACGGTGATCACGGCCTTCTCGATTTTTTCGCCGAGATAAGCTTCCGCATCGGCCTTCAGCTTTTGGAGGACCATCGCGGAGATTTGCTCGGGGGCAAACTGCTCGGTTTTTCCACCGACAGTCGCTTCGATGAATGCGTCGCCGTTTTTGCCTTCAACGACCTTGAAAGGCATATGCTTGGCTTCTTCCTGGACTTCCGAGAACTTGCGGCCGATAAGGCGCTTTGACGAGAAGATGGTGTTTTGCGGGTTGGTTACGGCCTGGCGTTTTGCTGCTTGTCCAACAAGTCGCTCGCCGTCTTTGCTAAATGCCACAATGGAAGGGGTTGTGCGTCCGCCTTCCGCGTTCGGGATCACGACAGGCTCGCCGCCTTCGATGACCGCCATACAAGAATTGGTTGTTCCTAAATCGATTCCTAATACTTTACTCATAATGCTTTTTTATACAGCAAGGGGCGTGCCAACTCTTGCATGCTACCGTGAAGGCCTTGAATAAAGGGATCGGCATGGGAAAACGGGTCCGGTTTTGGCGCACGCGTCGCGAAATTTGTCCCAAGTGAGACACTTTTGACTCAGTATTGCCTGTTTTTTTATTTTCTTCTCTTTTTCAGGCAAACATTTAGAAATGGAGGACTATGTCAGAAATTGTCGAAATCGGTTCTATTCGTATCGGTAACCAGCTTCCTTTTGTGCTTATGGGGGGCCTGAATGTCTTGGAATCCAAGGACCTTGCCTTTGAGGTTGCCGAGAAAATGATAACCGTGACCAGTAAACTGGGTATCCCTTACATTTTTAAAGCTTCCTTTGACAAGGCAAACCGTTCCTCCATTCACTCATTCCGGGGGCCGGGCCTGGAAACGGGTATTGAATGGCTGGCGGCCGTAAAGAAAAAGTTCAATGTCCCGATCATTACGGACGTGCATGAACCGTGTCAGGCTGTTCCGGTGGCAGCGGTTGCCGACATTATCCAGCTTCCGGCGTTTCTGAACCGCCAGACAGACCTGGTCGAGGCTATGGCGAAAACGACGGCGGCAATCAATATCAAGAAGGCGCAGTTTCTCTCGCCGCGCGAAATGGCTCATATCCTGAACAAGTGCCGCGAGGCGGGCAATGAGCGCTTGATGCTTTGCGAGCGCGGCAGCATGTTCGGATACAACAACCTTGTGGTGGACATGCTTGGCTTTGATATCATGAAGGCGATGCGTGTTCCGGTGATTTTCGATGTCACGCATGCCTTGCAGATACCGGGAGGAAAGGCGGATGCGGCAGGCGGCAGAAGGCAGCAGATTGTTACGCTGGCGCGTGCGGGAGTGTCAACGGGATTGGCGGGGTTGTTCCTCGAAGTGCATCCTGATCCGGACAAGGCGCTTTGCGACGGGCCTTGCGCGTTGCCCTTGGCTTTCCTTGAGGATTTTCTTGGTCAGTTGAAGGGTCTGGACAGTTATGTAAAACAATGCCCGGATCTGAATATAAAATGAAAATAAAAGCATTTTTCCCTATGACCGTCCTGTTGGCGGTAGCGTTTGTTACCGGCGGATGCCAGTGGTCGAAAGACGAGTATAACAAATGGTTTTCGATGAAGGATCCGGAACGTTCGTCGCAGCAGGCAAAGCAAAGCCAGCAGGCGGGGACGTCAATGGGCGTTGGTTCGGCCAAGACGATGGAGGACTTGCCCCCGGTGGATGACGAAGGCGATGACACGATGATTGTGGTCAGGGAGCGGACGGCAAAAATCCTGAAATGGGAAAACCGTGCCGATACGAACGGTGTTTATTTCCAGACAGGGCTTTATCTGGAGTTTGAGGACAGTAACAGTAAACAGTGGGTCACCTTCGGGTATATTCCGCAGGTCGAGACCCGCAGGATACGTCTCGGATATAATGTGTTCAACGATATCGTGGATGCCGAGTTTCTTTCGGATAAATAAACACTTTGCATGGACCCGCTTCTTGTCATTCTTGAACATTTTGTTAAGGCCGGAAACGAATTTGTTTCCGGTTCCGTTTTGTCGGAATCGCTGGGTGTTTCCCGTGTCAGCATAAAATACAATATCGACCGTCTGCGCGAGGAGGGTTTTGTCTTTGAGGCGTCAACGAACCGGGGCTACCGTCTGGACAGGGAACCGGATTCCCTGCACGATACGCTGATCCGTGCCTATCTGAAGCACGCGGGGGTGTCCCAGCCGTTTTTCTTTTTCCCGGAAATCGACAGCACGAATTCGGAAGCGGAGCGGCTGCTGGCTTCGGGGCATGCCTGCCCGTTTGCGGTGCTTGCCCGGAAGCAGATCGCGGGACGCGGGCGTTACGGCCGTTACTGGGTGAGCGAAAACCATGGCGGTAACATCTATCTGAGCATGGCATTCAAACCGGATATGTCCCTGGAGCGGATGCAGCGTTTCACGCTCTGGATGGGGCTTCGCGTTTGTGATTATTTCAACCGGATGAAGGTTCCGGTGAAGATGAAATGGCCGAATGATATCGTATCTGACTGGAAAAAAGTGGCCGGTATACTGACCGAGGCGAGGGTGGAAGCGGATTGTCTTCACCATGTGGTTTTCGGGATCGGGGTGAATATGAACGAGAACCCGGCGGATATTTCCTCTGAGCTGGCAAGCAAGGCCACATCGGTTTCGGCCATTACGAATCGTAAAATGTCATCCAACCTATTTTCGGCAGGCCTGATAAAATCCCTGTATGCGGCTTACGGGGCGTTTGTTGACGGGTCCTACGGTTTGTTGTTACCGTCGCTTTGGGATAAACATGATTTCCTGAAAGGAAAGACGGTTACCGCGGAACGGGGAAAAACATTGATTTCGGGCGTGGTTTCCGGTGTGGATGACAACGGCAACCTGCTGTTGGTCTGTGCGGACGGCAGCATGGAAAAAATAAACTCGGGAGAGGTTTCGCTTTCAAAGAACTATCAGCCATGAAAAACGGACACCGGATGATCTTTTGCGTCGATATCGGCAATACGCATACGCATTACGGCGTATGGAAAGACGGTAGCATGACGGGTTGCGGCACCGTAAAGACGGCAAAGCAAGCGAGTGATTCCTGCATGGTTTTTGAACGGTGGAAAGAGGCCTGCGGCATACACGGGATCCTGCCGATTTCATTTTGTTCCGTGGTTCCTGATGCAACCAGGGTGTTCCGTGATGCTGTCGGTGACGCGACCCACGTGTTCCACCTGACGCATATGACGGCAGCGCCGTTGAAAATCAATTATCCGAAGCCTGCAGAAATCGGGCAGGACAGGCTGGCCAATGCGGTTGCCGGCAAGCAGCTTTTCGGATCGCCCTCGGTGGTCATCGATATGGGCACGGCAGTCACCTTTGATATCGTGGACAAGGAAGGGGCGTATGCGGGCGGTATCATCGCTCCCGGACTGGCGGTTATGGCGCGTTATTTGCACGAACAGACGGCGTTGCTGCCGGAGCTGAATCCTGACGATCTTGCCCTGAGTCATCAATCCATGATCGGGAAATCAACCATGGAAGCGATGAAACTGGGGTGCGCGATCGGTTTTTCCGGAATGATCCGTTCCCTGCTGGAAGCAACACTGGAACAGTTGGGCCGGGACACGGACAGGGCGATTCCTGTGGTGGCCACCGGCGGTTCTGCGGGGGCGTTGATTAAGATTTATTTCCCGGACATGCTTTTTGATCCCGATCTCACGCTGAAAGGATTGGCTTTGGCATTAATTCAGCATGAGTCGCAACATTAATTGCGGTTCGGGGTTGGAAAAAGGGAAGTATTAACGGCGTTAGCGTTTGACGGTATGATCGGCAGTTCCGATGCTACTGTTTATTGTTGTGCCGTTTGTCCTTATTCGGAAGAATAGCATCGAAATACACGTAACCAAGCGTTATTCATTTTATGAAATCTCTACTTACTCCCAAATCAATTACCGGAATACTGGCGGTATCTTCCTGTGCCGCTATTTTTACTGGCGCTTTTGCCAGGGTCGAACTGCCGTCCGTCTTCAGTGATAACATGGTACTTCAGCGCGAGACCGAAGCTCCTGTCTGGGGGAAGGCTGCGCCTGATGCTACCGTCACCGTGACGACATCGTGGAACGGTGAAAGCTATTCCGCGGAGGCTGATGACGACGGAAAATGGGCGCTCAAGGTGGAAACCGGAAGCGCGGGCGGACCGTTTACGGTCACGGTTTCCGACGGAGAAGCGCTCACGCTGAACAATGTGATGCTTGGTGAAGTCTGGGTGTGTTCAGGGCAGTCAAATATGGAAATGGCCCTGAGGAGCGTGAAAAACGGCAAAGAGGAAATAGCCGATGCTGATTATCCGGATATCCGGATCATTCAGATTGCCAAAAAAGTCAGCGAGGAACCGCTGGATGATGTGGCAACCGATACCCATGGCTGGCAGATGTGTTCGCCGCAGAGTATTCCCGGATTTTCTGCGGTTGCTTATTTCTTTGCCCGTGAGCTGAATGAAAAGCAGGGTATTCCTGTCGGGTTGATCGGAACTTACTGGGGCGGAACGATTTGCGAGGCGTGGACCAGCGGCGATTCGTTAAAACAGCATCCGGATTTCAAGGAAGCAGTCGAAAAAATGGAGCAGAACCCGGGAAATGAAGCCGAAGCCCGTCCAAAGTACGAAAAAGATTATGCGGCATGGGAGAAGCAGGTGGAGAACGGAGATGTCGGCACAAAGGAAAAGTGGATGGAAAGCGCGTTTTCGGACAGTGATTGGAGTTCGATGAATTTGCCGCTTTTCTGGGAAGAGGAGATCGGTAACGTGGATGGGATTGTCTGGTTCAGGAAAACCATCGATATTCCGTCGGAGTGGGAAGGCAAAGACCTGACGTTGTACGCAGGGGCTATTGATGACGAGGATGTAACTTTCTTTAACGGAAAAGAAATCGGGAGAACGCAGTTTTGGAATGCGGAACGCAAGTACACGATTAACGGCAGCATGGTGAAAGCCGGAAAGGCCGTTATTGCAATCCGTGTGTTTGACACGGGTGGCAACGGCGGTATCTGGCGCGGTCAGTTAGCCCTTGAACTGGAAGAGGGGAAACGCATTGATCTGGCGGGAGCATGGAAGTATAAAACGGGATTTGACCTGAAGGACGCTCCGAAACCGCAGTTTACTTTTGGAAATCCAAACCGTCCGACGGTACTTTACAACGGAATGATTGCACCTATCGTTCCTTTCTCGATCCGTGGCGCAATCTGGTACCAGGGCGAATCGAACTCGCCGAGGGCATACCAGTACCGCGAACTGTTTCCGCTTATGATTAATGACTGGAGAGAGCAATGGGGTTATGATTTCCCGTTCTACTTCGTGCAGTTGTCGGATTTTATTGAGTTCGGAGATAAAACAGGCCAAACCTGGGCGGAATTGCGCGAGGCCCAGACAAAGACATTGGCGCTTAAAAATACGGGGATGGCTGTATCCATCGACATCGGTGATCCGCGCGACGTGCACCCGAGAAACAAGCAGGAAGTCGGCCGGCGCTTATCGTTGATCGCCCGTTCCGAGCTGTTCAAGGAAAGAATCATTTCCTCGGGACCGATGTACAGGAGGTACGTGATCGACGGGGATAAGGTGCGCCTCAGCTTCTCAAACGAACGGGGCAGAAGCGGAAGGCTTGTCCTGAAAACAAATGACGGCGAGGCCGTACGGGGTTTTGAAATCGCCGGACTCGACCATAAATTTTACAAGGCGGAAGCGGTGATTGACGGCAGTGAGATCGTGGTATCCTCACCGGAAGTTACATTCCCCGTTGCGGTGCGCTATGACTGGGCAAACAGCCCGGACGGTAACGTGTGCAACGGAAGCGATTTGCCGTTGTCTACTTTCAGAACCGATGACTGGCCGGGAGTCACGTTCGGAAAAAAATAAAATGCGGGCATATTTAAATCAAAACAGCATCTAAACAATGAATATCATCTCCAGAAAATCCGTAGTATTGTCGTGTGTCATGGCGGGCAGTTTCCTGCTTAATGCCGTTACTGCGATTGCTGTCACAAAAGACATCCCCTTAAGCGTATTCAAAGGCAACGATTACGGAAACTGGGAGAAGACGGGAACAGCTTTCGACAAGGGACCGGCCTTCGGTGATTTACTGCCAACGCTTGAAATCGAGAATTCCGGAAGCGGACGGGTCATCAGCAGTGAAATAGAAGGGGACGGGCCGCAGGGCACGCTGACCTCTCCCGGTTTTAAAATAGAACGCCGTTATCTTTCCTTTCGGATCGCCGGTGGGAATTATGAACAGCATACCTGTATCAATCTGTTGGTTGACGGTAAGGTTGTGAAAAGCGCAACGGGATGGAGAAGTGACCGACTGGTTCCGACCAGTTGGGATGTCTCGGCGTTTGCCGGATCAAAGGCCCGGATACAGATTGTGGATGAAGCCAGCGGCGATTGGGGGCATATCAATGTCGAAGGCATCATGCTGACGGATAATCCGGAACGTTTACCTTTGGAGAAGGCTCCGCTTTATACGGAATCCTTGCGGCCGCAGTTTCACTTTACGGCAAGGCAGTGGACCATGGACCGTCTTAATCCGGGGATGCGTGAAGACGGATGGCTGAATGACCTGAATGGCCTCATCTATTATGACGGAGAGTATCACTTGTTTGCGCAGCGCTGGAATAAATGCTGGATTCATGCGGTGAGCCGCGACCTGGTTCATTGGACGGAACTGGAACCGGCCTTCTGGGAAGAATGGCTGGATAGCGCGGTTCAGTCGGGAACCTGTGTCATTGATTATGACAATACGTCCGGTCTGTCTCCGGATAAATCAAATCCGGCCATGGTAGCATTCTGGTCAAGGAATGATAACCGTACCCATTGCATCTCTTATAGCCTGGATCACGGGCGTACATGGAAACATTATGAGAAAAATCCGGTACTGGTTTTTCCCGAGCGGGATCCCAAGGTATTCTGGTATGCTCCCGGCAAGCACTGGGTGATGATGATGTACGGCAGTGACCAGTACCATATTTTTACGTCAAAGGATCTGTTGAACTGGAAAGATGAAAAAAATCCGATCACGAACAGCTACGAGTGTCCGGATTTCTTTGAGTTAGCGTTGGACGGTAACATGAACAACAAGAAATGGGTGCTTATTCAGGGCGACGGAAAGTATTCCATCGGTACCTTCGACGGGAAAAAATATATTGCCGAGACAGAAAGGCTGTCCTGCGACGTCGGACCGAACTTTTATGCAACCCAGACCTGGCATAACACGGATACTGGCGACGGCAGAAGAATCCAGGTCGCCTGGATGCGTTTTTCCCCGTTCCCCGACATGCCGTTCAATCAGCAGGTGAGTTTTCCCTGCGAACTGACGCTGCGGAGTACCAAGGAAGGGCTCCGGATTTTCCGTAAACCGATCAGTGAAATCGAGACACTTCACCGTAATCCCGATATCTGGACAAACCGTAATTTACGGGAGGGAGAAACGCTTCCTTTGGAGCCTTCCGGGCAGCTTTTCCACATAAAAGGAAAAATAAAGATTTCGGAAGGAGCAAAACTGGTATGGAACATCAGGGGCGAACGGGTTGTGATCACATCGAAAACCATGGCGTCGGGAACCAGTCCCGTGCCTGTTATGGAGGAAATCAGAAGCATCGAAATGCTTGTGGACAGAACATCCATAGAAACCTTTGTGAATGACGGGGAACTGTCATCGACACGCTTTGTGTTGCCAAGGGAAAACGGCATTTCTGTCCGGGCGGAAGGCGGTACGGCAAGCATTGAATCGCTGGCGGTTTATCCGCTGGATTCGGCATGGATTCCTGCCTCCAAACAATAAAAACAGATACCTTTTACTTGGGGAATTTATCATGAAAACGGAAAGTCTGCCTTGTATCGTAGGGATTGATTTCGGAACCACTTCGCTATCCGCTGTGATCATTGACATCCAGAATGCGCGGATAAAAAAAGTCCTGAACTATGAGACGAATGCATACCTTCCTTTTCCCGACGAGAAGAAAAAGGAGCAATCCGTTCCGGTTCTGTCAGATTTGTTTTTCAAGCTGTTATCGGAAATCAAAGCGACTCCGGATATAAACATCCTGTGCTATGGTTTTACCGGGCAAATGCACGGTATAATCGGGCTTGATAAGCATAATCATGCGGTTACGAATCTCATCACATGGCAGGACCGGCAAGGGGATGAGGTTTTTCCCGATGGGACAAGTGTCCTTGATTGCATAAGGAAAGAGACGGGTGATGACAGTCTGTCGAACGGCTACGGGGTCGTGTCGCTCTATAAACTGAAACGTTTTGACAGGAGGGATGATGTTTCCGGTTTCTGCACGGTTCCGGATTACTTCGCGCGGTTATTGGCGCAATCCTCGCAATCATTCATGGATCCCACGATGGCGCATAGCATGGGCTTGTTTGACATCGGCAGTAATGACTGGAATCGCGATGCCATAAAGAAGGCGGGTTTGCAGGAACTTGCCTTTCCGGAAATTATTTCGGGAATGACGGTTATCGGGTACACGGACGATGGACAGATTCCTGTTGTTTGCGGTATCGGGGACAATCAGGCGAGCTTTCTGGGAAGTGTCCGGAGCAAGGATGAGTCGATTCTGCTTAACGTGGGAACCGGGGCACAGCTTTCTTTTCTGGTTTCCAAGAAGGAGCTTGGCGTATACGCAAAGTACATTGATGGTTATGTGACGCAATTACGCCCGTTTGATTCGGATCATTATCTGGTTGCGACGAGTTTTATAAACGGCGGTTCGGCTTATAAGGCCTTATTCCGTTTTTTCAGGGAAGTGGGTGTGCAGTTGTTCCATATCGAAAACATTGACGATGCATCTTTGTGGGAAAACATGGAAAAAACAGCGAGAGCATGTCTGAATAATAATCCGTTACGCGTTCATCCGTTGTTGGAAGCGGAACGGGGCGATACATCGGCGAAAGGCGGTATTTGCAATCTTACGCTGCCGGTATTTCATCCGGGTAATCTTGTCTGCGGTTTTCTTGAGGGGCTTTGCGCCCATTATAAAACCAAGTACTTTCCTGAATTGGAAAGTCGCGTTCGTTACATTTGCGGCAGCGGGAATGGCATGAAGAAAAACAAATTATTTGCTGAAATGGTGGAAAGCAGTTTCGGTAAACCGCTCTATCTGACTGCTTACAATGAAGAAGCAGCTGTCGGCGCGGCAATAAATGCCGGAATAGCGAGCAAATCAATAAAGGATTTCCGACAGAGCGCTTCATTGTTGAGTGCTTTGCGGTAGCATGAAATATCGGACGAAGCGGATAAAACGGTATGCTTTTGATTAAATGTTGTTATCGCTGTATGACGGCATACACGTTTCCCGGTTTGAAGATTGTCTGCTTTGCGTGATCTTGCGACGTCATGGATTCCGGTGCCGGTGTCCGCATTGCTGATTATCTTTGACTAAGCGGAAAGATCACTTAAGTCAGGGTGTATATTTCTATGATAAACAAAAAAATACTTACCATCGGGACGTTGCTGTTTAGTTTCGGAATACATGCTTTTGCGTCGGACGCTGAGTGGAAACCTGCCGAGAACCGCCTTTGGACAAAATGGGGAAAAGAAGTCTCGCCGGATAAAGTGTTTCCCGAATATCCGCGCCCGCAAATGGTGCGTGAGGGCTGGGTTAATCTGAACGGACTTTGGGATTTTACAGTGCTTGGCCAGGATGCCGGCATGCCAACGGATTTTTCCAGGAAGATACTGGTTCCTTTTCCGATTGAGTCTGCGCTTTCCGGTGTCCGTGAGGGAATCACCGACGACCAGAAGCTATGGTATAAACGTTCCATCTCACTGGAAAAACCTGCCTCGGGGAAAAGGATCCTTCTGCATTTTGAGGCTGTTGACTGGGAATCGGAGGTCTGGGTGAACGGACAAAAAGCCGGCGTGCATAAAGGCGGATACGATCCGTTTTTCTTTGATATAACAGAATATTTGAATAATCAGGGGAGGCAGGAAATCATTGTCGGCGTCCGTGACGCGATGCGTGACGGACATCCGGTCGGGAAACAGGCTCTGGAACCGGACGATGAACCGAAAGGCATCCGTTATGTCCAGTCTTCCGGTATCTGGCAGCCTGTCTGGCTGGAAACCGTTCCCGAAACGCACATCGAGCGCTACAAAATCGTTCCCGATATCGACAAGGAACAGTTGGAAGTGACTGTTTTTGCGGTTGGCCCTAAAACCGGTTCCTCTGAAATCAGGATTACTGCGAAGGATGGAAGCAAGGCCATTGCCAGCGTCTCGGCGAAAAGCGGCGAGACCGTTTATATTCCCGTAAAGCAGCCGAAGCTGTGGTCTCCGGGTAGTCCGTTCTTATACGACCTGGAGATATCTCTGAATGCCGACGGTAGCATGGATAACGTCAAAGGTTATTTCGGGATGCGCAAAATCTCGCTTGGGAAAGATGAAAAGGGCATCACGCGTATCATGCTCAATAATGCATTTGTCTTCCAGGCAGGCGTGCTTGACCAAGGTTATTGGCCGGACGGATTGCATACGCCTCCGTCGGATGCCGCCTATGTCTTTGATATTCAGGTAATGAAAGATTACGGGTTTAACCTGCTGAGAAAACATATCAAGGTGGAATCGTCCCGTTGGTATTACTGGTGTGACAAACTCGGGATGCTGGTCTGGCAGGATATGCCGTCCGGAGGACCCAAGGACACAAAGACCAAGGACCAGAAAGACAATTTCGACAATGAACTGAAAAACATGATCGAAAAATTTTACAATCATCCGTCGATTGTGATGTGGATACCGTTCAACGAAAGCTGGGGGCAGAATGATACCGAGCGTGTCGTCGAATATGTTTACACCCTGGATAAATCCAGGCTCGTGAATAATGCCAGCGGATGGGACGATCATAAAGTGGGCGATATTTATGATATTCATGCGTATCCGGGTCCGGGATTTGCAGCCCCTGAGGAGAAGCGGGCGGCTGTTGTCGGCGAATTCGGAGGTTTGGGTTATGACGTTCCTCAGCATGCCTGGGTGGCAAAGGGTTGGGGATACGAGCAATACGCGAATCTGGATATTCTTCAGAGGACTTATGAGAATCTGTGGAAACAGGTTTATGACCGTGTGAAGAACCCGGGTCTGAGCGGTGCCGTTTATACGCAGTTATGCGATGTCGAGGGAGAGAATAACGGATTGCTCAGCTATGACCGCAAATTTTACAAGCTGCCGTTAAGCGTTGCTCCGTTCCATAAGGGTCAGCTGGCGCCGCGTCAGATCGAACGCGGAAATCTTTTTGTCGGCGAAGGAAAACTGGCATTGGAAACAGCCGTTCCCAACTCGGCGATCTATTACACGACTGACGGTAACACGCCGACAGAGAAAGGTATGCGTTACACGGGGCCGATTTCACTGGAAGCGGATACGATCGTGAAGGCCATTGCTGTTTATCCTGACGGCTATGTATCCGGCGTGGAAACATTCTACATGAAACAGACAGAATTGTTGCCGGGCATGAAGACGGAAGGTCTTGAACCCGGATTGAAAGCGTCTGTGTATAAGATTAAACGGGAAGGGGATAACGTTCCCGACTTCAGTAAGATCACACCGGAAAAAACGCTTGTTACAAATAACGTTTCTTTGGCGATAACCTCGCATAAGCTTGATTTTGCGGTGAAATATGAAGGCTACATTCATATTCCGAAAGACGGTGTCTATAATTTCTTCCTGTATGCGGACGATGGGGCAAGGCTGTTAATCGACGGCAAGCCGCTGATTCCGAGGGTGCATTACACCGATACGTCCGAACCGGAACCTGCCAGTATTGCTCTGGAGGCCGGTTATCATGCGATCGAAGTGGGATTTTTCCAATATTGGGGTGAGCAGTTCGTTCGTTTGCAGTATCAGGCGCCCGGGAGCAATGCCGGACCTGTTCCTGACGGGATGCTGTTTCATGCGGTATCGCAATAATCTGCTGAAGATAAAAACACCGTGTAAAAACGGTGTTTTTTATTGCCCGCGAATCCGTGTTTGTCTTTGGATACGATGCATGCGTGAGTTAAAAGGAAGCCATGGGATCCGAAAACGATGGTTTTTTATGTCGCGGTTGTTACTATGGATTGGATTAACAAATCAAACGGCGGTAACAGCGAAATGAAACAGTCCTGGATAAGAAAATACAAAATGGTTTTCAGCGATATTGACGGTACCTTGCTGGATTCGGAACACCGGATAAGTACGAACACAAAGGCGTTTGTTCAGCATATAGTAAACCAGGGAATTCCGTTCATTCTGGTTTCTGCCAGGATGCCAAGCAGTGTGGAGGCGATTGCGGCGAAACTGGGTATACGCTGTCCCATCGTCTGTTACAGCGGCGGTTTGATTCTGGATGAAGAGAAAAACGTAATCAGTAGTGCCGGTATTGCGGCCAGGGATGCTGTTGCGATAAAGCGTTTCATAGCGGATACTTTCCCGGATGTGAATGCCACTTTCTATGCCGATGATTGCTGGATGGTCGATTCATTGGAGGATCCCTGGGTGAAAAATGAAGCGGTGATTGCCGAGGTCACGCCTGTTGCCGGAAAGGTAGATTCTGTTCCGGAAACGGCGATCGTTCATAAGCTCCTGTGTATGGGTAATCAGGCATCTATTGGAGCACTGGAAAACATCTTGATTGAGCGGTTTCCCGGCTTCCGGATTTACAAATCAAAAAGCACTTATCTGGAAATCATGTCAAAGGATGCATCGAAAGCGACTGCGTTGAAAACGCTTTGTGACGTCAGGGGTGTCAACTGCGAGGACAGCATTGCATTCGGTGATCACTTCAATGATATGGATATGCTGGAAGCTGCCGGTTTTGGCGTCGCCATGCAGAATGCCCCGGATACGGTGAAAGCAAGCGCCGATTTTATTACGAAGTCCAATGATGAGGACGGTCTGTATCTTGTGCTGAAGCAGTGTTTTGGATAATATACGGTAAAAGCAGGAAACGATAAAGATCGGATACCGATTGTTTTGCGTGAAACAAAACCGGGTTTCCGGCAATAGGATAAGGGCGCATGATTCACGGGGTGCAGTGTGTATCTCTCAGTGTTATGATGCCTGTTTCTATTGTGAAAAAACAATTCATTCATTTCTTTACACTTTTTCTGTTATCGGCTGTAAGCCTCTTTGCGCAAACAGCGGACAAGGTGTTTACTGACGGAAACTGGAACTTGCTTTATCGGGCAAAGGAAAGAACGGTAACATTCTGCCATGGAGATAAGACGGTATTGTCCGATGTTTATGTTCAGGTAAAATGTGAAGACGGTTTGCTGACGAGCAAGGACTATGAACAGGTATCATTCAGGGAGTCTGCCGTGAGTGATGCATTCGGGTCTGGTAAAAGCTATGTGATTGAATACAGGACGAGCGGAAAACCGATGCTCCGTCAGGTATTTTATCTGTATCCCGGTCGAGATTATTTTTTGACAGAGGCCTTTGTCGTCGGGGACGGTATCTTGTCGAGTAATTATATGGCGCCCATTGTCAGCGAAAGTAGAAATACGTTTTTACCCGAGGGAGAAAACCGGATGCTGTTCGTTCCTTTCGATAACGATAAATGGGTAAGGTATGGGGCATTGCCGCTTAATGCTTCGCATACATCGTATGAAGTTACTGCCATTTTCAACGGGGAAAAACGCAATGGTTTGGTTATCGGTTCCGTTGAACATGACACATGGAAGACTGGCATTGAGTTAACAGCGAGCGAAGGAGCATTTGTTGACAGCCTGAAATGCTTCGGAGGAATAACGTCTGATTTGACCCGTGACCAGTTGCCTCATGGCAGCATCCGGGGGAAGGAACTGAAGTCGCCAAAAATCTTTGTCGGTTTCTTTGCAGATTGGCGGGTGGGCATGGACAGCTACGGTGTAGCCAATGCAATCGTTGCCGCTCCGCGTGTCTGGGATAAAGGCGTTCCTTTCGGCTGGAACAGCTGGGGGGCGATGAAAGAGAAGATCAATTACGAAGGCGCTCTGGATGTGGCTGCATTCATTAAATCCGAACTTCAGCCAAAAGGATTTGAGAACCATGCTACCGTTTATGTGGATCTGGATTCTTTCTGGGATAATTTCTCCGATGAGCAATTGAAAGCCTTTGCGGATCAGTGCAAAAGAAACGGGCAGGTTCCGGGTATTTACTGGAGTCCGTTTGCGGATTGGGGAAAGAATCCGGAAAGGCGTATGCCGGGAGGAAGAACAAAATACAAGGAGGTCTATCTGTACGCGAACGGTAAGCCTCAGGATCTCGATGGCGCTTACGCGATAGATCCGACGCATCCGGCAGTCAGGGACTGCGTGGATTTTTATGCGGAACGGTTTCGTAAGGCAGGATTTAAATACATAAAGCTGGACTTTCTTACACATGGTGCCCTAGAGGCAGACAGGCATACCGATGGGAAAGTTACGACCGGTATTCAGGCGTATAACGAAGGAATGGGATACCTTCGTAAGCAATTGGGTGAAGACATGTATATGGCGTTGTCAATCGCTCCCTCGTTTCCGGCCCAGTACGGACATTCAAAGCGCATCTCCTGTGATGCCTGGGGGAGCATTGCGGATACGGAATATGTCATGAACAGTCTTTCTTATGGTTGGTGGTTGGATAAGGTTTATACGTATAATGATTCCGATCATGTTGTTCTTTACGGATTCAGCGAGGGCGAAAACAGGGCGCGGGTGACTTCTGCCGTGATTACCGGATTATTTATGCTCGGTGATAATTTCAGTCAGAAGGGTTCTATTCCCGGTAACATGAAGGCCCGTGATCTGGCAAAGCAGTTTGCCGTAAATCCCGAGATCAATGCTATCGCAAGAATGGGTCAGTCGTTTTATCCGGTGGAGGGTCACATGGCGGAGGCAACCCGGGCGGAATCCCTGTTCATGCTGAAGACAGGGCAGACTGTTTACCTGGCGGCATTCAACTATGACGCTAATTCCAAGCAGCTGGAAGTCCCCTTGGAACGGCTTGGGCTTTTGCCTGACAAGACCTATCGGATGAAGGAACTGTGGACATCGGCGGAATCCGAGGTGAAAGGACGCGTTTCCGATCTTATCCCGGCAAAGGATGTGAAGGTTTTCCGGATAAACCTACTTTAGGGATCGATGACGCAGCATAATACCTTTGTAGTTATAGCTGCTGGTGTGAGCTGAGGGTATTTGTTGTAACATTTTACAACGGTATTGTTTTCAGACAGAATTCACGAGATTCGGAGAGTTCGCGAAAAAAATCCTTTTAACGACGGTAGGGTAAAGAAGTAAAAGTCACAGAGTTGTCGAACGTAACGACAACTTGGCCATACAAAGAACGCAGAGTGCTTTCTCAGGTTTTTGTTGCTAAGGCCATTCTGAGGAACTTTGTTTTAAAGGATCAGTTGTGTTGTTAAATCTGTGAACAAAGCGATGCGTGTTGTTAGTTATCGTGCTTTCGCGCCTGGGGCTAGCGCATGAAATACATTGACAAAAAAGCCCATTGGGTGATGGGCTTTGCAATAGTGTTATTACGCTAAACAATCATCGGTTCAATTCAGACCATACTTTGCCATGAGGTAATTTCTTACTATTTCTCTTTCAGTATTGGATAGTTTCCTATTGTAAACGATAACTTCTGAGATGCCTCCTTTTGATGAATAGGAAGAACCAGTGCCGACGGTTCCAAATCCAAAACGGTTTACATTCATGGATGTGGAGGGTACAGACATATTACGTAAGAGCGTTCGATTCAGGTAGGCCTGCCAAACCGTGTCACCTACGCTTACGTTGTACAATTGGAAATTGTTTTCCAATGGAATTGCCGCGGTGTCAGCCATTTGGACTGATTGTCCGGCAGGAAGTCCGAAGTTCTCTTTAATGGTTGTTCCTCCGGAACTGTAACAGGATAGTGTTGATTGGTAAAATGAAGCTCCCGAGAACGTGAACATTGGCCTGTCGAAATACTGATTATCCTTGCTGTAGACTACGGCAAAAAATTCCGCAGCATACCCGTTTATCAAGAGAGAACTGCTGTTAAACCAGCCGTAACTGTTCCAGCCATCCCAATAAACCGTATTATTGCCTGCCGTTAACTTATTTCCGGAAAAAGTATTATTTAACGGAGAATGATCCTTTATGTTTGTTACATTTCCTGAAGTATTTGTCGTTACCCCATTGTTACCCTTCATCCATAAAGTCATACCGGTCTTGGGAATGTCTGAGCGTTCAATATTATATTTGTTAAGGAGATATTCCTCGACTTGGATTCTTTGGAATTCGGTTAAATGATCGAAGACGAAAATCTCGTAGATATCAGCTTTATCTGCGGAAAATCCCATTGAACCGGGATATCCGGTATTGTAGGAATAATTTTCCATACTTGCAGAAATAAGCACTCGTCCATTTGAAGCCATTTTTCTAACGAGCGGATACTGAGTATAGTTGTTGTATTCATATACGCTTCCGCTTGATCCATAGGGAAACGAAATCCCTTCGTTACCGGAATTAGATGCGATGGAGTAATTGTTTCTTTCGCTACAGGAGAGTGAAAAACGATAATAATCTTCTCCCATTACAACAAAGATACTTATTCCTTTTGTTAACGGTAACGGAAGAGGAGTTGTCACACGGTAATTGTTGGAAGTAAATCCTGTATAGGAATCGGAATACTTAAGTCTTCTGAAGGAATAATTATCCCGATCTTTCATTTCAGGGATACCTCCTGGAGATGCTGAGTCGATTCCATAACCAGACGAACGAAATGGGTGTCCTGATATATTGTCTTTCCATATGGCAGCGTAAGGACCTCCTTCCCATTCATAGGTCAATACATCGTTTGCTTTTAAATGAACAAGAGGAGTTACTCCGCTGGGGAGCCCCGAGCTTTGTCCGAAAGCAGCAGTAAATGCTGTCGCCAGCAGGACAAAGATGCCGGCGATTGTTTTGGATAACTTATTCATATTTTTTCTTGGTTGTGGGTTTAACTTAGAACATTTCTGATTTTTCGGGATATCCCGTCCATTGTCAATTTTTCTTGTCGATTATGAATACAGAGTTGTTTTATAAATATGATAAATATCGAATATAAATTAAAATAAATACTATAATTTAAGTAATCAGACCGATGGGATGATGTTGAATGAAGAATATTGTTTTCCGGAATGAGCTGTATCGTTGAATCTGTGGAAAAAGCGATGCGTGCTGTTTTCATGGTTACCGTGCTTTCGTGTCTGGGGCTAGCGCATGAAATACATTGACAAAAAAGCCCATCAGGTGATGGGCTTTGCAATAGTGTTATTACGTTAAACAATCATCGGTTCAATTCAGACCATACTTTGCCATGAGGTAATTTCTTACCATTTCTCTTTCAGTATTGGATAATTTCCTATTGTAAACGATAAGTTCTGAGATGCCTCCTTTTGATGAATAGGAAGAACCAGTGCCGACGGTTCCAAATCCAAAACGGTTTACATTCATGGACGTATAGGGTACGGACATATTACGTAAGAGCGTTCGATTCAGGTAGGCCTGCCAAACCGTGTCACCTACGCTTACGTTGTACAATTGGAAATTGTTTTCCAATGGAATTGCCGCGGTGTCAGCCATTTGGACTGATTGTCCGGAAGGCAATCCGAAAGTCTCTTTAATGGTTGTTCCTCCGGAACTGTAACAGGATAGTGTTGATTGATAAAATGATGTTCCCGAGAATGTGAACATTGGCCTGTCGAAATACTGATTATCCTTGCTGTAGACTACGGCAAAAAATTCCGCAGCATACCCATTTATCAAGAGAGAACTGCTGTTAAACCAGCCATAGCTATCCCAACCATCCCAATAAACCGCATTATTGCCTGCTGTTAACTTATTTCCGGAAAAAGTATTATTTAACGGGGAATGATCCTTTATGTTTGTTACATTTCCTGAAGTATTTGTCGTTACCCCATTGTTACCCTTCATCCATAAGGTCATGCCGTTTGTCGGAATGGGTGGTGAAAGATCATATTTACTCATTAAATAGCTTGTGATTTTTTTACGATCACTGTCTGTTAGGTTTTGAAATACAAGAATCTCATAGATTTTAGAAGTACTACCACTCATTTGTAAGTACATGTCTTTATAATATGGAGTATCTGTGAATGCATGTTTTAATATTCCGTTTTCAAAAAGAGACGCTTGTCCATATTCAGTGTATGCATAATGATACAATCCAGATAATGGTGTATTTAACCAACCACCAGATATGCTGAGAGAATTGTAGCTATCTTGCCTGATGTTTAAACCGGCAAGGGAAAAATCAAAAGAAGCACCAGATTTCACGACGAGGAAAACATCCGGATAATAAACAGCATCTCGACTCATACTGGAAGCTTCGCCTGTGACATACTTGTATCCTTTCTCATCATAGTTCGGGCCAATCGGTGAGCGATATAAGGCATGGCTTCCTTTTCCGGAAATGTCGTTCCACAAAAACTTCCCATACTGAGGAATATAGGTACTGGTAACGCTGTCTGGAGTCAGGTGGAGTTTCGGTTGTGGGATTCCGCTGGGGAGTCCCGAGCTTTGTCCGAAAGCAGCGGTAAACGCTGTTGCCAGCAGGACAAAAATGCCGGCAATTGTTTTTGATAACCTATTCATATTTTTCCTGGTTGCGGGTTTAGTTTAGAACATTTCTGATTTTTCGGGATATCCTGATCGCTGTCAACTGTTTATTGTATTATTTGTATTTTATAAGTACAGGGTTGTTATAATGTTATAAGCAATACTGGATAATATTAGATGAAAGACTATAAGTATCGGAATTTACCGGATAATAGCAGTATTACCATGCAGTATGTTCTTTGTGAGGCGTCCATGAGGCTTACGTATAAGAATTCGTATTATGGCTTTCATTTCCTGCTTGATTTCCTTTCTTTTGCAAGTAGCCTCTAGGGGAAAATCTGTATCCCCGCCAGTGCCAATTATTCCGCAGGAACGGTTTGTTGTTTATTATTCCTTCCGCTTCGTTCGCAAGGTAAGTGGGTGTATTGTATCTTTTTTCAGCCATTGCATTCCCTTTGTTTACGGAAATGCAATGGCTTTTTATTTTAACTTTAAAATCCAAAAAACCTGATTCTATGAGAAAGTCATCCCTTGTATCTAAAGTTGCCATTACTTCACTTGCCGCCTTTGCCTTGTCGGCAGTGGCGCAAAATACGCTTACCGCCGCCGATCTGTTATGGGACTGGTCCGGAACCCAGACCTGGGATGCCGGAACCACGCCGGCATGGCGTGATATGCAGACCGATGCCTCGCAATTGTTTGCTGACGGTGACAACGTTTCTTTCTTAAGCGGCGGCGGAACAAAAACGATCAATGTCAGTGGCACGGTTTATACGGGACATGTCAGTATTCAGGCGGAAAGCACGGATGATTATGCGTACACAGGAAAAGTCTGGTTTAACGCGGGTTCAAGTATTTATCTGGATGGAGGAACGGTCAAGTTCCAGGACATAGGAAAAGGCGAGGGAGCGGCGAATGACAGTTTGGATATCCGCTTGAATTTATTGGGTTCGGGTACTGTGGTCTTTGCCGGATCAACCTCCAGCTTTGGGGGATCGGGCAGTATATTTGTTGACAGGAACATTATTCTGGAAGCCGGGGACAAAAACACACCCTTAGAGGCGGGAGGTATCGGAAAATCAACGGTCTACAACTACGGGACCATCAAATTTTACCGGGATGGGGATTATGAAATAAGCAATCAGGTTGGGGGTGACGGTGTTATTGAAAAGTGGCGTACCGGGCTTATGTCGGTTACGGCGTTAAATGCATTTACCAACAATACGTTGAGGATCATGGAAGGCGCCGTGCAGCCGAATAATGACAGTTGGCGTTTTGACGGTAACAATGCCGAGTGGGGGGTAAAGCTGGAAATGGCTGCCGGAACGTACTTTAACACCAACGGCTATATCTCTATCTTTAACTCATTGAAGACGGTCGGGGCGGTCACTCCCGGTTCGGTAATCGTCCAGCAGGGATCATCGACGAGGACAAATGCCGAATGGTTTTGCGTGATCAGAGGAGGTGATTTCAGGGATATCAAGTTCCGCGACAATGGCGCCGGAGGCGTTTATAATGCAGCGGCGGACAGCGCTCCCGGCGAGTTCGGCGCGCTTGGTAACGGCGGCGGACCGAATGGCGGAATGCGTTTATGGTTCGGTCGCGATGCGGATAATGTGGATACGTTCTACCTGGGCAATGTCGAAAATACTTATACGGCGCAGACACGCATCGGAGGAAAGAAAACAGTGGTTATTGATGGTACTGCGCTGAATCACGTACTGGGCTACGGGCAAATTGAGTTTATCAGCCGTTCCTCGTTGATCATCAATACGCCGAACCTGACGTTGAACAACATCGAATACATCCTGCACGACAATACCAGCATGATTATCCGCGGGGCCAACTTTACCATCGGGAAAGCGTACAGCGGTTCCGTTGCCGAAGGTAATGTGGCTTTTGACCGCACGCCGATCTTCTTTGTGGAAGGGGGCGCCGGTATTTATGCATACGAGGATGTGACCCTTGATGCGGAAATTAATATCCGTGATAACAACCACTCCATGTTTGCCGCAGACGGGAAGACCATGACTTTTACCGGCTACATGCACAATGAACAGAATCACTGGGATCCGATACGGAAGAAAGGTGCCGGAACGGTGGTTATTACCGGAAAAACGGAACTGCTTTATATCGTTGAGCAAGGAAACATAACCATTGGTTCCACGGCGGATTTCATTGCCGGAAGATTATTGGACGGGAGCGCCAATAACCGGAATATCCGTATTGCCGAAGGGGCAAGCATGGACATTTCTGCCTGGAATACCGCATCAGGTACGGCGCTTAACTTTGAGGGAAGCGACACCGATTTGGGTAAGGGGCATTGGAGAAATATCGAGAACAAAGGAACCTTTATCGGAGATATTCTCTTGACCGGCACTGGCGGAGTGGTCGTGGGTAATTACCGTTCCGACAATATTATCCGGATGGCAAAACTGGTCGGTAACCTGACGGTACAAGGCGGTCAATCCAGCAATATCGGACTCATTGACGGTGATCTGACTGTTTCAGCCGGCGTGATTAACGGGGATATCGGTTCGGTTACGGGAGATTTTATTTATAGCGGCGGTACCATGGCGGGTGTCGGATCGGTCGGAGGTTCGGTGACTGCCACGGGCGGCAGCATCGGACACATCGCAAAGGTGGGCACAGATTTGTCCCTGACAGGAACCACCTGGAGCATTGACCGGGCGAAAGGCCCGGTGTCGGTGCTCGGTAACCTGGATATGGATGCCGCTTCCATTATCAAGCTGACGCCGGGGGCGAGAAACGGAGATACGCTGATCACGGTGGGCGGAACGGCTACGGTAGCATCGGGCATCGTTGTAGAAGGACTTCTTGCCCGTCAGACCGGAGCGACCGTTGTTGATAATGCCGGTAACATTCAGTTAAGCATTACCACGGATGTGAAATCGCTCGCCTGGGATTGGGCGAATACGGCCGGAACCGGCGGCGTTTACAGCAATGTTTGGGACAATACCCTGAAAACCTGGACCGGGGGAACGTTGATGTTTGTGGATGAAGATATCGTTTCCTTTACTTCGCCGGCCGGGGCAAAAACAATTATGGTCAGCGCTGGAACCGTTGATGACGGGGTTCGTCCGGGAGGCATGGATGTTACTACGGTGGCGGGGGATACGCTGAAATTCGGCGGCAACCGGATCACCCTGCTTGGTGATCTGAATGTGACCGGAGCCGGAAACGTTATCCTGAAGAATCTGGGCTTTTCCGCGAATGCGAGTCTGAATGTGAACGGTACCGGGTCATTGCTGTTTAAGGTGCCGCCTTCGGCTGTGGAAGGCACCGTGGTGAACGCGCTTCACAAAGTGTCCTTGGATGGCGGAGCGACACTGGAAAGCATTACACCCATACTGGCCGATCTCTATGATTTGGGCAATGCTACCGTCAAGGCGAGCCTTTTGGGCAGCACGACCAAGGCGGTTACGGCAAACATTCACGGCAATACGGTGTTGGCGGCTGAAAATGCCTTGAGCGGTACCATGCTGGTCAATCTGAATTCGGGAAGCTTGACTTCGAACGTGAAGAACGGATTCAGCGGAATCAACGTTCTGATGGCGGACAATACCACGATCCGTCTGAATGGCACCAATAATATGCTTCAACAGGTCCGGGCGGTGAACGGGGCTTCCGCGGTGAACGCTATCGTTGAGAACGGCAGTGCGACCGATGCTCAGTTGGCTATCGTTTATCAGATATCGGGCGACGATAATGTGCTGGATCTCTCCGGTGTAAAATTCCGTGACGGCGGTACCGGAAAGCTGTCATTGAGTATGAATAGTTTCACCGCCGGAAATACCAAGCTCTACTTTAATACGAAGAACGAATATACAGGCGGCACCTATTTCAACGGTTGGGATTGCGCAGTGTATTTTGGTCATGCTGAGGCGTTTGGTACGGGTCCCATGTACTTGCATAACCATAACACCTATGCCACGGCAAACATGGTGCTTGCCAATGATATCCATACGGCGGATCGCACAACCGTTGGCATGGAAACCGATTATGAGCCGGTACTCTGGTTGGATAACGGCAAGTCATTGACCCTTACCGGTGATCTCGTGGTTTCTGAAGGCACCTATCTGCGTTTCCGCAATACCAGGGATAGCAAGGAGGGCGAAATCACGCTGGCATTCCAGCCGTCGGCTCCGTATGCTTCCATTGATGGCTGGGTTGATCTTGCTTCCGGTACCAGAGTCAATATATCCACATCCGGGGCAGCAGGTACCACCGATCCGGCTGATTTACCGCCGATACGCCTGAGCGGCTGGGTTCGTTTTTACTTTGACGATACGATGGCTCTTCCTACGCTATTCCGTTCGCAGGAAAATGATTCCTCATTCTTGGTGCCCAAGGGAAAAACGCTGAGTTTGACCGGTTACTTTGAGCCGAGAGCCACACGTCTGGAAGCGCCGCGCTTTGACGGGGACCGTTGGATTAATTTCGGTCTGGGTCTGGACGAGAGCATTGATCAAGGTACCATTATTTTTGCCGGAACCGGTTTAAGCAATCCGGCATACGGATTGGGTCCGATTTACCAGGCGACCAATACACGTTTTACGGTCTGGCGCGGTGCCACATTGCAACTGGGTAATAATGACCGGACCGGATATGTGAATTCGGTCTGGGGACACGGTGATAGCGACGTTACCTGGTTTAATCTTCTGCAGGATGGCAAGCTGATCGTGAACTGGTCAGGCGACTACCTGATGAATTTCGTCGTTGAGCACGGCGACAAGAACAAGGGAACCTTTGTTAAAAAAGGCAGCGGCTTGGCTACCATAGCGCGCCAATTCAGGACTTACGGCGATGTTATCATTGAGGAAGGGGGAATCAATTTTGCCGCCAGCAAGAAATACAGCACTCAATTCAAACAGTCCTCATGGGATGCAATGAATTATTATGCATCAATCCAGATAGGAACGGGGACAACAGCGATTCTGGATTACATAACGGCAGGCGGAACCGCTGAGCATACGACTAATACACTTATCAGCGGAGCAGGTGATTTGGTGATTGGTACTTTCCTGGATCCTTATGATGCTGCCTTTGTCTCAACGTATGTCCTCAGTAACACGGATTACACGGGAAGCACGACGGTTAATGCGAACAATGTGCTGAAGATTACCTCGTCGATATTTAATTCAAAGGACATTGTTGTTAATGAAGCGGGAACGCTTACCTTAAATGCGCTTGACCTGACTTTCGATTCTTTCAGGAACAAGGGCGCGTTTACGGGCGGACGGATAGAGATGAATGGCGGAACCTTTGCCAATACGGGCACAGTTAATGCTGCCGTTTATGTCCAGAATGCAGCCATTGATGGCTTGGGCGCGGTCACAGGTGTCGTAAAACTTACGGGCAATACCGTTCTGGTAAACGCAAGGCAGGCCGGGCCGGTGGCGGTTACCGGCAATACAACTTTGGATGGCAATACGCTTATCTTCCGTGCAGGTGATTTGCTGGATATAACCGGTAGCCTGACTGCCGGCACAAATAATACCGTACAAGTGATTGCCGGTAAGGATGGTTTACAGGCGGGAAGCTATACGCTGATTAAGTACTCTGACATTGCGACTCCGGTCACAAGCGGTTTTGTTGCGGATGCCAATGCGCGTGCCGGTCTGTTGACGGTGGATACATCGACTGCCGGACAGGTAAACCTCGTTGTGGGGACAGCTTCAGATCGCACCTGGAACGGGTCTGCAGGGACAGCTTGGACTATCGGTGCCGGAACCAACTGGGATGAAGGCGATCAGCTTTTCTATAATCTGGACAATGTGACTTTCGGGACAACCGGGGCCGGAACGGTTGCGGTTGCAGCCGGCGGCGTGATGGCCGGAAATATCACGATTTCTGCTGATGGGTATACTTTCACGGGCGGAAGCATTGCCGGAGCCCTGGATGTGACTGCCGGAACGGTAAGCTTCCAGAATGCAGGATTGAACCTGAGTAATATCACGGTAGCGTCCGGCGCGACGATCGCCTTGGATCTTGCCAATGACGGTATCCTTGTTTCGCATCTTGACGGAGCCGGTACGGTTGAAAAATTGGGAACCAACCTATTGAAATGGTATGTGACGGATACGGATGGCGCGGTAACACCGACAGCTACTTACACGGGTGTTATCAAGGTTACGGACGGGACACTGGATCTGATCAATACGACAACCGCAGCCATTGAGCTGAATGGCGGTACCTTGACCAGTACAAGTATGGCCAAGGTCGGATCGGCTGTAAAGTTAACGGCTGATTCTACGATTGATTTGGCCGGTGCTGCCTTTGCCAGTGCAAGCTATCAGAAATGGGTCAATGAGATTGATACCAACGGAAAGAAACTCATCCTGAGAAACGGCGCGTTGGATAACACGCTGGGAGCAGTGATTTCCGCCACCAGTAACCTGGATGCTGCGGCTTCCGTGTATGATGAGAGCAAGCTGGGTAAGCCGCTGATGGTTACCGATGTGACCTTGGAAAACGGTTCGATTAACCGTGCGTTGCGTCCGGTGGATGGTAACAGTGTCCTGCGTATCCAGGGTGACAGGATGAATTCACTCTTGAGTACCTATGCGACCATTGACCTGAGTAATGGCGGCAAGTTGACAGTTGATGTGGTCGGTGAGGCCAATCCATGGGCAAGAAACTTCCTGATCGGTGACGGTGAATTCGTTAAGAAGGGAACGGGCACATTCAGTTTTGTACCCATAAACCTTGATGATTATTATGTGAAGGGAAGCAATGATTTTCAATATGTAGGCATGACTTTTTCCGGTACCTTTACGGTGGATGAAGGCACCCTGGAATTCAAGAGAACTGCGGATGCCGACAATTGGGCTCAACGGCAACCTTTTGCCGGAAATTACCTGAATCCTACACAGGCGAAAATCGTGGTTAATTCGGGAGCCTATCTGGCTACCTTGTATCATGGTAACCTGGGAAGCTACAAAGGCGGTATCCCTGATGTTACCATCAATGAAGGCGGTACTTTCCTTGTTGCGTGGGATACCTTTATTCAAAACCTGACTCTGTACGGGGATGCCAAGGTTGTCGAACGCTTGCGGAGTGGCTATGCCAGCTCTTTGCGCGCAATGCGTTTAGCCAATCTGGACGGAACGGAAAACGATCCGTTACTGGATAGTTCTTCCGCGCATCTTATCGTACACGGCGGCACGGGAGCAACCGCGTCGAGTCCGTCAACCGCAACCATTTCCACGGAACGGTTGACGATGAGCGAGGGTAACTGGCACATAACGGTAGACCCGGAGGCGGTTCTGAAAGTCATTGCTCAAATCGAAGTCGGTAATGATTCTGTAAGAACGCTGAAGATCGATGGCGGCGGTAAGGTTATCTTTGCGGAAAATCCGACATCGGACATGAGCCAGACTACAGTCAGCGTTTTGGACGGTAGCACGCTTGTGGTCGGCTATGATGACCTTATCAATGATACGGGTGGCTTTGGTAACGCAAAGATCAAGAATGAAGGGAACGTGATTTATGATCGCGTGAGGGACTACGATTTGAATGTGACCATGAGCGGTACCGGAAACCTGGTCAAAAACCGTTTTGGCCAGATGAATGTGACCAAGACCAACACCTTCACCGGCTTGCTTACCATCAATGAAGGCAGCGTCCGTTTGTCAGCGAGTAACAGCGGAGCGTTTGCCTCGGATATCCTGGTGAAGAAAGACGCTTTGTTCAACCTGACATCCTATGCGAGCGGATACGGAATCGGGGCGAAGGACGGACTCACAACGAAACAGTATGTGGTCATTGAAGACGGCGGCAGCATGACAGGGACGGCGCTGTTAAACAACGGAGCGACGTTGTACAATGCCGGTTCAACCGCAACCGTTGTGATCAACAGCGGCGGCCGTGCCGGTGGATTGACTTTCGGTAACTCTGCGAGGACCGGTATAGTGACCGTGAACAGCGGCGGTACCTTCATTGCCGGAAGCATGGCGGATCCGATTAATGGCGGAGCCTACACGCCTGTGGCCGGGGAGTCTTCACTGGTCAAGGGAAGTCTCAATGTGAATGGCGGCGGTGTGATCAGGCTGGATGTTGATAACAGCAGCAACACATCCGATAAAATCGTCTACACGGGAGCATTGACCTTGACCGCGGATGCTACGAACAAGATCAAGCTGGATCTGAACAATTTGAATACGGCGTCGACGACGGGTGTGAACGGTACCTATGTCATCTTTGAGGGAGACAACCATTATACCGCAGCGCAGTTCGTCAGCATGGCACAATGGTTCAAGTATAACCGTGCCGTGTTTGATTTCACGACTTCGACCGATGAGCAGATCATTATGACCATTTCCGGTTCCGAGTCCCTGAACCTGACTTGGGGCGGTGCTGCAAACGGGGTCTGGAAAGATAATGATGAAAGCAATCTTGTCTGGAAACGTACCGGGGCATTGACCGATCCAAGCACTTATTTCGTGGCTTACGATACGGTGACCTTTGATAATCTGGTTACGGGTTCCGGGAACACAGTGGTAGTTACGGGTGCTGTTACTCCAAAACAAATGACCGTGACCGGCAAGGATTACACGTTCAGCGGAACGGGCGCAATTACCACGGATGCTACCGGCACAGGCGTGAGCATTGATGGTGTCAAGGCAAGTTTCAACAATGCAAACAACAGTTTCTCTGCCGTAGTGCTTGCCAATAACGGAACACTGAATCTTGGGGAAAACCAAACTGCTGCGAATTATATTATCAGCGGAGCGGGTAATCTGGAAAAGTCCGGAACGACAACGCTCGACCTGAGCACGCGAACTGCGGCGTTAGCCAATACATATACCGGAACAACGACAGTCAGCGGGGGAACCTTGAAAATCGCGGCTCTGGATAATATCAGTTCTGCCGATATCACGTTGAACGGTGGAACCTTGCAGGTTGCGGATGCCTTGGATCTCACTAACGCAGGTGTGCGTTCGGTCAATATCGGCAGTGCCGGCGGCAGCATCAATGTGGATGCAACGTTCACGGCGCAGGCCAAGTTGGGCACCCTCGGCGGCGGTTTCACAAAGCTCGGGGCTGGGGTGCTTGAAATCCAGGATAATGCCACATTCGCCAAGGCAATCACGATTAATGAGGGCACGCTCAAGACTACCAGCAGCAAGTTTGCTTCGTTGAACGGAACAGCAGGTACCTTGGACGCCAATAACTCCGTGGTGCGCGTGCAGAGCGGTAATTTCGGCGGCAGCTTCAGCAATATGACGAAACTGCATGTCGGTAATGTGGACTTCGGAACGTCGAGTGAAACCTTCACCTATACGGGCGGGGATATCACTGCCTCAACGACCATTGAGGATGGCTCGACCTTGGTTGCCAATGTTGATCTGGGCAGCGGAACGCAGTTGGTGGCAGGCAGTACGGCTGATATAACAACCGCGATCAGGGGGAACCTGACTTTGGGCATCGGATCCGAACTGTATATCGCCGAGAGCGATACAGGCAGCATCAGCAGCGGCAATGTCGGTACATTGAAAGTCGAAGGAAACGTATCCTTGTCGGGAACCAATATGCATGCGTCAGCAAGCTTCGGACATAGCGTTGACCAGATTGCGGCGACCGGCAAATTGACATTGGATGCGACGAATGCTTCCGATATTACGTTCGAAAGTGACGGTGCATGGGGAACCGGCGAGTATACGCTGGCTACTTTCAGCACGTTCGACCTGCAGGGCGGCAGCGACGTGAAGGATGCCTTCATCGTGAAAGGATTGACCCGTAAGGAACTCGTTTACACGGTAAACGCAACGAGCCTTACGTTCTCGGTAACGGGACAATCGGCTACCTGGATCTGGGATAACGGAAGCACAAACGGCCGTTGGGATCTTTACGATGCGGGCACTGACGCAAGCGATAACTGGGATGATAACGGCGGGTTCTATACGCCAAACAGTTTTGCGGCGGGGGATAACGCCATATTCACGGATAACGCTGCCGGAACAATCAATGTCTGGGGACCGGTGACCGGTAGCGGTAACGCGGCAGTCAACGTGAACAACGTTACCTTCCAGAATACGACTGGCAGTTATACCTTCACGGGGGGCAATATCATTGCCAACAAGATTTCGACAACGGGTAACGGCAGCATTACGTTTAATAATGTGGTGACCGCCGAACAGATTCTGGTCGATGGAGGTGCTCATGTGACCTTCAATGCTGCCAATAACAAGGCGAACGAGCAGATGTACATCACCAACGGAACTGTGACATTGGGAGTCAACGATGCCTTATCCAATACAGCCGTGAAGATCGATGGTTCAACCGGAAAACTGATTGTTGCCTCGGGAACGTCCAATACGGTTTCAAAACTCACCGGAACAACCGGTACGGTTGATTTGACCGGAGCTACCTTGAAAGTGGAATCCGGTAGCTACAGCGGACAGATGGTCGGCAATAGCAGTTCGGTGCTTGAAAAGACGGGAACAGGTATGCTGTCCCTGTCGGGACTCAGTTCCGGTTTTGCGGGTACGCTGGCGGTAACATCCGGCGGTCTGACCCTGAACGGTGCCAATGAAGTGACGACGTTTAACACGTCAGCCGGAACCAGCATCGTGCTTGGCGGCAATCTGGCCGTAAGCAACGGAAGCAATGACGGTAATATCAGCGGAACCGGAAACCTGACGACAAAAGGTACGTATACCTTGGGCGGTACCAACAGCTTTGTCGGTAATCTGATCGTTGAATCCGGAACCACGACATTGAACAGTGCAGGCGCGCTCAGCGCTTCCAGCGGTATCAATGTGAAGAGTTCGGCAACGCTGGATTTGAACGGGAACAGTATTTCCGCCGCAAGTTTGTCTGCCGAATCCAATGCAACCGTCAATCTGAACAATGCAAACCTGACATCAGGCTCCACTGCGGACAGCCAGTTCGAAGGGAACCTGATCGGCAACGGAAGCCTGATCAAGGACGGAACGGGAAAACTGACTCTGACAGGAAACAACAGTTTCTCGGGAGGTCTGGATGTAAGGAAAGGCAGTGTTGAGGTGAATACCGCAAACAGCTTGGGAACCGGTAATATTACATTGAATGACAATAGCCAGTTGATTCTTAACGGTAGCATAAGCGTTTCGAATAACCTGAGTGTGAATGGCAAGGGAACGGTTAACAGCGTGTCCGGGACTTCTTCGTCACTCAGCAGCGTAGCGCTTGCAGGCAACAGTTCCAGCTTTGTGAAAGCGGGAGACGGTGAGCTCATTCTGAATAACGGAATCACGCTGAATGGCGGCAAGCTTTTTGTCAATGGCGGCACCTTGACCAGCACAGCCAACGATATCATCATCGGTGACGGTGAGGTGCTTGGCGGAAGCGGAAAGGTTCAAGGAAACGTCATCGTTCAAAGTGGCGGTAAGGTGAGCCCGGGCAACTCGATCGGAAAACTGACCATTACCGGCAATCAGACCTTCCTGACGGGAAGCTTGCTCGATATCGAAGTCTCCAGTGTCGCAGATGCTTCGCTCAGCGGAATCTGGACTTCGGACCGATTGACGGTCGGCGGATTGCTTTCGGTTGATATGGTAACAATCAATGTACTGAAAGAAGGTAATTCGAGCAGCTTTGTGGAAGATACGTACAAGTTCCTGATCATGGAAGCAGGCAGCGTTGCCCTGAATATCAACAACCTTATCCTGTCCAGTAACGATCCGCTCTTTACGGACGATTATAAAACAACATTCGTGCAGGAAGGTAACAACATCTACATGCTGATGAATATCAATCGTCCTGAATACTACCAGTACGTGGACGGTGAGAACCAAGGCAATGTAGCCGCTTACCTGGATGGCGGCTGGGATAATTCCAGTCTCTTCTGGAAGAAAACCGTACCGAGTGCTGTGCGCGCCAATCCCGGACAGGCTTCTGAGTTCCTTGACCAGTTGAGCGGTTATTCGCTTGCGCATGCCACGCAGAGCCGTGAATTGGCCGGCGAACACTTCCGTCAATTGTGGAGCCAGCGCTTGAATGCCGGTCAGGCAGCACGTCCTTCCCTGGATAGCGCCACGGTGAATATCAATCCGACCGAAGCGATGAGCATGGCTAAATTCAAGGATGTTGAATCCGAAATGAAGGAAAGCTATTGGGCTCAGCCGTTCACCTATGACATGTCGATGGCGAGTGAAAACCATGTGAAAGGCTATGACTACCGTGCAAGCGGTGTCACAGCCGGTTTTGACACGCGTTTTGATACAGGCATGGTGATCGGAGCCGCCTTCTTCTATGAAGATGGCAAGGTGGATACCAAGCGCAGTTCCGATAAAACAAGCATTGATGATACCCGCTTTGCGGTCTATGGCGGTTGGGATGAAGAAGATGTCAGCCTGATTGCTTCCGCCAGCTACGGTATCCAGCAGTACGACAGCAAACGCTACGTGAACATCGGAGATCTCGGAGGCCGCAACAAGGCAGACTACGATGGTAACACCTACGGAGTCAGCATTGACGGGGCAGTTCGTATAACCAAGCAGATGCGTGTCTTTGCCGGATTTGACTGGTTGAACGTCAGTCGCGACAGTTTCCATGAGAAGGGCAGCGATTTTGCGATGGATGTTTCGAAGGAAACGCATGACATGCTGGCGAGCCGTCTCGGAGTCCGTTATGACCGTTACTTCGGTAATTTCGGGGTCTATGGATTGGTTGCCTGGAGACATCGTTTTGATGATACCGCAAGTGACCTGAAAGGTTCCTATGACGGTACTCCCGGAAGCTTCAAATCTAACGGTTTGAGCAATGATGCTGACAGCGCGCTGCTCGGACTTGGCGGTGAATATAATATCACGCCGAACTATTCGATCTTTGCCGATGCGAACGCTGATCTGAATACCGATCACTCGGAACTCGGATTGAGTGCAGGCGTACGTTACACCTGGTAAAGTAAGGCAGAAAAAGATAGGAGTCAGGAGGCGAAAGTCTCCGGTAAATACAAAGAGACGGTAGCATCAAGCTACCGTCTCTTTGTATTGTTGGGATGCATTTGAACCATAAACTTAAAAGCAAACCCCGTATTCATGCTTCGAAAGTCAGCATCGCTTAATGATGTGAATAGATGGTAATCCATTTTTCCGGACAACAATAATTAAACACTGAAAAGATACCTTGGTATAAAGTAATATTTCATATCAATTCCATGTGAATTAAGATTATCGCATAAAAGCAATTAAATGAGTAATATATGATAAAATAGATAATTTTTACTATAAAATTACAGAATAATTTTCTTAATTATGCGATTTATACGTGACAGAATAAAAGTAATATTTATCTTATCTATATATTTCCGATGAGGGAAAATACTATTGTCTATTAATTCTAAAAAGGAGGTTTGTTATGAATGCATCTATGCTTAAAAATATGACTTATGTGATCTTCGCCTTTATGGCGCTTGCGTGTTCTTCTGTTTACGGGCAAGGTTCCGGTTTGCCTGGCGGGGTTACTCCGGTTGTCCACCTGAAGGCAGAAGACGGAGCAACACTTGTTGTGGACTATGCATCCTATTATTATAATTATCACTGGAATTGGGTTGATGCAGCAAACAGTTCATTGGTCTTTGTTCATTCTACTTCCAGCTATGATAATCCTGCAAGCAGCAGCAGTAATGTTAACCGTATTGATGAAGATGGGTATCAGGCAATACAGGTGAAATACTCGGCAGGTTTCAGGATCGACCCTGGTTACATGGGTACGGGTACGAGTATCGGAGCCAACCTGGGCGGTGATTTTGATATATTCATTGTCAAAGGTAATGGGGATCTTCGATTCGAGGCTTCGGGCAGCAATTCAGCAGAGTTTTTCTGGAGTATGAACCGGACACTCAGCACTTGTGAGACAGGGGACCGCAGAGCCTGGGCTGGTGCAAGCCTAGCAAGTAACCAGAACAGACGGCAACTGATGGGTATGAGTGTTGAAAATGGAATTATATCGCTCATGCACAACGGGAAAGTATTAAACAGAAGCAGTTCCAGCAGTAACTCAATACAGGTATTAAACGCGATAGATTTTTACGCAAACAGTTATGATATTGTGGTAAACATGTATGAAGTTCTGGTATTTAAAAAACTGAATGCAGCGGATTATGCAAAGGTTCAACAGTATCTTTTGGGTAAATACAGTATTGAGCCTGATCTTCCCAAGACCGGGCTTACTTTGTGGGTATGTGCGGACAAGGGTGTTACAACAGACACAACAGGAAACGTGACGAACATCAAAGACCATTCACCGACCAATGCTACCTATCGTGGCGGGTATGGGTACGTGAGCGGGGACGGATCCATGCTGTTTTGGGATTCAAACAAAAGCGTGCCTCAACAACAGGCAGTCGGGTATTATAGTTGCCGTGGATTTGATGGGTCATTCGTAAATGGTAAAGAAGCGGAATTTTTCGCGGTTATATACTCTCAGGATAACCAGTATTATGATCGGGAAATACTCAATTTTTCCGGACAAAGAACATTGTTTTCATGGAGTAATCCTACTCTGATCAAGGAAAGTTTCGGTCGCCGTCCCGGGGATGTGGTTAGCATGAACGATAGCAGCCTTTCGCTGAATAATAAAAGTCGTCTCTATAATGTCAGTGTGGGCGGCGGCTATTGGGAAGCCTATATAAATAAAGTTTTACTGAGAAAGGATAGCTATTCGTTAACGGAAAATCTGTCCATTAACAGTTTTAATTTCGGACGATACTCCAGTGATTTGGGAAATCCTTCCAAAGGAGGACTTCATGAGATTCTCCTGTATAACCGGAAACTGTCGGAAACTGAGCGTACCCAGGTGAAAGATTACCTTATGGCAAAACACGGATTAAACTGAATCTTCTAAGAAAGCATAACCTGCAAAGCCCATCGGAAGATGGGCTTTTTTGTTAACATAGAAAAGTAAAGTCTTTCAGCTGTTCTAATTGTATGATATTTCGCTGAGTTGCTGAGACTGAATGTCGAATTGTCGCTGGTAATGAATACTTTTGCTTTGGCATTACTCTTGAAAAGAGGAAAACAGGTATTATATTCACTTTCAAAATTACCTTAGTTTAAACCTTACCTGACTTACAAACTTCTGGCACAGTTGCTTGTTTACGTCAAAATTTATATACAAATATGAAGAAAAGAAATCTGATCTCCCATGTGGCTATTACCAGTCTCGTTGCTATGGCATTTTCTGCTGCAGCATCATCCTCATCGGCTGCTGAATTGATATGGAACGGTGGCGCAAGCGGTACGATTAATTCAAATGCATGGGTTGATCGTGATACCGGTGTTGCAGGAGTTAATTTCTCAATTGGCGATAACCTTTGGTTTCAAAGCGGGTTAGGTTCAATCGCGATAAGCAATGCCTCCTCCGGTGATTATACAGGAAAACTGACAATCAGTGCCGGAAGCGGGGATGTATACACATTTACCGGGCAAAAACTCTATTTCAATGGCGATGTCAATGTGACAACGGTGACTGGTTCATCGGTTATATTCGGTAGCTTGGGAAAGGGAGAAGGCGTTGATAATAACGACCTCGATATCACCGTTAATCTGAATGGTACGGGAACGGTCTATTTCAAAGAATCAACATCGGCTTTTGCGGGAAAGGGAAGAGTCATAGTCGGAGAGGGAACGACCTTGATTGCAGGCGATGATACAGCCGCTGACCCTGGCACGGATGCCGGAGGCATTACCAAGTCACGTGTATACAATTACGGGACAATTGAATTTTGGCGGGGAGGTACGGAAAATACACTCACAGGAGCGGACAGTTTGCGGAATAACCAGATCATAGGCATGTCCGGCGCATGGGATGGAAAGATCGGGGATGCAAGTCTGGGAAGCATGGGTGTTTTCGAGAAGTACAGGGATAATGTCTTGGTGTTTGACGATAATAACTCAGTACAGAATACCATTATCAAGCTCTATGAAGGTACCATAAAAGTGGGTAGTCGGGATACGAATCCTGCCGGCGTTTGGGGAAAGGGGGATCTGTCGTATACGCGTTTTGCCGGGGCTTCCGTACGTTTGATGCTTGCTGATGATACTGTCTTGAAGGTGAAGCATGATCAGGCTGTCGCCTGGTTGGACACATCATTGACATCGGGAACGCCTAATAGCGGATCAGGGATTATCATTACCGGTTCCGATGAGGAACGTGAAGGATTGTTGCATGTTGTGTATCCCTCTTTAAGTGATTTTACGGGAGTTACTTTTCAGAATAACGGGACCCATAAACTCGTGATGGCCTACGGCATTGATGGCCCGCATTTTGCGCAGGCATTCACTCTCGGGGGAGATCATACCTATACCGGGCCTACTTTTGTGTTGGGTGACACAACGATCAAGATCACATCGTCGACAGCGCTCGGAGCAGAAGCGGTTACCGGGAATGCCGGTTCGGAATTGTGGTTGCTGAAGGGATCGAAGATCGACCTGAACGGCGTTTCGATATCAAAGCATTTGGGGCTCTGGGGAGAAGAGAATTTCAGCAGTGTTGAAAGACCTGTCTATTGGCGTGAAAATGCTGTTATTACAAACACAAGCGCAACACTTGCTACCATTACCATTCCAAGTCTGAATGAAAACGCGCCCCGCTATTACCAGATCGAAGGTAATGTAAGACTGGAAGTGACTTCCGGAAGTTACAGAATCGGTGTTTTCACGGAAGGTGGAAAAGATCCTTGGGGAAATCCGTTTTACGGGGTCAGGAAGAACACATACACCGGAGGCAGTTATTTTGGTCCGGAGGTAGGTTTTCTGCAGTTGGATACCGCCCAGGATCCTTTTGGAACGGGAGATGTCGAATGGAATGGTAAACATCTGAATGTCCGTGTTCCGGGTGTGACGATTCATGGCATTCTTTACATGAATTCAAAAGGCAGAAATGATGGCGGATACAGCCACCACCGGATTGACTTGGAAGGATGGCACGGAGCCCAGTTGATCGTTAACGGTGTCGGCGGAAAGTTGCATCGGGAATTGGAAATCCATAATCGCGGTGAATTCGTACTTGATGGCGATTATTCAAAATACACATGGGTGATCGGGCATCAGAATGATGATGCTCAAACGCCTTACAGCACGTATACCAGCGATGATAAAAACTACCTGAATAAAGGTTATGTCCGCATGAACGCGGCAAGATTGACAGTCGATGACGGACGCAAGCTCCCTCAGAGTGCAATAAAGTTATCGGCGGATGACCCTGATGGGACCATCTATTGGGCTCCGATCAGACTGGAAGGTGGATTTGCTTATCTGAATGTCGTCGGTGACATGACGGGAGTAAAGGCGTTGATGAATCCATTGAGTTTCTTATATGAGGACTCAAAGATACGGGTGCAGGAAGGGTTTACACTGGAAGCAAAAGGACAGATTTTTGCTGAAGGACTCAACAACGGCCGCGAGAAAGGTTTTTATAAGACTGGTCTCGGGAAAATGATTATCGCCGGTCAATTTGGCGGAAAATTTGGCGATTTGAATACTCAAGAGAGAGAGCAGTTGAGCGAATTGCGGGTCATGGAAGGTACATTGGAATTTGCTCCTACCGCAACCTTTTTGCACAAAAATAATGCGAGAATGTGGTATATTGTCGCTGCAAATGCCGTATTGGATGTCAGCAGTCTCGGACTCAACGCTGCTGGCGGAAAGTTTGAGAACAGCGGAAAAATGATCGGTGATATAAACGTTATTGCGGGCGACACAGGTGCTGTCTGGATGAATGAACTGGACGGAAGTCTTGGTATCAGCGGAGGCAGAACGTTGAACTATGCCAATAAGATAACTGGTAATTTTACCGCTGATGCAGCTGAGACAACAATCAGCCAGATCGGATCGGTTGGCGGTAACATGACTGTTTCCAACGGAGTTGTCTGGAATCTGAAGGCTGAGGATAACAATACAGTTGTTACAGGGACAGCAAATATTTCGGATAGTACTATCAAATTGACATCTCTGCATTTGCTGAAGTCTGGGGATGTTTTGTTCCCTGCGGGAACAGGATCTACATTCAGTAACATTACCATTGAAGGTCTGGCTGTTGGACAGTCCGCAACCGGTTTAAGTTTAAGCGGAGGTAACGTTGTTATCAATCTGACAAATACCTTGAAAGAAGTTGCGTGGGACGGAACAACGATAGACTGGAATACAACCGGTACAACGTGGGATGGCGCAGCCTATACCGCAAAAAGTATTGTTACCTTTGGAAGCGGAAAGGGGATAAAAACAGTTGCCCTTTCGGAAGCGATCAATGCATCTGATATTCGCGTGGAAACGTTAATCACGGATGATTACACTATCGGCGGCCTGAGTAGTCTGCTTACCGTTGATTATGCCGTAGGTGTTAGCGGTGCGGGTAAGGTCAGTCTTGTGAATACCAAGACAAAAAATCTCACCGTCAGGGGGACTGCCCAATTAACAACCAATGGAAACATTGTGGACGATGAGGGGAGCACGGTTCTGGTGAAAGGAGGAACCTGGATGGTTTCAGGAACGACCAGAAACAATCCTGAAATATTTGCAAACCTGATACTGGATAGCGGAACGGTGAAAGGAACTGCGATTTCTGCTACCAATGTGGAAGTGCGTTCGGGTATATTGGATATTGATTTCGCGAATAGTCCGACTATTACAAAAACAACTTCCAACGAATTAAAGCTTGGGGGACATAGCGGGTCGGGCAGGATTAATTTGCAGGCCGGAAAAGTTACCATGACATCCGCAAATGTCGGAGGGGGAAAAACGGTCCTTTTCATGTCGCCGAATACGGTCCTGGACATAAACGGATTTGATCAGGATTTCCATATCATCGGAGCATCCGGTGCAAGAGAGTATTATGAGGCGGAGAATAATGCCAAAATAGTTAACAATTCCGATACGGATGCTACCGTCACCATTCAACGGAACACCAGTGACCCTTGGGAATTGGCACGTTTCGTTTCCTATTCCGATGGAACCGGAACAGGAAAACTGTCTCTTTCGTTTATCGGCCAGTTGGGCAATGTCGGAGTGGATCGGTATTTGGATATAGAACTCGGGACGAATTATTATACGGGAGACACTTACATCGGAAACCATGGCGCAGTTAAGTTCTATGAAACAAGGCCGTTTGGTTCCGGAGGCACCGTGAACATTGAGATCGGGCAAAACTATACACAGTTGCTTTTGCTCAATAGCGGGGACTTCCATGCAGATAAAGCCCATAAGGAGTACGAAATAGACAATAACATCCATTTTGTGAATAAGGGCATCTCCAGCACGGATCCTGTGTTTAACCACGCCAAATACGAAGGTAACAATCACTTGAGCTCACAATATATTGCCGGTTTCTGGACAGAGCAATGGGTGACCACTACCATCACCGGAAATGTTACCGGAGATGTTGTTAAGCTGTATTTCAGAGGATCCGGTTCAGAAGAAGACAGAATCGTCATTATGGGCGATTTCGATCTCGATTCGGAGCGTGGCGTCGTGTTTATTGAGAATACATTTGTCTCATTTGGACATATTTCCGGCTTTAAGGAAGTATTGAGACTGGAGGGAGGCGGCAGTTATCGTTATACGGGCGTTGAATTCAGGGAAGATGCTTCGTTGAATACAGACATTTGGATCACGAGTAATCCGACGATAAGCATATTTCCCGGAAAAACTGTTGTTCTGAAAGGTAATATCAGCCAAAGGCAGGAATCAGAAACAAACGGATGGGGTGAATATTGGAACCGATGGGTGGAATTGTATTACGGAGGAACGCTAGTGCTGGCATCCTCTGCTCCTAACCCCATTTTAAATAATGCTGCCGGAATAAAAACGATAGAAGATGGTGATTTTAATCCTACCACCATTCAATTGGGTGATGGCCTCACCCCCGGTATCGGTTATTTTCCCGGAGATATCCAGTTAAATGCAGGAGATTCCGTTTTGGTTTTCAATCGTCCTGAGGATTATTCATTGATTGATGTCGGAGGAAAGCGTGGACGCGAAAGCGATAATGGAGGCGCGTTATTCAATCAAAATGTGAAGATCGAAGGTAAGGGAAGCGTTGTCAAGAAGGGTGCGGGTATGCTGACTTTGGTCCGCGATCATAGCTACCAGGGAGAGACGGTCATTGAGGAAGGCAGTTTGCGACTGGCTTCAATGGCAGTCATGCCGGAAGCAACAAGGGAAATGGCTATGGCCACGAGCAAATATGTTATTAATACGGGAACCAAACTTATTTTTGATTTAGACCAGTATACACTTAATAACGGTATTTTCTATGTTGAAGCAGGTGTCACGGGAGATGGTAGTTTCGAGCAATGGAGTGGGAATACCCAATTTGTTTCTGTAGGATATAAGGGAGATACCCTTGTAAAGAAAGGAACCGTTACGGTACTTGGCGGGAATTTTGTTTCGTCTTCAATCACAATCGGCGATGGAGCTATGCTTGATTTGAAAGGACGTCCTGTTTATACCAACTCATTTTCGAGTGCCGGTAGTTTTGGCGGTAGCTTGAATCTTTCCGGGGCAGGAAAACTGACCGGCGGTCTGGGCAATGTGGACGGTAATGTTGCCTTGACGAATGTCGGCACGATTGCCGTCAATACATCTTCTGTCATTGGAGCAACAAGCATTACGGGAACGGCAAGTATCAGCGGTACCAATGATATTATTTTCCGTCTGTCCGGTGAAAGCGGCGTGGGCATTGCCGATTCGGTTGCAATCGAAAAAACGCTAACGGCTTCAGGAACAAATACAATCAAGCTTTCTGTCCTTGGTGAGCTGGTGAACGGTGACTATACGCTGTTCAGTTATGCCACCAGTACAATTCCTGCATTCGCAATGGATGCAACAGGTTATCGTGTCGGAGACTTAGTACTTACGCAAAATGCAACATCCGTTGTTTTGAATGTTAATGTTACCGCTCATGATCTGATTTGGGAAGGGGCATCGGTGGCATGGGATACTTCTGCTGCAAATTGGGAAGATAATAGCGTTAGCGCGCAAAAATTCTATACAGCGGATAACGTTACGTTTGATGCTACCGGTGCTGCGAATAAAGCGGTCACGATTGCCGCAGGCGGGGTTGCTGCAGGCGACATGCTTATATCTGTTGACGGTTACAGTTTTACCGGTGGTAACATCAGTGCAAAGAGCTTGGAGCTCGCAACCGGAACTGCAATGCTGAATAACGATAATTTATCGGTTGCTGATAGCATTACTGTCGGTAGTGGTGCGAAGCTTAATCTTGGCTTGGTAAAGGATGTAACACTGAGCGCTGATTTAATCGGACTCGGGGACTTTGAAAAATCTGGAACAAACAAGCTTGTGCTTCAATCGGATAACACTGCATTCGAAGGTAAGTTGATTGTCACCAATGGTATTCTGGATATTTCCGGGCACGATTATGCAAGCGTTGAACTGAATGGAGGAATACTGCAAAGCACAGTAGATGTTTCCACCCGAATGAATGGTGATATCAAGGTTACGGCAAACAATTCCGTGATTGACTTGGGCAATGTTATTTGGGTTGGCGGACTCAGTGGGACAAACCTGCATGATCTTACGCTGAAGAGCGAAAAATTAGGATTGTTTCAGAATACCGCCATTGACGATCCGACCTATTTTGATAACGGGTCAACGATTGCAAATTTCCCGACCACATTAATCGGTGAGGTCGCGGAAATCACGACACTGAACCTGGAAAATGTGGAATTTAACAGACCTATTAAACCTAATGGGGGAAGCGCAGTCATCAATGTTACCGGCAAAGAATCGGAATTGGGCACGTATGCCCACATTGACCTAAGCAGTGATGCTACCCTGACAATGAATATTGACTCGGGAACCAATGTCGCTGCCTGGAACTTCCTCATGGGAGACGGTACTTTTGTTAAGAAGGGTAAAGGTACATTGGATTTTGGCGATGTTAAGGGAGGCGGAAAAACATTCGAGTCCATGAATTTCTCCGGAACAATCCTTGTCGAGGAAGGTCTTTTAAATGTGACACGTAGCGGTGTTGATGTGGACGGAAACAGTCTCTTTGATGGCGTTGATGGCCGCGTTACGGTGGTTGTGAAAGGGGGAGCGACCCTGAAAGGACGCCTGGGTGACGGTAATACGAACAAAACCCCGCTTTATAAACTGGAAGGCAGCCAGTTGGGAGGAGAAGCTACCTGGCGATTGGTTTCTCAATACACCTATGTGAAAGACCTGGAACTCACGAAAGGACGTGTCACCGGTTATAAGCTTGGAGTCATGTTCAACAGCGAAGGATCCGCTGATCCTGTAACTTCGACATTCAAGGTATTTTCTGAGGGAAGTGTGGATACGGTTTCGTATATCGATTCTACGCTCAAACTCAGCTTTGGTGACCTGAACATTGTAACCGCAGATGAACATTCCATCTTACAGATAAATGGGGACTTGGAACGTAATAAGGAAGATGCTTATGGCAGTAACTCGACTTCATATACTCTGCGTATTTCCGGTCCGGGTAAAGTGATCTTGTCAGGAGGTACGTCATCGTTTGGCGATGATGGAATGGATGATAAAGTGATAATCGAATCCGGTGCAACATTGCAGGCCGGCACAGGGGCTGTTTCCGGTGGTATCACGAATGCTTCCATATTAAATTCGGGTACGATCATTGATTATCGTAACGATGACCATGAGTACAATAACGTCATTAGCGGGACGGGTCAGTTTATTAAGAAAACAGGACAAGTACTGACAATCAACGGTCTCAACACGTATACCGGTAAGACTACAATAGAAAGCGGCAGTATCAAGATCGGTGCTAACGGGGGTATTGATTCTTCCGTTGGAGGTATTGAGATTCAATCGGCAGGAAAACTTGACCTGACAAATTTCGGTGGAGACAAGGGTGGGTATACTTCAGTTGCAGCGATCAGCAATGCCGGTAGCATTACGGGCACCTTGAATATCGGAAAATCGTTAAGCAATACGGCAGCCGCCTTGACCGAGAAGGTTAATATTAACAGCGGCGGTACCTTGCTTGGCAATTACGTAGGCGGAACTTCCGGTTCCGCAACTGCGTTGCAAAATGGCGGTACAATTCTGGTCGGTGCAGCCGGAACGGCAGCATCTAACGAGATAATGGCGGTGAACAGTACTCTGTCCCTTGATGGCGGGCAGTTCACGTTGGATGTAAACAATTCAACAGGAGACAGTGATAGGATCGTATTGAACGGGGCTCTCAGTTTCGCGGGCGCAAATAAAACCTTCCTGAATCTGGTTAACCATAATGTTGCGTCGACAACAGGTGCGGATGGCACCTATACCATCATGGAAGGTGTTGGTATTAATACCTTTACGGCGGCAGCATTGAAGGGCTATTTCTCATTGGGCCGTGCAACGTTGGATTTCAGCGGATCGAACGCCAACCAGATCATTGTTTCCATTACCGGTTCAGCCAGTATGGACTTAATCTGGAACGGGACAACAGGATCTGTTTGGAGCAATAATATTGATTCGCATAAGTCATGGAAGGATGCTGCAAACCCTGCGGCCGAACAAACTTGGTTTGTGAATAATGATCGTGTAACTTTCGGTACGGAAGGAGCAAAAACGGTTTCTGTCCACGCGAGCGGTGTTTCTGCCGAGAAAGTAAAGGTTGATGGAGCAGCTTATACCTTTGATGGTACAGGCGGCATCACCGTTACGGATGCAAGCGGTTTGGTTATTGCGGTAAATAGTAGCGTGACATTAAAGAACAGCGGTATTAATAACTTCGGCAAGGTTGATTTGCAGGATGCCACAAGTGCATTGATACTGGGTGATAATCAAAGTACAGCCGGGTATGCTATCGAAGGCTCAGGGAGACTGGAAAAAATCGGTACGGGAACATTGACGCTTAATTCGGCAAATACTTATTCAGGCGGAACAACATTGACCGGTGGAACAGTGGTTGTTAACGCAGCCAATAATCTTGGCACGGGAATAATTACATTTAATGGCGGTAACCTGTCTGCGACAAATCTTGATTTGAGCGCGGTGGACAGCAAGATTACCAGTGCTGGCGGTACCATTACAGCCGGAGGATCAGTTGCCGATGTTGTCAAGGTAAAGTTGGGCGAGACAGCAGGCGATATCAATGGGGCACTGACAAAGGCAGGAACGGGCACCTTGGAACTGACCAATGTTAATTACGTTGCGAAGAAGAAAATCACGGTAAACGAGGGCACGTTGAAAGCGGAAGGCGCATCATTTGTTGATCTGAATGGGGCCGGTAATATTGATGTCGGGTCACATGAACTTAAGGTGCAAGGCGGTCATTTCAGTGGAACATGGAATGCTGGCGTAACCAAACTTGTGGTCGATGCCGTGGATAATCTGTCAAGTGCGCATACCTTTGTTTACACCGGAGGGAATATCGGAGTGAGCACGGTTATCGGTGAATCGCATACCTTGGAAGGAAATCTCGTTCTTGGTTCAGGGAAAACCCTTGCTGCCGGGAATAGTATCGGAACCTCTACGGCAAGTATCAAAGGTAATGTGACACTGACATCGGGTTCTACCTTGATCGTTGCATCGTCCGACGTCCCAGCCATGGATATGCTTTCGGAGTTGGTGATAACCGGTGATATGAGTCTTTCGGGGACAACCTTAAAAACGACGGTTGATTTTGTCAGCACGCAGACAGATATTATTCGCGTAAGCGGAAAAGTCTCGTTGGATACGGTGGATAAAACAGTTGTTGACTTGAGTTCCGATGGCTCATTCGGAAGCCATGCTTACACACTTATACAATACGGTACACTGGATGGCGTTACTGCGGATAATGTCGGAGATGCATTTGTCGTTGCGGGTATTTCGCGTAAGGACCTCGCTTTCTCGACAGAAAACCAGAAAGTCAGCTTTGTGGTCAACGCAAATGCCGCAACGCTTGAATGGAACGGCAATGCCAGCAGTATATGGAATACCGGTGCGGCATCCGGAACACCGGCAGGTGATGACAACTGGACATATATTTCGGGAGGCTCTTATATTCCCGGCTTCTTCGTCGGAGGTGACAATGTTACCTTCGGTGATATCGGTGGTGGCGGAACGATAACTGTTGATACAACAAATGGACCTATTGCAGCCGGAGTCATGCGTGTCAACAGCGATGCCGGACAAGATTATACCTTTGCCGGATCAGCATTGACCGCAGAGCAGTTAATCAAAGAAGGCACGTCGGAACTTATTTTCAACAGTGCAGGAAATACATTCACCGATTTATTCAGAATTAAGGATGGCTCGGTGACATTGGGTGTGAACGGAGCGCTGGCAGCATCGACGAAAGTCAGTTTCGATACCGCAGCGACAGCAAATGCCACATTCAATGTAAATGGTAAAACACAGGCAATCGCCTCTCTGAGTGGTGTTACCGGACATAGTAATGTTGCACTGGGTACGGGCGGTGAATTAACTGTTGGATCCGGTAATTACACGGGGAAGATAACAGGTGATAGCACGTCGAAAATAAACAAGGACGGGACAGGAGTATTAGTGCTTGGCGGGCTGAATACAACAGACTTTCAGGGTGTTTTGAATGCTAAAGCAGGAACCCTGGAGCTTGTTGGAGCAAATCAGGTTACGACATTAAACTCTGATTCGGGAGCCATTATTCGTCTATCCGGTTCAGGATCGAGTCTCACAATACATGACGGATTGCTTAACGGTAACATGACCGGTGCAGGAAATGTTACAACAAAGGGAAATGTTACTTTAAACGGTAACAATACATTCGCCGGTACTTTAAGCATTGATAACGGAAGTATGGTGGTGCTTGGAAATGTAAATGCGCTTACCTCCAGTGTTAATGTGAGTATTCAGTCCGGCGGAACTTTGGATCTGAATGGAAACAGTGTGAATGCAGGTAGCTTTAATGCCGCTACCGGATCAACAGTAGCATTGAGCAATAATGCCCAATTGACCGCAAATTCGGCCAGCAACAGTTCCTTTGATGGCACGTTGACTGGCACCGGAAGCCTTGTTAAGGATGGTTCCGGTACCTTGGTATTAACCGCGAATAATACGTACAGCGGAGGAACGACTATCAAAGGAGGCACTTTGGAGGTTAGCGCTTCAGCAAACTTGGGTAGTAATTCGACAGTCACCATTCAAAATGGCGGTGTTCTTTCACTGACTACAGGATATGGTGCTTCGGGACACAACTTGAATCTTGCGGGAGGACAAGGTGTGATAAAAGCGGCTTCAGGCGTATCAGCATCCTTTGCTGATCTGTCAGGAACAGGAACTCTGATAAAAGACGGAGCGGGAACATTGAATCTGACCGGAAATGTCGGTTCTTTCACTGGTGCGATAACCATTAATGACGGAAAGTTGAGCAGCGCAAACAGTCTCACGGTTACCGGATTGAATGGTTCAGGAGGTAAACTTGATTTAGTATCCGACTTTACGGTAAATAACAATGCCACCAACAACTTTGGCGGAGGATTGGAAGGTAGCGGAAACTTTGTAAAACAAGGAAGTAGCAGTTTGAGCATAGGAGGTGACAGTACAGGTTATTCCGGTAATGTTAGCATTGAAAAAGGCAGGCTTGCCATAAATGGAAACTTCGGTTCGGGAAGCAATACCATTATTGTGAAAGACGGAGCTATTCTTGGAGGCAACGGTATCATTAATGCAGATATCATTGCAGAATCCGGAGGTAAAATCGCTCCAGGAAATTCTGCCGATACAATAACCGTGAACGGAAATGTGACGATGAATTCCGGGTCGCTGTTGAGCATTGAAATATCCAATGTTGCAGATGGTGTTCTTTCCGGTATTCTGAAGTCTGACAGACTTGTTGTTAACGGAACATTGGCGCTGGACGATGTATCTTTGGATGTCATTCGGGAAAGCAGCTCAGATACCTCGTTCGGTGATGATCTTAAATACCTTATCCTGCAGGGAACCAGTTTGGCCGGTGGCGTTTCCGAACTGTTGCTTGATACAAGTGATAACTTCCTGAAGGATGATTATAAACTAAGTCTTTTTCAGGAAAATAATGACATTTATCTGATTGTGAAACTGCTTCGTCCTGATTATTCACAGTATGTGGATGGAGAAAACCAGTCCAATGTAGCCGTCTATCTTGATAGTGGCTGGGATAATGCAAATACCTTCTGGAAAAAAACGGTGACGAAGGAAGTACGTGCAAATGCGGGGCAGGCATCCGCATTTCTTGATCAGTTGAGCGGTTACTCGCTTGCGCATGCTACGCAGAGCCGCGAATTGGCCGGCGAACACTTCCGTCAATTGTGGAGCCAGCGCTTGATGACCGGTATTGCAGCTCAGCCAAGCCTGGATAAATCGACCGTGAACATCAATCCAACGGAAGCGATGAGCATGGCGAAGTTCAAGGATGCGGAATCGGAGATGAAGGAAAGCTATTGGGCACAACCGTTCACGTATGACACTTCGATGAAGAGTGAAAACCACGTGAAAGGTTACGATTATCGTTCCAACGGTGTTACCGCCGGTTTTGATACCCGTTTTGATACCGGCATGGTGATAGGTGGTGCCTTCTTCTATGAAGACGGTAACATCGAGACCAAGCGTAGTTCCGATAAGACCAACATCAATGACGCCCGTTTTGCGGTCTACGGTGGTTGGGATGAGGAAGACGTCAGCCTGATTGCTTCCGCGAACTACGGTATCCAGCAGTACGAAAGCAAACGCTACGTGAACATCGGAGATCTCGGAGGCCGCAACAAGGCAGACTATGATGGTAATACCTACGGAGTCAGCATTGACGGGGCAGTCCGTATAACCAAGCAGATGCGTGTCTTTGCCGGATTTGACTGGTTGAACGTCAGTCGCGACAGTTTCCATGAGAAGGGCAGCGATTTTGCGATGGATGTTTCGAAGGAAACCCATGATATGCTGGCGAGCCGTCTCGGAGTCCGTTATGACCGTTACTTCGGCAGTTTCGGGGTCTATGGATTGGTTGCCTGGAGGCATCGTTTCGATGATACCGCAAGTGACCTGAAGGGTTCCTATGACGGTACTCCCGGAAGCTTCAAGTCCAACGGTTTGAGCAATGATCCTGACAGCGCGCTGCTCGGACTCGGCGGTGAGTATAACGTTACGCCGAACTATTCGATCTTTGCCGATGTCAACGCTGACCTGAACACCGACCATACGGAACTCGGATTGAGCGCGGGCTTGCGTTACACCTGGTAAAGCAAGGCAGAGAAAAGAAGAGAGTCAGGAGACTGAAGTCTCCCAATAACACAAAGACGGTAGCATCATGCTACCGTCTTTGTGTATTTAATATCAGCGAAGTCGGATATAATACCGGTATATTTCAAATTCACGCCTTACGCTTTTTCTGATGCTTGAAAGTGATCCGAATATCATTTATCCGGGAGAATAGAAAGCTATTCCATTTGGCGCTGATAATCTTTGCGGTATTCCTTCGGGGAGATTTTCATTTCATTATGAAAAGCCTTTGAAAAATGAAAAGGATCGTAATAGCCGAGACGAAATGCAATTTCCTTTATCTTTAAGTCGGAGAACTGGAGGAGGGAACAGGCGCGTTGTATCTTCAACTGATTGTAATATTCCATGGGCGAATAAGACGTTCTTTCAGTAAATAATGTTCCGAAATGTGAGTTGGAATAACCGACGTGTTTCGCTATATCCTCCAAAGTGATTTTGTTTTCCAGATTTTCCTTCATGAAGAGAATGCTTTTCTGGACCACGTCATTTTCTTTCACCCCGATCGCCTTACGGTATTGGCTGGTATATTTGAGGGAGGTAAGAAAATACATGAGGCAGTTGCTTACATATTCCAGATTTTCCGGATTATAGCCCATTTCCAGATTCTGATACATTTCCTCAAAAATAAGGAAACGGTCTTCGCAGCGGCCCTCATCTGAGTTTTCGACATCAATTATTTTTCCGATTATGGAACGGAATAAAGAGGTGTTTTTCCCAAGGAAATGGAACCAGTAAACACTCCATGGATCTTTATCGTCCGCGTTGTAAGTATGTGTTTCATTTGCGGGAATAATGAAAACCTGGTTCTGCGATAAAGTGAATGTCTGGTTCTTATGGGTAATGACTCCGGTTCCTTTTTGGCAAAAAATGAAGATATTCTCATCGCAGCCTTGCGGACGGTTCCTGTAGTGAAATCTTGCGTTGGGGTAATAGCCGATGTGAGTCAGAAAGAGTTGCTTTGTAATCGGGTTGAGCATCTGCATCTTTCTCACAGTATAGGGTATTATGATCGCTTTTTCGTCTTTAAATCCATCTGCGATTTTTTTCATACTTAAAGAGTATAGGATTCATCTATGTTTGTCAAGGATCGGAGCTATTTAAAAATCGTGTTATTTTACATTTATTTAGACATTTCTTACATTCATTACAGGTTGTAATGAAGCAGAGGAAGAGGATGATAAAGTATAAATACTTTATATCATGAAAAGCCAAGAATCCCAAGTGAGTGTTTACTTGTTACTGATTTCGTTGATTTCTGCCATGGGCGGCTTGTTGTTCGGTTACGACTGGGTTGTCATCGGCGGAGCAAAACCATTCTACGAAGTATTTTTCGGAATAGAAAATAATTCGGGAATGCAAGGATGGCTGATGAGCAGTGCCCTGGTCGGTTGCGTATTGGGCGTCATGGTCGCCGGTGGCTTATCCGATAAATACGGACGCAAGCCAATGATGATCGTTGCGGCGATTATGTTTACCTGGTCGGCTATCGGAACCGGAGCGGTGGATACGATCGACTGGTTTGTGTTTTACCGGATTGTGGGCGGTGTCGGAATCGGTATCGCGTCGAATTTGTCTCCGATGTATATTGCCGAAGTGTCTCCGGCCGATGTTCGCGGAAAGTTTGTGTCCATTAATCAGTTGACGATCGTTATCGGCATTCTTGCCGCACAGATTGTGAATTGGTTGATTGCCGATCCTGTTTCAACCGGTGACCATATCCTCGGTTCCTGGAACGGGCAGACAGGTTGGCGGTGGATGTTCTGGGCGGAAGCGATTCCCGCGGTATTATTTCTTGTTTTGGCGTTTGTTATTCCGGAGAGTCCGCGTTGGTTGGCGAGCAAGGGGCGCTATGAAGCAGCACTTTCCATACTCGGTCGCATTGGCAGAAACCATTCTGCTGGAGAAACGATTAATACGATCCGAAGAACCTTAAATGAAGAAAGCGGTAAATCCGATTATCGGCTTTTATTCAGCGGAAAGATGCCGACGATTTTATTGGTGGGGGTTGTCTTGGCAGTCTTCCAGCAATGGTGCGGAATCAATGTGATTTTTAATTATGCCCAGGAAGTGTTTGCCGGTGCCGGTTATGATGTATCCGCGATTTTGTTTAATATCGTGATCACCGGGGTTACCAATCTTGTGTTTACATTCGTTGGCATGTACACGGTGGATAAGCTTGGCCGGCGTCCGTTGATGCTTATCGGTTCCGTTGGTTTGGCGTGCATTTATGCGGTGCTCGGGGCCTGTTACTTCTATCAGGTTACCGGCGTGGCTGTGCTGGTGCTTGTCATGATGGGAATCGCCTGTTATTCCATGACGCTGGCTCCCGTTGTGTGGGTGGTATTGTCGGAAATCTTTCCTATGCGTATTCGGGGAATGGCAATGGCAATCGGGACATTCGCGTTGTGGACAGCCTGCTTTATACTCACGTATACCTTTCCGTTGCTAAACAGGGCTTTGGGAGCGCACGGAACTTTTTGGATTTATGGAGTGATTTGTTTTCTCGGTTTCCTGTTCATCCTGAGAAAACTACCCGAAACGAAAGGCAAGTCGCTTGAAGCAATTGAAATGGAGTTAACCAAATAATCATGGAAACGATTACATCATCGCTCATTAAATCAACCGTTACCGAAAAAGGAATCGTGAGGGCATGGGAAGAGAAAGTCATGCTGCCGACGTATGAAATCGGTGAGGAAGAAAAGAATCCTATTTTTTTGGAAAAGCGTGTTTATCAAGGCAGTAGCGGTAGCGTGTATCCCTATCCGGTTGTTGAGAAAATAGCGGATGAGAAAAGGGACAAGGAATACATCGCCTTGTTTTTGGAAAACGAGTATCTGAAGATCATGGTCTTGCCTGAACTTGGCGGTCGTGTCCAAATGGCTTACGACAAAGTGAAGCAGCGTCATTTTGTTTATTACAACCAGGTGGTAAAACCTGCCTTGGTCGGACTGACAGGTCCGTGGATATCCGGCGGAATCGAATTTAACTGGCCTCAGCATCACAGGCCGAGCACATTCCTCCCTACGGATTACAGTATTGAGAAAAATACCGACGGTAGCATGACGGTTTGGTGTAATGAAGTGGAACGGATGTTTCGTACAAAAGGAATGCAGGGATTCACATTGCATCCCGGGAAAGCCTACCTGGAAATAAAAGTAAAAATCTATAACCGCACGTCTTTCCCCCAGACTTTCCTATGGTGGGCAAATCCTGCGGTCGTGGTTCATGATCGTTATCACTCTGTTTTCCCGCCCGATGTGCATGCTGTTTTTGACCATGGAAAGCGCGATGTCTCAAATTTCCCGATAGCAACCGGTATTTATTACAAGCAGGATTATTCGTCCGGGGTTGATATCTCAAAGTATAAGAATATTCCGGTGCCGACATCATACATGGCAATAAAATCAAAGTATGACTTTGTCGGCGGCTACGAGGAGAATGTGCAGGGCGGCTTGCTTCACGTGGCAAACCATCATGTATCGCCGGGTAAAAAACAATGGACGTGGGGTTGCGGTGATTTTGGCGTCGCGTGGGATCGGAACCTGACTGACGAGGATGGTCCGTATATTGAATTGATGACCGGTGTTTACACGGATAACCAACCCGATTTCAGCTGGTTGCAACCGTATGAGGAGAAATCATGGAACCAGTATTTCATGCCTTATTCGGAAGTCGGTTACGTGAAAAATGCGAACAAGGATGTCATCGTAAACCTGGAGGTGAAAGATGGGCAGGCTGAAATCATTCTTTATACAACCGGTGAACAGAACGCACTGCGAGTACTTTTGACAGGCAGGACAGGTAAGGCCTATGTTGATGCTACCGTGAATGTCTGTCCCTCGGAACCATTCCGGAAAACAGTCGCGGTGAAGGATGAACTTCCTGAACATTTAAACCTGGCGGTCGTTGCTTCGGACGGGAAAACGTTACTTTCCTACAGGATGGAAAAAGCAGAGATCAAACCGGTTCCGGACCCGGCACGTGCTGCAAAAAATCCGCAGGAAATTGCTTCGATGGAGCAACTCTATCTCACAGGATTGCATCTCGAACAATACCGTCATGCGACCTATAGCCCTTTTGATTATTATTTTGAAGCGCTCAGGCGTGAGCCGGGTGACGTGCGATGCAACAATGCTGTTGGATTACTGTGGATGCGCCGCGGCAGATTCGCTGAGGCTGAGCAATATTTCAACAAAGCCGTAGAAACGCTTACGGAGCGTAATCCGAATCCTTATGACGGAGAACCGTATTATAATCTCGGTTGGAGCCTGAGGATGCAAGGACGATCCGGGGAGGCGTACGAGGCTTTCTTTAAATCTGCCTGGAATGCCGCTTGGCAGGATCCGGCTTATTTTTCATTGGCCCAGATTGATGCGGAAAGGCAGGAATGGTCGGAGGCGCTGGATCGCGTGGAACGTTCTCTGATCCGTAATTGGCACAATCATAAGGCGCGTCAGCTGAAAGCAAGTATTCTGCGGAAGCTCGGACGAAAGGAAGAAGCGGTAGCATGGATAGACGAATCGCTGAAGATTGATCCTTTTAACATGGGTTGCCGGTTTGAACAGTATTTGCTGACAAACGATGCTACCGTTCTGGCAGCGATGAAAAAGCTGATGCGTGGCTGGGTGCATGGATATATTGAGTATGCGCTGGATTTCTCAGCAGCCGGACTGTACACGGAAGCAATAGCGTTGCTAAACGAAACGATAGAAAACGACAATAGCGTGTATCCGATGGTTTACTATGCATTGGGATATATGTTTTCCCGGAGCGGAGACATGGAAAGGGCAAAAGCCTATTATGCGAAGGCGGAAAAGATGAACCCTGAAAGATGCTTCCCAAACCGGATCGAAGAGGTGAACATCCTGGCTGATGCCATGCGTTTGAATCCATCAGGATCAAAAGCCCCGTATTATCTCGGAAACTTCTGGTATGCGTTCCGTCAGTATGATGAGGCGATCACATGTTGGGAGCAATCCTTTGAATGGGATAAAACGTTCCCGACGGTTCTGCGTAATCTTTCCCTTGCTTATTTCAATAAACGCAATGACAAGGCGAAAGCACAGTCCATGCTTGAAGCGGCATTTGCATTGGATACATCGGATTCGCGTATCCTGATGGAACTGGATCAGCTTTACAAAAAAAACGGACGTCCTCATGGCGAGCGTCTGGCGTTTCTTGCGAAACATGAGTCATTGATCGAGCAGCGTGATGACCTGTGCATTGAACGGATTACCTTGCTCAATCAACTGGGGCAATATGAGCAAGCGCAAGGATTGATCGATGTTCGTAAGTTTCATCCATGGGAGGGCGGGGAAGGAAAAGTGACCGGACAATATGTGCTTTGTCGTGTGGAACTTGCAAAGAAAAAAATATCGGAAGGGCGCTTTGCGGAGGCGGTAGCATTACTGAATGAAACCGAGGCGTATCCGCATAACCTCGGAGAAGGCAAACTCGCCAATGCCGAGGAAAATGACATCCATTATTACATGGGAATCGCTTACCGGGGATTGGGTGACGAGGGAAAAGCAAAAGTATTTCTTGCACGTGCGACGCAAGGCTCCCCGGAACCGCAACAGGCGTTTTTCTACAATGACCAGCAACCGGACAAAATATTTTATCAAGGCCTGGCTTGGCGCGCGTTGGGTGATGAAAGCAAAGCCCGTAGCCGCTTTAACAAGCTCATTGGTCACGGGGAAAAACATCTGTTTGATCATTGCCGGATTGATTATTTTGCCGTGTCCTTGCCGGATCTGGCCATCTGGGATGACGATCTGAACAAACGCAACCGTATTCATTGCCATTATGTGATGGGCTTGGGACATCTGGGATTGGGCGAATACGCCAAGGCTTGTGAATTCCTTGGCGAAGTTGCGAAACTGGATGTTAATCATCAGGGCGCTCAGATTCATCTGCAAATGGCTAAGAACAAAAACCTGTAAGTTATCAACCGGGAGAATGATTATGACTCGCTTATCGTGCATATGGAAGCAGGCCGTATTGATCGGCATGGTTTCTTTTTCATTTATTGTTGCTCATGCTACCGTGATCCGGAAGGAAATGAATGAGGGTTGGACTTTCCGCCGTGCATGGCTTCCTAACTGGTATCCGGCTACGGTTCCCGGAGTGGTTCAGACAGACCTCTTGGCCAATGAGTTGATAGAAGATCCGTTTTTTCGCCTGAATGAGCGAGATCTCCAGTGGATTGACAAGGCCGATTGGATGTATAAAACCACCTTTGATGTTCCCAGGGATATGTTTGAAAAAGACAATATCCGTATCGTGTTTAAAGGCTTGGATACCTACGGTAATGTTTATCTTAACGGCGGGGGTATTCTTAGCGCGAACAATATGTTCCGTGAGTGGAAAGCGGATATAAAACCTGCGCTTAAGGAAAAAGGAAACGAATTGGAAGTGTACTTCCATTCACCGATCAAGACAGACATCCCGAAGTTTGACGCGTTGCCATTCCAGTATAGAACCGGTCCCGATCAATCCGAGCACGGCGGTATTTTCGAGAAACGGGTTAGCATCTTTACCCGTAAGGCAGGTTATCATTACGGCTGGGACTGGGGACCGCGTTTTGTGACATCGGGTATCTGGCGTCCGGTTTACATTGAGGCGTGGAATGATCTGCGTGTGGAAGACATTTATTTCCAGCAGAAAGAAGTGAACGCAAAAAAAGCGGAGATTTCCACGCATGTGGAAATACTTGCCGACAGGGATGTTTCCGGAGCTGAAATCACGGTTCGTGACAATCGGAACGGAAAAATCTATGCTACCGCGGAAGCTGATCTGAAAAAAGGCGTGAACACCGTAAGCGTCGATTTTAGCATCAACGATCCTGAATTATGGTGGTGTAACGGATTGGGAAATCCGCATCTGTACACCTTTCAGACGGATGTTACCGTCGGTTCCAAGGTACTCGAAAGCCATTTGACAAAAGTCGGTATCCGTTCACTGAAGGTAATTAACAGAAAGGATGAGTACGGAATGACGCTTTTCTTTGAATTAAACGGAGTTCCTGTTTTTGCGAAGGGTGCAAATTATATTCCGCAGGATAGCTTTTTGCCGCGTGTGACTGATGAAAAGTACCGGCAAACCATTCTTGATGCGGTCAATGTGAACATGAATATGCTTCGCGTATGGGGCGGGGGCATTTACGAAAACGATATCTTTTATGATTTGTGCGATGAGTACGGTATCATGGTCTGGCAGGATTTTATGTTTGCCTGCAGCTTGTATCCTTCCGAAGGTGAGTTTCTGGAAAACATCCGTCAGGAAGCTATTGATAATGTGAAACGTTTGCGGAACCATGCCTCAATTGCACTTTGGTGCGGTAACAATGAGGCCCATGAATTTTGGATTTCCTGGGGTTGGAGGGAGCATTATGCAGAAAAAGGTGAAGCGATTGAGAAACTTGTCTGGAAGCAATACGAGGATCTGTTTCATAAAGCCTTACCTGACGTGCTTGCGGAATACAGTCCCGGAATGTTCTACTGGCGTTCTTCACCGTACAGTAACGGTTCCGAAGATGATAAAAACGGGGACCGTCACTATTGGGGTGTCTGGCACGGGCAACACCCGACATCGAATTTCAATGTGATCCGTAGCCGCTTCTTCAGCGAATATGGTTTTCAGTCCTTTCCTGAATTTGAGTCAATTAAACTGTTTGCGCCAAAGCCTTCCGATTGGAGCGTGAATTCGGAAGTCATGCTTGCCCACCAACGGGCAGGAACGCACGCTAACGAACTGGTCAGGCAATACCTGGAAAGAGAGTATAAAACGCCGAAAGACTTTCAGGCGCTTGTTTACATGGGACAAGTCCTTCAGGGAGATGCAATAAAGACAGCCATTGAGGCCCATCGACGGGACATGCCGTATTGCATGGGAACGTTGTTTTGGCAGCATAATGATTGCTGGCCGGTAGCATCGTGGTCGAGCCGCGATTATTACGGACGTTGGAAAGCCCAGCATTATTTTACACGGGAAGCCTACAGGGATGTGTTGATTTCACCGATTGCCGACGAAACGCATTTACATTTCTTTGTTGTTTCAGATCGTCTGAAAGCAGACAAGGGAACGCTGCATATCAAGGTTATTACCCTGGACGGTTCTTTTGTGAACGAAATAAACCAATCGGTTGAAATCCCTGAAAATACAAGCAGCCAGGTGTTCTCAATTGAAAAAGAAAAATTATGTAATGGATTTCCGGAGAATGCAGTGGTTGTGCTTTCAACACTGTGTGACGGAAAAGGAACGGTCTACAAAAACCGTAATTTCCTCGTTATGCATAAGGATATGGATTTCCCGCAGGTACGTTTTCTGACCAGTGTCAGACCTGTTTCCGAAGGATACGAGGTAACGGTGACTGCCGATAAGTTTGCGCGTGCTGTATTTCTCTCAATAGAAGGGATCGATAATTTTTTCTCGGATAACTATTTCGATTTATTGCCGAATGAGGCAAAAACAATTCGTGTCCGTACCGAACTTTCGCAATCCGAGTTTGAAAAACAACTGACGGTAACATCCTTTGATCAGGCGTATATACGATAACTAAGGGAGTAAAAGTAGCAAAAGCGGTAGCATGCATTATTCATGCTACCGCTTTGATGTTTATGTAAGCAGAGTTACATGACATTTCTTTTACAATTAAAGTCTTTTCGGGCGAGTCTGTTTGAGCTAAAAAGAAAGCTTAGATGAGAATGCTTGTTTCAAGGTATGTATTCATTGCTTTATCTGCATGTTTTTTGGGATTGGCCGGTTGGCTTTCAGGCAGTTTTTTCCTTGGGGAAATAAAGGAGAAAAGCGAGATAAGTAATGCGGCATCATCCGGTGCGGATATTCCTCATATTATTGATACGGCGATGCTTTCCGGAGAACAGACATTTGCGGAACTGTATTGTTCCAATGCTGACATTGTTTCATTCGAAGACATTTTGAAAATGGAGAGCAATATGTTAAGGGATATTGCTCTCGAGAAATACCTGGAGTCGCTTCCAACGGAGGATATTCCCCATTTGTTGGCTATTTTGATTAAAAAAGATCATTATCTTAAACGGGTATTGATTCCTAGGATGCTTGATGAGTGGATGACCCGCGATTTTGAGTCCGCAAAAAATCAGGTGATTGATTATCTCAGAAAAGAATATGAGGTATTTTTTTCGGTTCTTAACTACGAAAGTTCATCTGCAATCTATTTAGGTGATAATAACCACTACAAGATGTATGCTGCTTCATTATTCGAAAACTGGATAAAAGTTAACAGGGAGGAAGCGATTGCTTTTATCGAGAATGAAAAGAATGCGGAATTATGTTATCGGCTGATTTTTTATCTCCAAAATACGGATCCCAAGAGGGCGTTTGTTTTGTATCGGCAGTGTAACGAAGAGAATATCTTCAAAAACAATTTTGCTTATTTTTACCGTTATGAATACCTCTTTGAAAAATGGGCGAAGCATAATGTGTCCGAAGCTTTGATTGCCGCGGATACGATTGAGGAAAAAGACCGACAGGGCGTGTACAGCAAAATCATCAAGGTTTTGGTTGATAGTGATGCGGAACAGGCGTTGGCATTGGCTCGTAAGCATGCTCCTGAAGAAATCAGCATGGTATTCGGATTATACGCAAAGAATAATATGGATGGCGCGATGGTTTGGTTAAGGCAGAATGATTTCTCAAAAGAGGAACGCGAAGCGGCAATACATGGGATTATTGCAAGTATTGAACCCAAACAGATAAAAGATTTATTGAATGATGATTTATTCGATTTTACGAAAGAAGAACGCAGAATAGTCAGAGAAATCGTTTTAGGGCGTATAGAACTTTCGGACATTCCAGGTCTGCTGGAAGATGCATCATATTCTTTGAGTGAAAAAGAAATCCAAATACTTGGATATAACACGTTTTCCTCCTATTCACACCTGGAAAACGCCGAGGAAGAATATGCGGTAAGAAAAGAATTATTCAGCCGATTAAGTGATGCCGACAAAGCCTATATCCTTAAGTACCGTGTACAGAACGGAGAAAATGCACGCTCTTTGTTATCCTTGTGCAAAGAAATTGATTTCGAAATACCTTATGATACGGAAATCAGTATCATCCGGGAGTTTTCCAATTATTCCGTCAAAGAAGCCCTGGATTATTTTTTGACTACATTCAGTGAACGGAGTATTCCTGAAGAAAAGGCGGTTCAGCCGAAAAGATTCGGGCGATGGGATCACGTAAACGAAAAGGAATCGCTTTTTGAAAATATATTTTCACGTTATTTGGCTTCAAATCGCGAAGAGGCCATCTCGCTCCTGCCAGATATCAAAGATGAGTCGATCAGAATGAGAGGGGAACGGGAAGTCAGGATTTCGTATGCGCTGAAAGATATCAATGCTGCGATTGCTTATCTCAATTCAGAAGAAGACAAAGGTTGCGCAATAACGGTTCTTGAAAGGATTAATGAAGAATTTGTCCTGAAGGAGCCGGAAAAACTGATCGCTCTTTTACCTATGTTGGAAGACAAAAACCTGTCCTATGCGGGTACCCGGTCAGCCATGAATCAATTATGGTCTACGTCGGAGGATGCAGCATGGGATTTTGTTGATAGTCTGGGCGCATTTCCGGAGATGCAAAAGTCAGCAATGTTCATTCTTGTCGAAAACGTGTGCAAACGAAACCCGCGTCAGGCTTTGGATATTTGCGCCGTACTCAGAAGAGAGAGTGACAGGAAAGAGGATGATAATGGATATATGAACGAAGTTTTTCAGGAATACAAAAAACGTAATCCCGAGGAAGCAGCGGCATGGGCCATTCGAAACAATGATGTATTTGAGCAAAAAGAATAAGGATAAGCGGAAAGGTATCATGAAAAACAGGTTATTTGCAGGTAGCTTATTTTTGTTTGCGTCCGGAACCGGTTTTATTCTGTCGCAGTTTCATCCCTATACATTTGCGGGAGAAAAAAAGAATGCAGAAAAACAATCCGGGACCGAACTGTTATTCGACGATAAGAAACCATTGAGTGAAACTTTTTCGGAATTGATAAATGTTCAGGATGCCGCATTCGAATCAAGCTTTGAGCGGGTTTTATGCTTGCTGAAGGAGCATAGTCACAAAAACGTAACGCGGTTTATCCGGATGGAAATGTTTTTTCAAAACCAGAAGAAAAGCACTGTCTATACGATGGCAGAGATGGAAATGCTTGTACGCCGTTTTCCGAATGAAACGGTACATTCATTAAAGAGTGCGCAGTTTTTGAATGAGCCGGATCATGTACGTTTTGTCTATGCGCATTTGTTTTTCTTTGCACTCGCAAAGTTTTATCCCGATAGCTTCTATGCCGTATTCACGTATCTGAATGCAGATGAATGTTTCCCTTATAATACCGGAGTTATTGAGATTTTTTTCGATACGTTGGCTTTTTATAATCCGGAGAAAGCTTATGCAATGATCCAGAGTGAAAACATGTCCGGATTAGAGGCGATTTCCGGTATGGATTCAGCGCGGTGGATGTATTTGATTGATAAAGCACGAAGGAAAGCAGTTCAGGAAAGGGGAGAAGTGTCAGATGCATTTTTTGAGGAACTTAAAAATACAAAAAGAGGACACTGGAGAGACGAACTGTATACGGGACTTCACCGAGTGGGCAAAGAAGGTTTCTGGAAAATGAAGGAGCGGATAGATACATTTTTGGATACAAACGAAGACGAGACAATCAGCAAGGAACTTAGAGGAGCTTTGTTAACAGCGGCAATTCGCTTGGAATTTGAATCTGCGGATATACGGGTCTTACTTGATCAGATAGGAGAGGATGCTGTTTTGTTTCAGACACGGTGGGGAGGTGATTTTCCCCGTAAATATCCCGATTTGGCCTTGGATATGATAGAAAAGCATCTAACGGGAGAGGAACGGGAGAAAGCCTTGGTAAGCGTTTTAAAGGAATTGGGTAAACAGAAGTCGTCCCGGGAAATGGCCACTGTCGTGGAGAGTCTCTCAGAAGGATTATGTAAAATGGAAATGCTACCGCATGTATTCTTTGATTATTATAAGGACTTTCCCAGTGAAGCGGTTGACTGGATGTTAAAAAACGAAGGATTTTTTAATAAGCATGGATTTGCTTATTGGGCATTGCGTCAGCATGGGTATGAATTTTCCACAAAAGCAGGTCAGGATTTGTTTGTTCGCATATTGATGTCAAAAGAAAGTAATCTGTACATTGTTGAAAAGCTTTCAGCACATGCGGTTTTCAATGAGAAAGTAACGGATGTTTTGCAGATGATGAAACGTTTGGAAGGAGACTCATTAACACATTTTGCGACAAAGTTTTATGGCTCCTATTATGTTGATCGATTGAAAGAAGAGGATTATAATCTCTTGGTTGAATCGTTTTATCAAAGCGGGCTTGCAGAGCAAAATCCGGAACTCAGGAAAACGTTTGAAGAAAAGATGAAAGCGTACGAAAACAGAACCCGGAATTAGATGGTGTTCTGAGCGCAATGCTTACTGTTTTCTGTGCAGAACGATGTTTGTAACGATCATTTTCATGCAGCCGTCATATCTGAATGGATTAGCTCTTCACTTAATTGCAAAGGTATCTGGATGACAACACCTGTGAAAATCGCCCGTTCATCGTCGTTATTGCCCTCGACGAAATACGAAGTATTAACTGACCTCTTGATGAAGGAATCTGAATTTAAATGGCTGTTGGATTATTTGGCATTAGTCGTTCTCTCTGAAATCTGAATTTTCTTTTAACCAAAGACGGTAGAGTTCGAAAAAGGTTGGTGCATCAAGGAGGATGATGTTAGGATCTAAGGTATTCAGTTCATTGACGACCTCGAGGTACCAAGTTGGCGTTTTCAGAATATTGCGAAACCAATGAAAAGGAATAGGACGTTCGTTTATACGTTGGACAATACGTTTGGCAGCGTCCCTGGGGTCTTGCTGGATATCTTCGTCGGCACGGAGAACAGGCATGTTTTTGTGCAAAAGAAAAAGCGGAACTTTTTGCGGAACAATGCCATTGGGACTGAATGATGCGTAACAGTCCAAACCTTCGGACGATAATCCGGGAGCATGACCATCAATAACGAATCCCGTGATGCTGAGTCCCCATTTCTGATAATAACGTTTACAGTGAGCCGCCCAGGCGTCCAAACCGCTGGGAAGCTGTGAGATGTCGCGGGGCGTTTGCAGCATTCCGGGCATAAGATAACCGGCTCCGTTATCGGCGGCCGCAAAGTAATCATTGGGCGTTGCAGTCTGGCGGAAATTGTGAAGTACCATGGGGACACGTTCCTGCAAAACAGGGCTGATACACCACATGAGAGGAATTTTGCCGCGATTGGGATCATCCCAAATGCTGGGAGTACGTTGTGTGATCCAAGCAGAAGCATCGTAATCTCCGACATAGAAAATAATGAATTGGCGGCCCTTGAAATCAACTTTTCCATTTTTATCGAGAAATCCGCGTTGCTTGAGTTCTTCGTGTGAAACCCATTTTTGAGGATAACTTTCATTGAGAGGAAAATGCTGCCAGAAGGAAGCGTTTGCCAGTGCTCCGTAAGAGATCGCATCAGCATCTTTAAATGCATTGTAGGCGCTGATGATGCGACTGAATTCCCATTCTGTGGGAACATCGTCGTGCTTGCCGCCTGCATGCTTGGTGTATTTAAAGGCCCATGCAGGAAAGCCGCCGATGTAACAGAATTTCTGTCCGTTATTTATCCGATAAGCTTCAGTCAGAAATTCTTTTAGCGTGGCAAAATCGGTACCGATGGACTGTGTGAGATCATCGGTAGCGGGTTCGTCGCTCCAGGGAGAAAGATCAAAAAAGAAGGCTCGCTTGCTGACAAAGAAATCATGATTCGTAATTGTGTGATGATTGGGAACCGCAGCACGCGGATTTTCGCGCCATTTCTGATCGATGTAGTAGGCACCGAATTCCCCGCTACATTGATTGGTCTTCATATATTTTTCAATGAACCAAAGGTAAGGATCGTTTTTAATCGAACCGCTTGACGGACGTGTTGTACCCGGGATGATTCCTTTTCCGGTAAATAAAGAACTGCCATCTTCGTTGACAAGACGAATCACGACCTTGAATTGCGGACCGGAATCAACGACACGAGAATAAAGACTATCAGGATTCGGATCATAGCGGATGGCGATAAGGTTTTCTATGCCTGCGACTGCCGATGCGACGTTGCTCGTAGAAGCAACATTCGAGTCATAAAGAACAACTCCGCGGATATCGTTTTTATATGCTTCCAAAAGCGATACGATGTCATGATAGGTTATTGTTTCACGTTGGTAAAGCCATTGATTTTCTTGGGAATATTTATCCCACCAATAACGATCAATTTCTTTCCCGGATTCAACGACATAGTGGATAAAGAGGCGGGCTTCCTTTCGGTTGACTATACCTTGCAAGGTAGCTGTTGCATGAATGTCATCCCACAGACTCCGGACTTGTCCTTTGTCTTCCAAGTTATAACCGAGTGTATATTTTAAATCAAAGATACCTATCGGAGATGCGTTACTTTGTGTTACAACGAGAAGCAGGAAAATCAAGAAAGAGTGAAAGGTGGAAAGATAAGAAAAGCGCATGGTCTTCATGAATGAATTGCAAAATACAAACCGAGCGAAAATTAAACAAGCATAAGCGATAAAATACCGGAAAAGTGCAAAAAGAATAAAAGAAATGTGCTGACGGTTTTACCGATATTATCAGTTATGAATGGAAAAGAAACAGCTTTCCTGCACGATCATCATATCTTACATGTCGGTCGGATTTTTATACATGGAATAATTGAAGAAAACTTTTTCTCCGCGAAACTCTTTCGTGTAATATTCGTTTTCATAAGCAATAAACAGTTTTTGAAAGAAAACCATTTTCGAATCTGCAAACCGTAATTTTTTCCATGAACAGAAAAATCATTCATTTTATAGGGATCAGTTGCTTACTCGCCTGTTTCATTTCCTTAACAAACGTTTATGCCGTGGAAGAACCAGTGCGTGAGGATATTGAGTGGCTGGATGTATGGCTGCCGCATTCCAATGACAGGGACTTACCGAGAGTATTGCTTATCGGTGATTCCATTACCCGGGCTTACTATCCTGAAGTGGAAAATGCCTTGCGCGGGAAAGCTTACGTCGGGCGTTTGTCTACATCAAAATCGCTCGGCGATCCAGCGTTGCTGGATGAAGTGGCGTTGATTCTGAAATCGGCGACATTTGATGTGGTTCATTTCAATAATGGATTACACGGTTGGGGATATAGCGAAAAACAATACAAGGATAGTTTTCCCGATCTGATAAAGACTATTAACACATTTGCTCCGAAGGCAAAATTGATTTGGGCGTCAACCACGCCGATCCGTTGCGGAGAGAATATGACTGCGTTTGAGGAACGCACTGAACGTGTGAAAGTGCGTAATCAGATCGCCAGGGATTGCACTAACGGAAAAGATATTGCGGTGAACGACCTGTTTGGCTTTGTTGAGAATCATCCTGAATACTATGCCGGCGGTGATGGTACGCATCAGGTTTCGCTTGGTGTTACCGCGATGGCAAAACAGGTTGCTGCTTCGATTTCGGAGACATTGAAAGACAGAAAAACAGAATAGCGAGAACGAGAACAATGAAGACAATGAGCATGGTACGGCTTATTTTGTGGAACCTGATCCTCTGTGTACTTCCATCGGTATTGGCAGCGGAGACCGTGGAGCTGGCGTCACCAGATTCCGCATTGAAAATCGTTTTACGTTGTGAGGATAATCTCAGTTACAGCGTCTATTACAAAAACACGGAGGTCGTGAAACCTTCAACGATTGCCTTGGAACTTACAGACGGTACACTTGGCAGTCAACCGAAGCTCAAGGAGAAAGCGGAACGTTCCATTAGTGCTACGCTCTATCCTTTATACGGAAAATCCGCGAGCCTGAAGGATGAATACAACGAATTGCGGGTGGATTTTGAAGGGGATTACTCCGTTGTTATTCGCGCATACAACGAAGGAGTGGCTTACCGTTTCGTGAGCAGGTTTTCCGAAACGGTCACGGTGAAAAACGAAGTTGCGGAATTTAATATCGTAGGTAATCCCGCTGTGATTTTCCCGGAGACGAACACCTTGACCTCATGGGAGCTGATGTACATCGACTATGCGGATCTGTCCGCTGTCGCTGAGGGAAAGCGTGCAATTACCCCTGTTCTGTTTTCTTATCCGGACAAGGTAAAACTGCTTATTGCGGAGTCGGATCTCTGGGATTATCCGGGCATGTATATAACAAAAACGAAATCAGGATTTCACGGTGATTTTGCCCGGTTTCCAACGAAAACAGTACTTGGCAGTTGGGGTGATTTTGTGCCTGTGGTTCAGGAACGGGCTGACTATCTTGCAAAGACATCAGGGACGCGCGAGTTTCCGTGGCGGGTTATCATCGTCACTGACGATGACAGAACCCTGCTTACAAACGAACTGGTTTATAAACTGGCAAAACCGCAGGTTGAGGGAGATTTTTCGTGGGTAAAACCGGGTAAGGCTGCCTGGGAATGGTGGCATGACGCGATGTTACCGTCTGCAGATATTCCTTCCGGCATGGGAAACCGGAACACAGCCCTTTACAAGCATTATATTGATTTTGCTGCGGAGAATAAACTGGAATATGTGATGATTGATGCGGGCTGGTCAAATAATCATGACCTGTACAAGGTCAACCCGAAGGTCGATATCCGGGAAGTGATCAACTACGGAAAATCAAAAAACGTCGATGTCTTCCTGTGGTGCGTGGCCACCACCTTGATGAAGGATCTGGACGGGTACATGGCAATGATGAGCGAGTGGGGCGCTGCCGGAATAAAGGTCGATTTTTTTGACAGTGACAATCAGATCATCATGCAGTGGCATGAGGCTATTGCGAAGAAAGCTGCACAGTATAAGTTGATGGTCAATTTTCATGGATGCAGCAAACCGACCGGAATGCAGCGCACTTATCCCAACATTATCAATTATGAGGCGGTTCGCGGCGGGGAATGTGCGAAGTGGGATTCAACGGCGAATCCGAAGCATCATGTTACCATTCCGTTTACGCGCATGCTTGCCGGTAGCATAGATTATACCGCCGGTTCAATGCGTAACCGTACCTTGCAGGGTTTCCGTCCGTTGGATCCCGGTATGCCGCTGACGCTGGGGACGCGCGCGCATGAATTATCCATGTTCATTGTCTTTGACCAGTATTTCGCCATGTTGTGCGATTCGCCTTCCGAATATCGGAAGTATCCTGACATCCTGCGTTTTCTGTCCTCTGTTCCCGTTACATATGATGAGACCAGGGTACTTGATGCTACCGTCGGCGAGTTCATTTTGCTGGCAAAGCGTCGTGGCGCGGAATGGTATGTGGGAGGCATGACTGACTGGACTGCACGCAGCATGACAGTAGACTGCTCATTCCTGGCAAAGGATGCCAAATATACAGCGGAGATCTATCGTGACGGCAACGATGCGAATACCAATGCCGAGCAATACATTTACGAGGAAAAAACCGTGGATAGTGATACCGTTCTGGACATTGCCTGTGCGGCGGGCGGCGGTTTTGCCATCCGTATTTACCCGGTCGAAAACCCGGGAGTGAATGCACCTGTTCCCTCGGCTTATCCGAGTCTGTGGCAGTCGGAACAGATTGCCCGTAAATACGGGATGTTTATTCATTTCGGAATCAATACATTTCATAACGAGGAATGGACGGACGGTTCGAAGCCGGCATCCTCTTATGCTCCGACAACGATTGATGCCAAGCAATGGGTGCGTGTGGCAAAGGAAGCCGGAATGAAGTATATCATCCTTGTTACGAAACATCATGAGGGATTTTGTCTTTGGGACAGCAAATACACGGAATACGATGTTGCGAGCTCAGGCAATAAAACGGATGTTGTGGAAGCCGTCGCAAAGGAATGCGCCGAGCAGGGTATCGGACTTGGCCTGTATTATTCGCTTTGGGACAGGAAGGAAAATGCCGATACAGGGAATCCTGCGCTGGATGCCGGATACAATACGTATGTAACCGGACAGTTGAATGAATTGCTGGATATTGTCCAGAAACATACAAAAGTGGTCGAGTTCTGGTTTGACGGCAGTTGGGAAAAGACGGCGGGACGATGGGATTTGCCAATGATTTACCGGACGATAAAAGCAAAAGCGCCGCAATGCCAGATCGGCATCAACTGGAGTATCGGGATGCCCGGTAACGTTGAACAGGCCGCAAATCCATCCGATCAGAAAGAAGGTTTTCCCATCCGTTATTTCCCGGGTGATTTTCGTCTCGGAGACCCGCTTTTGCCGGCAACTCCGGATCCAAAGCGCTTCATTCATGAGGGTGCAGTCTATTACATGCCTTGGGAAACAACCGTGGTTCTCAGTCAACGGTGGTTTTATCATACCGAGGACAAGGAGTACAAATCCATTGATGAACTGGAAAATCTGTTCCGGATAGCGACAGCCCAGGATAATATCCTGATTCTGAATGCGCCGCCAAACCGCGAGGGAAGAATCCGCGACAAGGATGTAGAAGTCCTGAATGCATTGCGCGACAGAGTCGGACTTAAATAAATACCGTATTTCCATATTACCGTGATTATTAAATCCAAACATTGTTACATATTATGAAATTGTTCCGTTTACTTATGATATTCCTTTCGGTGAGCTCGGCGTTGCTTGCGGACGAGGCTGTGAACAAAGCGAAAGAACCGTTGCCGGAACCTGCCGGAAAGCCCAAGTCGGACGGGCGCATGGAAACTGTTTCAAAAAAGGCCGAGGATTTGTTGCGTAGCGGACTTAACGCAGGGGATAGCTACAATGAGGTCTGGATTCGTGATCTGAATACATTCATTGAACTTGCCTGCAAAGTCGGTGATGTATCAAAGATACGTGAAGCCTTGCTGATCTTTTTCAAGTTTCAGGGAGCAGACGGTAACATCGTGGACGGCTACGTGAAGAAAACCGAGGCACGTATCTCGTATAATTTTTATTACAGCGACTTGGCCCCCGATTTGGCGGCACATAAAAATACTGTCGAGACCGATCAGGAATCCTCGCTTATCCAGGCAATCCGTAAGTATATTGATGTTACCGGTGATCGCAAAATCCTTCAGGAAGTGATTGGCGGAAAAACAGTTGCTGTGCGGATGGATGATGCCATGCGTTTCCTTATGAAGGAACGTTACAGTGAGCAGTACGGATTATTATGGGGAGCGGTAACATGTGATTGGGGTGACATTCAGCCGGAGCACGAATGGGGTGTTAACATGGATGAGTCTTCAAACCACTGCGTTGATATTTACGATAATGCCATGTTTCTGATAGCCATCCGCGATTATCTTGCAATGACGGGAAATAACCGTGAATACTGGACAAACGTCGACCAGGAAATCCGGAAACATGTCCGCAAATACCTCTGGGATGATAAGCGTCGGAAATTCATTCCGCATATTTACCTGAAAGATTCGCCGTTCCCGAAAGATTTTGACGAAAACCAGATCTATTACCATGGCGGCACGGCGATAGCCATTGAAGCTGGGCTGTTGAGCAAGGCGGAAATACTGGAGGCGTATCATAAGATGCAGGAAAATGTGAAGGCTGCAGGCGCGCAATCCATCGGTTTGACGGTTTACCCTCCGTATCCCAAAGGTTTTTTCAAGAATACGGGGATGGTACCGTATTCTTATCAGAATGGCGGTGACTGGACCTGGTTTGGCGGCCGCATGGTGCAACAGTTGATCGCAAACGGATTCTATGCGGAAGCCAATGAGGCTCTTTCGCCGATGCTTGACCGGGTGATTGCCCATAATGGTTTTTATGAATGGTGGACACCGGATGGGAAACCGAATTCGGGTAACTTCCGTGGTTCCGCAGGCGTTCTCTGGAAAGCGATCAGAATGTTTGAAGAATCGGCAAACAAGAAATAAAGGGGAAAAATGGTTTTCAAACGGGAAGCTATGTCCAGATTATTATTATTTATAGCGGTTTTATTCGGTTCACATGCTGTGCATGCCCAGCCCGAGGCAGACCTGAAGCTTTGGTACAGACAACCGGCCGATGAATGGATGAAGGCTGTACCGATAGGAAACGGTCGCTTGGGCGCCATGGTTTATGGCGGAATCGAAAAGGAGACGGTAGCATTGAACGAGATCACGATGTGGTCCGGTCAACCCGACGAGAATCAGGAGAAGGCCTGCGGTAAGGAAAAACTCGCAGAAATCCGACAATTGTTCTTCGAAGGAAAATACATTGAGGGGAATGGTCTCGGTACCCAATACCTGTCTGGAACGCCGCATTCTTTCGGTTCGCATGTTCCTGTCGGCGATCTGGTATTCCGTTTTGACCAGGATGCGTCAAAAGTGAAAAACTACCATCGTGAATTGGATTTACGGGATGCCATAAGCCGGGTGTCGTTTGAAGCGGATGGCGTGACATTTACGCGTGAGTATTTTGCATCGAATCCGGATAATCTCCTGGTTTTCCGTTTCTCTGCCGATAAGCCAGGATCATTGAGTTTTGACATGGGACTGGCATTGTTGCGTGATGCAACCGTCTCGGTCAACGGTAATGAACTGGGTTTCGACGGACAGGTTTCTTTCCCGAAACTCGGTCCCGGCGGCGTACATTTTCTGGGCAAAATCCGTATTCTGGTAACGGGCGGCAGCCTGGAACAAAAAGAGAGCGGGCTGTCAGTTAAAAACGCCGATGCTGCCGTTGTGCTTCTGGACATACGAACGAATTACAAAAACACCGATTACCAGGCGTTGTGCGCCAAAACGATTTCCGATGCTGCCGCTAAAACCTACACTAGGCTGAAACAGGCACATGTTGCCGATTACAGGAGACTGTTTGATCGTGTATCCATTTCACTGGGAGAGAGCAAAACCGCTGCATTGCCGACTGACGAACGCTGGGCGAAAATCAAGGAAGGGAATATCGATACTGGCCTGGATACATTGTTTTTCCAGTATGGGCGTTATTTGCTGATTGCTTCTTCGCGTGAAAATTCGCCGTTGCCTGCAAACCTGCAGGGTGTCTGGAACGACAACTTGGCCTGCAACATGGGATGGACTTGTGATTACCATCTGGATATCAATACGGAGCAAAACTACTGGGCTTCGAACATCACGAACCTGCATGAACTGAATAAACCGTTTTTTAATTATATCGAAGACTTATCGGTACATGGCGAAAAGACCGCAAAGAAAGTTTATGGAAGTCCCGGATGGGTGGCGCATACAGTCGCTAATGTCTGGGGTTATACCGCTCCGGGAGAAGGCGTAAACTGGGGTCTTTTCCCCACGGCGAGCGCATGGGTTGCCACGCATCTGTGGAGTCATTATGAGTATACCCAAGACAGGGATTTTCTGAAAACACAGGGTTATCCGATTCTGAAAAAGACAGCCGAATTTTATCTGGATTACATGGTGGAGGATCCGAAAACCGGATACCTGATGACCGGGCCGAGCATTTCACCGGAAAATACCTTCCTCTTTAATGATTGGGAATTGGCATTGTCAATGATGCCAACCTGCGACCGGGTACTGGTTTACGAGATTTACACGGCCTGCATTGAATCGTCAAAAATACTGGGCGTTGATACCGCATTTCGTATGAAACTGGAGGATGCCTTGAAACGTTTTCCGCCGATCAAGGTGAGTGCGCGCGGTACCGTGCAGGAATGGTATGATGATGTCTTGAGTGCGCATCCGAATCACCGACATTCTTCGCAGCTGATAGCGCTTTATCCTTTGTCGCAGATTTCGCTTGAACGCACTCCTGTTCTGGCTGCCGCCGCAAAGAAATCCATTTATAACCAGTTGCATTCGGAAGGTTGGGAGGATGTTGAATTCAGTCGCGCAAACATGATTAATTTCTACGCACGCTTAAAGGAACCGGAGGAAGCCTACAAAAGCATCCGCATACTCCTGAGCGGGTTCACGCGTGAGAACCTCTTTACGATCTCTCCGAAAGGTATTGCCGGCGCGCCATGGGATATTTTCATTTTTGACGGAAATGAGGCCGGTGTTTCCGGAATGGGAGAAATGCTGATCCAGAATCATGAGGGCTATATTGAGTTTTTACCGACATTGCCGAAAGAATGGAATACCGGATTTTTTAACGGTTTGTGTGTCAAGGGCGGCGGCGTTGTCGACCTGAAGTGGAAAGATGGCAACATCGAGCGCGCAAGCGTCCGTTCGACTCAGGAGCAGTGTTATAAAATCAAGTTACCGTCTGTCTCCGGATTGATTTTTAAAATGAACGGAAAAATCCGGGAGTATTTGCCTGATGAATACAACTGCATCACGGTAGCATTCAACACCGGAGATGTGCTTACGATAGAACGAAAATAAATTTATTGATTACCATGAAGATGAAACAGGAAAATTATTTGTTGGCAGCGATTGCCTTCATGCTTGTGCCGTTATCGGCATTTGGCAAAACGGAAGAGAAAAGAGTCACATCCTATGTGAATCCATTCATTGGGACAGGTGCGGTAGCATCCAGTTTGTCAGGGAACAATTATCCCGGCGCGACGGTTCCTTTCGGGATGGTTCAGCTGAGTCCTGATACAAGTGAAGCTCCTGATTGGGGTGATGCTTCCGGTTATGATTACAACAAGACGAAAATCTATGGTTTCAGCCATACGCGCTTGAGTGGAACGGGAGCAGCTGATTTGTTCGATGTCTTGCTGATGCCGACAACCAACAATGAAATGTCGGAACTGCATTATCATGCACCTGTCATGAAGACGGCCTATAATGCTTCCTTTTCGCATGAGCAGGAGAGCGCGCGACCAGGGTATTATCAGGTGAAACTGCTGGATACGAATATCAATGCGGAATTGACGGCAAGTACACGTGCGGGCTTTCATCGGTATTCGTTTCCGGAAGGCGCGAAGCATCAGTTGGTCTTCGATCTGGTTCATTCGCGTGACAAGGGCGGATGGGGAACACGCATAATCAATTCCCAGTTCAAAATGGTCGATGAATACTCGATTCAAGGTTATCGCGTGATTACCGGTTGGGCGAAGTTGCGTAAGGTGTATTTCTATGCACAGTTTTCCCAGCCTATCCGGGAAAACGTAATGACTGACGGTTATACATTTTACCGGAATAACTCAGTGGTGAACGGATCGCATATCAGGGGAGTATTTGAGTTCGATACACAAGCGGATGCTCCTTTGCTGGTTAAGTTGGCGCTTTCCCCGGTGAGCGTTGAAAATGCGAAGGAAAATTTGGAGAAGGAAATACCCGGATGGGATTTTGATGCTACCGTCGCCGTTGCCGAAAATACCTGGGAGCAGGAATTAGGGAAAATAAAAATTGAAGCGGAAGCGATTCAGAAACAGATTTTCTACACCGCTCTTTATCATACGTTTATCCAGCCGAATACTTTGTCTGATGTGAACGGTGAATTTATGGCGGCTGATTATTCAACGCGTCGCCTGAAACAGGGTGTGCATTATTCGACCTTTTCGTTATGGGATACGTATCGCGGCGCTCATCCGCTTTACACGCTTTTGCAACCGGAACGGACTGGCGACTTTGTAAACAGTATGATAAGCCAGTATGAGACTTACGGTTATCTCCCTATCTGGCAGCTTTGGGGGCAGGATAATTATTGCATGATCGGAAATCATTCGATTCCGGTTATCGTCGATGCTGTTTTCAAAAACGCTCCGGGCATTGATGTGGAGAAAGCATACGAAGCGGTAAAGCAGTCATCGCTTATACCGCATCCGGGTTCACCGTTTACTGCTTGGGAACAGTTCAAATATATGCCTGAGAATATTCAGACGCAGTCGGTTTCCATCACCCTGGAAATGGCCTATGACGATTGGTGTGTCGCGCAATTGGCAAAGAAAATGGGTAAGGAGGACGATTACAAACGCTTTGATGCGCGTTCCCAATATTACCGTAACCTGTACAATCCAAAGAGTACTTTTTTTCAGGGAAAAGATGACAAGGGGAACTGGATGGAACCGTTTGATCCGTTCAAATACGGTGCAAACGGAGGTTATCCGTTCACGGAGGGAAATGCCTGGCAGTATTTCTGGTACGTTCCGCAGGATGTGTACGGATTGATCAATCTGGTTGGCGGGGAAGAGGTGTTTGCAAAAAAACTCGACGACTTCTTTACACTGGATCATCAGGGTGACCTGAATCATAACGCCTCGGGATTTATCGGGCAATACGCTCATGGCAACGAACCGAGTCACCATGCGGCTTATTTATACAATTATGTCGGCAAACCGTGGAAGACACAGTTCTATGTATCCAAGATTCTGAATGAAATGTACAACAACACCTCATCCGGCTATGCAGGTAATGATGATTGCGGCGAAATGTCGGCTTGGTACGTATTCAGTGCGATCGGTTTTTATCCGGTTAATCCGGCGAATGGTGTTTATGTAATAGGATCACCTTTGATTGAAAATGCTTCGATAACGATGCCTTCAGGAAAGACATTTATCGTTCGTGCCAAGAAATCATCTCCGAAGGACATATATATTCAATCGGTAACATTGAATGGAAACAAATATGAACAAACGTTTATCCGGCACGAAGATATGATGAAGGGAGGAGTGATTGAATTTGAAATGGGTTCGGAGCCGTCTCAATGGGGAGCCAAAAAAGAAGGCAGACCTATTGACTGGGGATTTTAATTAACTTTAACGATTTTTAATTATGAAAATCATTAGTAGTTTCCTTGTATCATTGTGTTTGTGCGGCATTCAGACTGCTTTTTCTCAAACACAGAAAAAAGAGTTATATTTGAATGAAGACGCTCCGATTCATAATCGGACCATGGATCTTTTATCAAAGCTTTCGATAGAAGACAAAGTCAGTCTGCTTCGGGCAACATCTCCGGAAATTCCCGGGTTGGAGATCGGAAAGTATTATCATGGGAATGAGGCTTTGCACGGAGTCGTACGCCCGGGTAATTTCACCGTGTTTCCGCAGGCAATAGGATTGGCAAGCATGTGGAATCCCGAATTGCATTATGAGATTGCAACGGCCATTTCCGATGAGGCACGTGGGCGTTGGAACGAATTGGAACAAGGCAAAAAGCAAACAGCACAGTTCAGCGATTTGCTTACGTTTTGGTCTCCTACGGTTAATATGGCCAGAGATCCGCGTTGGGGAAGAACTCCGGAAACCTACGGGGAAGATCCTTTTCTCAGCGGTACGCTGGGAGCACAGTTTGTGAAAGGACTTCAAGGCAATCATTCCAAATATCTGAAAGTCGTGGCGACTCCCAAGCATTTTGCCGGTAACAACGAAGAGCATAATCGCTTTGAGTGCGATATGCGGACATCGGAGAAAAATCTCAGGGAATATTATTTGCCTGCATTTGAGCAATGTGTGAAAGAAGGAAAGGCAGCATCGATAATGACCGCATATAATGCCATTAACGGTGTTCCCTGTACCGTGAATAATTGGTTGCTGCAGAAGGTGCTTCGGGAAGAGTGGGGGTTTGACGGGTATGTGGTTTCGGATTGCGGTGCACCGGCATTGCTTGTAAGCCATCATAAATACATAAAAACCAAAGAAGTAGCAGCTATGTTAAGCATTAAAGCAGGACTGGATTTGGAATGCGGAGATAACGTTTACATGCAGCCTTTGTTAAATGCTTACTGGCAAAGAATGGTTTCCGATGAGGATATTAATACTGCGGCATACAGAGTTTTGAGGGCCAGGATGAAATTGGGCCTTTTTGATAATCCGCAGAATAATCCTTACAATAAAATTTCTCCGGAAATTGTGGGCTCTGAAAAGCATAAAGGATTGGCTCTGGAAGCAGCCAGGCAAAGCATTGTGCTGTTGAAGAATAAGAACAATACACTTCCGATTGATATGAAAAAGATCAAATCAATCGCAGTCGTGGGAATCAATGCGGCAAACTGTGAGTTCGGGGATTACAGCGGTTTTCCGGTTAATCAACCGGTTTCTGTACTTCAAGGGATCAAGGACAAAGTCGGAGATCAGGTAAAGATTGTGCATGCGCCATGGGTTTCGGCATTAGACGGTTATGAGATGATTACTGCCGGTTATTTCCCGGAAGGATTACGGGCGGAGTATTTTTCAAACAGACATTTGGAAGGAGAGCCGAAAGTCAGGACCGATGAATGGATTAATTACGAACCCGCAAATCAGGCTCCGGATCCGTTCCTGCCTAAATCGCCGATATCTATCCGTTGGAAAGGAAAACTGCGTCCGACGGTTTCCGGAAATTACACATTCGCTTTTTCTTCCGATGATGGTTGCCGTTTGATGATTAACGGAAAACGGGTGATTGATTCCTGGCATAACCGTGCGGTAAGCACAGATACGTTCTCTATGGATCTGGAGGCGGGAAAAGATTATGAAATTCAAGCGGAATACTTTGACGATCGCGATGCTGCCGTTGCAAAATTGGCATGGAAAATCCCTGTCGTGGATAAAAAAGACCGATTGGCATTGTATGGTAATGCAGGAAAAGCAGTTCGCGAATGCGAGATGACGATTGCTGTGTTGGGAATCAATAAAAGCATAGAAAGAGAAGGGCAGGACCGTCAGGATATTGCGCTTCCGAAGGATCAGGAAGAATTTATCCGGGAAATTTATAAAGTGAATCCAAACACCGTCGTGGTTCTTGTCGCGGGAAGTTCCTTGGCGATTAACTGGATTGATGAAAATATTCCTGCGATCTTAAATGCATGGTATCCTGGGGAACAAGGCGGTACCGCGGTGGCAGAAGTACTTTTCGGAGATTATAATCCGGGAGGGAGGCTGCCTCTTACCTATTATAATGATTTGAATGAAATTCCTCCCTTTGATGATTATGATATTACCAAAGGACGGACTTACATGTATTTTAACAAAAAAACACTGTATCCTTTTGGCTACGGATTAAGCTACAGTTCTTTCTCTTATGAAAATATGTCTGTGAAAGACAATGGGGGTGACTTGGAAGTTTCCTTTGATGTCAAAAACACAGGGAAAATGAACGGAGACGAAGTCGCTCAGCTCTATGTGAAGTTGCCTGATACAAATAGACCCATTCCGATTAAACAATTGAAAGGGTTTAAACGGATTCATGTGAAAGCAGGAAAGGCAGAGCGCGTAGAAATAAAGGTAGAAAAAGAAAATCTCCGTGTCTGGGACGAAAAGAAAGAGGCCTTTGTTACGCCTGCCGGGAAATATGTTTTCATGATCGGCTCCTCTTCGGCAGACATTCGATTAAACAAAGAAGTAGAAATAGACTAACCGCACTAAGGAGAATCGTTAAAATGAAATTCATCGGATATATATTTCTGTTCTTTGCGCCACTCTTTGCGATGGCGCAAACACGCATGGATGCGTTGCTCAAAGCTTTGGGTGATTCGCAATCAGACTATGTTTTTGTGATCGCTCACCGCGGCGATTGGCGAAACGCACCCGAAAACTCAGTGGCAGCCATTGAAGGTGCAGCAACGATGGGAGTGGATATGGTTGAAATTGATATTCAGAAAACAAAGGACAGCGGTTATGTCCTTATGCATGACAATTCTGTTGACCGGATGACCGATAAACATGGTTTCATCAGCCAATACACCGTTGAAGAATTGAAATCATTCCGTTTGAAAAATGCTGACGGTAGCATGAGCAAAGAAACGGTCTGTACCTTGGAAGAGGCTTTACTTGCCTGTAAGGACAGGGTCTTGGTGAATATTGATAAGGGCGACGCATACATTAAGGATATTATTCCGATCATTGAAAAGACAGGTACGAAGCGACAGGTGGTGATCAAGGGAAGGCATTCACCGGAAAAAGTGGAAGCATTGTTCAAGGAAAGTGAAGGCATGCTCTATATGCCTGTATTTGATTTGGACAAAACAAACGCGGAAAAAGAGATTGCGGACTTTTTGTCTGCACGGAAACCGTTTGCTGTCGAAGTTATATTCAATACAGACAAGTTTCCTGCCCTGGCATTTATCTCAGAAATCAGAAAACAAAATAGCCGTGTCTGGGTAAATACGCTTTGGGATTCGCTTTGCGGCGGGCATACCGATGATAAATCGCTGAGCGATCCCGATGCCAACTGGGGTTGGGTGTTAACGCAGGGAGCAACTATGATTCAGACTGATCGTCCGAAAGAGCTGATCCGCTATCTGGAAAAGAAAGGCTTACGAAAACTGTAAGCAATGACCGATTCTTAGAAAGAGAGACTGAGACCGACGGATGGCAGGTGTACCCGTGTCTCGGAATCGGCGTCTACGAGGATGAAACGATAAGCGACCTCAAGGGCAAGCCGCTCAGAAAACGCATAGGTGATGGAAGCGGTTCCTCCGTAAGTGAATTCCCATGAATCATCGCTGTGTGATTGCCAGTACCAATAATTATACTCGTAAATCTTGCGGTGGATGTAAGTGAAACCAACTGTCGGGCCAATGGAGAAACGTAACTTATCCGAGAGTTTAGGATTCCATTTGAGGGTAAGCAGGAAAGGATAAACGTTTAGATCATCTTCAACGTAAGTGTAGTAAAAACCATAATCGGTTTCCCAACCGGCATAGCCGATTTCACCTTCGACAGCAATTTGTTTGTCCGGGCCGAACTGATAACCGAACGCCAGTCCGATACCGCCGGTAGTATCAAAGTCAATCGCGTCTGAGTCCGCAAAAACGAGATAGAATTTCGGAGTCAGGTAGAAATTTCTTTCGACGGAAGCTTCCGGTATGGCTACAGCCTGTCCCGTGTTTTCCTGTGCGAACAATCCGGGTATACTGATTAGCAGTAGAAGAATAGAGGCGGTTAGTTTATTCATATCAGTTTTGATTGATGGTTTTTGAATCATTCGACGGGGAAATGGTAATCCGGCAGATGGGGGCGTCAAGAGTCTTTGTATAGCAGAAGAGGATAGAAAGAGTGTATGGCCGATAGGCTATCTCCAGGCGATGATTAAAAAGACCTTCAGAATAAAAACTGAAGGCCCTGTAAATCATCGGGTTTTATTTTCGACGCCGGATGGCGACGCATCCCAGTAAGCCTGTTGCCGTTATCAGGGCGTAGGCCGAAGGTTCAGGAATCGGTGTGAGTGATGGGTCGTAGCCGTAGGCGACAATGTTCGCTAAAAGGTTATAAGAATTTGATTCGGGTTCGTGGAAGTGCGCGAGAGTCATTCCTCCGAAGAGAATATACCCTTCTCCGTAGCTCATCTCGGCCAGTACAATGCCAATGTCTCCCATGATGAGAGGACTCAGGTTATCTCCGCTTACTGTTGCGTGGCTGAAATAATCGCCCGTAAAGTTCGGTCCTGTTTGACCATAAGGTCCGTTAAAAATGACCTGCGAACCATTGACAGCGGTTCCTGAAAAGCTGCTGGTACTGCCACCACTATAATTCAAGCTGATGCCGAAACCAAAGTCCATCCCATCACCTTCGTTAGGAGCGGCATTCAGGAAGAGATGTCCTCCGTTACTTACCCAACTTTCGATGAGAGTCTGATTGTCTATGAGGAAGCTTTCCAGGCTATTGGCGTTATGATCTCCCCCTTCCAGAAAGACGAACGAATAAGCCGAACTGAAAAGCGAGTTCGCATCGACGGTTTGAAACCGTAAGTCAGACCAGTTGCCCGTGCCAAAAACAGTATCCATCGCTGCTTCATTCGAACCGGGATCAGTCGAGTCAACATTCCATGGAGCGGGTGCATTTGACCGCAGATAAGCTACGTCTCCGAAGAGCGGCTTGGAACTCAGTCCAAACAATGCAACAGTCGGAATCAAGGCATATTGAAAAATGCGAATAATAGAGACGGAAGTTTTCATACTATATAAATGATTATTTCTGTTTTCTGCGCCGGATGGCGACGCATCCCAGTAAGCCTGTTGCCGTTATCAGGGCATAGGCAGAGGGTTCGGGAATCGGTGTGAGTGATGGGTCGTAGCCGTAGGCGACAATGTTGGCTAAAAGATTATAAGCATCCGGTTTTGGTGCATGATAACTGGCAAGCGTCATTCCTCCGAAGAGAATATGACCTTGTCCATAGCTCATCTCGGCCAGTACGGTGCCTACATCCCCTAAGATGAGAGGAGTCAGGTCGTTTCCACTTACTGTTGCATGACTGAATCGAGTACCCGTAAATCGTGATCCCGTTTGGCCATAAGGTCCGTTGAAAATAACATGCGTGCTATCGGCTGCCGTACCTGTACTGCTTAGCGTAGAAACATTATTGTAATTCAGATTGACACCAAACCCCAAACTCATGCCATCGCCTGTATTGGGAGCGGCATTCAGGATGAGATTGCCTCCGTTACTGACCCAATTTTGAATGAGCGTCCCATTTGTGATAAGGAAGTTTTCCATACTATTGGCGGTATTGTCTCCCCCTTCCAAAAAAATGAATGTGTAAGCCGAACTGAAAAGCAAATTGGCATTAACCGTTTCAAACCGGGAGTCCGCCCAGTTACCTGTGCCGAAAACAGTATTCATTGCCGCTTCATTCGAGCCGGGATTGCTGGAGGTAACACCCCATGGGGCGGATGTATTGGAACGCAGATAAGCTACGTCCCCGAAAAGCTGCTTGGAACTCAGTCCAAGCAATGCAACAGCCGGAATCAAGGCATATTGAAAAATGCGAATAATAGAGACGGAACTTTTCATGCTATACATAAATGATTATTTCTGTTTTCTGCGCCGGATAGATACTAGTCCGAGTAATCCTGTTGCCGTTATCAGGGCATAGGCCGAAGGTTCCGGGATGGGTGATGTTCCTACCGATGCAGCGTAGTCGAGAATGTTGGCCAAAAGGTGATAAGCTTCCGGTTGAGGTGAATGAAAGTTAGCCAGTGTCATTCCTCCGGCCAGGATATGGCCTTGTCCATAGGACATTTCGGCAAGTATAGTGCCAACATCGCCCATGATGAGGGGGGTCAGGTCATTTCCGCTTACAGTTGCGTGGCTGAACCAATTGGCAGTGAATTTTGGCGCTGTTTCGCCATACGGTTTGTTAAAAATAGCATGCGAGTTATCAACAGGAAAGGCATTGTGGCTATGCGTCAATTCGTCCTCCTGAATATAATTGAGACTTATGCCAAAACCGAAATCCATACCGTCGCCTTCATTGGGAGCGGCATTCAGGAAGAGGCTGCCTCCGTTGCTGACCCAGTTTTGAATGAGAGTCCGGTTATCTGTGAGGAAGCTTTCCATACTATTGGCGTTATCGTCTCCTCCTTCGAGAAAGATGAAGGTGTAAGCCGAACTGAAAAGTGCATTGGCATCGGCGGTCTCAAACCGCAGGTTTCCCCAGTTGCCTGAGCCGAAGGCGGTATCCATTGCCGCTTCATTCGAGCCAGGATCGCTAGAGTCAATGCCCCATGGCGCTTCTGTATCGGAGCGCAGATAAGCTACGTCTCCGAAGAGCTGCTTGGAACTCAGTCCAAGCAATGCGAATGCGGCTACCGGAATCAAGGTACACCGAAAAATTCGAATAATCGAAACGGAAGTTTTCATATGCCGATGGCTCAATAATAATTATCGTTTTGTAGTATACATTATTCTGCCTTGATCCTGTCAACAGCGTTTTATTTGCTGTTTACTGAGGTAGAATATTTCTATTTTTACGTAAACAGGTTTTCCTGATTGTGGCTTTTGCGCTCAAATACTAATGAAAAGACCTTCAGTTCGAGGGCTGAAGGTCGGCAAAATAAACATTCTACTTTCTGCGCCGAATGGATACCATTCCGAGTAAGCCTGTTGCCATTACCAGGGCATAGGCCGAAGGTTCCGGAATAGGTGATGTTCCTGCTGATGCGCCGTAGGCGAGAATGTTGGCTAAAAGTTCATAGGACTGTGGCTTCGGATCGTGGAAATAAGCCAGTGTCATTCCTCCGGCCAGGATATGGCCTTGTCCATAGGACATTTCGGCAAGTATAGTGCCAACGTCGCCCATGATGAGAGGAGTCAGGTTGTCTCCGCTTACGGTTGCGTGACTGAACCATCCACCTGTAAATTCTGATCCTGTTTCGCCATAAGGTTTGTTAAAAATGGCATGCGAGCTATCGACGGGAATCGCATTGTGGCTATGCGTCAATTCGTCCTCCTGAATATAATTGAGGCTTATGCCGAAACCGAAGTCCATACCGTAGCCTTCGTTGGGAGCGGCGTTCAGGAAAAGGCTGCCTCCGTTGCTGACCCAGTTCTGGATGAGAGTCTGGTTATCTGTGAGGAAGCTTTCCATACTATTGGCGTTAGTATCTCCTCCTTCAAGAAAGATGAAGGTGTAAGCCGAACTGAAAAGCGAATTGGCATCGACGGTCTCAAACCGCAGGTCTCCCCAGTTACCTGAACCGAAGGCGGTATCCATCGCCGCTTCATTGGAACCCGGATCAGTAGAGTCAACGCTCCATGGCGCTTTTACATCAGAACGCAGATAAGCTACGTCCCCGAAGAGATCTTTGGAACTTGTCCCAAAGAACGTGAGTGCGGTTACCGAAATCAAGATACACCGAAAGATTCGAATGATCGAAAGGGAAGTTTTCATATGCCTTAATAGCTCAATATTAACTAGTTTTTGTAGTATATATTGTTTTGCCTTAATGTCAACTACCCCCAGTTGAATAATTCTTTGCCAAACGGCATCTTCACATCGAGATTGGTTCTCATGATATGGGTACGTTTAGGCAATGTCAGCTAATTCAGATTACTGCTAATGCGGGTGTATGAACTCTCATGTTTTTTTACATGTTTTTCTGAAATAATTACATTCGATATCCGTTGTTCAAAATGGCTCTGTTGCTAATGTTGCAGATGAAAAAACCTGGCGCTTTTACTTTCTTTATTTTGTGTTCCAATTAAGTAAATAGATGAAACTAAAGCTACGAAAACGAAGTTTAATCGACTGGGGCATTCTTCAACAGCTGCATCCTTGTAAATATACCCACATTTTAAATGATAAGTTTTCAGAAAATAAGACAGTTTTGTATTTTTACTGCGACGTTTGCATACGCCTGCTGTTACGCTCAGGAAAAGCTTGTCTGGAAGATAGGAAATTATGACAGCTCATCTGCGGACTTGGCATTGGGACCCTCCGGATACAAGGATTTCCTGGCTCATGATTTTGGTTATGAAGACCGTTATTTTCTGATCGGAAAGTCGGAGCCGAAAAATGACTTTCCGTATATTTTGCCCGGGCCTGATGATCAGTGGGCTGGCACAGGGGGCACTTCGGGATGGAGAACGCATGAGGTCAACATTCTTTTTGGTATTAAAACATTGCCTGAAAACACAAGGCTGAAATTAATTATTAATCTGGTTGATGCGCATCCGGGAAAGTCGCTGCTTAAAGTGAGCGTTAATGATAGCAGAAGCAGTACGTTTTTGCTCAAGGGCGTTTCAAATGATTCTGTTCTCAGAACCGATGCTACCGTGAAGGGACAGCGTTTGGAAATTCCCGTGGATGCCGGTAGCTTGAGGATTGGCGGAAACTGTGTAAACCTGACGGTACTGGAAGGTTCCTGGGTTGTTTTTGATAATGTTGAGTTGGTCGCGGACAAGGATGTGAGTATTGAAGAACCGGAACAATTGTTTATCCGCGGGATCAAGGCGGCAGAATACGAGATAGAATCCGACGGGAAACAGATTCAGCCGCTTTTACTGGATATTGAACATCTTGACGGTCATCCGGAAATCACCGTGGACTTGGACGGTAAACTTGTTTTTTCCGGTAAAATGGATGCGGGCAGGCGCGAATTTGAAATAGGGATGCCTGCCGTTGATCGGGAAACCCAAAGCCAATACAGAATTTTTGTCGGCGGTAAATTATTCCGATGGGGTGATGTATGGCGTTCTCCTAAACCTTTACAGGGTGTCGCAGGTTATGTGGATACGATGCTGGGTACCGCTCATTCTCGGTGGATGATTGCTCCCGGTCCCTGGATGCCATTCAGCATGGTTAAACTGAGTCCTGACAACCAGAATGGCGGTTGGCAATCGGGTTATCAACCCTCGTTCGAATCCATCGGTTGTTTCAGCCATATCCATGAATGGACGATGGCAGGCTTAGGCATGATGCCGACCAACGGTAGCTTGCAGATAAAGGTAGGCGATCAGATGGATGCTGATTCCGGTTATCGTTCACGGATGGACAAAGCAAGCGAGGAAGCGCCGTTGGGTTACTACAAGGTCCGTTTATCCGATACGGACATTTGGGTTGAAGCTACCGCCACGACACGTTGCAGTTTTCAGCGTTATACTTTTCCGAAGGACAAGACTGCCCGGGTGATGATTGATTTACACATTCCTTCTGAGTACGACTACGAACTGCGCGAAGTAGACATCAGGAAGGTCAGTGATTATCGCATTGAGGGGCGGAGTCATCAGCTTTCGCCTAAACCACATGTGTGGAGTGATGATGCCGAGCAGGAATATACTGTTTGTTTTGTCATAGAATTTGACCGTCCGATTAAAAAGGTTGGCGGTTGGCTGAATGACGCAGTCATGGAAGCGGGTCACATTACCGGCAGTAAACTGAAAGATGCCGGGATGTATGTGGAATTGGATACGGAAGCATCGAATGTGGTTCAGGTACGTTCGGGTATTTCATTGGTGAGCATAAACAATGCCTCTGAAAATTTGACAAAGGAAATCACCGGGCCTTTTGGGTGGAACTATGTTGCCGTCGTAGAAAACCAGAGGCGAGCATGGAATGAATTGCTCTCGCGGTTGACGATTTCCACGGATGACCGACTGGAAAAAATGCGTTTCTATACCAACATGTACCGTGCCTTGAGCCGGAATACCTGGAGTGATGTGAACGGTGAGTGGATTGCCGCCGACGGAACAAAACAGCAGTTATCGAATCCGGAACATTTGGCGCTTGGTTGCGATGCTTTCTGGAACACCTTCTGGAACCTTAATCAGTTCTGGAATCTGGCAGTTCCCGAATGGTCCTCAAAATGGGTGAACTCCCAGCTGGCTATGTATGATGTGAACGGCTGGCTGGCAAAAGGGCCGGCGGGGATGAAATATATTCCGGTCATGGTTGCCGAGCATGAGATTCCGTTGATTGTCGGCGCCTATCAGATGGGAATCCGTGACTTTGACGCAGAAAAAGCCTTTGCGGCGGCGAAGAAAATGCAAACGACTCCGGCTACCCATGTCGCCGGCGGTTTTGCCGGAAACCGGGACCTGGTTTCTTACCTGAAGTACAAGTATGTGCCTTCCGATCTCGGGCGTTTTTCAAATACATTGGAGTATTCTTATGACGATTGGACGGTCTCGCAGTTTGCCAAGGCATTGGGAAAAGAGGATGACTATGCGGTTTTCAGCGCACGCGGGAATTGGTGGAAAAATGCCATTAATCCGAAAAACGGATATGCGCAACTGAGAGAAAGCAACGGTAGCTTTGTTGAACCGTTTGATCCTTTCAAATCCGGGGCGAATCATCATTACGTGGAAGGAAACGCATGGCAGTTAAGCTATTTTGTTCCGCAGGATGTTCCCGCCTTGGCAAAAATATTGGGCAAGAAGGATTTTATCGCGCGCCTTGAGTGGGGCTTTGCGGCAAGTGAACCTTGGCGGTACAATGCTCCGAACGACGCCTATTGGGATTATCCCGTTGTTCAGGGAAATCAGCAGTCGATGCATTTTGCTTTTCTTTTCAACTGGGTTGATCGTCCGTGGCTGACGCAGCGTTGGAGCCGTTCCATCATGGAGAAGTATTACGGGTTTGGAGTGGCGAATGCTTATCTCGGTGACGAAGATCAGGGACAGATGAGTGCCTGGTTTGTTATGGCCGCCCTTGGGCTTTTCCAGACGGACGGCGGATGTCATGTAAACCCTGTTTACGAGATAGCAAGCCCGTTGTTTGAGAAGACGGTCATTGATCTGGGTAACAGGTATGGTCGTGGCGATACCTTTGTTATCGAAGCCAGAAATGCTTCACGTATTAACAAATACGTACAAAGCGCCGTGCTGAACGGAAAGGAACTGAAAACATTCTGGTTCCCTGCATCCGAACTCTTGAAAGGTGGTTCTTTGGTACTGGAAATGGGCGATACGCCGAATGAAAACTGGGGATTGGGTACGCCTTCCGGAGATAGGCTGTCCGTTGAACCGTAAATCTGAAAATAAAAATGAAGAAAATACTTATAACTACTTTTATCCTGTGGATGTCGGTTCATGCTACCGTTTCCTTTGCGTCGCCGGATAAATCCTCAACGTCGCTGGCTGAATCACAGCAGGCATTTGTCGATCTGCGTTTCGGCATGTTTATTCATTACAATATGGCGACTTATATGTCTGAAGACTGGGCTGATCCCAATGCATCGCCGGAAATTTTTAATCCGGGGAAACTGGATTGCCGTCAGTGGGCGAAGGCGGCCAAGTCTGCGAACATGACTTACGGTTGTCTTACGACGAAACACCATAGCGGATTTGCTATATGGGATACAAAGACGACAGATTATAGTGTCATGAGCAGTCCGTTGAAGCGGGATGTCGTGAAGGAATTTGCGGATGCCTTCCGGGCAGAGGGTTTGAAAGTGATGCTGTATTTCTCTATTTTGGATACGCATCATCATCTGAGACCCAACTGCATCACTCCGAAGCACATAGAGATGGTAAAGGCACAGTTGACGGAATTGCTGACGAATTACGGAGAGATTTCCGCGATCTTTATAGATGGCTGGGATGCGCCCTGGTCACGCATTTCTTATGACGATGTGCCCTTTGAGGATATTTACCTGTTGATAAAGTCCTTGCAGCCGAATTGCGTGGTAATGGACTTGAATGCGGCAAAGTATCCCTCCGATATCCTGTTTTATACCGATATAAAATCATATGAGCAAAATGCCGGGCAGCATATTTCAAAGGAAAGTAACCGCTTGCCGGCTATGTCCTGTTTACCGCTGAATGCGTACTGGTTTTGGAAGGAGGATTTTCCGCGCGCTTCTGTGAAGTCCCCTGAGGATATTGTTAACAATAATATCATTCCGTTCAATGCCGTGTATTGTAACTTTATCCTGAACGTTGCCCCGAACAGGGACGGATTGATTGACGACAATGCCGTGGAAGCCTTGACGAAGATCGGAAAATTATGGAAGCATGAAGGACCTTTGCCGAAGCTGCCGTCTGCTGATGCACCGATCATTGCATCGAATCTTGCGAAGGGAAAACCGTGCGATTCAAGCTGGAGTCATGATTCCGGTCTGATGGATTTCGCTAATGACGATAATTTCGGCTCCGCATGGATATCGAATCCGGCAGTGAAGAAACCATGGTATTCGGTGGAAGTCGGGAAAAGCGAACAAGCGTTCAACATGATCGTGATAACCGAAGCAGGAAACGGTTCACGCATCAGGAAATACAGGCTGGAATATCTTGAAAATAACGTCTGGAAACCGATTGCCATAAGCGAAAGCAAGGACAGAATCAAGATTCACCGCTTTGACCGTGTTTGGGGAAACAAGGTGCGGATGCTCATTGATGAGTTTTCCGATACTCCGATGATTGCTGAGTTCGGAGTATATAACGAACGCAGATAGCAGGACGGTAGCATTGAACACTCATGGCTGAAATACAAAGCAAGAAAGTAGCCTCGTTATCCGGAAAGGATATTATCCTGTTTCGTCTGAAAAACAAGAAGGGCGCCTATGTCGAACTCTTGAATTATGGGGCGACTATTGTTTCCGTCGTTGTTCCTGATCGTTTCGGAAAACGCAGGAATGTGGTTTTGGGATATGAAAAACCGGAAGATTATTTGTCAGACCGGAATTACCTCGGATGTACGGTAGGACGTTTTGCAAACCGGATTTCCGGTGCGCAGTTTTCATTAAACGGGAAGCTGTATCACCTGGATAAGAATGATGGCAAACACTCCAATCATGGAGGTTTTTCCGGATTCAACAAAAAGGTTTTTGATTATAAGGTATATGGGAACGGAGTATCCTTTTCGTCGGAAAGCCGCGATGGTGAAGGAGGTTTTCCCGGAAACCTGAAATTCTCGGTCGGTTATTTGTTCTCCGAAAATAATGAACTGATGATCAATTATCAGGCCATCTGCGATCAGCCTACGATCGTGAATCTTACCAACCATGCCTATTTCGATCTGGGCGGCGAGGGTGATATCAGAACCCATGAACTGAAAATCAATACGGATCGGTATCTCGAGTCGGATGAAGCATTTATTCCTACCGGACGTGTGCTTTCAGTAAATGATTCAGCCTATGATTTCAGGGAGTACCGTCAGATGGATTCAATGATGGCGTTAAAAAAGGAAATGATCGAAGGCTACAACAGCTATTTCATTTTTGGCGGCCGTAGCGGGAGCATGAAGCTTATGGCTTCTTTGAGGGAAAAACAGTTTGGCCGGCGAATGGATGTTTATGCGACTGCTCCGGGGCTCCAGCTTTATACCGGCGATTATCTTTCCGGCCCGCATGCTCCGTTTTCAGGACTTTGCCTGGAAGCCCAGGGATTTCCCGATGCGCCGAACCAGGCGGATTTCCCATCCTGCACCTTATGTCCCGGCGAAGAATATGCCGAGACCATCGTTTATTGTTTTTCTGTTGAACCCAAAGACTCATGAGACATTTATTGACAACTGCAACGGTGATATCATTGCTGGCAACAAACCTGTTTGCGCACGATGTGCCGTCGGAATCAAGAACTGTTTCCGATTATGTGAACCCGTTTATCGGCGCCAGTTCGAGTACTGAGGTCGCCGGAACTTATCATGGTTTGGGGAAGACATTTCCCGGCGCTGCCACTCCCTATGGCATGGTCCAGTTAAATCCGAATACCATAACAGGAGGCGATAATGGTTCAGGCTATAGTTATGAGCATACGACGATTGAAGGATTTGCATTTACCCAGATGAGCGGGGTGGGTTGGTATGGTGATCTTGGCAACTTGCTGGTGATGCCTACGACCGGGCCGCTGAAAACCGCTTCGGGAAAGGCGAGCGAACCGGAGAAGGGTTACCGTTCGCGTTATGACAAAAAAAGCGAAATCGCAGAGGCCGGTTTTTATTCGGTGAAACTGACAGATTTCAACATTAAGGCGGATGCTACCGTGACTCCTCATTGCGGGATATTGAAGTTCACCTTTCCGGAAAATGAACAATCACGGATACAGATCGATTTGGCACGTCGCGTCGGCGGGACATCCGTACGGCAATACATCAGGGTGGAAAATGAAAACACGATACGGGGCTGGATGAAATGTACGGCCGACGGCGGTGGATGGGGTAACGGAGACGGTAAGCCGGATTACACCGTTTATTTTTACGGACAATTCAGCAAGCCCTTGTCGGACTACGGATTCTGGGTCGCTGATATCCCCGATGACTGGTCAAGAAAGCTGGGAGATGTTACCGGCGACCGTTACCAGCAACGGATTGCGGAGGCAAAGATTGTGCGGGGGAAGCAGGAACTGGAAGGTAAGCATATCGGATTCTTTGCGGAATACGCGACACGGGAGGGAGATGAGATTGATCTGAAGGTCGGCATTTCGTTTGTGGATATGGAAGGCGCCGAGAGAAACTTTAATGCGGAAATAGCCCATTCGGGTTTTGCCAAGGTCAGGGAAGACGCAAAACAGTTGTGGAATAAGGCATTAGGGAATATAACAGTTTCGGGCGGTAGCATGGATGAACGTAAGGTGTTTTATACCGCGCTTTACCATACGATGATTGATCCGCGTATGTTCAGTGATGTCGATGGTCGTTATCCGGGCGCGGACGGAAAAGTGCATACAGCCGACGGATTCACGAAACGAACCATTTTCAGCGGATGGGATGTGTTTCGCAGTCAGTTTCCGTTACAGACATTGATTAATCCCCGATTGGTGAATGACGAGATCAACTCGCTGATTGCTTTGGCGGAGGAGAGCGGAAATGGTTATTTCGAGCGTTGGGAATTTCTGAATGCCTATTCCGGCTGCATGATCGGTAATCCGGCGATTGCGGTCATTGCCGATGCCTGGTGCAAACAGATCCGGGGATATGATCTGGAAAAAGCTTATGCGATCGCGCTGAAGACTTCGGAGAAATTCGGTAACGGTAACATGGGCTATTCATCAACAGGTCTAGGGATTTCCGAAACGCTGGAGTATGCGTACAGTGACTGGTGCGTGGCTCAATTGGCAAAGTACCTGGGGAAAACCGATGCTATGAAAAAGTTTTCCGAACGTGCATTGGCGTACAAAAACATTTTTGATAAAGAAAAAGGCTGGTTCCGGCCGCGAAGGGCTGACGGAACCTGGGACGCTTGGCCGGAAGAGGGACGTTTGCGTGAATGGTACGGTAGCATCGAGTCAAATCCGTACCAGCAAGGCTGGTTTGTGCCTCAGGATGTGAATGGAATGATTGAACTGATGGGAGGACGTGAAGCGGTACTTGCAGACTTAAATACGTTTTTTGAAAAGACGCCTCAGGATTTCCTCTGGAATCAGTACTATAATCATGCAAATGAACCCGTGCATCACGTTCCTTTCCTGTTCAACCGTTTGGGAGCGCCTTGGTTGACCCAGAAATGGACCCGGATTATTTGCGAAAAAGCCTACCGGAACGAAGTCGTCGGTTTGGTCGGAAATGAGGATGTCGGCCAGATGTCAGCCTGGTATGTGCTTGCTGCGATTGGTTTGCATCCTGTTTGTCCCGGGGATCCGCGCTATGAACTCACAAGTCCGGTGTTCGGGAAAATGGAAATCCGGCTGGATCCGGTATTTGCGGAAGGAAAAACGTTTACAATCATTGCTCATGATAATTCAGGGGAAAACAGCTATATACAGAGAGCTGTACTGAACGGGAAACCGTACACAAAGTGCTATATTAACCATAAGGAAATCACAAAGGGCGGAACCTTAGAGCTCTTTATGGGGCCCAATCCGAACAAATCCTGGGGCGTTGAGTAATTTTACTAATCACTTACATAAGCTAGTTTTCCCGATCCCCAAACAATTTTTTTAATGTTTGGAATTATGTACGGATTCCAGTTAATAACATGTATCTGGATCAAATAATTGATCGTTAAATAGATTGTTCGGTCAGTTTGTTGAATTTGTATTATTATTTATTTCGGTATAATTTACATTATTTTAATGATAAATTACATTTATGTTTTATTGAATAAAAGAGTTTAAAGCTTATTAAAAGAGTAAATTGAGTTTATAATTCAATTGCAAAGATTGGAAGCAATCTTTTTTACAGCGCTTTGTTAAGACTGAATTTTAATCAGTAAGTAATTACCCAAATGAAAAAACCTATATTGTCTTTTGCTGCATTGTCGGCTCTATTCGCGGCGGCATCCTTGAATGCCGAGTTGCTTGATTTAACTGCTTCCGGATCTGCTGATTTTTCGGAAAAAAGCTGGAATCATATTGAATCGGAAACGGATGAAAATGTCCGGGTATGGGAAATCGATCTTGGCCGGGAGTATTCCCTGTTCGGGGTATCCAAGGATGTGTTGTTTTTACCCTTACCGATCGGCAGTGAATATGCGTCGTTACGGCTGAGTATCTATGATGCCGGTTTGTTTCCGGTTTATGATGAGCCGGTTGCAGCGGATTCTTCGGGATTAACCATACTTTTTCCTGAAGGAACTTTTGGACGCTGGATACGGTTTTCTTTTTATG
>JAVBMG010000010.1:0-53847 GCA_031552815.1 Opitutales bacterium
TAATGGCGAATCGTATTATCAGTTTATTTCTAAAACGACTCGTTATGTGTATGGAATAGGATTGCTCTACGAGGTAAGTGAATCGGATGTGCCGGAGTATTATCACTTTGATCACACAGGTTCGACGGTAGCATTGAGCGACACTAGCGGGAGTATCACCGGACGCTTTGCCTATGATCCCTATGGCAATATGATTCAAAGAACGAGCGATAGTACCACACCGTTCCTCTTTTGCGGCGCTTTGGGAGTGCAGACAGACCTCACGGGATTGATGTGGATGAAACATCGCTACTATGATCCGGCTCTGGGGCGATTTATTTCACAGGATCCTATCGGTTTTGACGGCGGCATGAACTTCTTTGCTTATGCCAATAACAATCCGCTTATGTATGTTGATCCGAGCGGACTGTGCGGAGAGCCTGTAAGCAATTTCATGTATCATAAGCAGCAGGCTATGTATAACTCCTTATACGAGATGTGGAATCCAAAGCAAGTGCGAGGAAATGGACTATTTGACGGAGGGTTTTTTCGGGGAATAGGGCGAATATGGGATGGAATCAGTATGGTAGGAGGCGGAGCCTTGGATATCGTTGGTAAAGTTTGGGCATCACCTGCTACCGCAGTTGGAGTTTTGGCAGGACTTGCTACATTACCTTTTGGCGGAGAAGTCGATTTTGGGTATAATGCCATTGTATTTTCAAATTTCCCATCTTGGGTTGGAGGAGGAGCAATTACATTTGGAAATACGATTTTGACAACGACTTCCTTTGAGAGATTAAATGGAGATGTTCTTACATATTATGCTCAAGAACTGGGAAGAAACAAAGCACTAACAGAAAGAGGGTATTATAAGACGCATTTCGGAAATCATGAGAAAGCACATACTTTGCAATTTCAAACACTAGGAGTATTCTATTATCTTTTTTATGGAATCGATCATCCAATTTCGTGGAAAAATTCGCTGGAGAATTCTGCTGATTTATATGGAGCAGGAAGAGCAACAGAATGGGGAGGAATGAAATGAGACAAATATTAATATGTATATCAATTGTTATAGGAATATTTTTATGCGGATGTCGTCATTTTTATTACTCTGTAAGGAATTTTTCGGGAGAGGTTATTTCTTTGAAATTAAATTATTCAGATGAGAAGAGTTGGGAATTGCCTCTTGAAAATAGTAATACCTTTTTATTGGATGAATTTGAGCATCCGCTTGAAAGTATAGATATATTTGATAGCAATGGAAAGTTTTTGATGAGATATAATGTTCCTAAATCTTTATCAAATAAGGCAGTTTCGTTTGTTTTTACATTTGACCGAGAATATGTAGCACCCAAGGAAGGGAAAAATGTAGGGAATGTGTATGTGGTTATTCCAAGGGGAGAATAACCTTTCTTCCTGTATCGATTGGCAATGACGAATCCTGGTATGCATTAAGATTGGATAACCCTTTCTGCGATAGGCTCAAAGGTACTTGTAATGAGTCTCATTGTGTTTTGATAGGGTGATAACAGTAGCTTAGCGCTTTTTCTTAGACGAGTGCCGATAAGGGATACTGCATTGGGCGAACAAGATAACCCGATTTCCGGAAAATCAGGGGTGTCATGGGATTTTACATGAATTCCAGTAACATCTACATTTCTTGTCATTTGCGGTCAGAGAGCTTTGCCTTAACCTCGTCAAGCATAATATCACCTTTCTATACCCAATGCTCAATTGCGTGATCAAACACGGTTCTCAACAGACGTATCCGTTGATAAGTACGGATAGGGAAAGGGCGTTATACTCATTTTCACAAGGAATAGTCATGAGAAATCAGTCTCTTTTATGCTGTTCTGCGACTTTAATTAAATAAAAAACACAAACCGATTCCGCATATGAAGAACCCATCTCTTATATCAAAAATTGCTATTACCGGTCTTGCTGCCATGGCGATCTCTACTGCTTCTTATCATGTCCAGGCTGCCGACTTAGTGTGGGATAAGGTGGCGGGAACATATACATGGAATCTCAGTGACACGACCTTATGGTCACCCGCTCAGGCATTTCAAAACGGTGATAACATAACATTTAACAAGAACATCGGACTCCTGAATATTGCTGTTGATACCTTGCAGACAGGGCTGTTTAAAATCCATGCGGATTTAGGAGATGTGTATACTTTCACGAATAGCAATGCGAGCGACAAGATCTGGTTTACGCAGAATGTGGACATTGATGTTGGGAGTGGCGGCGTGGTGAAATTGCATCACTTTGGAAAAGGGGCCGGATCGAAGAATAATGATTTGGATATTACCATGAATCTGATCGGAACGGGAGAGGTCCATTTTACCGGGTCGACATCCAGTTTTGAAGGGAGTGGTAAGGTTGTCGTTGGTTCGGGAGTTACTTTGATTGCCGGCGATCCGTCGCAATCGGGAGGTACGTATTCCGGGGGTACGGGAGGTATCACCAATGCGACAATAGAAAACAGCGGAAAAATACAATTCTACCGCGGGCAAGGTTCGGCAGCGAGTCCGGGAGTCTATGACTTCAATGGAAAAATAAACGGTGACGGCATTGTCGAAAAGTACCTTAAAGATACAATGAGGGTAACTCGAGGGGAAGGTCTCGGTTATTGGACAAAAATTCACATAAAAGAAGGTACTGTTTATGCAGTTAACAGCGATTGGATTATTCATGGCGGATATTATACCCTTTATCCGGATGCGACTTTGGATGTAAACGGTCATTGGTCGAAAGTTAACTCGCTGACAGGAACGGGAGGCACCGTTACTAAATCTGAAGGTGATTGGTCAAATATACAGGTTCTGGGATCTTCGGATTTACGTAATATTACTTTTAAAGATACCGGAAGCAGTTGTAGTCTCAGTCTTAAACTTGGGGGCGACTCTGGCGTTCAAACTTATGAGATGGGAAAGGCGTCCGTCACAAATAATTTTTCGGGCGAAGTGCAGGTGGATAATAATGCGGTGTTAAATGTATATGCAAGTACAGGAGCTTTAGGGAAGGGCTATCTGGCCGCGAATGAAAATGCTTCGGTTAATCTTTTGGAAGATAACATTACTTTAAGTAATAATGAAATACGATTATACAATAATTCAAAATTCTCGATCCGCGGGAAAAATGCCGATTTTACGACTGTTACAAAATGGAATCTAACGCAAAATGCGGGAATTTATGTTTATGAAAATGTTGCCATTGCGGGAGAAGTAAATATCGAGCATAATGAGAACTCATTCTTTGTGGATACCGGGAAAACGATGACGCTTACCGGATATTTGCACAACGGAGGTAATAATTGGGATCCGGTGCGCAAAAAGGGCGCCGGCGATATTGTTATCGGGAGCGGAGCAAGATCACTCTGGCTTTATCATGTTCAGGAAGGAAGTGTAATTGTCAAAAACGGAGCTGATTTTCGTTCGGGAAAACAATTAGATGGATGGCCGAATAACATTAATTTCACGATTGAATCCGGTACAACCATGGATGTTTCCGACTGGAATATAGGAAACGGGAATTTGATTTTTGACGGAAATCGCGATGGAGATAAGACAACCTTTGCGAATATTGACAATAAGGGCACATTTAAAGGAAACATTGAAATAACCGCAAATCCTTCACATACGGCAGCGGTTATTAATATGGCCAATCTTATCGGTAATATGACCGTTTCCGGTGGAACGCTTAACAATATTGGCGCGGTGACGGGTAATGTGACCATTTCCGGTGGGACTGTTAATGGAAAAATCGGTAGTGTTAGCGGGCTGTTAACCATTAGCGGAGGAACTTCTGCCATTGATGTTATCGGAGGTCTCGGGAGCTTGCATTTGACTGAAGAGGGTCATTGGACAGTCAATTCGGAAACCACGAATGTGACGGGTGCCGCAACGATAGATGGTGGAACCATGGTCATTAACGAAACGGTTAAAGCAGGAAATCGTTTGTTTCGTGCCGGTTCCTTGGCTTATACAAGCGGTGCTATTAACGGCCTTTCCGAGCGGCAAATATTTTCGGGATTAACAATGGGTACCGGCGCTGATGCCGGATGGGTGTTACTTCAATTGTCGCAGGATGTAAACGATTTGATCTGGAAATGGGATAATACGGACGCAAATCCAAATATCTGGAATACAACGGGAAAAACCTGGACTAATACTTCTGCCGTATTTATCAACGAAGACCGTGTAAGCTTTGACAATAGCGGCGGAGCAAAGATCATTACCGTCCAGGAAGCAGGTGTTTTAGTCAATGAATTGGAGGTGGATACGCTTGCGGCGAGTAATTATCGTTTCGAGGGCGGTAGCATCGATGTGAACGGAAGTATTATCATCGGCGGTGCAGGAACCGTTTCCTTTGCCGGTCTTTCCGGAAAAGTGCTTACCTTGGATGGCGCGAATTTGAAATCAAGCAAACAAGTACAAGTTTCAATCGAAGCTATTTTAAATGCAGGAGGATTAGAGGCATCATTGGTTGCGCCTTCCATCACAAAAGCGACAACAGGTGTTTTGGCTTTGAACAAAACCGATGCACTGAAGGATCAGACTCTTGATTTTCAGGCAGGTTCCATTACCGCAAATGCAGCAAGTGCATTTAATAATTCCAACCTGAAGATGACTGCGGGAACCTCTTTGGAATTGAATGGATTTTCGCAGAAGTTTTATCAGATCGAAGGGAACGGTAGCATCGGAAATAGTTCGGCTGATCTGGCAACAGTATTTATTTCTAACAACGGCAGTAACCGTAAGGATCTGGATCTGAGCAATATTGCTTTGGACGGAAATCTCCAATTGCGCTATGAATCCTATGGACAGGATATTGGCGGCATTACCATCAATCGTACGAATACTTTTACCGGCGGCAGTATATTTGAAAGCACTAATAATTTCGCTTTGTCCTTGGGAGCAAGCAATGCTCTTGGAACCGGATTAGCCCAGATCGGAGCAAACAGCGTTTATATTACCCAAACCAGTTCATTCAGCAATCCGATCGAGTTCCTTCGGGCGGATAGTGATGGAGGCGGCTATATTCACGTCCATGTAACAGACGGAAAAACCATTACGTTTGATGATAATATTCAGCGTAATGAACAGCGCGGTGCGCTCGTTTTTAATGGTACGGGAAGTGATAGGGATACCACGATATTAATATTCAATGGGACAGATAACTATTTTGGCGGAGATAATAGCGGTATGTATGCCCGGAATATGACGATGGAAACGTCGACGGGATTCGGTAATACATACATGCGACTACAAGGCAATTTCGGATTGCGGATTACAGCTTCAATCACGATAGATGCTGATTTCCAGACATGGGGCGCTACGCCTAAATTCGATATTGGAGCCAATGATGTTATTTTCACCGGAAGGTTTGAGGGAGGTGAAGGTTACGACAAGTATGGAACCGGAACGATGATTCTTGCCCAAAACCCTAAAGTTGGGGGCGGCGGAGAGATTCGGGTAAAAGAAGGAGCCCTGCAATTCGGGCAAAACGATACCACCGGCATGCGCGAGCAAAATGCGAATGTCGCTTCAGGAACGAAAGTTATTTTCTGGCACGGTGTGGATTTTACGATGCAGCCTTTTGTTTCGGGAGCCGGAGATCTTGAAAAGAAGGGTGCGGGAACCATGTTGCTTGCCCGTAATTTTGATCTTACGGGAGCAGTTATCTTAACCGAAGGAAATGTTATTTTCGGAGACGGCCATGTAGCAAAGTACAATGTGAAGTATAATATGTCACCGAGCGGATACATGGAGAACTTCGGAAAAGCGATTCAGACCAGTTCAGGAACCAATCTGATTCTGGATTATGCAAGCCATGATACCGGGTTGACAAGAGGCGTAACGACTCCGGTTTACGGTACCGGAAACCTGGTGATCGGCGCCATGGTAGAGTCTGATAAACCTACCTATGTTTATACGCTTAAAAACGATAAAGTAACAGGAGCGCTTTATTCTGGGTCAACAACAATCACATCGTATAACACACTCGTTATTTCGGATGGCATCGTGGATGCTTCACACTTTGCTTCCACATCAATCAAGATAGCCGAGAACGCGGAATTTAAATACGGCGATAGCGGAACCAAAACATTTGCAACGGCTACTTCATTTTCAAGTAAGGGAATCTTTTCCGGAAACCTGACGCTTACGAGTGCAGCAGCTTCCGTAAACGGATTGGGAACCAGTATTAGCGGAAATGTGATCATTTCCGGCGGAGTGGATGCTACCGTCAATGCAAATCAAACAACAGGAATACTGACTGTCGGAGGAACGTTGGATCTGTCCGGAATAAATACGCTCCGTCTCAAGCTGGTTGATAATAGTCATTACGACAGCATTAGCGTGGCGGGAGCGTTGACTGCAAGCGGTACGCAAAAGCTGGTTTTGACAACCGGAGAAAGCGGGTTGCTTGACGGTGTCTATAATGTCATTACGCATACCGGCGGCAGCATCGCGGCAGGTGTGTTTACTCACGATTACCGTGCGGGTGTTGTGACCGTGGACAGTACCACGGCCGGTTTAGTGAAAGTGACCGTTAATTCCGGTTTTGTGGGTGATCTCATCTGGAATGGCAGTGCAAGTCCGGGCAACGGATGGAATACATTGACCACAAATACAAACTGGGCAGGTACACAGAGTTTTTATACGGGTGACAATGTAACCTTCGATGCCAGTGCCGTAGAAAAGGCTGTTGCTGTAGATGCCGCTGGTGTATTCGCAGGAAACATGACCGTGTCCGCCTCCGGTTATACATTTACGGGTGGTAACATTACCGGCGGAAAGCTGACAGCAAACGACAATGTCAGTTTCGGAAATGCGGGGATCCACTTTGCCGCAATTGAAGTTCTCGCGGGAAAAACACTCACATTGAATCTGGCGGCTGATTCGCTGATAGACTCAAAACTGCTTGGCGGCGGTAACATGGATAAGTCTGGGGCCGGAAAACTCAGCATTAATGCGGATACATCAGCATTCACCGGCAAGCTCATTTTGAATGCAGGTCTCCTTGATGTTTTGAATGCAGCTACGGTAGCAATGGATTTGAACGGAGGTACGCTGACCAGTTCCGGAAACAACGAAGTCAAGGCAGCGATAACCGTTACGTCGGCAGGTTCTGTCATCGATCTGACAGGAGGAAAGCTGGCAAGCGATACTTATAGAAAATGGACAGCCGTCATTGATAATTCCGGTGGTCTGGGAATGACGCTCAAGAACGGTATGCTGGACAATACCGAAGGGAAGGTAGTCGGAAGCGGAAGCAATGCGGAAGCCGCTCTGGGTATCGTTGGCACTGCCCTTATCGCTCAGGATTTGACAATAAGCAATGCGACTATCAACCGTGGCATCAAAGCATACAGTGATACAGGCCGGATCAATGTGAACGGCACGGTCACTTTCGCAACTTATGCAACCATAGACCTAAGCGAGCATGATTTGACTTTGGACGTGGCATCGGGAGCAACGGCGACCGCAAAGAATTTCCTTACCGGAGATAAAACACTGATAAAAGAAGGTCTCGGAATTCTGGATATTTCAAATCTAACGGAGGGCGGAAGCCACGCGGCAATGAGCTTCACGGGAGAAATCATCGTGAATGGCGGGACGCTGCTTTTCAACAGAGGGAATTATGATAATTCTGCCTTTGATAATAATACAGCCAAGATCACTATCAACTCAGGGGCTTCGCTTATTACAACGGATTGGAGAGGCTTTGGCCGAAATCCGAACAGTATGCCGACAATAGAAATAAATGACGGAACGCTGAAAGTAAAAGCAGATACGCCGATTCGGGAATTAATCCTTACAAATGCTCTTGTTGATGGTTATGACAGCGGAAATATCCGTGCGGTTATTGATGGTGACGGCGCTTCAAAAATTTATGTTAAAGGAGGCGAATCCGTTCTTACAAAGAACCTGGTAATGAGAGAAGGAAACTGGGATATCGATGTGGCATCCGGCGCAACCTTCAGAGTGACACGCCAATTGGAAGGAGGCGGTGATACTTCCCGGAAATTGAATATTCATGGCGGCGGCACTGTAATATTTACCGATAATCCATGGGACACCCAAAATTTGCAAATGTCCATAGGAGCAAATACTACCGTTGAAATCGGGGACAAAAATACATTTGCCATTTTAGGAGGCTTGCAATCGGCAACGGTAAAAAATGAAGGGGTTCTGGGGTATTACCGTGGCGGTGATTACGACTTTACCGTAAAAATGAGCGGTACGGGAAGCCTGATAAAGAGCGGAAGCGGTCAGATGTATATCAAGGCAGTACAAACATATACCGGATTGACTACCATCGAAGATGGTAGCATCAGACTGTCGCAAGGCAGCGGAGGCGCTTTTGTCGGGGATCTTTTGATTAAGTCGGGAACGATGTTGAATCTCGATAGTTACGCAGGAAGCGGCGGTTATATCGTTCAAAAGAAATCGGGCGACGGATGGAGTACTACCCAACAACGTTTTGATGTGAACGCTGGCGGTACCATCAAAAATCACATTATTGTCGCAGAGGGCGGTATACTGAACAGTGACGGCTTCACCGACAGCGTTGATGTAAATGCCGGCGGTAAAATAAGCGGACTTCATTTTGGAAATACCTCGGGTACCGGAGCGATTACGATTGATCAAGGCGGCGTATTTGTCGTGGGAAGTTTGACTTCCGGAACAATCGATGTAACGCAAATCGACGGAAACGTTTCATTGAAAAATGGCAGTATCCTTACAATGGATATTGATAACAGCGGAACCGGGGCATCTGATAGCATTAGCTACAGCGGTAGTTTGACATTGGCCGGAGTCATCAAGCTCGATCTGATAAATGTAAACAGTCTGGCGACAGATGCCGATGGCGATTACATCTTAGCGACAGGATACAATGCGTACACTGCGACCCAGTTGAAAAGTTTCTTTAAATTCGGCCGCGCAACATTGGATTTCACACAATCGGATGAAACTCAGATCAAGGTAACGATTACCGATTCGCAAGCATTGAATTTGACTTGGGATGGAACTTCGGCAAACAAGATTTGGAGTAACGATGCGGAAACAAACAATGTCTGGAAAAAGACAGACAATACCAATATTTATTTTGTTAACGGAGACAGTGTTACCTTCAATACATCGGCGGGATCGAAAGCAGTCGAAGTGGATACCGCGGGAGTCGTGGCTAATGCAATGACGGTTATAGGGGCGGATGCGTACACATTCACAGGCGGTCAGATCCAGACGACAGGAGCATTGACGATCGGTGATGCCGGCGCGAAAGCAAAAGCCATCTTTAATAATACAAGCAATAACAGTTTTGCATCGGTAAGCTTGGTGAATGATGCAGCTATGGTATTCGGCGCATCGCAGACGGCAGCTACCTATGCGATCGGCGGAGCCGGTAGCATTGAAAAGACCGGAGGCGGAACCTTGGTGCTGAGCGGAATCAATACCTACACCGGAGGAACCACCGTAAGCGGTAACAGCACTGTCCAGGTAACCGACCAGAGCAACCTTGGCGGAAGCGGTAATGCCAAAGTGACGCTTGACGGCGGAACATTGAAAACAACCGGTGCGGCAACACTGGATAATGTTCTTGTAAAAACAAATGGCGGTAACATCAATGCCGGAGCGGCTATGACCGTCACGCTTGACGGTGCTTCCACTGGGGCGTTGACCACAGACGGAAGTATTACCGCTCAAAGCAATCTTTCCTGGAAGAACGATTTGACGATTAATTCGGGAACCTTTACTGCAAACACAGCACAGATCAAGACATTGAAGGGTGCGGGAACCTTTGACGGAAACAGCACCGCGTTGAAAGTTCAGAGCGGTGATTTCAGCGGTAGCCTGAACAATGTCAGCGCTCTGACTGTTGGCGCAGTGGACAGCAGCGGCAGCAAACGTTTCAAACGTATCGGTTCGGCGATCACTATCAATACAACCGTGGAATCCGGATACACACTTGAAGCAAACGTAACACTGGGTACCGGACAAACACTGGCTGCCGGCAATACCGGAAGCGATACGGGAGCAAGCATTGTCGGTAATGTGAACCTTGATAACGCAACGCTGGTTACAGCAGGAACAGGAACCATCGGAAAGCTGGAAATCACCGGGGATCTTTCGCTTAAGGGAACAACCCTGAGCACAAGCTTTGATAATACCGAGAAGACAATCGATAAAATTGTCGTAAGCGGGCAAGTCGCGCTTGATACGGGAAATAAGACAACGATCAGCTTTGAGAATGATGGCGTCTTTGGTGATAACACTTACCAGTTGCTGCAATACGGAAGCTTGAGCGGAGTAACCGAAGCTACCGTCGCTGACGCCTTCAAGATATGGGGTATTTCCCGTAAGGATTTGAGTTACACCGCTGAAAATAACGTGATCAGTTTCACGGTAATTGCCAACCCTGCATTGCTCGTCTGGGATAACGGTACCAGCAACGGCATGTGGGACGGTACCAGTTCAAATTGGGATACGACAGAGACTCCCGATACCTTTGTGGCAGGCGATAACGTGAAATTCACGGATACCGCCGCAGGAGCAGTAAATGTCGCCAGCGGTATGGTTGCCGGAATCATGACGGTTGATAATACAACAGCCGGAAATTACACCTTTACCGGTTCTGCGATTACAGCTGAACAGCTGATCAAGCAGGGCAACGGGAAGATGACGTTGAATGTTGCCGGAAATGAGTTTACTGACGGAATACTGATTAGGGACGGCAGCGTGGTCATCGGAGTGGACAACGCATTGAAATCAACCACGGAAGTCTCTTTCAATGATGCCGCAACCACTGCGGGGGCGACATTGGATGTGAACGGAAAGACCGTTTCCATCGGGAAGCTGGATGGAGCCGGAAAAGGAACGGTTGCCTTGGGTTCTGCCGGAAATCTGAGCGTGGCAAGCGGAAACTACACCGGAAAAGTAACCGGGGGCAGCGCTTCAAATCTCACCAAGACCGGTAGTGGCACGCTTGTGCTCGGAGGATTGAACACAACCGACTTCCAGGGCGCATTGACTGTCAACGGCGGCAACGTAAACCTGACTGGCAACAATGCTGTGAACACACTGAATTCCGCTTTGGGAACCAGTATTGTTCTTGGCGGTAATTTGACTGTCAACGGCGGAACTTCTGACGGGAATATTTCCGGTACAGGCAATCTGGATGTGGGCGGTAACTTCAGCCTTGGCGGTAACAATACATTCAGCGGAAGCCTGAATGTGAATGCAGGAACCACAACGCTTGCCAGCGCGACAGCCATTACGGCAAATACCAATGTGAATGTTGCCAACGGAGCGACCATTGACCTTAACGGTAATAACATCACCGCGAAGAACCTTAATGCCGCTGCCGGTTCGACGGTAGCATTGAGTAATAATGCAACACTCAATGCCAATGCGGATACCGATGCTGTCATTGCAGGCAATATCACTGACGGATCAACAGGATCCGGTAAATTTGTGAAGGACGGAACGGGAACCCTCACACTTTCCGGCAATAATACGTTCAGTGGCGGAATCAGTGTCAATAAAGGCACTGTTGCCATTGCAAATGCAAGTAATCTCGGAGCAGGAACGGTAACGCTTGCCAATGGAGGAATACTGTCAATGAACGGCTCCGTTGTGGCAAACAACAGCTTCACGTTCAGTGCAGGTCAGGGAACCATTACTACGGCCTCCGGAACAAATTCCAGCATCGGGGACATTGCCGGAGCGGGCACGCTGATAAAGAGCGGGGACGGTAACCTGAATATCGCCGGAACCAACAGCGGTTTTACCGGCGGACTGAATATCACCGGAGGTACTTTGAGCAGCAGCAATGCTCTGACAGTGGCTGCGCTTGGCGGTACCGGTACGTGGAATCTCGTATCCGACGGAACCGTGAACAATAACGGAACCAGTACCTTTGGCGGTAGCTTCGAGGGCGGCAGTATGCTGACCAAGAAAGGAACCGGTGATCTTGTTCTTTCCGGCGACAGCAGCAACTATTCCGGAATGACCTCCTTGGAAAATGGCCGTACGCTCATCAACGGCGACTTCGGAGATGGTAGCAATACGCTTTACGTAAGGAACGGGGCTACGCTTGGCGGTAACGGTAACATCCAGGCCAATGTGATTGTTGAAACGGGCGGGAAAGTCAGTCCCGGTAATTCCATCGGTACGTTGACCATCACCGGAAACCAGACCATGCAAAACGACAGTCTTTTGGGTATCGAAGTTTCCACGGTAGCTGACAGCAGTTTGACTGGCATCTCGGTTTCTGACCGTATCGACGTTTCCGGCAGCTTTACCGGAGATGCATTCACGATCAATCTTTTGAAAGAAAGCGCGGGAAATAACTTCGTTGAAGACAGTTACAGATTCCTGATCGTTTCTGCCGGCAGCATGGTGCTGAATATTGACAATGTGACGCTCTCCAGTACCGATTTACTCTTCACGGAAGACTATACCACCGTATTGTCGCAGGAAGGAAACAACCTGTATCTGACAATGAACATCAACCGCCCCGATTATAGCCAATATGTCGACGGGGAAAATCAGTCAGCGGTAGCATCCTATCTGGATGCCGATTGGAACAATGCCGATACTTTCTGGAAGAAAACCGTGGCAAAAGAAGTACGTTTGAATCCTTTGCAGGCTTCTAACTTCTTGGATCAGTTGAGCGGTTATACCCTGGCGCACGCGATGCAAAGCCGTGAACTTGCCGGCGAGCATTTCCGCCAGTTATGGAGTCAGCGTCTGATGACGGGACAGGCTGCGCAAACCTCTCTGGATAAGGCGACCGTGAACATTAATCCGACGGAAGGAGCGAGCATAGCCAAGTTCAAGAACGCAGAATCCAATCTGAAGGAAAGCTATTGGGCTCAGCCGTTTACCTATGATACCAACATGGCCAGTGAAAACCATGTGAAAGGTTACGACTATCGCGCCAACGGTATAACTGCCGGTTTCGATACCCGCTTCGATACCAATATGGTAGTGGGAGCAGCCTTCTTCTATGAGGATGGTACGGTGGATGTGAAACGCAGTTCCGACAAAAGCAATATCGACGATACGCGCTTTGCGGTCTACGGTGGCTGGGAAGAGGAAGATATCAGTTTAATCGCATCGGCGAGCTACGGTATCCAACAGTACGAAAGTAAACGCTACGTAAACATCGGAAGCCTTGGCGGTACAAGTAAATCGGATTACGACGGCAGCACATACGGAGCCAGTATCGATGCTACCATGAAGCTGCGCGGAGGTTTCCGTGCCTTTGCCGGCTTCGACTGGCTGAACGTGAGCCGTGATGGCTTCACGGAAAAAGGCAGTGATTTCGCAATGAAAGTTTCGAAGGAGGATCATGACATGTTGGCCAGCCGCCTTGGGGTTCGTTATGACCGTTACTTCGGTAACTTCGGATTGTATGGATTGGCAGCGTGGAAACATCGCTTTGATGATACCGAAAGCAGCATCAAGGGAGCTTACGCCGGAATGAACGGCAGCTTTACCGCGCACGGTTTGAGCAATGATCCTGACAGTGCATTGCTCGGGCTGGGAGGCGAATACAATATCACGCCGAACTATTCCGTCTTTGGCGATGTCAACGCAGACCTGAATTCCGATCATACCGAACTCGGATTCAGTGCCGGTTTACGTTACACCTGGTAAATATTTCCCTATCATGTAATCAGGTTTCATGATAGGTTTTGGTAAGGTATAAAATCAGAGAACTGAGCCAAGGGGCTCAGTTCTCTCCGTTTACAGAGGTCAGGACCAGCTTTTATATGCGATTTACCCATGAATTTTACATGTTTTCCTGAGTATATTACATAGCATAAAGGTTGTCCGGAAACCGATAAAAAATAGATTTTATTTATGAAGCAGCGACTATGCAGATACACCTTTTTGCGGGAAAACCTATTTACCGGAAGCTTCGTGAAAAAGACCAGAAAAACGCATCTTTCATTTGAAAATGTTCTTTCTGATTGTAATGTATCAAAAACTGCTGATCGCATTTAATAATGCGTGAAAATGTTAAAAACGTTGTAACTTTAAAATGAAGTTGTCATTTTCGATAGTATTCCGTTAATGCCACTTTGAACCAATACGCTTTCTGAAATGATCCATGCGATGCCGTCATATTATAGAGGTTCTTCCGTAACTCTTGCTAGGGTGTGCGGTTAGAATTCATAATCATATGCGCTATTATATATTCCAGATTTTATTCCTGATATTTTGTTTTCCGGTCTTATCAGCATCGGAAACAAAGCCTTTCTATACAACCGCTATAGCGTTGACCGATAAAGGCGAATTATTGCTTTCCGAAAAAGGAAGCAAACAACTGGATCGTTTTTCGGCTGACGGCAGTAAATTACTGCAATCGTATACATTCGACGAGATACCAACAGGCGTAGCCGTTGATGGGAACATAGCCTATGTGACTACTTTTGAAACAAAGGGTGTATTGCATGTGGTGGATCTTTCGAGCGGAAAGACGGTAGCATCCATCCCGGTGGGGTCAGGAGCGCGTTTCCCATTACTCAGTCAGGACAAAAAGCACCTTTATGTCTGTAATCAGTTTACCGATACGGTTTCCGAGGTGGATATCGGAAGCAGAAAGGTGGTGCGTACCGTTGCCGTATTGCGTGAACCGAAAGAGGCGATATTCAGCAAGGACGGGAAATTCCTTTTTGTTGCGAATTTCCTGCCTGCGCAGCGTGCTGACGTGGATACGGTAACATCGTGTGTTTCCGTGATCGCAATGGACACGTTTACGAAAGTAAAAGATATTCCGTTGGCAAACGGCAGCAATGCCTTGCGCGGTATCTGCCTGACTCCGGACGGAAAATACATTTATATTTCGCACAACCTTGGACGTTTTCAGGTACCTACTTCGCAGCTTCAGCAAGGCTGGATGAATACCAGTGCCTTCAGTGTGATCGATATCGAAAAACAGGAATTTATGGGCGCTGTGCTGGTGGATGAGGCAGAACGCGGTGCCGCCGGGATTTGGGGTATTGCCTGCAACGAAGACCAATTGTTTATTGCGCATTCGGGAACGCACGAGATAAGCGTCATTGATCATAAGGAAATGCTCAAACGCTTTGAGGCGTATCCTGACAAGGAGGCACTGAACTATGACCTGCAATTTCTTTATGGGATGCGTCAGCGTTTACCGGTGGAAGGTAACGGTCCGCGCATGGTGGTTTTGACGGATAGCCAGCTGATCGTACCGACTTATTTCTCCGACATACTGAATTTTTTAGATATTAAGACGCTGGCAATGAAGGCGGTTGCGATCAATCCCGGCCGTGTCGAGAGCATTGAGGACAAGGGCGAAAAATATTTCAACGATGCCATGCGGTGTTTTCAGGGCTGGCAGTCATGCAACGGATGCCATCCTGGAGATGCGCGCATGGATGGCATGAACTGGGATCTGATGAACGACGGAGTCGGTAATCCGAAGAACTGCAAAAGCCTTCTTTTTTCGCACGTAACGCCCCCCAATATGATTTCGGGAATCCGTGCCAAGGCGGAAATCGCGGTGAGGGCCGGTTATCGCTACATACAGTTTTTTGAAATCAGCGAGGAAGAAGCCGAATGCGTGGATGCCTATCTGAAAGCCTTGCGTCCGGTTCCTAGCCCTTACCTTGTAAATGGCGGGCTGAGTGAAAGAGGCAAGGCAGGGCGCAAAGTCTTTGATGACCTGAAATGCGGTTATTGCCACAGCGGTCCGTATTTTACCGACATGAAAATGCATCGCGTCGGCGAGGATATCGAATTTGAAAATGGCTGGGATACGCCGACCCTGCGCGAGGTGTGGAGGACGGCTCCTTATCTTTTCGACGGGCGGGCGGCTACCATGAGAGATGTATTTGAAACACATAAACACGGAATGAACGGCAAAAAGGTTTCCAAGGAAGAAATGGATGCCCTTGTCGAGTACGTGAACTCACTGTGATGAATTATTGCCGGAACATAGATTACAGTTTTTCAGCTACGCATCCGGATACGTTCGGGATGATGGTATCAGCGTTGTTGTCAAAGCTGCCGTCTGACCGGGCGCTTTTGCGATTGGTTTTCTTTGGCAACCCCGGGTCAAATGCTGATTATTTGCAACAATTGGCTGAACTGCGGGCGCAGGTAGCCAAACAATGCGGTCATCAGGTGCCGGCTATCAGCTATGTTGCGGAGGCGCCGCTGGACAGTGGTTTGGCAATGGAAGTGCATAGTTATGCCGCGGAGGAAAATGATCGGTTAACCTATCGATTCCTGGACGGCATCTCGTATGTCGTTTTGCAAAACAATGACGGACGTTTTCTTTTTGCGGGAGGTTTCCAATCGGACATCATAAACCGAAACATCGATGAACAGTCGCAGGATGTCTTTGTATTGCTGGAAAGGCTTTTGCGTGCGGAAGCTTTTCCCTTAAATGCCATTGCCCGCCAGTGGAATTACATTGAACGCATTACGAATAGTACGGAAGGAAGGCAACATTACCAATCCTTCAATAATGCGCGTGCAACCTTTTACGGGAAAACAGATTGGCCGGATGGTTATCCTGCCGCAACAGGTATCGGGGCGGCCTACGGAGGCATAGTCGTGGATGTGGATGCCATGGACTTTTCCTCATCCGGCTGCCGATTGTTTCCGATAGACAATCGTTTGCAGGTTGCCGCTCATAAATATTCGAGTGACGTATTATCCACCGGAAAGGATCATGGGTTTACTCCGAAATTTGAACGTGCAAAAGGCATTTCCGTGCGTGACGAGAATACGCTTGTTTATATCTCAGGTACGGCAGCTATCAGGGGCGAAAACAGTCTGGAAACAGATTTTGAAACCCAGTTTAAGACAACGATGGAGAATGTGCTTCATCTGATTTCAGGCAGGGACGGAACACAGACGGCGGCACCAGAGCACTACTTTGCACGGCTGAGTTTTCTCCGGATTTATCTTAAAGATGAAAAATACAGTGCGATTACGCGAAAGCTGTTGGCAAGCTGCCGGCTGCAGATCCCCGTTTTATATTTGCTTGCCGATGTCTGTCGCAGTGAATTGCTGGTGGAGATCGAAGGCATAGCGGTTTATTAATTTTACACAAACAACACCTCATGAGTACACAAATAAAAATACGATCCTTAACGTTGGGATTATTCTTGTTGGCAGGAGCCTCCTGTTTCGCTGAAAATACAGGCGCATCATGCGATGCAAATAAAGAAACAACTTCATGTTCATCAGACGCTAAAGTTATGAAATATAAAAAGAAATACACAAACGCCGATTTTTATACCGACGGAAAGTTTAATCAGGATGTTGCCATGGCTGCATTCAAGGACATGTTTGCTTTTTATGGCGAACCCTTTACGCCGCTTATGGCAAAGGATATGTGGGTGACGGATTTCGGGTTGGGCGATTTTGAAAATGTCGGCATGGGCGGCATCTTTTGGGTTAACGATGCGGAACACGGATACTTTGCCCATGAAATTTATCTTTTGCCCGGGCAGATGATTCCTGAGCACGCTCATGTAAAAACGAAATTTCCTGCGAAGTTCGAGTCCTGGATGGTCAGAAAGGGCATGTGCTACAATTTCTCGGAAGTAGGTGATGCGACCCCGAATTTGCCTGCTTTGCCGGAAAGCCAGAAAGCAACCATCAAAAGCAAGAATTTTGTTGAACAGCATGTCGGTGAAATCATTCATCTCAAGAAGATAGAAACCTTCCATTTTCTCTTGGCAGGGCCTGAGGGCGCTATTGTCTCCGAATGGGCTTCTTACCATGACGGGGACGGTCTGCGTTTCTCGAACCAGAAAGCGAAGCTTTAATTAATATAAACAGACAGATATCCGATGAAAAATTTACTCACGCTTTTTGCCTCCTTATGTATGGTGTTTCTGTTCGGCTGTGCTTCGCCGAACACAGGTACGGAGGCGGGTCATGCAGGTGTATTTGAAGGAAAACCACGCATCAATGCGCCGCATGTTGTGGGTAATTATCCGTCGACACCCTTTCTTTTCTATATACCGACTTCCGGATTGCGTCCGGTAACATGGAGTGCGGAAAACCTGCCTGACGGTCTGGCACTTAATCCGGAAACAGGAATCATCAGCGGTAGCGTGAAAAAAGCAGGCGTCTATGCAGTAAAACTGACAGCAAAGAATCCGTTGGGAAGCACTGCTCAGAACCTTACGATTTCAATCGGAAATGATCTTGCTCTGACTCCGCCGATGGGATGGAACAGCTGGAATACATTCGGTCAGCATCTGACGGAAGCGCTGATTATTGAGACCGCGGATGCCATGATTGCGAACGGGATGCGGGATTTAGGTTACACGTACATCAATATTGATGATTTCTGGCAACTGGTTGACCGGGGAGAAGACGGACGTATGCAGATCAACCGTGAGAAGTTTCCGAACGGAATCAAGCATGTCGCCGATTATCTGCATGCGCGCGGGTTCAAGCTCGGTATCTATTCCGATGCTGCGGAAAGAACCTGCGGAGGGGTTTGTGGCAGTTATGGCTATGAGGACATTGACGCCTTGGATTTCGCCGCGTGGGGCGTGGATTATTTGAAATATGATTACTGCGGCGCCCCGCAAAAACGGGAAGTGGCGATTGAGCGCTATTCCGCCATGGGAAAAGCGCTTCGCAAGACAGACCGTTCGATCGTGTACAGTATCTGCGAATGGGGCATTAACCAGCCCTGGTTATGGGCAAAGGGTGTAGGCGGACATTGCTGGCGCACAACATGGGATATCCGTGATCGCTGGATGAGCCCAACGTATACCAATGAAACAAATGGGGTTTTGAATATTATCGGAATCAACGGCGACCTGGATCAATATGCCGGCCCGGGTGGCTGGAATGACCCTGATATGCTGATTGTCGGTATCTCCGGGAAAAGCCAAAGCATCAATCACGGAGATGTAAAAGAAGGATGCAGCGACGAACAGTATCGCAGCCACATGAGCATGTGGGCTATGATGGCAGCTCCTTTACTTTGCGGCAACGATGTCCGTAATATGAGCGCTGTCACGCTGGAAACACTGACAAATCCGGAAATCATTGCCATCAATCAGGATGCCTTGGGTAAACAAGGACAACGGAAGATTAACACCGAAGCGCTTGAAGTATGGGTGAAAGAATTATCCGACGGGTCAAAAGCCATTGCCTGCCTGAACAAAACAGGTAACCCGGTTGATTTGCGCCTTGGCAAAGGTGGGATTATTTCTATCGGTACAAATGCCGAAATCCGCGACGTGTGGACACACAGGAATCTTGGAAAAATCCAAAGCCTGGATGTGCACCTTTCGCCATATGAATGCAAGGTATATACAGTTAAATGATACTTGCCATGCTACCGTCCAGGTACTGTCAGACGCGGGCCTGGATGTTACTTCACAATTATCTGCGTAACAGTAAGAAAACAAACGCTTTAAATAAAATAACGTAACATGAAAAAGTGTATTTTCATTATCAGTGTATTCCTGTCCTTTTTTGTCGGATCCCTGGTCCAGGCGCAAAATGGAAAGGACTCCTGGATTGATGCAGCCGTAAAAGAAAAAACAGCTGTCCGTGAAAAACTGAAGACATCCGGCATGCCTGTGAAATCCGAATGGATGAAAGCCGGTATGCCTGCGGCGCCATTTTCGGTGAAAGTGAAAGGAAGCGATAAACTTGTCCTGATCACATCAGGCGGTCCGGACGGAAGTTCCTACGACCATGCCGTTTGGGGAAACGCGCGCTTCATCAAGGCGGACGGCAGTGCCGTTTGGCTTGATTCGCTCAAACCCTCATATGCCTTGGCAGGCTGGGGCGAGCCAAAAAAGAATACCAACATCTATAATCACCCGATAAAGATGGGAGGTAAGACCTATGAGCACGGTGTATTGTGTCATGCGGACGGTATCTTGGTTTATCCTCTGGAAAAAGATTATGTGAGTTTTGAGGCAGAGGTTGGGATTGATGCCGAGTCGCCTTCGGGAACCACTTATTTCATTGCGCTGAACATATTTCCCAGCGAAGTGATCAATCGCCTGCTGGAGACATATCCGCAGGAAATGGGACTGTTGAATACGCAATTCGGCGGGCTGGATATGTGGCTGATGAGTGCCGATGATTCCATGGAAAAGAATCTTGCTGAGAAACTTACCGCCCAGTTACGGGATAAAAGCTATTTCGAGGGAGCAATAAAGGCAGTGGCTGCCAAGGGCGATTTGAATGAACGGATACGGGGTTATCTTTCGTTGATAGAAAAGGAACAGTCTGTGATCAACCTGCAGAAGGAATTGGATTGGCTGAATATGGAGGCAATCGCGCTGGCTTACGGGGATATGAAAAAATCCGGTCTGGATGCAGCCAAGTATGATGCCGTTTACAATGAATTGTTTGCCCTTTGCGAAAAAGGATTTGACGGTATCTACCAGTGCGACACGGTAGCATTGGACAATGCAAAGAAAGCGTTGGCGCACAAGCGGATGTTATTATTGGCCAATCCATTGCTGGACGGGGACAAAATTATTGCCACGCGTTTCAAACTGGGAGCAAAAGCCCATTCCGCAATGGCTCCCGATCTCGGCACGCAGGCAAATAACTGGTCAAACCAACAGTCTGCGAACCGCGAAGGATTTGATGCCGATATCATTGAGTTAAGCAACCTGCGCGGGGATATCAAAACCCGTACGGTCTTCAAGCCTCAGGGAAGCGCGTCCATTGCCGACCTCAAGTTGCATTGGGACGGGAATCGCATCCTTTTTACGTCGCTCATGCCGGATAAACGGTGGAACATTTTTGAAACAACCTTGAATGGTGACGGGAAAGCCAAACCGATTGTTGACACTGTCGAACCCGACCTGGAGTTTTTTGACGGGGCGTATTTGCCTGACGGTCGCATGATCGTAATTTCCAATATCGGATATCAGGGCGTTCCCTGTGTGAACGGTTGGGATCCTGTCGGTAATTCGATGCTTTATGACACAAAGACAAAGAGTCTGCGCCGGCTGACATTCGACCAGGATGCAAACTGGAATCCGACCATCATGCACAACGGCAAGGTGATGTACACACGCTGGGAATACACAGACCTTACTCACTATTTCTCGCGTATCGTCATGCACATGAATCCTGACGGTACGGAAAACAAAGCCTTGTTCGGCAGCGGCGAAATGTTCCCGAACAGCACCTTTGACATGCAGTCGTTGCCCGGACATTCATCCGCCTTTGTCGGCATTATTTCCGGACACCATGGCATCGCGCGTTCGGGACGCATTATCCTGTTTGATCCGACAAAGGCAAGGGCAGGAGTTGCAGGCATGCTTCAGGAGATTCCCTATCGCAACCGTCCGATTGAACCGGTTATAAAGGATGAACTCGTCAATGATGTCTGGCCGCAATTCATCAAGCCGTTCCCGCTGGATGACAAATACTATCTGGTTGCCGCAAAATTGGATCCGAATGCGCTTTGGGGTATCTATCTTGTGGACGTTTTTGATAATGTAACGCTGCTTGCTTCCTTTGAAGGACAGGGATTGATCAGTCCGATTCCGGTGCGCGCTACCAAGGTGCCGCCTGCAATTCCTGACCGAGTCAAGTTGGGAGACAAGGAAGCTACCGTCTTCATTCAGGATATTTACGAAGGTGAAGGATTGCGCGGCGTTCCGCGCGGTACCGTGAAAGCATTGCGTGTCCTGTCGTATGAATACGCCTACATCACTTCACCGTCGGATTTCTATGCGCAAGGTATTCAGAGCGGTTGGGATATCAAGCGCCTGTTGGGTGTGGTTCCTGTTGAGGCGGACGGTTCTGTCATATTCAAGATACCGGCGAACATGCCCATTGCCTTGCAACCATTGGATTCTGAAGGACGTGCCATTCAATGGATGCGCAGCTGGTTCACCGGTATGCCCGGTGAGATCGTTTCCTGCATCGGTTGTCACGAGGATCAAAACAAGATTCCTATTCCGAAACGGGTCATTGCTTCGCGTAAGGCTCCCGTGAAAATCACCCAACCGGAAGGAGGTGTGCGTTCGTTTACCTTTGATTACGAAGTACAGCCGATCCTGGACAGAGCCTGTATTTCCTGTCATAACGGTGAAAACGGTAACATGGATTTACGCGGAGGAAGAAAGGATAAAGATACCGGATACGGTATGAGTTATCTTGCGATTCATCCGTTCATCAACCGCCAGGGATCGGAAGCCGATATGCCGGTTCTCGCTCCGTATGAATATCATGCCTCGACAAGCGAACTGGTGCGCATGTTGAAAAACGGACACCACAATGTGGAACTGACAGAAGAGGAATGGCTGTCGCTTTATAATTGGATCGATTTTAATGCTCCGGATAAAGGTCGGTTTAACAACATCAGCCAATACCGTGATTTTGACCAGTATGAACGACGCCAGGAACTCGGGAAAAAATATGCCGACGGTGTTTATGTCGACTGGAAGAAGGAATTGCGCGATTATGCCGATTACCTGAAAAACAAGGGCAAAGTTGATCCTGTTATGCCGGAATTTTCCGGAAAACCGGAGCAAAAGGATGTTACCGTCAAAGGTTGGCCGATGGATGCTGCCGCCATTAAGGCAATGCTTGCCAAGGAAAAGGAAACGCGCAAGAGCATTGAGTTGGCTCCGGGAATCGTTATGAATTTCGTGCGTATTCCTGCCGGCAGTTTTGTCATGGGCAGTTATAACGGCGAGGAAAATAACAGCCCTGAATGTGCCGTCACGATAGATAAAGCTTTCTGGTTGGCCGAGGTAGAAGTGACCAACCAGCAGTTTAACGTGTTCTTCCCGAAGCATGACAGCCGTTATGTTGACCAGTTCTGGAAGGATCACACGACACCGGGTTATCCGGCAAATCTTCCTGAACAGCCCGTTATCCGCGTCAGTTGGGAAGAAGCGATGGATTTCTGCAAGAAACTGGGTGAGCAAACCGGGTTGAAAGTTACCTTGCCGACGGAAGCTCAATGGGAATGGGCCTGCCGTGCGGGCAGCGAGAGTGATTTCTGGTTCGGTGATTTGAACAGCGATTTCGGTGCGAAGGAAAATCTTGCGGATTCCCAGCTCTCAAAGATGGCAGTCAGTGGCATCAATCCGCAGCCGATGTCCAAAAATGATTTCTGGTACAAGTATTTTAATTTTATGCCGAAAGCAGAAAGCGTGGATGACGGTAGCATGCTTCAGGTGGATTCCAGGAAGTATGAGGCAAATCCCTTTGGCTTATACAGTATGCACGGTAACATTGCCGAATGGACACGTTCGCCTTATCTGGCCTATCCTTATGAGGAAAAGAGCGCGGATGCATCGGAATACCGTATCGTTCGCGGCGGTTCTTATTGGGATCGACCCAAATATGCGACCGCCTATATCAGAAAGTATTTTTATCCGTGGCAGAAAGTGAAAAATGTCGGATTTCGCGTTATGATTGAAGAATAAGATTGTACAATGATTCATAATCAACATAATCCGTATATTTATTTCCAGAAAGCATGTTTGCATGCCTCTGATTTACAGTGGTTCCCGTGTCCTAAAAATGCCAGTCATTCTCTTCTACTGTCAGCAAGCAGGATTTCACTACTGGAGTTTGAGACAGCACAGTGCTTGTCGTATTATCTGTACCATCTGGATTCACTGAAACGTGCAGCTCCTGTGTCTTACGGCACAGGAGTTTGCGTTGAAACAGAACCCTTCGCCTGATTTCTGTTTTGCTTATGCAGGTGGCTTTGACAAGAATGCTTTGTTCATCCCTGACGACAGTCCTACTTCTGTTGATTTACGCTGTCGGACTTGGGACTGCTACCATTATTGAGAAGTATTACGGTACACCTGTCGCAAAGCAGACCATTTACTATTCGCCGGTTTTCTTTTCCGTACAGGTATTGCTTCTGGTCAACTTCGTCGCCATCGTGATAAAAAACGGGTTGTTAGCCAAAAGAAAATGGGGGCTGATGATGACACATGGCTCGTTCATGCTTATCCTGTTGGGTTCGCTGGTTACCCATTTCTTCGGCGAAGAAGGGATCGTTCATATACGGGAGGGTGAGCGTACCGATCAGGTGTTCGTCCAGGACGGTAAGACAGGTATTATCAGAACGCTTCCGTTTACGCTTGAGCTGGTGAAGTTCAAGCTTCACCGTTATCCCGGTTCGCACAGCCCTTCCGCATATGAAAGCGAGCTTCGTGTGCACATGGATGGGGAAACGACGGATGCCAAGGTCTCTATGAATAACATTTTTGATCTGAAAGGTTACCGTTTCTTTCAGGCTTCGTTTGACAAGGATGAAAAAGGAACCGTACTTTCGGTAAACAAGGATGTGTACGGGCGGAATATCACCTATGCGGGATACCTGCTCTTAGCATTGGGATTTGTCTTTTGCTTTGCGGAAAAAAATGCGCGCTTCCGTACGCTCGGAAAGAAACTGAAAGAAATCCAGTCAGGACAAATGCTTGCCTTGCTTCTTATCCTATCTGTTTCCGGGGTTTTCCTCTCACCGGAGCTGCGCGCTACCGCCACGGCCTCAAAAACAAAGAGTGAAATTCCGGCGCTGGGGTATTATTTTGACCGGGAGCATCTGGCTGGATTTTCTGCCTTGCCTGTTCAGACGGCGAGCGGACGCATCGTTCCGATGGATACATTTTCGTCGGAAATATTGAGAAAACTGACAGGGGACGACACCATCGCCGACCTGGATTCAAACGAGTTTCTGTTGAGCGTGATTACATTTCCGGAAATCTGGATGAATACGCCGCTTATCAAGGTTTGGAATGATTCGCTTCTCGCATTAATCGGTTTAAAGGAAGGATGGCCTTCCTATGCGGATTGCTTTGATAAGGAAGGCCGTTACAAATTGGAAGAAGCAGTCGTGGAAGCGTACGGGAAAATGCCGAAGGACAGGAATATCTTTGATAAGGATGTGATGAAACTGGATGAACGCGTGAATATCCTGTCGCAGTTGTTCAGCTTTCAATTGCTGAATCTTTTCCCGAGGGAGGATGATCCGAATCATAAGTGGTATGCTTCCGGCGATGACCTTTCCGCATTCAATGAGAAGGACAGGAATTTTGTTTCGCTTATGGTTCCCTGGTATATTCAGGAAGTGCGAAAAGCGGTGATGACGGATGACTGGAAGCCGGCGGATGATGTTTTGGGCATGATAACGACATACCAGCAGTCAAAAAGCCAGGTCGGCGAGATTGATACGGAAAAACTGGAGGCGGAAATAAAGTATAACCAGTTCCGGATTTTTGCGAAATGCAAACTGGCTTATCTGATCACGGGAGGATTGCTACTGGTTTCCGGGTTTTTTGTCGGCAATGCTACCGCCAGAGCCTTTCGCATAATCCGTTTCCTGCTTTGTCTAGGAATTGCCGGAGCATTTCTTGTTCATTTAGCCGGTATTGTTCTGCGTTGGTACATCGGCGGCTACGCCCCGTTTTCAAATGCCTATGAGACAATGGTATACGTGTCGTGGGTCACTGTGCTGGCTGGCTGGTGTTTTGTGCGTCACTCTTCGTTTACATTGGCTTTGTCAGCCCTGTTTGGCGGAGTGATTCTGTTTGTTTCCGGTTTGAACTGGATGGACCCGCAGATCACGCCGCTCGTTCCTGTTTTGAAATCGCCTTGGCTGATGTTCCATGTTGCCGTGATTGTTTCCGCATACGGGTTTTTCGGTATCAGTTTTCTGCTCGGGATTTCAAACCAGGTATTGCTGATCATTGTCTCGTTGAAAAAGACAGCGACGGCATGGAAGAACAAAATAAGTGAGCTGAGCATTGTCAATGAGATGTCTCTGCTGATCGCGGTAGCATTGATGACCGTCGGAACCATTCTCGGAGCTGTCTGGGCCAATGAGTCCTGGGGGCGTTACTGGGGTTGGGATCCGAAGGAAACCTGGGCGTTGGTCACAATCGTGGTCTATGCTGCCGTTACGCATATGCGGCTGGTGAAACGGTTCGATAATCCGTGGATGTTGAATACCGGATCGGTGCTGGCGTTCGGAACCGTTCTCATGACGTTCTTCGGCGTGAATTATTTCCTTAGCGGCATGCATGCTTACGGGGAAAACAGGGACGTGCATCATTTGTTTATTTACCTGTATTTTGCCGCAGGCTTTATCGGCCTCTTAAGCGGCGTTTCATATTTTTCGTACAGATCTTTGAGTTATGAATCCGTCAATACGGTTGAGGAACCGATAACTCTTTGACGGAGGAACTCATTACTCTGCTTACCCAACATTCACATAACAATCAAACACACAGTAATCATGAGAAAATTCAATCACGTAGGAATCGTTACGACAGAGGATAAACCCGGCGCCGTATTCAACGACGGTTTGAAGGTATGGCTGACCGATTTCACCAAAAGTCCGAACAAAGTCGAATTCATGAAATTTGAGAAAGGATCATGCATGCCGGCAATCATCCAGGAATCCACGCATATGGCGTATGAAGTGCCTTCCCTGGAGAAAGCCCTGAAAGGCGCAAAAGTCCTGTTTGGTCCTGCTGTTTGCAGCGACACGCTGACTATTGCATTCGTGGAAGAGGAAGGCATTCCTGTCGAACTTATGGAGTTCAAACAATAAATTCCCTATGACGTTCAAAAAATAACTGTTTAACCCAGAAAAATTATGACATCTGCAAAGAAAAAATTCATCAACAGCCCTGAGAAAATCACTTCGGAATTACTTGAAGGTTATGTCATGGCATACAAGGATAAGGTCGCGCTTGCGGCTGAAAACATCGTTGTCCGTGCCAACGCAAAACCGAAGGATAAAGTCGCCGTCGTCACGCTTGGCGGTTCGGGCCATGAACCCGCATTGAGCGGATTCGTCGGCGAAGGCATGCTCGACTGTTCCGTTGTCGGCGACATCTTTGCGGCCCCGGGAGCGCAGCGTCTTTTCCAGGCATTGCAATTGTTCAAACGCGACGCCGGTATTTTGCTTGTTGTGTTGAATCACTCCGGTGACGTAATGAGTGCGAATATGGCCATGCAGCTTGCGGAGCGTGCCGGAATCAAGGTGAAGAGCATTCTCACGCATGACGATATGAGCGCAGGCATCGGTGCGGCCGACAAAGACCGCCGCGGACTTGCCGGATGCATCCCGCTTTTCAAGATTATCGGCGCGGCGGCCGAGGAAGGCAAAAGCCTAGACCAGCTTCTGGAAATCGGCGAACGTTTCAACAAGCAGGTGGCAACACTTGCCGTCGCGATGGGATCCTGTACCCACCCGCAAAACGGAGCGGTGATCTGTGACCTTCCTGACGGTATCATGGAAATAGGGATGGGACAGCACGGCGAAGGGGGCGGCGGACAGAAACCGATGATTTCGGCCGATGCTACCGCCGAGGAAATGATCGGTATTCTCCAGCAGCAAATCAAGCCTGTGAAAGGCGATAAGGTGCTTCTTTACATCAACGGCGTTGGCGCAAGCACAATGATGGAACTCAGTATTATTTTCCGCAAGGCCTGTCAGTGCCTGATAGAAAAAGGCATTGAGGTTGTTGACGGAAAAATTGCTGAGCTTTTGACTGTTCAGGAACAATCGGGCTTCCAGATGATCCTGGGTAAACTTGACACGGATCACGTCGATCTGCTCAAGAACAAAAAAGCAGACGCCCCCTATTGGACAACGGTCGGAAAATAAAGATGAAAGTACTAACCGTAGATCATTTCAAGGCCATGATACGCACCGCGCTGGAGCGTATCAAGGCCAGGGAAGATGAGTTTTCCAAGCTGGACGCCGTCACGGGTGACGGCGATCACGGCACGGCGATCGTGACAGCCATGACGGCTGTTTGCGCAGCTGCCGCGAACGGAAATGAGTTTAAAAGCATGCTCAATGACATGGGTTTTAACGTGATGCTGCAAACCAGCGGCTCAACCAGTACCTTGCTCGGGGCATTCTTTCTTGGCATGAGCGATCATGCGTCCGGCACGGAGCTGGATGTTGCCGCCGTGAAGAAGCTGTTTGCGGGCGGACTGGAAAACGTCCAGAAACAGACGCAGGCAAAAAAAGGCGACAAGACGATGATGGATGCCTTGATTCCGGCCGTTGAGGCCATGCAGGCGGTAACATCGGATAATGTGAAGGCATTGCTTGATGCGGCCGCAAAGGCTGCCCGGGAAGGCGCACAGGCTACCGTGCAGATGAAGGCGAACTTTGGTCGTGCGCGTAACTACGGCGAACGTTCAGTCGGTTTTGCCGATTCCGGAGCCAGTTCTTGGGCATGCCTGTTTGCAGCTTTTGCAGAAACCGTTTAATTTATTTAATTCAAACAAAAATCTATTATGGCAGATACAGACGGTATATTACCAAACAAAGAAAAAGATTACGGGATCGGTGTTCCCGTGAAGAAGGAAAGTTTTTTCCTTAAAGGACTTGATCATTGTGACTGGGGGATCAAGGACCGCATGTCACGCATTTTCAATCCCAAGACCGGACGCACCGTTATGCTTGCGTTCGATCATGGTTATATCATGGGACCTACATCCGGGCTGGAACGTTTGGATCTTTCGATCGTTCCGCTGATCCCTTATGCGGATTCGCTCATGTGCTCGCGCGGCTCGTTGCGTTCGGTCGTTCCCCCATCGAGCAATAAGCCTGTTTGCCTGCGTTATTCCGCAGGGACGACCGTGCTTACCGACCTGAATAATGAATGTGTCCTTGATATTGAGGATGCGATCCGCGTCAATGCCAGTGCGTTGGCCGTGATGGTTTCAATCGGCGGCACTTACGAGGCAAAAACCATTGAAAACCTCGTGAAGACAGCCGATTACGGATATAAATACGGTATTCCGACAATGGGGGTTACCGCGGTCGGGAAGGACATGGTACGCGATGCCCGTTATTTTGCGACGGCATCCCGTGTGTGTGCCGAAAACGGAGCTACCTTGGTAAAAACTTATTATTGTGAGCCTGATTTTGCGAAAGTGATCAACGCCTGTCCTGTTCCCATTGTTATTGCCGGAGGCAAGAAACTGGAAGAAAAGGAAGCGCTTGAGCTTTGCTACAAGGCAATTAATGAAGGCGCTGCAGGCGTGGACATGGGACGCAATGTTTTCCAGAGCGAAAACCCGGTGGCGATGATCCAGGCCGTTCGTGCTGTAGTGCATGATAATATGACGCCTGATCAGGCCTTTGAACTATTCAAGGATTTATCCGCAAAATAAATCCGGGATTGTTGTAAAAACATTGAGGCGGTAGTATGGAAGATTCCATGCTACCGTTTCTTTTTTGTCGGTATTTGCGAATATCTGTACGATTTATAAAAGAGATTTGAATGATTAATTGTCATCTCAAAATCTGTTTTTATTGGTTTATTATATCATACAAATAAAAATAATTGACAAAAATTATGTTCTTTCGATTATTTCTGCGAAAGTAATATGACACTATGAGTTTCATGCCGATGGTGGCAGGAAACGTATTCAATTAATATTTGGTTTGTAAGCACAATGAAAACTCTGACACGTAAAACGATTGTACAGATCGGGACTATAACATTTTTTTGTTTTTCTGCCACGTCGGTGGTAGCGTATAATGAACAGTGGAGCGGCGCTGCCAACGACGGTGGCAATTTTGCCAATATAGCAAACTGGTCCGATTGGTCGGGTATCGGTATTCCGGTTTTCAACAGCAATTTTGAGGCAAATATCGGTGTGAACGGAAAGGTTGATGTTTTTCTCGACTCGGATATGAGCTCGGTTCCTGGGGGATATATCGAGGGCGGATCTCTTAGCAACGGATCGTCGCTGACAATAAAGGAAGGCGGAAACCTGGTAGTATTCCGTGGTTTTCGGATCGGTGATGGAACTACCGCTGGTGTATTGGATATTACGGAAGGCGGTCGGATTGATACCAGAAATAGTCAGTTATGGGCAAATGGTTTCGGCAGTCAGTTTAAAGTGAGCGGCGGAACAGTGGATTTAACGCTATATTCTATATACGCTGACAATGGGGCGACGGTAACTGTTTCGGGCGGCGAAATAAACGGGTATCATGCAAATAGTAGTGTGGTGTTAGCTAATTCAGCGACGATGACAGTTACCGGCGGTAAAATAAATCTGCAAGGTGATGGCGGTTCCATAAACATGAATACCGGTGCAACGATGGAAATTTCCGGCGGCAGGATAAATGCATCAAATATCACCATGATGACCGGGACGATGGAGGTAAATGGCAGCGCCGATATGGAGGTGCGGAATCTTGTAATGATCAATGGCGGTTCAGAGATGAAGCTTTATGGAGGGACGTTAAAGTGGACGGGCGCTGGCGTGAATAGGAGTATTTGGGTGGCGAATAGTAGTATCGTGTATCTGGGCGATGGAGCAAATATCACTGCCGTGGATTTTCCTGAACTCAAGATCGAGACGAGCAGCGTGGTGAACATCAATCACGCGAAAAGTGATTATACGCTGGGTGCAATGGTAAGATTGGAGACTGGGGGAACGCTCAATCATGTCGGTACGGGAACGACTATTTTGACTTCGGATGGTTCTGTCTCTGGTGGCGGAATGGTAAATGTCGATAAAGGCACCTTGCAGTTTGGCAACGGCGGCAGCGCCGGACATGTGATTGGCGCCGATGTTACCGTGGCGGGAGGCGCCACCTTGGCAATCAATCGATCTGACAATGTGAATTTGCTTGGAGCATCCGGTTTTACTTCCCTGTCGGGCGACGGTACCATCCGCAAGATGGGCAGCGGAATGGTTACAGTGGATGCGTACGCGTTTTATATGGATAATGGGAACGCCGGGCTTACTTTTGAAATAGAAAACGGGACGTATCAATTTGTGGGCGGTGGTTTTGATAATACGGTGACGGTATTATCGCATGCTGCCGCCGGAACCAGTCTGGATGTTACGAATGCTGCCGTACTCAGTCTTGGAACCCTGAATGTGAACGGGGATGTGACGCTCAAGCTGGGTAACCGTCACGGAAACACTAACTTGCTTCATATTGAAACCTTGAACGGAGACGCGGGCAAGCTTTTGACGCTGGATATATCGGGGTTGACGCTGGCGGATCTTTACCAATCCGGCGGCGATTACTGTTATGACTTGCTGGGCGTAACGGATTACAGTGGTTTTAACGGAGAAATCATAGCGGGCTTGAGCGATATTACTGACGGCGAAGATACTTACACCTTTGAAGGTTATGACTGGGTGGGAGGCAAGCTGGTCGCGATGTATTCGCTGGGCAGTCCGATCCCCGAACCATCAAGCTATGCGATGATTTTTGGCGTTGCTGCCGCAGTCGCGGTAACATTGCGCCGCAGGAGAAAGTAAGCGGTAGTAAACCCGCCTGAAAATAAAAAATCCTGCATGATGGCTTCATGTTTTCAAAGCCGTTTGTTGCAGGAAAATTTGAGAAAGATAACAACTAATCTATAAGCACAATGAAAATTCTGACACGTAAAACGATGGCAAATATCGGAGCAACGGCTCTGTTTCTTTTTTCTTCTGCCTTGTCGGCGGTAGCATACAGTGAACGGTGGACGGGGGCTGCCAATGATGGCGGTAATTTTGCAAACATAAACAATTGGAGTACTCAATACGGGACTCCGGTATATTTTTTCACTGCAGAGTTCGATGCAAATATAGGCCAAAACGGAAATGCAGATGTGTTCCTTGATATGGATATGGCAGATTTAATTACCAGCGGTATTAAGGAAATACGGATGGCCCAGCTCTACGGAGCGTCGTCGCTGACAATAAAGGAAGGGGGATCATTATCAATGTCCGGTCGTTTCTATACCGGATATAATGCAGGCGACAACGGAACATTGAATATCCAGGGAGGAAATCTTGTTACTGGTGGTATGAATGTCGGTTACTCAACAGGAGGCAAGGGGACTTTTTTAATGACGTCTGGCGTTGTAATAAACTCTACTTTCAATGTTTATAATGCGGGCAGCATGGTGAATATTAGCGGGGGAGAACTGACTACGACGGGTGATATTACTATTTCATCTGGAGCCGCCATGAAAGTATCCGGTGGGAAAGTAAGTGCAGGATATATTAGTATGACGGCAAATTCAACACTGGAGGTGAATGGCAGCGCGGATGTAGAGGTGCGAAATAATGTAATGATGGTTGTTGGTGATTCAGAGATGAAGCTTTATGGGGGGACGTTAAAGTGGACTGGAAGCGATGATAATTATGGGAGTATCTGGGTGAGCAATGGTAGCGTATATCTGGGTGATGGCGAAAATATCACTGCCGTGGATTGTCGTGAACTCAAGATTGAGATGAGTGGCATCGTGGATATCAACCATGCGAAAAGTGATTATATACTGGGTGCAATGGTAAGACTGGAAAGCGGAGGAGCGCTCAATCATGTTGGTGCAGGGACAACTATTTTGACAGCGGATGGTTTCGGTGATTCTGGCGGAACCGCAAAAATCGATAAAGGCACTTTGCAGTTTGGCAACGGCGGCAGCGCCGGGCATTTGATTGGCAATAATGTTATCGTAACCGGAGGCGCTACCTTGGCAATCAATCGTTCTGACGATGTGAATTTGTTGGGGACATCCGGTTTGGCTTCCCTGTCGGGCGACGGTACTATCCGCAAGATGGGCAGCGGAACGGTTACAGTGGATGCCTACGCGTTTTATATGGATAATGGGAACGCCGGGCTTACTTTTGAAATAGAAAACGGGACGTATGCATTTGTGGGCGGTGGTTTTGATAATACGGTGACGGTATTATCGCATGCTACCGCGGGAACCGCATTGGACGTTACGGATACTGTCGTGCTCAGTCTTGGAACCTTGAATGTGAACGGGGATGTGACGCTCAAGCTGGGTAATCGCCACGGAAACACTAACTTGCTTCATATTGATACCTTGAACGGAGACGCGGGTAAGCTCTTGACGCTGGATATATCGGGGTTGACGCTGGCGGATCTTTACCAATCCGGCGGCGATTACTGTTATGACTTGCTGGGCGTAACGGATTACAGTGGTTTTAACGGAGAAATCATAGCGGGTTTGAGCGATATTACTGACGGCGAAGACACTTATACCTTTGAAGGTTACGACTGGGTGGGAGGCAAGCTGGTCGCGATGTATTCGCTGGGCAGTCCGATCCCCGAACCATCAAGCTACGCGATAATTTTTGGCGTTGCTGCCGCAGTCGCGGTAACATTGCGCCGCAGGAGAAAGTAAGCGTTTGCATTCCTAAAACCTATTTGAGACGGTAGCATGATTTCATGCTACCGTTTTTTGTTGAAAAGTTGCTGTTACATTATCGAATGGAAGTATCAAAGGCGTTGTAATCACAAGAGAAGAAGTGCAATAATTTAATGGAATAAAAAAACGGAAATGAAAAAAAGACAGGTATTGTTTATCATATCATTGTTTTGGGCGGTATCAGCCATTTATGCCCAAGAATATCGGTTTGGTCCTGTCCAAAAAGATTTTGCGGGATATTTGTTCACTTATTTCAAAGGAAACGCCGTAGAAGATGAAGCGATCTGTTATGCCATTAGTCGTGACGGATACAATTACCTGACTTTGAATAACAACCATCCCATACTCGATTCCAAACAGATAAGCTCTGCCGGAGGTGTGCGCGATCCCCATATCCTGCGGGGCGAAGATGGTAAAACCTTTTACATGGCAGTTACCGACATGACATCTTCTAAAGGTTGGGATTCAAATCGTGCCATGATACTACTTAAATCCGATGGTTTGATAAATTGGCAATCATCGATTGTTAATATCCAACAAAAATATCCGAACCAAGAGAATCTGAAACGGGTGTGGGCGCCACAGACCATTTATGACCCGGGTGCCGGTAAATATATGGTTTACTGGTCAATGAAACATGGTGACGGCCCTGACGTCATTTACTATGCGTATGCAAACAAAGATTTTACTGACTTAGAGAGCGAGCCTAAGCAGCTATTTTTTCCGAAGAACGGGAAATCATGTATTGACGGTGACATCATTAACAAGAACGGGCTTTACTATATGTTCTACAAAACCGAAGGGAACGGGGACGGTATCTGTCTGGCGATTACCGATTCGCTTACTTCAGGTAGATGGATAGAGCAACCGGGTTATAAACAACAGACCAGCGATGCCGTAGAAGGTTCAAATGTATTCAAACGCTTCAACGACGATACTTATATACTGATGTATGATGTGTACATGAAAGGAAAATATCAATTTTGCGAAAGTCGGGATTTGGATAGTTTCAAGGTCATCGATCAAGACATTTCGATGGATTTTCATCCCCGTCATGGTTCGATAATTCCTGTTACCCGCAGGGAATTGAAAGCCCTGACTGACAAATGGGGAATTCCCAAAGACTTTGAAATGCCGGCGGAAAAGAATCCCGTATTGGAAGGATATTATGCCGATCCCGAAATACTCTATTCGAGAAAAACGGGGAAATACTACCTCTATCCTACCAGCGACGGTTTCGAGGGTTGGGGAGGCTATTACTTCAAAGCGTTCTCGTCCGACAATCTCAAAGACTGGACAGAGGAAGGAATCATTATCGACCTGAAGAAAGATGTATCGTGGGCTGACGGCAATGCTTGGGCTCCGACCATCGCAGAAAAGGAAATCGGAAAAGACAAGTATGAGTATTATTACTACTTCAGCGGAGGAAAAAGAGGTGAACCCAAGAAAATAGGGGTAGCCGTATCGGATAATCCTACGGGACCATTCAAGGATTCGGGCAAACCGCTTATCGACTTCAAACCTGAAGGAGTGAAAGGCGGGCAGGAAATAGACCCCGATGTATTCACCGACCCGAAAACAGGAAAAAGCTACATTTATTGGGGGAATGGATATATGGCAGGTGCAGAACTGAATGGGGATATGATTTCGATAAAAATGAATACCATAAAGGAAATGACACCCGACAAAACTTTCCGCGAAGCAGTGGAAGTATTTTACAGAAACGGTCTTTATTATTTCCTATGGTCAGAAGATGATACAGGCAGTCCGGATTACAAAGTGCGTTATGCTACGGCGGAGTCTCCGCTTGGATCGTTAACGATACCCGAAGACAACATCGTTATCATGAAAGATGAATCAAGAGAGATTTACGGTACAGGGCACAATTCGATACTTCAGATACCCGACACGGATGAGTGGTATATTATTTACCATCGCATCTCGCGTCCCGACGGAATCAGGAAACCCTATCCGGGCACTTCGCGTGAAGTCTGTATAGACAGACTAACTTTCGGCAATAACGGCAAAATCATACAGGTGAAACCTTCTTTATAAAAGATAAGGCGGGATATGGATGGCATATCCATTTAGGGAAAGTCTTCAGGTATGGTCGGCGGGATGTCGTGAAAATAGCGGTTGGTGTTCGATATAAGGATTTCTGTTTCAAGCCTGTCTGAAAGCCCGTCAGAAACGAGTATTTTGTCGGTGATATTACCGGAACCTATCTGTACCTCGTCAGCGCGAAGCGTGCAAATTGCAAATACAGAGGACAAGAACAAAACTTTTTTTGCTGCTTATTTACTCATTGGCTGTATATCCTGTAATATGTAGAAAGAAAGGTATTATATTTTCTTATATGTATGACATTTAAGTATTTGTCGGGGGATAATGTTACTGATTTCCATTTCATGTCAAATTTATTTTATTTCTCAACAGAGCTATGAGTTAGACATGGTAGGTTTCAATGGCAGTAATGTTTCCCGACGATAATTCCGTATGGGTATTTGCTTTAATCCATTTACGCTGAATTCCGGGCCCTTATTCAGGAACAGTCATGCAATGGGTGAGTTCTGGTGAAGCAATTATGTCAGCGATGGCATTGCTTTGCCGTGGACGGTAGCGTTGCGGGGAAAGCAAAAAAGGAAAGGAGAAATGTATTCTCTTTTCCTTCTTCTTTTCAAATGTGGCTCAGTTACTTTTCAGTGTAGGCTCAATAATCGTTTCGGATACTACCAGAATATCAGGGCCGCCGCTTTTGTTTTTCTTGAAGCTTATCGGAGAAATCAGTGTTCTCCGCGGTGCTATGCGGTCATCACTGTAATGAGCGTGGTAGATAATATAATATTTCCCCTTGCTGGTTTTCAAAAGCGCATGATGTCCTGTTCCCTGGTACCCGCCGTGATGGAGGAGTATCGGGTTTTCGCTGTAACGGGTCCAGGGGCCTTTGAGCGAGGGCGCGGTAGCATAACCGACGGCGTAATCCGGGCTACGGTAGTGATTGCAACTGTAGGTGAGATAATAAAAACCGTTGTGCTTGATTACAAAGGGTCCTTCCGCGACATTGGCAACCGGATCGGATTTTGTCTTTTCCCATGTTCCTTCCTGTACGTCGATGATCCGTTTTACCGTATCCATCTTTACTGTCTTTAAATCTTTTGACATTTCCGCTTCAAAGATAACATTGCCTCCGTCAAAACGGACCCAGAACAGGTAAGGCACGCTATTGTCGATGAATATATGACTGTCGATTCCTTTTTCTTCCAGATAGGGTGTTTTACTTTCATTTACAAACGGTCCCGTCGGAGCATCGGACCAGGCATAAGCAATCTGTTCATCCGCGCTGTATGTCATGAGAAACCGCTTCCCGATTTTATAGACTTCAGGGGCCCAGAAACCCTTGCTTCCCCAGGAATCATTCTTGTGAAGTGCCAGTCCTTCGGTGGCGCCGCAGGGCCCTTCCCAGGAGCTAAGATCGGTTGATTTATAAACAATAATGCCGTTGTTTGCGCTTGTTCCGTAAATATAAAATACTCCGTTTTCTTCCAGTACGAAGGGATCTGCGAGGAAAAGAACATTGTTTTTCGGAGCCGCTGATAACATCAGCGCAGGGGATATCAGGCATGCAAACAGGAAAAAATGCATCGTTTTCTTTCCCAGGGCGAATGCCCGACAAAGCAATTGATTTAACGAGCGGCTGATGAGTGAAAGATGAAATGGCATGATGTTCTGAAAAGATTAAATGCAGTTTTACCTGTAAAGTTACGGGATAAATAAAACCGGAAAACAGAAAATACTATTGATCGCTTACCGTCTGAAGACCCTGCATCGATCGGTTCTTTCTCTATGCATTTCTATCCATGTATTTGTTTTGTTGAAACAAAAAAGTTTTTTTGGCAATAATCTTTGATAACGGAAGAAGAAACATTCTACCTTACTTGAACTTACAATACCTGATTTATATGAGAAAAATATGGATACTTTTGTTTACCTGTCTGCTCGTTTCCGTGGGAAACGTTTTTGGACAGGATATCCCGCGTCCCGAGCATCCTCGCCCGGACTGGGAAAGAACAACATGGCTGAATCTTAACGGCGAATGGGAATTTGCGGAAACAGACGATAACAATGCGTCGTATACGGATTCGAATGCGAAGTTTCCGGATAAAATCATCGTTCCCTTTGTCCGCGAATCAAAATTGTCCGGGCTAGGCCGCCTCGGATTTATTAAAAATGTATGGTATCGTCGCACGTTTACGGTTCCAGCGGATTTTGCCGGAAAGCGTGTTAATTTTAACATCGGCGCCTGCGATTGGAGAACCACCATCTGGGTAAACGGAGTGAAATTGGGAACCCATACCGGAGGTAATGTTGCCTTTGGGTTCGAAGCGACAAACGCATTGAAACCGGGCGAAAATACCGTGGTGGTTCATGCTTATGACGACACACGCAGCGGAGTTCAGGCGCTAGGTAAGCAAAGCACACAACTTAATAGCTATGGCTGCTGGTATACCCGTACTACCGGTATCTGGCAAACCGTTTGGCTGGAAGGTGTCGGCACCAGTTATTTGAAGAATCCTAAAATCGAAACTGATCCGGCCAACGGACGCGTATATGTACGCGTGGAAGTTGACGGTTACAATACGGGATTACAAGTCAAAGCCCGTGTATTGGATGGCGGAAAAGTAGTTGCCGAAGATGCCGTATCCGCTAACTGGAGAAACAATCAGCTTCTTTTGGACTTAGGCAAGTCCGCGAAAAAATGGTCGCCGAAGAGCCCGTTCCTCTATGATCTCGAGCTCGAACTCAGCAGCGGAGGAAAAGTGGTTGATAAGGTAAAAACCTATTTCGGAGTAAGAACCATCCAGATCGAAGGCCGTGCGATATTAATCAACGGCGAAGCCATTTTCCAACGTTTGGTACTCGACCAAGGATTTTATCCGGACGGCATCTGGACGGCGCCAAGCGACGCAGCGCTCAAGAAAGACATCCAGCTTTCTCTGGATTGCGGTTTTAACGGAGCACGCTTGCACCAAAAAGTATTTGAACCACGTTTCCTTTACTGGGCAGACAAAATGGGATACATGGTTTGGGGTGAATTCAGCAACTGGGGTCCTGATTTTGCGAAATTGGAAACCAATAAACCTTTCATTGATGAATGGGTAGAAATTCTTCTTCGCGACAGAAACCACCCTGCGATCATCACCTGGTGTCCGTTCAACGAAACACCTGACAATGCTGCTCCTCTTCAGGAAACGATTGTACGTATAACAAGGGCAGTTGATCCATCACGTCCGGTCATTGAAACAAGCGGCTGGTCGCACAGAATCCGCGATCCGGAAATGCTTGATAATCACGATTATGACCAAAATCCGGAATCTTACCGTGCACGTTATGATGCCCGTTTCCAAGACGATGCTTTGCCGGATTATTTGACCTCGGGAGGCAATAACATGAATGTACCTTTCTATGTCGGCGAATACGGCGGTATCGGTTGGGCTCCGAAAGAAGCTTCATCCATAGACGGCGGATGGGGATATGGCAATAATCCGAAAACCATTGAAGATTTCTATACCAGATTCGATGGCTTGGCTAAGGCCCAGCTCGAAAATCCAAATCTTTTCGGATTCTGCTACACGCAGTTAACAGACGTTGAACTTGAAATCAACGGAATGTATTTCTACGACGAAGCAAGAACACCTAAGTTCGATAATGCTAAAATCAAGAAAATGCTTAGCGTTCAGGCAGCCTATGAAAAGAATCCTCCGGTAAAGCCGATTGCGAAAAAAGCCGTTTCCTGGAAAACACTGATCGGAAGCGAAAAGGCACCGGATCAATTCAAGACGGTTTGGAAATATACCAAGGATCCGATTGCGGCAAAGGATTGGATGAATCCTGATTTTGACGACAGTTCCTGGAGCAAATCTTCGGGTGAATTCAGCGACGGTGCTCGTGGCGACAAACGTTGGAGAACACCGCAGATTCACTTGCGGCAGACATTCGATTATGACGGCAGCAGCTACGACGAGGTAATCCTTGCGATCCGCTGGGATAATGATGCAAAAGTCTACGTGAACGGTAAATTACTCAAAGACTTGCCGGCATGGTCGGATAATATGCAGGCGTTTGATGTAAGCGCAGATTTCAAGAAACTCGTCAAAAAAGGAAAGAATACCATTGCGGTTGAGTGTTTACAGGATGTCGGCGGACAGGCGATCGACTTGGAGCTTTTGCTGAAGACTTACAAAAAATAAGAAATTCCTTGGTTTCTTTTGCAAAAACCTCGCTTTATCGGCGGGGTTTTTTTGTTTTACCGCCAAGGACGCCAATGAAGCGATAAGAACTGAAACAGAAAGCAGAAGACAGAGAGAATCCATTTTATAGAGTATTTCGATCAAGTGAATCTCACGCAAAGCCGCAAAGATGCGAAGATGGTAGTGAAGTGCAAATTTATCCACAGAGGGGCGCACCCGCCCTCGGGCGCGATAAAAGACACAAGATACATCATCCCTTCGATGAACCCATGGTTAAGCCTTTGCGCGGTTTGCGTCCTTGGCGGTAAAACAAAAATGAACAAGACTGTCCGCCCTCCGCTGGATTTGGATGACGTTAAATCTTAAAACTTCAATCGTTTCCCATGCTACCGCCTACTCTAAGGTGGTTCCCATTGACATTGAGATTCCTACTGCGCCCGAGGGCGGGCGCACTCCTTTGATTCCATGCTTTATGCAAAGCGGCCTGGTGGAAACATTTTTCTTTCTGCACGGAAGGCGCAGTCCCGTTCGGATCGGATGAAATAAAAAGGAGAAGATAAGTAAGAGGAATATTCGTTCCCCAATACTTATCTTCTCCCTTGAAATGGCTGTAATCGCTGACTTACTTCCGGCGGCGGCGTGATACGATTGCCAGTAATGCAGAGGCTCCAAAGACGATGGCATAACTGGATGGTTCCGGTATTGGAGACTGTGTGCCGTAAAGGAGGTTTTTGCCATCGTCACTCCAGAAAAGGCCGTAGCCGCCGAGTCCGCCTTCTACGGAAAAATAATCTTCCGCGTCTCCCAATAATCCATTGAGATCAAATACTCCGAATAGGGAGGACAGGAGCGTATAGCTTTCCTTTGTGCTGCTGAAATAATCATCAAGATTGAGCGTTATTTTTCCCGTGGCAGCATCAAGATACAGTTTGTTTGTTGTCAGCAAAGCATCGGTATTGTAGACCAGCTCCAATCCGTTCCCACCGATAAGTTCCAATGCGTTCGTGGCGACCGATCCGGTGATCGTCGTAACATTGGCTGCTTCCAGACGCAGGACGCTTCCGCTTACCGCGGCAGCGTTGTATGAGCCTGTGGCAAGATTGAAGGCGCCTGTTCCCAATGTAACTTTGCCTGAGAACCGGTTTCCGGTATTTGAACCGAAACTGATTGTGTCGGTGGCGTTTTGACGGGCAATGCGGAGCGTGCCGCTGCCGCTCAGTTCATGATCAAAGGTGTATGCTCCGGTTCCGGCAGGAGTGATGTTAAGTGTGGCTGTGTTGGTGCCGCTATTTTCAACATGGACAGCAGAAACGCCATCCAGTTGTGCATTGCTTCCGTTCAATGTCCAGGCCGTGTTCCCGTTTTGGGAATCAACGGTAAGTTTTGTGAACTTGTTGCCGCTTGTCGCGGAGAAATCACTGTCCTCGGTGACGGTTCCTTGGAATACAAGCGTGTTTCCTGTTCCGTCACTGATTACGTTACCCACAAGTTCGCTTCCGGTTCCGAGTGTTGTGACGATATTCTGCGAGCTGATTTTGATGGCGGTACCATTGGCGCTTTGAACTTTACCGGTATTGGTTAAATAGCCCGAAGAGGCGCCCTGCATGAAAATCGCATTAAAATCATCCATTTCATCAGGGTTGACAGATGAACCGGAAACCGAAATTTCTGCTGTATTTGTTACCGATGCGATGCTTGTTGTTTTTACAAAGATACCGTTTTCCTTTGATCGTATGCTTCCCGAATTTTCAACAAAAAGGCTGGCATCATTGGCGGCCTGTGCATGGATGCCTTTGTATCCGTCACTGCTTATTGCCGCCGCATTGATTATTTCTGTCTTGTTGTTATAAACCGAATTACCGGTGTTATAGGAGAAAATACCGGAACTTCTTCCGGCGTTGATTTGTGTTCCTGCCGCTGTGGTGACTTTGCTGTTATAAGCGCTGGTCCAAATCCCGGCCAGGGTCGCGTTAATCGTTCCACTGAGGAAACTCACATCAACCGTTCCTATGCTTGCGGAGGAGGCATTGATTCCGTTGTAATCAACGGCTCCGTTTGCGCTGATGTCTCCGGACTGCCTGATCGTTATATTCCCGTTGACGGCGTTTGCAACAATGCCGCGGGCTTCCCCTGTGCTTGCCGTGGGGCCGCTTCCGATATCCGCATTCGAATCAATGAAGATATTTCCCGGCCCGGAATTTCTGGCAAAGATACCGTAACTGGGACCGGTTCCGGACACATTGATTTTACCTCCGTTACGGATGTTAATCGTTATGTCTCCGTTGTTACCCAATCCTGTCGAGGCATAAATCCCGCTCGCGGATTGCCCTATTGCTGTAATGTCCAGCGAATGGTTTGCTTCTATGATAACCGTATTTCCATCGGGGGAGTTTACGCTTACGCCCGAGACAAAATCGGAGGTGGTAGTGATGGGGAGGTTGGGAATGCTTACCACTCCGGTTCCGAATCCGTCGTCGATAATATCAATATTGTTTATGTCCGCGGCGAAAAGGCCGGTAGAAAGCATTGTCGCTAATGCGGCGCCAATGCTGTATTTCGTGAAACGCCTGGAAATAAGCGCATTGGATACAGAGATCCCTTTACAGAATGTGTTATGCATAGTTTGTCTACAGAATTGTGTCATCGTTTTAATTAAGCATATCTAAATGGAAGTCAACTTCAGTATAGTACTTTATTTATGCCATATTGAACGATATTTGTATGATTTATTTTCGCTATGTTTGAAATGCCTCGCCTATGATTATTAAACCATGCGGAGCTGATTTTGAGGAGTGGTTCCTTTGATATATTTGTGTAGTAATACTACGGTTTGCCCGCTGATGGATGCATGATCGGGTGATATCATGTATTTGCCTTTTACTGTCAGGCTTTTTTACATGTGAAATAGGCCATTGCGTTTATAATCTTGTTGTCGGCGGTAACTTATGCGGTAGCATGGCGTTTTACCTTGGAATTGCGAACCGCTAATCCTTTATAAAACGACATGAAAAAGCTATACATACACCTATTGGTTGTTTCTGCGATGTTCTTTAATATGGCAGGACAAGTGTTTGCACAGGATGGTGCCACGCCGAAAAATCTCGATGGAAAGCAGGCGATCACTGTGGCAACGGAAAAAACCGAGATGATTTTTACGCCCGATGGCGATAACCGTCTGCAATTGATTTTTTATGGGACAAAAGGCAGTTTCAACGGGAAGTACGACTCGCTTGCCGAAGCCTATTTTTCCGGCGGAAGTGATTTTTATTATTCTCCCGCATTGCGTGTTACGCATGAGGACGGTAACACCTCGACTTTGCTGAAGCTTCAGAAATCCGAGCAAAAGAATCTCGACGGTAACATTGTCGAAACAAGGATTTATCTTAAGGATGACTATTATAATTTTTATGTGACCTTGGTGTTCAAGGCGTACCAGAAGGAGAACCTGATTGCGCAGCATGTCGTTTTCGAAAACAAGGAAAAGAAGGCGGTTACGATTTACAATTTTGCATCGACCGCGCTGACATTCAGCCCGGGAAAATACTATCTTACCCAGTTTCACGGAAAGTGGGCGGACGAAATGAACATGGTTGAGGAATTGCTTACACCCGGTATCAAGGTGCTCGATTCCAAGCTTGGCGTGCGTGCGCACGAGATGCGTAATCCGACCTTCTTGCTGGGAATCGGCGAACCGGCGCGGGAAGATAACGGAAATGTTATCGGCGGCAGTCTTGCCTGGTCGGGAAGCTTTGAGTTTTCGTTTGAATTCGATGAAAACGGCAGGCTTTTCGCCCTTTGCGGAATGAATCCGTACATGGAACAGCGTATCCTTGAACCCGGTAAAACATTCGTAACCCCTGAAATGCTGCTTGTGTACAGCAACAAGGGAACAGGAGAGATGAGCCGCAGTTTTCAGGATTGGGGACGCAAATACGGTGTCCGTGAAGGATATACGCCCCGCAGCATTTTGTTGAACAACTGGGAGGCAACGTTCTTTGATTTTGATGAGAAGAAACTCGTCTCTTTGTTTGAAGGCGCGAAGAAACTTGGATTCGAGCTGTTCCTGCTGGATGACGGTTGGTTCGGCAACAAATACCCGCGCAACGACGATCATGCCGGACTCGGTGATTGGGATGTGAACAAGAAAAAACTGCCCAATGGCGTCGAGGCATTGTGTGTTGCCGCCGAAAAAATCGGTATTGATTTCGGAATCTGGGTGGAACCGGAAATGGTGAATCCAAAGAGTGAACTCTATGAAAAACATCCTGATTGGGTTATCGGACAAAAACACCGTCCGTTGAATTTCCGCCGGAATCAGTTGAATCTTGATCTCTCCAACCCGGACGTGCGCGAATTCTGTTTTAATGTCGTTGATCACTTGCTGACGGCAAATCCCGACATCAGGTTCGTGAAATGGGATGCCAACCGTTTCGTCACAAACGGCGGTTCCTATTATCTTAAGCCTGAACTCCAGTCACACCTCATATACGATTATCATGTCGCTTTGTACGATATTATGGATCGTGTCATGAAGAAGCATCCGAATGTACGCATGATGCTTTGCTCCGGTGGCGGTGGCCGCGTGGATTACAAGGCACTCAGCTACTTCCACGAATTCTGGCCGAGCGACAATACCGATCCCGTTCAGCGTGTTTATATCCAGTGGGGCTATTCCATGTTTTATCCGTCAATAGCGGTTGCCGGGCACGTCACGCATTGGGGAGCGCGTCCGATCAAGTTTGCGTTTGATGTGGCAATGAGCGTACGCATGGGCATGGATCGTGACCTTGCAAAACTCAATGAGCAGGAATTGGCTTTTTCAAAAAATGCGATTGCTGAGTACAAGCGCGTCCGTGACGTTGTTCAGTTGGGGACGCAGTATCGTTTGATTTCCCCCTACGGAAGCAACCGTTCCGCGAGCATGTATGTCAATGAAGACAAGAGTCATGCGATTGCCTTTGTCTTTCAGATAAAGAATGCCGCGGAAGGAGATTCCACGACGGTAGCGTTGAAGGGACTTATTCCCGGAAAACAGTACAAAGTTCGGGAAATCAACCGTATGCCTGATGCATCCGGCAAGACTTCTGCGGAGGTCGGGGTGTTTTCCGGAAAACAGTTGATGGACGGTGCGCTTGATTGCAGGCTGAACGCGGAAATAACAAGCTCGGTTTACGAAATAACCGCTGTTGCGAACTGAGCAGGCCCAAGCCGATTCCAGGAAACGTCTGATTTTTCATGCTATCGTTAATCACGGTAGCATTTTTTTATAATTTGCATCTTAGGGTTGCCATTTACGGCGAGGTTTTTTTCTTTGATGCTTTATTTATCCATTATGATGTTTGATGTAGATGATACACGTATTGTAGGTATCCGGCCTTTATTGTCGCCGGTGATACTCATGGAGGATCTGCCGTTGGGAGAAAAGCAGAAACAGTTTGTTGCGGAGTCACGTTCTGCGATTGCCAAGGCTGTTCAGGGAGGTGCCGATAAACTCGTTTGCTTTGTGGGGCCGTGTTCGATACACGATCCGAAAGCCGCCCTGGAATATGCCCATGAGCTGAAAAAGCTTGCTGACAGGTGCAAGGATGAACTGTTGCTTGTCATGCGCGTTTATTTTGAGAAACCGCGTTCCGTTGTCGGCTGGAAAGGATTGATCAACGATCCCGGGCTGGACGGTAGCTTCAAAATCAATCAGGGATTACGTACGGCACGGAAGCTTTTGCTGGATATACTGGATTGCGGTTTGCCGACCGCGACCGAGTTTCTTGATACCATTATTCCTCAGTTCATCGCTGATGCGATTTGCTGGGCCGCCATAGGCGCACGGACAACCGAAAGCCAGGTGCATCGCGAGCTCGCTTCGGGGCTTTCCATGCCGATCGGGTTTAAAAACGGAACAGGCGGGAGCATTCAGGTCGCCATTGATGCCATGCGTTCGGCACGCGCGCCGCACGTTTTTCCCGGTGTGACCAAGCAGGGGCTTGCCGCGATTTTTCAGACAAAAGGAAATGAGTTCGGGCATGTTATTTTGCGTGGCGGGTCACAGGGACCCAATTACGACGAAAAATCCGTGGCGCATGTTGCCGCCATGCTGGAAAAGGTAAAATTGCCTCCTTTTGTCGTGGTCGATTGCAGTCACGAGAACAGCGGCAAGGATTACCGGAAACAGACCGTTGCGGCGGACGCCGTTGCTTCCCAGATCGCTTCCGGTTCAAGGACGATTACCGGAATTATGCTCGAAAGTAATCTTGTCGAGGGCCGTCAGGATTATAAAAACAAACATGAAAGTAATTATGGGCAAAGTATCACCGATAGTTGCATTGGTATAAAAGAAACAGAAACTATCCTGGAAAACCTTGCCGCCGCGGTTCGTAAACGCAATCGGTAGTATTTATTGCTTTACGTAAAATGTCATCCTGATAAAGTCTCCCTTTTTCCTCATTAATCATGAAACAAAACAGAAGCCACTTGAAATGGATAGTAAGTGCGTTGATTTTGGCACTTTCTTTTTCCCTAACAGCCTGCGACGAATCCGCGAGCGCCGATAAACACGGATCGGATTCCGTGGTCACAAAAAGCGAAAACAACGCTGGCCAGACCATTGAGTTCCATAATAAGCTGCTCGATTTCCTGAATGCAGCCTGCGATCCGCTGAAAAGCGTTGCGGGGAAAATGGAGGATTCGGTGGAATACAGTGAAAGACAGGGCAATATAAAGCCTCTCTGGCAAACCGTCTTTGTGTCACACAGTAAGAATGTGACGGATTACAAGGGGGTGCCTCCTGGCTTTTTCAGCAAGGAAGACCAGACCATGTTCAACAATGGTATCAAGGCCGTTAAAGATTCCTATGCCGAGTTGATGAAAATCGTAGCCGACATGAAGGCGTATTTTCAGGCAGAAGATTACAAGGATGATAATTTCAAGAAAGTGCATGACCTCAGTCCCCGCGTAGATGAACTGATCAACACGATTTATGCGGCTCGCGGCCAAATGCTCAGCCGTTCGAATGATCTTGCCACTATCGCCGAGCGCGAGTTGCTGAAGGATGATCCCGAGGCGATTTATCTCTTTAATATGCAGGATATTCTGGCCAAGGCCGAGGAGCAGACCGATTGCTTTATGGATGACGCCTTCGAGGATATCTTCAATGGGCTTTCCGATCGTCTGGATGAAAACGGCGAACTGAATCCGAAACGCGCCGAGGAACTGAAAATGCAGCGCCTAGATCATGCAAAGCCCATCGTTCAGAAAATTGATGAATTAACTATGGAAATGGATGCCATGGCCGAGAAGCATAAGGCGATGGATAAAAAGGCATTATCGCCGGCGTTGGTTCGCGAATATGATGATTTTTACAAAGACTATGATACCTATAAGGGCGAAATCCGTAAATTAAGACGCCGCCTGACGGAAATCGGGCTTGTTGATTACGATCAGGTTGAAAGGGCGTACAAGTCCCTGATCACTTCCTATAACAGTTACGTCAATACCAGTAACAGGCAGTAATCAGCTTTAATTGCTTTTCAAAGACGGTAGCATTTTGCTACCGTCTTTTTTTGGTATTTTTAAAGACCCGTTTAAGGTCTTTTATTGAGTGGAAACCATCTGAAATACCGATGGTTCTGCTGTCCTTTTTCTGGCTGAAAATCAATAGCGATTTCATGGGTGATTCAGAAAATTGAAAAATAACGCTGAGCTCCCTATTTTAAAGGCATCAGACGCAAAAAAATAAATGAAAAACCAAGCATTTTTTATTCGCTAAAACCCGTAATCCTGACATGATTTTCCCTCAATATGTCAGAAGATAAAAAAGCATCAGATAGCACGAAGAAAAACGACGTTTATGATGCGTCGAAAATTCAAAAACTAGAAGGTCTCGAAGGTGTTCGCAAACGTCCCGATATGTATATCGGGGATACCAATGAGCGTGGGTTGCACCATTGCGTATTTGAGATCGTAGATAATTCCATTGACGAAGCACTTGCCGGTTATTGTACGATGACAAAGGTTACCATCCATCTGGATGGGTCCTGTTCCATTGAGGACGATGGTCGTGGCATTCCGGTGGATATGCACCCGGTCTATAAGATTCCCGCATTAGAGCTCGTACTTACCAACCTGCATGCCGGCGGAAAATTCGGGAAAGGCGCCTATCAGGTGTCCGGCGGTTTGCACGGTGTCGGCGCAAAATGCGTGAATGCGGTTTCGGAGCAGTTTGAGGCGGAAGTCCGCAGGGATGGCAAAATCTACCGGATGGAGTTTTCGCGTGGGAAAACAACCAAGAAAATGCATATGATCGGGGATACCAAAAAGACCGGAACAAAGATCACCTTCCTGCCTGACCCGGAAATTTTTCTCACCACCCGTGAATTCAAATATGATCTCCTGGCAAAACGCCTGCGCGAACTCGCTTTCCTGAATCCGGGTGTTGTCATTGAATTGACCGATGAACGCGTGAACCGTTCGGAACAGTTTGTTTTCAAGGACGGTATTACCGAGTTTGTCCGTTACCTGAACCAGACGAAGGCGGTCGTTAATGCCCAGCCCATAACCATTCACGGCGAAGCCGAAGCCACCGAGGGGTCCAGCGCGAAAACCATTGTGGATATCGCTATCCAGTATAACGATTCCTACAGCGAACAGGTTTACGCCTACGCCAACTCCATTCATAATTTTGAAGGAGGTACGCATTTGTCCGGTTTCCGTACCGCGCTTACGCGTGTGGTCAATGCTACCGCGCGCGCGAATAATATCATCAAGGATAAAGATCCTGCCATTAACGGAGACGACGTTCGCGAAGGATTGACCGCCGTTATTTCCGTGAAGGTACCGGAACCCCGTTTCGAAGGGCAGACAAAGACAAAGCTTTCCAACGGGGAAGTGGACGGTATCGTCCAGCGCATTGTCGGTGAACAGCTCAAATATTATTTTGAAACCAATCCTGCGATAGCCAAGCGGATCATTGAAAAATGCATCCAGGCAGCCCGGGCAAGAGATGCTGCCCGTAAGGCACGTGAAACCGTCCGTAAGTCAGCCCTGAGCGGGGGCGGACTTCCCGGAAAGCTTGCGGACTGTTCGGAAAAATCGCCGGAACTTTGCGAATTATACATCGTGGAAGGAGATTCTGCTGGCGGTTCGGCAAAACAAGGACGTGACCGCCGTTACCAGGCCATTCTTCCCATCAAGGGGAAAATCCTTAACGTTGAAAAAGCCCGTCTCGACAAAGTATTGAGCAATACCGAAGTCCGTACGCTGATTACCGCATTGGGTACAGGTATCGGGGAAGTCGGGGACGGCGCTTTTGACATTACCAAGGCGCGTTACCATAAAGTCGTCATCATGACGGACGCTGACGTGGACGGTTCGCATATCCGTACACTTGTGCTGACATTCTTCTTCCGCCAGATGCGCGGTCTTATCGAGGCAGGGTATGTTTACATCGCCCAGCCGCCGCTTTATAAAATCAAGAGAAAGAAGCGCGAGCAATACATTGATGACGATGCCAAGTTGAACCGCATTCTTTTGGAACTCGGATCGGAAGATGTTACACTGACCCGTATCCGCGACAACAACACGTTTACGCCGCAGAAAGTGGATAAGATCGTTGAGACACTGGCGGCTCTGGAAGCATTGTCCCCAGCCGTTGCCCGTCACGGTTGCTCGTTGGCAACGTATCTTGACCAGCACCAGGGAGACGATTACAAGTTGCCCCGTTATCTTGCGCGCATCCGTACCGGTAACAAGGAAGAGTTCCGTTTTCTGCGTACCGATGACGACCGTTCACGGTTTTATGTCGAGTACGATGTCGTTGACGATATCTATGACGGTAACTCCAATCGCTCGGTTGAGGTTGACGGGCGCATGGTGCAACAGCGCATCGGCGTATATGAAATCTTTGAGGCGAACAAGATAAGCAAACTGCTTAAGGAAATTGCAAATCTCGGACTCGATATAAAAATGTTCGAACGTACCGAGGAACCAAGATACCTGCTGCAGGAAAATGCCAGCGCGGAATTAAAGGACGGAATCAAGAAAGGCAATACCATTGCCCTGCATTCCATTTTGGAGCTCGTTGACCAGATCCGCCAGCTCGGACGCAAGGGTCTCACTATCCAGCGTTACAAAGGTCTTGGGGAAATGAATCCGAAACAGCTGTACGAGACAACGATGGATCCGGAAAAACGCCGTTTCCTGAAAGTGGACATCAAGGATGCCGCCGCCGCTGATTCCGTATTCTCCATGCTCATGGGTGAGGATGTTCCCATCAGGCGCGCGTTCATTGAAGACAATGCGCTTAATGTTGCCAACCTGGACATCTAAGCAATAACGCCATTCTAATTTTCAACCATTTAAGCTCATGTATTCCGAAAAAGAAACGCTTATAGAAACCAACATTACCGACATCATGAAGACGGCCTACATCGACTATTCGATGTCCGTTATCGTGAGTCGTGCGCTGCCCGATGTGCGTGACGGTTTCAAACCCGTGCAACGCCGCGTGCTTTACGCCATGTTGCGGGAAGGCCTGTTGCATAACCGTCCTTTTGACAAATGCGCCGGCGTTGTCGGTGAAGTGCTCAAGAACTATCACCCGCACGGCGACAGCTCCGTTTACGGTACCATTGTCCGTATGGCCCAGCATTGGGTGATGCGCTACCCGTTGGTGGTACCGCAGGGAAATTTCGGCTCCATCGACGGCGATGAGGCCGCAGCCTACCGTTACACCGAGTGTAAACTTTCGGCCATTGCCGAGGAAATGCTCAAGAACATTGACGAAGATACCGTCGATTTCATGCCCAATTACAAGGAAAGCACCGTTGAGCCGAAAGTGCTTCCTGCCGCGTTGCCGAACCTGCTCATGAACGGTTCGACCGGTATCGCCGTCGGCATGACCACCAATATTCCGCCGCACAATCTCGGGGAACTTATCAATGTCATCTGCAAGCTCATTGATGACCCGAATATGGAAATTAGTGAGATTATCAGGATGATGCCCGGACCGGACTTCCCCACAGGCGGTAACATCTACGGAAATAAGACCATCATTGATTACATGACCACGGGCCGCGGTATCGTGAGGGTTCGCGGTACGGCCCACGTGGAGGAAATCAAAAACGGCAAGGAACAGATCGTGATTACGGAAATCCCGTACAACGTCAACCGTGCCGCGATGGTAACCAACATCGCCGAACTCGTTACCGATAAAACCCTGGATGAAGTCAGCGACCTGCGTGATGAGTCCGACGAAAACACCCGTATCGTGATTGAACTGAAACGCGGCGAATCACCGCGTGTCGTACTCAACAAACTTTTCAAGCATACGCAGCTCGAGTCTTCCTTTGGCGTGATTCTGCTCGCTCTCGACAAAAACCGTCCGAAGCAGATGAACATCAAGGAAATGCTCAGCTGTTACGTCGAGCATCGCCGCGAAGTCATTTACCGCCGTACGCTCTTCAAACTGAGAAAAGCCGAAGACCGTGCGCATATCCTCGAAGGATACAAGGTAGCGCTGGATAATCTGGACGATTTTGTGAAGATCATCCGTGCATCCGGCAATCGTGACGAGGCCAAGGAAAAATTGATGGCGAAATATCCGATCTCGGACCGTCAGGCAAACGCGATCCTTGATCTGCGCCTGTATCAGTTGACCGGACTGGAACGCGATAAGATCGAGGCGGAATACCTTGAATTGATGAAACTGATAGAATCCTTGCGCGACATTCTTGATAACGAAAACGTACTCCTGAAAGTGATCAAGGACGAGCTCCGTGAGATTCAGACAAAATATCCGTCCGAACGCCGCACTAAGCTCTTCCCTGAAGAAGGCGAGTTTCGTATGGAAGACGTGATCGCCAATGAAGGCTGTATCATTACCGTGACGCACAACGGTTTCATCAAACGTACCGCTGTCGATGCCTACCGTTCGCAGAAACGCGGCGGAAAGGGAGTGATTGGGGCAGGACAGCATGATGATGATTTTACCGAGCATCTCTTTACCGCATCCACGCACGATTATATCATGTTCTTCATGAATAATGGACGCGTCTATGTGGAAAAAGTTTATGAGATTCCCGAAGGCAGCCGTACGGCGAAAGGACGCATGATCGCCAATGTCATCGGATTGCAGAAAGATGAAAAGGTGGCTGCGATGATTTGCGTGAAGGAATTCACGTCAGATAAAAACCTCGTACTTTGCACCGCAAAAGGAATTGTCAAGAAGACAAATCTTGAAGACTATTCCAATTTCCGCAAAGGCGGTACCATCGGAATCAAGATCGACGAGGATGACCAATTGATTGCCGCAAAACTGACAATGGGTGACGATGAACTCGTGCTTATCACCCGTGCCGGTATGTCCATCCGCTTCCATGAAAACCAGCTCCGTGAGCAGGGCCGTGCAACACGCGGAGTGAAGGGAATCACGCTGAAGGAATCCAAAAAGGACGACTGCGTGAAAACGATGGAAGTCGTTGACCCGAAAGCTACGCTTCTTATCGCTGGCATGAACGGTCAGGGAAAACGCACCGAGTTTTCTGAATACCGTGTGCAGAACCGTGGCGGTAGCGGTATCATCGCTATCAAGACGGAAGGCGTTGCCGGCGCGCTGAGCGTGCAGGAAAGCGACGAGATCATGATCTTTACCCAAAACGGGCAGGCTGTCCGTTCGCCGGTAAAGGGTGTCCGCGTAATCGGCAGAACAACCATGGGCGTCCGGCTCATCCGCCTTGAGGATGGGGACAAACTGGTCGGTATCACGAAGGTGCTCGAGATTGACGACGATGCCGCCAATGTCGCTGTGATCGACGGCGACGGTAGCACCGACTTCGTTCCGGAAACACCGGATTCCGAAAGCGAATAAAGTTTATGCCAAAACAAAAAAAGCGAGGAGACCATCCTCGCTTTTTTTGTTACATTTACAAAAGGGAAATTACTTATGGCGATTAATGTTATTTCCTAGAAGTTTTAACCGTCTATATGTATATTGAGCTTAGTTTCATCTTTTATTTTTGATGAATCAATTTGAACTACTGCTTCTATTAATTTTTCTATTAAAATAGCTTGCGAAGTATTCAGGCCTTGAAGCCATTCTTCTGTTTTTCTTCCGTAAGCAGGACGAAATAGTTTTGTTAATAGGGCAAATGCGTTATCATTGGTTGCAATAGGTAAGACGAGGTGTTCATTCATCTTTTGTAAGCTATCTGCTCTATCGCGTAAGTAAAGGTCACGAATGTAAGCAGAACGTGTCTTCTTACGAATAGATCGTGCAAAATTTTCTAGTTCATCCCACATCAGGGCTGGTAAAGAAACAGTCTTTGTAATGGATTTGTCTATAATCGGATCGTCCATAATTGTAAAATAGACTATTTATAGACAAATACGTTAAAAATGAATTGACATTCAAATAGACGATTTGTCTATTTTGATAAATTAGAAATTATTATGACTAAGGCATTATCTATTATTTACTATCGAAAACTTATTATACTTCTTTTCACTTTTTCATTACTCACTCTGAGTGGTTGTGAAAAAAAACCTGACGAAAAAGATGTAAAATCTGCACTTATTGCCGATTTACCCTCTTATCTTACGATAACTGAATGCATAATATCCACACAGTCAAATCAAGGGAACAAAGACAACCCGTTATGGATCGGAAACATCAAAATTACTTTAAGATTTGATGAGGATACATATCTTTCAGATAAAGAGGAACAAGGTATTTTATTCATTGTTCCTGTGAAAAAGAAAGGTGACACGATGAAAATATACGGTAAGTATGGAGCTCAAATTACTCCTGATGGCGCTTGGAAAATTAGAACTCAACTCGAAAATATATCAAATTCTGCTTTAGGAAAACCAGAAATTGGCTTCTCTCCTCAAAAAACTATTATAAAAGGGAGTAAAGCTGAGCAGGACTATTTTGCTGAAAGGCAGAAGGTGTTTGACCTTGCTAAACAGTCTCTTCCTGGAATCTGGAATTACAACATTAAAGATGGCTCGGGAAAGGTAATGTTCCAACCCGACGGGGTCTATAAAATAAGGTTTTCCAGTGGAGAAACTCATGAGGGAAGATGGTCGGTTGAGGGAGAAAATATAGTATGTTTGCGTGAGGTGGAAAATGGACGTTTTCTTAACAATGCAAAGGTCGTACGTTACAAGATAATTTCATTTGATGAGAAAAGGTTTGTGGTGGAAGAGGTCGGAGGGAAATTTGTATGGGATGCATCTCTTGAGAAAACAATAGAACAGTCTAAAAAAGAATTGGCAGAAAAAGAACAAAAGAAGCAGGAAATGATAGATACTATTAAGAAATCACTTCCTGGAATTTGGTCTTATAAAGTAAGTCGGGGAGAAGCTACAGTCGCATTCAAAACGGATGGCACTTTCAAGATCGTTTTTTCAAAGAATAAT
>JAVBMG010000015.1:0-55920 GCA_031552815.1 Opitutales bacterium
CTTCATCCATCAGATGAAGGTCTTTCCTTTTTACTAATCTCATTTTCCATACCACCCAATTATATTGACTTCCCAACCCCAAAAAAAGTCCTACTCCAAACAGCATCCAATAATACAAAAATTAAACACGACGATAACAAAGTGTTACTCTATCCTTGCGCAAGCGGAATATTCTCTTTTTAAACAGTTTCTCGAATTTGTAAAAATTCGCCAATGACAAATGGAGGAAAATACAAAACCAGATATTACCCAGCAGAATGAAGACACCATTCTGGGATTAAGTTGGGAGGAACTTCAGAAGTTGGCTGTAGAGCAACTGCGCGATATGCCTGCGTATTTGCTTGCCCAATTACTTGTGAAGTTTGAACTGGATGAGCAACGTGAAATTCTTAGAAAATTAACGCCGCAGGAAGTTTCCGAAGTCGTTGCCGAAATGGACGCAGAGGACTCTGCTGAATTGCTTGGAGCAATGCGCGAATACCGTGCAGTCGGCGTTCTTGAGCATTTGGATCCTGACGATGCTGCGGACGTTGTCGAGGAGATGGAAGAAGAAGACAGGGATCGGTTGATGAAGAAACTTGATCCTGAAACCGCCAAGATCGTTGAAGACTTGTTGAGTTACGATCCTGAGACTGCAGGCGGTGTGATGACTCCGGATGTTGCCGAGGTACAGGTCAGCAGCACGGTAGACGAGGCCATCCAGCGGCTTCGCACATTGAATGATGAGATCGAAACGATTTATTATGTATATGTCACAGACGATCATCGCAAGTTGCTTGGAGTTGTTTCAATGCGCGAACTGATTCTGGCAAAACCGTGGCAGCATATCGGTGATATCATGGAATCGCAAGGGCTGGAAGTTTGCCTTCCGAATGAAGACCGTGAATCCGTCGCGAAGAAAATGATCAATAATAATTTGGTTGCGATTCCCGTTGTGGATATATCCGGCGTGCTCCTTGGTATTGTTACGCACGACGACGTGATGGATATTTTGCAGGACGAGGCAACGGAAGATTTTCAGAAGTTTTCCGGTGCCGGTGGAGACGAACGATTGTCAGATGATGTTGTTTTCAGCGTAAAGCGCCGTTATCCCTGGTTGCAGTTTAATTTAGTTACCGCTTTCATGGCCGCATCCGTTGTGATGATCTATGAGGATCAGATAGGAGCGCATCCGATACTTGCCGGTTTCATGCCGATTATTGCTGGGGTTGGCGGTAATTCGGGACAACAGGCGCTAGCTGTGGCAATCCGCAGTATTGCAACCGGAGACTTTCACGACAACGATGTCTATCGAATTATCGGTAAGCAAATTGCTATCGGAAGCATCAATGGCCTTGCGGTTGGAACGATTGCCGGAATCATTGCATGGCTCATCTCGCATGACTGGCATCTTGCCTGTGTGGTCGGTGTTGCCATGCTGTTAAACATGGGGCTTGCCGGTCTCATGGGTGCAACGATTCCCATTGTGCTAAAGAAGCTGGGAAAAGATCCTGCGCAGAGTTCATCCATCTTTTTGACTGCAGCGACAGACACGGGCGGATTCCTTATATTCCTCTCCATTGCATCAGCGGTTTTTTTTAGGTGAATAAAATGCTTGCAAAGTAGACATATACTTGCTTAAAGGAGACACCAGTTAAGGTTGATTTTCTTATTTTTGGAATATTGTTTGATCTTTAAGTACGCTGCAACGAAAGCAGAAAGAAAGTGTTTAAAGAAACATATTCATTCTCTAAGGAATAAAACTTAACTCGAATAACAAACCAATATATTATGAAAAAAGTAATCTCCACTGTTACACTCGCATCTTTGGCAGCTTGCGCAGCATATGCTCAGGAAGCTGTTAAAGTTCAAGACCAGGAATACTCTTGGGAGCCAACTGTCGCATTGAAGGTCGGGTACGAAAACCAATACATCTTCCGTGGTCTGCCACTGACAGATGAAGCTTATCAGACACAAGGTAAAGCTACATGGAACACCAGTGTTGGTGATTTCCAAGTGAACTTCTTTAACAGCAACCCGATCAATAGCGGAGACCGTTACCCAACAGAATTTGACTACGGTTTGGGCTATGCCACAAACATTACAGACTCATTGTTCGTAATCGCTGGTTATACCTACTACACAAACAAGAACACAGATTTTCCTGTAACACGTGCAAACGAAGTTTACGTAGGTCTGGGCTTCCAATGGGAAGGTCTTGTATTGAAAGCTACGTATTTCTACGATTGGAACCGCGAGCAGAATGTTTACGAAGGTGATGCAAGCTATACGCTGGCTCTTTCCCAATTGGGCTTGGAAAAGTTCAAGTTGGAAGTTGGTGCTTCTGTAGGTTATGTTGACACGCAGAATGTTTGGGCTGACCAGGTACCTGCCAGCGTTGACATCTCCAATACATACTCATACTTGGCCGGTCGTGCAAACATCATTTACACAATCGGTGAGAACACAGACCTGTCCGTTGGTGTTCGTTATGCTGCAAATAACGACCATGACAATGACAGAGCTGCACAATGGTATGCAAGCGACAGCCAGAACCTCTGGTGGGGTGCTTCTGTCGGAATCAACTTCTAATTGTTGCTAGAATTCTTCTACAAAGCGCCTGTTTAACAGGCGCTTTTTGTTTTTATGACGTATTCAAAACAAACAGTCATAAAATTTTTCGTAAATTACATTGACAACATTCAGGTAAAGGTTAGAACTGATCGCTTTTCAAAGATCATGAAAACGACTTTAGCAAAGCAGAAAGACCATACAAAGAAGTGGTTCGTTATTGATGCCGAAGGGCAAGTATTGGGCCGTCTCTCGGTTCAAATCGCTAATATTTTGCGTGGACGTCACAAGCCAACTTATACTCCGAATGTAGACACCGGTGATTTTGTCGTTGTTATCAATGCAGAGAAGGTGGTTTTAACAGGAAAGAAGGAAACGGATAAGGAATATATGTCTTATAGCGGTTGGTTTGGTAACGAGAAGTATAAGACGGTAAAATACATGCGCGAGCACAAACCAGCTTTCATTATTGAACACGCAGTCAAGGGAATGTTGCCAAGCAACAATCTTTCCCGTAAAATGATGGCGAAACTTAAAGTTTATGCGGGTGCGGAGCATCCACATGAAGCGCAAAATCCAGAAGTTCTTAAATTAGCTTAACATCATGTCAGACATCTTTACAGCTACCGGACGTCGTAAACGTGCAATTGCACAGGTTCGTCTTCAAAAAGGTTCAGGTAATGTTACCGTTAACGATCGCGGCCTCGAGGAATACTGCTATACGGAACGATTGGCATCCATTGCCGTAGCTCCGCTTACATGTATCCAACGCAATGCGGACTTCGACGTGGCAATCAAGGTTTATGGCGGCGGTCCAAGTGGTCAGGCCGGAGCAATTGCTCTTGGTTTAGCCCGTGCATTGGAAGCTTTTGATGCTGATTTGCGCGCTCCGCTTAAGAAGGGAGGGTATATGCGTCGCGATCCCCGTGAGAAAGAACGTAAAAAGTCTGGTCAAGCGGGTGCACGTAAACGTTTCCAATTCTCAAAACGTTAATCGGGATTCACTTTATTATCAAGCCTTCCAGACTAATGGGAGGCTTTTTTGTTTTTATTTTGGGAATACAACCCGAACGAATGAAAATGAGTTGGGCTTTACGTATTCTTTGGATTTTGCATTTCATAAAATTTCCTTTTTAATTTTCACTCATGATTAAAGTTGGTATTGTCGGTGCGTCCGGTTATTCCGGCGAAGAACTTGTACGGATTTTGGCAAATCATCCGAATGTGAAACTTGCCTGTGTCACATCACGGACATTGCAGGGAACTCCTGTGGAGAAAGTAATTCCCGCATTGCGTAACCGGCTTGGTGACTTGATGTTTTCCCATTCGGATCCGCAGGCGCTTGCAAATGATGCTACCGCTGATATTTTCTTTTTGGCACTGCCTCATGGTGTGGCTGCCGAATACGTGCGCGCGCTGATACAGGGTGGCAAAAGGGTTATTGATTTGAGTGCAGACTTTCGTTTGAACTCGCCGGAGATTTACAGGGAATACTATGGACATGAGCATCCGGATGTCGAATTGCTGAGGGAGGCACCTTATGTTTTGCCTGAATTGGCAAACAATTCATGGAAAAGCGCGCGATTGATTGCCTGTCCTGGGTGTTATCCGACAAGCATCCAGATTCCGCTTATTCCGCTTTTAAGGGATGGCGTTATTGGCAGCGACCGTATTGTTATTAACTCGTGCAGTGGTGTGAGCGGAGCCGGAAAAAAAGCGGCAGAGGATTATCTGTATTGCGAGCGCAATGAAAGCATGAAAGCTTATGGACTGCCGAAACATCGGCACTTGTCCGAAATAGAAGAGCAGCTTTCACTGGCCGCAGGGGATACAGTGGTCGTTCAGTTTAATCCGCATCTGGCGCCAATGCACAGAGGCATTGCCACGACAATCACTGTTGCTGCGAACGGTAGCATTGACGATCTTTACGCGAGCTGGAAAAAGCATTATGCGGGAAAACCTTTTGTTGCAGTGTTGCCCTCGGGAACCCAACCCGATACGCGTTATGTTTCCGGAACAAACAGGGTAGATATCTCTGCCGTGTATGATCCGAGGACAAAACATTTCATAATCACTTCGGCCATTGATAATCTCGTCAAAGGGGCAAGTGGTCAGGCGGTTCAGATCATGAACCTTTGGAACGGTTTTAGTGAAACTGCCGGATTGGTTTAATTCTGAAAACAATCATTTTAAACGATATGAAAATAACGTTACATCCCATATCAAACGGGCTGACAGATGTGAAAGGCTTTTTCTGTGCTGGCACAGGATGCGATATCCGGAATAAAAACAATCCCGATCGTTTGGATTTGGCATTGGTTTATTCAAAGACACCTTGTACCGCCGCAGGCGTCTTCACAACCAATGACGTAAAGGCAGCTCCCGTAATTGTCGATCAAAAGCATCTGAAAGCGTCAAGAAACGCGATGCATGCAATTATCGGGAATAGCGGAAATGCAAATGCGTGTACGGGGCCACAGGGAATCACCGATGTTCATGCTACCGCCGAGGCAGCAGCAAAATATTTGGGTGTGAAACCTGAGCAGGTTTTTGTATGTTCGACAGGGCGTATCGGAGACTTTTTGCCGATGCCGAAAATTACGGCTGGCCTGGAGCGTCTTTGTAAGACGTACAGTGCAGATAGCGAACAGGGGCGGAAAGCCGCCGAGGCTATTTTAACTTCCGATACCAAGTCAAAGACCGTTACGGTTACGGTAGCATTGGGAAGCGAAAGCATTACCATAGCCGGTATTGCGAAAGGAGCCGGAATGATTCAGCCGAACATGGCAACGATGCTGGCGTTTATTGCCACAGACGCAAAGATTTCTTCCGATCTTTTGCAGAAATTATTGAGCGCGGCCGTGGATGAGTCGTTTAATGCGATTTCTGTGGATGGTGACATGAGTACGAATGATACCGTACTTGTTCTTGCTAATGGTGCGTCCGGAATAGCGGTTTCCGAGCAACAAGTCGAATACGGCAATGCGTTTTTTGAGGGACTGAGAAACGTATGTCAGATTCTTGCTGACAAAATGGTTTCCGACGGAGAACGGATCACGAAAGTAGTAGAGCTTTTGATTGAAAATGCTCCGTCACGCCATGCTGCGGAAGCTGTTGCGCGTGCAATCGCAAATTCATTGCTGGTTAAATGTTCCTGGTATGGCGAAGATCCGAATTGGGGCCGTCTTGCGGATTCTGCCGGTTATGCGCGCGTCGGAACTGTCATGGAAAAAATGGACATTTATTACAACGAGGTACCCGCTGTTTTACAAGGTGTTCCGCAGGCGCATCTAAAGGAACAATGGAAGACTGTTGTTAAGAACCGTCGTTTTACGATACGGATGAATCTGAATATCGGCAGTGCAAACTACCGTTTTCTGACAACAGATCTTAGCGAAGGGTACGTTAATTTCAACAAGGGCGAGTAAGTCTAAAATCAATCACGTCAATCATCATGGAAAAAGTCATAGCGAAAGCAAATACGCTGATAGAAGCCTTACCATACATTCAACGTTTCAAGAATTCCATTTTCGTCGTAAAATACGGCGGTAGCTTTATGGATGATCCGAATCCAGCCGTGCGTAGCCGCTTGGCGTTGGATATTGTTTTTCTTGCATCCGTGGGGATCAAGGTTGTTCTTGTGCACGGCGGCGGAAAGGCGATCACCCGTGCGATGGAAAAATCAGGGATAAAAGCCCAGTTCATAAACGGATTGCGGGTGACTGATGCCGCAACGGTTGAGATCGTGAAAAATACGCTTAACGGGGAAATGAATATGGAAATCTGCGAACAGATTATTTCATATAACGGCCGCCCGTTGAGTATTCCGGGAAACAGCGTGTTGCAATGCCGCAAAGCAAGAACCTATGATGATGCCGGAAACGAGATTGATCTGGGATTTGTCGGAGAGGTGAAAAATGTTTACGTTGATCCTATCATGGATGCGGTGAACAAAGGTTTTATTCCAGTGATTTCTCCTATCGCCGTGGATGCCCAAGGAAATGCCTACAACACAAACGCGGATGTCGCTGCGGCAGCTGTGGCAGGGGCGTTGCACGCGCGTCGTCTGGTATTTCTTTCCGATGTTCCCGGTTTGCTTTCTGATCCGAAGGATGAAAAAACATTGCTGTCTTCATTGAAAGTCGCGGATGTTGAAGGTCTGAAGAAAAACGGAATTATTTCCAAAGGCATGTTGCCTAAAATTGACAGTGCAATCAAAGCATTGGAAGACGGAGTGCGCAGGGTTCATTTGATTGATGCGCGGATGGCGCATAGCATTCTTCTGGAAATCTTTACGGATAAAGGAATCGGAACGGAAATATTGCTTTAGTTGGAGCAAGAACCGGACGGTATACGGACTAAAACTTGGATTAATAGGGAAAGAATACCTGAGCGGTTTTTCGTGTTCAGGATTAACAATAGAGGATCTGATTATGAATACACTGGAACGTTACAATACATTTGTTATGGGAAATTATGCCGTTGCGCCAATGACGCTGGTGCGCGGCTTGGGCGCGAAAGTGTGGGATGATGTCGGGAAAGAGTATCTTGATTTCACATCGGGAATTGCTGTGAATGCATTGGGCCACGCGCATCCAAGATGGGTGAAAGCGATTGCCGAACAGGCGGAAACGCTTGGCCATACAAGTAACCTTTTCCGCAATCCGAATCAGGGGCTGCTTGCTGAAAAAATTGTTTCCAAGGCAGGCAAGGGAAAGGTATTTTTCTGCAACAGCGGAACAGAAGCCAATGAAGCGTTGTTGAAGCTGTCGCGTTTGCACGGCAAACAAAAGTGTGGCAAGGAAGGTGAAAAATACCGTGTAATCGTTACGGGAAATGCATTTCATGGACGGACATTTGGCGGAATGAGCCTTACACCCCAGGAGAAGATACAGAAAGGTTTTCGGCCTATGCTGGAAGGTGTGGATGTTGCGGAGATGAATAATCTTGGATCTTTTGAAAGGCTTATCACCGACAAAACGGCAGCCGTGATGATTGAGATCATTCAGGGCGAAGGCGGATTGACGGTAGCATCCAAGGATTTTCTCCAAGGCTTGCGTGCTCTCTGCGACAAGCATGACATCATGCTGTTATGCGACGAAATACAGACCGGCATAGCCCGGACGGGTTCTTTTTTTGCATTCCAGCAGGCAGGCATACAAGTGGACGCGTTTTCCATGGCAAAAGGGTTGGGCGGCGGTTTTCCTATTGGTGCGATTTGGGTGAGTGAGCGTTTTGCGGAATATTTTACTCCGGGTTCGCACGGCAGTACTTTCGGGGGAAACCCATTGGCCACAGGCGCAGCTTTGGCGGTTATGACAGTTATCGACGAGGAAAAATTGGTCACGCACGCAGAAGCGATGGGAAAGTACTTTTATGAACAATTGGAAGCCTTGCGCAAGGCTTCCGGCGGAAAGATCGTTTCGATACGCGGCTGTGGATTGCTGATTGGAATAGAGATTCACAGGGAAACACCGGATTTCATAAAGGCCTTTCGTGAGAATGGATTGTTGACCGTTCCTGCCGGGATGAATGTGATTCGTTTGCTACCTCCCTTGAATGTAAAAAGGGAAGAAATTGATACAGCGATTGGGATTATTCGGGAATCTCTGATCCGAATTTGAATAAAATAATGGGAAAAGCCGGGTTAACCGGTTTTTTAACCGTTAATGTAATCAATACGCCATTAATTGACAGATATATGCCGTTGGACACAAAAACTAAGAAATTTTCAGAAAATCGAGTATGATTACACTCGTTAGTTTTCATAGTGCTTACAGAAGTGGTTACATTACCTTGTCATAGAAAGGTAATGGAAAGCGGGAACCTGGGGTTCCCGCTTTTTCTTTTCACAGATCGCATTTTTCCTCAAAAATCCTGCATATAGCCATAAGTCTATCGGAAATCCGTCGGAAAAACATTGATAAGCATTTTGAAATCAGGAAAATGATTTGATTTAATTCTCAGAAGTGCAGTGGTTTTGTTTTTATTTAATAGATCATTCCCGCAATGTCATTGGATTTCACAATAAGTAATTTATTTTTCTTTTTGAGCGGAATGATTTTGTCAGGGGTGGTTCTTCGACTAGTGTTCCGCCGTAGTTTTATCATCGCAGATCGGGAAGCAAAGCACATTCTGAAAGTTGCGACGCAGGAAGAAGAACTTATTCGCAGGCAGGCCTATTTGGATGGCGAAGGAGAGTGGCAGAAAAAGGAGGAGATGTTGCGCCATGAATTGGATCAGAAAAAGAATGAATTGATTCATGAGCAGGTTTTCCTGGATACGGAGCACGTTAAGCTGAAGAAACGCGAGAAAGACCTGGAAGAGCAATCGCGGGCGGTGTTTGAACGCGATAATCATTTGCGCGGACTGGAACGTGCGCTGAAAGAACAACGCACCACTCTGATCAACCATTTAAATGCCGTTACAGGGCTTGATGCGTCTTCTGCAAAACAGATGCTTTTTGACCAGGTTAAACTTGATTGCGAAAACGAAGTACGCCTGATGAAAAAAGACTTCCAGATGCGGGCGGACGAAGAATTGGAGGAAAAGGCGAAAAATATGCTGATAACGGTTATGCAGCGTATTGCCATGCCGGTGACAAGCAGCTTGGTGAATATTGCGCGGGTAAATCTTTCCAGTGAAGACATTAAAGGAAGGTTGATAGGAAAAGAGGGGCGCAATATCCGTACATTTGAAAATGCAACCGGTGTGACTCTGTTGATCGATGATACTCCGAACACTGTTTTAGTTTCTTCGTTTGATCCCGTGCGGCGGGAAATTGCCCGCCTGGCGTTGGAAGTATTGGTAAATGACGGACGGATTCAGCCAGCGAGCATTGAGGAGGAAGTGGCAAAAGCAAGGGAGCAGGTGGATGCGACCATTGTTAGGATCGGGCAGCAGGCTTTGTCGGAGGCAAAGATATTCAATGTGTCGCAGGAGATGTTGCGATTACTGGGAAGCTTGGAGTTTCGTCTTTCAAATAATCAAAACACTTTGAAACATTCGCTGGAGGTTGCGTATTTATGCTCTATGTTGGCTTCAGAACTCGGAATGGATGCCGAATTGGCAAAACGTATCGGATTATTCCATGACATAGGGAAGGCCTTAGATCATGAATATGAAGAAGGTCACGCCATTATCGGGGCAAAGATTCTTGAGCGGAATAATGAACCGGAGATTGTCGTAAGCGCGGTAGCATCGCATCACGGGGATAAACCGGTAACCAGCATGTATGGCGCATTATTGCTTGTTGCCGATGCGGTTTCTGCAAGCCGTCCCGGAGCGCGCAGCGAATCTGCCGATGGATTGGTCAGAAGAATGAGGGAATTGGAAACATTGTGCAAATCCATCAACGGCGTTGTGGAAGCATTCGTTTTGCAGGCAGGCAGGGAAATCCGTGTATTGGTTGCTCCAGAGAAAGTATCGGATGACGGGGCCCGCCAGATAGCCCATAGCATTCGTCTGAAGGTCGAAGATAACGTCGATTACAAGTCTCCGATCAGAATTACTGTCATTCGGGAAAACCGGTTTGTGGAAACAGCACGGTAATCGTTAATCTCATTTCCGGTCTCAATAAGAGGTCGAGAGTAAAAAGATAGATACAGGCATGATTTCATTTGCTTGCATGTGTTGAGAGTCTGTCTCATAAACGAGATTCAATAAAAGTTTGTTTGCTAATTGAGACTAGCATGTTAGATTTTCGCCTTTTATTTAGGAATCGGTTTGGACAACACTATTTATTCTGAGTAAAGTTATGAGTGAACATAAGAGCTGTTTTAAGCTTTCGTCGCTGACGAAAAAGTACCTGATGGCTATTACAGGATTCATCCTGTACGGTTTTATTTGCGTTCACCTGTTGGGGAATCTGCAAATATTTCTGGAGCCTAATTACATCAACAAATATGCATATTTCCTGCATCATCTTCCGGCCGCCGTACTTTGGGGATTTCGCGGGGTGATGTTTGTTTCCGCAATCGTGCATATCTGGATGGCCATCACTCTATCGCTTGAAAATCGTGCCGCCCGCCCGAATTCTTATGTGAACAAGGGCGTGATTCAATCCAGCCTGGGTTCGCGCTGGATGATCCAAACCGGATTGGTGGTTGCAGCGTTTGTGGTCTACCACATCATTCATTTTACCACGAGAAACTTGTGGACACCCGAGCAAATGAACATATGGAGTAACGTTCCTGTTGTTTTGGGAGAAGGTAACATCGTTCAGAGTTTCAATGTACACGCAATGATGGTAGCCGGTTTCCAGAATTATTTGTCCTCCGGTTTTTACATTTTGGCAGTCGGATTGCTTTGCATCCACATTTCGCACGGAATTGCCAGTATGTTCCAATCCATAGGATTGCGTAACGCCCAATGGCGTAAGATTCTTGAAATTTTTGCGGTTGCATGCGGATGGATATTCTTCATCGGCTTTGCTTCAATTCCGGTCAGCGTATTGGTCGGCCTTGTAAAATAACCTTTTAAAGAGAAACGTTATGAACCTAGATTCAAAAATACCTTTGAAAGATGCCAACGGAAACCAGATTCCGCTGGAAAAAAGATGGTCGTATCACAAATTTAATTTGAAGTTGGTTAATCCTGCCAATCGCCGTAAATATAATGTGATTGTCGTTGGTTCCGGACTTGCAGGCGCATCTGCCGCTGCATCGCTGGGAGAAATGGGGTACAACGTGAAATGCTTCTGTTATCAGGACAGTCCGCGCCGTGCCCACAGTATTGCCGCCCAGGGCGGTATCAATGCTGCAAAGAATTATCCGAACGACGGGGACAGCATTTATCGTTTGTTTTATGATACGATCAAAGGCGGCGATTTCCGTGCTCGCGAGGCCAACGTGCATCGTTTGGCGGAAGTGGCAAACAACATTATTGACCAGTGTGTTGCCCAGGGGGTTCCTTTTGCCCGCGAATACGGCGGTTTGCTTGATAACCGTTCTTTTGGCGGCGCCCAGGTCAGCCGTACTTTTTATGCTCGTGGTCAAACCGGGCAACAGCTCCTGCTGGGAGCCTACAGCGCACTGAACCGTCAGATTCATCTTGGTACAGTAAAAATGTATAACCGTCACGAAATGCTCGACGTTGTTATCGCAAACGGCCGTACTGCGGGAATCATTACCAGAAACCTGATTACAGGCGCAGTGGATTCCTGGAATGCGGATGCGGTGCTTCTTTGCACAGGCGGTTATTCCAATGTGTTTTTCCTTTCGACGAATGCTGCGGGCTGTAATGTTACAGCTGCTTTCCGTGCATGGAAGCGCGGAGCAGGATTTGCAAACCCATGCTACACGCAGATTCACCCGACTTGTATTCCGGTTCACGGAGACCAGCAATCCAAGCTTACGCTTATGTCTGAGTCGCTTCGTAATGACGGTCGCGTGTGGGTTCCGAAGAAAAAAGAAGATTGCGAAAAAGATCCGAACACGATTCCTGAAGAAGAACGGGATTACTATCTTGAAAGAAAGTATCCGAGTTTCGGAAACCTGGCCCCGCGCGATATTTCCAGCCGTGCAGCCAAGGAAGCCTGTGATGATGGTCGCGGCGTAGGTCCGGGAAAGCGTGGCGTTTATCTGGATTTTTCGGATGCCATTAACCGTCTTGGTCGCAATGTGATTGAAGCGCGTTACGGAAACCTGTTTGAAATGTATGAACGCATTACGGGAGAAAACGGGTACGAACGTCCGATGCGTATTTATCCTGCGTTACACTATACGATGGGCGGTTTGTGGGTTGATTACAATTTGCAGACAACGATTCCGGGACTCTTTGCTCTCGGCGAATGCAACTTCTCTGACCACGGCGCAAACCGTTTGGGTGCTTCCGCATTGATGCAAGGTTTGGCAGATGGTTACTTTGTTATTCCTTACACACTCGGCGACTATCTTGCAACCAAGGGCGCCGGACTTGTACCGACGACAGCTCCTGAGTTCCAGAAAGTGGAAGCTGAAGTGAATGAACGCGTAAATAAAATACTTTCCGTCAAAGGAACCAAATCAGCGCGTTATTATCACAAGAAGGTGGGCGATGTCATGTGGAACAATTGCGGTATGGCCCGTACAAAGGAATCCCTTGAGGAAGCGCTCCGCGAAATCCCGAAAATCCGTGAGGAATTCTGGGCAAACGTACGTGTGCCTGGCGAAGACAAAGAACTCAATGTCGAACTGGAGCGTGCGTTGCGCGTTGCGGATTTCCTTGAGTTTGCAGAAGTGCTTGTCCGCGATGCGTTGCACCGCGAAGAGTCCTGCGGCGGTCACTTCCGTTCCGAGCATCAGACTCCGGACGGTGAAGCAAAGCGTGACGACGAAAACTTTGCCTACGTGGGTGTTTGGGAATATAAGGGAGAAAACCAGATTCCTGTTTTGAACAAGGAATCGCTCAGTTACGAATTTGTGAAGATGAGCACACGCAGCTACAAATAATTTCCAACCGATTATAAGCTATGTCGAAATTAATGAATCTCACATTGAAAATCTGGCGTCAAAAAAGCGCCAACGCCAAAGGCAGCTTTGAAACGGTTAAGGCCGAAGGTATTTCCGAAGATACTTCTTTCCTTGAAATGCTTGATATCGTGAACGAACGGTTGATCGAGGAAGGAAAGGAAGCGATTGCATTTGACCACGATTGCCGCGAAGGTATCTGCGGTATGTGCTCGCTCGTTATCAATGGCATTCCTCATGGTCACGACGCGGCCACGACGACCTGTCAGGTACATATGCGCCGCTTTAAGGATGGCGACACGATTACGATTGAACCGTATCGCTGCCGTCCGTTCCCTGTCATCCGTGACTTGATTGTTGACCGTATGGCTTTCGAGAGGATCCAGCAGGCAGGCGGTTACATATCCGTTCGTACGGGAGTGACCACAGACGCAAATGCCATCCTGATTTCGAAGGCGATTGCGGATTCTGCCATGGATGCTGCCGCCTGTATCGGGTGCGGTGCTTGCGTGGCTGTTTGTCCGAATGCTTCCGCAATGCTTTTCGCATCGGCAAAATGCTCGCAGTTGAATCTTCTGCCGCAAGGTAAGCCGGAGAAATACCGCCGTGTAGTTGCGATGGTGGAAGCCATGGATGCAGAAGGTTTTGGAAATTGTACAAATACAGGCGAATGTCAGGCTGTATGTCCGAAAGAGGTAAGCCTCGACTTTATTGCGAAAATGAACCGCGATTATGCGGTAGCATTGGGTAAGAAATTCTTGGGTATGTCTCTCTAAGCAAAATAGATATTTGATCAAAGCTACCGTGAGAACGGTAGTTTTTTTGTTGCCCCAATGGTTGAGTTGTTTCTGCAAAGAATTCGCTATTTGTTGAAAAAATGCTTCTTATTCGGCTTTTGTTTGTTATCATGCGCTCATGAAAATACTTGCTGGATATTCCTGTTGTCTCTCTCTGTTTATTGCCGCGAATGCATTCGCAATTCCTTCAAAATACGAAGCTTTCGAAGCCAAGGTTCCGATGTTGGCGAATCCGATCATAGAAACAGCATCTGATTCCGGTATTAAGAACGAGAATAATATCCAGGGCAGTTTCTTTAATCTGGAAGAACGTGTGAACGCTCATAACGTTCCTTTAAATGATGCAAAGACATCATGGAGCGATACGGCTTGGCGGGGAGAACGCATAAGCGCGCAATCAGTTATCTGGACTACGGCCGATGTTTCTCAGGTAGAACTTTCTTTGTCATCGTTTTCGGGGAGCAATGGTTCTTTTCCGGCAGACTGTGGAAAGATTTCCTTTGTCCGTTTCACGGGAGCGCACGATGATTACGTGAACCAGGATTGGGTTGAAGATAAAGGATCTACCTTCATTGCGGACATTATTGATCCCGTCAAGAAGCTGGATATGCCGAAAAACAGTTTCCGCCCGCTTTGGCTGAGTGTGGATGTTCCGCGCAATGTTATGCCCGGAATCTATCACGCAAAGATCACGGTAACTGCTGTCGGATCGAATCCGATGGTTTTTGATCTTACCGTCGAAGTTTTGGAAGCCACATTACCCAAGCCCAAGGATTGGAGTTTCTATCTGGATTTATGGCAGCATCCTTGGGCTGTTTCACGGTATCATCGCGTGCAGGACTGGTCTGAGGAGCATTTTAGCCTGATGCGGCCGTTATATGAAGAATTGGCTAACGCCGGACAGAAGGTCATTACTACAACGATCACAAAATCCGCATGGAATCATCAGACCTACGATGACTATGATACGATGGTTCAGCATACAAAAATGCCTGATGGCACATGGAGACACGATTATACGCTGTTTGACCGTTATGTTGAGTTTGTCATGTCCTGCGGAATCACGGAAGCGATTGCATGCTATACCATAGTTCCCTGGGGAAATTATATCTACTATATTGACGGGGATACCGGAAAAGAAGTGAAAATACAGGCGAAGCCGGGAACCAAGGAATTTGAGGACTTCTGGGGGCCGGCACTGAAGGATTTGGTTTCCCATTTGCGCGGGAAGGGTTGGTTGGAGATTGCTTACATTTCAATGGACGAACGTGCGCCCGGTGATATGCGCCATGCTACCGCGTTACTGAAACAATATGTTCCGGAACTTAAAATTGCAACGGCAGCGAATTTTGCGCCAAATCAATTGGACGGAGTGACGCTTCATTATTTCGTGACGGAGATCACCCATATAAACGATTCGTTCCTGAAATCCATTCCCGAGCGTAAAAAGGCAGGTATGCTGACCGCTTATTATGTTTGCACAAACGATCATTACGGCAACCAGTTCACGATCAGTAAACTCGGTGAATCCACATGGACAGCGTATTACACAATGGCTCAAGGTATGGACGGGTTTTTACGTTGGGCCTATAATTGCTGGCCGAAAGATCCGATTGCGGACACGACATTCAGCACATGGCCGGCGGGCGATACGTTTTTCGTTTATCCGGGACCCCGTTCTTCCTTGCGGTGGGAGATGTTGCGTGACGGCATCGAGGAGTTTGAGAAAATCAGGATTATTCGTGAAAACCTCAAGGATTCCGAGATGTCGAGAATACAGGAAGATTATCAGCGAATGGAAGCAACCTTGAAAGAATTTGTTTATGACGAGTCAAAGTTGATCCAAAAAGATTATACTGCAAATCTTGTGCGTAAAATGCGTACTGCGGTTGTCAATGTTTCGCGTTGGCTGAACTAATCGGACAAGTTAAAACTTTTAAAGACGGTAACGGAATGTTACCGTCTTTTTTATTTCTTAAAGATACATTTCTTGTTCCCTTTTTCGGGTTATTTGCAAAAATGCATTAATCCGATAAATTATTCAAAAGATGATAAAACTCTTCTCTAAGCTGCCTTTTGCATACAAATGTTTCATAGGAATCGCATTGGCGTTTCTTGCTATGGTCATTTGGGATCAATCGTTTTGGTGGCGGCTGAAGCCTGATTATTCATTCGGATTTCTAGTTCCTCTTTTGGTTCTGTATGTTTTATACGGAGAGAGGGCGCCGAAAATAAAGGCAATGCTTTTTGATGAGGATTTGAGACCGAAGACAGAAACAATTCCGGTCTGGCAAACAGTTTTGCTTAATTTGATTGTTTATGGCGGTCTGGCGGTAGCATTGCTGCTGCTGCTTTTAGGATTTATCATGCGGGCAGCCCAGGGAACCGGTCCGCAGGCGACAGTCATGATAGCCTTTGGGATCAGTGTATTTTTGCTTTTTGGTATTTTCGAGGTATTCGATGGTACCGTATCCGGGCGTAAATGGACCCTGAAGGAGCGGTTCACGTTTGTTTGTTTTTTTATATTCCCATCATTGATCTGGTTTCTGTCAGCACCGATGTTGCCGGAAGTGGAAAAACGCATCAGTGTGTTTTTACTGGGAAAAGTGGCTGCCATAACCTTTGGTGTTTTCGATCTGCTGGGATTCCAGATCGAGCAACAAGGCAATGTGTTGATTTTGCCGTCCGGATCTGTCGGGGTCGAGGAAGCTTGTTCGGGCATTCGTTCGCTGACAGCATGTCTGTTTGCCGGTTCGTTTTTAGCCGCTGTCTTTCTGAAACCTTTCTGGAAAAAAGTTTTACTTGTTTTATGCGCAATGCTTTTGGCTTTTATCACAAATCTGTTCCGCAGCTTTTTTCTTACCGGATGGGCGTATGCTTATGGTTCACAGTCGATCGAAGGAACGGTGCATGATTTGACAGGATATGCCATTCTGGTTGTGACATGCGTGATTCTCTTGTTGCTGCTGCCGCTTTTTAACTTGAATAAATACGCGGAAGAAGGCTATGTTTAACGCATAGGTCGGCTTGTTATATTAACGTGAATTTTTATTTGGAAGAGACATGAAAATTTTAATGGTAGCGCCGGAAGTTGCCCCCTTCGTAAAGGTTGGCGGGTTGTCTGATGTAGTTGGAGCATTGCCTAAGGAACTAGAAAAACTGGGGCATGATGTCCGTATTGTTTGTCCGTATTACAAGGATTTGAAAATGCCGGAGTTGACCCATGCAATTGATGCGGTTTTCTCCGTGAACCTGAAAGAAACGCATTGGGCGAGGATATGGGAGGCCTATTTGCCGGAAACCAGGGTGCCTGTTTACTTTATCGAGCATAACCGCTATTTTGACCGTCACGGTATTTATACCGGTGCGAGCGGAGAAAGCTTTACTGATAATGATAAACGTTATGCTTTCCTGAGCCGGGCTGCCATTGATCTCTGTTATTTCCTTGATTGGATACCGGACATCATGCATTGCCATGATTGGACGACAGGTTTTGTTCCTGCATACCTGAACACAACGGAAAAGGATAAACCTTTGGGCAAAGCAGCCACATTGTTTACGATTCACAATTTGCAGCACCAGGGTTATTGCCATAGCAGCGTCATGGATTTTGCCAATCTGCCGCAATGGCTTTTCCGCGCTGACGGCTATGAATCCATGGGTGGCGTGAATATGATGAAGGGGGCATTATATCACTCGACAAAGATATCGACGGTGAGCGCAAATTACGCGGAGGAAATCAAAACGCCTGCCCAGGGGTTTGGACTTGATCCCGTGCTTCGCTTCCGTGCTGCTGATTTGGTCGGGATTATCAACGGGATAGGCGACGAATGGAATCCTGAAACGGATAAATTTCTTCCTGCAAATTATTCGGCAGAAGACATGAGCGGAAAAGCATACTGTAAGGAAATTTTGCAGAGTAAATTCCGTCTGCCTGTACAGGCAAATGTTCCGTTGTACGGAATAGTCAGCAGGCTTTTTGATCAGAAAGGATTGGATCTGCTTGCGGAGATTATGCCGCATCTCTTTGAGCATATGAACATACAGATATGCCTGCTCGGCAACGGCGATCCCTGGCTTGAAGACAGATTCCGCACACTGGCGAGTCACTATGAACAGTTTGCGTGTCAGATTGGTTTTGATCTCTCGCTCTCGCACTTGATCGAAGCCGGGTCTGATATGTTCCTGATGCCAAGTCGCTTTGAACCATGCGGATTGAACCAGATGTACTCAATGAAGTACGGAACCTTGCCGATTGTGCGCGCAACCGGAGGTTTGGTTGATACCGTGAAGCAATATAATGAGGGAACGGGAGACGGTACGGGATTTGTTTTTGCCGATGCTACCGCCAATGCACTTTATAATACCATAGGATGGTCATGCGCTACGTATTGGGATAAACCGGATGCTTTCAAAAAACTTCAGTATCAGGCAATGACGTCCGATTTCTCATGGAAACAATCTACGGAAAAATACCTGAAGATTTACAAATGGGCTGCCAATGCTCGCGGTAAGACGTGGTTATAGTCATATGGCATCATGAAGGGGAATGAACGTTCCTGTTTATGATTTTTGTGAAGCTTACTCTTTTGCGAACTGTCCGGAAGATACATGGTAGATGAACCAGTTTTCCGAATCATCCTGCGGAAGTGCGGTTCCCGTTGCTATCACCTGGATGTCCGGTAACATGTGCCAGAATGCCTTGCGGCGTGCTGAATCCAATTCACCCACAATGTCATCAATTAATAGAACCGGCGCTTCCTTGCTTTGCTGCTGGTAATATTTAAGCTGTGCGAGACGCAAGGCTACAGCCAGCGTTCTTTGCTGCCCTTCGGAAGCGCAGTCGCGTGCCGGCAATGAACCAAGCTGAATGGTAAAATCATCACGGTGCGGACCGTTTTGGGTTGATTTCATCAATCGGTCACGTTGACGGTCTGCTTTCCATTTGGAAAGAATATTGTCGGAGGATGTTTCCTTTATGGAAGGATTGTACTGGATGGCTGTGTCGAATAGTTCGGACGGACAGATGGCACGATAGCAATGGTGCAGTTTGGCAGTAAGCCAGAGAAGGAAAGTCTTTCGCTGGGAATAAATGTATTCTGCGGACGGTAGCATCGCTTGCTCGAAAGCGGAAAGCTGGGCGTCTGAACCGTTTGATTTCAGTAATTCATTCCGGTCGGCAACTGCCTTGTGGTAATCACGCAGCAATGTGAAATATTTCGGATTCATTGCAGAAAGCGTCAAATCCAGAAAACGCCGGCGTACGGAGGGGCCGTCGCGGACAATATCAGAGTCATTTGCAGAAAGGATAACAACGGGAAATTGCCCGATATATTCGGCAAAGCGTTTGACGGGTTGTTCGTTCAGGAGCAGGGATTTGTTTCCTTTCGATAATGTTAACTGAACCGTTTCCTCATCATTTCCTTTTTTTATTCTGAAAAATAATCCGCCGGTAGCATGGCCTTGCTGAATGAGTGTATCGGTGTTTTGAGTGCGAAACGAGCGGAGCGCGGTAACAAGACCAAGCGCTTCGAGCGCGTTTGTTTTTCCCTGTCCGTTATCGCCAAGAAAAAAAATACGTTTCGCATCCAGGTTTATCTGGGAGAACCCGATATTTCTGAAATGCTGAAAACTGACTGAGAGAAAGCGCATGCAAACTTCGATTTATCAAAAAAGAAACCACAGATTTGCAGGGTTTCACGCATAAAGCAACCTGCCAACCTGTGGTTGAAATAATAAGGTGCGGGCTAGGCGCGGCCGAGGTATTCTCCCGATTCTGTGTTTACGCGGATGACATCGTCTCGCTTGATGAAGAGCGGGACACGGATAATCTTCCCGGTTTCCACCGTAACGGGCTTGAGTACGTTTCCTGAGGAGTCGCCGCGTACTGCATCGGGAGCTTCAACCACTTTCATTTCAACGGTGGTCGGCAAGTCAATGCGTACCGGACGGCCTTCAATGAACAGAATGTCATAGCTGTGTCCAAGAACGATATAATCAAGCGAATCTTCGACCATGCTTTTGGTCAGTTCGTAGTTTTCGAATGTGGTGGTATCCAGAAAATTGTATACATCCTGATCCTGGTAGCTGTATTCAAGCTTACGTATTTCCGTGATCAGCACGTCAAACGATTCACCGACGTTTGTACGGATATGCGAGACTTTTCCGGTCATCAGATTGCGGATAGTCATTTGAAAGTAAGACGTCAAATTAGGAGGTGTACGTACGGTAGCTTCAACAACGATGCAAGGTTCGCCATTGTATTTAACAACATTCTTCTTACGGATTTGTGAAACGGGTGTTGCCATAAAATAAATAAATTAGGGGCGTAAACTACCGATGAACCCTTATTTTGTCAACGCTAGGAAAAGAGAGGCAATGCCCTAGCATCATTCCTTGGCGGGGACAAATTTCATGGAAATGGAATTGACGCAATGCCGGGTGTTTTTTGGCGTGAAGCCTTCACCTTCGAAAACGTGGCCTAAATGTGCGCCACAATGGGTGCAAGTGATTTCTGTCCTTCGTCCGTCAGGATCGGGAACACGTTTAACAGCACCCGGAATTTCATCATCGAAACTCGGCCAACCGCAGTGCGATTCAAATTTATCTGCCGAACGGTAAAGCGGTGCGTCGCAACGTTTGCAGACGTAAGTGCCTTTACCTTTGAAATCCGTATATTCCCCTGTAAACGGGTATTCGGTTCCTTTGTGAAGAATGACTGCTTCTTCTTCGGGGGTGAGCTTATTGTATTTTGGCGCTTTCTGTTCCTGATTACTCATGACGGTATCTTCCTTTATCGGTTCGAGGTTTTCCCTTGGCGGTAATGCTACCGTCAAAAAGAGTCCGATGAACAACCATACGTTCATGAAAACCAATAAATGTAGATTGTATGCTACCGCAAGTGGGTAGTTTTTTTAGACAGAATTAACAGAATGCAAAGAATTGCAGTTTATTTGTTTTATATAAATAACTCAGTAAATTACTTGACAGAAGTAAGGAGATCATTGCTTGCGCGTTCAAGGTTCATAATGCATTAGGAACGGGATTTTTGGAAAAAGTTTATGAGAATGCGCTTCGCTTGGAATTGGCAGCAATAGGTCTTTATGTAAGACAACAGATTCCCGTTCCTGTATACTATAAAGGTATTCAAGTTGGGGACTACATTGCCGACCTAATGGTTGACAATATACTTGTCGAATTAAAGGCTGTTGAAAAACTACTTCCTATTCACGAAGCACAAGTTGTGAATTATTTGACCGCGACAAAAATAGACATAGGACTACTGATTAACTTTGGTAAGTCAGTTGAAGTGAAACGGAAATACAGAGAACGAAAGCATTCTGCTAATTCCGTAAATTCTGTCTAACACTCCTTACTTCAGGTTCTCAAGGATGCGAATAAGTTCGTCGCGTTTGGCTTTTGTTTCGGTCAGTTGTTTTTTGGCACCTTCGACAATGTTTGCGGGGGCGCTGCTTACAAACTTTTCATTGGAAAGCTTGGATTCACCGGCAGCAATAGCCTTGTCCAGCTTTTCCAGTTCCTTGCCAATCCGTTGCTTTTCCGCGTCGACGTCGATCGCGCTGGCGAGATCAAGGTAAATGGTTCCGCAAGCAGCTACGGTTGCAGGCAAGCCATCTGGTGCATTGTCCAAATAGTCGAAGGACTGAGCGCCAAGCATATTGCTGATTTTCTGGACATGGATTTTGACGATCTTGCGGTTTGCCGGGTCGGCTGTGAACAGGAATTTAACATCTTTCTTTGTGGCAAGATTGTATTGTGCCTTGAGCGCGCGTGCCTTGCTTACGAGATCCCGAACGGTTTCGATTTCAGCCTTGGCGGTAACATCCGGCGTTATCTTGTGTTTGGACAGGGATGTTGATAAAGCAATGCCATCCTCGGGGCTGACATTCTGGATGAAGCTACCGTCTTTGCCGTAGCCGAGCTGATGCCAAAGTTCCTCGGTGATGAACGGTGTCATCGGATGCAGCACCAACAGGGTTTGGCGGATACACAAATCCTGTATTGCCAGGCAGGTTCCTTTTAGGGTGTCGTCTTTCAGTTTTGTCTTGGATACTTCGATGTACCAGTCGCAGAGGTCATTCCAAAAGAAGCTGTAGATAGCTTGCACGGCTGTATTGAATTCAAATTCGGCAATAGCCTTGGATACGGTATCAAGTGTTGCAACGAGCTGGCCGAGAATGGCATGATCGTCAGCATCCAGCTGCGACGGATTAATGCGCGCGGCGATCGCATCCACGGTAGCGTTGGCTTGATCTTCGATGCTGCCGTTCATCTGGCGGAAGCGGCAGGCATTCCAGAGTTTGTTGCAGAAGTTACGGCCTTGCTGGACACGTTCTTCACTGAACAGAATATCCTGTCCTTGCGGGGCAATAAGCAACAGGCCCAGCCGTAAACCGTCTGCGCCGAATTTAGCTATCAGGTCGAGCGGTTCGGGAGAGTTGCCCAGGCTTTTTGACATCTTGCGTCCTTTTTCGTCACGGATGAGTCCGTTGAAATAAACGTTTTTGAACGGGATACGCTCCTCAATTTCCTTGTGCGTAAGTGTTTTCTTGGCTTCGCCGTAAAGCTCAAGGCTTGCCATAATCATGCGTGCAACCCAGAAGAAAATAATATCGGGGGCGGTGACGAGCACGCTTGTGGGATGCCAGTATTTAAGTTCTTTTTCGCTTTCGACAGCGGATTCGGGCCAGCCGAATGTTCCGAATGTCCAGAGCCACGAGGATGCCCAGGTATCAAGCACGTCTTCTTCCTGTTCCCAGTTTTCCTTGTCGACAGGACCTTGAACGGAAACATGGCGGTTTGCATCGTCATTGCGGTCGGCTCCTTTTCTGTACCATACCGGGATGCGGTGTCCCCACCAGAGTTGCCGCGAGATGCACCAGTCCTGGATGTTTTCCAGCCAGTGGAGGTAAGTCTTCGACCAGCGTTCGGGATAAAATTTGATGATACCGTCACGGACGGCTGTTTTTGATTCCTCGACTTTCGGATATTTGAGGAACCACTGGTCTGAAAGGCGCGGTTCAATGGGAACATCAGCGCGTTCGGAGAATCCCACATTGTTCTCGTATTCTTCGGCGGCAATGAGCAATCCAAGTTCTTCAAGTTTCTTTTCGGCCATCTTACGGGCAACGAAACGATCCTTCCCTGCAAATTCAGGACCTGCAAGTGCGTTCATGGTACCGTCCGGGTTCATGACATCAACCACAGGAAGTTTGTGGCGTAGTCCGATTTCAAAGTCCGCTTTGTCGTGGGCAGGAGTGACCTTGAGCACGCCGGTTCCGAATGAGCGGTCAACGTGCGCGTCGCCGACGATAACAATTCTTTCGCGTGGGAATGGACGCCAGACGTGTTTCCCGATCAGGTGTTTGTACCGCTCGTCTTCCGGGTGGACGGCAACGGCAGTATCGCCCATGATGGTTTCAGGACGGGTTGTTGCGATTTCAAGGTATTGCCCTGGGCTGTCAGCCAGCTCGTAACGCATTTTGTAGAGCTTACCTTTTTGCGGTTTCATGATGACTTCCTCGTCGCTGAGGGCGGTGAGGGAAACCGGGCACCAGTTCACCATGCGGCGTCCGCGATAAATGTAGCCGCGTTCGTACAGTTTGGCAAAAGCCGTCAGCACGGCATTGCTGTAGTCGGGGTCGAGCGTGTGGACTTTTCTGTCCCAGTCGCAGGAGACACCCAATCCCTTGAGCTGGTCAAGGATGATACCGCCGTGTTTATCCCGCCAGGCAGCGGCCGTTTCCACGAATTTTTCGCGGCCGAGATCGTGACGTGTCTTTCCTTCCTTGCGGAGTTCGCGTTCTACGCGTGACTGCGTTGCTATGCCGGCGTGGTCGGTTCCGGGTATCCAGACGGCGGATTTACCATGTTGCCGTGCGTTGCGGATAAGGATGTCCTGCAGAGTGTTGTTGAGCAAATGTCCCATGTGAAGCACGCCGGTAACATTGGGCGGGGGAATGACGATGGAAAACGGCTCGCGTTTCGGATCAACGACGCCTGCAAAACATTTGTTTTCCAACCAGCTTTTGTACCACTTGGATTCAACTTCTTTTGGTTCGTATGCTTTTGCTAATTCGGACATGATAAAGAAATAATGTAAACCAAGAAAGATCGTGAAAAACAGGCTTTCTGTCAAAAGTAAAAGGGAAAGGCGGAAGGAAGTGGACAGTCGATCGTGGACGAGTCTCTGACAGATGAACAAGTAGGCTTCGGAGGCGAACGTTCATGTTACCGTTTCTCTTCAGTCAATTCCTTGCTGTCGACTTCCCGTTCATCACTATATACTTGCGCTGCTTTGTCATCTTAGGATTGAATCTTTTGCGTGAAAACTAAATACGCGCGTTGGCTGGAAAAGGAATCCGTGAACTGGGTTTCGGAGAAGATTATCTCGCCCGAACAGGCTGCTGTTTTAAATAAACGGTATGCTCAGGACGAGGAATCGACCCGTTCGTTCGGTACGATGCTGTTTGGCGGATTTGGGGCAGTGATACTTGCGCTGGGTATTATTTTGCTGTTCGCCTATAATTGGCAGGATATGCATCGCTACACAAAGCTCGCGATTCTTTTCTCCGCATTTCTGGCAAGCCATGTCGCGGGCGTCTATTGTTTTTCAAAGGGGCATTGGCAAACGGTGGGGGCGGTCCTCAATCTGCTGGGAACATTGCTTTTCGGGGCAAACATGGCCCTGATTTCCCAGATTTATCATACCGGCGGCGCTCTGGAGGATTTGTTGGGTGTCTGGGCGTTGGCTTCGGTGGCGGTAGCATGGGCCGGTTTTTCCGTTGTGAACGGAATTGCCGCCTGTGTGCTGATCTTTGCATGGAGCGGCTATTGCATCGTTGATCTAGATCTGTGGAGTGTGCCTGCGTTTCTTGGTCCGGTAGCGATGGCGGTAGCCTGCGGATGCCTGGCTTTTCTGAAAAAATCCTACGTGCTGACCACGGTAACATTGCTGGGTGTCTGCAGCCTGATTATCATGAATCTGTTCCGGGTGTTTCATCTGGACGAAATGGTTATTGTGATCAATGTGCTTGCTCTGGGCATTTTGATGAATGCGATCGGGTTTATATGGGAAAGACAAAAGAGCGAATTTAATCCGGGTTTCATCTTTAAGCATTTCGGATATCTGATGTTGCTTGTTGTTATCTTTATATGTTCGACACAGATGATGGGTTATTTCGACGAATATACCCGTCGTGGCATGACGATGGCGCTACCATGCCTGGCACTGATCGCGACAGTAGTATATCTGGTGCTGAACAGGGAAGGATTGCTGAAAAATTTCTACGACCAGATAACGGCGGTATTCTCGTTCGTTTTGCCATTGGCATGGATATATCTCTGTTTCATTTCGGTGACCGGACCGGAATGGACCGGTTGGGTGATGCGTTTGAGCACTAACCTGATATTGTTGGGCTTGTCCGTGAAATGGATGCTGCACGGGGCAAACACGACACAATGGATTTACATGGTACGCGGTAGCATTGTATTTGTGATACTGGCAGGGTTCCGTTTCTTTGATACCTTTGACAGCCTGCTGGCGCGCGGTGCCTGTTTCGTTGTTGTGGGAGTATCGCTTTTCGGTATCGGATTCTATTATAACCGCGTGAAGAAGGAAAAGGCGCAGGAAGATCAACTCCGGACAAACGCATGATTATGAGAAAGAAAATTTTATACATAGTTGTTTTTCTTCAGACTGCCGTATTGGCGTGGCTGGTTTATGATCGCGAATCAACACTGCTCGGCGGAACGGAAGTCTGGTTGAAAACCATGCCGGTTGATCCGCGCGATTACCTCCGCGGGGATTATGTTAATTTAAATTACGAGATTTCAAATCCATCCGAAGATCTTTATTCGACGGAATTGAAAGCACTGTTGAAGGAACAAAATAAGGAAGAAGATTATGACAGCTACAAGTCGCGGAAAAACATTACTGTTTACGTGACACTCGCTGTTGATCCGGATATCGGATTGGCATCCGTCAAGAGCGTGGATGTTAAAAAGCCGGGGAAAGGCGAATTGTTTATTGAAGGTCACATGGAGGGTCGGCATTCCTGGCGTTCAGACATCGAATATGGAATCGAAAGCTACTACGTGGAAGAAGGAACAGGGTTGGCGATTGAGCAACGGGCGCGTGATAATTCCCGTTCCCTGGATGTTCATGTCCGTATAAACAAAAAAGGAAGAGCGGTCATCGAAGGATTGCGTTGGTCCGGGGTGGAAATGCTTCTCTCCGAGGATGACAGCGGTACCTATGTCCTGACCATAGAGAACTATGATAACTATGCGGTGGCCATTGTCTTGCCAAAGAATCTTGATACCATTGGTATCGAACGCTACGGAGAGCGTCTTTCAAAAGGACCGCGTGAACCCCGTTCGGGGAACATAAACCGCGTGGATACACCTGATGTGGATGCATACAAGTCCGAAGATGTCTTTGTTATTCCGGCGGACAATCACATTACGGTTCCGTTGAATTTGAAGGATTTACTCAGGGAACCGATAACGCAGGAAGTCTGGGCAACAATCACTTACCAACCTCCGAAGGAATCCATGCTGCCGTCCCTTCCCAAAGAGGCAAAAAGCTGGGTCGGAAATCTTCGCACGCATGGTACGTTTTTCCCGGAAGTAAAACCGAAAACGAATGCTGAACAGGAAGAAAACAGGACGGAAGGGTCAGATTCGCACGAAGACATTCCTGTGTTGGGTGAGTGACGGTAGCGTTAAAATTTCTCTGGGTTACCGTTTGTCTGCTACAGGCTTTTCATCCTTCGGTTTGAAGAAGCGGAGCCGATACGCATTCAGGACGACAACGATGTCGCTGAAAGCCATGAATCCGGCAGCGAACATAGGATTCAGCAGTCCGAGTGCGGCAATCGGTATGGCAATGAGGTTGTAACTGAATGCCCACGCGAAATTTTCGTAGATATTGCGCAATGTCGCCCGTGAAAGCTGTAAGGCTTTGTCGACAGAATCAAGGTCACTGTTTACAAGTGTGATATCCGCAGAACTGATGCTGACATTGGCTCCGCTGCCGAGAGCGATTCCCAGGTCAGCAACCACGAGGGCAGGTGCGTCATTGATACCGTCGCCGACGAAGGCAACCTGTTTGCCGGTAGCCTGGATTTTTTTGATGTAGTCTGCTTTTTCAACGGGAAGCACGTTTGCATAAACATTGTTTATGCCTAGTCCCGAGGCAACGACATGCGCGGACTTTTCATTGTCACCTGTTATCATGTAGGTTTCGATGCCGCGTGATTTCAATTTGGCAATAAGCGATTGTGCGTTGGCTTTTACCGTGTCTGCCACGGTGGCCAATGCTACCGTCTGTTTGTTTTTTGCGACGAATACCAATGTGTTTCCCTGGTTTGACGCTTCCTCGGCCAGTTTATAAAACTCATCGGTAATCGTGCAGTTTTCCCGTTTCATATAGGCAAGCGAACCGATGTGAAAGCGGTCCTCGGCAATGTTTCCTTCGATGCCGAAACCGGAAACTTCATGACAGGCGTCAACATGGCTTTGGGTGGCGTTTTTGGTTTTTGCGTATTGGGTCATTGCATAGGCAATCGGATGGACAACCTTGCGTTCCAGGGAGTAAATCGCGGAGAAAACCTGTTGATCTCCGTAATAATGGATGACTGAGGGTTTTCCTTCGGTCAGCGTTCCTGTTTTATCAAAGCAGATCGCATCAATTTTCTGTATGCGTTCAAACACATCGCCTGCCTTGTAGAGAATGCCTGACTTTGCTGCGTTGGATGTCCCGACAAGGATGGAAAGCGGTGTTGCCAGTCCGAGGGCGCAAGGACAGGAAATGACGACAACGCTCATGGCTGCATCAAAGGCGGAAATGAAATTTCCTGTTGCGAGCATCCAGCCGATGAAAGTGACTGCGGCGATCAGAAGCACCGTGGGAACGAAAATGTTGGAGATTTTGTCGGCAACACGCTGGATGCTCGGTTTCTTCATTTGCGCTTCCTCGACAACGCGGATGATACCGGCAAGCATGGTGTCCTTACCGACTTTAGTCGCCTGCATGAAGAGGTCATCGCCCTCGTTGCTTGTACCGCCGATCACATTACTGCCTTTGTTTTTAAGGACAGGCATGGATTCGCCCGTTATCATGGATTCGTTGACGTAACTGATTCCTTTTTCCACGATACCGTCGACAGGTATTATTTCTCCTTTCCTTACCAGTATTTCGTCGTGAACCAATACTTCGTCCGGCGGCAGCATGGACTCTTTACCGTTACAGAGAACACGCGCCTGCTGCGGTTTAAGGTCAGCCAGGTCTTTGAGTGCATTGGTGGTGCGCTCGGTAGCCCGTTTTTCCAGATAGTGGCCCACAAAGATAAGGGTGACAATGACCGCTGCGGTCTCAAAGTAGTAATGCTGTTCAGGGGCAAGCTGTTTATAGAGTCCGTAGTAGAGCCATTGGTAAATGCTGTAAACGTAGGCGGTTCCGGCTCCGATGGTGACAAGCACATCCATGTTCAGGTTATTGTGCCGTATGCCTTTTACGCCACTGATAAAGAAGTTGCGGCCTACAAACCAGAGCACAATCGTTGACAGAATCCATTGCCACCACGGTTGCATCATGAATGCAGGTAACCGTGCTATCCGGAGGTGTTCAATTGACGGTAACATCAGAACGGACGACAGGATGACCCCTGTCCATAAATCGCGCCACATACGGGCTTCCGAGGTATGATCATCACCGTGTCCGCATCCGCAATTTACTTTTTTATCGCAGTGTTTCTCAATGCTGGCCTTATATCCGGCAGATGCTACCAGTCCGGCGATTTTTTCCTCATCCCACAGCGATTCATCATACTGTCCGATTAGTGTTTTTGTCGCAAAATTGACGGTAGCATTAATTCCCGTTTTTCCGGAAACAGCCTTTTCAATACGTGCGGCACAATTGGTGCATGACATGCCGTCTATTTTCATTTTGAGCGGTTTCATAATCATTTCTCCGTTATCGGTTTTCCGTGGCAGGAGCAGTTTTCGCCTTCGCATCCGCAGTCTTCCATTCCTTCAAAAGCCCTGGAGTCGTTTATGTAAACAGGGTTTTTTACCCGGATGGATAAGAGGTAATCGTAAAGAATGGATTTTTCTTTTTGAAAATCTCTGTGAATGGAAAAATGGCAGCGTTGCCCGCACCGTTTTTCCTGAAGAATGCCTGCCTGCTTCAACTTTGCAATATGGCGGGAAACATTCGTCTGGCTGATTCTCAGTGTTTTCTCGATGTGAAAACCGCAAAGGGTCTTGTCCAGAAGAAGCATGACAATTCTCAGCCTGCTTGTTTCGCCTAATGCTTTAAATGTATTTTCCAAATTCATTCTTATATTCAAATATGTGAATATATAAGAAAAGTCAAATACTGACCGAAAAAGGGGTACTTTGTTTTCCGGTGAAGAATACTGTTGTAACTTACCCGGAGGGTCAGTGTTTTAAGAAATCATGTGGCCGTTCATGTGCCGTTTAATTTTGAAACCGATTTAGAAATCATGAAACAGATTACCCGTCGCAAATTCCTTAAAGCTTCCGCGTTGTTTGGCGGTTCGCTTTTACTTCCACCCATGTATGCTTCGGCTTATGCGCAGCGTAAAATCGGAGAAAACGATGTGATTCGGCTTGCGGGAATCGGAGTTGGCGGCATGGGACGCGGTGATTTGTCGGGCTTGCGCCGGAGCGGTTGCCGGATTGTGGCTTTATGTGATGCGGATCTGGAGCAGATCAAGAAATTTAACAGGAAAGAGAATAACTGCGAGGATGCCAGGATTTACCAGGATTACATGAGGATGCTGGACGAAATGGGCGACGAGATTGACGCGGTCACAGTTTCCACCTGTGATCATGTACACTGTGAGATTGCGCTGGAGTGCATGAAGCGCGGGAAACATGTTTATGTGCAAAAACCAATGGCGCATACGCCGGAACAGGCAATGATCATGGCAGAAGCAGCCAGGAAATATCCGAATGTAGTGACGCAGATGGGCAATCAGGGGCAATCGCGGAAAGCAACCGTGAATGCGCGTAAATGGATTGAAGGCGGCTTCATCGGCGACGTTAAGGAAGTGTATTGTTTTACAAATCGGGCCAAGGGTGTGTGGGCTCAAGGCATGCAGGTATTGCCAAAGCCGGAGCCGATACCGTTGGGCATGAATTGGACGGCTTATCTTGGCAAAAACTACACAGAGCAGCAGATTCCTTTCGGGAACGGATTCCATCCGTTCGCATGGCGCGGCTGGTACATGTTCGGTGCCGGAGCGCTCGGTGACATGGCTGTGCATATCTGCGCGCCTGTGTTTTATGCGTTGGGACTTGCTGCGCCGACCAGCGTTTACGCGGAGACAGACGGCTATAGCCCGGTTTCATATCCGAATGAGGCAAAAGTGGTTTATGAGTTTCCGGCGCGCGGTAACATGCCTCCGGTAAAAGTAACCTGGTATGAAAGCAAGAAACTGAAGGAATTTGCAGAATTAATTCCGGAAGCATACCGTGGCCTTTTGGATTACGGTGGCCGTGATGCCGGATGCGCGATTTATATCGGGACGAAAGGCGCGATGATTACCGAAACCTGGGCAGACGGAGTCCGCCTTGCGCCTGAAACGATGTTCAGGGATTTGGTGAAGGACAAAAAGATCGATCCCAAGGCAATAGGCTTGTCCAGGGATGAGAATCATTATTCAAATTTTCTCCGCGCAATCAGGGGAGAGGAAAAAGCTGCATCGCCGTTTGAATGGGCTGGTCCGTTTGTTTGTTCATTGCTTGTGGGATCTATTGCTGAACGGGTTCCGGGTAAAAAACTGGAATGGGACGGCGGTAGCATGAAATTCAAAGGTGACGGCGGGGAAATAGAATTTGCCAACAAATTGGTAAAATCGGTCATGCCGGATTTTCCGAAAAGCATTTATCCGAGCGTCTGAAAATCATGCAGTGAAGTATGTCAGAGGCGGTAGCATCCTGTTACCGTCTTTTTTATTTTCCTAACAGGATACACAGCATCCCTGCAAATACGCCAATCAGGGCAATCGCTTTCTTACGTCGGTTTACTTCACGGAACAGCATGGCGCCGGCAAAGAAACTGATGATGACGCTGCATCGGCGTAACGCCGAAACCAATGCGATCAACGCGTCTGGGTAAGCCAGTGCGCCAAAATAGATAAAATCGGCAATAATCAGGGTGATACCGATAGCCGGAATACTCCAGCGCCATGTAAACGGCATCTGGCGGCGTTTGGGGAACCAGAGCGTGCCAAGCAGGACGGAGAAAATAAGCAAGAGGTAGCAGTTAAACCAAAGCTGTAATCCCAGGGTCGGCATCTGCATCTTCTGCATAAGGTGCTTGTCCAACAGGCCGCTGATTGCGCCGAGGATAGTGGCCGATACCATGAAGAGAATCCATTTGTTCTTATGGAAAACTATACCCTCCTTCAGTCCTAGAACGGAAAACCGGTAGTAGGATCCCAGGATAAGGACAAGTCCGATCCATTGAATCGGTTGGGGTCTTTCGGAAAAGATGACGATCGCCGCCAGTGTTGTCCAGACAGGACCCAGTGCGCGCAAGGGAGCGGCAATGGAAATCGGCAGGTGTTTTATGGCGAGATAGGAAAGTACCCAGGAGCCGCCTACAATGGCGGATTTGAGAAAAATGACCGCATGCTCTTTCCAGCCGAAGTTTCCGAGTTCCAGGGCAACGCCGCAGATGTCCTTTTTTCCGAGCATGGAGAGGACAGCAGCCGTGCCAATAAGCACGGTACCGCTTAATGTGGAAATAAAAAGCGTGGGAAGCACGGCATTTTTATTCAATGCGTGTTTCTTGAAGAGATCGTAAATTCCGAGAAAAAATGCGCTTAACAACGCAAGGTAGAGCCACATAAAACGGATTATCATCCAGAAAACCGGTATGCTTGCCAAACAGAAACGCAGGTATTGCTTGTTTTTTGCGCCGTAAACCCCTATTCTCGGTTCTGATAAAAGAGAAATGCCTGTTCAAAAAGATCGATGAATTTTTATTCCTAATGTAACTTATAAATCATCCAGGTGTTTTTCCTATAATCGCACGGATTTCCGTGTTATAAGACTTTTAACATTAAACAAACTATTATTATGAAGCAAATTACCCGTCGTAAATTCCTTAAGGCTTCCGCACTCTTCGGTGGTACGCTTTTTCTCCCATCCGTTTATTCTCCGGCGTTTGCGCAACGCCAGATCGGCGCGGACGATGTGATTCGTCTTGCGGGTATCGGGGTCGGCGGCATGGGTCGCGGTGACTTGGGTGCCTTGAGCCGGAGCGGGTGCAAAATTGTGGCCTTGTGCGACGCAGACTTGGGTCAGATCAAGAAGTTTAACAAGAAAGAGAACAACTGCGAGGATGCCAAAATTTACCAGAATTACATCAAGATGCTGGATGAAATGGGTTCACAGATTGATGCAGTAAGTATTTCCACCTCGGACCACGTACACTGTGAAATCGCACTGGAATGTATAAAGCGCGGAAAGCACGTTTACGTGCAGAAACCGATGGCGCATACGTACGAACAAGCTTTGCAGATGGCTGAAGCAGCCAGGAAAAACCCGAAGGTAGTTACCCAGATGGGCAATCAGGGACAGTCCCAGAAAGCTACCGTGAATGCCCGCAGATGGATCGAAGGCGGTTTCATCGGCGAAGTGAAGGAAGTTTACTGTTTTACGAACCGTGCCGGTGGCTGGTGGCCGCAGGGTATGGATAAACTGGCAAAGCCGGAAGCTGTTCCGTCCGAGTTGAACTGGAAGGTTTACCTTGGTAAAAACTACACCGAAAAGGAAATCCCTTACGGAAACGGATACCATCCGTTTGCATGGCGCGGTTGGTACATGTTCGGTGCCGGAGCGCTCGGTGACATGGCTGTACATATTTGTGCGCCCGTATTTTATTCATTGAGACTCGGTATGCCGACAAGTGTTCATGCCGAAACAGACGGTGCCAGCCCGGTAGCATTCCCGAACCAGGCAAAAGTGGTTTATGAATTCCCGGCCCGCGGTGACAAGCCTGCGGTAAAAGTTACTTGGTACGAGAACAAAAAGCTGAAGGAATTTGCCGAATTGATCCCTGAAGAGTACCGCGGACTTTTGGATTACGGGGGTCGCGATGACGGTTGCGCAATTTATATCGGAACAAAAGGCGCGATGATTACCGAAACCTGGGCAAACGGAGTCCGCCTTGCACCGGAATCAATGTTCAGGGAATTGGTAAAAGACAAGAAGATTGACCCGAAGGAATTAGGTTTGTCCAAGGATGAAGATCATTACAAGAACTTCACGCGTGCAATCAAAGGAGAAGAAAAGGCCGCATCACCGTTTGAAATGTCGGGTCCGTTTGTTGCCGCATTGCTTCTTGGCGCGATTGCCGAGCGCATACCGGGCAAGAAATTCGAATGGGATGATACCGCGAAGAAATTCAAGGGATCTGACAAGGATGTTTCTTTTGCAAACAAGCTACTCAAATCGGCCATGCCGGATTTCCCGAAGAGCATTTATCCCTGAGGATAATTAAACATTCCGAAATTTACGGCGGTAGCATCATGCTACCGCTTTTTTTTGGCAAGCGTCCGGGGAGCAGAAATTCCGTGTCAGATAATCGGTGTTACCAGATCCTCGAATTTGACGACACCGATATAGGGCAGCTGACGGTAGCGTTCGGCATAGTCCAGGCCGTAGCCAACAACGAATTTATCCTCGATTTCAAAGCCGACATAGTCGGCCGTGAACGGTACTGCGCGGCGTGATGGCTTGTCGAGCAGAACGCATGTCTTCAGCGATGCCGGGTTTTCGGAATCAAAGAGGCGTGTAACCTTGCTCATTGTGCGGCCTGTGTCCAGAATATCATCCACGACGAGAACCTGTTCGTTTTCCAGATCCAGGCGGAAGTGGCTGAGTATCTTTACCGAGCCTCCCGACTCCGTTGTATTGCCGTAACTGGACGCGCGTAATGTATCGACACGGAGACCGGGAAGATCAAGTCGGCGTATCAGATCGGCAACAAAAGGAATCGCTCCGTTGATTAACGCGATGATGACCAATGATTTTCCCGCGTAATCACGGTTGATCTGTTGCGCAAGTTCAGCGACGCGCTTCTGTATCTGTTCTGCGTTTATGAAAGGTTCTACGCGATGCGGTTGCATATCCCAATGAGCCGTTTAGTGTTTTGCGAAAAATGAAAAATAAATGAAGACGAGGGCCATGATCCACGTCAATGGTTTTATTTCGCGTATGCGTCCGTTGAGTATCGAGAAGCAGACGTAAAAGAGCAAACCAAGGCTTATGCCCATGGTTATGCTGAACGACAAGGGAATGAGCAACGCGGTCAGCAAGGCGGTTCCGCTGGCGCAAAGATCGTCAAACTCCAGGTCGCGCAGTCCTTCTGCCATGGCCAATGCTACCAGTACCAGAACGGGGGCGGTGGCGGCAACCGGAATGATCGCGATGAGCGGAGAAAAAACCAGTGCGAGAAGAAAACAGCATGCGACCACAACGGAAGTCAATCCTGTGCGGCCTCCCGCCTGCACGCCGGATGCCGATTCGACAAATGCCGTTACGGTGGATGTCCCGCAAAGCGCACCGATGGCGGTTGCTATGGCGTCAGCAAAAAGTCCGCGGCCGATGCGTTTGTCTCCTTCGGCGGTTCCTTCTATTTTCATGCGGCGGCTTACGCCGACAATCGTTCCGATCGAGTCAAACATATCAAGCAGAAGCAAGGTCAGGAGAATCGGGAGATATTTTCCGCCTTCCGTAAACGGAAACCACCAGTCCAGTTTGAGAAAGGTCGGGGACATGCTGTTCGGTCTTGAAATGATGCTACCGCTCAATTCGGTAATCATGGTACCGTCGCCGGCAGGAATAAAGAATCCGATGATGGTGATAATGAACATTCCAAGGACGAGCGAACCGGGTATTTTTCTGACAACTAGAAAAAGCATGAGCACAATGCCGAAGAGGGTGAGTAAAGGCGTTGGCAAGGCGAGGTTGCCTGCGCTGACGATGGTGGCGGGATGAGCGACAATGACTCCCGCTCCTTTCAGTCCGATAAAAGCAATGAAAAACCCGATGCCGGCCTGAATGCCGATTTTTATCGGGGCGGGTAAGCTGTTGATGATGGCCTTGCGTGTACCTGTCGCGGTCAGAATGATGAAAACGATGCCGTTCCAGAAAGTCAGCGAAAGCGCCTGTTGCCAGCTTACGCCCATTCCGAGGCAGATCATGAAGGTAAAATACGAGTTTGTGCTCATGCCCGGAGCCAATGCTACCGGTAAATTCGACATGAATGCCATGAGTATGCAACCGATGGCAGCAGTCACGGCTGTCACGGTAATAAGCGCACCAGCATCCATTCCCGTTTTTGACAGAATACTGGGGTTCACAGCCAGAATATAAGCCATTGCGGCAAAGGTGGTAAGCCCGGCCAGAAATTCTGTGCGGATATTGGTTCCGTTTTCTTTCAGCTTAAAGAGTTTTTCAAACATTCGAGAAACGGAATAGGATTATTCCGGAGCATCAATCTTTTTCTCGGGAGAATAAAATCAGAATCCTATTGTTAATTAATTACTTGATTTTAATTAACAATAGGATTTTATCCACTTCCGCCATGCGAAAAAAAACAGACAAGCAAACTTCATACTGTCTTGGAAAAAGCATTTATCCATGGTCGTTTGCCTTAGGATTCCTTCCGTTTTTATCCTATGCAAGTGACGCGAATACGGTTGATGGCGCTGCAACGGAGCCGGAAGTGGTTTTGCCGGAGCTGATCATCCAGCAGTCGCCGAGGAATGATGTGGAAAGCTATAGCAGTTTTGTGATGCCTGTTACTTTATTGCGGTATGATCCCCAGGTGGATGTGCAGGCGAGAGGGATAGCTGAGGCTCAGTCGGATATCAGTATCCGCGGCGGGATTTTTGAGAATACAGGATTCAGGATCGGCGCCATACAATTGTTTGACCCGCAGACGGGCCACTATTTTGCCGAGATTCCCATTTCGCCGCATATGTTGTCATTACCTGTTGTTTACACAGGTACGGAGAATGCCTGGCGCGGGTTTAATGCTACCGCGGGAACGATTGCGAGCCAATGGGCGAATGTGGCGCAGTCCGGCGCCAATGCTACCGTCCTTTTTGGAAGTGACGATTTTAACATGGAGGAGATTTACGGGGCTTGGGTGAAACCGTTCAAAAGTACGGATTGGGGCTATGACCGTATTGCTGTGGATGCTGATTTTGCGCGATCGGAAGGCGACGGTAGCATTGCCTATGCGGATCATGATTTTGCCCGTTATAACGGGAGGGTGCAGCTGAGCGGCGAAGGGGTGCAGACGGATATTTTTGCGGGATACCAATCCAAGTTTTTCAGTTATCCGCAATTGTATGCTCCGAGCAATACGATCGAGACGGAAAACCTGCAGACGACGCTCGTTTTTCTGAACCATCGCATGGAAGAAACCGAGGATGCTTATCTTGAAATGTCAGGCTATTATCGGCGAAACAAGGACGATTATGAGTTCGACCGTTTCCGTCCGGGGATTTACAACCCTTACAAACATGAGTCGCAGGTATGGGCGGCAGGACTTGAAGGGGGACGCCGGTTTGATGCCTTTGATGTGAATGTATCCGCGCAGGTGCTGAACGACGGTCTGGAAACGACATCGCTCTTCTACGGGCCAACGCTTAACCGTACTTACGGAAAAGTGGCTGCTCTCGCAGGAAGAACCTTTACGTTCGGAAATGATTGGGAAGTGCGTCCGGAGGCGGGTATCGCACTTGATGACAGCTCGTATGACGATGCAGCGGTATCGCCGATAGCCAAGCTGTTGTTCGTCCAGAACGTAGGCGATGAGGGTCAAAACCAGTTGTATGTCTCCTATGACCGGAGCACCCAGGTGCCCGGATATACCGCCCTTGGCGGTAGCATGAGCAGCGGATTGTTCCGCGGTAATCCCGACCTTGACCGTCAGATAACCGATAATTTTGAAATCAGCGCTTCGCTCCTGAGAAAAAACTGGAATTTGCAAACAACTGTTTTCCTGCGGGAAGATAACGATCTGACGGACTGGACCTTTAATACAGGCGGCGGAGCCCGTAATGCGAGTCTGGTTGATATGCGTACGCTCGGTTGGGAAACGATAGGGACTTACCGGCAGGAATTTTTTGCGGCAACCATCGGCTATATCTGGATGGATAAGCACGAGGATTACAATGATCCTGCGGTCAATGCGAGTTTTTACGCCGGTAATTACGCAAAACAACGGGTAACCGCTTCGTTTGTCTTTTACCCGGTGGAAGGGATGGAGATCCATTGCGATAACGAATACCGGCTGCAGGAGGAAAACAGCTTGAGGAACGGAACCAGGGATGCGTTCTTCACCGGTCTGTCCGTGAGCTATGCCTTGCCGTTTCTGCCGGAACTTACCCTGGTTGCCGGAGTGGATAATGTGTGGAATGAGGATTTTGAGGAGGTGCCTTCCGTTCCCGGTTCAAAACGGACCTGGTTTTTCGGCGGGAGCATGCAATTCTGATTGCCGTTGCCGGATTCATTAATGGCGTAGCATTTACAGGTAATAAGAGACCGTAGCATCGCAGATTGCACTTTTCTGTTGTCGTGGGGCGATTCCTTTCATTTTCTTTTATCCGATATGAATACGGTAGCATTTGATTTTTCGCATCTGATAGAAAAACTGGTCATGGAAGCGGTTCGAACTGTCGGCATTACGGATGGTTTCAATGCCGATGTGAAGCCTGCTGATCCCCGGTTCGGAGACTTTCAGGCAAACGGTATACTGCCGTATGCGAAAGCGCAGAAGCGGAATCCGCGGGAATTGGCCACAGCAGTGCTTGAAGCACTGAAAAAGAATCCTTTGGTGGCAGACGGTAGCATTACCGTGGAAATTGCGGGACCCGGTTTCATCAATTTCAAATTGCAACCCAAGGTTTTGTCAGCGTGGCTCGATGATTACGGCAGCATGGCAGCATTGGAAAAGGAATCCTCAAAGTTGCTTGGCGGACAGAATATTGTTGTCGATTATTCTTCACCGAACACGGCAAAGCAGATGCACGTCGGTCATATCCGTTCAACGGTGATCGGCGAGGCGATTTGCCGCTTGCTTGCATTCTGCGGAGCGAATGTCATCCGCGACAACCATATCGGCGACTGGGGGACCCAGTTTGGCATGTTGATACTGGCGATAAAAACCGAGAAGGCGGATCTGGGCAAGATTGAGGGCGATGCGATTGCTGAACTGGAACGTCTGTATAAGAAGGGCAGCGCAATGGCAAAGGACAATGAGTCCGATCTCGAACGCGCCCGCCAGGAGTTGGTAAAGCTGCAAAATGGCGACCCTGAGAACATGGCGCTTTGGGAGAACATAAACGCGATAAGCTATCGCTCCTTTGATGAAATTTATGAGCGTCTTGGCGTTCATTTCGATAAAGTGCTCGGTGAGAGTTTTTACCGCGACAAGGTGGACGAGGTTTACGGGGAGTTGACAGAAAGCGGCTTGGCGCAAATGAGTGACGGAGCGTTGGTTGTCTTCCACGAGGAGCATCCGCGTTTTAACACGCAGCCGTTCATCATTCGCAAAAGCGACGGGGCGAGCAATTATGCGACGACCGATCTGGCAACCGTGCTTTACCGTGTCCGTGAGTTTCATCCGTCGCAGATCATTTATCTTACGGATGCCCGTCAGTCCGACCATTTCGAACAGCTTTTTCTTACGGTAAAAAAATGGTTTGAGAAGAAAAATATAAGCATGCCATGGCTCCGCCATGTTACCTTCGGTACGATTTTGGGGGAAGACGGGAAGGCAATCAAAACACGCTCGGGTGAATCCGTAAAACTGAAGGATTTGTTAAGCGAAGGTGTCGAACGCGCGTTCCGGATTATCTCCGAAAAAAATCCCGATTTGCCGGAGAGCGATCGGCGGCAGATCGCCGAGGTGATTGGCGTGAATGCCATCCGCTATGCCGATCTGATGCAAAACCGCAGCAGTGATTATCTCTTCTCCTGGGATAAGTTATTGAGTTTCGAAGGAAATACAGCACCGTACCTGCTTTACGCGGTCGCCCGGATATACAGCATTTTCCGCAAGGTTAATGCTGTGCCGGCAGTGGCATGGAAAGCGGCAGCTCCGCTGGAAACCGAACAGGAACTGGCGCTTGCAAGAAAACTGATTGAATTTCCGGTGGCGCTGAGTCAGTCCTTGCAGGACCTGCGCCCGCATTTCCTGTGCAGTTACCTGTATGAGCTTTCCGGGGTCTTCAGTACGTTTTACAATCAGGACAAAGTCAATGTCGAGGATCTTGCCGTACGGACAAAACGGCTTTCGCTTTGTGCAGGAACATTGCTGGTATTAAAGACCGGATTGAATGTTTTGGGCATACCGGTGCTTGAACGGATGTAATGACGGTAGCATAAAAAAAGACCTGCTTATCGGCAGGCCTTTTTTATGAAAACAGAAACTACTGTCTTTTGCGCCGGCAAGAAACCAGTGCGATGGAAAGCAGGCCGAGAGATACCGCGTAGGTGCTTGGTTCGGGGATCGGGCCGAGGAAGCGTATGCCGAACGAATTGCTGTCAAAAACAGCTTCCCATGCGCCGTCGTAATTGCTGCCGTTCTTATGTTTAAGCAAAACATCCTTTTGTGTCAGGGCGGTTGCATCGGTGATATTGATTAATTGAAGGAAATCACCGTCATTGGCAGTAAATGAATCCGCCAGAATGATATCAAAACTTTCCCCGACGGTTAACGCCGAATGGGCCAAGGTCAGGAGTCCATGTTGAGTCAGGCTGTCAGCATAAAATTCCAGACGGCCTGTTGTAATGGCGGCGGAACTGGCAAGCACAACCGATGAATCAACGTTGATTTTCACAACGTCAAACCCGGACAGGGATGCGCCCATGGTACCGGAAGCATCCGTAAAGTTAAATACTTTGCCTTGGTCTGCGTTACCGGCGTAAATGATGACACCTGAATCAAAATGGATGTTATCTAGGTTTCCCGTGATGGTACCGTTGGCTGAACCCCTTATGTTGTTTTTGTGAAAATTAAGGAAATCCGAGCCGACAGCGCCAACGTAAATATTTCTGTGAAAGGTACCGCCCGATAGGGTCAGATTTGCGTTGCCCAGTATCGTGCCTTCGGCATTGGTGGATGACTGGCAATGGGAACCGGCGTATATTGCCCCGTTGAATTCGCCTCCCATAATATTCAGGTTTGTATTGCCGGAGCCAGGGTTACTGGCAGAACCGAGTGTCGCGGCATTGGGACCCATGACAATGATACCGGCGATGGTGCCGCTTACGATCGTCAGATTCGCGTTTCCTTCTGCGCCTCCGCACCGGCCGCCTGTCATCATGATGCTTTGCAGTACGCCGCTGTTATTAAAAGCACCGATAGCGGTAGGAGTGGAGGAGGCAACGTACTGGCTGTTCAGCGAATTATAATACCCGCCTATAACGGCAGTGATGTCGCCTTTGATCGGAATAAGGTTAATAAGATCAGCGCCGCCGACTGAATTTGTACCTATCCGTAATCCTCCGGAGAGCGTTCCGCCGTTCAAAGTGAAAGACAGATTTCCATTGATTGCAGCGGAAGGCGCATTGTTATCCCAGCAATTTACAATGTAAGTGAGGTTACTTTCGATGCTGGTGTCTTTCAGGTAAACATTAAGATCGCCCTGCACCGTTATGTTACTTCCGGATATCGGAGCAAAAGTGGTGAATGTACAATCGGTGGCCGTTATGTTCATTCCCTCGGCGCTGGAATTACCTGTGGTGAGTCCGGTAAAAGGTCCGTCTTCATTAATCCTGGTGAAATCAATCGCAGAAAGCGAACTTGTTATAGATGTGATGATGAATACGGATAGATATATTTTCGCTTTTGCATTCATGGGTATTACATGGGTTGAAGTAGATTATTTTCTTTAAAAGATATATTATGGCTTATTTCCCAATAATCAATGGAAATAAGTCATTATGGCTTTATTATGGTTTTTACCGTATTTGACTGTGCTGCGGTCCTCAGAATCGAATTTTGGGAGTATGTCGGGCTGCTGATTGAAAACGGAGCCTATCCTTTTTTATTGTTATGAAGAAAAAATAGACTTTAATTTTCATGCTACCGTTTGTGCATAGTATCCTCCCGATATGTATGAACTTTGGTTATGATCGGGTGTTTAAAATAGAGAACCGTGAGAAAATATAAGCGATTCAGAGTAAAGCTCCGCAATTTTTTGAACGAACTTCCTGAGTATTTGATCGATGTTGTTTACGATCGCAGGAAGGATGGTTTTGCGCGCATAATCGCTTATCCCCTGACTTTTTTCTCCTGGCTCTTTTCGGGGATTGTCCGCTTGCGTTATCTTTTATATGAGAAACGCATCCTGCAAAATAATCCTCTGGGCTGCCTTGTTGTCGTCGTCGGGAATCTTACCGTTGGCGGAACCGGGAAAACGCCTGTTGTGGAAAAATTTGCGCGCGTATTGAATGAAAACGGGCGGAAGGTAGCTATCCTGAGCCGGGGTTACAAAAGCAAATCCGAGCCATTTTATAAAAAATGGTTACGTCTTATCACGCATTCGGATGAGATTCCGCCTAAAATCGTCAGTGACGGTAAATCCGTTCTTCTGGATTCGGAGGTTGCCGGTGACGAGCCGTTCATGTTGGCAAAAAACCTGCCCGGCGTCGTGGTCCTTGTTGATCCGAACCGTGTGAAAGCAGGAAAGTTTGCCATTCGCAAGTTTGGGGTGGATACATTGATCTTGGATGACGGAATGCAGTATTTGCCGTTGAAAGGCCGCTTGAATCTTCTTTTGGTCGATAAGAACAATCCGTTCGGGAACCATCATTTGCTGCCGCGCGGTATCTTGCGCGAGCCTGTGAAGCACCTGCGCCGGGCCTCCTACATATTTCTGACAAAATCCGATGGTAACAGGACGCCGGAACTGGAGTCGTTTATCCGTACGTACAATCCCTGCGCGGAAATCATTGAATGCGCACACAAACCACGATACTTACAGGAAGTCAACGGGACAAAAATACTGCCCTTAGATGCGCTCCAGGGTAAGAAAGTGGCCGCATTTTCCGGTATTGCGGTACCGGAAAGTTTTGAAAAATTTCTGCAGGATTTCGGAGCGGAAATCGTTTATAAAAAACGTTTCTTCGACCACCATCGTTTTTCCGACCTGGAACTGGAGTTTGTCTTTGAAAATTCCGAGCGCGCCGGTGCGGAATTCATTGTGACTACGGAAAAAGATGCTGTCCGCATAGAGCCGCAGATCCGGGCGAACAGACCGCTTTATTATTTGCGCTTGGAAATAGAAATTATCAGCGGGGAAAATGATTTTAAAGCAGCGGTTGAACGGATCTGTTTTCCTTCATGGGATCCGCAGGCATTTACCGGCCAGAAGAGGGATGCTGTAAATGAGAATTGAAATACAAGGGAAACCCTATTTAAAATACCATCCATAAACTGCACCTTTCATGCATACATCCGTCAATTTCACAGTCAGTCCGTCGGCCAGAGCGCTTTTCGATCAAGTGTGGGAATCGCTTGAAAAGGAAATCAATGCCGGACATCTTGTTCTCCCGCAGCGTGTTTTTTGGCTGAACGGTGCTCCCGGTGCGGGAAAAGGAACGCATACGGAATTTATCCGCAGGAAATATGCCTTGCCTGCGCCTGTGGGTGTCAGTGATCTGCTGAAAAGCGATGAGGCAAGGAAGATTATCAATACCGGAGCGCTTGTCGGTGACCGGGAAGTAACGGAACTGGTATTCCATCGTTTACTGTCGCCGGAATTCAGCAAAGGCGTGATTGTTGACGGTTATCCGCGTACCTTGATGCAGGCGGAATGCGTGAAATTATTTTTTGAAAAGGCCCGCGAGCATTTTCCTTCAGTGAAATTCCATGTGTTGGTGTTGCTTGTTGATGAGGACGTCAGCGTGGCGAGGCAGATGCATCGCGGAAAAGAGGCGATGAAGCACAATGCCAATGCCGCAGCCTTGGGTGCGGAACGGATAGAAGTGCGTGCAACCGACCTTGATCCGGCAACGGCTGCGAAACGCTATGGAACTTTCATGCGTGAAAGTTACGCATCGTTGCAGTCGCTGGGTGATCGTTTTCCGTTTCAGATTATTGATGCGGGAGGAACGATCCCCGAAGTCAGCGAGCTCATTGTTGCCGAGCTTGAACGGCAGGATGCCAGATAAGGACAGTCTGTCAGCGCAACGGATTTCATGCTACCGTCTCTTTACATTCTAAGCGGACCGACGGCGGTAGGTAAAACAGAATCTGCCTTGTCATGGGCAATGAAAAACAATGCCGAAATACTTTCCTGTGACAGTCTTCTGTTTTATAAAGGGATGGATATCGGAACGGCCAAACCGACCCGGGAAGAACAACTGCTTGTTCCGCATCATGCGGTGGATATTGTTCCGGTAAACGAACAGTATAATGTCGGGCGTTATGCGGAGTTTGCGAAACAAAGCATCCGTGATATTCATTCACGGGGAAAACAGGTTTTAATCGTCGGGGGAAGCGGATTTTACCTCAAGGCGTTTTTTGCCGCAGTAACCGATAATGTGGAAGTCGGTGATGCAATCAGAAAAGAGGTGGCATTGATTTCGCAGAATGAGGGTTTGGCCGGTCTGTTACGTAAATTACGCGAATTTAACACGGAAGCTGATTTGGAATTGCTTGATAGCCGTAATCCGCGCCGTGTGGAAGCCGCATTGGCCCGTTGTTGGCAGAGTGGCAAAAGCATTGGGCGTTTACGTTACGATTTTTCCATGCTGCCGTCTCCCTTTGCTGAATTCCCCAAGACATTTACGCTGTTGTCGCGTAGCCGTGAAACCCTGCGTGTACGGGTTAAACAACGCGTTAAACAAATGTTTGATTCGGGATTGCTGGAAGAGGTCAGGCGATTGCTTACCCAGGGAATAGAGTCCAATTTCAGCGCGGCGAATGCTATCGGTTACCGTGAAACCATTGCTTATCTGAAAGACGGCGGCAACATGGATGAACTTGAGGAACAGATTGCCGTCAATACGATGCAGCTTATCCGCAAGCAGGATATCTGGTTCCGGCATCAGGTACGACCGGATACGGTCATCGACCTGGATACAACGGTGAATCCTGTCCTATTTTAATCAGGCGCGGATTTTCATTTCCCTGAATTCACCCGGTTGAAGCGTGACTTCGCCGAATTCCGCATTTTGTTCCTCGTCATTTTTCCAGAGTGTAAGCGTTACCGGTTCGGTAAAATCGTCCTGCATTTGCCATTTCCATTTTCCGATTTGCAGAAATGCCATCAGTTCGCCTTTTTTACCCTTTTGTCCATTGCCCTTTATGCGTAAATACGGTTTGTTCCCGAACCCGATCATCCAGTGAAGAATCAGACCGGCCTGGTTTTTGCTTGTGTTACTACGCCGTGTGCGTGGTTTTTCGGCGGGTTCGCCGGCTTCGAGTGTGATGTTTTCCTTTGGCTCTTCAGGCTTTGGGGATTCCGCTTGCCCTTCGGGAATCTTTGACTCCGGGACGGCAAGCGGTTTCGTCTGGCCGGTTTGTTCGTGTACGGTAGCATCGGTTTCTGAGCCGATTTCTTGTGTTTCCGGTATGTTCTGAGTCTGGGTTCCGTTGATCGGAGCAGTGATCAGTTTTTGCATCGCTCCTCCGTTTTCCAATCCGTTGGATTTTCCCAGGGCCCGTTGAAGCATGGCGCCTTTCTCAGGTATGCGTGAGTCCTCGTTGTTTGTCCTGGCAATCGCTTGCACCTCAGCCAAGGCAAGTTCCAGTGAGGCGATCTTGTCTTTGAGGAGCATCAGCAGTTTTTCCATGGCCTGGTCGCTCTGGTTTTCTGCTTTCTTCGAAGCCGATTCAAAAGCATCCAGACGTTGCCCGATATTTTTTATGTTCTGGCTGAGAACATCACCCCAGTGAACCTGCGCACCGATTTCATCGAGGTGCTTTTTCAGGGCATTGAATTCTTCCGTGGCCAGGCCAAGGTCGTGAGCGCGCTGCCGGTGACTTTTCTCCGCCGATTCAAGTTCCTTTATGCGTTCAAGAAGGTTGTCTGTCATGCGGGCGGATTCTTCCCGTGTCTGTTTGCCGATAATAAAAGCGTCAATAAAGAATGGGGCGACAAAAGCAAATAAACCGAACAATACCAGAAGGGAAACGATGCTTATGTTTGCGGAGTCCAGTCCGGTCTTGCTGAAAAATGCGATTCCCAATGCTACCGCCAATATCACTGCATCGGCGATGTAAAACGGTAATCTGGGACAACCGGTAAACGCTTTTGAATCATCATTCATAGCCTGCAATTTAAAACGCAGTCAGATGATTTTTCAAAGCTATTATTTGAACCGGGTTTCCCGGTCAGCGTATGCGCTCGTAAAATCCGACTTTCTTGTACACCTTTGCCAGTGTCTTATAGGCGCGTTTCTGGGCAGTTTCTGCGCCTGTTTTCAGGACCTGTTCCAGGTAGGCTTTGTCCTTGCAGAGTTCCAGATAACGGTTACGGACCGGTTCGAGCATGGAAACAACGGAATCCGCAACGGCCTTTTTGAAATCGCCGTATCCGCAGCCTGCGAATTCCTTTTCCAGTTCAGGAATACTTTTCCCGGTGGCAACACCCATCATCGAAAGGAGATTGCTCACTCCCGGTTTATCCGGCCGTGCGATGATTTCCGCCCCCGAATCCGTGACGGCGCTCATGATTTTTTTATGGATGCTGCTTGGTTCTTCCATCAGGTAGATGGTACCGCCCTGGTTTGCGTCGGATTTGGACATCTTTGACTCCGGCGACTGAAGTGACATGATGCGTGCGCCGGCCTTGCCAATGTGCGGTTCGGGTATTTTAAATGTATCCGAATACATGTAATTGAATTTTTCGGCAAGATCGCGGGTCAATTCAAGGTGCTGTTTCTGGTCTTCGCCGACAGGGACGAAGTCGGCATTATAAATGAGAATATCTGCTGCCATGAGGATCGGATAGGTGAGCAATCCCGCTCCTACGGATTCCTGTTTTTTTGCCTTATCCTTGAATTGCGTCATGCGTTCCAGTTGGCCGAGCGGTGTAATGCAACCCAGTACCCAGGCGAGTTCCGTGTGTCCGATAACATGGGATTGGACAAAGATGCTGCATTTTTGCGGATCAAGACCGCAAGCCAGATACTGGGCAACACAATCCAGCGTGTTCTTCCGCAATTCTGCCGGAGTGTACTTGATCGTGATGGCATGCATGTCAACGACGCCGAAATAACACTCATTACCGTCCATCATCGAAACCCAGTTTTTGACGGCCCCCAGGTAATTGCCTAAATGCAGGCGACCGGTCGGTTGCGCGCAGGTTAAGACTACGGGTTTTTCTGATGGTTTTTCGTCTGACATAAGCCATGTATCCAAGCCAAGAGGAGGCTTTTCTTCAATAAAAATATGGAAAAATCAAATGCTATGCCAAGCCGCTTACTCGCTGACGAAGGTGATGACTGAGCGTGCGGGTATGGTGATGGTTTTACCCGGCGATACTTTAGGTAGGGGGAAAAGATTATGTTTGGGATCTTCAGAGGTGATGAAAGGCGTGAAGGCGGTAGCTTGAAATCCGTTTGTCTTGAGGATGATGGGCTGCTCTGTTTCGGAATAATTAATAACGACAACCGATACTGTTTTCCGTGTCTCATCAATATAAGCGGAGAGCATGAGCCCGTGAGGGTTGTTTGTGTCAGCTTCCGGATTGATTTCCACGCGCGTTGCTCCCGGGCGTATAAACCGGCTGAAATTGCCGAACGTCCAGAGTAGTTTGGAGTCGGTGAAAGTACCGTCCAGCCGATTTTTTTCGGGAGTGGCATAGATGAGTCCGTCTTTGTAATTGTAGGGTGTCATGGCCAACCACCAGTGCCAGGCGGTAGCATTGCCCAGGGAGAGATCATTATGGATGATGCGGGCAACGTACAACGCGGTTTTCATGCCGAGGTCTTTTTGTCCGCCTCCGCCGATTTCGGAATCATTGTCCATGATACACAGTTCGCTTTGCCAGAAATTGAGCGAATACTTGTCGAGGGCGGCCCGCAGTTCTTTGCGTGTGTTCTGCATGTTCTCGATGGGCGATGTGGTCCAGTAGCCATGGCCTGCGATGGTTTTCGGCACATGTTCAAGATTGCCGATGTAGTATTCGGATTCCGGATCAAACAGTGATGCGATCTGGTTGTCGCGGCCGGACAGGTGAGTATTGGATTGATAAAGAAAGTGACAGTCGCCTGATTCGGTGAGGAGAATACGGGTGGAGAGCCCTTTTATTGAAAGCTGTTTGTCAAGACAGCGCGCCATGTTTGCGATCTCGTTCACTTTTGCCGGAGTTCCCTCCTGTGAGGAGCCGTCCCAGTTCCATTCAGGTTCATTGAACGGCGACAGGTAATTGAAGTAAATGCCATCCCGCAAAGCCAGTCCGGCAATGGTGTCGGAAAGGAATTCTGCCCAGGCGTCATAATTTGTTTCGGGTAAATTCATGCTACCGTCCCGGGGGCGGCCAATGTTCGTTGCGAGATGATTTGCTGTCAGATGGACAGGCGGACTGTTGCTGAAAGCCAGAAACTGTTTGACGCCCCGTTTTTTCGCAGCCTGCAAAAACCAGCGTTGCCCGGTTTGCTTGCTCCAGTCCATGCCGCCGTCTGCCTTTAAGAAACATTCCGTCCGACGGTAAATGTCCGTGATGCGGCTGTCATTTCCTTGTTCAGCGCTTCCGGCGCCTATGTTGAAACGCCAGAGGGAAAGTCCGATGCCCTTAGGTTTGCCGATAGCATCCGTTTCCAGGCTGAAAAGCAGATCGGCAATGTCATTTCGTTTTTCGTCGGGCCATAATCCCAGAAACCGGGCAGACCAGCAATCCGATGCGCCGAAGTTTTCGATGGTCTGAAATGTCCGGGTTACGTTAACCGAATAACTGGGCGCTTGCGCCAATAATCCGGTACTCGATCCTCGGAAAACTATTAGAGTAAGCAGCAAAAGGAAAGTGAGGTATGGAATCGTGCGCATCTTACATCGTTAATTTCCTGCAATGAAAGAAAGTTACGGAAGAACTCGCTGTCTGACTGTTGAGCGAGGCGGCAAAGCCCGAATGGGTGCATATTTTTTTTCTTGCATCGATCCAAAAATAATAGAAACTCACACCCTTTCTTTCAGGCACCCGTAGCTCAATTGGATAGAGCGTCTGACTACGGATCAGAAGGTTGGGGGTTCGACTCCCTCCGGGTGTACCACTTGAAGAAATCAGTTTTCAGGCTCGCAAGTCCGGTTTAACGGGATTGCGAGTTTTGTTTTAAAAACAAAAAACCCATTTCCGCAGAAATGGGTTTTAAAGTGAAGGATGACAAATTTATTTGCGTTTGCGTCTTAGGGCGATCAACCCGATTGAAGCAGCGCCAAAAACAGCTGCATAGCTGCTTGGTTCAGGTACCAACGATAATTGAAATCCGTTGAAATAAACGGTCGATCCTGTCTGGGCGGTCTGGGTAAAATTGATTTCACCGGCCCCATTAACAACACCCGTCAGCACGCCATAGGAGAGTCCTTCCTGCAACGGGATATCGGAACGGTTGTCGAATCCTGAAACGGTTGCTGAACTTGTTCCGCCGGACAATTCAAATGTGGACAGTGTGTTTGAGCCATTGGTTCCCACCATTGAAAAGACAATCAGCTGAAAAGAAGTACCGATATAATCTGTCAATCCAGTGATAGAATAAGAAACCGGAGAGCCGAAATTAGCGAAATAACCGGTCTCGCTTTGTGAAAAGAATCCTGTTGTAGCACTTATTCCCCCACCGCCCTGATTTATCCCTACGCTGGTAAATGAAATACTGCTGGTATTGTTTTTGCTGTCGATCAGGTTGGACATCGGATCATGTGAACCTGTATTGAATGTGTTCCAGAAGTCGCCTGCTTCTCCGACTACGCCGGGACCGCTGATAAGCACAGGCGTACCGTCAAAGTAGCCGCCGGCAAGATTGATTAATGTGGCTCCGGACAGGAAACCGGACCCGGCAATAATGGATGATGCGATTGTGATGATTAACTTGGTTTTCATATTATCTTTCTTAAATTTCATGGGATAGAATCTAAAGTCAAATGCGTCTGAAGAAAATATTGAGGAATAAGCGCTTGTTTAACCTGTGAACACGGCGCTATACGAACGAAAAGGAGACGTAATAACTTTCGATGTACTGTGTGCCCTGTTTGGCATTTAAGCGTATGCGATTGATTTGTTGACTGTTCTGTAGGAAGCATGGAAAAGCGTTGCTCCTCTGTGATCTGAGAATATGTGAGCTATATATTGTCTATCTATGTGACTTTTTTGTGGTTAAAAAAGTATTGTTTATGTAATATATTAGATATAATTATTTTAGTTATGAGAAATAATGTGTCTCTGAGATATTTTCTATTATCATTTTTATTGTCGGGTTTTGTTCTCGGATTGTCGCAATCACGTTTGGAATCAAACAGCGATATGGGTGCCGATTTCATGGCGTATCCTTCAGAAGGGAATGAGTACGCATTTGCCACACTATATGCCGTTTCCGAAGAGCGGACGGAAACGGAGCCCGGAGCCTGGGTTCCTCTGGAAGTGCAGGTTGGCTGGTGGAACGGATGGGAGTTTGAGAGCGACAGCGGGGTGCCTGTCGTGTATTCCGTTCTTGAGGGGAAGGGTGCACTTTCGGAATCTGCGAGTGGCAGTTTGTCCGAGGAGTGTGTGGCCTATGCGGGAAATGACGGTCTTGTGAGGATTTATTACAAACAACCGGATGAGGCTGGTCTGAGCAGTGTTATCCGGGTGAGCGCCGATGGAACCCATTTCGTGGATTTTCATTTAACGACAAAAGCTGCCGTGCTTACGGAATACGGCGTGCCGGTATTGCTCCGGGACAGGCACGGCAAGTCCCTGGTGGAAGGGCAGGCGGGTCCGGAGGATTTCATGATAGCAGAGGAGATGGATTCATCGGCAGCGGTGATTGGCAGTTTATCCCTCATGAATACCATGCAAACGCAGTCCGGTGATCCTTTGTTGATGACGGCGGCACCGCAGGGTTTCACTGCCTTGTACCGCAGTATTCGCGGGAGCACGGGCATTCAGCTTACGTGGGCTGCGGGAGTTGGCTTTGAGGGTTATTATCTGGTGGAGCGGAGAAAGTACAACGGGCAGTGGGAGACGCTCAATCTCCAGACGGATCCCATTTATCTGGATACTGATCTTGGCGAGGTGTACAGTCCGGCAGTTTACCGGGTGACGGCGGTTGGCCTTGGCGGGAATGCGGTATCAAGCGAGATTTCTGTTCCGCTGGTTTCTGTTCCGAGCGAATTGCGCGGTACGATTATGAGCGAAAGCAGTATTCTGCTTACTTGGGATAGCGATACATTTGGTTCGAGCAACTCATTGGAAAGACGGCAGGAAGGCGGAAACTGGGCAGTCATTGCGACAACCAATAAGAAATTCCATACGGACACAACAGTGGTGAAGGGTGTTAATTACGAATACCGTTTACGGATTGTTTCCGGCGGTTGGTATTCGGAATACCTTCCTTCGGTTGCGATGAAGGTTTCCGATTTGCCCAATGTGGCTGAGGCTGATCTTTCCAAGGAGGGGATGCGGCTTTGGCTCATGGGAAACAGGGATCTTTCTTTTACGACGGTTAACGGGGTGAGGACGATTACCTGGCTGGACCAGAGCGGAAGAAACAACACGATTACAGGGGATGGGACGAGATTATCTCCCGGTACGGGTCTCAATATTAATCCCGGTACGAGTACGGAAAAAATCCTGAAGTTTCCTATGAGTGTTTCTGTGTCTGGAGACTTTGATGTTTTTGTTGTCGCACAACCGGCATCAACGAGTTACGGAAGCTTGTTTGGCAAGCTGAAGACCAGAAAGTCTTCTGCAAGCGAGGATGTATTCTCGGTAAAATCGACGGATGTAAATTATCTTGCGCCTATGCCGAAGCAGGGTGTCCGGCATATTTATAACATAGGTGGAAATACAGGAACTTCTTATGTTTATGTGGATGGGGTGCTGCTTAAAAGAGAGCGGCCGGAGACATTTGCCAATTTCCTTGTTTCATCATCCTATGTTTACCTGAGTGAGGGTTGGTCCGGTTCTGTGGATGAAATCATTTTTTTTGAGAAGTCGCTGCCCAAGGCCGAACGCGAACAGGTGCTTACCTATCTTCGCAAGAAATACAATCACTACAGTTACTCCGGGTTTTCGGTGGCGAAGCCTACGGAATTGAGGGGATTCTTTGCGGATGCCACACAGGCAAATCTTTCGTGGCAGGGCAGTCTGGCTGAGGAAGTTGTCTATGTGGTGGAACGCAGTGAGGACAGTGTAAATTTCCAGACGGTAGCCGAGGTGGGCGGGTTGAGTTATCTGGACAGCGGGCTTAATCCGGCGAAGACCTATACTTACCGCGTTTACGGCAAGGGCGGTAACATCGTTTCAGACCGAAGTGATGTGACTACATTAAAGTCGGATTCCGGTTTGCAGGGAGTGATTCCTTTGTCGGTCTTGCGTCTTTGGCTCAAAGGGGATGCCGGTATTACCGGGCGTATTACGACCGGTTGGCACAATCAGGCAGGGGGCGGAGACGGCGTAGCCCAGTACTTTGATGTCTTTTATGGTCAAAACCACGTCAGTCACGATACACAGCTTCGTTACTATCTGCGTAATGCCATTGTCTTTGGTTTTACTAAAGACATTCATATGTGGATAAAATCCGGTGAGTCTATTATGACTAGCGGAGAGCTTATTCGTGTGGCGAAGGGGGATTGTCCCACGATGACGATAGGCGGATACAGTTTCACTACCTTGCGCGCGGATGGATTTTATTCGGATGATTTCAACGTGGTGGGGACGGTGTTTAACAAAACTACGCAGAGCCATTATTGGAACGGAATGAAAGTCTCCGAGAAGTCTCCGGGCGTGACGTTGAGTTCGGCAGCCAGCAGTTTTCAGGGTGGCAGTTCTGCTTCCGGTTATGCGGAGGTCTTATTATTCCAGCGTCAGTTGACTGACGAGGAGCGCCGTGCGGTTTACAGTTATCTTGGCAAGCGTTATCATCTGGATTTTGCCCGGAACCCGCAGCAACCAGGCGGCGTGAAAGCCGATGCGGTCGGTCAGGATCAGGTGCGTTTGAGTTGGGGAGGCAATACGGGGTCCCTGAAGGATGTCCGTTACATCATCGAACGGCGTAAAGGAAGCAGGTCTTATGAGTTTGTAGCAGAAACAAGCGCTTTCAGTTATCTGGATACCGGACTGGAAGCCGGTTCATACAGCTACCGTATCCGTGCGATCAGCCTTATCGGGGAATCAGCCTATTCGGCGGGAAAAACGGTGACGGTTCCGTCTGTGTCAAGCACGGGGATTCCCGTCGACGCCCTGCGTCTCTGGATAAAAGGAGCGAACAGTCTTTATGCCGGAGCGGTGGATCTTTCCCCGAAGAAACACGCATTGTCTGCGGCAAGCGGGTGGGGTAAGGATCTCAATGAATGGGGTGTCCAGAAGGCTGTCGTGCAGGATACGACGGACCTGATGGCCGGCACCGAGGAAGGTGAATTGTTTGTACGTTTCTCATCGGATGTGGATTCAAGGGCTGTGAATTACAATCTTGGGCAGAAGAACAACAGCAGCTTTTACAGCAGTTATAAATACGGGCGCATCTGTTCGCTGAATGAATATTTTGGGCGCGGAAACGAATCCACGCCGGTTCCTGTCGTGGTTGATTATCCGAAGCCGATCAATGATGCGGTGCTTTACAATGTGGAAGTGGGTTCTTCCAACTGGACTGCGCGCGTGAACGGACGGGTCGTGGCGACCAGGGCTGCGGCAGCCGTGCCGCGTTTCCCGTCGAACGGCAGTGCGCCGTTTATGGAATGTGTTTCGGTCAACGGAAACAGCGCATATTTTTCGGATGTCATGGTCTTTGACCGGGTATTGACGGAGAGCGAGCGTCTGGCTGTGAACAAATATCTGACCGAGAATAATGCTCTGGGGGCGGTTACTCCGCCGGAAAAGGCAACGCTATCCGGTTTTGAGGCGAAACAGGGACATACCCGTTTTTCATGGACAGGGAATGCTACTGCCTACTTGGTTCAGAGAAAAGCCAGCAATGAAGGCAGCTTTACAACGATTGCGAGAGTGAATGATTTATCCGGTTTTACGGATTGGGACATTGATGAGACACTGGGTTACACCTATCGGATTGTGAGCCTGAACGCATACGGGGAGGAAATTGCCTCTGAGGACATTGTCCGTCCCGCCAATGCTACCAGTACCGGTACTACCGGGGACATCCTGCTCTGGCTGAAAGCGGATGAGGGCGTGCTTGCTGATGCAAGCGGCAATGTTTCCGAATGGCTGAACCAGGCTCCGGGAGCTCGGGGACTTTACCAGTGGTCAAAACAATTAACTCCCAAACTCGTCTCCAATGCCGTGAACGGAAAACCGGCCATCCGTTTTGACGGCGGCTTGGCCTGGATGAATGCACCGAAGTTTACATCGCCTGCCCGGTCAAATGAGATTGAAGTGATTGCGGTTGTCCGTGAGGACGAATACACGGAGGCCTTGAACCCGCTTGTGGTTTACGGGGTAAATCTGCTCCATGTTGCTTACCCTTACCATATGGGACGCATGGCAAAAAGCGGATTTAAAATCTATGACAGCGGTTATTTTCTCTATTACAGTACGGGGTCTGCAAGCCTGCTTGCCGATGTGTTTGGCCGCGGATGGAAGGGTGACCTTGCCGAGATCATCCTCTGCAAGCGCAACATCGGCGTGGCGAAACGCAAGGAGATCCTGGATGCGCTGGAAAGCAAATACCGCCTGGGCGGCGGTATCCGGGGTACCGCTATTGCCGATAACGGCGGGCACCGTCTTGTCATCAAACAGGATGGTACCGTGTGGGCGAGCGGCAACAACGCGGAAGGTCAGTTAGGCAATGGGGTCTTTGGCAGTCCGCAGAAGCATTACACCCGTGTGAGCGGTCTGGAAAACGTGGTTGCGGTAGATACTTACAACAGTTCCTCGCTTGCGCTGACAGCTGACGGCTCGCTTTACGCTTTTGGACGCTACCGCCAGAAAACAGCGTCTAATACGTCCGTGGCAGGGAAAATGACACTGCCGACGCTTGTCCGGAGCGGTGTCATCGGGCTTGGCGGTCGTGCCATTCTCTGCGCTGACGGCATCTGGTATTGGGATAATTTAACATCTTTTGTCGCTGCGCTGAATCTGGACACCTTTAACAATATGCGACAAGCGCCTATCAACGACGCGGTTCAGGTGGTTTCCAATGACACGCATTTTGCGGCATTGCTGTCCAACGGGACGATCATGGTGTGGGGAACCACTTCTGCCAATAACCTTTTTGCGGGACCGTACCGCTATGATGCCCGGTTTGAAGGGGCAACGTATTATGTGAGCAGCAATCCGATTAATGTGGGGAATGTCGTGCGCCTGGCTTCCGGGCCAAATTCCTTTGCCGCCGTGACGGATGCCGGAGAGGTGTATGTGTGGGGCGCTATCAGCGGGACCGCAAGCCCCGTGAAGGTACCGCTTCCCGGCAAGGCGAAGGATGTGAAGATCGGCAATGCGCTCATCCATGTCCTCTTTGAGGATGGACGCTGGCGGTCAATGAGCAGTTCCGGTGCCGGAACCGCGGCAAGCAACAGCCTCCATCTTTCACCTACGCAGATTTACGCGATCAGCGGCTATGCGGCCATCCGCAATGATGGCGTCATACTGAATGATGAAGGCAATGCCGCAGAGCCGTTGCTGCTTACCGCTGAAGATACCGATAATGACGGATTACCGGACACTTGGGAGTCGCGGTATTTTGGCGAAATTAATGCCGGCGGACTCGATGACGCCGATAATGACGGGTATAATAATTTGCAGGAGTATTACCGCCGGACTAACCCTATGGAATCCGATGCCGGTCTCTGGCCGACAAACGCGCTATGGTTGAGCAATAAGCCCTGGATGCAAAACGTTTATCTGAAACCGCTCTTTGGGGCACAGGCTGCGCCGAAAAATGATTATCTGACACTCGGCAAGGATAAACACTATCGTCCGCAGGCCTGGCACTTCTGGGTCAATGACGATCTTGATAAAGGGGGCGTAAATAATGAGGATTGGATAATAAGGGATGGAAGTAATCCGAACTGGATGGATTTAAAAATAAACGGAGAAAAGGATATTACGGACTTTTTCCCGGTTTGGATTGATCTGACGACCCTTTTTGAGCGTGTGGACACACTCGGCTATTTGCCTGAAGATTGGGAGAAACTGGATATTTATTTTACGCAGGGTGATTTCGCATTCAATGCATTACCGTATTTCTTTGCGGACAATACCATCCCGCATAAATTGGTGGCAAAAGTAAAAGAATTACTGCCATATCGTCTGCATTGGCTGACAGATACTGATTTGGGCAGTCCTGTGTTTTCCATACAAAAAGGAATGGCATCTTCTTATCAAATGGGGAGTCCGGGGACGGACGCAGCGATGACTGTTAGCTTTGATTACTGGAAAAACCTCATTCATGGAAATTACAAGTTCGGTCTTCTGCTTGAAGCAAGGTGCGAAACGACAAAGCCGTTGGTTATGGAGATAAGGACGAAGAGCAACAAGTTGCTCTATCGTACAGAATTTCCGGTTTCCATTGGAAAAATAACGGATATGTACCGGCACCATAACGTCGTGGAAGTTATAAGCGGAGACGATGGAGATAGCATGGAAGTCATACCGGGTTATGAATCGCGTCCCGATGCAACGAATTTCCCCGATGTGTACAATGATGCGAAGAGTTTCGTTTTTGTGCATGGATTTAATGTCAGTCAGCAAGCTGCGGAAGGCGGACATAATGAATTGTTCAAGAACCTCTTTTGGACGGGCTCACGGATGAAATTTCATGGATTTACCTGGTTCGGGAATTATGATCGTCTTATTGGGGGAGGGGAACATGTGATACTTGCTGGCTATCAGTTTGATGTGGTGAATGCTTTCAAGACATCGTATCACTTGTCCGGATTATTAACGTAT
>JAVBMG010000008.1:0-124523 GCA_031552815.1 Opitutales bacterium
TAAAGTAAGTCGGGGAGAAGCTACAGTCGCATTCAAAACGGATGGCACTTTCAAGATCGTTTTTTCAAAGAATAATGTAACCCAAATTGACGGAACATGGACTATTGAAGACGAGTATTTGATATATGTAGAAAAGGAGCACGATGGTAAGCCTCTTCAGAAAGATGTAACTCAAAAATATCAATTTAAATCTTTCACAGAGGAACGTTTTGTCGCAATTCAAATGGATGGTCGTTTTATCTGGGATGTTACAAGAAGGAAAAATTAGAAATTAATCCATGGAAATTTTAGCATCTTCTGTTCTTGAGATTTATTATTTTGACTGAATTTGTTGATGCTTACGGTAGCACCGACTTCGTTCCGGAAGCACCGGATTCCGAAAGCGAATAAAGTTTATGCCAAAACAAAAAAAGCGAGGAGACCATCCTCGCTTTTTTTGTGCCTGTTACATTTAGTTTAATCTGCGTCTTTCCAGTTCCACCATTTCAGCAAGTGCGAATCGTGCTTTGTGTTTGACGCATAGTAGACAGCACAACGGAAGGTATAGAGAACGCATCGGTCCACTTTTGTATCCAGTTTCTTTTGTAGTTTTGCGTAGAGCGCTTCGGGGTTCTTTCCCTTAAGATCGCTGACATGGCGTATGCCAACCGCATAAAGCATCTCGGCCAGCCGCAAGCCAATGCTGGGAATCGTCCGGAGCTCGGTCAGCGAATCGAGTTGCATATCGAATTGTTTTGATAAGGACATACGGGTGCTTAAAAGCTTTGTTTCTGAGTCCGCTGTTTGGCTTTCCAGTCGTTAATATGGCTTATGATTTCAGGAAAGAAAAGACGGAAATCCTCGGCAAATGCATCATAATAGTTTTGTAATACAGAAACGGAATCGTGAAGCCGGAAGGGTCGGCGGAGCCGCGTACTCATATGGGTGAGGGACGTTCGGATGCCTTCGATATTGGCATAGGAACAGAGCAAGTCCTGCTGTTTGAGATAACGTAAACGCGAATGCGTTGCCGGCGGAAGCACAGCCCAATAGTTGTCAATTGCCCGGTAAATAGTTTGGGAAAAATCGGTCAGGGGAACATCGGAATATGCTTTCCAGTTACTGGCGAGGAAGTGATCGTAAAAAATATCCACGAAAACACTCGCGTAACGCAGTAAAGGGGGCGAAAAACGGTGCATGCTCCGTTTAAAGAGGGGGTGCGTGTCGGTGAAAGCATCTATTTCCAGGTGGCATGCCGCTCCCAGGCGAAAACCGTCCGGTAGCTCCCTGATGCTCTTTGCCGGAACCATATCCGGCAGAAGGTTTCCGATCTGAAAGCACGGATTGGGTTCCGACAGATAGAGGTGAGCCAACCAGTTCATTTACTTTTTTCCGTAACAGATTTGTTTTCTGCCGATTCCGATTTCTTTGTTTTTTCCGGTTTGTATTGTGCGTTGAATCGGTCTATTTCGGATTGCGGAATCGGCATGATACGAAGGAATACGGTCTTCATTTCTTCGCTTGTGTCTGTCCATCGGCTGCCGCTGGGATAAGAAAACCCGAAATTGTAACATTCCCAGCAGAAGCTGCTTGAAAAGATAACTTGATCATTTGAATAGACTTTTATCCCGTGAATGGGAAGATGGCAAAATGCTCCGCTGGAAAGCCTTTTCTTTCGTATTTGGGTTGCTATAGCGTCCAATAATTCCCGTTGTTCGTCCTTACTGATCTCTTTTTTGGAGATAATGGATGTCACTTTCCCGTAAGGGGCGATATCGAAATCATCTTCATTGTAAGCAAAAACGTTCTTTTCTTTCATTCCGTCGTAATTGAGCAGAAAGACTTCTGTCTTCGTCGCAGTTTTTAACATACGTTCGGCAAAGGCTTCACGGTACCTTGCCTTCGCATTTTCCATATCCTCATTGTAAATATTTTCCGCCGTTGGTATTGCCTTGATATAGAGAAGCTTGATTTTCTTTTCCTTGAGAAAATCAAAGAAAGTCTTGCTTGGAGGATTGGGTGTAGCAACCACCATATGCATGCCTTCAAGGTTGAGATCTTTATCCTTATGGAAAGCTCCGGTGATGAGATCAGCAATAAACGTTGAATCAAAACCGCAAAATGCTGGTGTTTTTTTCTGTTTATACAAGTGCGGCAGGTAACTGACGACGTCGTTAATATCGTCGTCTGTCGGAATGTAACTGAAGGTGGAAAATATAATGTCCTTTTCGTCGATCTTTAATACTCCGGCAGCCTTTGTTCTTATATCGTAGTTTATGCCTTCAACTTGTTCGGGTGGGTTTTCTTCCCACGGGAGCTTTTCCGGTTTTACTTCATCGGCAAGCAGGTCAAATGAAAAAAATAACAGGAAAAAACGCAGGATATATTTCATGGAACTGAGCTTAAACAAAATCGGGTATGGATCAAATGGTTTTATTTGCAATGGATGGCCTGGGATGAATCAGGATACCGTTGAGCAAGAGAACAAAGGCTTTATGTATGGTCTCGTGAATGCTGAGTTTTGTTTTGGCCAGGGTTTCGGGTTCGATCATGCCGCGCATCGCCTGGAGGATGAATTGCGCGGTAAAATCGGGATCAATCTCAGGGCGGATCATCTTCTGTTCAATACCTATTCGTAACAGGCGGCTCCATATCTCGGGGATATTTTTCTTTCGCATGTCGTCGAGATAACGGTGAATGTCCGGGGCGTAGCGCTGCAGTTCGCGCAGTAAGACCGGATTGATTTCACTGATTCTGGGAATGATAAACTGGATGACGGCATTCAGTTTCTGGGTGAAGTCGCTGTCTTTAGCGTTGATGATTGCGTCGATGTTACCGCGTGTGTGTTTTACATAATCATTGATGATGGCATGGACGATGGCGTCTTTGCTCTCAAAACAGCGGTATATGGTTTTTTTGCTTACGCCGAGTTCATGGGCAAGCGCATCCATGGTCAGCGCGTTGTATCCGTAGGAGAAAAGCAGACGGCTGGCAACGGTGATGATGCGTCCGGCAGCATCTTTGCTGCTTATTTTTGAGGAGCGGTTTTCAGGCGGTAACATGGGAAGTAAAAGGGCTTAATGTTGCGTCGTGCTTCATTCGGTATCCTTGTTTTCTTCGGTGTTCCACCAACCTCCGCCGAGCGCTTGCAGGAGAGCGGCTGTATTGGCATAGGTTGCGGCGACGGCGATGATACGTTCCAGATCCTGCGATAATGAGTCGCAGTGTGCGTCAAGAAGTTCAATGCGGCTGATACCGCCTGCCGCAAACTGAAGCTCGGCAATATGTACATTTTTGACTGACTGGTCAGTGGCGTTACTGTATGCCCGCAGGCTTTGTGTATCGCTTTCAATGGCTTGCAGGACATTGGCTACTTCCTGCAATCCCAGAAGCACGGTTTGCCGGTAGTTTGCCTCAGCTTCGTCATAAGCAGCGACAGCGGAACGTTTCTGCGCCTGCAATTGTCCGCCGTGAAAGATCGGTTGCATGAGGTTGGCGCCGATGCTCCAGACATTCATGTTGTTGAGTATGTTTCCTGTGTTCGTGCGTTGCGTGCCCATGCTGCCGCTAAGCGTGAGATTGGGGTAAAGATTGGCGGTAGCGACACCGACATTGGCGCAAGCCTGATGCCAGAGCGCTTCGGCAGCCCGGATATCCGGGCGTTGTCTGGCGATTTCGGAAGAGAGACGCTCGGGCAGTTTTTCGGGAAGGCAGAGGCGATTCAAATCAAAGGAGGGAATGTCTGTTTGCCCGGGCGTACTGCCAAGATAAACGGCAATCAGGTAGTTGATCTGTTCGCGTTGTTTTTGCAGGGGCGGCAGCATCGCCTGCGTCCTGGCAAGCGTCTTTGCCTGCTCGTTAAGTTCCCGTTCGGATATGGCGCCGGCAGCATAACGCGTTTCCATGATGGCGGATTTCTCCTTTTGCGCATCAATAAGAAAGTAGAGATCGTTCAGTTGCGCATTCAGCGAAGCTTGCTGGATTGCGGCGGTAACCAGGTTGGCAGCGAGTGTGAGCTTTGCGGCCTCGAGTTCGAATTGACGGTAATCGACCTGCGCGCGGAGCGCTTCGAGTTCGCGCCGGTTTGTTCCGAAGAAATCAAGCGTATAGGAAACAGTGACTGATGCGTTGAAGAGGTTGAAGGGGCCGGGGGTGGGTACATCCGGCATACCATAGGCCGCCGGATCGATCTGTTGACGCGATGCGCCGAGTTGCGCGTCGATGGCCGGATAGTAGGTCGTACCGTATTGTGCGGCGACAGCTTCCTGGGCTTGGACCAGTCGCGCTTTTGCCTGACTCAGTGTCGGACTGTTTTCCAATGCCCTGCGGATGAGCGCATTCAGGTCCTCGGATTTGAAGACAGTCCACCAGGTCCGGGAAATGCCGACGGTAGCATCAAACGATTGTTTTAAACCTTCATCCCCGGAGTTGCGCAGGGTTGCCTGCATTGGTGCGGTAGCACTATCCGTGTCTTTTGGCGCGCTGGGCGCTTCGAAGTCCGGACCGACGGTGCAGGAGACAGTAAGCAGGACCGGCAGGAGAATCGGAAGCGTTTTTATGGAACGGAAGCTGTGCATGGTGAAAATCGTTTTGGTTTAATCCAGTGTTTTGCGGTAGCATTTCACGGCGATGCTCATGACGATGACGGTAAACAGGATGAGTGGCCAGATGCTTGGCCATAGATCCCACCATCCGTTTCCTTTCAGCAGGATGCCTCGGATAAGCCGGTTGAAGTGCGTGAGGGGAAGTATTTGGCCGAGGTATTGCGCCCAGATGGGCATGCCGCGGAACGGGAACATGAATCCGGAAAGCAGGATGCTTGGCAGAAAATAGAAGATGGTGAGCTGCAAGGCCTGAAGTTGGTTTCTGGCCAGCGAGGAAAGGGTGATGCCGACCGTCAGGTTGGCTGCAATGAAGAGGAGGGCGGCAAGATAAACGGAAAGTAGATTTCCCTGGAACGGAACAAAGAAAACAAAACGCGCCGCAAGCAGGATGATGCTTGCCTGGATCAATCCGATGACGATGTAGGGTATGATCTTTCCTGTCATGATCTCAATGGGTCGGACGGGCGTGGCGAGCAGGTTTTCCATGGTACCGCGTTCGCGTTCGCGTGTGATGGCGAGACCTGTCATCATAACCATTGTCATGGTGAGGATGACACCCATCAGTCCGGGGACGACGTTGTATTGGGAGATGCCTTCGGGGTTATAGAGGCGGTGAACGCGGACTTCGAAGGGTGAGGGCGTTGTTTGTAACTGCGACAGTGCGCCTTTCATATCCTTGTTCATGACGGAGAGAGCGAGCTGGTTGGCGGCTGCCAGCGACATGGCGGTGGCAGACGGGTCGGTCGCATCGGCTTCGAGAAGGATGGCGGGATGTTTTCCCCGCAGGAGATCGCTGGTGAAGTTTGCCGGGATGTTCAGGACAAACTGTACCGTGCCTTGGGCGAGCGCGGCGCGCCCGGCTTCTTCATCGGGTAATTGACCGACAAAGGCGAAATATTCCGAGTGTTCCATCGCGGCGATGAAGCTGCGGGTGAATTCGCTGTGATCATAGGAGATGATGGCAGTGGGAAGGTGCTTCGGGTCCGTATTGATGGCAAAGCCGAAGAGGGTCAGTTGAACGATGGGAATGCCGATGACCATTCCGAAAGTAATACGGTCACGGAGAAGCTGGAGGAATTCCTTGAGCACAACTCCCCACCAGCGTGAAAATGAAAAAGGAAAACGACTGTTCATGTGCCCGTCTCCTTGCTTGAAGGGTTGTTGTCTGATCCGTAATTATCCGTGGATTGACCCATCATGTAGATGAATATGTCCTCCAGGCTGGTTTCCTCTTCGTTGGCGCGCAGGCCGCTTCCTTTGACGGTAGCATCGACAATACGCTTCAGTTTCTCCCTGTCTTTACTGCTGACGTGAAGCGTACTTCCGAAAACAACAGTTTGTTCGATTCCTTCCGTTCTGCGGAGTGTTTGGGAGACAGGTTCCAGTCCGTTGCCGTGAATCACCCACGTATGAAGCTGTTGGCTTTCTATGATCTCGGCAGCGGTTCCGTTTGCAATCAACTTGCCGTAGGAGATATAGGCGAGTTTGTGGCAGCGTTCGGCTTCATCCATGTAGTGCGTGCTGACAAGGACGGAAATGCCCAATGACGCAAGCCGGTGCAACTCTTCCCAGAAATCACGGCGCGCGGTAGGATCGACGCCGGCAGTCGGCTCGTCGAGCAGAAGCAGCTTCGGTTCGTGCAGCATGCATGCCGCAAGGGCAAGGCGTTGCTTCCATCCGCCGGACAATGCTCCCGTGAGTTGTTTTGAACGGGTGGCGAGACCGAGGTTTTCCAGCGATTTGTCCACGGCCTCACGGCGGTTTTTCATCTGGTAAATGCGGGCGACGAAATCAAGGTTTTCGCGGATGGTCAGATCATCCCAGAAAGAAAACTTCTGTGTCATATAGCCCACATGCCGCTTTATTTCCCGACTTTGCCTGATGATGTCATAGCCAAGGCAGGTTCCGCTGCCGGAGTCGGGAGTCAGCAGGCCGCACATGAGGCGTATGGAGGTGGTTTTGCCGCTGCCGTTCGGTCCGAGAAACCCGAATATCTCGCCGCGTTTCACCTGCAACGAAACATCGTTGACGACATGTTTGTTGCCAAAGTGTTTGTTTAATCCTTTGACATCAATGGCAAGGTCATGATCCGCGGTAGTATTCATTTTCCGGGAGTGACTTCGATGGGTTGGCCCGGCCTGAGCTTTTCGGCGTTTTTGCTGTCAGGTTTTGCCTCGATCATATAAACGAGTTTTGACCGGTTTTCGTTGCTGTAAATGATCGGCGGGGTATATTCGCACTCGGAGGCAATATAAGTGATGGTTGCCTGTACGGGCTCACCGTTTTCAGGATTGCCGTCAAAACGGATGAAAACCTGTTGGCCGACCGAAAAGCCCGCAAGCGTAGTTTCGGGAACAAAAAAACGGACCTTTATATTTTCAGGCGGTAACATGCGGACAACGGGATTGCCTGCCTGAACCCATTCGCCTTCGCGGTAAAGTGTATCGAACACAAGACCTGCCTGCCTGGATGCTACCGTCTTTTGTTTGAGTTTCCAGTTTGCCTGATCAAGCGATGCCTGTGCGGCGGCAACCTGTTCTTCCTGAGCCTTTATTTGTTGGTCGCGTCCGGCAAGCTCGGCGACGGCGATTTGGTTTTGCAGTTCAAGTACGCGTGCGCGGTTGCTTTCCGCTGTTGTCTGCGAGCTTTCAAGTTGGGCCTTGGAAATGCCGCCGGATCTGAATTGTTCCTGGTCGCGGATCAGTTGTGCATCCGATTGTTTTTCCGCGGCGACAGCCTGTGTGAGCTGGGCACGTATGACCGCTATCTCGGGAGGACGTTTTCCGGTTTTTAAATCGGCAAGCTGGGATTTCGCCGCATCAAGCAGGCGTTGGGCCTGGCGTTGTGCGGCAGCTTCATTGTCGGATTCGAGCGTGAAAAGCAATGTGTTTGAATCGATTCTCTGTCCGCGGGTAACGGCCAGTCTGTCGAGCTGTCCCGCTTGCGATGAAGCCATGTAGACAAATTCGCCTTCAACATATCCCTGGTAAGTGTCGGATTTTCTTTCGTCGAGACAGGCGGTGAACATTAACGAGAAACAGACGAGAAAAAGACCGTGCGCGGTATGACGTAGTTTCAGCATAGATATAATACGGTTATCACTTTGGAAACTATTGTAGTTTTATAAGTTTCCATGTCAAGTGATATTACCTGATAACGAATAGTTTGCACTGTGCGAAATATTGGGAAGTCATTAACGAATTATCTTTTCAACGGATTATTCCGCGCTATTTATCTATACCCCTTAAAATAACTGATGAAGAAACACCTCATAAGGACGCTTGCCTTGTTGATACTTCCGCTTTGTTCGCGGGCGGATTTTGTCGATGTGCAGGAATTACTGAATTTTGGCAACAGCCGCGATGCGTACTTTACCACGACGCTGGAAGCACTGGTTTTCGACCCTTTGGGGAATACCTATGCGTTCATTGATTTTGACCATACGGGCTCGGATCTGGTTTATCTGGAACTTGCCCGGTATTTTTATATTCCCGGATTAAAGGACCGCGAGGATGCCTGGAAGGATCTGTACCTTACCGTCCAGTATAACGGCGGTAACATTTTCCATGAGAACATGAACCATGTCGGTCTCGCCGGACTGAGTTTCTGGGGACTGGATGTGATGTACCGTCAGGAGGAAACGATGGGCGGCGGGGTTCAGTTTACCTACGTCTGGTGTTACAATTTCTTTGACGATTATGTGACTTTCAACGGATATACGGATTTATGGAAGAACGGGGAACAGGACTGGATCCTGTATTTTGAGCCGCAGCTCTGGTTCAATGTATGCAGGTATTTTTCCGTGGGCGGTATCCTGGAAATCACGAAGAATAATCCCGCCGATCCTGATTGGCAGTTCAATCCTGCGGTTGCCGTGAAATTGATTTACTCGTGGTAATTGATACAGATTATGGCTCTTTGATTAGCATTGGCACGCTTCCCGAGGAAAGTGAGAACCTTGCTGTGATACCGATGGAGCAGATTTTCAAGAATGAAAGAAGTTGACGGAAGCATGAAGAAGAAAAAAGAAGACGAGAGAAAGGATATTTGTCAATGACGCACAGGAGCGCGGGCGCCTCGCCCGCGAATAGGCGGCTAAATTCGCAGAGGATTTTAACCATAGAGAAAGTAGACGGTAGCATGAACGCAATATGTATTACCAATATATTTTGGAGTGCGATATCGTTGAGAGGTTTTCCTTGATTGAATACGTTGCAGGATTATTTTAAAAAGACCATGAAATTACCTTCTCCATTCGAAAAACTGGCAGGTTGTGTCTGGTTGCCACGTATAATAACAAAAGCAAGGATGCTTCATCGCGGAGAATTGCCTCAGGAGTATGCAGTCAGGTTTTGCGACCCGAATGGCGTGGACGGACAATTTCTTTCGTACTTCCATCTGGAGAAAAATGATATTCTTTTCATTGCCCAATTATCCGATGCGGCCATTTCCGAATGGTTTACGAAACGGTTTTCAGGGACGGAAATCGAGACATGGAATCATCTTGCCGTGAACCTTGGTCGTTCCGGTTTTCCTATGGCTGAACGTCTTTCACTTGGACTTGCCTCGGCATACCGTAATGTTTCGGGACTTGGCTTAGAAACGGTTTTCGATGTTCTGGAGGCCGACGAACGCGGTGAAATTACCTGAACGGTCGTTCGTGCCCCACAGATCAATGCTACCGCCGGAAAATAAAGCGGTTAGATGTCAGTGTTCCTGTTGCAGTGATATCCTGCGCCCGTATACGCTTACCGTGCGGTTTTGTAACGGCGACGGCGTGACGCAACTGCGATGAGAGTGCCTATTCCGCTGAACAGGGCAAAGGACGAAGGTTCCGGTGTAGGGCTCATGAGCATGTAAACGAGGCCGTCCTGGTTCCAGGCGAAACCATATCCGGCGATCGCGCCTGTTCCGGAATCAAAGTAACTGTTTGCGTCGAGCAATGAACCGCCGTTTGCTTCGGCTCCGTCAAGAAAGGCAATCAGTAGATAAGCTTCCTCGTAAGTACCGTCTCCGGATGGTGTGAAATAGTTATCAAAATTAACAGTGATTTTCTCACCGGATGTGGTATCCAGCTTAAGATGGTTTGTGTTCAGCAGACCGTTTGATTTAAAGGTGAGCGTCGAATCGCCGAGTAACTCCAATCCTGCGGTATGGCTTGTTCCTGTCACATTGGTCAGATTGTTTTCTTCCAGACGCAAAATGGCATTGTTTACTGTGGCTGCGTTCACTGAAGCGGCAGTCAAATCAAAGATACCTTGCCCGAGTGCAAAGGTTCCTGCGAATGTGGTTCCGACAGCGGTGCCGAAGTTGATGGTATTGGACTGGTTGTAAAGGGCGATGCCCAGCGTACCGTTTCCCGCAATTGAACGGTTAAATGTGTAATTGCCTGCGAGGGCGGGGGTCAGGTTAAGGCGTGCAGTCGTTGCATTGGCGCCGTTGACGATGCTGATGTTACCGCCGATGCCAGTCATCTGGGCATTCACGTCGGTGCTGTTCAGTGTCCAGACTGTATTGTCTGTGCCGTTGGTGTTTACGGTCAGCCCGGTGAAATTGTTTGCTGCTGTGCTTGCGGTGAATTTGCTGTCTTCCGTGACAACGCCTTGGAAAACCAGCGCGTTTCCGGTGTTTTTGCTCAATACGCTACCGCGCAGATCGCTTCCGGTGCTCAGGGTTGTCGTGATGTTTTTACCGTCGATCTGAATGGCTGTTCCGGATTCACTTTGCGAATAAACCTTGCCGGAATTAACGATTGTTCCGCTGCTGCTGTTTGCGACATAAATACCGACGGAGCCGGTGTTGGTTGCATCAATGGTACCGGTGTTCTTGATGTTTACGCTGTCGTTGGAGGATGCATAAATGCCGTGGGAGGTTGAACCGGCTGTTTTGATGCTTGCGGCCGTGCTGATGTAAACGTTTCCTCTGTTTGCCAGGGCATAGATACCGTTTGATGCTTTATCGGCGGTGCTTATATTTCCGGTCAAAGGAACTTCATTGTTATTCGTGTCAACGCCGAGATACTTGCCCATATCTTCATGTTCGTTGCCTACGGGTGCGGCAAAGCTGGCCTTGTAACCGATGTAGATATTTCCCTTTATCATCCCACTGGAAGGATCAATGCTGTTTGCAACAGTTTGATCAGTCTGTGCCCAGATGGCATGCATGTTACTGTGGGAAGCGGCGCCGTTCAGATAGGTGGACAGATCTCCGCTGGAGGAAATGCTGATAATGCCCCGGCTGTAGGCGTAAATGGCTGCGTCATGTCCGTCATTTCCGTTGCTTACTACCTGGGCGGTCAATCCGACTGAAATATTTCCCGTGTTTTCGACCGCAACAGATGCGTCTTTCCCGTTGCCTGCATTGTCTGCATCAATACCGCGAACGGTTGCATTGATGGTAGCAGCCGTTATCAGGTGGGTGTATGCCCCGTTGGTGGCTGTTCCGAATGAATGGATGGCGATACCGCGGGGAGCGATGATTGTCGAACCGTAGTCCTTGATATATGAGCGGTGTCCGGTATTGCTTATGCTACCCGGCCAGGCTGCAATCCCTGCCGCATTTGATCCCATGGCGGTAGCTTTGAGTTGGACTCCGGCCATGTTTTCCATCCAGATATCACCGCTTGGTCCATTGGCGCAAAGCTGTATGACCTGGAGGTTATTGGCGGTAGCATTGGCGCGGTTGGTGAATTTCAGGAATCCGTTTACGATTTCCGCATACATGGCGGATACGCCTGTTGCCGTGGTGGAGGCCGAGGTCAAGATTCCGCTGTCAAAGGTGATATTATTTGCGCTTGCTGTGACAAGATTGATTGCCGAGCCGGTGCTGGTACTGAGTATTCCGCTTGGTGCGTCTGTTGCGGTAATGTTCAGGTTAATGCTGGAACCGGGCGTGTTTCTGTTGATTACCGCAGCCGGTAACGAGGCTGCGCAGGCGACCATGCTTGTTATCGAGAAGACGGCGACTCGGGAGGATTTGATTCTGAGAAGAATGGATTTCATATGCTTAGGTGATGCTTCAAAATGTTAGTTTTATACGGACTGAATATGCGGATATTCCTGAACTCGTGCCTATGTAAAGTGTTTGTTTACGAAAGTCATATTCTGTTTAAAGGGCATGATGTAAATCCAGATAATGATAATGTCAAATTATGAGATATAATCTTTATTGAAATATTAGTGTTATAAATTACAGTTAATAAAGATATAACGCAACATAAATATCCGGATTAATGGCTTTATGTATTATCAAAAGCTTGCTATTCCGATTTGTTAAGCGATTGCTTTTGCCGAGAAGTGAATTTCTGCGATAGAGCTTGGTCTGAAAAATTGTTTTAAGAAAATAAAAAAAGCCGAACATAAGTCCGGCTTGGTGAAAATTGACCTAATACTTTTCGATTATTTGCTTTTGGCGGCTTCTTCCCATTTCTTGATCGCATTATTGGGATCACCGGTAACATCCGCGCGTCCTTCGGCAGTGATCGTGTTTCCTTTCTGGTCAAGAATGATGAGTGTCGGAATACCTTTTATTCCGTATTTCTTTTTCAAAGCAGGACCTGCCTTGCCATCGAAGTTGACGGTGTACCATTGCATCTTTTCATCTTTCAGGTAAGCCAAGTGATCCTTTTCGGTTTCATCTGAACCGACAAGTACGACTTCGAATTTATCTTTGTTCTTGTTTCTGAATTCGACGAGTTTCGGAGTGAACTGCCTGCATGGCGGGCACCAACTGGCGGAAAAATAAATACCGACGATTTTCCCTTTCAGGACGTCCAGCTTTGCCGGTTTCCCCTTATTGTTCTGGAAATCCTTCCCGAAGAAATCCTTCCAGACTTTAAGATCATCGGATTCGGCGGTAGTCTGTTCGTTTTTCTTTTCCGTAGGTTTTGTGTCGCTTGACTCCTGGGCGTATAGACCGATGCTACCGCCGATAAATAGAGATATCAGTAATAATAACTTCTTCATAGTGTGTACAAGTAAATCGGGAATTTTACGAAACGCAAGGCTGCTTACTGTTTGCTTTTCCACTTCGCCAAGGCTTCGTTCCGGTATTGCATGATGTCATTGCGCCCGCTCGTGGTGACGACTTTCCCTTCGGGATTAAGAATGACAAGCGCCGGAATTCCGCGGATATTGTGCTTTTGCATGAGATCCATGCTGGTTTTTCCGGCATAGCTGAGGGTATACCAAGGCATTCCGTGATCTTTGAGGTAAGCTTTATGGTCGGACGGGCTTTGGTCGTTTCCTACCAGAACAACCTCAAATTCCAACTGGTTTGCATTCCGGAATTTGATGAGTTCTGGGGTGAATTGTTTGCATGGCGGGCACCAGCTGGCGGAAAAGTAAATACCGACATATTTCCCGGCAAGGATGCCTGCATCGGCTGTGTTGGTATCTTTATCCTGGAATTCACTGCCAAACATGTTTTGCCAGACAATAGGGGAGCCTTGCGGGGTCGTTGCTTTTGCTCGCTTGGGCTTGATGACCGTAAACGCGATGAAGGAGAGCAAAATCAGTGTGACGGCAATCGGTGTGATGATAATAAACTTTTTCACGGAGCCAGACTATGCAAAGAAAAAACACGTTTGCAACCGGCAAACGTGTTTCGAAACGTGAATGGTTTTGGATGCGATTACTTGGTTGTGAGTATCTTGCAGCCGAAGATACCGCCGGCAAGGTTGCCGGGAAGGGCCTGCAGCTTTACCGTGACTTTATCCTTCCCTTTAGTGAGTGATTGGGGAATCGGATAAGCTGTGTCCATCATCGCGTCAAAGGTCTCTGTCCGGAGGCTGTGCTGTGCGATCTTTTTGTTGTCGATCCAGATTTCAAAGGTGCGGTTTCCGCCGTCGGTGCTATGGTAGGTCAGTACCAGTTCCTGTTGCTTGTCCGGCTGTACTTTCAGGTCGTAGGAGAACCAGCCGCCGTTGTCCGCGTCGCGCCAGCCCATGTTCCGGTCGGTACGGGTTTTTTCTCCCTGGAGATTGTGATCCTTTTCGGATTGCTCGTTGCCAATGATGACTTCATCGACTGTGCGCAACTTGTCCTGGAGCGCTTGCTTGATGGCGGTTCCGTCCTTGGGCAGCCATACTTTCATGTCTCCGTTACCGCGGTAGGAACGCGCGTAGTACGGTATCAGCGTGACGGTAACATCCTCTTCCTTGACTTGTTTACCGTCATTGGAAATGGCGTATTTCTTGCCGGTAGCTTGAATCTTGTTGATACCGTTCACGAAGTCGGTCCATGCCTGTACGGTGAACTTTGCGTTTTCAGGAATGGACAGGTTGGCTACGGTTCCGTTGTTGTCAGCGAATTCAGCGCAATAAACAATGGGACCGCGTTCAATGGCGATGAGCCCCTGATTGGATGTGATCGCCTTGTTGCTGAGAACGGTGCGTGTTTCCATCGGGAATGTGACGGAGACCTTGTCTCCTTTTTTCCACTGGTTCTTGATGACGGCATAGCCTTTCACCGTGGAGAAAGTATAGGGTTTGCCGTTTACCGTGATTTTTACGGTTCCTTTGTTCGGATTGGCGTAAGTGTATAAATCGGAGGGAACAGGTGATCCGGTCGCCCAGCCGGGAATGCGGATTTTCAGGTTGAAGGCATCGGTCTCAACCGGATCAACGATGAAATTGACTTCGCCGCTCCAGGGATAATTGGTCTGTTGTTCGAGTTTTACCTTTTTTCCGTTGAACATGATTTCGCTTGAGCTTGCAGCAAAGAGATTGGCATAGATGGATTCCTTGTCGGTTGCATAGACGTAGCCGGGAATGGCAGGAATGAAACGCGAGAGATTGGTCGGGCAGCAGGAGCAGTCAAACCACAGGCTGCGTTCGTTGCCGTTCTTGTTTACTTCCAGCACATTCGGGTAGAAGAAACGGTCCCCGCTTACGGAAATGCCGTCAAATACACAGTTGTAGAGCGAACGTTCGAGCACATCAAAATATTTGGATTCGCCATGAAGCTTAAACATGCGGAGGTTGAACATGCAGTTGGCAATGGCCGCGCAGGTTTCGCAGTAAGCGGTAGCATTGGGAAGCTCATAGTTTTCCCCAAAAGCTTCATTGTGCGCTCTGGCGCCCAATCCGCCGGTGATGTAGAATTTCTTGCTTACGATATTTTCCCAGATCTTGTCGATTGCTTTCAGGTAGGCTTCGTCCTGCATGTAGGCGGCAACATCCGCCATGCCGGAATACAGGTAGAGGGCGCGTACGGCGTGACCGACGGCTTCGTCCTGCTGGGTTACGGGCAGGTGATTTTGCCAGTATTGTCCGTTTTCGCGAAGATCCTTTGAATTCTTGTTAAATGCTTTTTTACCCCTGGATTCGAGGAAGTAACGGGATTCTTTCAGGTATTTTTCATCGCCTGTTGCAAGGTAAAGGCGAACAAGCGCCATCTCAATGACTTCGTGCCCGGGGGCGATGCAGAGTCCGTTCTCGTTGAATACACTGCAAACGAGGTCGGCATTCTTGATGGCTACATCAAGCAGCTTACGTTTACCGGTAGCATAATAATAAGCGACAGCGCATTCGTAGAGTTCTCCCATGTTAAATGTTTCATGGCTGAGATCCCAGTCATGCAACCATCTCTCGGGTCCTGACCAGGGGTGAAGCGGATTGTTGATGGTACGGTTGGTGAAGAGATAACCGTCCGGTTCCTGCGCGCTTGCGATGATGTCGATGAGATTGTCCAGATAGGCTTCGAGTTCGGGATCTTTCTTTACAGATAATACATAGGAAGCTCCTTCCAGAATTTTGAAAACTTCTGCGTCATCGAAAGTGAAATGGGATTGGTATTTTCCTTCCTTCAAACCGCCCGCAATGGCAAAGTTGTCAATGTAACCGGCTTGTTCGCTCCGTTTGAATGCGTAAGGAATGGTTACCGTACGGATTGTTTCAATGCGCGGAGCCAGGAACTGGTCGGAAAAATGAACCTGGGTGAAGGGGACTTCGCTGAGCTGAAAACTGTTTTCAGCGTAACAGGAAATGCCTGAGACGCATAATCCCAGCCCCAAAATGAATCGTTTAATTTTTTTCATGAATGTAAGGTAAGGTATCTGTGTAAATTTCTAAAACCGGCAGGGCAAGATAGTTACAGAGACAAGATATGCAAGCCTCTCATTATTTCAAATGAAAAGACGGTAGCATGGGTTATACAGATTGAACACACGCATTTGTTTCGCTTAGAAAAACGAAACAAGGCAGCCGTGCGAAAACCGCGTGTTTATAGTGGGAGGTGGACGTAGGGGCGCAGGAATACCGGACCCAGGAGTCCGGAGGGTTGCAGTTGCGAGTCTGCGTTCCAATGCTTCCACGTGGTGAACGTAATACGTTCACCGGGGCGTTTCGTTTTGTCCTCGAGCCAGTCGGGCCAACGCTTTGGCACCCAGTCTCCCCATTCGCAATCTTCAGGAAGAGCGGCATCGCCGATCAATCGGTTAGGCCATAGGTTGGTGACGCGTACTTCAAGTTCATTTTCTCCTGCCCGTACGGAATCGTCGAGATTAATTCGGAACGGCGCTTTCCAAAGGATTCCAAGGTTTTTTCCATTTACAATCACTTCCGCAATAACGCGGACGCTGCCGAGATCAAGTTCGAGCGAACGTCCGGTTCCAATGCAATCTTCCGGAACGGTGAACTGCTTCCGGTAAACGGCTGTGCCGGAGAAATAGCGTATGCCTTGGTCTGAAGATTCCGGCCAGGAAATCAGTTTGTCAAATCTTGCGTTGGCGGGTGCGCCAAAATCGGGTGGAAAACTGACGTCCCATGCTCCCTTCATTTCAATCGGCTTGGGTATTGATTTTACTTCGGCGGTTTTTGTCAAGCCAGAGGCGGTGATGCAGGTGATGCTGCCGGCCTGCGGTGTAAGCCAGGTGGCTTTTCCGTTTTCGATAAGGAGTTTCGGCTTGGGAACGTTTAAGGTAAGATTCACTTCATGGCCTTGGGCGACTGCCATGTGACGTATTTCTCCTTCGGCGGAATAGATCAATCGCAGTTCCTTGTTCTGGTTTTTGTCGGATGAAGATTCGCCGAAACGATTATCCACCGGAATCAGAAAGGTATTTGAAGCGATGATGGCGGCAACTTGCGCGGTAACATCGCTGTTTGACGGCTTTGGCGGAAGTCCCTCCGATCCTTGCGGGAATTTCCCATAGATCGCCCTTATCAATCGCAGTTCGCCGGTTTCGTTTGCTTCGGGAATGCTGAATTGACGGTTTTCCTGAACACTCAGTTGCCTCCGCTTTCCTCCGGTTTCATATTCGAGACGGAGTTCCTTGGGTATTCCCATCGCCGGATCAAAAGAGGGAAGGCTGTTGTCGGCCGCGGTATGCAGCGTGCCGTCTTTCATGCGCGCGCTTAATGCGGCGGTAACATCGACGGTTCCTTCGGGGAGGAAAACGCCGTATTCCGCCTTGATGATTTTCAAATCGGAAAGCGGCTTGGCTTCCAGCGGAACTAATGCTGTTTTCGCCTGGACAATGTGATCCGCAGAAGGAGAGATGGCTTTTCTGAAAACGACAAAAACCGATCCTTCGGGATCGAAAGCAATCGGAACGGTGATGCTACCGTCTGCATTCGATTGCCAGACAACAGCATCGGTTATTTCGCCTGTTTCGGGATTCCAAAGCTCGGGTTGCTTTCCCGCAACGCGGAATCGACACTTTTCGTCGCGGCTCTCGTTCTTCGGATTGGCAACAAAATAGATATCCGCATCGCCGGCAATACGATGTAGGAAAAGGAGATCGGAGCCATCCGTTCCGGCGGAAAAATCAGGCGTTAAACCAAGATCAGTCAAAACAGTTTTGACGGAGCTGTTCGCGATGACGCGTTCTTTCGCTGATTGATTATCCCATATTTTATTTGCCAGTTCCGCAACCTGATCGTCGCATTCAGGGAAATCCTGAAGGCTTGGCGATTTCACCGGTTTAGGACCGATGATGGTTGCGCCTGCCTCGGCAAGTTCGCCGATTTTCCGCGTCAATCCGGGTGACATCCAGGTGGTTTCGGGAAGTACCAACAAGCGGTAAGATCCGCCAACGGGCGTGCAGATCCAACCGTCCTTTACCGTCAAGGATGCCATTTTGTTCGTTCCGATTTCGTCATAATCGTAACCGAGCGCTTTGATATCGGTTCGAGGAATGCCATCGTTCGGCGACGATTCTCCGGCGAAGACCAAAACATCTGCCGCAAAGCGACCTTGCTGAAGCAGGAACTGGGAGCGGGCGAGGTAGCTCATGTAGGCGCGTCCCTGTTCCCACCAGGTATTGAGGCGGCTCATCTCAATACCGTACATATGAAATGTTACACCCGGAGCGAAGTCCCACGGCTGCTGAACGTAAGTATGAAAGATGAGCCGGTTTACGCCCTCTGACCAAGCCCAGTCGCCTGATTGTTTTAGCATTGCCGGGTGACTGCGCCAACCGCCCATCGACGTAAACGATTCGGCTCCGACTAATGGATTTCCGTTTAAATGCGCGATCGAAGAAGCTAGCTTGGGAGTGCCGGCTAAAATCCTGGCGCCGAGCCAGAATTCGCTCATGACAATATCGCCCGTTGATCCTGCCTGTAACGATTCAAATGGTCCGCCATACGGCTCGACGGAAAACTTCATCCCATGCTTGTGGCAAAGTTCGCTGAAATAGCCGTAATAATTTTCCGCCATCAGGTCGCCAAGCGTTCTTCGGAAATCCCAGAGAAAACGTTCCGATACCTCACCGCTCTCCACATAATATCCCGCCAGCGTCGGAAGGAAACGCAGGCAATCATAACCGCGGCGCTGGGCAAATGCTTTGTCAAAACCCGAAGTCCAATTATTGCAACCGACCTCGTAACTATCGATCACGCAATTGGTCAGCGTGGATCCCGCAAGCGATCCCAGTTTTTTCAGAATCGGTTCAATGCCCCCCGCCCAATAGGCGTCGACAGCAGCGCGGCTCAACTTATCGCACTCCAGTCCAAGTCCGCCGATTCCGGCAGGATGGTTTTGTGTGCCATGCGGCGTATGCCCGATGCGCAGAATCGTCCACTCGCCTGCGGGAGCGTCCCATTTCAGCATGCCGTTCGTATCCATTTTTCCAGTCAGAATCACAATGTCAGATTTGAGAACCATAGCTGCTTCGGGAATATGTTTTGCATCCGGTTGCAGGTGGTTTTCGAAGGCATTCGACAGGGATTTTGCATCGAGATTATCAATACGCGTCCCATCCTTCGGTGTCGGAAAGGCAAGCACCGCAATATCCTGATAATAGTTTAACTTCGTCGCCGGCTGCGGCAGCGTGGCTTGAAATTGTGTTCCGCCCGTATGCCGGACTTCGCTGAAAACCACCCTTTGCATAGCGTACTCGGGTGTAACCCACGGACCGCCGCTTGATGACCAGCCTGCGCCATTATGAAAACCAATTTCGAGACCCAGGCGCTTTGCTTCCAAAACAGCAAAGTGAAAAAGCTCCAGCCACTCGGGAGTCAGAAAGCTTGCAGGTCCTTCAGGATAACCCTGGTCGACATTAAATATCTGCGCCTCCTGAATGCCTACACGTTTCATTGCTTCCAAATCGGCAGTGATGCCTTCCTTGGAAATATTTCCGTTGACCCAATGCCACCAGGTGCGTGCTTTTGCCGAGGGTGGCGGATTGGTAAAACCCGATTCCAGGGAATCCGCAGCAGACGCTGTTAGCGTGGTAAACAAACAGGCAACACAGAGCCACAGGCAAGAATGAATTTTATTCATGGTCGATAACGGGTTTAAAGTGCAGAAAAGTAACACAGGCATTTTTCCTGTTTTGCGGGACGTATTACATCAATGATTCAGTTCTGATACAGTGCGCAGGCTAAAGGCGGTAACATCGTTGGATTCGTGAGAAAATGAAAGCGTACCATCTTTTTCTGCGGTAATCGATTTTGATTTGTTGTTAACGGACAATTCATATTTCGCATTAGGATTTAATCCTTCAAAAGCAAATTGATATTTGTCTTTCGATGCTACCGTCCAGGAGAAATCATTGTTGTTCCAATCGCCGATTTCAATGTTAATGGGATGCGTGGATTCCCGAGTAACAGCCAGCCGCATTTCTTCTTTATTGTCCGGATAAAAAATCAATTGCCTGCCGTTCATGCTGGCGCCGAATCCGCGTTTGCTTTTTATCGAGAAATCGGAGCTGCTCATTGTGTAATCATCCACGCTGAGTCTTAGCCTATAAACGATGCCGCGTAATGTGTATTCGAAATCCGTTCCATTAAGTGTTTCCGACAGATTCGGTTCGATTCCCATACGGTTCCATTTTGGGCGGATTCCGTAAATGTCACGGTAGAGCGCTGTCACGGTTGTGCTGATTCCTGCGAGGATGTCAGAACCAAGTCCAAGCTGCGTCGTGCGGCTGTAGCGCTGCGAAGAGAGTCCGTCTTTATTGTATTGTTCGAGAATATTACGGATGTACTTTAATGCTATCGCCTTGTTGTGGTTTGCGTAAGCTCTTATGCCGAGGTATCCCCAGGTTGGGAAAATATCGCCGTTTTCGTAGCGGGGAAAAGGCCAATTACCTTCCTGCACCTCTTCTCTTTTGAATGAATCAAAGCAAAGTGGCCAATGAAATAAATTCTCAGCGACGGTTCGTTTTTCAATTTGATCCAGAATAGCGGCAGTACGTTTTTCATCGTCGCAAATCTTGAATGCAATGGCAGCAAAATTGACGGGTGTGACGAGGTTGTCGCCGTGGATGCTACCGTCATTATCGCGCCAGTAAACATATTGCTGTTTCTCCGGAAGCCAGAATCCGCCTTCGCTGACAGGCTTGTTGAAAGATGCTTTCAGGCGTGCGGCAACGTTCAGATAATAATCCGATTTGTCTTTGTCGCCTAGAATCATTTCGCAGTTGGCCCAGAGATTCAGCGCTTCGTACATTTGCGCGTTGACAAATGCATTTTCAAAACTTGCCCAAACAATGTCCAGCCAATCGCTTGCTTTTTGCTCCGCGATATTGTTGTTCATCATTTCAAATATTCCATTATTATTGGAATCGCGCTTGATGAGCCAATCGAGGGCTTTTTCGCAACTGAGTTTGTGTGATTGCAGCCAAGCGAGATCGCCGCACAAATCAAATTGCTCGGCAGTGTTGATGACATAGCCTGTTTGCGAGTCAATCGTGTAACCCCATCTCGCCTCATAATATCCGGTTTTCACATTATAGGTCCCGGGAATTTCATCGCCCGGTGCATTGTGCCAACGCGATAGAACGCGTCCGTTTTCAAGCATTGCCAAATCGCGTTCCTGGTCGAGTGTTGACGAAAAATGCTTCGTGTAATTCTCATCGTTGAGCGCCATTCCGATTTGTGCAAAAAACGGCTCGTGCAAACATTTCCAATTTGTAATCCATCCGTTTGCACCGATGATGTTGTTGTCGACGACACCATATCTTCCCGTCGTATTGAGCAGCTCGCGTACGGCGGTAGCATCAATTCCGGGAAGCGTTCCGCGCGAATACTCCTTCGCATAATCAACATATTGCAATTCCAGATGCATGACAACTTCTCCCTGGCGAACCGCAAACGGAGCGAAAACATTCGTTCTTTCACCCACAAAACGATTCAGGTGATAGCGTTGCCCGAGTTCCGAATCTGTAAGAAATTGCGTGCAGGAAAATTCGCCTGCTTCGGTTTGGGTATATTTGGCTGCAAGATATTTTCCCTTCTGCGCTCTCGGGGTGATGCGGAACGCATTACCGGAGTCAGGATTCCAAAAGGTTACACCGCCCGTATGTACCCCGTAAGTGTCGTTTTTCCTAAAGTATTTCGACCAAACCATGCCGCCATTATCAAAAATACCACCTTTCCAGACGGAGAGATTCGCGAAATTCCAAACCGGGAAAGCCATTTCCTCCAAGACCGTATCCGTGCTGTAATCGCGCACAATCGACCAGAGGATTTTTTCATCTTCGATTTTAAATGACCATGATTCTCTTATCGTAATTGATTCATCACCATAAACAATGCCGGCGATCTCTATTTCCTCGCTCGCTTCCGTCACCCTTGTTTTATTGGATTTATCAGTTGAAGAAAACAGCCCTTTCCCGGTTTTTATCCCCGTATAAACGCCGGAAGGCGACAGCGTATTTTCCCCTCTGGTATTGATCCTGCTGATTTTGCAGCCCTGAGAGTAATCGATCAAAAGCGAAAGATTCTGCGAAGCATCAGTTACCAGAATTGTTTTGGCGATGGCATCATGGTCGATTTCGCCAATCTCGGCGCCTTGTGCATTCAGGGCCGTAAGGAGACAAAAGCAGGCAAGAAACTTAACGTACGGAAGGCATAGTTTACTCATGTAGTATTCGGTAATTTAGGTTTTCTAGATCAGCGTTTCCGGACGATCTTGTCATCTCCTGCTTATTCCCATTGATCCTTTGTAAGCGCCTGTGGATTTGTCTCAAGATTTTCCGTTTATTTTCGGCTTTCGCAAAACCTGTCAACAGCATTACACGTACTGCAATGCCAACGTTATGGATTTCTTTTTATTTTTACGGATCAACAGGTATTGCTGATAAAGTAAACGCCTGCTCATGGACGAATGTTTCAATTTACTTTCACCTGATTATAAGTGATGGGCTACTAGCAAAAAAGGAGGATTTGCATAAAAGACGGTAGCATGGTTCATGCTACCGTCTTTTGTTTAATCTTAATTAATACACTCATTTATAATAGTAAATATTCTAAATATGGCTGAAAGCCTTATGAGAAATAGCATAGGGCAACGCCCCATGGGGACAGGAATAATATGAAGCCCAGAAAGGGCGTAAGCGGTAGCACATTTAAGCACGTAAAACCATGGCGCAATCTCTCTCAAAAGTATATGTCCATTTAACCTTTAGTACGAAAGAACGTTATCCGTTTATAGATGATACCATAAAGGAACGTTTATGGGAATATATCGGCGGAATCTGCAGGGGGATGGAATGTAATCCGATACAGATAGGAGGTCATCGAGACCATGTACACATACTTTGCCTGTTATCAAAAAAGATCACCCAAGTTAAGTTGATAGAAGAAATAAAGAAGCAATCATCCAAATGGATAAAAACCAACGGTGATCAATATGCAAAATTTTATTGGCAAGATGGCTATGGAATATTTTCCGTAAACCCTTCGGAAATAACAACTGTAATTACCTATATCAAAAATCAGGAGGAACATCATAAAAAATATAAAGTAGAATACAACGAGCGCTATCTTTGGAATTAAGCTTAAGCACTTACAGTGCTAATCGGAATACAATCCAATCCGTAGGGCGTTGCCCTACGCTTTTTGATATAAGGCTTTCAGCCTATATTGCCGTATGATATTACAACAAAAACGGTAGCATGAATTGTCATGCTACCGTCTTGAAGTTCTTACGACGCTGAACTTAAATCTTTTCGATTACTTGCTTTGCTGTTCGAGGAGAAGCTCGAGAATCTTTCTTGCGGCTTCGGGAATGATGGTTCCCGGACCGAAGATGGCGCTGGCTCCGTTCTTGAACAGGTAATCGTAATCCTGAGCGGGAATAACACCGCCGCAGATGACGAGGATGTCTTCGCGTCCGAGTTTCTTGAGTTCGGCGATGAGCTGCGGGAGCAGGGTTTTGTGGCCTGCAGCGAGCGAGCTCATACCGATGACGTGTACGTCGTTTTCAACGGCCTGACGGGCGGTTTCTTCCGGTGTCTGGAAGAGCGGTCCGATATCGACGTCGAATCCGAAGTCGGCGTAGGCGGTGGCAACGACTTTCGCGCCGCGGTCGTGTCCGTCCTGACCCATCTTGGCGATCATGATACGCGGACGGCGTCCTTCCTTCTTTTCAAAGCTTTCAATCATTTGCTTGATATCGCTCATGGTATTGTTTGTTCCGAATTCGCTTTTGTAAACTCCAGAGATGGAGCGGATGACTGCCTGGTAGCGTCCGAAGTGTTTTTCCATCGCGCTGGAGATTTCGCCGAGGGAGGCCCGGGCTTTGGCGGCCTCAATGGCCAGCGCAAGGAGGTTGCCTTTACCAGTGGCGGCAGATTCGCTGATCGCGTTGAGCGCAGCCTGGCAGCGTGCCTCGTCGCGTTCCTTGCGGAGCTTTTGGAGACGCTTGATCTGGGCTTCGCGTACGACGGAGTTGTCCACGTCAAGAATTTCGAGCGGATCTTCGTTCTTCAGGCGGAACTTGTTCACGCCGATAATGGTTTCGCGTCCGCTGTCGATACGTGCCTGACGGCGCGCGGCAGCTTCCTCAATACGCATTTTCGGAAGGCCTGACTCAATTGCTTTGGCCATGCCGCCGAGTGTTTCGACTTCCTCAATGTGCGCCCATGCTTTTTCCTTGAGCGCATGGGTGAGCGCTTCCAGATAGTAGGAGCCGCCCCAAGGATCGATGACGTTACAGATGCCGGTTTCGTCCTGCAGGAAGAGCTGCGTGTTACGGGCGATACGTGCGGAGAAGTCGGTCGGCAATGCGATGGCTTCGTCGAGCGCGTTCGTGTGCAGCGACTGGGTGTGTCCCATGGTGGCTGCCATCGCCTCGATACAGGTACGTGTCACGTTGTTGAACGGATCCTGTTCGGTTAAGCTCCAGCCGGAGGTCTGGGAGTGCGTACGGAGCGCAAGCGATTTCGGGTTCTTTGGCTTGAACTCGCTTACGATCTTTGACCAGAGCAAGCGGGCTGCGCGCATCTTTGCGACTTCCATGAAGTAGTTTTTGCCCTGTGCCCAGAAGAAGGAGAGGCGGGGAGCAAATGCGTCCACGTCGATCCCTGCGGCGATGCCGGTGCGGATGTACTCGCGTCCGTCGGCAAGCGTGTAAGCCATTTCGAGGTCGGCGGTAGCGCCGGCTTCCTGCATGTGATAACCGGAAATGGAAATCGAATTGAACTTCGGCATCTTTTGTGAGGTGAACTCGAAGATGTCGGCAATGATTTTCATGGACGGTTCCGGCGGATAAATGTAGGTGTTGCGCACCATGTATTCCTTCAGAATGTCGTTCTGAATGGTACCGGAGAGTTCCTCGAGCTTGGCTCCCTGTTCGAGAGCGGCCACGATGTAAAATGCGAGGATCGGAATCACCGCTCCGTTCATAGTCATGGAAACGGATACCTTGTCGAGCGGGATGCCGCCGAAAAGGATCTCCATGTCGAGAATGGAGTCGATGGCGACACCGGCTTTACCTACGTCACCGACAACGCGCGGGTGGTCGGAGTCGTAACCGCGGTGGGTCGCCAGGTCGAATGCTACCGACAATCCTTTCTGCCCTGCGGCGAGATTGCGGCGGTAGAATGCGTTGGATTCCTCGGCTGTGGAGAAACCGGCGTACTGGCGCACGGTCCATGGACGCATGACGTACATGGTCGCATAAGGGCCGCGAAGGAACGGAGCGATACCTGCCTGGTAGTCGAGGTGTTCCATGCCTGCGTAATCGGCTTCGGTATAAAGCGGCTTTACGCTGATCTGTTCCATGGTATCCCAGACGATGTCGTTGATGGGACGGCCGAATTGTTTTTCAAGGTCCTTTGCCCAGTCCGCATAGGAAATGGGAGCAGGATTTGCTTTGTAATCTATTTTTGAAAAGTCAGGCGTTTTCATGCGAGTACCCCCAATTTCTTTAAAAGGTTGTTAAGCATCTGGTAGTTGTTTACGCGGACATTGACAAAATCGTCAACGCCGGCTGCGCGCCATGCTGCCTCGGTTTCCCCGGGTGCGCCGGCGACGAGCACGTAAGCGCCGGCGGCCTTGAGCGCCTTGGCGGTCGGTTCAACGACGGTAACATAGGATTCGTCATCGGATGTGATGATCGCAATTTTTGCGCCGGATGCCTTGTAAGCGGCAACCGCTTCGTCTGCGTCCTTGAAATCCTTGTCGTTGAGCACCTTGAATCCGCCGACCTGGTAAAAGCCGGAGGTCCAGTCTGCGCGGAGACGGTATTTGCGTGAGGGCCCCATGTTGGCCTGGAAGAGAACAGCATCTTTTCCGCTGGCGTCGATAGCCTTGCGCAATTGCTCGTAATCTTCACTCGCGCGGCGGAACGGAACGGCTGCGATTTCGGTGACGGTAGCATCCTTCTGGAGAATGCCGGTCATGCCGCCGAGCGTGATACCGTTTGTTGCTGCTTCGACCAGTTTGTCCAGATCAGGAGAAACGCATTTGTCACAAGCTGCCTTGGCGACTTTCTTGACGTCTGCTGCACGCTTTGCGCGGATGGTTTCTTTGTCCATTGAGCGGGCTTCCAGGGCTTTCTCAACGGGATTCGGATACTGGTTGGTTCCGACGATCACATCACGGCGGCTGCTGATGGCGGCGCGTTTTTTGTCGGCGACAGCGGCCACTTCGGCTTGCGGGATTCCTGCTTTGAGGGCAGCTGCCATACCGCCGGCAGCTTCGATCTTCTGGACGAGCGCCCATGCCTTGCCGGCGATCTGGTCGGTGAGGGATTCAATGTAGAATGAACCGCCTGCGGGATCGACAACCTTGTTGAGGTCGCATTCTTCCGCGAGGATGAAATGGGTGTTGCGTGCGATACGGCGTGAAAACTCATCGGGACGGCGGACGACTTCGTCGAACGGTCCGATGTGCATGGCGTCGACACCGCCGATGGCTGCCGAGAAGGCTTCCGTGGTGGTGCGCAGCATGTTGACGTAGGGGTCGATCTGGGTTTTATTCCAGAGGGCCGTACGGGCAAAAAGGTAAGGCGATGCTTTGCCGCCGAAGGCCTTGATGATTTCCGCCCAGAGGAGACGCGCTGCACGGAACTTTGCCACTTCGGTGAAGTATTTGGGTCCGATGCCGAACGAAAGGCGGATGCGTGACTCGATGGCTTCGATGCCGAGTCCGCGTTTTTGCATTTCGCGGATATATTCAATGGCGGTAGCGAGGACGAAAGCCAATTCCTGAACGGCGCTTGCGCCTCCGTTGCTGTAAGCCATGCCGTTCGCGCAAAGGGTCTGGATTTGCGGCGCTTTGCCGGAAAGCGACTTGGTCAGAAGCGCCATATCGTCATAGGCTTTTTCCAATGCTACCGGGTATTTTCCGCGCATAGCGAGGAAACCGAGCGGGTCGTTCTCAATACAGCCGCGGAGCTTTTTGCTGTCAACGGACTGTTTCTTTGCAAGCGCGAGCCAGAAGCCGGCGAGCTGGAGACCGGATGCGCCGGCGTGGATGTAAAGTGAAACGGCATCGAGATGGATACCTTTGAATGCGGTTTCCCAGTCGGTCAGGGTGGCGAGGGAAAGTCCGCTGACGCCTACGCAGGGGCAACCGCCTTTGCAGCAGGAGCCTGTGGAGTCTTCGCTGGGATCTTTGCCGCGGCGGGTGCTACCGTCGAGGACGAGGTTGATTTCGCTTTGTCCGCGTTCGAGTTCGGAAAGAGCGATGGCGTTGAATTCTTCGGGAGTGGAAGCGATTATTTCCTGGGAAATTTCCCAGGCCTGCTTGAGGTAGCCGCTTTCCTTACTGCCACGGACGTAATTGCCGGTGCCGGGCATTTGTTTAAGGTGGGGTAGATTGGCTATGTCCTCACGGCGGTAGATCGGTTGAAGATCAAAACCTTCATAGGTCTTGGTGATCAATGTTTTATCGAAGTCTTTCCCTTTCAGGAGTTCCACCGCTGCTGCACGCCATTCTTCATAGGTATGCACGGGGAATTCCTGCAAGAGCTTTTTTGATTTTGTATCACTCTTCATTGTTATTTTATTATGTAAAATTCGAGGATGAAAGAAACCGATGAATACTATAGAGTGGTGTGATAATGACAAGCCTGTTTCTGTTTCTTGTATGGTGAGCTTCGGTTAGTCGGTGTTTAAACAGCTGGTAAGCGGAAAATTATCCGTAACTTTCCTGTATTTCAGGTTTTTAAAAATGTGTTCAGGCATGATGCCGTGCGATAATTAATCATTTTTGATCCAATATTATCACATGGGTTTTGCCGTACGCTGTTTCAGAGAGTCTGTCCATTTGCGTCATTATATCCCGCAGCGATGTTTTGTGAGTATGGATGTTATGAATTAGGGCAAAAACCAGAATTATAAACCTATTGATACCATGAATATATGTGAACGAACCATGAAATGCGGTGCCTTTATCGGCGGTCTGATTGCTTGTTCAAGCTTGTCAGCTGCCTATGACTGGACATTTGAAAGCGGGGTGTCCGGATGGAAAACCGCAAATATAAATTATATCGATAATCCGGATAATCCCGGTGATGAGGATAACTATCATTACATAAGCTCAGGATTCAATGAGAGTAATACGGCTTCTTCCGTTTACGCGGAAGGAGGTAAACTGCTTTCTATCGGAGATTATGCAAAAGCGCCTGTGATTGGGGATTTTTCTGCCTACCTGGGCGGTACCATCAATTTTACTTATTCGGAAACCTGGCCGACAGTGTTTTCAGGTGAATTTGCTCCGAATCCGGCAGTGGAGTCGGTGCTCTTGTCGGGAACGGTCGGCGGTCAGAAAGTGATCCTGAGGTATAAACTGGATATTCCTTTGAACCGCTCAGCTGGCTCTACCGTATCGGATACGGTGAGTATTGGTCTGCTTAATTCGGATTTTGTGAATATTGCTGTTCGTTCTGAGCAAAACTGGCTTGATCAGTTCCCTACGATTACCGTCGATACACTTACAGCCTTGTCGGATCAGCAATTTCTTGAATTATTATCCAATCTGGACGGCATTTATTTTCGCACGGCGGCAGATATTCCTACGATGATAGATGGGCCTGAAGATGTTCAATGGATTACCGCTATTGAATCAGTCAGCTTGCTGGGAGCCGTTCCGGAGTCTTCTTCGTATTCACTCTTGTTCGGCGTCGCTGCCCTGATGGCGGTACTTGTCTGCATAAGAAGGCGATAGAAACAGGGCAATGTGATGAATTAAAAACGGTAGCTTTATGCTACCGTTGATTATTTATCGATAGGGAAGGGATACCGATTAATAGCTGCTTTGCCCACTTTTCCAGAATTCCCACCAACTGGTTTTTTCTACGGTTACATTGTTTTTCATCGTGGAAGAATCGTCGTCATCGTAGTCATCATCCGTTGTCGCGCAGGCGCTGAAAAGGAGCGGTGAGAGCGCCAAAAACAATACCAGTAATAATTTCGATTTCATGGCGGTAGCATGAAACAGAAGCAATCGATTTCCAAGATTTTTCTTTCGAAAGCTTCCGTGTAAAAGCGGAGACATCGGTTTGATGGTATTGGATGACAACCTATGCCGAGGGGCGGACGGATATGTGGGTGTATCATGATGTCATCCTGTCGTTAGGATGTAATTTATATGCTTCTCTTAAGCTATGGTTCATCGGTAGTAAAACATAATATAAGATTGCGTTTATTCTGTTTTGATGTAAGATAACTTTTATGAAATCATCAAAATCAGCTAAGTTTTCAGGGCCGGTTTTGGAAGGGATGGGGGCAGTTTATCCTTCGGATGCATCAGGTGTCGGATTTCGTGTGTGGGCGCCTAATGCCTCGAAAGTTTTCGTTACCGGCGATTTTTGTAATTGGGATGAGACGGCGTGTCCGCTCATCCGGGAAGGAAAAAACGAAAGCGACAGCGGAACATGGTACGCTTTTGTTCCTGGTGCGTTTTCCGGGCAGAAATATCTCTACATCATTCACAATGGGGATCAGGTATTAAAAAAAGCAGATCCTTATGGGAAAAAGGTAGAAAATTCCGCCGGTGCCACAATCATCTGGAATCTTTCGGATTACAAGGGACAGGTTTCCGACAGAAAAGCATTCGTGCCGCCAACGCTTGATCAACTGGTTATTTACGAATTGCATATTGGCACATTTGCTCCTCCGCGCGGGGATGAACCTATGGATGCCAAGCGGATACGGACATTCGGCGAAGCAGCAGACACGCTTCCTTACCTGAAGACGCTGGGTGTGAATTGTGTCGAATTGATGCCGGTTTCGGAGTTTGCCGGGGATCGATCCTGGGGATACAATCCGGGTCATCCTTTTGCTGTGGAATCGGCCTACGGCGGACCGGAGGGTTTAATCGAATTTATTGAAAAGGCGCACGAGCAGGGCATTGCGGTGATCATGGATGTCGTTTACAATCATTTTGGTCCCAGTGATTTGCCGCTTTGGCAGTTTGATGGATGGAGTGAGAACAATAATGGCGGCATTTATTTTTACAATGACGGACGGGCAAGTACACCCTGGGGAAACAGCCGGCCGGATTATGGGCGGGGTGAAGTGCGTACCTACCTGCGGGACAATGCGCTTATGTGGCTGCGTGATTATGGTGCGGATGGCTTACGGTGGGATATGACGGTCTTTATACGCACCTATAACGGTAATCCAAGCGACCCGAGCGATGCTATAGCGGACGGTTGGTCATTAATGCAATGGATAAACCAGGAAATCCATAAGGAGTTTCCCCGGGCGATAACGATTGCGGAGGATTTGCAGGACAGCGAATGGCTGGTTAAGGACGAGGGTACGGGCGGTGCAGGATTTGATGCTCAATGGGCTGCCGCATTTGTTCATCCGATCCGGGATGCGCTTATTACTCCCAAGGATGAGTACCGGAATCTTGATGCGATAGTGGCTGCATTACGGAATTACTACGAGGGTGATGCGTTCCGCCGTGTTATTTATACAGAGTCGCACGATGAGGTGGCAAATGGTTCCGCGCGTATTCCTACGGAGATTGATCCTGAGGACCCGGATGCCTGGGCTGCGCGTAAACGGGCATTGATCGGAGCTGCCTTGGTTTGTACGGGGCCGGGTATACCTATGATTTTTCAGGGGCAGGAATTTTTTGAAGATGAGTGGTTCAGGGACTATGTGCCCTTGCGTTGGCAACGGCTGGAAGCTTTTTCCGGTATTCACGCTGCTTTTCAGGCGCTTTTTAAACTGAGACTAAACCACGAGGGCAATACGGCCGGATTATGCGGGCAATATCTTGAACCGCATCATGTCGATCACGAGCGTCGCGTGCTGGCTTTCCGGCGTTGGCGCGAGGGCGGTCCGGGCGACGACACGGTGGTCATCATCAATTTCGGAACGAAGCCGGTAGAGGAGTACCGATTAGGCGTTCCGGTTCCCGGAGTATGGCATGTGCGTTTCAACAGCGATGCAAAGCTGTTTGGCGAAGATTTCACCAATGTTGGTCCTGCCAGCGTAGAGAGTATTCCGGAGAAGTCAGCGGATTGTGATCAGTTGCTGAAGCTGGCAATAGGTCCATACTCGGTGATGATTCTTTCCCAGGATAAATAAACGCTTGTGACGTAAAGAAATATTGATTCTGTTATCACTATTACAGAGAGAGATTGTGGGCTCTGAAAATGATGATTCTGTTTTATCAGTAAATATTAACCTTAACCTGAAACAGGTATGTTCTCAAAAGAAAAAAAGAAAGAGCTAATACAACAAATAAAAGAGCATTTAAAACCTGGCGACATGCTCGCTTGTCCCATGTGCAAGGGGAAAGAATTCGATGTCGGGGATGGGTTTATGGTCAATATCATTCATTCCGGTATTTCGACAACAAAAATTGAGGGTTCTTTGCTGCCTTCCGCTATTGTGATTTGCAAACAGTGCGGTTTCATTTCCCATCACGCATTACATATTCTTGATCAAAAGAGAAACAGCTGATGGCAATTGTTCCGGAAAGAATAAAGGTATTGTTTATTGCAGGATTTGGGCCCGTGGTTGCAGACTGCGAAAAAAGCAGGCGGCTGTACCGGGATGTCCTTGGATTGCCGCTGGAAGCGATGGATGGAAATCCTGATTATCTCCATACCGGTAAACTGGATGGCGTTAAGCATTTTGCCTCGTGGCCGCTCGCACAGGCCAGTATTTCCTGCTTCGGGACGGAGCGTTGGCCCCAGGACAAACCAGCCCCGCAATGCTGGCTTGAACTGGAGGTCGAGAATGTTGCCGATGCTACCGCGGTGTTAAAAGCGGAAGGATATACCTTGCTGGTCGAAAACCGATTGGAACCCTGGGGGCAAACAGTGACACGTTTCCTGGATCCTGAGGGTGTTTTGCTTGGTATTACGTATACGCCTTGGCTCAGGGAATAATGACTATAGATTATTGATGGATGTATTATGGGCAGTCGATACGCTTTATCTTATGGGGCCTGTGTAGTACATTCATTTTTGCTTCCTGTTTTATGTATTATTACATCGTCTGATGCAGGTTTTGTGATCGGTCGGAAATCTTGTTGGTCTATTTGACAAAACAGGATTTCTCATACATTGAACGCCATCACTTCACCATTTCTGAGACTATGAATAGTGCAAAACGTTATTCTGGAAGCCTGTTTTTTTTAAGCAGCGTATTTATCGCCGCAAATATTTATGCGGCAACGACGATTGATAACACAACAAGCAGTGTTTTTAGCGGAGCTGTTAACAATGTGCAGGATTTTTATATCCTTGATGGAGTCAATAATACGCTTACTGTTTACGGCAATCCGAAAAACAGAACGGATGTGGGTAGTTCCGGGGTTCTTACCATTAAAGCTCAGGATAGCTTAAACAACGGATGGATTACCTTTATGGGTAATGGAGTCAATAACAGCGCTACCACAGGAGGCGTCATCGCCAATTCCGGTTCCATTGATATCAGTAATGTTATTTTTTCGAGTAATAAGGCAACCGTAGGTGGCGGCATTTACAATGACGGGATTGCGACCATCAACAATGTGAAGTTTATCTCCAATTGGGCTACGAACGGCGGAGGCATTTATAATTCGTCCAGTGGTATTGCGTATATACGCAATACCGTATTTGATTCCAACAGGGCAACGGATGGTTCCGCGATTTCAAACAGTGGCGCAATCTCGTTGGAAAATGTAAGTGTGACAAATAGTCTTGGGTTTGAAGCGGTGGCTAATTATGGCGATTTTTCCATGACCGGAGGGATTCTTGCAGGAAACAAATCAGGTATTGTCAACCGTGGAGGCGTATCCATGACAGGAGTTGCTGTGCAGGGAAATACGGTAGGTGTCGAAAGCTACGGTAATGATGCGGTGTCAACCTTTACTGATGTGAATTTTTCGAACAATAGCGGCACTGCAATCCAGTCTTATGGCGGAACCGTTAACATAAACACGACCACTGACCGGATCTATAGCGGTAATGGTTCTTTTCTTAATGTGAGCGGGACTGCGATATACGACGATATGGGAATGGAGGTCATAGGCTACGAGCGCGCCACGGTGAATTTGAATGTGGCTTCAGGAACGACACTGACGCTTGGAAGCCAGGGTTCGAGCAAAGATTCGATTTCCGGATACTTTGGTGTTGAGGGTTACGAGACCATAGTAAACAAAAACGGCAACGGAATCTTGTTGATAAACGGGACAAAGAGTTATGGCTTTGACGGGATTTATCATGTCAACGAGGGCAGCCTTTTGCTCGGAAACCAAAATGCGGGTCTTTCGGCCTCGCAGGTTATTGTTGAAAATGCCACGCGGTTTGGCGGGGTGGGAACAGTTTCTGCTGCTGTCGAAGTCCGTAACGGCGCTGTCCTGCAGGCTGGATTTATTAATAACGGAAGCACTCCGGTTACCGGATCGCTGACGATTACCAACGGTCTTAAAATGAATACGGGTTCTGTAATCGAACTGGCATTGGGCGCGAACGGAACCCATTCCACGTTGAATCTTTTGGGCGACGCTTCTTTTGATCCCAATCAGCAATTCCAGTTGTTTAATAATGATTTCTCATTTTTGGACAGCGGTGAGTCGTATTACGAATTTCTGGGTATTATTGCCGGACTGACCAATGATCCGGGGGATACCAGCGGATGGACACTGGAGGGATTGTCCGATTACGGATTGAGCGGCCGATTCGTTTATGACGGGAACAATATCAATCTGTTGATAGGCAGTCAGTCGCCGATACCGGAACCTTCCTCGTACTCCATTTTGTTTGGCGCAATCACGCTGTTGACGTTGGTTCGCCGCAGAAAACAATAATCATAATTCCGTTTTTGCTATGAAACATCAGTACACATCCATTCATCGATCAAAAGTCTTCATTCTTTCAGGGGTGGTGCTATTTTCTTCATCCTGCCTTGAAGCGTGGACCATTCAGATACTTAATCCTGTATCGGTATTTAACTTATCGAATAACACGTACATCCTTCCGGATGGGGCAAGCGTATCAACTTTTGAGAGTTATTTGCTGGGTACGGGGTCATCGTTGACTATGGGTTCCCTGGGTAGTTACCGGGCCGGAGACTCCGACGCAGTCATTGTCAATTTGCCGGCTGTCGGTTATTATTACAATGCCGCAGAACTGAGTGCATTGGGTAACCTGCTAAACAGTAATACCCGGGTACTGTTGTTCAGCGAAAACAGTTCCTGGAAGAACAGTAACGAGCAGTTGGCTAGTCTTCTGGGCGGTGTTTACCGTGGTGACGGCGTTGACGGGCAAACGGTTGTTTCAGATCTGTTTCCGATGATAACGGAAGGTGTCAGTTCCGTTTCTTTTGCCGCTCCCGGACGTATTTCTCCCAGCGGAAGTAACGGGCATTCCCTTGTGAGCGGCGATGGCATAACGTTGTGGGGAGAACATGATAATTTTCTTTTGAGTATGGATATCAATGCATTTTCAGACCGTATGGGTGTGAATAGTCAGTTGGGGCATAATGTTGCTAATTGGTTGAGCGGTGTCGGAGGGACACCCATTCCGGAGTGCTCATCATATTCTATTGTTTTCGGAGTCGCAGGACTCATCACAGTTTCCGTATACAGACGGAGAAGAAAGGCTAAGGATTGATTATCATAATATAGGTACCGAAGCTCACCTCGTGGTGGGCTTCGTTTTTGCCTTAATTTAAATTAATAACTGACATTTTTACGATTTACATTCGATGTTTTGTGATGTCCGAATCCTTATGAGAATAGATTATGTCAGTAATATTATGTTGCAGAAAATAGGTATGTCAGTAATCTGATGCGATCGTTTTAATTTGTTATTGTGTATGAAAACTAACTCATTGATCAATTATGTATCAAAGACTGTTCTGACGTTCGGAATGATGGTCTTTTCTTCGTCGGGTCTTAATGCCTGGACTATCCAGGTTTTGAACCCAAGTACCTATATGAGTATGTATGATCCGTATAGCGGAACCAATTATAGTGATTTCCGGAGCTACTTAACAGATCCCGGTTCCATTCTGACATCAGGGTCTTTAGCCGGTTATCAGATCGGCACATCGGATGCTGTTATTATTAATGCTGTGAGTGGCGGCAATACGTATTCAGCGGGCGAACTCGCTGCATTAGGTCGTCTTTTGAATAGTAATACCCGCGTGCTGGTATTCGGCGAAAATAACGGTTGGCAGTTAAGCAACACGCAATTGGCAACGCTGCTTGGCGGAACAGCATATCAAAAGGATGGAAATAACAGTCAGACATTGAGTAATGCGTATCCATTAATAACCGACGGTGTTTCTGCTGTCAAGTTTGGGACTCCCGGAGGGATGAATCCTAATGGCAACGGATTATCGTTTTTCAGCGATAACGGGATGTCCCTATGGGGAAATGATCTTAATTTCCTCTTACTAATGGATGTGAATATTCTTGAGAATAGTTATGCCGCCGGAGCTAATTCTGTAGGAACGGATAACAATCGGCTTGCCCGTAACGTAGCCAATTGGCTCAGCGGTATTGATCTTGCACCGATACCTGAACCGTCCGCTTATGCGATGGTTTTCGGGTTGATCACATTGGCAGGCATTTCCTTGCGCCGTCGGAGAAAATAAAGCGAGACCTTCAAGTGCATAGGCACAAAAAAGCCCGCCATTGTTATGATGACGGGCTTTAAATTGGTGGAGGTGATAATCCCTGTATTTTTCGGGATTCGCTGTCTTATGTGCTAAACAATGCAAAAAATACGAATCATCGTAATGATGATTCGCATAGGATGATAAGGTACGATGTATATTAATAGCGTATCATGTTTTCGATTTCGCCTTCTGATACATCGAATTCACAAAAACGATAATTATTACCTATCAATTGTTGTTCTCCCTTCCCATCTCCCATCAACATGTAATGTCCATCTTTGGGAGAATTAATGATATATGTTCTAGTGTGAATACTCGGAGCAAGCGAGTTAGCCGATAGACCCAAATCATTTTTTACATTTTGAATCTTTTGGCCGTCCTTAGTTGCATTTGTCGCCACATAACACCAGTTTTGCATCCTCCATGTTCCAGAAGGACTCTTCGTCATATTGCCGATCAAATCAACTGCACACGTGTGATATTGTATATGCAAAGCTCCATTTTCTGCAATAAAGGCAGATGCAGTAACGTATAAACTGAAAGATTTTACCATTGGCTTAGAGCTTGTTCCAAAATCCTGCTTTCCTGACCCAATATACGTCCAAAATCCTTCTGGAGCGTCGGGAGGCAATTCTGAAGGCAGTTCTTGAGCAAAGGAAAGGGAACTACCGAAAATAAGAAATATCACTGAAACAAGAATTAATATTTTATTTTTCATACTCTCTCGTTTTAAGAGAAAATACAAAAAATTAAAGAATAAAACCCGCCTATGATGACGGGTTTTAAATTGGTGGAGGTGAGGAGATTTGAACTCCTGTCCTTTATATTTTCGGGAACGGTTTCTACACGCGTAGCCGGTTATTTAAGTTCGGTGGATTCCGCCAACGGGCAGGCTGAATCGTCCCTATAAACCTGTTAGAATACAGCGTCAAACCGGTTTACCGTTTTCAGCTATGCCTACTTTTGTACATCGCGTCCTTGCCTTAGTAGGTGTCGGGCTCAGACACGTGGCTACGTAATTAAGCAGCCATAGCGAATTGTTCTTCGCCATTTATTATTTGTGTTGATGGATTTTTTCGGAGCCAACCATCATCTCCGGCGTGCCGCCGTAACTTAGAATCTAAAGTCGAATTCCGGAACACCCCCATAAAGTGAAAATCAAAGAACGCTTCTTATGATGCTAGCGTCGATTGATTTGTCAAGCAGTCAGAGGGCATTTATCGGCCGGCAGCGGCTTTGTCATGTAAAAGATACGGTTGTAAAATGTTGTTGGCAGTTTATATTGAAATGGTAATCTTTTGAACTTTTTAACGTAATGAGTTTAAGCAGGATAGTTATTACAGGCATCGGATTAACGGCTCCCAACGGCAATTCCCTGGCGGAATTCCGCTCAAATCTGTTGAATGGAATTCCAAGGGTTCAGCGTATAGACATGCGTTATATGGGGCAGGTTAACGCCGGGGTTTGCGACTTTGACGCAACCCGTTACCAGAAACGGAAGGAAATCCGCAATGGAACGCGTGCCGGTAGCATCGCTGTTTACTGTGCCCATGAGGCAGTGAAGGACAGCGGCATCAACTGGGAGGGCATGGATAAATCGCGCGTGGGTGTGTATATCGGCACGACGGAACACGGTAACGTGGAAACGGAAAACGAGATTTATAATATCTCACAGTTTAATTACGACGTAAAATACTGGTCGCACCATCATAATCCCCGGACGGTCGCAAACAATCCTGCAGGGGAAGTGACCATAAACATGGGAGTCACGGGACCGCATTATTGCATTGGCGCAGCCTGTGCTGCCGGGAATGCGGGGCTTATCCAGGCCTTGCAGATGTTACGGTTGGGTGAGGTTGATTTTGCCATTGCCGGAGGTGTAAGCGAAAGTATCCGTACATTCGGCATATTTGCCAGTTTCCAGAGTCAGGGTGCGCTTGCAACCCATGATGATCCGAACAAAGCAAGCCGTCCTTTTGACGTGGCACGCAACGGTATTGTCATCAGTGAAGGCGGTTGCCTGTATACGATTGAGCGACTTGAGGACGCGCAGAAGCGCGGCGCAAAAATTTATGGTGAAATAGTCGGGTATCACATCAATTCCGATGCCTGTGATGCCGTGCTTCCTTTCCCGGAGCGTCAGGCGGAATGCATCCGTTTATCCTTAAAGCGCGCAAATATGCAGCCAAAGGATATTGACCTTATCAACACTCATGCCACCAGTACACCGCAGGGCGACATTCAGGAGTGCAAGGCGATCCGCGAGATCTTTGCGGATTCAAAACGTACTTACGTGAATAATACAAAAAGCTTTATCGGCCATGCAATGGGAGCAGCGGGAGCATTGGAGCTTGCAGGAAACCTGCCGTCTTTCACGGATGGTAACATCCATGCCACCATCAATGTGGACAAGCTTGACCCCGAATGCGAGGTTCCGAATCTTGTGATAAACAAGCCTGTTACCGGCGCAACGGTAAACACCATTTTGAACAATTCCTTTGGGATGCTGGGCATCAACTCAACCCTGATCGTTGCCCGCTATTAATACTGATTACATCTCTGAATAACCTTATGACAAAAGAAGACATTAAACAAATCGTATTGGACATCATTGCGGAAATCGCCCCGGATGAAGATCTCTCAAACGTAAAACCGGATGTTCGTTTGCGCGACCAATTGGAACTGGATTCCATGGACTTTCTGGATATTGTCATGGAACTGAGAAAGAAACACGGCATCGAGGTTCCTGAGGCGGATTATCCGCAGTTGGCTTCGCTGAATAGCTGTGCCGATTATTTGCTTCCGAAGTTCGAACAAAAGAAGAAGTAATGTATTCGTGAGAAGCATTGCTTGGGCTTCTGTATTTATCTGTTTAGTTTTTTTCCTGTGACTGATGGACGAATCTTTTGATGCAGTGGTGATTGGGGCCGGAATGTCCGGGTTCGCGGCGGGCATACGTTTGGCACTGGCAGGAAAAAGTGTCGTGATCCTAGAGCGTCATTATGCGCCCGGAGGATTGAACAGCTTTTACTCCAAGGATGGCCGGCGTTACGATGTCGGTCTCCATGCCATGACCAATTTTTCTCCCGCAACGGCAAAGGGTACGCCGTTGGCCAAGGTATTCCGCCAGTTGCGTATCCACCGTGAGGAAATTGACCTGTATGAACAAACGCTTTCCCATGTGATATTTCCGGATGTCCGTCTGGGGTTTTCAAACCAGTATTCCTTTTTCGAATCGGAAGTGGCTCGCTGTTTTCCCAAGGAAATAGATCACTTCCGTCGTCTTGTGGCTTTTATCCGCGAATATCCCGATACTGACCTGAATGCTCCCGCTTTGTCGGCGCATGAGGAATTGTCCGTTTTCATAAAGGATCCTTTGTTGCGTGACATGCTGCTTTGCCCGATCATGTATTACGGAAGTGCTGCCGAGCATGATATGGATTTTACTCAGTTTGTTACCTTATTCAAAGGTATTTTCATTGAAGGCTTTTCGCGTCCTTTTGGCGGTGTGCGCAGCCTGATAAAAGTATTGCAGAACAAATACAAGGAACTTGGCGGTCACTTGCGGCTGCGTTGCGGGGTAAAGCAGATTGAGATTCACGACGGTAACGCGGTAGGGGTTACCCTGGATAACGGAACGTTCTTCAGAGCCAAGGAAGTCTTTTCTTCCGCCGGTCTGGTTGAAACGGTCGCGCTGTGTTCGCAGAGGCCGGAAATCGGAGATGAAAACGATATAACCGGAAAACTTTCCTTTACCGAATCAATCGCCCTCTTTGAGGGAAAGCCTGCGGACTTTGACTGGCAGGATACCGTGGTATTTTTCAGTCATATGGACGCGTTCCAGTACCGGAGTCCTGACGATCCTGTCGATCTTCTGAGCGGGGTCATCTGTTTGCCCGATAATTATCGTTTGACGGAAAACAGCAATGTGAATGAAGGCTGTTTGCGCGTGACCGCACTGGCAAATTACGGAAAATGGGCGGCGATGGAGCCGGGAGATTACGCGGAGCAGAAAACCATCTGGTTTGACCGTGTTCTGGAAAATGCGCTGACTGTGCTTGGCGGTAACATCAGTTCGTACGCCTTCAGGCAGAAATTACTGGCATCGGATATGTTTACCCCAAAAACCATTGAACGTTATACCTGGCACAAAAATGGGACTGTCTATGGTTCTCCGATTAAAGTGCGTGACGGCAACATCGGGGTGAAACATCTGCATATTTGCGGAACCGATCAGGGATTCCACGGTATTGTGGGCGCAATGCTCAGCGGTATTACTATAGCAAACCGAACAGTGCTCTGACGGAGCGGATGCTACCAGCACATTATGCGTGGGACGCCGCCGAGATATCCAGAATTTCCTGGGTGATGGCAGCCTGACGCGCTTTATTGTATTTGAGCGTCATTTCTTCCATGAGTTTTTCCGCATTTTCCGTGGCCGTCTTCATGGCAACCATGCGGGCGGAGTGCTCGGAGGCCTTTGTGCTCAGTACGGCTTCATAAATGGATTTGCGGATAAATGCTTCCAGCAGATCCTTCAGCAGGGAAACCGTATCCGGTTCAAAAATCATTTCTCGGGTATCCGTGACTGACTCAGGCAGGCCGCTGTTTTTCCGCATGGCAATGGCCAGCTCTTTCAGATTTTCGAGAGGAACAATCGTTTGCCTGGTCGGTGTCTGGATAAGCGTGTTCCTGAACACAGGGAAAATAATCTCGATGGTGTCGATTTTTCCTTCCATGTAAGAATCGACCATCAGGCGGATGGCAGGTATCACCTCGTTGTATTTGGCTGCGTCAGATACCTGGAAACTGGCGATAAGATTTCGTTTTGTATTGGTAATGTACTGTGTGGCCTTGCGCCCGATAGTAAAATAAAGCGCAGGCTCTGTGATTTTTGAAACGAGCCGGAACAGGTTGGCATTCAATGCGCCGCACAGTCCTTTGTCCGTCGATAGGATGAGAATGCCGCGATGCTTGATTTCACGCGGTTTCATGAACGGATGCGTAAAGTCTTCAAGAGAAACGTCATCCAATAATTGAACGATCATTTCCGTGAGTTCAGCCACATAGGGACGTCCTGCCATATCGCGGTTCTGCGCCCGTTTCATCTTGGAGGATGCGACAAGCTGCATCGCTTTGGTGATGTGCGATGTGTTTCTGACGCTTTTTATGCGTGTGCGGATTTCGCGGCTGCTTGACATAGTATGATCGGCTGAGAGAAGCCGGATGGATTATTGCTGTTCGGCTTTGGGCTCAGCCGTTTTCGGATCTGTTTTTGCATTTCCGTTCGATCTGCTGAGATTCCATTCTTCGATGGCCGTTTTCAGTTGTTCCTGTATCGTGTCGGTCAGCTCTTTCTTTTTGTCGATTTCATTCAGAAGCGGACGCTTTCTGTTCAGGAAAAAGCTTTCAAAGTCGTTAACCGCATTTACGCACTCATCCACAGGAATTGTGTCGAACACGCCGTTCTGGGCAGCCCAAAGGATGGCTGACTGAATGGTTACGCGTTTCGGGTGGTAGGCGGGTTGTTTGAATATTTCAACGAGGCGGGCTCCGCGGTCGAGCGTGGATTTTGTGCGTTCGTCAAGATCCGATCCGAATTGGGCAAAGGCTGACAGTTCCCGGTACTGTGCAAGTGCCAGTTTCACGCCGCCGGCCACTTTTTTGACGGCTTTGATCTGTGCAGACGATCCTACGCGGGAAACCGATATACCGACGGAAATCGCCGGGCGTAGGCCTTGGTTGAAAAGGTCGGTATCAAGGAAGATTTGTCCGTCGGTGATGGAAATCACATTCGTCGGGATATAGGCTGCCACGTCGCCTGCCTGCGTCTCGATGATCGGCAGCGCTGTGAGTGATCCGTTTCCGGCTTCCTCGCTCAGGCGCGCTGAACGTTCGAGAAGGCGGCTGTGGAGATAGAAAATGTCGCCGGGATAGGCTTCACGTCCGGCAGGGCGTTTGAGAATGAGCGAAATCTGGCGGTATGCGGCAGCCTGCTTGGAAAGATCGTCATAAATGATAAGCGCATCCATTCCGTTCTGCATGAACCATTCGCCCATGGCTGTGCCGGAGAACGGAGCAAGATACTGGTTGGCTGCATTGTCCGATGCGGCGGCGGCAACAATAATCGTGTATTCCATTGCCCCGGCGTCTTCCAGAACCTTGATTGTGCGGGCAATATTGGAATTCTTCTGTCCGACGGCTACATAAATGGAATAAATCGGGCGGAAAGATTTGTCATCGGAAGCCAGACCTTCGCGGTTAATGCGGGCCTGGTTTAAAATCGTATCAATGGCGATAGTCGTTTTTCCTGTCTGACGGTCGCCGATGATCAATTCACGTTGTCCGCGGCCGATGGGAATCATGGCGTCAATGGCCAGTATCCCGGTTTGCACAGGCTGATCGACGGATTTACGGCTGATGATACCGGGAGCAATTTTTTCAACGGGATAATACTCCGAAGAATTTATGACTCCTTTGCCGTCGAGTGGGTTGCCGAGAGTGTCCACGACGCGGCCGAGCAATCCTTTCCCGACAGGAACGGAAAGCAATCTCCCGGTGGTTTTTGCCTCGTCGCCTTCTTTCAGGTTCGAATAATCACCCAAAAGAATGACGCCGACTTCGTCTTCCTCAAGATTCATTGCCAGACCGACGGTACCATCGGAGAACTGGACAATTTCATTGAACATGACCTCAGAAAGTCCGCTTACGCGCGCTACACCGTCAGACACGTAAACGATGTTTCCTGTATTGGTCTTTTTGGCGGAAAGATCGAGCGCTTCGATCTCTTTTCTGATTTCGTCAAAAACAGTACTCATGGTAAATTAGTTTTTTACGGAAAGTCTCTTGAGACGTCCCTGGATGGAATTATCGTAAAAATTATCTCCGAGGCGCAGACGTATGCCCGCGATCAGTTTTTTGTTCTCCCGGACTTCGGCTTTCAGCTGGTGGTTTGCGAGCTTGGAAATCGCCAGACGGACTTTTTCGATGGTTTCGGGACCGATGTTACCGGCATATTCGATAAGAAGCTCGGATTCCCGTACAGCCCGTTCGAGCAGGTGAAGGTATAGCCGTAAAATCGTTTTATGTTCATGAAGCGTGTATCCGCTGATTGAACGGAGACAGGCACGGACGCGTTCTTCGGACACGATGCCGTTCTCGAAAGACAGCTCTACCAGTTTCTTGGCGATGCGTTTAAGGTTATGTGCCGTATTCATGCCGAGGTGTTTGAATAGGTTTACCGGGTGATTTCATGCGCAGCGGCCTCGGCAAACTTCGTTTTATCCTGGTCGTTAAGCTGTTTGTTCAGGACTTTTTCCGTCGTATCCACGACGAGAGAGATGAGATCCTTTTTCACTTCCTCAACCATCTTGCTCCGCTCCATGGCAATGTTTTCTTCCGATCGCCTGATCATGCTCTCGCATTGGGCAATGGCTTCCTTGGTTCTGGTTTCGAGAATGGTTTTTGCTTCCTCGCGTGCGTCCTGGACTATTTTTGCGGCATCTTTTCCGGCAGACTTGAGTATTTCTGATTTTTTCCGTTCGGATTCCTGAAGATTGTTTTTCATTTCCTCCGCATATTGGAGTCCTTCGGCGATCTTGCGTTGACGTTCTTCCGTTGTGCGGAGGATGGGTTTCAGCAATACAAAATAAAAGATGAGGCCGAAAACCGTGAAATTGATCATTTGGGCGAGCAGATAATTCAGACTGACACCCATATTTTGGAATGTCTGAACGATGCTGTTTATCACGTCCGTGAGACCGGCCAGTGTGTTGGAACAGAAAATGAATCCTTCGAACATAAGGTTTTTTATTTGTGATTGGAAACCGGATGAAAATTCGGAAGGGAACGGTAGCATGGCATTGCGTCCATGCTACCGCGGACCTTTCCGGTCGTTTTAAAGAAACAATGCGTAGAAGGCAACGGCCTCGGCCAATGCCATACCGAGAATCGATTGAACGAGGATTTTACCCGATGCTGCGGGATTGCGTCCGACGGATTCTACGGCCTTCATTCCGACGAGGGCCACACCGATCGCTGCTGCCGCGCAACCGAAAGCGCCCTGCCAGCCCGCGTGACGGGTGATTTGCAAGACGTGGTCAAGCTGTTCGGGAGTCATATCCTTGATAACGGCCATGGAATCCATGGAAGCATTTGCCAACGGCATGAGTGAGTTAAGTACTTCTAACATGATTGTATTTGTTGTTTGTTACTGTAAGGAACATTCACGTTCAGTCCTGATATTTCATGGCTCAGACATGATCCTGTTCCTGAAAGGTTAATCAGTGTGCGCCTTCCTCCTCATGATTGCAGACCATGCCGATATAAACGGCAATGAGCAGGGTGAACACGAGTGCCTGGACGAAACCGATGAGCAGTTCCAGAAAATAGAACGGAACCGCAACAGGTACATACCACGGCAGGAGCGATTGCATGGATTCCAGGAGATTTTCCCCACCGAAGACGTTTCCGAACAGACGGAACGGCAGCGAAAGCAGGCGGGAGGCAATGGAAATACATTCGATAATCCCGACTAGCGCGAAAACAATGAAGAGCGGATAATACAGAAACGCGGGTACTTCTTTTTTATCTGCCTTGTTTCCGAAGTTTTCGTAAAGAAAGGCCTTTATTCCGGCATAACGGAGAACGTAATATCCCCAGGCAATGAACGATATGATCGCCAATGCCAGCGTCATATTTAAATCCGCTGTGCCGGGCCGCCCGAAGTAAAGCAGGTGTTCGCCGTGTCCAAACCCGAAAGCGCCCATACCCGGGATCAAACCGCTCCAGTTGTTGATCAGTATGAAAATAAAGAAACAGAGGAGAAGCGGGAATGTCGGTTTTGCCAGTCTTTTGCCTACAATCGGTTCGATCAGGGATTCTATGTATTCCATGATGTTTTCGACGACTACCTGGCATCGGTTGGGTTTGAGCTGCGGCCGCCCGATGGAGAGGCGGATGGCAGAGAAAACGACGATGGCGACAACCCAGCTGGTTATCATGGAATTCGTGATACTGATACCCAGTCCAAGGAAATTATCCGTCAATGTGTAGGCTTCCATGCTGACTCCGCTGGCGTGGGCAGCTGACGGTAGCATGAAAAGCACCGCTAACAGGTATATTGTTTGCCAAAAACGCGACATATAGAAAGGTTTTTTATATCGTAAAAAGGACGGATTTGTCAATAAGATGCTTACTGCAAAAAACTTGCATCAATGCTTGCCTGCTCGTTGCGAATAGGTTTCTTTTAAAGGGATTCTGTATTTTTCCAGAGGTTTGGAAGTAGGGAATAAATTCACATGTTCAGCAGTTTCATTCAGAGCCTTTTTGATCCGGATGCGGTTTTCATGCGCAATGCAATCTGCATGGCGCTTATTTGTGCCATCCCGTTCGGGATTATCGGGAGTTATATCGTGATCCGGCGTACAACGTACATAGCCGGAGCGATTGCGCACGCCATTCTCGGAGGTATCGGGATTGCTGTTTATTGCAGGCATAAATTCATGCTGCCATGGCTTGATCCGCTCTATGGGGCGGTTGCCAGTGCCTTGCTGGCCGCGATACTGATCGGAGTGATGCATTGGCGCGCGCGCGAACGGGAAGATACCGTTATCGGGGCGATCTGGGCAATCGGCATGTCACTGGGAATCATTGCGCTTTACCAGACGCCCGGATACCAGAATATCCAGAGCTATCTTTTCGGTAACATCCTGATCGTCTCGGGCAGGGATATTTGGCTCTCTTCATTGCTTACAGCGATGGTTTTGATTTTTGCCGTGGTAAAACACAGGGAATTGACTGCAATGTGCTTTGATCCTGAATTCGCGAAATTACGCGGGGTGAAGGTTGAACGCCTTTATTATATACTGCTGTTGCTGACTGCGCTGACGATTGTGCTGCTGGTTAACATCGTCGGTATTGTTCTGGTGATCGCCCTGTTGACGTTACCGGCGGCCATTGCAGGGCGATTCAGCCGGAAACTATGGCAAATGATGGCGATAGCGGTAGCATTAAGCGGATTTTTCACTGTCGGGGGAGTGGCGGTTTCCTACGAGGCTGAAATGCCGGCCGGGCCGATTATCGTGGTTATTGTCGGTGCGGTTTTTCTTTTTGCCCAATTCTTCGGGCGGAGAAGAGGTGTGTGATACGGATAAACAGATAAAAAACCACGATTTCATAAAAATAGCTTGCATTATCAAATCAGGAAGCTTTACTTCTCAACTTTTTCCATGAAAGCGACCATTAAGACACAAGGCAGACAGTTTACCGTCACAGAAGGCGATATTATTATTGTTAATCGCTACCCGAACACTGAAGCCGGCGCTAAAGTCGAGCTGAAAGAAGTGTTGATGGCAGGTGAAGGAGAAAGTGTGAAATTCGGAAAACCTTTAATTGACGGTGCTGTAGTTACAGCCACCATTCTCGAAAACAAACGTGGTACGAAAGTTCTTATTCTGAAAAAGCGTCGCCGCAAGGGTTCAAAACGCCGTCGCGGTCATCGTCAGGAACTTTCCGTACTCAAGATTGATTCAATCAAAGCATAACTTTAACATCTTTTGAGTCATGGCACACAAGAAAGGACAAGGAACATCAAGAAATGGACGTGACAGTCACAGCCAACGCTTGGGCGTGAAGGTTTTTGGCGGTCAGGGCGTAAGCGCCGGTAGCATCATTATCCGTCAACGCGGAACCAAATATCACCCCGGAGTCGGCGTTGATATCGGACGTGACCATACGATTTATGCAGTAGTAGACGGCAAGGTAGAGTTCGACAGTAAGCGCCGTCTGATCAATGTTGTAGCAGCCAACTAATATTAGTAGTTTATCTTTTCTCTGAAGGACGATCTTTGTGGATCGTCCTTTTATTTTTTATACCTGATGCTTTGGGGAATGATTTCCGAAACAGAAAGGCGGCAGCATATGAATGCTACCGCCTTTCTGTTTAAATAATCGTCGTTGTCGCTTATTTGATGAAGAGCATTTCCCCGTAAGTGGCAAGCGGCCAAAGATCATCGGCAATTTCCCCTTCGAGCGCGTCTACTATTTCACGGGTGGAATGAATTGCGGGAAGAATCTTGTTGCAGGCGTATTCCGCCCGCTTTTTAAGATCGGCAGAACGTTTCGTCTTGATGTCTTCAAGTTTGCTCATCTGTTTTTCCAGGGAATCAATCAATCCTTCGATTTTCCTGAGCACGGTCATGTCCGGCTTCAGGCCTGCTTCCTTCCTGCGGCTGACAGACAGGGCCAGTTCGGAAAGGTAACGCGTGGCAGCCGGATAAATCATGGTTTTGGTAATTTCGATGGCGGTGTTCAATTCCGCATTGATTGCCTTGATGTAACCTTCCATGTAGATTTCGTAACGTGAGTGGAGTTCGCGTTCGACGAAAACACCGTGACGGACAAAGAGCTCAATAACTTCTTTTTCCACAAAGACCGGAAGCGCCTCAACGGATGTGCGCAGGGCCGGTAATCCGCGTATTGCTGCTTCCTTGTGCCATGTTTCTGAATAGCCGTCCCCGTTGAAAATCACTTTTCCGTGTTCGCGGATGATAGCATAGAGCACTTTCTGAACTGCTTCGTTAAGCTTTTCCGGATTGCCTTCCATCAAACGCTCGAGTTCGTCGGCAATGTAGGAGAGTGAGTCCGCAACGATTGAATTAAGGGCAACAAGCGGTCCTGCAATAGATTGCGAAGACCCGACTGCACGGAATTCAAAACGGTTTCCTGTGAACGCAATCGGGCTTGTGCGGTTGCGGTCTCCGGTATCCTTGGCGAGCGACGGAAGAATGTCGGCGCCGACTTGCATGATACCGCGCTGCTTGGAGGAACGTGCGCCGCCGGCTTTGATTTGTTCAAAGACGTCGTTGAGCTGATCGCCGAGGAAAATGGACATGATGGCCGGCGGAGCTTCATGTGCGCCGAGGCGGTCATCATTGGATGCACTGGCTACAACGGCTCGGAGCAGTCGGGCATGGAGCGATACGCCGCGAATCATTGCTGCGCAGAATATAAGGAACTGGGCGTTCTCGTGCGGCGTTTCTCCCGGGTCAAGCAGGTTACCTTGCACTTTGTTTCCAAAGGAGAAATTAACATGTTTTCCCGATCCGTTTACGCCCTTGAAAGGCTTTTCATGGAAAATGGCCGTCAGACCATGCTTCCGGGCGACACGCTTGAGTATGGAAATAATCAGCTGGTTGTGGTCGGTGGCAATATTGGCGGTTTCAAAAATCGGGGCGATTTCATATTGTGCCGGGGCCGTTTCATTGTGCCGTGTCTTGATCGGAATGCCGAGCTTGTAGCATTCGTAGTCCACTTCCATCATGAATGCAAGGACACGCTCCGGAATGGCTCCGAAATAGTGATCCTCAAATTCCTGTCCGCGTGCCGGAGGCGCGCCGAAAAGTGTGCGTCCGCAGGTATAGAGATCCGGACGGGTATAATAAAAATGCGAATCAATCAGGAAGTATTCCTGTTCCGGCCCGGCCGTCGAACTGACCATCGGAATATTTTTGTGTCCGAAGAGGGCGAGGACACGGCGCGCCTGCCTGTCAAGAGCCTGCATGGAACGTAGCAGGGGCGTTTTCTTGTCGAGTGCTTCGCCGGTCCATGAAACGAAAGCAGTCGGGATGCACAGGGTGGTGCCGTTCTGGCTTTCCAGAAGGTAGGCGGGACTGGTTACATCCCAGACTGTGTAGCCGCGTGCCTCGAAGGTTGCGCGCAGACCGCCGCTCGGCAGGCTGGAGGCATCCGGTTCGCCCTGGATCAGGCTGCTCCCGGAAAACTCGGCAATCGCATTGCCGGTAGCATCAAGCGAGAGAAAACTGTCATGTTTCTCTGCTGTTAGGCCGGTAAGCGGAAAAAAAACGTGAGCAAAGTGGGTTGCGCCTCGTTCGATAGCCCAGTTTTTCATGGCTGAGGCTACTTCGTCGGCGATGGAAAGATCAAGGGCGGAACCACTCTGTATGGTTTTGAGCAGGGCATTGTAGGTGCCTTTCTGAAGGCGCAGGCGCATTTTCTGCAGATCGAAAACATTGCGTCCGAACAAATCTCCTTTGAATACAGCGCTGATATCGATCTGGTCTGATTTCAGACCACGGTTTATAATGGATTCCACCGAATGGGTTCTGGTTGATGTGCTGCTCATAAATGAAATGACTGCTTTGCTATAGAAATATCAGCAGGATTCTGACTGAAAAAAACATGGCGTAAATGAAAAACCAAAGGAGCCGGCGATTGAATTTTGGCGCTACCGTCTCCCTTGACTTTTTGCGCGATGGTTTCATGCTACCGTCCTTTATGAGCAAAGTAACACCGCAACTTTACGATACGATGACGAAACGGGTTTTGCCGCTGATTGCGCAAGACGGGAAAAGCTTTCGTTTTTACTGTTGCGGACCTACGGTTTACGGACCCGCACACATCGGTAATTTCCGTACTTTTCTTGTTCAGGACATTTTCAGGCGATTGGTCGAGGCCGCGCAGCTGCATCCTGTGCATGTCCGCAATTTAACGGATGTGGACGACAAAACCATCAAAGGGTCGCAGAAGGAAGGGGTTCCTTTAAAGGCATTTACCGAGCGGTGGACAAAGAAATTCCATGAAGATTGCGCGTTGCTGAATATGCTGCCGCCCCATGTGGAACCAAAGGCAACCGAACATATTCCGCAGATGCTGACGATGATTGAGCAACTGGTTGCGAACAATCATGCTTATGTGGCAAAGGACGGTTCCGTTTATTTCCGGGTCAATTCCTTTGATCGTTACGGCTGCTGCTCTCACATCAAAATCGATCTGAACCGTACGCAGTCAACCAACAGTGCGGGCGAGCAGAATGACGCGGACGAATATGACCGCGAATCAGTCACGGATTTTGCCTTGTGGAAAAGCCGAAAGCCGGAGGACGGGGAAAATTTCTGGAAGAGTCCCTGGGGCGAAGGCCGCCCGGGCTGGCATATCGAATGTTCCGCCATGTCCACGCAATATCTCGGAAACAGTTTTGACCTGCATGGCGGCGGCGTGGATTTATGTTTTCCGCACCATGACAATGAAATTGCTCAGTCGGAATGCGCCCATGGGAATACGCCGGAGCATCCGTATTGCCGTCATTGGTTCCATGTGTCGCATCTGATGGTAGACGGTGCCAAGATGTCAAAGAGTCTGGGAAATCTGTATACGCTCGGGGATCTGATGAACAAAGGCTTCACTCCGATGGAAATCCGTTATGCGCTCACTTCCGGGCATTACCGCCAGCAGTTGAATTTCACGCTGGAAGGTTTGGCTGCCGCACGCAGTACGCTCAGGAATCTGAAGAAATCACTGAAACGCCTGCTTGAACTTTCGGGAATAGAGACAAAAGAGTTTATTGAACCAAAGCAGTGGGAACCATTGGCTTCCTACGGCAGTTTTGAACCGGCATGGAACGCCATTGCTGACGACATGAATGTGTCCGCCATGCTGGGAGAAGTATTCAAGGCTTTGCATAAGATCGATGCTGCCGCGCTTTCGAAGGAGCAGGCAAGGGCGGAACTGTCCGGTTTATCGCTGGTATTGTATGTGCTCGGGCTTTTTCCGGTAGCACAGGAACTGGAGTCGCAGGTAAGCGTCGAAGTGCCGACAGATATCCAGATTCTGGCACAACAGCGTTGGGACGCGAAAGCGGCAAAGAATTGGCCTGAAGCTGATCGCCTTCGCAAGGAATTGACCGACAAAGGCTGGAAAATCCTTGATTCCAAGGATGGTTTCACAGTGGAACCGCTCTGATCAGAATACGCCTGTTTTTGTCAATGCTACCGCCGCTGCTGTGACTGCGGCGGTTTCCGTCCGGAGAACCCGTTCGCCCAGATGACAGAGTGTGAACTTTGCCGAACGCAGCAAATCCCGTTCGTTGGACGACCAGCCGCGCTCCGAGCCGATGGCAATGACAATCGGTTCCGCTTTCCGGAAGTCAAATGATCCCATTGGGGTGGTCGCTTCATAAACATCCAGGGCAATACGTTGCCTGTTATTCTCGGGAATCCGTTCCAGGACTTCCTGCAAGGAACTCAGCACAGAGACTTCCGGGAGATGTGTGGCAAAGGCCTGTTCCGTTCCTTGCCGGATCAAACGTTCCCATTCGCCGCTCGACCACAGGGAACTTTGAGCATAACCCGGTTCGCCTTTTTCACTGCCAAAAAACATGATCTGTTTTGCGCCAAGGGCTGTGATTTCCGTGAGTATTTTCCGTGCTGTCTGAGGACGCGGGAGCCCGACAAGAAAGTGAACGGGATGCAGTTGTTGCTTGTCCGGAAACCATGTTACCGTGAGTTCCAGGCCGGCATTGTCAAGCGAGGTAATGTTTGCCTTGCCCAGCGGCCCATTGACGGCGCCGACGAACAGTTCATCGGATTGTTTCATCTTTAAAACCTGAGTGATGTGAGCATAGCGCTGATCGTCGGAAGGTAATTGGTAGACGTCTTCTTTTATGGGGAACAGAATAATATTCATGCCGCAATGATATTGAAATGAATCGGAATCCGGTGACTGTACAATTAAGCGTGAGCAATTAACAGGTATCCGAAAATAGCCACGTTGTTTCAATTATATTTTTATATGTCGGTTAAGGAACATGCGTATGTATTGCTTGTCCGGAAACACGGAGCATCCAAGCCGTTGATTTTTTTAAAGATTCAGGGATTTTGTCGATTCTGGTTTACTGCCGGTAACTTTGACATATCTTTTTCTTACTGAATTATGAAGAAGCGCTTGCGAGCATTATTTTTTCCGTTGGCTTTTATCGCGGTTATTTTTTTCCTTTCCGGCACAAATCCCAAACTTCCCAAGGAAATAAGTTTTGTGGGAATCGATAAAGTGATCCACTTTTTTGTGTTTGGAATTATGGCGGTTGCATGGGCGCGGGTCCGCATAGGGAAAACACTGCTGCAGCAGATGATAGTGGCGGTCCTGATTGTAAGCCTTTACGGTGCTGCCGATGAATATCATCAGTCATTTACGCCGGGACGTTCTGTCGACTTTTATGATTGGATTGCGGATACCTCGGGAGCGGTGGTTTTTTGCGCCGTTTATTATCAATGCGTATTATTGCGGAAAATTCTGGAAAGCAGCCGGCCGGTGAGGACAGTAAAGGCGTTTATCCGTCTGAAAAACACGGGTAAACACTGATTTCCTGCTTATTGTTAAGAAATTTTCAGAAATAAATTGCTTCGCAAGGACTTGTTCTCACAATCAGTAAGGTTTTTTTGAAAAAAATGAATACATCACACAAACTTTCCAGTTGGGTTTCTAATATTGCGCCTTCGCCGACTTTGGCGGTTGATGCCAAAGCCAAGGCTCTTGCCGCCGCCGGTGAGGATGTTTGCGGATTCGGTGCAGGTGAGCCTGATTTCGATACGCCTGAGTTCATCAAGCAGGCTGCGATTAAAGCATTACTGGAAGGTAAGACAAAGTATTCGCCGGTTGCCGGTATTCAGCCGCTGCGCGATGCTTTGGCTCAGAAATACCGCGAGGAAAACAAAATAGAAGGAGTGACTGCGGAACAGATCATCATCAGTTCCGGCGGAAAGTATTCCTGTCAGTTGACCATGCAGGCGCTTTGCAGTCCCGGAGACGAAGTGATCATTCCGACACCCTATTGGGTGAGTTATCCTGAAATGGCAAAACTGTGCGGTGCGGTTCCCAAGTATGTTGAAGGACGTGAGGAAAACGCATTCAAAATCACTCCCGAACAGCTGAAGGCGGCCATTACGCCAAAAACGCGCCTGCTCGTTCTGTGCAGTCCGTCGAATCCGACAGGATCCATTTATACCCGGAAAGAACTTGAAAGTCTCGTAGCGGTAGCATTGGCAGCCGACATCTATATCATGTCCGACGAGATTTATGAGTATTTGACTTATGACGGCGCCGTCAGTGTAAGCCCTGCTTCTTTCAGTGCGGAAGCCGCAAACCGTGTTGTTACCGTCGGCGGATTCAGCAAAACGTATGCGATGACCGGTTGGAGACTCGGAACGATTATGGCTCCAAAACCAATCGCAACGGCGATTACGAATCTGCAAAGCCAGACAACGTCGAATACAAATACATTCATCCAGTATGGTGCGCTTGCGGCCGTGACGGAAAAGACACAGGCCAAGGAGGCCTTGTCAAAGATGTTGGCTGTATTCGATAAACGTCGTCTGCGTTTGTGGGAAGGCCTGAACAAGATTCCGGGCATTACCTGTCAGCGTGCGCAGGGTGCATTTTATCTTTTCCCGAATGTTTCCTCTTTTGGTATGGATTCCACGGAATTCTGCGGGAAGTTGCTTGAATCGGAAAAGATGGCCATTGTTCCGGGCGTTGCTTTCGGAGCAGATAAATTTGCCCGTTTCAGTTATGCGGTGGCCGATGTGGTTATCGAAAAGGGTCTTGAGCGCATGGCACGTTTCTGCGCGAAGCTGAAAAAATAACAGAAGAAAGACTTTGCGAAAGCTACCGTGTGAACGGTAGCTTTTTTTATTTGCGGACTGGGGATGACTTACTCTTCTTTTACGTGTTCGTGGGTGAAAAGCTTGATCTCGGCATTCTTTGTCCCGATGATTTCCTGTGCGCGGAGCAAGGCATGTTTCGTTGACAGGTTCAGATTGTTCGGGTCGTGTTTGAAAAAGTTGGCTTCTCCAAGCACTTTCATCAGTCCTGATTTAACAAATACACGGGTTACATCTTTGTGTGCGCCGGAAACGATAATGTCATCACCCTGTTCGCGTGCAAACCGGATGAGGTCACTGATGGCAAGCGCTACGGACGCATCAAGATGATGTGCGTTTTTGAGGCGGAGAATGACGACCTTTATGGTCGGATCTTCTACGATCTTACGGGCGGCCTGGAGGAAGATGTCTGTTGAACCGAAGAATAGGTCGCCTTCCACGTGAACAATGGAAATGGACGGAATGGCTCGCTGCGATTCCGGTTTTTTCTCCAGAAGGTGTCCGGCATCGTTGAAGTCGTATTCGACGATTTGCGGGCGGCTTACTTTTTTCAGGAAGAGTACAATGGAAAGCGCGGAACCCATATAGATGGCGATATCCAGCGAGAAAAAGAGGGCGGAGAGCAGGGTAGTCGCAAACACAATGGCATCGGAACGTGTTGAACGGATGATTGTTTTTATCTGCCGGATATTGAAGAGTGAAATACCGACTGTGATAATCATGGCTCCCAGGGCCGGCTTCGGAAGAAATTGGATGAATGAACCGATAAAGAACAATCCGATCAGCAGCAGTATTGCGCTGTATACGCTGGATAGGCGGGTTTTTGCCCCGCTGTCGTAATTCAGCATCGAACGCGTGGGCGACGCGGATGCGGGCATTCCTGAGCCGAAAGCGTTCGCAATATTCACGATGCCCATGCTGAAAACCTGCTGGTTAATATCAACCATGTCCCCGGATTTAGCCGCCAGTGTCTTGGAGATAGAACTGGTTTCAAGGATAGCCAGGATGGCAATCGAGAAGGCAACGCTTACCAGTTTGCTGATGCCTTCAAAATCAGTCTTTGGAAATGTGATATGCCAGTCCGAGAAAGAAATAGGCGCAAGATGATCAAATGCCGGGTGTATGCCAAAATATCTGAGAATGGCATCGGTTGACGCTACCGTGAGGAGCGTGATAAACACGGTGCCTGTTTTCATCTTTTTCCAACGCAGGCCATAGTAGAGAGCAGCTGTAATGGCCGCGCAGAAAAGCGATTCCCAGTTGGCCTTTCCCAGAGGATGCCTCCACAGTACATGGCATAATTCTATGACCGTGTTCGCAAAAGTTGTAGTCGGGTTCAGATGGAGATTAAAAACGGATTTGACCTGGTTGACAATAATCAGGATCCCGGCCGCCGTTATATAACCGGCGATAACGCTTCGGGAAATGTACTGGATGGTGGTCGATACTTTCAGAAAGGAGGCCGCGATCATGAACAGGCCGATCATGAACAGGAGAATCGGCATAACGACGATCATTTGTGCCTTTGTGTACTCCAGCAACAAAAAGGCCGACATCAGTGTTACCGCGGTAGCATTGGTCGGCCCGAACATCGCAAAACGCGAAGAGGAAAAAAACGGTCCGAGAATGGCTGAGATACTGGAACAGAAAATGCCCATTTGTGCCGGAAGCCCGGCAATCATCGCGTAGGCCATGCCCTGGGGAAAATCAAGCAGGGCGACATTGAGGGCCGCACGTATGTCGCATCTGAACTTGTTGAACGAGTAAGCACGGATGGTTTTCCCAAGAGGAAAGGGATTTTGCCGTAGGAAAAACTTTTCTTTGCGGGGACTCATTCAGTCGTTGAAACAAACATAATTAAGCTTCATCCAGTTTGGTTTTGTAAAACAATTCCGCAAACAAAAACTGAAATTCAGAAGCAAGTTCAAGACCTCTGGATTACGGAGGCGGCAGTACCGAGTGATGGCACCATTTATGAAATCCGTTTGTCTGACAGCAGTTTTTTCAGCCAGCGGCGGTGTGGCCCGGAAAGGGTAATCGCATCCAGTTCACTGAGAGGAACCCATTCGCAGTCCGGCGGGGAAAATCCGTTCTCGGGAACCTTGCCCGAGTAAATCCGTTCAAGAATCTGTTGGTAGGAGATTGCGCGTTTGCCTGTCATGAGCAGCGATTTATGATCGGGTGTCTTTGACGAGATGCTTTCGTGACGGGGAAACTCATACATGCCTTGCAGGCGTTTTCCTGCTTGGGGAACTTTATGCAGAAGCAGCTTGTTGTCGCGGATGCAGAACAACCGGCTTATCTCGATTTTTTCACTCCGTTTCTCGGCAAAGCGGGGAAGGGTTTCTTCCAGACCGAGTTTAGCCGCCTCGCACATGGCCCATACCGGACAGATTGTGCAGAGGGGGGCGTGGCGGTAGCATACGGTTGCACCCAGTTCCATGAGCGCCTGGTTATGATTTCCCGGATCTTCCTTGTTCAGCAGTTTTTCGGCGATCGGAGTAAAGACCTTAAGTGCGTGCCCGTTATCGCGGAAAAGCGTTTTATTTGCGGTTATGCGGGAAAGTACCCGGATGACATTACCGTCAACAACGGGGACGGGGTAATTATAGGTGATGCTGGTAATAGCGGCTGCCGTGTAGGGTCCGATTCCCTTGAAGAGCTCCCAGGCATCCGGCGTTTTCGGTATCTTGTGACGGTCGGTGAGATGTTTGGCCAGTGAGTGCAGGTTTCTGGCGCGTTGGTAGTAACCCAGCCCTTCCCAGTATTTCAGGACGGTAGCTTCGTCGGCATCAGCGAGCTTTTTCCAGTTGGGGAAACGCCGCATCCAACGCTCAAAGTACGGCAGCATCGTCTTTACCTGCGTTTGCTGCAGCATGAATTCCGAAATAACCGTTTTGTAAAGGGACGGTTTTGTACGCCATGGCAATGGTCGTTTTGCGTCGTGGTACCAGGCCAGCAAAACTTTCTGGAAGGAATTCGGAGAATCTGAAACGTCCATCCGAGAAAGATGCAAGGACTGCATTCGTTTGTCAAAGGCGGAAACAGTTTCTGTATAGAGAAAGAAATCTTGATCCGGCTATCGATATTCTATGTTGTTTTGAAGAATATATGGATTTTGTCCCGAAGTATTTTCCTGAATTCTCAGAAAAGCAGATGAAGCAATTGGATCAGTTGCTTGCCTGTGTGCGTGAATGGAATGGGAAGATAAACCTGATTTCACGGAAAGACACGGAACATATTGAGGAACACCATATTCTTCATTCGCTCGGAATTGTGAAAGCGGTGAAATTCCCTGCCGGATCGCGTGTGATGGATGTCGGTACGGGAGGCGGTTTTCCCGGATTAGTACTGGCCATTGTTTATCCCGATTGCCAGTTTACGCTGGTGGATTCCATCGGGAAAAAGATCATGGCGGTAAAGGACATGGCGCAGCAGATCGGATTGAAGCATGTTACCGCCAGGCAATGCCGTGCCGAGGAGGTAAACGGCAGCTTTGATTTTATTACCGGGCGGGCTGTCACCCGTTTGCCTGAATTTATCGGATGGGTACGCAGGAAAATATCGCCTGGAACAAAGGAAGGCATATCCCGCGGGATTGTTTATCTGAAGGGGCCGAACGATATCCGGAAAGAATTGGAGGCCATGCAGGTGAAGCCTGTGTCCTGCCACATCCTCAGCGAATTCTTTGATGAACCGTTTTTTGCCGAGAAAGCCGTTGTTCACCTGGCAAGCGATACATTGCCGAAAGAACAGGCACTTCAACGGATTGCCGAGATGATGAAGAAGGAAGATGAGGCAAGGCAGGCAGGAGAATAACCAGCCCGGGTCGCAGTCAGTTTCCGAATAATTGTGTGTATTTTGCCATTCTGTTCATCCAGAATGTTTTCCATGTCATTCCAAGCTACCGCCATAAAAAAAAGCTTTGATAAGCAGCCTGTACTGAATGCCGTAACGATTTCCGTCGAACGCGGGGAAATACTCGGATTACTCGGCAAATGTGCTTCGGGAAAAAGCACATTGTGCAGAATTATCGCCGGAGAGATTTTTCTGGACAGCGGGACATTGCGCCTTGACGGAAAATCATTGGCGAACAGGAAAGAAATCGCTTATGTGCCGCAGTGCATATCGGATAGTGAGGAAACATCCGTATGGAAAAAACTGGGTCTTTCCGGGAAAAAAGAAGTTACGGACCTTTCGTTGACCCCTGCGGTTATTGCCCTTTTGCATGCATTTCGGCTGAATCCCGAACAGGTTCAGGATTCGGATTCGCTTTCTGAGAGCCAGAAACAACTGTTCGTGATCGCGCGCGCATTGGCAGCAAAACCCCGGTTACTTATCTTTGATGATGCGCTTTCCGGTTTGGATAACAGTTCCAAGATACTTGTGTTCGGAGCCTGTTACCGTTACGTGAAAGAAGACGGCGGCAGCATGCTGGTAGCGGCAAACCATCCGGCGGATGTATTGCCGTTTTCCGACCGGGTTGCCTTGTTGCATGGCGGTAGCATTATCCAGGAGGGAACGCCGTTTGAATGCTACCGCCGTCCTCATTCTCCTGCGGCAGCAGGCATTATCAGCGAGATTGATTTTATCCGGGGAAAGCTGATTGATGTCGGGGCGGGTGAGGCCTTCGTGGAAACAGCGATAGGCAAGCTCTCCGGTGCGTTGGCAAATCCGGAAAAAGAAATGACCGTGGGTTGTGATGTTACCGTGGGCATCCGCATCGAATCGTGGAACAGGAGCGATATGGCGCCGGAGGAAAACTGTTTTCGCGCAACGGTCGTGATGAGCGCATTTTTCGGGGATTATGCGGATTGCCTGCTCCTGTTTGAGAACGGACAACGCTTGAATGCGCGGTTTAAAAATCCGCGGATGTTTGATTTATCCGAGGGAACAAGCTTTGATGTCTGGTTGGACCCTGACGATGTGCTGATCTTCTGACAGTCAGCAGAACAGTTATTCGCTATCGTTTCCTTGGGTGAAACGGAAACTCTGGGCTATTTGGGTAAGATACGCTTTCTTTGAGGGCATTTCCATGCTTTCAGTGATGAACATTATCTGGTAAGAACCTCCTGTGTCTGTGTGGACATAGTAAAGATAGGAAACCGCATTCCCGTCATGTATGCCCTCAAAAGAGAAAAACTCCCATTCTTTGTTATCAATCATGACGGAGCGTTTCTCGGTAAAATCTGATTTTTCCATTCCTTTCTCAAAAAGTTTCCGGACGGCCTTTCCCATCGCAGCATTCGATTCAAATGGAGTATCTTCAAAGATGATTCCCATCGCACAGGAAGCATTGCTTGCAAACAAATCGAATTTGGGATTTGACGTGGTGCGTTTCCAGTCTCCGGGTAGCGTAACCGTATACTTTTCCTTTGTTCCGGTTGCCTGGTAAGGGTTTTGCTCACCCTTTATTTCCGCCGCTCTGTCCATTGCTGAAGAAAATCCTGCAAGAAGGAACATGGCAATGAAGGACAATCCGGTTAAAATACCAAGAATGATTCCTTGGGATTTTTTGAACATGAGGGAAAGTATCCAGAAAATGACAATGATAATTACCGAAATAACAAACGCGAAGAAATGGGATTTTGCACTGACAAGGCAGCCGATCAGAAAGAGTACGGCAAACATGGCAGCCACATTCCATCCGCTGCTTTTCTTTCTTTTCGCCGTCAGAATGACAGAAAAGCAAATGACCGGAATCATGATTTGTCCCCACAGCTCACCCAAGGCTTCCGGACTTAACGCTGAAACAATGAAATGCATAGGAAGAATAAAAGACAATGACGCACAAAGCCCTGATTAACCAGGGCGTTGAAAAACAAGGGAGTTTACGCGAGTTTTATTGCGGATTGAATTTCCTTTAAAAGCGACGTTTCTTCCTCTGAGACGTCGCCGTCGGAATACAAGAGGCGGTTGATGGAGTCCAAGGCAAATTGTTTTGCCGACCTAGATTCCAGACGTGCATTAATGGATTCCAGTAATCCTTTTCTGGCGTCATCCGATGAACGGGCAATACGGACGCGCGCGGTAGCTTCGGCAATGTAATTATCGTAAGAGACGATGGAATCCCATTCAGTGCTTTCCATGAAGCGATCAATGAGACTGCTTTCCGAAAGCGCAATCTTCGCGTCAGCATAAGTGCCAAGCAGCAATGCATCCACGATGGCTTCTTTTTCTTTTTGCGAGAGCTTTGATTCGGCGGTCTGTTTTTTGTCAAAAATCATGGTATTCCTTTATGTTTATAATGAAATCATGAAATAACATATAGCATGTCAATAGAAACAGGATTTAGTAGGTGAAACCGTTTATATTTGTTAATAAACAAAGCTTGAGCAGACTTTTTTGGCTATTATTTAAGGTTACGACAGATTTTGGCTATTGATTTTATTTGTACTATAAATGATTCAATTCGTATCTAAAAATAAGAAAAATTAACGTCCACCACTTGAAATAATAAGAAAACAAATTATCTTTTCTCTATTCCGCACTATCTTTGTCAATATTAGTCGTTTGGATTCTGCGTATTATTTCACACCTCCTAGATATACATTTATGAAAACCATTTCTGTCAGCAAAGGGCGAAAAATACATATGCGTGCTTCACGCATGGTTTATCGCCATTTTTCTATTATTGGCGGCGCTACGCTTATGTTTGCGTCTGTTATGAATGCCCAACAATTGTCCATAACGAGCGGAACCGGTAATCTGTATTCGGGTGGCAGCTACAGTACAACCACCGGAGGCATAGATCAATCAGCTATTTATGTCATTGGATCCGGAACCCAGGCGGAAGTCTATAACTTTTCAGCACAGGCAACCGGTAATGCTGCAAGCGGGATCTATGTTGGTTCGGGTGCAACCTTGTTATTGAATTGGAACCATGCCGGTACAGGTACGATTTATGGGGCAGGTGGAGGGAGTACTGCCGGATTACGTGTCGATGGCGGAACCGTTCAGGGTAAACAACTGACCATAAACTATTCCGACCTGGAAACCTTTGGTGTTTACGCCACATCAGGTGGGTTGGTGGATCTGCAGGACAGTACGATCAGCAATATGGGTTCGGGAGCGTATGCGTTGTTTGCTTCAGGAAGCGGGAGCAGGATTACAGGTAATAATCTGTCCATATCCGTGAGCGGGTCAGATACAGGGATCTGGGGCGCGTCTGTTAATAATGGCGGAATCGTATCGTTGACCGGAGGCTCCATTACCGCAACCAATTCGAACAGGGCGGTTAACGTGGATGGAACCGGTTCATTGTTTGAAGCCATCAACCTGCAGATTACCTCAACGAATTTCGGGATCATCAGTACGAATAACGGTAGCGTCTCCTTATCCGGTGGGTTTATTAATACAACGAATAACACGACATTGCGAGCCAGCGGCGGCAGCGTGATTACAGCAAACAGCGTGAATGTCAGCAGTGCCGGTTCTTATGGTTTGGGCGCGACGCTTCTGGCGGGAGAAGCAACAGCAGGTACGGTTAATTTCAACGGCGGATCGGTTACATCCCTGATATACGGGGCGAATGCCAGTGCGGGCGGTACTATCCGCATTAATGTTGACTCCAGTAATGCTCCGCTTGCCTCATCGACATTACTCAAGACAACGGGCAATACGGGCTATGGTCTTTATGCCACAGGGTCCGGATCGAATATTACGGCGGCGAATCTCACCGTTAATACCGCAGGGACAAGAGCCTACGGGATTCATTCCATCGCGGGCGGGAAAGTGACGGTAAGCAATAGTGCCATTACTACAGGAAGTTCTTCCAATGCTTCTGAGGGAACCGAAGGCAGCGGATTGCACATGGATGGCGCTTCCAGTGATATTGCCACCAACGGCGGGGTGTCCATTACGACTTACGGTGCCGATGCTCACGGTATCCGCGTGAGTAACGGGAAGGTAAAAACCTATGACGGTTCGGCGGGTAATGTATTCCCCGGCATAACCGTTTACGGAAACGGGGCTGCGGTCATCAATGCAAGCGCTTCCGGCAGTCAGCTCACTTTAAAAAACTACAATCTCAGCACGGCAATGACCGCAGGCGCGGGGACGTGGGGCGCCAAGGCAGAGAATGGCGGCACGATTACCTTTGATCAGAATGCGTCCAGCGGAGCGACAGCCCTGTGGGCAAGCGCAGGCGGTATCATTACATTTAATGCCAATGCTGCCGCCAATGGCTCGCGCGTAGTCATTGATACAGGCAGCCAGCTTGATCTCAGCAATACCGGTTCGGGATTAACCATCGGTTCGCTGGAAGGAGGCGGTAACGTTGCACTTGGTGCGCGGGACTTGACAGTCGGCGGTAGCGTGACGGCTGCGGATAGCGCGAGTACGACTTATAGCGGAAGCATTGGCGGTACAGGCAATTTTGTTAAGCAGGGCACGGGTACGCTGACTTTGGGCGGGGCGAACGCCTATACCGGAAATACGGTGCTGAACGGCGGTAGCATCAAGGGCGGCGCTGCCAATGTGATTGCCGCAAGTTCCGCCTTGGTCGTCAGTGCCAACACGACTTTTGATACGGGCAACTTTGTCCAGACGGTTCGCAACCTGCAAGGCGCCGGACATGTGATCGCAGGGAACAGCGTTACCATGAACAGTACCGCAGATAGCACCTTCAGCGGTGATGTTTCGGGGACAGGGGGTTTTGTGAAAACCGGATCGGGCACATTCACGTTAACGGGAACATCGAATGCGTATGCCGGTTCGGCGTCCGTGAATCAGGGAAGTGTTATCGTTGACGGACAATGGGGCAATGCAGGATCAGCGTTGGCTGTGAATACCGGAGCGCTTCTTGCGGGAAACGGTATTATTGGCGGGAATGTTACCGTTTCCAATAATGCGACTTTGGCGCCGGGCCGTTACGGGAGTGCTTCAAGTCCGGCAATGCTTACGATAGGCGGTGTGTTAACGCTGAACGGCGGTTCAGTCTTTGACTGGCAGACCGGGGATCTTGTGAAAGCCGCTACGCTGAGTCTGACCGGGGGCAGTCCGATTCTGGTGAATCTTGACGGCTGGTCCGGCGGTACCGTGGTGCTTGCCGAGTTTGATAATCTTCTGGGATTTGACTGGGAAACGGACGATGCCAATGACTGGTTTGCTTTAAATATTGCTAACAACCCTGACTACGCAAATTACAACGGTTTGTTTGAAATACGCGACGGCTTTAGCTTGGTGTATACGGATGTTATACCCGAACCATCCGCCTATGGTTTCTTCAGTCTTATGGCGGCCTTGTTGGGAGCTGCGGTAAGGAGACGCCGGCGCGTCGTTTCCTGACAGACTCTATTCGGTTCCCAGATTGCTGTGGATAGCGGTATTGTTTGCTTCGTTCTCGATGCGAACTTTCCCTTTGACGGTGTTTTCACTGACAATCGCGCGTTGGACATCCTTGCCGATGCTGACCTGCGGACTGTCTGCCATGAAGTCACAACCGCGGATAACGATGCTACCGTCATGAACCTGTATTGCTTTTCGTCCTTCACGGTTTTTGTCCCATTGCACAAAAATACAATCGGAAAAACCGATGGTTCCTTTCCCGCTGATCTTTGCAATCTGGTTGCACGGACCCCAGAAAGCGCTGTTCATGAAACGCACATTGCCCTGATTTGCCGCTGTCACTTCGACCATCGTGGGATCATCTCCGTCCAGAGCGACAAATTCTCCGTTGGTGATCAATATGCCGTACGGCGCGCTTTGTTCCACCTTAATTGCAGTATGGCAGGCATCAGCGCCGATACCAAGGAAGTTACCGTTGCAGGAACCCGTTGCGCCGGAACTTGCTCCGAATTTGTACCCGACATTATAGCCGAAGCAGAATGTATTGATGACATAGTGCCAGTCCGTCCGTTCGAAAATAAAGGCTTCGCCGTTTTGCCTCTGCCAGTTGTAGAGCGCCGGTTTCATGCTCCACCATGGATTCCAATGCACATTTTCAATGCGGCCGATGTCATAAATGCCGTCAACAAAGATACCGCGCCTTAACGGTTGTCCGCTGATGTTACGGATCAAGGCGCGCTCATTCTGCGACGCATCGATGGCATTGTAAGGATTGAGCATCTCAACATCGAGCAAGGCAGGGTTTTTGCCGCGCATGGCAATGCCCCAGGGATAGGCATCGGGGATTTTTTCCGGATCCTGCAAGGGCCAGTACATGACAACGCCGCGCAACGTACTGTTTGTGTTTAAGGTGATGGCCGGCGATGCTTTTTCGTTTCCCTTGTTTCCGGTAATCAATAATGTCGTACCGTCATCGCCCGGCTTGGGCAGTCCTGGGTTGCGGATGCCGTTGTGCGAAGGGACGGATTCAAAGCTCCCCTTCAATGTTACCGCCTGCGGAACATTCAGGGAATCGGCGATGAGATAAGTGCCGTTAGGAATGTAAACCGTTCCGCCCCGTTTACCGAAGGAATCCAGCGCCTTCTGGAAAGCGGCGGTAGCATCGGTTTTTCCGTCAGCCTTGGCTCCGAAATCAAGTACGGACACCCTATCGACCGATTCGGGATGCGGTTTAATATCCACATCTTTGGCATTCGGAAGAACTTGCTGGGCATTCAAACAATTGACTCCAAACACAAGCAAAAGCAGAAAAATTCTTTTCATAAAGCAATGATCCATTTAAATGATAATATACGACGAATGGATAGTATAACGAAATTAACCCCCGAAGAATAATGCTTGTTACGCTAGGGAGTTTGTTTTTAGTCAGCGGCGGGTTAAATTAGGACAATTGGATTCATTTTTAACACAGAGCACGCAGAATACACAGAGAAAAAAGCGATAGCATGCTGCCTGCGGACAGTCTTATCCGTCTTTTTTGTTTTATAGGTTTACGCGGAGGCACGGAGAAAAAGAGTTTATTTTAAAACAGAAAATGGCGGTAATATCGAAGAATAAAGGAGCGCAGGTCCCCGGCCTGCGAAATGAAAATTTATCCCCAGTTGCAGAACGAAGCGAAAGCGTTGTCTTTCATTGATAGTTCAGATTAATAAGAAAAAGACGGACAAGACTGTCCGCCCTTCCTTTATTTGTAAAGCCTGTCATGCAATGCTATAACGGTTTCCAATGTCAATGGGAGCCATTGTAGCTTTTGTTGCGCCCGAGGGCGGGCGCGCTCCTTCTCTTTGAAATATGATGTAATCGGATGGAAACGTCCTAATCTCAATATACAAAGGTTTTTATAAATATTTCCCTGTTGGGCTGTTTTTTATTTTTTTGATGCCGGAGAGCTTGCCTTGGTAGAGGATGTGGCCGCCGGCTTCGCCGCCTTCGGGGCCGAGTTCGATGAGCCAGTCGGCTTCCTTTATGATGTCAAGGTGGTGCTCAATGACGACGACGGTGTGCCCTTGGTCGACCATTTTCTGCAGGAGCCGTATAAGCCGTTCGCAATCGCTGAGATGCAGACCGATGGTCGGTTCTTCCAAGAGATAGAGGTTTGGTTTGAAATTCTGCAGGCGGACGGCGGCATTTTCCTTTGATGCTACCGTGATGCCGTTGAGGAGTTCGGCGACGAGTTTAAGGCGCTGGGCTTCGCCGCCGCTGAGTGTGGGGCTGGCCTGTCCGAGCGTGAGATAGCCGAGTCCGGTTTCGTTGATAAGGTCAAGGCTGAGCTTGAGGCGGTTGTAGCTTTCGAAGAAGACGGCAGCTTCCTCGAAGGTCATGGCAAGGACATCGGCGATGTTTTTTCCGCGCAGGCGGATATCGGCGAGTTCGGGTCCGTAACGGGTGCCGTTGCATTCCTCGCAGGTAACATAACTGTCGGGAAGGAAGTTCATCTCGACCTTGATTTTTCCTGCGCCTTTGCAGAAAGGGCAACGCCCGCCGTCGGTGTTGTAGGAGAAAACGCCCGAGCCGAAACCGCGCATTTTTGCTTCGGGCAGCTGGGCAAAGATATCGCGTATCATGTCAAAAACGCCGATGTAGGTTGCGGGCGAAGAGCGCGGCGTTTTGCCGATGGGTGACTGGTCGACTTCTATGACCTGCCGGAAACTGTTTGCGCCGGAGAGCGATACAAACGGAGCCTGTTTCATTTCACGGAAGGTTACGGGCAGGTGTTTTCTGTGTCGGGAAAAGGTAAATTCGGGAAGGTTTTGACGGATGGCTTCGGATGCTACCGGGTGAAGGAGGTCACGGACAAGCGTGGATTTACCGGCGCCGGAAACGCCGCATACGATGGTGAGGCAGGCTTGGGGGATGGCGATGTTACCGCCTTTCAGATTGCGGAATCGCGGCTCACTCAGCAAAAGAACATTTGCTACGGATTTATTCTTTTTATTCGCAGATTTCCCAGATGGCACAGAGAAAGAAGAATCGTTAATTCTCTTTTTCGAAATGTCTTTGCGTTCTTTGCGGTTAATTATCTCTTCGGCCTGGCTGACATCGCGGTAGCTTCCGTTGAACGGATGGGGAATGCTTTCGCGCAGAAGTTTTGCGGTGAGCGAGTGTTTGTTTTTAAGAACGGAGGCCACGGTTCCGGTTGCCATGATTTCACCGCCGTTTTTGCCGGCTCCGGGTCCGACGTCGATGAGATAATCGGCCTGGCGTATGGTGTCCTCGTTGTGCTCGACCACAAGAATGGTATTTTCCTTTTTATTCAGTTCACGGAGCGCCAGAAGCAGTTTGTCGTTGTCGCGTGCATGCAAACCGATGCTGGGTTCATCAAGGATATAAAGCGCGCCGGAGAGGTTTGAGCCGAGCTGCGAGGCAAGGCGGATGCGTTGGGCTTCGCCGCCGCTGAGCGTGGCGGTCGCTCGGTCGAGCGTGAGATAGCTGAGCCCGACGCGGTCCATGAATTTGAGACGTTCTTCGATCTGCGAAAAGATGTCGCGCGCGATGCTGATACCGCGTTTGTCGAGTTTCAGTCTTTTCAGTTGTGAGAGCAAGGCGGTTGAACCGAGCGAAAGCAGCTTGGGGAGGGAAACCATGCTGCCGTCCTGAACGGGGAGAAAAACATGGCGGCTGATGCGGTTGAGGCGCTCGCCGTGGCAGTCGGGGCAGATTTGTCCGTCCTCGAATCCGGCCTGCGCATCAGCTTCTATTTCCTCCAGCGTTTCTTCCTCGTCCTTTTGTTTGAAGAGGAAGCCGTAACCGCGGCAAGCGGGACACCAGCCTTTGGGTGAGTTCCAGGAAAAATGCTTGGGTTCGAGTTCGGGATAGGCTTCACCGGTGACGGGATCCGTGCGTTCGGTCGAGAGCGATGCTACCGTCTTTCCTTTTGCGTCGCAAAGCAGGATGCTGCCGCGTCCGAGATCAAGGGCTTTCTGCAAAACGGTTTTTACATCGGTTTTGCTGAGGTCGGCGACACAGATTTCGATATCGTGTTCCTTATAGCGGTCAAGCTTGGTAAAGGCATCGGTGCGGACCAGTTTTCCGTCACAGCGCAGGTATTCATAATCGGATCGCCGCGCCCAGTTGGCAAGGGGCTGATAGTGTCCTTTGCGTCCTTTGACGAGGGAGGCGAAGAGCAGAAGCTTGCCGCGCTGTTTTCCGGCGGTAGCACGGATGCGGGCAAGCAGGTCGTCGAAGCTGCTTTCGGTCAGCGGTTTCCCGGTTTGCGGGCTGAACTGGATACCGAGCTTGGAATAGAGGAGACGGAGATATTGGGCGACCTCGGTGATAGTCGCGACGGTGGATTTCATGCTGCCGCGCGTGAGTCGTTGCTCGATGGAAACCGTGGGCGGTATGTTGCTGAGGCTGTCAATGTCGGGCTTGGGGAGTTGCTCGACGAACTGGCGCGCATAAGCGGACATGGATTCCATGAACCGGCGTTGTCCTTCGGCAAAGAGGATGTCGAAGGCGAGCGTGGATTTTCCGGAGCCGGAAACGCCGCTGATGACGGAGAGTTTTCGGATGGGAATATCGACGGAAATGTTTTTGAGGTTGTGTTCGCGCGCGCCGCGCAGCGAAATCGCGGAAGGCAATTTCGCCGAGTCGGGAGAAGTGAGCGGAGAGAGAGTGGACAACTGTTTTCCCTGAGCTTTTCCTGTGATGTCCAGAAGCGCTTTGGCGGTCGCCGTGTTTTGTTTTTTGAGTTCATCCACGGTTCCGGCAAAGATGATTTTCCCGCCGTCGGTTCCTGCGCCGGGTCCCATCTCAATGACCCAGTCGGCTGCCATGATGACGTCCGGCTGATGCTCGACAACGACAATACCGTGTCCGAGCGATTGGAGTTTCCTGAGAACGTTGAGGAGCTGCTGGACGTCGTGGCGGTGGAGTCCGGTGGTAGGTTCGTCCAGCAGGATCAGTTGTGCGGCATTTTTGCTGATGTTACCGCGGGCGGAGATGCTGCCGTCTTCCGATGTTTCAGCGTCATCGTTTTCCGCGGGTTGTTGTTTTTTCTTGTTCGAGGCGCTTTTGTCGACTTCGGCGGAAAGGGCGTGGACGAGTTTCAGACGTTGGCTTTCGCCTCCGCTGAGGGTGTTGAGCGCCTGGCCGAGCGGAAGGTAGCCGAGTCCGATTTCGATCAGCGGGAGGAGTTTGCGCGGTATCTTGGGGTGGCTGGTGAAAAAGACGTAAGCGTCGCTTGCGTCCATCTCAAGTATTTCGGCGGCATTTTTGCCGTTGTATTTGATCGCCAGGGTTTCCTTGCGGAAGCGTTTACCTTCGCAGACGGGGCAGGTGATGAATACGTCGGAGAGAAATTGCATTTCGACCTGTTCGTAGCCGAGTCCCTGGCAATGGGGGCAGCGTCCGTCCCCGCTATTGAAAGAGAATGCGCCGGGTTCCATGCCGTAGGTTTTGGCTTCCTCCGTGGAAGCGAGGAGCGCGCGGACATCTTCCCAGACGTTCAGGTAAACGGCAGGCGTGGAGCGCGGGGTGCGGCTGAGAGGCGACTGGTCGATCCAGGTGACTGTCGGAAATGTGTTGCCGGGGACGGTGATCGATTTGATCTCCGCCCGTGTTTCCGTGGCGAGTCCGTGCTTGTCCGCAATGCCTTCGTGGATGACGCTCTGGAGAAGGGTGGATTTTCCGGAACCGCTGAGTCCGGTGATGACGACGAACCGGGCGAGGGGGAGTTCAAGGTTGATACCGTTGAGATTGTGGCGGCGGCATCCGGTGAACGTTATGCGGGGGGTCGTTTTCGTGACAGGACTGGGTGGCGGCAGCATGATCTGCTTCCTGCCGAAAAGATAATCGCCGCTGAGCGAATGTTTTGCCTTGGCGAGTTTTTCCATGCTGCCGGCAAAGATGAGTTTGCCGCCGCGTTTTCCGGGTTGGGGGCCGATCTCGATGATGTTGTCGGCAGCCCGCATGATGGTTTCATCGTGCTCGACAACAACAACGGTATTGCCCGAAGCGGTGAGCGAACGGAGGATGGTGATGAGCCGGTGGATGTCAGCGGAATGAAGCCCGACAGAGGGTTCGTCGAGCACAAAGAGCGTATCGTAGAGCGATGTGCCGAGGCAGGTGGTGAGATTGACGCGCTGGGTCTCGCCGCCGCTGAGTGTGCGTGTGGTGCGGTCTAGTGTGAGGTAGGAGAGCCCGACCGCCTCAAGATAACGGAGCCGCGTCAGGATATTCCGGAGCACGGAGTCCCAAGGAAGGTTTTGCGCGGTTTTGACGGTAGCTTCCTGCTTGGTTGTGTGGGCATTCAGGAGCGCCAGGAGTTCCCTGACCGGGAGTTGGTAGAGTTCCGGTAAGGTGCAGCCGTTCCATTTCCAGAGGAGGGATTCGGGCTGGAGTCGTTTTCCTTCGCAATAGGGGCAGCTTTGATAGGAGCGGAATTTGGAGAGGAAGACGCGGACGTGCATCTTGTAAATCTTGGTTTCCAGGTAGGAAAAAAAGCGGTTGATACCGTACCAGTATTTGTCCCAGTTCTGATCCTTGAACTCGGGCTGTCCTTCAATGATGAATTTTTGCTCGCGCGCGCTGAGTTCGCGCCAGGGTACATCGAGGCGAATACCGTTTTTCGCGGCGAGGCGGCGGAGGTCTTCAAGGCATTGGGAATTGACTTCGCCGTGAAAGGCTTTGATGGCTCCGTCGTTTACGGATAGGGTGGGGTCGGGAATGACACGGCGCATGTCGATCTCAAAGGTGCGTCCGAATCCTTTGCAATGCGGGCAGGCACCGATAGGTGAGTTAAAGGAAAACATGGCGGGCGAGGCGGGACGGTAGCTTTTCCCTGAGACGGGAGAACGGAGTCCGGATGAGAACTTGCCGAGCATGCTGCCGTTATCGGCGTAGATGGCGATTTCACCGTGTCCGAAACGGAATGCCACTGTGGCAGATTCGATAAAGCGCGCCCGGTTTTTAGGATCGGTTTTGATGCGGTCCTGGATGACGGTGATCCGGGGAAGTTCGGTTTTTGTTTCGAGGAGGTCTTCGATTTTTCTGATGCTACCGTCTGTGATGATCCGGTTGTAGCCTTGCGCGGAGATGCTCCTGAGGATTTCCACGGTTGCGAAATTGTCGGGTTTATTCAGGGTAAAGGTAATCAGACAATCGGTGTCCGCATGGTTTTTTAGGAGTCGTTTCCAGACAGATTGCGGATTATCGTCGTGGATGGCTTCCCCGCTTTCGGGATCGTAAAGCGTGGCAACCTGCGAAAACCATACCTTAAAATAGTCGCAGAGTTCAGTCATGGTACCGACGGTGGAGCGGGATGTCCTGACGGCATTTTTCTGTTCAAGGGCAATGGCGGGACGGATGTTTTCAACATCATCGACAGCGGCTTTATCAAGCAGTTCAAGGAACTGGCGGGTGTAGGCGCTGAACGTTTCCGCATAACGGCGTTGCCCTTCCGCATAGAGCGTCTCAAACGCAAGCGAGGATTTTCCTGAGCCGCTGAGTCCGGTGATAACGGTGAATTTGCCGAGCGGAATATCGACATCGATGTTCTTCAGGTTGTTTTGCTTTACTCCCCGTAACTTGATAAGTTCTTGCATGACTGAAAAAGATCAAAACTAATCCGCTTTGCCTGTTTACGCAAAAGGTTTTTTATTTGGGCGCTCAATGAGAGCGATTCCTTTAATCCCTATTTATACTATAGAAAACATCTATATATTTCATCGATTTCACTATATATAGTCTTTATTTTGAAATTTATTATAGTACAGGATAATTTTAAATTATAGATTATTGTTATACCGTAATTGAAAATAATCTAATAATGTAATATTTATTGACATACAGCCATCTATCTTGTATCTGATCTATTAAATATATCTAACACTTAAACCAGAGGAGGTTTTATGAAAGACTTCAGTAAAATAAAAATGATAGCGCTTGTGTCGGCAATGGGGGCATGGGGTGGTATGGTTCAGGGGCAAAACTATACTTATCTCTATCGTTTTGCCACAAGCGATACTGGCGGTTCATCTACTACAACAAGCCAATTGCGTTATGATGTGCGTCCCCATTCACGCACGGAAAGCATGTTTCCCGGTCAAACCAGCAGCGAACGCTGGTATTCGCTTATCACATCCGGCTATGTCATGGGAGGGCATAAGTCCACATTGACCCGGGGTATTGATTTCGTGGAGGACTGGGATATTAACTTTATTGATCCCGCGAACCCATCAAACACGTATTGGGGGGATTTTTACAGTGATCGCCAAACGGGTTCTGTTTCCAGAAGCGGTTATCCTGATACATTATCTACGGGACCGCAGACGGGTCAGAGTTTGCTGACAAGCAACAACCTGATTGCGATGGGCGATGACCACAGCTTGTGGTATGATTCTGATGGTACGCTCAGCCGGTATAGTTTTGGGAGCGGTGGCAGTTTGACCAATGATTATACATGGACAAGTTTTTCCGGCGGTGCGTGGAACGGTTTGACGCTGGCATCCAAGTTGAACCTTTTTATCGGATACGAAGAGTCGAATCTTTATTTTCTGGAGGGGGATAGCACTGTTTATCGTTTCAGCCTGAGCGGTGTTTTGGAAAATACCTATCAGGTGGTTTTGGATGGCGAATTGTCAGGTCGGACGTTGGGCGATCTGGTGGACGGCAAAATCGACGGGTATACTTATCTTGGCTGGGATGTGGGTCCGATTGTTATCGGGATGGATATCTCGCCTGTGCCTGAGCAGTCATCTTTACCAATATTTTTCGGTGGATGTGCGATTGTCATGACGGTAGCATCGCGCAGAAAGCGCATTGGGATGTTTAGGCGCTGAAATGCCAGATGTCTTATCTGATTGTTTGATCTGAGAGGGGAATGCAAAATCCATGCGATGGCATGGATTTTGTGTTTTTGCTTCCTATTGATGGCAAACGATTACGCCATCATAAGGATAGAGTATTACTTGTCCGATAGAGGTTTCAGAAATTTTTTTTTGAAAACATTGGTCTGAATGATTCTCAGAAATATGCTTATTGTGAGATAATCTATAGTTTGACGTTAGGTTTTTCTCTTAGAAACAAGTCTGTCTGTATGCGGGTTTTTCCTGTGGTTTTGTGGTGTGTTGTTTTCATGGTAAGTTCTATTGTATTTATCTAACTTTTTGAACGATAATGATTCTGTAGTAATACAATTTGACATTTCATGATTGTGTGGCTGTATTGTCGGCATAAACTAAATGAGGATGCGGAAATGAAACAAAGAAACTGTTTACTTTTATCTGTTTTTGTTATGCTGGTATGTGGGCGTGGCCTTTTCGGGCAAAGTTATACTTACCTCTACCGTTTTGCTGCAAGTGATGTTGGCGGTTCATCTACGATTACAAGTCAACTGCGTTATGATATACGTCCCCACTCACGTACGGAAAGCATGTTTCCCGGTCAAACCAGCAGTGAACGCTGGCGTTCGCTTATCACGTCCGGCTATGTTATGGGAGGACATAAGTCCACATTGACCCGGGGTATCGATTTGGCGGAGGACTGGGATATTAACTTTATTGATCCCACTGATCCGTCAAGGACGTATTGGGGGAATCTTTATATTGATCGTGAAACGGGTTCTGTTTCCAGAAGCGGTTATCCTGACAGATTGTCTACGGGACCGCAGGCGGGCCAGAGTTTGCTGACAAGCAACAACCTGATTGCGATGGGCGATGACCACAGCTTGTGGTATGATGCTGATGGTACGCTGAGCCGGTATAGTTTTGGGAGCGGCGGCAGTTTGATCAATGATTATACATGGACAAGTTTTTCCGGCGGTGCGTGGAATGGTTTGACGCTGGCATCCAAGCTGAACCTTTTTATCGGGTATGAACAATCGAATCTTTATTTTCTGGAAGGGGATAGCACTGTTTATCGTTTCAGCCTGAGCGGTGTTTTGGAAAATACCTATCAGGTGGTTTTGGACGGGGAACTGTCGGGTCGGACGCTGGGCGATCTGGTGGACGGTAAAATCGACGGGTATACTTATCTTGGCTGGGATGCCGGTCCGATTGTTGCGGGGATAGATATTTCGTCCGTGCCTGAATCATCGTCCTTTCCAGCGTTCTTCGGTGTGTCTGTGGTTGTCGTGACGGTGGCATCACGCAGGAAGCGTGTGCGGAATGCTTAGATGTTAAAACCGTCAAATGCCCTATCAGACGTTAATCTGAGGAAGTAATGAAAAATCCATGCTACCGCATGGATTGTGTGATTGTATCGCGGTTGATGTGAAGCGATGTCTAGAGCGTTAGTTGAGCCAGGTGTTTCTTATATCGCTCAATATTATGGGGAACGTTCGGTTCCTTCATTACGTCGACGCAGAGGAAAGTGGGCAGTGCTTCCATGCCGAGAAACTGGTTTGCCTTGTGGAAAGGGAAATAAACGGCGTCCACTCCCCGGCCTATGAAGAATTGTTTGGGGTCGTCAAAGGCCTCAAACGGGGCGTTCCATGTGGCGGAAATCATGTATTTCCTGCCTTGGATCATTCCGCCTGAGCCATATTTTTTCGATGGGTCTGAACGGGTCCGCCCGTCGCTGGAGTAGAGACGGCCGTGTCCGGCGGTGAACACCTCATCCATATATTTCTTCAATATCCAGGGTGGGCCCATCCACCATCCGGGCATCTGGTAGATGACAACGTCCATCCATAAATAATTTTCCACTTCCTGCCCGATATCGTAGCCGTGATCCACGGTGACCTGACGGATTGAATGTCCTTGCGCGGAGAGCCACTCAACGGCAATTGTATGCAAAGTCGTATTCAGTTCGCCGTTTGAATGGGCGAATTTTTTCATCGCATTAATCAACAATATCTTGCTCATGGATTCAGTTGAAGACAAACGGCAGAATTTCTCAATGCGTTTTATTCCCGCTTGGTTTATTCTCGGAATTCATCGGAGTTTATTTAAAAGCAGCGCCCATGGTATGCATTATACAGGATAGCGTTCTCTTATCCTATATTTTATAGGGTAATAAAATTGCTTTTCTAATTTTGGTTTTCCGTTAGGTTTGACGTTTATGTTACCGTTTAAAGAGCGTTCAGTACTTACGTTTGCAAAGTTAGCTGAGGCGGCAAGGCCTCAGCTATCGGCATTGTCTGATTTTCTGGACTCTCAGATTTCCGAGTTTGAACCGGAAATCAGGGAGATGGTAGCTTATTGCCTGAAAAACAGCGGAAAACGGATACGTCCGATCCTGGGTTTCTTTGCCGGCTGGACGGATGCTACCGTCAATAAGGATGTTGTCAAGTTGGGTGCGGTCGTGGAAATGGTGCATTTGGCAACATTGGTCCATGACGACATTCTGGATGCTGCCGTCTTGCGTCATAACCGTTCGACAGCACAGGAAAAATACGGGACGCATTCGGCAGTGCTGCTGGGCGATGCCTTGTTTGCGCACGCGTTAAAGCTGGCTACGGAATTTCCGACGAACGAGGTTTGCGCGAAGGTGGCGGAGGCGACGAGAAAGGTTTGTGCCGGCGAGATCAGCCAGACGCTTCAGCGAGGTAATCTGAATCTCAGCCTGGAATCTTATTACCGTCATATTGAGTTGAAAACGGCGGAGCTTTTCCGTGTTTCCTGTTATCTTGGCGCAAAAATCAGTGGACAGGGTCAGGATTTTGCTGATGCTGCGGGTGTTTTCGGTCGTCATCTTGGGATTGCCTATCAGATTTACGATGACTTAACAGACTTGTTTGCCGAAGAAAAGGATATCGGAAAAACGCTCATGACGGATTTATCCAGCGGCAAATACACGCTTCCGGTTTTGTTGTTTTTAAGGACAATGAATACGGAGCAACGGCAAGCCTGGGAGAGTGAGCTCAAGAGAAACGCAGAAGAAGCAACGGTAGCATTAATCGGTGTTTTAAAACAATCGGGTATTCTGGAAACTGTGCTTAAGGAGCATTTTCACAAGGAACTTGCCGATGCGGCCGCCGCACTGGCTCCTTTTGCCGATAAACCAGCAGTCGAAAAACTCTCACAGCTTCAGTCTGTGATCACGGCCTTAACAAGAAAACTGAAGGTATGAGGGGCGCATGAATGGCTGGTTTCACGTTTACTTGTCTTATCTGGAGTGATGATACGATTTGTTGATATCCTGAAGATTGTTTCTGTCGTTGTTCTGGTTTTTACGCTCGTGCATGTGTTTGTGATTCCCGATAAGCCAACGGAAGAAGAGTCGGTTTCCGGGCCATTGTCTCCGGAGGCGGAAAAATGGTTTGATGAAGGCATGCGGATGAAAGCGGAAAGTAGGTTTGACAGTGCGGCGTATTGTTTTTCGCAGGCGATAGAGAGCGAACCGGGTTTTGAATCAGCTTATGCGCAGCGCGGCTGTATATTTTTTGAGCTGAAGCGTTATGATGCCGCACTGAAGGATGGTATGAAAGCGGTTGAATTGAATCCTTCATTCTCCGGTGGTTATATCGTCCAGGCAATGGTGCATGCCCAGAGAAATAACCTTCGGATAGCCAAATCATTTTATGACTCTGCCGTTGATAATTCCTTTCCCGATGCGGATGCTTATGAGGCACGCGGAAAATTCTATTTGCAGATGGGTGAGAACTTTCTGGCAATCCGTGATTTCACGGATGCGTTGGATTGGGGTGCCATGAACGAATCCGTTTACGTTGGTCGCGGCCGGGCATTACGGCTTACGGGGCAGGCGAATACGGCAATGTCGGATGTGGCGAAGGCGATTGAGTTAAATCCGGGCTCGGTGGATGCATTGTTTGAGATGGGGTATGTTTACCTGAGCCTGAATGATAATTTGAACGCGCGCAGTTATTTTGGCAGAATCATTGAGTTGGATCCGAAGAATGCTACCGCATATTATTATCGTGGGAATACTTACCTATGGAGCAATGAAGCTCTTTCGGCAATGGTTGATTACGATCAGGCATTGGCAATCGATCCTTCTTTCTGGAAAGCATATACGAATAAAGCCATCACTTTTTCGCTTCGGGGTATGCATTTCTCTGCCATAGATTGCATAACAAAGGCCATAGAGGTTGTTCCCCACTTATGGAGCGTATACTTTCAACGCGGAACGGAATATTTTTTTACAGGCAATTACGACAAAGCGATTTCTGATTTTACCGCGGCTGAGAAACGTTACGAGTCCAGCAGGATTGAAGCGCTGATGAATACGCGTCCTCCCGGAGGTAGCATAGCGGATATTTATGCATTCCTGGGAGCTGCATGGAATGAGAAAAAAGACCTTAAGCAGGCATTCCATTATGTGAACAAATCCATAGATTTCCAGCCTACCTCCATAGCGTATGAGGTGCGGGCGGCGTGTTATATGGAGTACCGCGATTATGAAAAGGCTTTGGCGGATATTAATATTGCCCAATCCTATGGGGAAGGGGCGACGGTGATCCAAAAGAAAATCAGTATTCTGGAAAAACTGGGCAGGATTACCGAGGCGGACGAATTGAAGAAAAAGCTCAGATAAACGGTAGCATGGATCAGATCAATCCAATTGATAATCCAACGACTGATATTATCCAGAAAAGTATAATGTTGTCTTTGAAATAGCTTAATAGCCAAAAATATAAAGAGGAAGTCGCCATAATAATTGCCACGACAATCAACTTGGAAAGGAATGGCGCTTGAGACCATAATGAAAAGAAAAACACGACGGTTGTGTAAATTCCGGAACAGAGAAAGGGTTTATCTGTTACTACAAGCAATCGGATGAGCGCAACTATAAGGATTATTTTGAAAATCATGTATTTATTATAGGATATTTTTATTCAGAGTCTTATAATATGCCGGCAGTGTAGGTAGCATCCATCTTTTTTATTGTTGAGTCGGACAGATTTATTGAGAAACTGGATAGCTTTTATTTTATTCGAACCCAAAACACATTTGATATGAAAGAAAGTACGGCTTCATCCTCAAAGGTAAAATTTTTCAGCGGTGAAAACATTCCGTTGGAATTGCACAAGGTACGCGTGGTGCAGAAACTTCATCTTGTGCCGATAGAGCGTCGTCTGGAAGCGGTGCGCGAAGCTGGTTTCAATACATTCCTGCTCAGTACCAAGGATGTGTTCCTGGATATGCTTACGGACTCGGGAACGAATGCGATGAGCGACAATCAGACGGCAGCGATGATGCAGGCTGACGATGCCTACGCCGGTTCGCAGAGCTTTGTGCGTTTGCAGTCTGCCGTGGAGGACGTTTTCGGGAAGAAAATTCTTTTGCCTGTACACCAGGGCCGTGCTGCCGAGAACGTGATTTCCCAGGCTTTTGTGAAGGCCGGAAACGTGGTTCCGATGAACTATCACTTTACGACGACGTTGGCGCATATTACGCTGAACGGCGGTAAGATCGTGGAAATCCTGCATGATGATGCCCTGGAAATCACAAGCAAGAATCCTTTCAAGGGTAATATCGACATCAAGAAGTTAAAGGAAACCATTGTCAAATACGGCGCTGCCAATATTCCGTTTATCCGCATGGAAGCCTCGACGAACCTGATCGGCGGTCAGCCGTTCTCGATCCAGAATATGCGCGATGTTCGCAAGGTGGCTGATGAACACGGTATCATGGTGGTTCTGGATGCAAGCCTGATCGGTGAAAATGCGTATTTCATCAAACAGCGCGAGGCTGAATTCAAGGGTGCTACCGTCGGGAAAATCCTGCACACGATGTGCAGTATCGCGGATATCGTTTACTTTTCGGCACGCAAGGTCAGTTCTTCCCGCGGCGGAGGTATTTGTTCCAATAACGTTGAGCTTATCAACAAGATGAAGCACCTGATTCCGCTTTATGAAGGTTTCATGACTTACGGTGGTATTTCCGTGCGTGAAATTGAGGCGATGGCGGTCGGTCTGCGTGAGACAACGGATGAGACGGTGATTTCCCAGAGTCCGTCTTTTATCGAATACCTGGTCGGCCGTCTGAGCGCGTTGAAGATTCCGGTAGTGACCCCTGCCGGCGGTTTGGGTTGTCACGTCGATGCGACGTCGTTTGTTTCTCATGTTCCGCAGACAGAATACCCGGCCGGCGCGCTTGCCGCAGCCTTGTATCTGGTTTCCGGTATCCGCGGTATGGAACGCGGTACGATTTCCAGCGTGCGCGACGAACACGGAAATGACATTCTGGCTGACGTGGAACTGGTCCGTTTAGCTTTCCCGCGCCGTGTGTTCACGCTTTCGCAGGTGAAATATGTGGAAGACCGTCTGAACTGGCTTTATCACAATCGCGAGCTGATCGGCGGGTTGCGCTTTGTGGAAGAACCTCCGGTACTCCGTTTCTTTAACGGTAAACTGGAAGCCACATCCGACTGGCCGGAAAAGCTGATGAAGCAATTCCGCAAGGATTTCGGAGACAGCCTGTAAGGCTGATTGATTTAAAAAAGACGGTAGCCTGGAATTTCCATGCTACCGTCTTTTTTGTTTTTAAGCGTGTAATCCGCTTATTTTACTTTTTCAAAATCATTTGGCTTCCATTGTCCGTTAAAGGCGGATGCTTCCGGCCCGTAAACGCGGAAATATACGAACCAACCTTTATTCGGAATGGTTTTTATCCATTGATTCTCGTATCCTTCCGGCGCAGTCGGTCCAAAATAGAGATCCAGTGATTTTTCCGATCCTTTATCTTTTAATTCAAACAATGAACGGAGCGCTGCTTTTCCTTGGTCGGTATTCACCTGGCTGCGTGTTTCAGCGTCGTAAACGGTTACAGACCAGAAGAGTTTTGCGGGAACAGGCTGGGGAATGGTAAGTTTATAGGTGTTGCTGCCGTCAAGGTATACACCGTCCTTGTCCCGAAGCCCGAGCCAGTAAACAGAGCCTGCTCCGGCATCGCGGCGAAACATGGCAGGTGAGCTGCCGATTGCCTGGAAGTACCATTTGTCGCGGGCGTAATTGTCCGTGTAATTGGGTGTATCGAAGGCTCCGTTTTCAAAGCGCAAGGCGGCCCATTCCCATTTTCTGTCTTGCCATACGACTTTATCCGGACGGCGGTCATCAAAGGATTCGACACGTAATTGGGCCAAACCGGCTTTGGCTGCCCTTGTGAGGATGCGTTTCATACGTTCATCCGGAGCGAAGGGTTTTCCTTTTTCAATACCGAGAGCCGCGAGTTCTCCGTAATAATCATGATACGCGGGATAAAGCGGTTCATTATTTATGATTTCGGACAATTCCTGCCAGTACTGGAGATTGTCTTCCCATGCGAGCGGGGTGGTATCTTGGTCGAGCGGAGTCAGGTCGAGCCATTTGGGTTCAACCCAATTGGATGGCGGATTGAGCGGGTATACTTTTACGGATTTGATGCGTTCAATGGCTGAAGGCACGTCACCGCCGACAGGCAGTGAGCGAATACCGACCAGCATGCGGTAGGTAGGCGATGTTGAGGTATGATAACCTGTCGGTATCTCACCTTTATAATCCGGAGGAAGAAGGAGATACTTGCCTCCTTTTCCTGCATCAGGTCCGGGCAGTCCCATGTCTGCGACCCAATGCTGTGTTAAGTCCATAGCAACACAGATAAGGGGACCTGCGGGCATTTCGACAACCATGGGCCCTTCACTCAGGTCGACCAGGACAGGCGCGTAAGGCGTATCGGAATTAAGCGTAAAGCCAATATGCTTTGGTTTCGTGTCCAGTGTTCCAAAGGTCTTATTGGGAAGAACGCCGATTTTTGCATTACCCTTAAAGATTGCTGCTCCCGATACGGCAGGATAGAATATGCGATACATTTGTACCGCACGATTAAAATCAACGGCTTCAAATGCTCTTTCCGCTGTTTCCTCTGTAGGGTAGCCGCCCTCAAATCTATATTCGTAGCGTTGAGCATTTCTTTGTCCCCAGGCAGATGACGCAAGTGCGCAAAGCAATGATAGAGTAAGTATTTCTAGTTTAATATTCATGGTTATTTTCGGTTTATAAATGGAAGCATCGCTGTTTATGGCATGCTTTAAACGAAGACTCTTGTTTTATCCTGGAGGCATTCAGTTTTCAGGAACAATAAAAAGATTAATAGCTCCAATGAAGATCGGTTTTTCCACTAAGTCAAACGGGAATAGAAAGATCTTCCGAGTGCCGGTATTTTTAATGTTTGACGTGTATGGGGAATTGGAGGTTGCAGCCGATGAACAGCTGAAATTGAGGAGTCCCGTCACCGTCATGGGCGACAGTCCATTGAGGTTCGACGAAAGCATTGACCGTTGTACCGCCGGAAAGAACAAACACTTTACCTACGCCGGCGCCCACAGGAATCGTATAGTTATGATCTTCGTTGAGCTGGAAATTGCAAATAGCGGTTGAACGGAGATACCAGCCTTCAGGGAGGTTGTAGAGCAGGAGCGGTTGTACCGAGAGGTTGTTTTGCGTGGGGCGGTTACTGGGGCCGGCAAAGGAACCTTGCCAGGTGACGAGAACCCCGAGAAGCCCGCTTTCCATCGGTTTGAGGACGAGCCCCGCAACACCTGCCTGCCATTTCCCGGTACCTGTTTCGTCACGGGTGGCTGTGGGAAAAGTCAATTGCGGACCGATGCCGAATTCAATGCCTTCAGCCTTGAATGGTATGAAGTCCGTGATGGTTAAATCACCCATGCCGAAAACCTGGCCACCGCCGATTTCGGGAGCAAGGACAAGCGGGAGCGTGGCACGGAAGAGGTGGACGGTATCAAGAATCTTGGTCGGCACGACGGTGCGAAGCATGAAAGTGTCGGCATCGTCGTCAACATGGTAGAGATTTTGGTAGTAGTTATGGAAGTTGACCGTGATTTTAGGTGTCAGCGGACTGTTGGCTTCGTTGGTTTGTTCGCTGGTGGCGTTGGTTGCAGCGTATACCGGATTAAGCAACGATGCAATAAATCCAAGAATAGCGAAGCATGTGTGTGTCGATTTATAATGTAGAAGTTTCATAGGTATTATCGTTCGTTAACAAATGATACTGATAAAAAAACATAAGTAAATTGGTTTCTGAAAATTTTTGCAAAGAACGCTAACATGAAAGCCAATGCTACCGTATTTGGCATTGTTTGTTGTTTAAATCCTGTGGGCTGATGGAAAACAGTAATTATACCGGGACACTCTCTTCCGTTGACAAACAGGGAATGAATTTTGAGCATGGCAGCATGGATTTTTCTCCCATTGATTTTAAAGAAGAGCTAAATGCGGAGCAGTATAAAGCGGTAATATCGGACATCAGTCAACCGGCATTGGTACTTGCCGGGGCGGGTTCGGGAAAAACGCGTACGCTGACGTACCGCGTAGCTTACCTGCTTACGCAAGGGATTCGTCCCTGGGAGATACTTCTGCTTACTTTTACAAACAAGGCTGCCCGGGAAATGCTTTCACGGGTGGAGGACCTTACGGGTATTTCGTCGTCGCAATTCTGGGGTGGAACCTTCCACAGCATCGGTGCCCGTATTCTGAGAACACACGGCAGTCTTGTCGGGATAAACGCAAATTTCACCATACTGGATGAGGATGACGCGGAGGGTATTCTTAAAGAGGTCATCAAAAAATGTGACGGTAGCTTTCTTAAGTCCAAGGAGCATCCTTCGGCCAGTGTCTTACAGAACATAATCAGCTATGCGCGTAACACATTGCAGCCTGTTGATGTTACCGTTGAATCGCGTTACCCTTACTTCAAGGAAATAAAGGGCTTGATTGCGGAATTCGCAGCTGCATACAAGCAGGAAAAACTGGAACAGCAGGTTGTTGATTATGACGATTTGCTGGAGTACTGGCTGGAACTTCTGCGGAACCATACAGAGGTCCGTACCCGTTTCAATGAACGTTTTTCTTCCCTATTGGTTGATGAGTATCAGGATACGAACGCGATCCAGTCGGAGATTATAGATCTCATGGCGGGCGAGCACCGTATCATGGCCGTGGGCGATGACGCGCAGTGTATTTATACCTGGCGCGGTGCCAATTTTGAAAATATCATGAATTTTCCGGGCAGGCATCCGGGAACGGAAATACACAAGATAGAGATTAATTATCGATCCACGCCGGAAATTCTGCATCTGGCAAACTGCGTTTTGGAGAACCAACCGATGGGAAGCGGCTATGAAAAAGAATTGCGTTCGATTCGGGAATCGGGACAAAAACCGGCGCTGATGTCCTTTTTTGACACGCGCCAGCAGGCAAAAACGATAGCGCATAAGATTGTTACCTTGGTGGAGGATGAGGGATTCCGTTTGTCGGATATAGCGATTCTGTATCGTGCGCATTACCATGCGATGGATCTGCAGATGGAATTGGGGCGTGCTGCCATTCCCTATGTGATAACAAGCGGTGTGCGCTTCTTTGAGCAGGCTCATGTCCGTGACCTGGTTGCCCATTTGCGGGTGGTAGCAAATCCGAAGGACAGCGCTGCTTTGTCCCGCCTGCTTTGTCTCTTACCGAAAGTCGGGCCGAAAACCGCCTTGGGTATCTACAATAAGGGTTCAAAGCTGGCTGAGGAAAAAGGAAAGACGCTGATACAGGTTCTGGATTCAGATGAACTCATGAAAAAAATTCCCGAACCTGCGCGTGATGACTACCGTGATCTTGCCTATACGCTGCAAAATGTGGAAGAGGGCTTTCGTTCGCCGGTCGCATCCAAAGCGGACGACTTGTTCTCAGTTGCGGAAGCCAGGGAGCAAGAGTCGAACAGGATTATAAAAACGCCGGAGGAGCTGGTACGTATTGCGATTGAGGGATGGTACGGTGATTACATGCGGAATATTTTCCCAAACTGGATGGACCGAAGGGAGGATTTGGACAGTGTTGCTGGCTTTGCTTCGCAATACAAGGATATGAACGAGTTACTTGCCCAACTGGTATTACTTAACTCGGAAACGAGTGACCGCTCGGTCGAGATTGGCAGCGATTGTCTGCGGTTAACGACTGTTCACCAGGCAAAAGGCCTGGAGTACCCGGTGGTTTTTGTGATCGGTCTGGCAGATGGCATGTTCCCGTTGAAACGGGCGATTGAGGCCGATGACCTGGAAGAAGAACGGCGATTGTTTTATGTCGCCGTGACGCGTGCGCGCGACCAGCTTTATCTCAGTTACCCCGTGCTGCAAAGTTCAGGCGGGCCGCCTCAGCGCCTTGATCCGAGCCGCTTTGTTCAGGAACTCGATCCTAATACCTACTCTTTCAGGCAAATGCGTCCGTGGTAAAGCTGTAAACTGCGGAAAGAGGACGGTAACATGGAAGCGTTGTAGAACATACAACTATTGGAAAGAAAGATAGCTTTCACCCCGGTAGCTTGAAGCATACCGGGATGAAAGCTTGAGGGTACTTAGAACAAGAGTATTTCTGAAAATCTTACGAAAGGAAACGTTCTGCCTCAATGGCAGCCTGGCTTCCCATTCCTGCAGCAACAACGGCCTGGCGGTAAACATGGTCGGCGCAGTCACCTGCTACAAAAATGCCTTCGATTTCCGTTTTTACGGAACCCCTGCATAACGCGACAAGATAGCCATTTTCATCGAGGGGAAGCTGTCCTTTAAAAATGGAGGTGTTCGGAATGTGTCCGATTGCGACAAAAATACCTTTCACGGGGATTTCGCTGACGGAGTTGTCTTTTACATTCTTGATCCTGATGCCGCGGCAAAAGCCTTTTTCGTCTTCCAGCATTTCCTCGACTGTTGAATTCCAGACGGGTTGGATTTTAGGATTGTTGAGCGTGCGGTCAGCTACGATTTTTGAGGCACGAAATTCATCACGGCGGTGGATGATATAAACCTTTGACGCAAAATGAGTCAGGAATTGAGCTTCTTCGCAGGCGGAATCACCGCCGCCAATAACGGCAACGTCCATGTCACGGTAAAAAGCGCCGTCGCAGGTGGCACAAGCGCTCACTCCTTTGCCTCCGTACATTTTGGCTTCTCCGGGAACGCCTGTCATTCGGGGGGCGGCACCTGTTGCAATGATGACTGATTTGGCTTCGTAAGTATTATTGGCGGACATCAGTTTCTTCACCGGTCCGGAAAAATCAACGGCAGTAATGGTATCGCCCGCAAAACGGGCGCCGAACTTGGCAGCCTGTTTCCGCATATTATCGGTCAATGTAAAACCGTCGATTCCTTCGGGAAAACCAGGGTAGTTTTCGACATCGGTTGTGACTGTCAGTTGACCGCCTGGCTGAGAACCCTCAATAACCAAGGGATTCAAATTCGCTCTGGCCGCATAGATAGCGGCAGTCAGTCCTGCGCAACCGGTTCCTATAATAACGAGATTTTCCATATTTTATGAAACACTGACGAAGACCTTGCATTAGAATGGTAAATACCGGATGAATCAAGCGGTTATTTATCAAAAGAAGTAAAAATAAATGGGGCAAAGATACCTGAAGTACAGAATGATTGTCTTGTGTTTCAATGGCTTATGGGTAATGTTATTTTTCTTCCTTTTCTTTTTGTTTCCTGCAAACAAAGCATTGACCAAGGGGCGACTTTACCTTTTAAAATCATCCTTTGAATAGATACTTTTTTGCTATTTCACATTTTAACCTTAATAACATTTAAGTTCCGTGAACATCCAGGTACAAGACATCAACTCCATCCGTAAAAACATCGTCGCGACTTTTACCGCAGAGGAAATACAGGCGCAGGAAAGCAGTATTCTGAATGAATTTGCCGCCCATGCCAAAGTTCCCGGGTTTCGTCCGGGAAAGGCTCCGACTGCTGTTGTTCAGAAGAATTATGCGAAGGGCATCAAGGATGAGGCGCGCCGCAAGCTTGTCCAGTCAGCCTATGAAAAGGCGACCAAGGATAATGGATTGAAGATTGCTCTTGTTGTGGAAGTCAAGGATGCCGATCTGGATCAGACAGCTACCTGTGAAATCGTGGTTGATACGGTTCCGGCTTTTACTTTGCCGGAATATAAGGGAATCGAAGTAACGGTAGCATCGGAAGAAGTCACAGACCAGGATGTTCAGAAGGCCATTGACGGTCTTTTGAACCAACGTGCGGAATATAAGGTCGTGGAACGTGACGTGTGCAAGGGTGATTTTGCAAAGATCAATTATGACGGTAGCATTGACGGAAAACCGATTTCTGAAATTGCCCCGGCGATGTCCATGTACGGCAAGCAAAACGGAACCTGGGAAGAAGCGGGAACCGAAGGACCGGGGGTAAGCTCGGTGATAAACGGTATCATCGGTATGAAGAAGGGTGAAAGAAAAGAAGTCACTCATGTATTTCCTGCCGATTTTGAGAACAAGGATCTTGCGGGAAAAACAGCAAGTTATTTTATTGAGGTTTTGGAAATCCGCGAGAAAACCGTTCCTCCGATGGATGAAGCGTTTTTCAAGTCCAACAAGGTGAAGGATGAGGCGGAGCTCCGCGAGAACCTCCAGAAGAATCTTGCCGCCCAGAAGAAAAACCAGAATATGCAATCCCGCCGCAGCCAGATCCTTGAGAAGCTCGGTAGCAGCGTGGAATTTGATTTGCCCCAGAGTGTTGTGGATTCCGAATCCCAGGAGCTTGTCGACGATTTTGTGAATCGCCAGATGCGTGCTTACGGTGCAAGCCGTGCTGACTTTACCGAGCATCAGGCTGAGATTAAAGCCGGTGCGGAGAAGACAGCGCGCGAGCGTGTAAAGCTTCAGTATATTGTACTTGCGATTGCTGACGCGGAAAAAATCACGGTGACGAACGATGACATGTACAATGTTCTGGTCCGCGAGGCAATGGCCCGGGGATTGCCTATTAACAAAGTCATTGAGGAAATCAAAAAGGACCAGTTCCGTTTGACAAAGCTCCAGCGTGCGGTACTTGTTGAGAAAACAATTGCATTCGTTTCCGAGAATGCAAAAGTAGTGGATAAAAAATAAACGATCAAGTTACCGTGGCATACATACCGCTTCCATATGTTTACGAAGGTGATGGCCGCAATGAGCGCGCTTGGGATATCTATAGCCGTTTGTTGAAGGATCGCATTATTTTCATCGGTTCGCCAATCGACGATTTTGTTGCGAATGCGGTTGTTGCACAGATGCTTTTCCTGCAAATGGATGATCCCAAGAAGGATGTCCATGTGTATATTAATTCCCCGGGCGGTTCGGTGACGGCAGGTATGGCGATTTATGATACGATGAATTTTCTCCAGTGTGACGTGGTAACTTACTGCGTAGGTATGGCAGCCAGCATGGCGACCATCCTGCTTGCGGCGGGAACTCCCGGAAAACGTTACGCTTTGCCAAACAGCCGGATCATGATCCATCAGCCTTCTGGCGGTGCGGGAGGCCAGGCTTCGGATATTTCCATTGCAGCAAAGGAAATCATCCGCTGGAGAAAGGTACTGAATGAAGTCCTTTCCAAACACACTGGCAAGGATGTCGCGCAGGTGGAAAAAGACAGCGACCGCGATTACTATATGACAGCCGAGGAAGCCAAGGCTTACGGCATTGTTGATCGCGTTATTGCTGAAAAGCCTGTCTAATAAAAGCAATAAACGGGAAACTGAGACCGCTGCTTTCCGTTTTCTGTTGATGAAGCGGTAAAAATAACTTCAGTACGTACTTCGATGGATAAACCCAGAACGTGTTCATTTTGTAATCGCGACGAAAGCAAGGTCGGGCATCTTGTCATGGCAGAGTCAGGTGTGACTATCTGTCGGGAATGCGCAATGCTGTGCTATCAGGCATTTGAACGTGAGAGACAGGCCCGGGTTGCCGCCGCTGAGAAAACAAAGACAAAGCAAAAAGCGCTTTTCAATCTTGCAAAACCTGCGGAAATCCGGGCAGAGCTTGATAAATATGTAGTCGGGCAAGAACATGCAAAGAAGGTATTGTCTGTTGCGGTTTATAATCACTATAAGCGTCTCGCGCTGGAAAGCGGTAACATGGACCAATCGCTTTACAAGGAATTCTCGGATGTCCATGTTGAAAAAAGCAATGTCCTGCTGATTGGGCCTACCGGGACCGGAAAAACACTGCTTGCCCGTACGATGGCCGAGCAGTTGAAAGTACCTTTTGCAATTGCTGATGCTACCACGCTGACCGAGGCAGGCTATGTCGGCGAGGATGTGGAGAATATTGTCTTGCGCCTGTTGCAGGCGGCAAATTACGACATTGAGAAAGCACAATGCGGCATTATCTATGTGGATGAGGTTGATAAGATTGCGCGGAAGACCGAAAACGTTTCCATCACGCGCGACGTTTCGGGCGAGGGCGTTCAACAGGCTTTATTAAAGATCCTGGAAGGAACCGTTTGTAATGTTCCTCCTCAAGGCGGGCGCAAGCATCCGCAGCAAGAGTACATAAAGGTAGATACCTCCAATATCCTTTTCATTTGCGTCGGAGCCTTTGTCGGTTTGGACCGAATTATTGAGCGCCGGATCGGGAAAAATACCTTGGGTTTTGAGACTGCGAAAGCATCAGGCGTTATCAACCCGAGCGAGTATATCGTGAAATATGTGCAGCCAGGGGATTTGGCTCGTTTTGGAATGATACCTGAATTCATCGGGCGTTTGCCTGTAATCTCCGTGCTGAATGAACTGACCTTGCCGGAACTTGAACATATTTTGTGCAATACAAAGAATGCGTTGCTCAAGCAATACGGAAAGCTGGTTGCAATGGAAGGGGCAACGCTGACTTTTGAACCCCAAGCGATTACCGCCATTGCCCAGAAAGCGCAGGAAATGAAAACAGGAGCACGCGCGCTGCGTTCCATCGTTGAAGCGTTGATGCTTGATGTGATGTATGAGTTGCCGCACGACGGTAGCATTGAAGAAGTCATCATCACTCCGGAATTCGTGGAAGGAAAAGCAAAAGCAAATATTGTCCGCAAGTAAGAATGATTGATGAAAGCGGTTGCCAAAGCTGATATCCGTCCGAAACGTTCCTGGTGGAAAATCCTTCTTCTGGCAATTTGTGTCTGTGTTATGATGACGGTCGTTTTTGTCGGTAGTGTGCTTGTGTGTTACCGTTTGGTAGAAAATGACGCCAGACCGTTTATCTACGATGACGTAAATGCTATTCCCGAAAACAATGTGGGGTTGGTTTTGGGAACCGGAAAGTATTTAAACAACGGCCGTCAGAACTATTATTATAAATACCGTATTGATGCGGCAGAGGCTTTGTTCAAGGCCGGTAAGATCAGGAAAATTCTTCTGAGCGGCGATAACCATTCACATGGGTATAATGAACCCGAAGATATGCGCGCGGATTTGCTGGCGCGCGGAATACCGGATGATGCCATTGTCCTGGATTATGCGGGATTCCGTACGCTGGATTCTGTTGTCCGCAGCAAGGAGATTTTCGGGCAGAAAAAAATAACAATCATTTCGCAGGAGTTCCATAATGCCCGTGCCGTTTATTTGGCCCATACGCATGGAATAGAAGCGGTAGCTTATAACGCAAAGGATGTTTCTGCGAGAAAGTGGCGTTGGAGGAATCTCGGGCGTGAAGGGTTGGCGCGCGTAAAAATGTTTTTGGATTTACTTGTCGGTAAGCAGCCAAAATTCCTGGGTGAGGAAGAGCCGATAGAAGAATGATTTTTGGGTTGCCGGTAAACAGGTTTAATTGATCTGATGGGCTGCAAATAAAAAATCCACGGCAGTGTTACCGTGGATTCTTTGTTAAAGTACTCTTTTTCAGTTAAAAAGATTTTTAATGCTGTCTCCTGCATTCTTTCCTGCATCCTTAAGGTTTTGACCCGCATCTTTGATCGCTTCGCCCGCTGCCTTTCCTGCATCCTTGATTGCCTTGGTTGTGGCGCTTGCGGCTCCCGATATGATTTGCTTGGTGACTTCACTCGTTATTTTAAGTCCAAGTTGTTTGCCTGTAAGTCCGCCTTCGGCAACACCGAGGTCCTTCAATGTAAAGGATGGAAGAGGAATCGTGACCGGATTTGCGCCATAAGCGATGGTGACCGTGCTTTCCGCAAAGGTGAACTCCTTGAGTATGAATTTCTTCTCAGGACCTTCTTCGGTTTTTGGTTCATCGGGTTTCTTCTCGTCAGGTTTTTTACCGCCTGCTCCCAAGGCAGCTTCGGCATTTTTTTGAATGGCGGCAATATTGCTGTCTGTAAGGGTCCCTGATTTTATCTCATAAGTGACTTTCGGAGCGATGACACTGATTTTATTGATGACAATGGCATCGTTCGATCCTTGCACTGATTTAATGACACTGTTTGTGTCCACTTCGAATTCCACTTCGCCGAGTTCGAAAGAGGTTGGTTGTTGAAATCCTGCGGGATTGCCGAGTTTGAAATTCTTCAAACCGAATACGCCGGAGTGAGGGACAATGACAACGGAATCAACGCCAACCGTTGTCTTTGTTATATTGGGGACAACTTTTTCCACAGACGTCTTCACAAGGTTTCCTGCGAAGAAATAAGCACCTGCCAATAAGAGAACGACAAGTACAAGTAATCCCAATACGATTTTTAAAAGAGTTTTCATGTGAGAATATTGTTAGAATAAGATGAATGATAGCATTTCTGTTTACGGATAAAATATAAAAATATCATGGGTGAATTCAAATTTCCGGATGGTTTTACTTCATTACAGGTTTTCTTGTCCGAATTTTTAAACCGATTTTTCGAGCGCGTTAAGAACGCGTTCCGCAATAAAGAATATGCGTTCAAGCATCCGGTAGTAGAGGAATCGGACTTGACCGATTGCCACCGAAACCTGGTCGGCCGGATGAGTGGATGGGGTTGCGTCCTTTATATAGTCTGCCACCGTTATGTTTCCTTGGGCATGTTCGAACGGATAAGGAAATTGGGCTGCTGCAAGGGTTTTTCTGTAAACGGCACTCAGCTCTGAGATAGTCTTTGTGACGGAAGCATGAAAATCCTTGTGCTCCTGAAGCTCTTTCTGATGGTTTGTGATGTAACCGGAAGAAATGTCCAGGGTAATGAGTTCCTTGATGTTGGGAAAAACATTCATGAAATCCTGATATGATTTCAGAAGACGGATAAGTTCTTCCGCTTCGTCGGGTTGTTCCATATGAGACTTTACCGTGGGACTTTCTGCGGCATGGAGTGCTGCGTTGATCCATGCTACCGCGTGTCTGTCCCGATCCTGATCCGTCCTGATCGTCTCTTCCAGTTCCTTTTGGATTTTTACCAGAGTGTCCTGCGCTTGTTTTAATTCTTCCGCTTCAATCTCCAGTCCGTAGGGGGATACGTCAAATCCTGTATTTGCCAGTTGTATTGCCGCCTGAAGGTTTATTTCCTTTTGCCAGAGTTTCTGGTTCTCATCCAGGAGCGTATTAAGCTTTTCCGTGTTTTCGTCCAGCCATGTACGGTTTTCTTTTGCGGATGCGAGCAGGTGTTTGAGATCGGTATCCGATTCTGATTCAAGTGGCAGCATCAACGGGTATTGGAAAAGCACATAGCCTCCGGCCAATCGCACAAGTGCCTTTTCGGCGGCTTCTTCCTGATGGAGCGTTTTCAGAATTTCCTGAGTGGGAACGCATTTGATTTTTCCTAAATCAATTTGCTGCTCGGATTGATAATAATGTTTTGTGATATCCCTGGAAAGTGAAGGGAAATCGGAGAACAGTTCTTCTGCGGGTTTAGAAACATGAAAAATGCCGGTAGCATGCAGCTCGGCAGCGTGCCGAATACGGTCACGGGTACAGGGGTGCGTATCGTAACGGCCTGTTTTTTCTCCGGCTATGTATTCTTCCACGCGCTTGACGAATTCATCGCTTTGCCGGAGACGGTAGTCTTTGACCAATAACACATAATTGTCTACGAGCTTATGGTCTTGGTAAAGGCGGCGGCATGCCTCGAAAGCTTCGCTGTTTGCACCCGAAAGGTACATGAGTTCACGGCTTGTCTGGGCAAATGACTCGGAACCTCCGAGCTGCGTCTCATAATAATCGGCATCAAATTCCATTTGTCTTGCCTGATAGCAACTGATAATGTGACCGAGCAGCATGAGTCCATGGAGGATTTTTCTGGTGACCCAGATGAAGAATTGCATGAACCATTTAAAAAGTGTCCATCGGAAGTCATTGACGTGTTTATCCATGTTGTCGAGCCATACGTCGAGGATATCCCGGTCGAAAACCACGCGCGAAAACCAGTGGTTTATGCTACGGATGATATAGGTGCAGGCCATGCTGGCGCGCTGCGCAAAGTGACCAAACTCATGGGCAATGACTCCTCCGAGTTGTGTCATCGTTAATCCGGTAGCGAGCGGCAGTCCGATAGTAAGCACCAAATCTTTTTTCATAATACTAAGCATGCCGCTCCGGAAGCCGGCGGAGGCATTGACGAGGTTGTCAACACGGACTTCCGCGGGAAACGCGACACCGACCTGTGTACATATCTCCTGGATAAAGGTTTTCAGTTGGGGTTCTTTTTCCATATCAAGGGTAATCGGCCTTACGCCCTTGGGTCTGCGTACAAATATCGGTTTTATCATGAAGACGACGAAGACAATCCCGATGACGATAAGCACAGGATTAATAGACAGCTTGCGGGCTGAACCGGTCAAATGATACGTATTTTCATAGAGACCCCAGCGATAAATGAAAAAATAGGCAATGAGGCCGATTATCGCGAAATAGACGAGAGGAAGTAATACCATCCCGAGCGTGGTCAGCAGAAGGCCGGCCCGATAGCCTTTTGACAATACCGCGGCAGGAATGTTTCCTTTGAAAGATTCCTTAAGGTTTGTTTTCATAGCATTGAGCGGTTTATGTTTTCGAAAGTTGGTTTTTGATTCGTTTTATGATTTCCAGACAACCGTCTTCAAGAATGTCCAGAACATGATCAAATCCGGAAAGACCGCCGTAATAAGGGTCGGGAACGAACTTGTCCTTATGTACCGTGCAAAAGCTGCAGAAAGTCATGATTTTCTTGCGGTATTTTCCTGTCACATCCAATTGGATAACATCAAGAAAATTAGAATCGTCCATCGTGATTATCCAGTCGAAATGCTCAAGATCCTGCAAAGAAATCTGCCGGGCTTTTGAGAGTAACTTGATTTGCCGTTTTTCGGCTGCACTTCGCATCCGTTGGTCCGGTGGGTTTCCTATGTGATAACCTGCTGTTCCTGCGGATTGGCAGATTATAAGATGATCAAGTTGTTCCTTGGCAAGAAAATGGTTGAATATGCCTTCCGCGGCGGGGGAGCGGCAAATGTTACCAAGACATACGAAAAGCACTCTGAAGGGTTTATTTCGTTTTCTTATGGATTTGGAGTTGGGCATAGATTTATTCAATTTGGTTTTGGGCGATAAAAGGAAGCTGTTTTCCCGACTCCTCCGACATGGCAGCTTTCCGTCTTTTCGGCGAGTTCGGTACATTGGGACTGAATGGTTTCACGTTCTGCGGAAAACTTTACCTTGACCAGTTCATCCTTTTTTAAAAGACGTTCCATTTCCTGAACGATATTTTCGGTGATGCCGTTGCTTCCAACGTGAATACCCGGCTTGATTGTTTGTGCTAATCCTCGTAGGGCTTTCTTTTCTGCAGAATTAAGTTCCAACATGATGATCTAGAATATTTTATTTTTGTGAGGAATCAATGTAACAAAAACAGTAAGCGAAAGCCAGTTGTTCCTCAAAATTAAAAATGATTGAATCAAAACAGATAGGCAAATTTTACCCAGACAATGTCGCCCTCAATGGTATTGGAAGAATCAATCTGTCTCAGGTATTTGATTTCCATGGATAGTGCTGAATCCTTTGTAAAGTGCGATAGATTGATGAAGGGACCAACCGCCGTTGTCCGTTGATGGAAATCCCCAAGAACGGCGCCATCGCCGCTGTCATCGGATATCTGCTGGATCCATGAAACAGCCGCACCGATTCCCCACATGGTTTGTGCTCCGTACATCCATTCTTTGAAGACGCTTGCGTCAGTATGGAAAAGTCTTCCGCTTTGGTAATCCATGTCCGTGTTTTCCGTATTGAAATCCAATGCCGCAAAAACAGTGGCTCCGATCAGTGTTTCGGGATGCAGATAAGTGATGCCTGCAGTCGGTTCAAAGGTCCAATAGTTCATCCCAAGATTTGCGATATCGGATTTTGAATAGGAACCTGTGGGCGTGTATATGGGGAACAGGAAAAAGTATTGGGTATTTCCAGCTGTCCAGTTAAGAATAACCGGTGCAAATGCAATGTCTCCGATTCCTGTGGCAGTGTCTTTTTTCGAGCGGGTGATAGGGCCTATCTGTAATTTGCCTTTTACCTGAATGTCAGAAAAGGGTACAAAAACCCCGGCGGAGTAATGGGCGCCAAGGATGGTTGGTTCAATAGTATAGACAGCGATGGCGACAGCGGAGTTGGCAATAACATCCACTCCGCCAACAAGATTTCGTCCGATACTTATCTGATCGCCGTTTGTCATACTGCCGTTGAAAAGATTATACTGGAGTTCCAGTGCCAGTCCCGGCTTATTTGGCGGCGTGTCGATTAACGTTCCGAGAGCACCCGGAATATAATGACCCATGCCGCTTTCAGTAGCATGGGTGCTCAGGTTTGTAAGGGGAAGGATAGCGAGACCCAACAAGATTGATTTTTTCATATAGTATCGATTCTGATTTACTAAATAGATAAGTATAAAAAAACAGTTGAATTTCTCAAATCGAAATTCAACTGTTTTGCTATTTCAAAGAAAATACCGTCTAGCCGACGCTGCCTTCCATCTGAAGTTCAATAAGCCGTTTGAGTTCGACACTGTATTCCATCGGGAATTCCTTGATCAGGTCGTTAACGAATCCGTTTACTGCCAGGCTCATGGCTTCTGCTTCCGATAATCCGCGTTGTTGCATGTAAAATATCTGCTCTGCACTGATTTTTGAAACGGAAGCTTCATGTTGCACGGCATTCTGGTTGCCATCGACGGAGATTGCAGGATAGGTGTCGGTACGGCTGTTCGTATTGATAAGCAATGCGTCACATTCCGTATTGTTTTTGCATCCTTTGAGTCCGCGCGGGATTTCGACACGGCCACGGTAGCTTGCACGGCCTTGACCGATGGAAATGGATTTTGAAATGATATTGGAAGAGGTGTCATTGGCCCGGTGGATCATCTTTGCCCCCGTATCCTGGTGTTGTCCGTCACCGGCCAGGGCAATGGACAATACTTCGCCGCGGGCCTTGCGTCCATTTAGAACGACTGCCGGATACTTCATTGTCAGTTTTGAACCGATATTACAGTCAATCCAGCGGATTTCAGCTTCTTCCTCAGCCCAACCGCGTTTTGTCACGAGGTTAAAAACGTTATTCGACCAGTTCTGGACTGTGATGTACTGGACTTTGGCTCCTTTAAGGGCGACCAGTTCAACCACCGCACAGTGAAGCGTGGAGGTTTCAAATTTCGGGGCGGTACAGCCTTCCATGTAAGTGACTTCAGCACCTTCGTCAGCGATAATCAGTGTTCGTTCAAACTGTCCGAAGCTTTCCGCATTAATCCGGAAGTAGGCTTGGAGCGGTTGGGCTACTTTTACGCCTTTGGGAACATAAATGAAGCTCCCGCCGGAAAATACGGCGCTGTTCAGGGCGGCGAATTTATTGTCATTGACCGGAATGACTTTGCTGAACCATTTCTCGAAAATTTCCCTGTGTTCGCGTAGTCCTTCCGTGGGTCCTACAAAGATAACGCCTTGTTTGCGAAGCTCTTCCTTCATGTTCGAATAGGCTGCTTCGCTGTCAAATTGCGCTTCCACGCCTGCCAGGAACTTACGTTCCTGTTCAGGTATTCCGAGCCGTTCAAAAGTTTCCTTCACTTCGGAAGGGACATCTTCCCAGGAGCGGGTCGGACGTTGTCCTTTTGCAAGGTAATAATGTATTTTATCGAATTCTATGGTTTCAAGCTCCTTGCTCGCCCAATGGGTCGGAAGCGGCTTCTGCTCGAATACTTTTAGCGCACGCAGGCGGAAATCGCGCACCCAATCGCTTTCACCCTTCGCCTTGACCATGTAATCAATGGTTTCAGGGGTGAGTCCGATTCCGGCATTATACTCGTAATCGGTCTTATAATGGAAATTGCCGATGTCACGGTCGACATTCAAGGCGTCGGGCTTTTCCTGATTTTCGTTTTCGTTCATTTGCTTGCTGCAAAGTTGTTTTTTACCCAGTCGTAACCTTTGGCTTCAAGCTGCTTGGCCAAGTCCTTGTCACCGGTCATTACGATTTTTCCGTCATACATGATATGCACAACGTCAGGCACGATGTAATCCAGAAGGCGCTGGTAGTGGGTAATGATGCAGAACGAACGATCTTTGCTGCGCATTGCATTAACCCCGTGCGCTACGATTTTGAGAGCATCGATGTCCAGTCCTGAGTCTGTTTCGTCCATGATGCAGTAACTGGGGCTCAGCATGGCCATCTGCAAAATTTCACAGCGTTTCTTTTCTCCTCCGGAAAAGCCTTCATTCACGTAACGGGAGGTGAATTTTCGGTCAATTTTCAGCAGGTCCATTTTTTCATACAGTTGATTGTAGAAATCACGGGCTGAAAGTTCCTGTCCTTCTTTCATGCGGGCTTTAAGAGCGGCGCGGAGGAAATTCGCAATGGTAACGCCAGGTATTTCCATCGGGTATTGAAAGGCGAGAAACAAACCTTTTCGGGCGATTTCATCCGGCTCAAGACCGATGATGTTTTCCCCGTCCAGAAATGCTTCTCCTGATTCCACCGTATAATCTTCATGTCCGGCCAGGACTTTTGCGAGCGTGCTTTTACCGGTACCGTTAGGTCCCATGATTGCATGAACTTCTCCCTTGGGCAGGGTCAGTTCAAAATCTTTCAGGATTTGTTTTCCTTCAATGGAAACATTCAGGTTTTTTATGGCTAATTCGCTCATGAATAACAGGTCAATTAATTCTTGTTGAAAACTAATCACAATAAAGAATTCAATATAAAGGTCAACAGGTTGTTACGTTTCTTGAGAAAGAAAATGGAGGTGTTGTCAAAAGACGGGATTTGTTCATCAAAATGACTGCATTTCCTTGTGACCGCGGTATAAATCGGCTGTTCTTTTTCCTTCTATACGGTTTCTGTTTGTGTAATGTTAGCTGCATGCCTGAAATGAAGAAGCATCCGTTTTTAGATACATCTTTTAATATTAAATGGTCCCGTTTGTTGCCCGAATGTGTTGAACCTGATATTGATGCTGCTCTGGAAGAAGCAAAAAGGAATATTGCGGAGATTGCCGGACAAAGTGAGGACTCTGTTTCCTATGCGAGCACATTGGATGCGCTGGAGAATGCTACCGTGCGTCTGGATCACGCATGGGGACTGATTTCCCATCTGGATGCTGTATGCAACTCGGACGCTTTGCGAAAGGCTTACAATGCTGTTCTGGCGAAAGTTACCGATTTCTACGGTAGCATTCCTTTAAATGCGGAGCTATGGAAGGTCATAAAGGCGTTTTCAAAAACAGAAGAGGCAAAACGCTTGAGCCCGACGAGAAAGCGTTTTCTTGAGGAAACAATGGCTGGTTTTAAGGCGATGGGGGCGGATCTGTCTTCCGAACAGAAACGGGAATTGGAGAAAGTGCAATCCCAGTTGGCCCAATTGACCCAGAAATTTTCGGAGCATGTTTTGGATGCGACAAATGCATGGAGTCTGCTGGTAGATGATGAATCCAAGTTGAACGGATTGCCGGACAGCGCGCGCGCGGAAGCATTGCAAAATGCAAGGAACAAGGGTCTTGGGTCAGAGAAGCAGCCTGTCTGGCGATTTACCTTGCAGGCTCCTTCCATGCTACCGGTGTTGACTTATCTGGATGATCCTGCCGTGCGGAAACAGGTCTGGGAAGCTAACAATCTTCTGGGTACACTCGAACCTTATGAGAACGGAAAACTGATAAAACGCATCCTGGAACTGCGACAGCAGCGTGCTGAAATTCTCGGAAAAACGCACTTTCCCGATCTTGTTCTGGAGCGGCGGATGGCCAAGGCGGGAAAGCATGCACTGGATTTTGTGGAAGGATTGCATGCAAAAACAAAACCGTTTTTTGACAAGGAAGTTGAGGCATTAAAAGCATTCTGGCGTAAGGAATCGAACGCAGATGCTACCGCGGAGATGGAGCCGTGGGATATCGCCTATTGGTCGGAGAAACTCAGGAAAAAACAATATGATTTTGATGAAGAAGCATTACGTCCGTATTTTCCGATGGACAAGGTGATTCGCGGTTTATTTTCAATTTGCGAAACCATTTTCGGTGTAAAGATTTATGAGAAACCGTCTACATATATTGAACCCGGAAGCATGACGATTGCCCCTGAGGATGTGACAGAAGTCTGGCATCCGGATGTTAAGTTTTATGCTGTTCAGGATGCGAACGGTGAGCATCTTGGTTCGTTTTACGCGGACTGGTATCCGCGTGAGTCCAAGCGGGGTGGGGCATGGATGAATCATCTGATAACGGGTAACCGGGCAAACGGGAAAAAGGAGCCGCATCTGGGATTGATGTGCGGAAACATGTCTGCTCCCGTTGAAGGAAGACCGGCGCTTTTGAACCACAGGGAAGTTGAAACGGTTTTTCATGAATTCGGACACTTGCTGCACCATCTGCTTGCGAATGTTGAAGTGAAATCACTGAGTGGTACCAATGTTGCCTGGGATTTTGTTGAATTGCCTTCCCAGATTATGGAAAACTGGTGTTGGGAGCGTTCGTCTCTTGATCTCTTTGCGCGTCATTACGAAACCCATGCTACCGTCCCCGAAGATCTGTTTAGGAAAATGGTGGCGGCCAGGAATTTTATGTCTGCCAGTTTCAAGATGCGCCAGCTTTCAATCGGGAAAATTGATTTGGAAATGCACCTGCATGTCAGCGACTTTCTGGAAGGCGATTTGAGTGAGCAATGTCGTGCTGTCCTGAATGCTTACACAGTAAAAACCGCAACAAAACCCAATCCGATTGTTTATCGGCTTACCCATGTGTTCAGCGACCCTGTCGGATATGCTTCCGGTTATTATTCCTATAAATGGGCGGAAGTATTGGATGCGGACGCCTTTACGCTTTTCAGGCAGCGCGGTATCATGAATCCCCAGGTCGGAGGTGAATTCCGCAAAAAGATACTCGCAAAGGGAAACAGCGAAGATCCTGCAAAACTTTATCGCGATTTCATGGGACGTGACCCTGACGCTACCGCCTTGCTTATTCGCTGCGGTTTAATCTAAACAGGATAAATTATCTGCAATTAAAACTATGAATATTAAAAACAATAAATGGGTACTGGTTCTGTTATTAGGTTTCATATTTATCATGATTCGTCATTCTACCGGCAAATCTGGCAGTGCAGAAGAACCTTTCGGGTTTTCCGATGCAATGCTGGAGCGGTACGATAAGCTGTCTGCATCCATGATGGATCGGTGTACAAAGGAATGGGGAATAGCTTCTTTGTCCGATGCTGTTACGCTTTACGATAAAGCGGTCATTCGCGGTGATGCTGATAAAGTAAAATCGTTTATTGCCGATTCATCAAAGAAAACCATGAGCGAGAAAGATACGTTGTCTTCTGTTTTACCGAAAAGCATTTATACGGTTTATGCGCACCCAATGGCTTCCTGGGGAAGCTCTGAGAGAAAAATTTCCGCCGAACTTATCAAATATGTGAAACCGAATATCTCCAATACGATAAGCAGTACTGATTTTTATACTGAAATATGGGTGTACGAAGAGGGTTCATGGCAATTATACGCCACATCGCAATGGATGCATGTCAGACCGGGTTTTCCTTTGTCTGCCATTGAGCATTAAGGGGAAATCCTAAAAATCACCTTCTTTCCTTAAGATTTAATAGTTGCCAGAACGATTTTTATTTAAACAAAAAATCCTGAGGATAGAGTATTTGTCATGAAATCCGCGATTTATCCGGGAACATTTGATCCGATCACATTTGGTCACTTAGACTTATTGAAACGCGCCTGCTGCATTTTTGACAAGGTGTATATCGCAGTGGCAAAGAACGCAGGGAAAAATCCTATGTTCAGTGCGTATGAACGCGAACAGCTTATCGGAGAAATTGTGGCTGAAATGAAGCTGGATAATGCCGAGGTTAAGTCTTTTGACTCACTGACGGTCGAATTTGCCAAGAGCCTTGGCGCAAGTGCCATCATCCGTGGATTGCGAGCTGTTTCAGACTTTGAATATGAATTTCAGATGGCACAGATGAATCGTCATTTGTCTTCTGAGATAGAAACGATTTTTCTGATGCCCAGCGAAAAGTTTTTTTACACGAGTTCGACGCTTATCAAACAGGTACAGCATTATGGCGGTAACATTGATCGCTTTGTCCCGAAGAACGTACTGAACGCGTTGCGCGAACAACGTCAGAAATAGGGGTATTACGGTTTATTTGCTACGTGTTCTACCACGTAACGTAATCCCCAGACGACTTCTGCCATTGTTTCATAATCCAGTTTTTCAGGCGTGTCGCTCAGTTCGTGATAATGGTCAGAACGTAAAAAGGTTGTATCGGTCACGGCAAATGCGGGAATACCTTGTTCCCAGAAAGACCAATCATCCGACCATGCTACCGTTTTGGATATTCTGGGAAAAGACATGCGGCGTAATTCTATACGGCTATGTTTCTGAAAGACTTCGGCACATTCCTTTGTGAAGGGAATAGAGTTTCTGTTGCTTAGAAAACAGACGTAATCAGATTTACTGCTAAGTCCGAGTGTTCCCGAAAACGGCACGCGTTTCTCCTGACGTTCCGGCGAATAGCAACCTAATGTCTCGGGAGTAAGCATGCCGACGACTTTCAGGTTTTTGTCTTTAACCAGATATCTGGCATAAACAAGGCTACCCATGGCATCGGTCTGGTAAAATGGCGGTTCTTCATTAACAAAAGCAACAAAGCGAATGCTGCGTTCCGTCGGAATTTGCTCAAATATACGTGCTAATGCCAGGGTTGCAGCTATGCCGCTGGCATTGTCATTCGCACCGGGTGTTCCTTTTTTATCTTTGTTGGGATTATCGTGATCATGCCATCCTCTCATGCCCACTTTTGAGTCATAATGGGCTCCAACAATTAAAATCTCGTTTGGTTTAGTAATTCCTGTTTTTTCTGCTTCGATATTCCACACGGTCATTTCACCGCAATGATAGGGTTCTCCATCGGGTACATAGACCGGCAAACGTCTTGTCCTGTATCCCATTTTTTGAAATGCTTCTTCTATCCAAGCTGCAGAAGCCTCGAGATTTTCCGGTTGGTAACAGTTGCGCTCCCCAATATCATTGGCAAGTGTTTCAACGGTGACTTTTAATTCTTTTCCAAGAACTTTTGCGTCACTGGCTTCATGAGTCTCATCCAGATGGGGATCATAGACGGGTGCACAGGCTGAACAGAACAAAAGCAATGGAACAATAAATGATAGGGGAAATGGTACGCGTTGAGAGCTAGGAAAGCAAGATGACATCTTACGGTTTCCTTTTTATTTCAATCTTTTCACCTTTCCTTTCCAGGTCGCTGTCATCGGTTACGGACATCAGGACTTCCTGGATGCGTTCCGTGGAATCTTCGCCGTTAGGCGTAAGTGCCTTGATGTTCTCAAAGCGTATGCATTTAAATTCAACTTCCGAGAAAGGATAGGGAATGGCAAAACGATCCCAGCTCTTGAAACGTATGGCTTTTTTATAAGCAAACATGCCTATGACGATGGGGGAATTGCTCATCTCGGCAATTTTCATGGCTCCCTTTTTAGCAATGTAAACAGGGCCTCTGGGTCCGTCGGGCGTGAGTCCGACATCGTTGCCTTCCTCCAGTCGCCGCAGCATTTCGAGCATGGCTGTCGAGGCCCGTTTACTGCTTGAACCGCGCGCGGTATAAACGCCCATTGCACGGAAGAAAGCGGTAAGCCAGGCACCGTCTTTGCTTGTACTGACCAGACAGTAAAGCTTCCTGCCGGGACGTAGTTTGGGAAATATGGCCGGGGCGCAGATAATACGGTTATGCCACAGGACAAAAATCGACGGTTTTGATCTGTCGGTAAATGCCTTGCGCGATTCGTCGGTCATTTTAAAACGGATAGTCCAGAGCCAGAGTTTTACAAGGGCACAAACAGGATAAACCAGCAAGTAACGCCATCCTGAAAACACATGTGGTGTTGTGACGGTAGCTTTAGCGTTCTTGTCTGAATTATCTTCCATAATCTGCAAGGAACGGTAGCAATAATGAACTGATTTTCAATCCAAGACTTGGGAGGAAGATGCTACCGCTTATGCGAGGTCACGGTTTATGTATGCACTGTAGTCCTTGACTGTTTTCTCGTACTTGTCGTTGAAGAGTTCCGATGAGATAACAAAGTCCGCGGTGGACCGGGTGCAGGCCGTGACGACGTTGTAAAGGACTGCAATGCGAAGCAATGCTTTGACATCCACGTCGTGCGGTTGAGGTTCCATCGGGTCCCAGAGAAAGATGATAATGTCGATCTTGTTCTCGCAAATGAGGGATCCGAGTTGTTGATCGCCTCCCAAAGGTCCGGATTTAAGGCGGGTGATTTTGACCTTACCCATCAGTTCCCTGTCTTCCGGTGGCAGTGCCGCGAGTTTTTTCTCAATGGCTTCCTGGACTAACCGTCCGGTTGTTCCGGTGCAGATAAGTTCGTGAGGCACTAATGTCTGCCAATTGTATTCAACCCATTCGATCAGATCCTTTTTCCGGTTATCGTGCGCGACCAGCGCGATATATTTTGTTCTTTTCATAGGATTTATGATTACACAGATAATAATGGGATTTTATGAAGAAGAAAGGTTATTTCCGTTATTGTTTGTCCTGTCAGAAGCATTTGTCTTGTAACTTGTGCGGGAACATTGAGTTTATACTTATCAAATCAGAAACGATTTATGAAAAAAATAATATGCTTATTCTCCCTTATTTTAATGTGTGCCTGGCAGGCTTTTGCCGAAGAAGATACATCGTTACGGCTGCCGGATCCTAAATTCTCTCCGGGAAATGATGATTCCTGGAAGAATGCGGGTTTTGACGATAGCTCATGGAAAACCATCAAGGCTGATGTGCATTGGGAAAACCAAGGGTACCGAAATCTGGACGGATATGCATGGTACCGTTTCCGTTTTGTGCTGCCGTCATCTTTCCGCGAAAAGACATTTTCCCAGGATAAAATGAACGTTTATCTGGCGCGAATCGATGACGCGGATGAAGCCTATTGGAACGGGGTGAAAATCGGAAAAACAGGACGCTTTTATGATGACCAAGGAGGTTACAGTACCAATTTCAATGCCGAGCGGAATTATCAGGTTGATGCCAATGCTCCCTTTGTTAAATGGGACCAGGAAAACGTGATTGCGGTAAAAGTCCTGGACGATAACGGTTTAGGCGGAATGAACGGGGCCAAGCCGGTGATCCGGATGGTGGACAAAGTACTCATTGATGTCAGTAAAGATGCGGATATTTCCAATCCGGAACTCACGGGAAAAACCGTGATACTGTCGAACGGGTTTAGCGAAACGATGAGCGGAAGCATGATCGCAACCGTAGTGGATCGTCTTACAGGGAAAGTCCTCGAGACAAAGAAGGAGAAAACGCAGATTACGTCCGGAGCGACGCATCCTTTCAAGTACCAATTCAAGCATGAAAGAGGACAAATGCTGGAAGTCCGTTACCAGTTCACGGATGAAAAGACAGGTAAAAAGACGGGCGCTGTTGTGGAATCGTTGCCTTATATTCTGACACCGGTATCTCCAGAGACGCCGCGTGTAAACGGGGCTGATGTATTTGGCGTACGTCCGGGCTCACCTTTCTTGTATAAAATCCCGGCAACAGGCAAGAAACCGCTTGAGTACAGTGTGGAAAATTTGCCCCGGGGATTGCAGGTGAATAATGCTACCGGTATCATTACCGGCAAGTTGGAAAAGGCCGGTAATTACACGGTAACATTGGTTGTAAAGAATGCGCTGGGTACAGACAGAAAACCATTTGAAATCAAATGCGGTGATTTGTTGGCTTTGACACCTCCGATGGGTTGGAACAGTTGGAACTGCTTCGGTGTGAATGTCACGGAGGAGAAAGTACGCGGATCTGCCCAGGCGATGATTGACAAAGGGCTTATTGACCATGGATGGGCTTACATGAATATTGATGACGGATGGCAGGCCGCAGAGCGTGACGAGAACAATATTTTGCAGCCGAATGAAAAATTCGGGAACATCAGGAAGCTTGCGGATTGGATGCATGAACGTGGTTTGAAACTTGGTATTTATTCATCTCCCGGTCCTTTGACTTGCGGGCGGTTTTTAGGCTCATACAAATACGAAACTTTGGATGCGGATATCTACAATGATTGGGGTATCGACTATCTCAAATACGACTGGTGCGGTTATTCGTCGGTGGTCGAAAATGATTCGCTTGAAGCGTTTATCAAACCATACCGGGTAATGGAAAAAGCATTGAGAAAGCAACCGCGCGACATCATTTACAGTCTTTGCCAATATGGGATGAAGGATGTCTGGACCTGGGGTGCGCAGGTTGATGCGAATACGTGGCGCGTGACAGGGGATATTGAGGATACCTGGGATAGTCTGAGCGGAATAGCTTTCCGTCATGGCGTTGACCGGATGGCTCCGTACGCAAAGCCGGGCCGCTGGAATGACCTGGATATGATGATTGTCGGTTATGTCGGTTGGAATGATAATCTCAGAAGAACCCGGCTGACATGGGATGAACAGTACATGCATGTCAGTTTTTGGGCGATTCAGGTCACGCCATTGCTCATAGGCTGCGATATGACGAAACTGGATGATTTTACGGTAGCATTGCTTACCAATGACGAAGTGATTGCAATCAATCAGGATAAGCTGGGGGAGCAGGCGCATCGCGTTGCGAAAGAAGACGGTTATGAAGTGTGGGTAAAACCGTTGCACGACGGTGCTGTGGCTGTCGGTATTTTCAATCTTGATAATGAATTTAGTAGAATTAAAGTCCGTGCAGAAGATGCCGGAGTAAACCCAAACAATAAAGTACGCGATGTGTGGAGGCAGCAGGATACCGGTGTCTTTGGAAATGTTTATGAAGCTGTTGTGCCTCCCCACGGAGCTGTTCTTATAAAAGTCCAAAAATAATCCGCCATGACAATCAAGAGAACCATTATGTTTGCGGTAGCATGCTTTGCCATGCTGAATGCTACCGTGACGTCCTCTGCCAAGGACAATAAAAAAACTTCGGGTAATCCGATCTTTGAAGGCTGGTATGCCGATCCCGAGGGAATTATTTACGGAAATGAATACTGGATTTTCCCGACCTATTCGGATCGTTATGAGAAGCAGATATTCTTTGATGCTTTCTCATCAAAGGATTTGGTCGAATGGACGAAACATGAAAAAATTATTGATTCATCACGGGTAAAGTGGGCAAAGAAAGCCATGTGGGCACCTTCTATGATCAAGAAGGACAACAAGTATTATTTCTTCTTTTCGGCCAATGATGTCCACGAAGGTGAAATCGGAGGTATCGGGGTTGCTGTTGCGGATAAACCGCAAGGACCGTACAAGGATCTGCTGGGTAAACCGTTGCTCAGTCAGATCATTAACGGAGCGCAACCGATCGACCAGTTTGTATACCGTGACGATGACGGTAGCTATTACATGTATTATGGCGGTTGGGGGCATTGTAATGTTGTTAAGCTCAACAAGGACTTTACCGGAATCGAGTCTTTTGATGACGGCACGTATTTCAAGGAAGTTACGCCGGAGCGTTATACTGAGGGGCCTTGTATGTTCAAGAAAGATGGGAAGTATTACTTCATGTGGTCAGAAGGCGGTTGGGGTAATCCGGATTATTCAGTAGCTTATGCCATAGCAGATAGTCCGTTGGGACCCTTCAAACGTATCGGAAAAATCCTCGAACAGGATGCAAGTATCGCAACGAGTGCTGGGCACCATTCTGTCATTCATAATGAAGGTGCCGACGAGTGGTATATTGTTTATCATCGTCGTCCGTTGAGTGAAACGGCGGCAAATAATCGTGCTACCTGTATTGACCGGATGTACTTTGATGAGAAAGGGTTTATCAAACCCGTGAAAATGACTTTTGAGGGAGTTCCCCCATCAAGGGTGAAATCGCCGAAGAAATAAAGAATTCAGAATCAACCTTATAACGGTGGCATGGAAATAACATGCTACCGTTTATTTTTTCAAGGCATCCAGAATGTCCGTGGGTGAGATCAGTTCAGGGAGAATGACCGGTTCTTTGTTTGGAATGAATAAAACATTAAAGGGAACCGCAAAACGATTGAACCGGGCAAGTTCCTGCGTTATGGCCGGATCTTTGTTTGTCCAGTCCGCTTTTAGTAAAACAACGTTCTGTTCGCGGAAGGCTTTTTGAACATCCGTATCGTTGTAGTTACGTTTGTTCCATTGGCAGGTTGCGCACCAGCGGGCAGTGAAATCCACATAGACTTTTTTACCGGATGCCAGCGCTTGTTCAACCCGCTCGTGCGACCAGGGTTCCCAAACAAGTGTCTCATTGCTTTGAGTGTTCGCCTGTTCCCGCGATCGGGATATGCTCAAGAGGCTCCCTGTTACCGTAAGGAGAATAAGCATCAGTGAAAGCCCTGTCGCCAGGACGCGTGTTTTCCTCGTCCGTCCGATGTTTGCCCAACGTCCGTAAATCCAGAGCGAAAAAGCGATCACAATCAGTCCAAGCAGTAAATAAAGCAGGATGCTTTCATCAGGAATCTGGCCGATGAATGTCCACACGAGGAAGGCGACGGTAGCATAGAGAAGAAACGCCATGCCTTGTTTGAAACTTTCCATCCAGGCTCCGGGCTTGGGTAAGCAATTCAGCAGGGACGGGAACAGAGAGAGGAGCAGATACGGAAATGCGAGACCCAGTCCGATCATCGTGAAAAGCACGAGTGAAGGGAATGCGGGTAAGGTCAGGATTTTTCCCAAGGCAGGCGCAAGGAAAGGCGCGGAACAAGGGGTGGCAATAACTGTTGCAAGAAACCCTGAAAAAAAGGAGCCGCTTAATCCGCTTTTGCGCGTGAGCGAGGATCCGACGTTCATGGCGGACGTACCGATTTCAAAAACACCGCTGAGATTCATCGCAAAGGCGAGAATAACGATTATCAGCAGGTAAATAAATCTCGGTTCTTGTAATTGGAATCCCCATCCTAACTGGGTTCCGCCTTGCCTAAGTGCAATGAGCAATATGGCCATGATCCAGAAGGATAATAAAACACCTGCAGTGAAGGTGATTCCATGGGCGATGATTTTTGATTTTTCATTGCCTGATTGATTGACGAATCCGACAATCTTTAATCCGATGACCGGAAACACGCAGGGCATCAGGTTAAGTATCAGTCCTCCCAGAAAACCAAATCCCAGTGTGGTGAGAAAACCGGCATTAAAGGCGAATGCGGCAGTGGTATTCGGAGTGACGGTAGCATGAATCGCATGTCCCGGTATGCTTATATGTGTGTTTCCCTGATCGGTGCTTATTTCCAGTATGCCGGAAATCATTTCCGGCAATGTGGATGTTTTATTCAACGGTAACAGCAGCGTCACGGAATGGTTTTCCTGGTTGAATGTTTGAGGCTTGTCTGCCGCGATGATTTCTTTGTCGGAATAAAAATAAGCAGAATGGATTTGTACGGGATCTGATAATGTGAATTTGGCCGTGAGCGTATCATTCCCAAATGAAAAATCGGCTGTCAGCTTCGGATCTGTTTTGGGAAGTCGGTTTCTGGCTTCGGAGAAAAAACTTTCTTCCTGGGTATCTGTTTTTGCCGGGGAAGCGACAGGGATTGTTAATTGAAGCGTGGTTTTGGCAGGTACGCAGACATCTTTGCAGATGAGGAGATTTACCGTTGCGTTAAAGGTGAGCTGCGGGGCGGTAATCTTTTTATCCAATGTTACCGGGATCAAAAGAAATGTGTTCCCTTCGCTGCCGTAATTGATGATACCGTCAAAATCGAATCGTTTGGGAGCAGGGTAGGTGATTTCGCCGAAATCCACGCCTTCGATCGTTTCCCAGCTTATTTCGGGAGGCAGTCCCGGTCCTCCGGGATTTTTCCAGTAAATATGCCATCCTGGTTCCAGCTTTATGGCGATGCCTAACCAAAATGTTTTCCCGGGGCTTATCTGTTCGTTTTCCGAATGTAATTGAAGCGTTGCATAGCTTGCCTGCACTTCTTCCGAGCTTTTGGCAAAAAGGGAAGGAAGAAAAAACAGAAACAAAATAAGCATTCGTGCGTATCTCATGTTCATTACGATGTCCAAAGAGCGGATTTTATCAAGTAATAGAATACAGGCCCGGTTCTCCAACGGCAAAAATACTGTTTTTGTTTGCTTATGCGCATGTATTATCCCTATGTTCGATTGCTTTCGAATCGTAAAATGCTGAGCATCATAAACAAATATGTACAGTGGTCATGGGCGGAAGCGCTGAGAGGCGCTCTCTGCATGTTACCGTCCATCGTTCTTTGCTTGCTTGGTAAACCGGTTTACGGTTTGGAAATCGGTATTTGCAGTATTCCGTTGGCCATGGTCGGCATACAACCGGAGCGTCAAGACAGGCTTCGCTTGCTGTTTGCAGTAGTCATGCTTTCCATTGTGTTCGGACTTGGAGTTGTCCTTCCCGGTGTTTGGTGGATGGATATGATTTCCGTATTCCTGGTCGTTTATGCGACGGTTCCCTTGGCTGTTTTTACGCGGATTGGCCTGCTTGCTTATCTGATTCTCTTACCCTCGTTTGTTGTGGCTGTCAGCAATCATTCATCAGCGGATAGCGGCTTGCCCATTTCCTTGCTTTTATTTTCGAGCGGTGTGTGGATTGTCATCGTGAATTATCTCTTTCCAGAAAAAAAAGAGAAAAAACGGAAGAAGGCTTCTCCCCGTGTTCCTGAGATTCCCAAGATTCATAGATTGGGTCTTCTATTTGCCTGTGCCATTGTGGGAACCATGTATATCGGTTATTATCTTGAAATCAAGGATCCTGCCTGGGCGGCGATTGCTGCGACGCTGATTATCCGTCCGCATGATGAAATGCTTAAGTTCCGGGGGATTGTTCGTGTCATGGCTACGACCGGCGGTATCTTATTGGCTTTTTCCATGATGCCGTCCGCTGAAAATAATTGTGTGTTGGGTATTTATCTGTTCGGCATAGCGGTTATCATTATTGCGATGCGCAAAATTCAATGGTACTTGTTTCCGGCAGGTATGGCATTGCTTCTGGTTTTACTCTATAATAAGCAGGAGCCGAGTGATTTTATCACCGTGTTGAATTTCGGTCTGATCAGGAATACGATTGGTTCCATGGTTGCACTTTATTTTGGCTTGTGTATTCCGTGGATGATTGGCCGCGTATTAGCTGAATTTCGCAAAAATAACTAGTATTACTGGAAGTTCGGAAAATATATTTTCCCCCTATTTTTTTGCACTGTACGCATAAACCAGTCCGTTATCTCTTCAGTGAGTATCTATAAGTATCACCCATCTTTCGCACTTTCGTAAAGTATATAATATAAGTACTGTTGTTGCTGAAATGTATCTTCGTTATTCTTCAGATAAACATTCTTTGCGAAAAACAAGATAAAAAAAATTTGACAAAAGGAGGATATACTGCTTTTTATTTAGCCCATGATTAATAATGACTCATCGAAAGAGGCTGTCAAATTGATGTTGCCCTCGTTCAAGGATGAACGGGGATGTTTGTTTTTGAAGGGAAATAAATCCATTGGGTTTGTTTACATTGGGGGCGTTCAGTTCGCTTCTTTCTGATTTTTGTTCGTTATTAATTAACGTTTTATCTGAATTGCTTTAACTAAAGACTGATCTGTTTTATATTATTTGGTTAAATTAAACATATCTTGTTTGTTAGTTTATTATGAATACGAAGGAACTTATTAATATAGGATTACAAAAAGATGCATCGGACGTTCACCTTTGTGAAGGTGATCCTTTGGTTCTTCGTGTTGACGGTGTGGTTAGCAAATTTCCCGAATATCCGGTAACAAAAGAAAATTTGGATGAGGTCGTAGATAGCTGGATTACCGTGGCGCAGCGAAAAGGCTTTGTTGAATCGATGCATGCGGTTGACTTTGCGACCAATATTGACGGGCAGGATATGCGCTGTCATATGTTCCTTTCAGGCGGAAAGCGTTGTATCGCCATCCGTTTCATGCGGGCAAAGATTCCGACCATGGATGACCTCATGTTGCCCAAGGCGTTTCAGCAAATTATTAAGGATGGCCGTCCGACCGGATTAATTCTGGTCACCGGTTATACCGGCTCCGGTAAATCCACGACACTCGCAGCCTCCTTGAACTGGTTAAACCAGAACGAGCCCTTGAATATTGTTACTTTGGAACACCCGATCGAATACCGTTACAAGCAGGAGAAAAGTATTATCCGCCAGAGAGAAGTAGGCCGGGATGTTCATGACTTTAACGCGGGAATGGTAGATGCCATGCGTGAAGACCCTGATGTGATTCTGATCGGTGAGTTGCGTGATGCCGAAACCGTGAAAGCAGCGGTGTCTGCCGCGGAAACAGGACACTTGGTGTTTGGAACATTGCACACGCGTACGGCAGCATCAACTATTAGTCGTATTTTTGACGTGGTTCCTGCCGATGAACGTGACCAAATTCGCACCATGGTGGCTTCATCTTTGCTGGCGGTTATCGGTCAGCGACTGGTTCCGAAAATCAGTGGCGGCCGTGTGGCTGTTTTTGAATTGATGGTAAACTGCCCGGCTGTGGCTGGGGCAATCCGTGAAAACCGCCCCGGACAGCTTGCGAATGAAATCGCGGTAAAAAAAGAGCTGGGAATGATTGACTTTGATACTTGTTTATTAAACTACGTCCGGGATAAGGTAATCACACCTGAGGACGCCATAGCCACTTCTGACCGTCCTGATGAGCTGAAAAAACGCTTGGGCCGATAATCTATAAGCACTAATGAAACAAACACTAAACAGTCTTGCCAAAGCCGGTTTGAAAAAGGGAACCTTCGGGATATCTCTTCTGATGCTTGCCATGCCGCTTGCGCTGGAAGCGCAGTTCGTGATTGCCATTGACGGAGCAGTGAACAATGCGGCGCAAAATGCAAATGCTGAAGCTTCGGAAAAGGATATGCAAGTACAGCAGGCTCCGCAAAATCCAAAAAGTCCTTTGGACAAGATGATTCCTTATTTCAGCCAGGACGACCAACCGATTCCCCGCGTAATGCAGGCGCTTGGCCGTTCAAACGGTATCAGTATCATTTGTGATCCGAATATTGACGGAAAAGTCTATGTGGAATTTTATAACATCAGCCTGCGCGGTGCCTTGGATGCGATTTGCGATCCTTACGGTTTTTATTGGGAACTGGAACCGAATGGCTGGGTATCTATTCGCAGGACAAAGACCATTATTTATCATGTGGAATATCCGCGTCTGGAACGTACGGGAACCGCCACCTCGGAAATCAACCTTGGAAACGTAGGCTATAGTAATAATAATAATAATATGAACGGAGGAAGTTCCGGTGGCTCTTCGCGCGGCAGTGGCAGTGGTGGTGGCGGAAGCGGAAATAATGAAGAAGATGAAGATAAAGCCAGTGTCAAGGTTGAGCAGAAGAATGATGATCCTTTCTGGACAAAGCTGGAAACAGAATTGAAGAGTGTACTTATTGATGATAAGACAGAAAAAATCACATTTAATCGTTTTTCGGGAACCGTTCAAGTGACTGCCGGGCGCAAAACACACCAATATGTAACGGATTATCTTGGATCCATCAACATGCGGATCGGGATGCAGGTAGAAATTGTGGCCAAGATTGTCGAGGTGCAATTGGATGACCAGCACAAACTGGGTATTGACTGGCGCCAGGCAGCAACGAGTATCGGCGGTAAAAATGGATTGCAGATCGGTCAGCCGGAACTGTCACCTTCTACGGGGGAAATCATGGGTGACGTGATCGGAAACACAAATATAATGAAATTCGGTAGTTTTGAATTTTCTCCGGATACCTTTTCCGGAACCATCGGTCTCGGTGACATCAGCGCAATGATTTACGCATTGTCGCAACAAGGAACCGTGAATACGATTTCATCACCGCGGATTGTAACGACCAATAACCAAACAGCGTATATCAAGGATACGAACGATAAGCCCTTCTTCCAGTTGCAGCAGTCTGCCGAATATCGTAATTATGATAATAACAACGGAACCGATTCTACCTACCGTAGTTATCAGATTAATACCATTTCCATCGGTACTATCATGGCGGTAACGCCGCAGGTGGCGAATAACGGGGATATCACTTTGGATGTCATGCCGGCATTAACCCGTTTGAAAGATACCGCGACTTCGCCGGACAAATTGTCAAATGCTCCCGACCTTCAGGTTAAGCAGGCATCGACGATTGTTCGTTTGCGTAGCGGGGAAACAGCCGTTATCGGCGGTTTGATTACGGATGCGGAAGGCGTGATGACACGCGGCGTTCCTTTCCTCGAAGACATTCCCTTTATCGGTAAATACCTGTTTCAGTCGGAAGCCACCTATCATACGAAAAGTGAATTGGTCATTTTCTTGACGCCGCGTATTATTAAACCGGGATCCTTGATTGATATTGATGAGGAGACCAAGCGGAATGCGGTGAGAAATCATACCGTAACCCCGGTCAAGGCTCCGTCGATGCCGACAGGCATTTCTGATATTCGTGGTGCGAATGGTGAATATCATGACGGTTATCGTTACGATGGCAATGTTTACAATCAGGTCAGTTCCGACGGTAGCAACTATAACCAGGGAAACTACCGCGGATCAAATACGGATGAGATCACGGACGAAGGCTTGGGGGGAGATGATCCGAGGCGAACCAAGCTCAAACCGGTCGAAAATGTAAGTTTATTTTAAAGCAGAACAGAACAAAAGCACTACTAACACTTCTATGAACACACGCTCAACTAACACAACAAATACGTCGTCCCATGTAAATGGGAACGGTGCTGTTGTGCCGTTATCGGACGGGGAGCAGGTGCAGGAGCCTAAGGTTATCCGTTTTGAACCGGATTTTCTCTGGATGCCGCAGGTTTTGGTTCAGCAAGGAGTCGGCGCAAGCAGTATCAAGCTGGCTACGGATTATTATAATCAGCAGGGCCGTCGGATGAGTTATGGGGCTGTTCTGATTGAGTTGGGATTGATGACTCCGCCTTCCGTAGCCAAGATGATTGCCGATTATTACGGATTTGAAACGATTTCTTTGGGTGGTTTGCGGGTGACTCCTGAGGTGGCAAAACTCTTGCCCGCAAACATTTCACGCCGCCGCAAGGTGATCCCGATTCAGCGCGAAGGGCAAACGTTGACGGTGGCAGTTGCCGATCCGTCCGAACCGGGGTTTGGTGAAGTGCCACAGTTATTGGGTCGTGTCGGCATGCGGAATATTATTTTCAAGATTGCCTTGGAAGCGGAAGTGATCGGGAAACTGGAAGAAGTGTGGGCGCCGAAAATTGACGTTACCGATCCGGCTCGATTCTTTGACTTGCTCGTTAATGAGGCAGTGATGATGGGGGTTTCCGATATTCACGTGGTACCGGAAGAAACACATATGCAGATCAAGTTCCGTCTGGACGGATTTATTCATCCCTATCGGGTGATTGATGGTTCCAACAAGGAAGCCATTAATGCGCGCTTCAAGATGAAAGGCGGCTTGGATATTGCTGTTAAAAACGTACCGCAGGACGGACGTGCCAAACTAGTGTTGAACGGAAAAAAGGTAAATCTGCGTTTCTCTTCTTTGCCGACGCTTTATGGAGAGAGCTTGGTCATGCGTATTCTTGACCAGTCCAAGGGCATTGTTCCGTTGGAAAAGCTTGGTATGCTGGATGATACCAAGGCCACGATTTTAAAAGCCGCCAATGCTGCTTACGGGTTTACCTATTTTGTAGGTCCTACCGGTTCCGGTAAAACAACGTCGCTGTATTCCATTATTAATACCTTGGATGTCAGTAATTACACGATGATGACCTTGGAGGATCCGGTGGAATATGAATTCCGTAATATTCGCCAGACGGAAATTACCGATAATCTGACCTTTGCTTCCGGATTGCGTTCGTTGTTGCGTCAGGATCCCGATTATATTCTGGTCGGTGAAACGCGTGACAAGGAAACCGCGGAGTTGTCCATGCGCGCTGCCTTGACAGGCCATACCGGGTTTTCGACCTTGCACGCCAATACAGCCTTGGGTGGAATCGCCAGATTGATTGATATCGGGGTGGATCCCAGCATCATCATCAGCGCGGTGAATATCTTCGTATCGCAGCGTCTGGTGCGCCGTCTTTGTACCTGTAAGGAGCCGCATCCGCATGCGCAGGCAGTGGCGGATCACTACAGTATCCAGTTAAAACCGGGGCAAATGCTGTATCGTCCGAAGCCGGGAGGTTGTGGACTATGCAACGGAACAGGATACAAAGGACGCGTCGGATTGTACGAATGCCGTCCGGTTGAGCCTTTTGCCGATATTATTGTCAAGTCAGGCAAAGATGCCTTGCGCGATTGCGAGGCGGAAGCAAGAAGACTTTATGCAATGGAAATGGAAAAAGAAGGAAGTTCCATTTTCAGAACCATGCGCCGTGAAGGTTTTATCAAGGCTGCCATGGGGCTTACTTCCATCGAGGAAGTGGTTGCACAAACAGAACCCGAAGCCGGGTTCGGTTCCTAAAAACAAAATAATAAACTAAGATATAAATCATATGAAAAACACAATGAAAAGTAAGAAGGGTTTTACCCTTATTGAAATGTTGGGCGTTCTCGCCATTATCGCGATCCTCGTTAGTATCGTCGCTGTTGGCGTATTGAAGGCTATCAACCGTTCACGTATCGTTTCCACGGTCGCTAACTTCAAAACCTACGAAACAGCCATGTTGGCATTCGTAACTCTGCCGGAAACTTTGGGATTTCTCCCGATCACTGAAGGCGCAAGTAACTACACTACATCTGTTCCAACGATAGGCGGAACGCCAGGAGCAAATGCAACTGACCCAGATTTGTATACACTTGGTCAAGTATTCTTGGGCGCAGGAGTTCTTGAGCGCATGCCAACTTTCCGCGTAGGTCGTGAATTGCCTTTTGCTTCCGGTTCTGATGTTCAGGCAGTGTGGAGTCAATCAGACGTTGCATGGTTGGATACACCAGTGGCTAATGCAAAGTTCACAACACAAAAGAAAGCTCGCTGTGAGGCTGTTGTAGCTACCGCAACGATTGGTCTTGGTACGAATTTTGCTCTTGGCGGTGGCGGTACAGCATCTGTACCTGTAGGTGCAACGATCGCTTATGTAGTTGTTCCGCAGGTATCTTCAGCAGACGCTGTTGAATTGTCCAAGGAAGTAAATGGTTCGTTGAACAAGGCGACATTGACTAACGTAAAGCAAGACGACGGTCGTTTGACATTTGCAGTAGCAAGTGGCGGAATGACTGATGTTTATTACTATATCGGTAATATGTAATATGTGATGCGTTGAATTCGTAAGAGAAAACGATCAATTAACTATGATAGGATAAGCAGTTTTGCTTATCCTATCATTCAATTAAGGTAGATAATGAAACATGCGGTAATCATTTGGGAAAAAACAGTCTATTTCCGGACAAAGGATGGATGGCAGAAGAATGCCATAGGAAAAACGGAAAATGCTGTAAATGTCCTTGCTGATAATTTCAAGAAGGGATCAAAGTTTTGTATTGCTTACGATCCGTATATTCTCAGTACGGAAGTGGTTGATTGTCCCAAAGGTCCCCGCACAGTCATGCGCGAATCGTTCCTTGAAACGCATGATATGATTTCAAATGAGGAAACAGCGTGGGGTTACCAACCGCAATGGTCCAGCGGAGGAGGTGGTTTTTCCACATATTTGTCTTATGAAACCAATCCCTCTTTGCTTCCGATGATGCAAAAAGCGGAAGAAGAAAAGGTGAAAATAAGCAGTGTTTATCCATTAGCGACTCTCGTTTCCCAAACTATAGGTGCCCCGGGAAAGACTTCTGTCTTTCTGATGATTGATAGCGAAATAAAACAGGCCTATATGGCTATTTCCTCGTTCACAGGAATGCGTGCCATACGCAAGATTTTCAATTCGGAGGATCGTCCGGTAGACCTGTGGGCGGAAATACAGCTTTTCTTGGCAGAATATGGAGTGGCTTTCGATTTTGTCGGACACTCAAAACCCCAGATTAAAATATTTCAGGCGTCGAATACGGACGTGAAGACAGAATGTCCCTTCTGGTCCGAAATGAATAATGCCTGCTCGGTTGATATACAAGCGTTTGACGCACTCGAAAAACTACTTTTTGCGGTTCCGTCTCGTCATATAGGATCCATGACGGCAGGATTCCCTCAGGTGCTGAATATTGATCCTGTCTTTCAAGGATTGGCAGTAGTGACCTTATTGGCATTGGGCTTTGTCGGATGGTTGTATTGGAGTGAACAGCAAGAGTTTCTGGAACAGCAACAGGAAATTACCAACCAGAAAAATGCTCAAGCAATAGTCAAAAATCAATTATTGAAAAATAAAAAGGAAATTGAATCCTTAAAGGTTTTGTTTTCGGAAGATAATCTTTTGGCCAGCAAGGAGAAAATCCGCTTTATTCAAGGCTTCTCCGAAGGACTACCCTTGGACTACACCGTAACTAATCTGCGTATTTTCCAGGATAATGCTTTTCAGATGGATGGTATTTTATGGAATTTGAATGCAAAAACAACCAAGGAAAACGTTGCGAATCCGATCATTATGGCTTTGGAGCGCAGTGTGAAAGGTGTTCTTGTGGACAGTAAGAAAACACAGTTTAAAGGTCAGGAGCGGGGAGAACTGACTATTGAAGGTTCTATTCCTAAACAATTTGTGAAATAACCCATGAATAATAAGAAAAACAAGGTAAAATTGTCTCCGGTATGGATTATCTTTTGGGTATTTTTACTTGGAGGCATTGGTGGCGGACTGTACTATCGTGAGGTTATGACAGAAGAGGCACTTATGGCTATTGCCCAATTGGAGAGTGAATTGAGTACAGAAAAAAATGCGGTTTCAGCCTTGCAAAAAGACTTTTCGAATGCGAAAGCGCAGGAAGCGCGTGATCGTGCCAATAAATTTAAAATGTCGATGTTGAGCAGGGCAGAAGTGAATGCAATCACTTCGAGCTATGCCGAACAATGGAACGTCAATAAAATCCGCGAGGATGACAATGACGAGTATATTCTGAGCCGTTATCAGTTAATGCGCGGTTCCAGCGGGGTTGCGGACTGGGAGATGATTTACAATACGATTTTGGACTTGGACAAGCGAAGCGGCTTTGTCCTGGATACCTTGGATATAAGCACTGCAGGTGACAACCGCCAGAGGATGTTTTCCCGGGTGAGTATTGCTTTGCAGATTTACATCAAGAAACCCGGTGATGAGGGGTTGTCGAAGAAATAAGGAGAAATGAAATGAAGAAAAAAAATCTAGTTTTTGTTTTTTGTTTGCTTGCTGGTTTTTCGGTGGCATTTGCGCAAAATAGCACTGGTTTCAAACCAAGTACGATTCCTGTTCGGGATGGTGTGGCTGCAACATTTCCGGGAGCGAATCCGGTAGCATCCGCAAACAATACCGGCAGTTATGCGAGCAGCACTCCTATTGATAAGGATTCGCCGCAGTACGCAGACATGATTTATAAAATGCGCGAATCCGTGCAACGTATTGCCTCGGAATACGGTAATCCGGCTTTTGCCCAGGTCTTTACCAACGATAAGGACCGTGCGGAGGAAATCCGCAATAAACTGAAGGTCTTGGAATCCCATGAAGCTTTGGCCCAGATCAATGAGGCGCTGAGCAAGCGGGAGAGCGAACTCCGCATGGAAATTGAACGTCTGGAAGCCCGTTTAAATGATCTTAAATACCGCGTGAACGAAGCACAGAAGCTTCTGGACGGAACCAAATAAATCTTATTTGAAACTCTTTATTATCAGAATAAACATTTACACAGGTTAATTCATCAATCATGTTTAATGATACTTCCATTCAGTTGACTGAGATTGTCTTGCGTGTGGCCAACCATCTGGCTTTTCGCGGGCAAATGGATGAGTTGCCTGCGGAGGAAATACGTGCCAATATTTTGGCGGAATTAAGTCTCTTGGGTGCCGTGATTACCGAACAGTCGGAAGGGGTTTGGCACGTAAGTGATTTTGACAGCAACGAAACTTGCCTGTTACGCGAAGAACAAGGAAACTACCATGTCGAATACATCAGCAATATTGACCCAATTACAGAAGAATGCGCAGCTTCGTCTTCAGGAGATGGAAGCGGAATGGAAGAAGACCCTCTTCGAGAAGTTTCGCACTATTTGCCGCGAGGAAATGATGGAGGTTATGAAGGATCTTTTGCAGACGACAGCAATGGAATCCAATCAGTTGGTTACTTCGCTTCGCAAGGAGATGGAGGAAAGCAGCAAGGCTCAGGAGAGTATTATCCTTCAGGAGCTGGTGAAAACGGAATCCAGGCTGGATGGATTGACGGATCAATTCAGGAAGAGCACGGAAGAATCGGAAGCGACATCCCAGGAAACGGCAAAGATGATCAAGGAAGTCGCCAGGGAGACTTTGATGGCGCAGCAGGTGATCAGCAAGGAAATGACGGAGAGTGCGAGCAAGGTTTCAGCCGGAAGCACAGTGTTGGTACTGAAATCAGCGATTCTGGCGATACTGCTAACGATAGTGATCTTGGTGGGCGGCGTATTTCTGATGAAAATGATGGATTGGCTTCCGGTAGTATCGACGCAGGAGGAACTGGCAGCGATGCAGCAGGAAAATCAGAAATTGAGCAAACTGAGAACGGAGATTGCGGAACTGAACAAGGATCTGGAAGCGAAAAAGGCAGAAATGATTTTGTTGGACATGAGACGCGGGGAACTGGACCAGGAAATAAAGAAATCCATGGCGGTCCAGGCAACGACTGTGCAGACCTTGAACAATCTTCAGGAGCAGACCAAGAAACTGCAAACCTTGCAGGAACAATTCCGCTTCAAGCTGCTTCAGGGGGATACGGGCGGAGTGTTCGTGGAGACAGCGGACGGATCGATGCCGTTCATGATGAACGGAAAGAGTTACATCCGGGTGAGGGAATAAAGGAAGCTTCCGTGGACGACGAATTGGTCGAACTCTCCATTGAGAAACGGATCAAGCGGGCGGAAATGTATGCCTTGGAGCGTGAACTGCTCCTTCAGGAAAAGGAGCGTAAGCTTTTGGCAAAAAAACTGGATGAACTAAGTGCATTGCTTTCCGCAAGAAACATGGAGTTTGCCGAAGTTCACCAGAGTTTACAGGAATTGAAACAAATCAGAGAAAATCAGAAACAGGAAGTACAGACTTTTTGCAGTGAGCTTGATAATTTGCGTGAGGAATTTGACTCCTTGCAGAAGCGGCTATCCGGATTGTCTTCAGACGTTTGATATCAATAAACATATTTTAAAATGCGCTATTTATCTTTCATTGGTTTTTTCTTGTTCGCTTTGGGTTTTGGCATGGTGTCGGCTCAGGAAGATGTATCTTTGTTACCTGCTCCCGGGCGTGATGCCTCTGCACCTGTTTCAAAGTCAAGCGGTGCGGATGAAGTCGTAGTGCTTAAACTATCTGATGAAGTATCGAATGCGGAAAACAAGAACCAGGCAAAGCAAACTTCAGGGAGTAATGATGCATCGGCTAAAAAAGAGCCAAAACCGGCAGTCAATGTGAATGCCAATTCGAATCCTCCTGTTGCCAAGCCTATTGCGGCATCTCAGCCGAAAACACTTGCTTCAAACAAGGAAAAAGACCAGAAACCGATTCCGGCCGAGTTGAAGGAACCCGATAAGGATGGCATCGTCATGTTGGTGCGTCTGGTCGAATTAAATGCTTCCGCGCTTAACAATCCTTTTGAAATCAGAGTCCAACCAACGATTGCCACGGTTGATACGGTGATCGAAGTCGGCGGTATCATTCGCGGTTATACGGAAGGGCAGCATACGGCCATTGTGAACGGGCGGGTATACTCGCAGGGGGATATGGTCGATGGATTCAAGATTTATTTGATTTTGGAAAAAAGTATCATCGTTGAATACAACAATAAATACGTGAATATTCCGCGTGACCGTAAAATCACGCTGCGTTTGCCGCAAAGTTAGGTAATCACTATGCCATCCTATGTAGTCAGGTATGTAACAGAGACAGGAGCAAAGAAGAAGGAGGTTTTCTTTGCTCCTGATATGGTTTATTTGCGCGGGGTTTTACAGCGGAAGAATTATTGGCCGTTGAGTATCGAAGTGCAGGAAGGCGGCTTCCGGAAATATAAGACGCGGCTTTCTGCCGGGGATACGATTTCCATTTTGGACCAGGTCGAAATCCAGTTGCAGGTGAGCATCAATGTAGATGACGCGTTCAGGAATTTGGCTGAGGAGGTGCAAACCAAGAAAGTTAAGTTTGTTGTATCCCGTATATCAGACAGCATTGATTCCAATGGGCGTGTGGCTGATGCCTGTGGCCAGTTTCCTAATATTTTTCCAGATCATATTCGGCAAATGATTTCTGTCGGGGAGGATACGGGAAAACTCGCTCCGTCTTTTACCCGGGTGATAGAATATTTCAAGGCTGCTGATACATTGATGGGAACCATCAAAAATGCCAGTATTTATCCTTCTCTTGTGCTTGGCGCGATGATGGTTTTCGTCTTTGTTGTATTTGGTTTTACGGTTCCGAAACTGATGGTTGTTTTTGAGGAATTGAATGTTGAATTGTCGGCAATGACCAAATTTTTGTTGGCAATATCTATTATTGTCAGGGATTATCCGTTAATTGTTGGTCTTGTTATGATTTCGATCCCTATTTCTCTGTTTCTTGCATTCAGAACCAAGCAATTCCGTCCGGTGATTGACTGGATATTGGCCAAGGCTCCCGTGATAGGACCTATTACGAAGGATGTGTGTATTTCCCGTTTTGCTGCGAATCTGGGAGCATTGTATACGTCTGAAATCCCCATTGTTCAGGGATTGATTATCTGTTCGCGTATTGCCGGCAATGCTGTTTACGATAAGGCCATTGCTATCACTCGTCAGGCAGTTGAGGAGGGGCGTAAAATTGCCGATGGCTTGAAGGAATCAAAGATGTTTCCCGGGATGGTGGTCCTAACGGTGAAAATCGGTGAGGAAAATGGACGGTTGGCTGATTCCTTGCAGAAAGTAGCCGATTACTACAGCCGGAAAGCCCAGGAGAAAGTTGAACGGGCCCTAAAACTGTTTGAACCGTTAATGCTTATTGTATTGGTGGTTATGGTTGGCTTTATAGCCGTTGCAATGCTTTCGCCGATGTTCACAATGATCGAACAAATGTCCCAGGGACGCTAATAATTCTATGAAACTAAAAACTAAATTTTCCCGGAAATCATATAAGGGTGGAATGACGCTGATAGAAATACTAGCGGTCATGACTGTTATTGCCATTTTAGCCGGGGTAATGGCTTATCCCATTATCGGGATGATCGAGAAAGCACGCATGGATGCGGAAGAGAAAATCCTGAGCAATATGAAGGATATTATTGTTTCTTCCTTTCAGAGTGAGGATTTGGAGAACCTCAATATTTCCGCCATTCCGTCCGATTGTGATGATGTGCTTGCGGCAAACCAGACCATGTTTGATTTTTCGCAGTTTGGCGGTGGTTCCGGAAACATGCTTAATGAAGCAGTGATTGCCGGCAATGAATGGATGGCTCGCTTTGGACGTATGCAAGGATTGCCTGTGTCTTCCGAAGGACTGCGTTCCGTTTGGCAAAATGCGTATAAACAACGCCGTATTCTGATCGTGGGACCGAAGGAAGATAGTTTGCAACGTTACATGATTCTTTCCTTCATGGTACCGCGTGATAGGGGCTTAGTGATACCGGGTCCGCCCAGCCATTCCGTTTCGGATTATAAGGCATGGTTTGACAGCATTTATAATCATAATTGGGAAAGTGCCACGGGAGGCCCTTCCGGTTGGGGTAGTGCCTGGGCAGGAACGTTGCGTGGTCGTAGCTATGCGGCAAGGGTCAAGGTTGCCCGTATTGTCCAGCCTCGGTATAGGCTGACATTGAATCTGAGTATCGCGACGGGAGCCAATGACGGCGTTTACATCTATTTTAATAAACATAATGCCAATACAGTCGGTGGTACCAGCGAGAATTTCTCACATGAAGGCGAAAGCGAGGTCTTTACGGTTCCCAATACCAGTGCGCCGGGAATTCTTGCCGGACGCAGGGTGATTGTCCGGCGTGACAGGACGCCGAGGTATACAGCGGCTCAGGTCGGCACAGTCGTGAACACCGTTACCGTTAAGGCCGAAGATGTGGGCAAACCGCAGGCCGGATTTACCCCGAGTCCGACCAGCGCAAGCAATACAAAGATACTGGAAATCCGGATGAATGAAAATTCAACGATTACGATTCAGGATAATTAACCATGTCATACAAGAAATGTATCAGCTTTATTTTGTTAATCTTCGCAAGCGTTTCCTGTTTATGGGGAAGTGAGCCGACAGCTGCTCCCAGGGTAAAGCTCTCCGTGAGCGCTTATCCGAAGGATGCGGGAACGGTAGAAGGCGGAGGCGAATATCCCATTGGCCGGGTCGTGGAAATTAATGCTACCGCCAAAAAAGGATTTGTATTCAAGGAATGGTCGGGAGTGGTTAGTGACCCCGCAAGCCCCAAGACAACGGTATATGTCAGTAGTGACAGTGCCGTTATTGCGCATTTTGATGAGATCAAGTTTGGCATTAATGCGGTTTCCTCTCCCAGGCATGCCGGGTATGTGGAAGGGATGGGGACTTATGCACAGGATGCGCCTGTTGTGCTCAAGGCAGTGCCGAACGAAGGCTTTGTTTTTGAGGGATGGGACGGATTTGCCAAGGAGGTGGTTTCTTCCAGTGTCCGTTTTACGGCAACGCGTCCGGTTACCGTTACGGCCCGGTTTAAACCCAAGGCACCCGTTTATACACTGACTCTGGCGGCAGCTCCGCTTGAAGGCGGTACTGTGGAAGGCGGAGGGGAGCTGGAAATGGGTATTGTAAAAATAAAGGCTATTCCCGCCAAAGGCTATATTTTTAACGGCTGGAAGGGAAAAGTGGAAAGCGCGGGATCAGCGGAAACAACCGTTTCTTTGGATGGAAATATGACCGTGACCGCTAACTTTCTCAGGCAAAAAGCCTATGTTGAAGTTGTGGCCAATCCGCCTGAAGGAGGCAGTGTCGAAGGACAGGGTACTTATGCGGTTGGCGATGTTGCGGAAATAAGAGCCATTCCCAAGCAAGGATGCGTTTTTTCTGAATGGAGGGGTATTGTCGGCAGTACAAATAAAGCATCTATGAAAATCACTATTGAAGATGGAAAAACAAAAACCATAATAGCAGTATTTAAGCCTGAAAAATAACCACGCATCTGAATTTCTATGAAAACCACTCGGCTAGGACTTAGTTTCCTTTTTTTGATAACTAACATGATTTGGGGCACCTTGACAGCAGGTGCCTACACGCTTTCTTTAAGCGCGGACGATGGACAGGTCACATTGAAGCCGCAGGGGAGCGGAACGTATCTGGCTGCCTCTTCCAGTATCTCGGCGAGTTACGATGCCGACAACGTGGCGTATATAAAAGCCGTCGAGGTGAGCGGGTATAAATTTGCCTATTGGGAAGGGGATGTTGTTTCTGACATATCGAGGGCAGAGACAACCGTGTACATGAACAAGAACAAAACCATCAAAGCGGTTTTCACCCCGGATAGGGATGTGCTTAATGTGGTGGTTGATTCCGATCATACCGGTGGTACGGTAACCGGAAGCGGAACCTATGTGCGGGGCAATAGTGCAAGCATCAAGGCGACTCCTTATGGTGGTTATACATTTACGGCCTGGGTTTGCTCCGATGCCAGTGTGTCGATCAGCAACACATCCAATGCGAATGCGAATGTAACGGTCAGCAAGCCGAATATTACCATTAAGGCACAGTTTTCTCCGATCCAGTCTGCTTATCGCCTGAAAATTGATGCGACTGAGGGAGGTACGGCATCTTTTGTTTATAATTCCGAGACAACGAACGCTCCGGGATATAAGGACGGTATAACCGTTAATGCTCAGGTCGATATTAAAGCTGTCCCGGCTGCCGGATATAAGTTCGTGCGCTGGGAAGGTCCTGTCAGCCAGGTGGCTCAGGCGACGACAAAGGTGGGCATTAACGGCAACATCGACATTAAAGCCATTTTCGAAAAAATCTCCTATAATTTTTACGTCCGGGTTGAACCGTCCGGGTGGGGTATGATGGAAGCTTCCGGGATTACGCCGACCTTGAATAGTACGAATGTGGGTGAGCCCCGTCTTGTGGTTCCGGGTACGGTCATTTCACTGGAAGCTGCTGCACTGAGTGGATACCGTTTCAAGGAGTGGAGAATAGAGAATGCCTATGGTACAACACCGGTTACGACAATCACTTCCCCGGTAGACAGGACATTGGCCCGTACGGCAAGCATAGTGATGCCCGGCAATTCTTGCACTGCCATTGCCGTGTTTGAAATGATGCAGCCGATGCATAAACTGACGGTACTGGCGGAAGGAAGCGGAAAGGTGACAGCCTCGGGAACATTCAAGAATCCAAAAACGGACATTACAGAAACGCTTGCGCTTGATTCTACCGGTATTTACGAAGGCCTTTATCTGATGAATACCATTGTGGACGTTAAAGCAGAATCCACGGATCCCTTGTATACTTTTACGAATTGGGAAGGGAATGTATGGGATCAGTATAATGCCACAACAAAGATCAATATCGATCAGGCCAGAACCATTAAGGCGAAGTTCTCAAAAACCAAGGCTACGCTGACGGTTAACCTGGATCCTACAACCGCAGGCATTGCCCAGGTAAAGAACCTGACGGATTCCGGGTACGTGTTTCCCGGTCCTTCCGGTTCCAAGAATTATGCGTTGAACAGTACGCAGCGATTGCAGGCGGTTGCAGCCTTGGGTTGGCAGTTCACGCATTGGACGGGCGATGTGAGTGCCGCGAATGCCAATGACGAGATCATTAATGTCGTATTGAGCGACAATAAATCGGTAACCGCACATTTCAAGCGGGTTTATGCGTTGACGGTGGTCAGTGATCCGCCGAGCGGGGGCGATGTCAGCGGAAGCGGCAGTTACGGTATCGGGGAAAATGCGACCATCGGTGCGGTGAAAAAGAGCGGCTATATGTTTATCCGCTGGGAAGGTACGGGGATTGCCGATGTCGATAATCCGAATACCACCGTCTACATGAGCAGCGACAAGACCGTGACCGCAAAGTTTGTTCCTTCCTGTGTCCTGGAAATGCAGGCTACGGAAGGCGGAGTTGCTTCCGCTACGGGCGTGTTTGAAAGCATGACCGTGAAAGTCTATTCAAACGGGATTCCACCGCGTGCCGAATATTCGAAAGGAACCGAAATAACACTGTCTGCCACGGCAAGCACGGGCTATGAATTTGTAAAATGGGAAAATGCAGATACGGGAGTTGTGCTTACCAGTCCGCTTACCTTGAACAGCAGTATAAAGATAAAAGCCATTTTCAGAAAGAAACCCATCAATATTACCGTAACGATCAGTCCGGCTCAGGCTTCAAGCGACGGTGCTACCGTCACAAAGGATAAGCTGCAGTATGAATATGGTGACAATGCCGTTTTGACTGCCAATAACATAGGACAATGGATTTTTGAAAAGTGGACTGTGGATCTGACGGGAACGGCAAATCCCGGCTCCTTGTATACACTCTCTTCGGATAAGAATGTTACCGCGAATTACAAATTGGCGCGTCACCTGACAACCGGAGTGCTCACGCGACCGAGCGGAGCAGGTGGTAGCGTGAACGTGAGCGGCGGGTATGTGTCTGTAAGCGGTAGCGTTTATACCTATCTTGATGGTGTGACAGCAACGCTGACAGCTACGGCGACAGGCGGATACAGTTTTGCGGGTTGGGACTTGGACGGCGACGGCATGGTGAGCGGGACGGAGCCGACCTCGCTGACAACGACGGTGCTGATGAATGCTGACAAGACGGTGAAAGCGGTCTTTGTGAAGGGCGGTTACGAACTGACGACGGAAGTGAACGACAGCAGCATGGGCAGTGTAACCCCGGCGGGAACTACGTCCTATCAGTATAATGCAACGCCTGCGATTGTGGCAGTACCTGCAACGGGACATGAATTTGTGAACTGGACGACCTCGACGGGAGCAACGATCGCGAGCCTGGGCAGCGCGAGTACGACGGTCACGATGGATGGCACGCACACGGTGAAGGCGAACTTCAAGAAGAAGTCGATGACCTTGACGGTGACGATTTATCCGGCTGAAGCATCCGGTGACGGTATCACGGTGGGCCAGAACCAGTTGAGTTACGTGTATAATGACATTGCGCAACTGACAGCGAATGAGAGCACGAAATGGATTTTTGAAAAATGGACGGGCGATCTGACGGGAACGTCAAACCCCGGCTCCTTGACGATGAACAGCAACAAGGCAGTCACTGCTCACTATAA
>JAVBMG010000012.1:0-236555 GCA_031552815.1 Opitutales bacterium
AGTTTTTTCACTTTTCTTTAACCTCCTCACTCCCCCTAACTCATACCCCATGTCCAAAACTCTCCTCAAAGAACAAAGCCCGCTTACAATGCACCTTATCTCCCCCATGTAAAGCTTTTTTCTTAAAATATTTTAAGAAAATTATTTACTCATCAACAAAAACGCAGAATTGCTTTTCACAGGAGAGAACCTGCAATAACAGATCATTCTATTACTACCCAATCATGCTACCGCTTGGCAGCCGCACGACGCAGGCGATCATTGATAGCGAGCCCAATTCCAAATCCATCCGGCACCTCAACAAATAGAGCATCATAGCCTCCTTCATCCAGCTTCCGCAAAAGAGAAAACAGGTTATGCGCAATGGATTCCATACTACCGTCTTCGGAAAACCAGAACACTTCCGCATGCTCCAATCCGGATTGATTACTCCGTTTCAGGAAAACAACTGCCGCTCGACTGAAAGCCCGAACCGTATCAGCAGGAAAACCGGAAAATAAAAACATGGGAGTTTTGGGACTATAGTGTCTGTCCAATAATCCGGGTGCAATTTGCCCACTGTTTTCAGACGGAGAAATTACACTCTCCTTCGGAGACAGCATTTTTCTTTCAGGTAAACAAGGTGCAATGACCTCAGAAGAAACAGGACCGTGCCGCAAAATCTGCCATTCTTCCGGATTTGATAAATTCACAATGGTTGACTCCAGCCCGATCTCACACGCTCCGCCGTCCAAAATGAACCCAAGTTTTTCGCCGAGATGTTTTTGAACGTGCTCGGCACAGGTAGGACTGATATAGCCAAAGGGATTAGCACTTGGCGCGGCAAGCGGTAAACGGATTTCTTGTAAAAGCGCACGCATAACCGGATGTTTCGGCATGCGTATGGCCACGGTTTTCAACCCGGCAGTCACAATACCAGGTACGCAGGCTTTTTTCGGAAGAACAACAGTCAATGCGCCCGGCCACAGGTTTTTCAACATGGGCAAAATGTCTTCAGGCACTTCAGCCAGCTCATGTAATTGTGCATATTCAGCAATATGCACAATCAAGGGATCAATCAGCGGACGACCTTTAATTTCAAAAATAAAACGGCACGCTTTCTCATTTAAAGCGTGCCCGGCTAACCCATAAACGGTTTCGGTGGGAACTGCTACAACAGCACCATTCCGTAATTCAACTGCAGCCCTACCGATTCCTTCAGGAGTATTCCTTAGTATCGTCGCCACAGAACAGAATTACTTCATCAGAAGCATGTTGCGCGCGCGCTTGATCATCCGTGTGATGTGGCGCTGCTCAGCGGACGTAAGATGTGTCACGCGACGTGGGAGAATCTTGCCTGTTTCCGTAACATAACGGGACAACTGCTCTACATCTGTATAACGATAGAGATTTGGCTTTGATGGTTTTGCTGTATTTGTGCTGTTTTCTGCTGTCATAAGAACGTGGGAAACTAGCATATTTCTTTTTCCAATCAAGCTTTTTTTAATTTGCCGCCTTTACCCCCACCCAAAGAATACCACTTCTCATTATTTACTATTGCGTTTTGTCCCTCAAAGAATGATGACGGTAGCATGAGCGCCATTGACGACTTGTTGAACACGATTGCCCGCTTACGCGCACCTGACGGATGTCCTTGGGATAAGGTACAAACCCATGAATCTTTGCGTCCTTATCTTGTGGAGGAAGCGGCTGAAGTATTGGATGCAATAGAGCGAAAAGCCGTGAAAGATATGGAAGAAGAATTAGGAGACTTACTTCTCCAGGTTCTGCTTCACGCACAAATCGCCAATGAAAACAGGCATTTCAGCTTTGAAAGCATTTGTCAGGTATTAAATGAAAAACTTATCCGGCGCCATCCCCATGTATTCGGAACGGCACAGGCAAACACGACAGATGAAGTCCTTCAAAACTGGAATGCCATCAAGTCTGCGGAAAAGGAAACAAAGCAAAAGAAAGTCTCCGCCCTGGAAGAGCTGCAATCCTTGCCCCCTCCCTTGTCAGGACTGGCTTATGCAAGCAAAATTTCCGGACGGCTCCGCAAAATGAATCGTTCAGCAGACCTTGAAAAAGCCATGCTACCGCATGAGCCTCGCGGAGAAACCAGCGAGAGAACCATCGCCGCACAATTGCTTTTCCTCGCCGATCTCGCCAAGACATCAAGCATTGATGCGGACTCTGCATTACGCACTTATTGTTCCGATCTGATCCACAGACTAGGCAAATGAAGTAAAAAAGTGTTTGACCTCTCGGAAAGACATGCATACCTTCCAACTTCTTTATTTTTAAATTTCAGAAATTATGCCAATTGAAGTAAGTATACGCAAAGGCGAAACCGTAGATCGTGCTCTTCGCCGCATGAAGAAGAAGTTGGACCGCGAAGGTATCATCCGCGATGTCCGCGCCAAGCGCTATTTTGAAAAGCCATGCGAAGCCCGTCGCAAACAAAAGAAGGTTTTGGCTTTCAATAACATGCTGCGCCTGCGCTATCAAAACATGTAATCTTGTAGACAACTTTTTCCAAAGACAGCTGAAAGGCTGTCTTTTTTTATTTAAAAAACCGATCCCCTAGCATAAAATATTAATAATGAAATCGTTACTGCCCATTCTCTCACTTGGTTTATTTGCGCCTGCAATGCTTGCTATCGCCCAGGAATCCGTACAAGAATCGCCGGCAGCGGATGCAAATAATCCGCCATCTGCCCAACAGACACCACCCCGCATACCGGCTATCATCCGTTTAAGTCAGGATTTCCGTTATATCCCGAATGCCGACATCAAACATACGGATTCCGAAATACGGCAAATGGATGCGCAAACAGACATTGCCTACATTCAACCGGGCGTTGAAAATACATACGGCATTATGGGTCTTTACCAATATATTTACAATAACGGTAGCCTATTCGGAAAACTCCATATTGACCGTGTTGCTGCCGCCGGACTATTTTCGCACAGATTCTCCGACAAGTGGTCTTCTCAAATTATTTTCGGCTCAACCTGGGCTGCCGATGACAACACAGCACTTAGTCACGGACAGTACTTTTACGGGACATTACTTGCAACGTATACGGTATCCCCAACGCTAAATCTCGGTTTTGGCCTGGCTTATTACGACGTAATTGACCGTCATGACAATTTCTTTCCTGTTCTCAGAATCGAATGGAAGATCACGGACGAATTGCGCCTTTCCTCTGAGCGCGTTATCGGTCTTGTCTGGGAACCGAAGGACGCACAGGGCTTTACGTTCGGAATTGGAGGTAGCTTCACCTACGAACAGTATGCGATTACGGAAGACCTCACAATGCTCCAAAGATATTGGTATACCGAAGCATCCGTCGGCTACCGTTTTAATGAACACTGGAAAGCTTCCGTGTTTGTCCAATACCTTTTTGACCGCGAACTGGAATACCGTCACGGCGGACACCGCGTCGGGAAGGATGATATCGACAACGCCCCTGCATTCGGCGCCGTTATTGAATGCAAATTCTAGCATTCCGTCTTCATCAATTGAGTCGCTGCATTGGGAAACGTATGCTTAAATTAAAGCAATGAAGATTCTTGATGCTCATAACCATTTGCAATTTCCGGTCTTTCACAATCAGGAATCCGAAATCATATCGACCTGTACACAGCTTGGCATCACCAGTATGATCGTCAACGCCACCAAGGAAAGCGACTGGGATGCCGTATCGCAATTGGCAAAACAGTTCTCTGGATTTGTTATTCCCGCATTTGGACTGCATCCATGGTGGATTTCCGAGCGGAGTTCACAGTGGGAAACAAAGCTCGAAGCGCTACTGCAAAACAATCCGCATGCTACCGTCGGCGAATGCGGTATTGATTACTGGATAGAAAACCATGATCCGGCGGAACAGGAGCGCATATTTGTCAGACATCTGGAAATAGCCACCAATCATGCACGGCCCGTGATGATCCACTGCATCCGAGCCTGGGAACCGTTACTTGCACTTTTAAAAAAACATCCGCCTGTAAAACCGTTTCTTCTTCATGCCTATGGCGGACCGGCTGAAATGATAAATGCATTTGCCAAACTTGGAGCCTATTTCTCCTTTGCTCCCAATCTCTGTGATCCCAAGCGCAGTAAAAATCATCTTGCAGCCCGGAGGGTGCCGCCTGATCGCCTGCTGCTGGAAAGCGATGCTCCAGACATGCTACCGCCGGATAATTTTATCCGCATCCCCCTTTTTGATCACAACCAAACAATTCAAAACCATCCTGCGAACCTGCTTTCGACAGCCGTATGGTTAGCTGAGTTGCGTAGCGAATCGCAGAGTCAAATGCTTAAACAGATAGCAATCAATGCGGCTGCCTTTCTGAATTATTGATTATTGGCAATGATGCCATTAACTTCATTTCATTTATATATTTTTACCTATTATAACTTAATTATTGTAGTTTAACTTTTATAATTTTTAGAATGTAATTTAAACAAAATGAATACATGCGGAATGGATAGTCTGGCAATTGTCCGGGAAATCGGACAGCGTATAAAACAGCCTAGCAGTACCCACGTCCGTTAAAAATTTATCGTTAAGATTCTACCAAAAAATATGATTTTTAAACAGAATGTTTAAATGGAAATTATGGTGTTTTCATCAAATAGCCCTGAAGGAACGCTCGGCTTTGTCGCATCTGTCCGAAATGCTTTTAATGAAAAACCAGATACTTGGACTATCGTCGCTTCGCGCCTGATCCTAAGCGAAAAAATGCCAGACCGTAGGCCTGCTTTGCGGACACGGTATTTTTAGAGATGCGTAAGACCAATAAAAAATCGTCTTATCGACATTCGCCCTAGATGATATGTACTGAACGCGCTCCGCTGACACGGTTTTTCTTGCGACGCATGGCGGCAATGCCGACGAGCGCTAACGTGCTCCAAAGCGCATAGGTACTCGGTTCCGGAATTACGATTCCCGGAATTACGATTGCCCAGTCGTTCAAGTTTTCGGTCGTGAAACTTAAATAGCCGTTTGCATAAGCCAAATCGTCGAGCGAAGCCGTTTGATTCGTCCAGATGTCGTCGATTTTACTCCACATCGAAATACTTGAGAGATCCAAACCGTCGCCAACGCCAAAACTCAATATGCTGTTAATGCCCAAGTCCGTTTCTCCGGTCAGCACGCTGAGCGTCCAAGCCGTGAGAATCTCTTTGCCGCCAGAGAGATCAATGCCCGCTGTATAACCAGCATCGGTGTAGTCGGCGACGTGCGCGCTATAGAGTTTGATGTTTTGCCCTTCATGCGTTGTCACCCTCAGCGTGCTCGTGTCCCCGGCAACAACCGGACTGTCATCTGTAATAGTCAATGTAGTCGCGGTGCCGATGATAACATAGCCGAAGTTTGTTATCTCCGTGGAAATCAGGCTGCGCGTCGCACCGGCAGTGAGGAAATTATTCGTGTAGGTGGCGGCACCTTCCACACGAATTTTCGAGCCGACGCCATCGATGAATGAGTTCGACGCGATTTGGTAAGATGTGCCAGCAGCAAGATTGTTCTTCGGCGTCAAAATCACGTAACTATTGTTCGTGAGTTTGCCGGTAATTTGGTTTTGCCCGCCGACATGGAGGTTGAATGTCGAACCGGCGGTAACCTCAGCAGTGTTGGTACTAGTGCCGCCAATGGAGCCATCGAGGCTGCTCGTGCCGGAGATGTAGGTCGCCGGGGTGGATGTGAGCTTGATCGTGCCGACGAGGTCGGAATTGGCAATGTTCAACCGGTTAAACCCGCTAATCGTTGCAGCAAAACCACCGGTGGCATCGGTGAAGTTGAATTTCTTTTGTCCGTTGGCTTCACCGCCGTAAACAGTCCTTGTTCCCGAAAAACTGACGCGACTCAAATCACCGGTAAAGGTGGCGATGGCATCGCCGAGGACTTGATTGGCATAGGAACCACCATAGGCAGTCGAGGATGCGCCGACGTAGATATTTTGGTTGAAGACAATATTCGTATCATATTCGCCGGCTGATACGTTGAAATTCGCACTCCCTTTGACAATACCAGCATTTCTTGATGAATAAGCATTATGCGAACCGGCGTAAATTTCGCCGAAAGTACCGCCGTAAATGTTCAAATTTGTGCTCCCCCCAACGTACTGAGAATTCGGCCCCATGGCAATCGATCCACCAAAAGTACCACTGTAAATTGCCAAATTAACATCACTCTCTATAATGCCAGAACTTCCGCCGGTCGCCAAAATAGATTCATAACGCGGAATTATGAGATAAGTATTACTATTACCGGAGAACACCGGAACATTACTGCCGATATCAACCGTATACGTGCCATCAGCATTCTTCACAGCTCCGATGACAGCATTAACGCTGCCTTTAATTGTGCCGAATTGGCCTGATTCATAGTCGGAAACCGTTCCGTGATTAGGCCCGACGCGAAAGCATCGATAGGTGCCGCCGGAAATTGTCAGGTTTACGTTGCCAGTAACAGTGATGCCAATGCCATTCGGGTTGTTGCCGGGATTGGCCATGTGAATCATGGCATAGTTGCCATTACTATCGCCGAGAGCAGTCACGTTTTTATAAACGGCATTGATGTCGCCGGCGATGGTCGTGCCCATGCCCAAAATCGCCCCGGATTGGGATTGGTGAGTCGATTGCGAGCCAAAAAAACTTTGTGTAAGCGTGCTGTCAGTGACCGTGAAATTCACATTGCCGTTAATTGTGGACCAGTTGGCGACTGCCGCAAAACCGATGTTCGAATTGCTCAAACTCGCCGTGACATCGCCATTCACGGTAACGCCAGGCGCAATCACCCACAACTTTGCGCCACTGCCGGCAGTCAACGAATAATCCGAATTAAGATTGTGACCGCTGAATGAGCCGTTCACCGCACCGATTGTTGTGCCATCCATGCCGTAAGCGACCACCGTTCCGAAAACAGTGCCGTTTTTTTGAATTGCGAACTTGTTTCCGTTCGCGTAAACCCTGCCACCAGCGCCGTTGAGAAAGTTTATTGTCGTGATTTCCGAGGTCGGCGTGCCGTCAAGCACAAGGCCGACGTTACTTCTACTGTCGCCGTAAAATGCCGGCTCCGACATGCCCACGTTCAACGTTGAAGCAAAAGCACCGTTCAGGGAAAGTAACGCATTATCCGTATTGTGCAGGATAATGTAATTGCCGGAAAAGCCCGACATGTCGTCGTTAAGACTCTTTATACCGCTGCCGGAGGTTTTGATACTGCCCGCGCCGGAAACGGCCAGTCCGTCCAAACTCATGTCGCCAACACCGCCGAGAACGAGTGTCGAAGTCGATGCAAGATTGAGCGTGGAAGAAGTAAACGACACCGTCGGCGTCACCGTGAAAAGCGTCGTGCCGGTCAGCGTGATGTTGGCATCGGTAAACGACGCCGATGTGAGCGAGACCGTCGAAGAGCCCGCCAAAATCGTGGTACCATTGAACGTCGCACCCGCGCCCACCGTCAACGTGCCGCCGGAGATATCAATTGTCGATGCGCCAAAAACGGAGTTCGCGCCGAGCGTCAATTTGGCATTATCGACGTCAATCGTGCCGGTGTAAGCGGCAGAGTTTCCGCCCAATTCCAATGAACTGCCAGCATTTGCCGCAGTAAACGTGATGTCGCCAGAGCCGGTTAAATCCGAATTCTGCATCGCATCAGAGGCTTTCAGCAACTTAAACGCGGCGGCGGAGGCAACACTGCCCATGTTAAAGGAAACATCACTGCCGAGCCAAATCGTGTCAGCATAATACGAAGTCGCCGCCGTTCGCGTGAAGTTCACCGACGAATTGGCGTCGATGTTCACTTGCGAAAAACCACCACCCGCTGTCGTTTGGCCGAGTGTTGCCGAGCCGATTACACCTTTAAAGTCGCCGACGTAGTTCTTGAAATTAAGCGTGCCGTAAGCCTTGTTGCCGGTGGCATTGTAGTAACCGCCAAAAATCGTGCTCGCGAAATTTGCCCCAAAAACATTCGTGCCGGCAACACCGTTGATGTTTACGGCGACTGCGCCGGAAATCAAAGAAGGCGTAGCTGCGGCCGTCGTGTAAACACCGGCGATATTGCCGGTGACAGCCGAATCGGTGTCGATGTTTACCGTGACATTTCCGCCGACAACGCCGTTTGCGCCATTGTAACCGTAAACGGAACCTGTAGTGGAGTTTCTAATTCCGACAGTAACATTTCCGGTAACCGAACCCGTGGATCCGGAAACGATTGCCGCCTTCGAATTCATAATGCCAACGGTAACATCACCGGTAACCGAACCGGTAGAACCAGTGACCGCTTGCGCCGTCGCTGTTGTGTTTACGTTATTAAGCGAAATAATCACGTCACCGTCTGCCACTGTTGCCCCGCCGCCGGAAATCGCTCCTGTAACAGTCGCGTTTTTAATATCCACGCTGATGCCTTTGCCGGCCGTGTTGGTTGCAGGAGCAACTGCGCCGGTTGCGGTAATCGCACCGATCGTCGCCATGCCTCCGGCGATTTTCCCGGTACCAGTGCCGTCGTTAGTACCGTCGATGCTGATAGAAATTTTGCCACTCGTGCCAGTCGTGTTGGTCTTAATCCCGGTGATCGCCCCCGTCGTCGAATTGCCATAAACATTCAACGTCAAATCGCTGCCCAAGGTCTTGCTCGCGCCACTGTGAACATCAACCGTCGTCGCGCTTGCATTCATGAGCGTAATCGCGATATCCCCGGAAACATTTCCCGAAGAGCCGACAACAGCGGCCGCTTTCGAATTATTCGTTATGCCGATGCCGACATTGCCAGCAACCGTCCCGGACGAGCCAGTGACCGCTTGCCCGGTCGTCGTGTTCGTGTTGTCGAGCGAAACAACCACATTACCCGACGACACTGTTGCCGCGCCGCCGGAAATCGCTCCCGTCGTCGCGTCCTTTAATTGTATCTCAATGCCGCCCTCCGCCTTGTTCGCGGCAGCGATGGTGGCGTTTGTCGCCGTGATTATGCCAGTGACGGTATTGCCGGAAGCGGCGCCGCCGTTGGAACCGTCCACATTGATAGTCACCTTGCCGGTGGTGCCGCTTGCGCCGTTGAAGCCAAGGACATTGCCAGTGGTCGTACTACCCAAAAGCGAAATTGTCACATCACCACTCAAGGTCATGCCAGCAGCATTGTGCGCATAAACCGTCGTCGCCTTGGAATTGATGAGCGTAACCGCGACGCCACCCGTAACCGAGCCGGTCGAGCCAGTAACAGCTTGTCCAGTAGTCCTGTTCGTGTTGTTGAGCAAGATGCTCACGCCGCCAGATTCCACTGTTGCCGCACCGCCGGAAATCGCTCCTGTAACAGTCGCGTTTTTAATATCCACGCTGATGCCTTTGCCGGCCGTGTTGGTTGCAGGAGCAACTGCGCCGGTTGCGGTAATCGCACCCGTCGTCGCCGTGACGTCGGTGAGTTTCCCCGTGCCAGTGCCGTCGTTTGAGCCGTCGATATTAATGGAAATTTTACCCGAGGTACCGGAAGTGTTTGTCTTAATGCCGGTGATCGCACCCGTCGTCGAATTGCCGTAAACATTCAGCGTCAAATCGCCATCCAAGGTCTTTGTCGCACCGCTGTGAATATCCACAGTCGTCGCATTGGAATTGATAAGCGTAACCAAAATGTCACCAGAAACACTGCCGGAAGCACCGATAATCGTGGTCGACGTCGAACCGGTAAGGCCGATGCCGACATTCTTCGCAACTGTGCCGGAAGTACCGATAATGGCAGCAGTTTTCGAATTATTCGCAATATCGACAGTAACATTTCCGGAAACGGAACCCGTGGAGCCGGTAACTGCCGCGCCCGTGCCGCCGGAATTAACGCCATTTAACGAAATATCCACGTCCCCGGTAACGGTTGCTCCACCGCCGGTGATTACGCCGGCGGTCGAGCTCGAGACCGTTAAACTTACATCGCCGCCGACAGTGTTTACACCGGTGCCGGTAGAAGGTGCGCTCGTCAGCGTAACGGCACCGACTGCGGAATCCGAAATATCCACCGTGAGATTTCCGCCAATGGACAGCTTGCTCGTGCCCGCGTTGCCGGTTGTGGCTCCGTTCACAACGCCGCCGCCGGTGACAGTCGAAAGCGTGACATTGATGTCGCCGGTGACAGTCGCGGTGGTGTTGGCTGCCGCATAAGCACCCCAAACACCTTTCGTTGCCGGAGCAAAATTCACGTTCGAAACCGCGACATTCACATCGCCGCCCACGGTAGTCGTGCCGCTCACAGCAATCGCCCCACCGACATCGTTCACAAAATTCGTCCGATTGACGGCATCGCCTTCCACGGTAACGTAAACATTTTGCTTAACGGTGCTGTTGGCCGCTGCGCCGTAAACATTGCCGGTAGCCGACGAGCCGTCGAGCAACGAAATGTTCACATTGCCCCAAACCGTCCCGCCGGTGTTCGCGCCGTAAACCGTGCCGGCCGTCGAACCGTTTTTCAAAATGATGTTTACGTCTTTCGGATTGCCGTCTCCGCCCACATTGTGCGCGCCCGTGCCGGAGCCGTAAATGTTAAACGCGCCGCCGGTTTGGACAAAACCGTCCAGCATGATGTTTACCGAGCCGTCGACATTTTTCCCGTTGCCGCCGCCGTAAAGATTTTTTGCGCCGGTGCCGGTGTTAACCGTCGCGGAATCCAACGTCAGCCAAATGCTGCCGGCGAAATTTGCCGCATTGTTTCCGCCATAAATATTCCAGGCCGTCCCGCCGTTGACAATGGACGCAATAGACGCACCGGCATCACCTTCGAAGCCCGATTGCGTGAGAATGTAAGCCGCGTCAGCCGCGATGTATTTGTTGTTCGTCGTGCTGTTGAGCACCGGCAACCCCGCCGGAAACGTCGGTTGCGCCGGTGCGGAAAACAACATCATGCGTGACGCAAACCACGTACGCCATACGCCCAATGCCTCGCCTTCCGCCAAAATCCTTGCCGTGTCGTCATAATTGACGCTGGTGTCGACATCGTCCTTTTTCTCGGCGCCGGATGTTTCTTCGGAAACTTCCCAAGGCTTCTTTCCGGTGACTTCCGCAGCAAAAATCTCATCGGCAAAAACGTATCCGACAGGCGCAAAAAATATCCCGGCCGCTCCCGCCGAGATTAATAAGCTACGTGAAAACTTCTTGGAACTCTTCATACTCTGTTTTGTTAAAGACTCAAAGAAGGGAAATCCGACAAAGATTTCGCCTCTCAGTGAAATAATTAAAATGCCTATTGCCTCAACATGTAAATCTTTTTTATCACCATAAATTCATTGTCAGTGTCAGTGTTATGTAGAAATATTTTCCGATATTCGCTGCTCTTGCAGCAGTTGATCGCAGTTGTTAATGCTAAAGGAGAGAAAAGCGAACAATACTGATATATTTCCTACGGATTGGCTGTTTAACGTGTAAAGCGTTGCAGATGGGAGCAAGTTAACGGTTACCTGCGGGAATCAGTGCCCTAAAACGTATTCAATAAAACATTATGCTTATTTTTCTTTCCTTCGCGTTCTCAATGATCTCTGAAGCATCTTCAGTAAAACGGCGAAGATAGATCCTGTGAATGTTATTTGTCAGTGGAAGCGTTTCCGGGGGTGATACCAAATCAACGGTCTTTTCTTCCGTTTGCCTTGCAAGAAAACCACAGTAGCCAAAAAGAATCAGCTTTTCATGCGGTAGCATGGGTAGTGCTGTTTTAAACTGCCATGACTCTAGCGGAATGCAGATTACTGATTCGGGATAGCTCTGCTTGAGAAAATGTATGCTTTCCTCAAGGTTCCAATTGTCATCTGGAAGCGTAAGAATGAGCGGTGTATCATTCCTGCTTTGATAGTAATAAGCAAAAGCATCACCCCGGTTATTTACGACTTTGACAGATTCATGGGATGCGTTCGCCTTTCCGCTTATCCACAAGACAATGAACAGCGCTACCGTAACGGTGAATGCGAAAGTCGTTTCCCTGGAGAATATACGGGCTCCCCTGATAAGGGGAATAATCATTACCAGAAACAGACAGCAGTACAGCCAGGAAAGCGCAAAGTTTACGACAGTCCATTGTCCAAAGTCCTGAAAATCGCAAAGATCGTTTACGTTCAGACAGGTAGACATCATTCCTGACAGAATAACGGAGAGAAAAGCGATCAGGCACGTAAGTGTATTTAGGCAAGGCATTTTAACCCATTTCCGGACTCCGCAAAAGAATGCGGAAAACAAGAGCAGGCAAAACATAAAAGAGTAAATGATACCTGTTTCCGCAAGAAAAGTCAGCCAGGAGTTTACAAGCGTCCGGCAATGAATGCCGGAATCTTCCGGTGCCAAAAAACACGTGTAGAGCAGTCCCGAGTAACCGAGACCCACCCCAAGCGGATTATCGGCAAATAATTGAAGACCGCCTTTCCAGATCAGAAAACGGTTTGTCACCGCTGCGTCAGGATAAATGATTCCCGCACTTGCCCTCGCGAACGTTCCGCAGGCAAATGCCGTCATCAAAAAAACAACGGCAGCGGATAAACATGTGACGGTAGCATGGACTTTCTGTTCCCTGGTGAAAGTTGAAGCAATAAGAAGAGGAAACAGGAATAGCCATACCTCAATAAAGAAGACAACAAATCCTGTGCGCGAAAAGGTCAACGCAAGCGCAAGCAACAGCATGATACCGCTTATAGAAGCTAAACCTTTTATCACCGGATTCCTGAACCGGATAATGATTAACCAGGAAAATGGAATGAGCAGATTAATCAAGGCGGCAGCATGATTCGGATTATAAAACCCGAATCCATATCGGACAATGCCTTCGTATGTGAATTCCATCGATCTAAAATGCTTTACTCCGAATGATGCGTTCCAACGGTAGCCTCCGTGTATTGTATTGACTTTACCGGTTTACCCCATGCTTTTGCCAGGTCCTCAGACGGAAGATACACTTTGTCTTCATCTGCGATAAAGTGCACTTTGGGTGAATCAATAGGATAAAATATTCCATCTTGATCATCACCCACAAACGGGAACGTGATCTGTACCTGCATTTCAGCCCGGTTGTTCAGATCTCTAAGATAAAGCTTATGGTAATAGGCCAGAAATGCCTGTGCCAGTTTCGCCGAAAGGTCGCTTACTTCATGCCCTGCATTCGGAAATGATTTCCAGATAATGTTTATTTTCTGCTTCCGGTAATCAGTAACAAATTTACGCGACAGCATATAGCGTTCGGGATCGGCTTCTCCGCATGTCACAAGCGCAGGTATATTCCGCATCTTAATCGATGGATTATGAAAAACACCGCAGGCATGTGCAACCCATGCGCGAACTATATCCGGTCGCCAAGATGCAAAAAGATTGGAACACTGCGATCCGCCTGAGTAACCATAATAAAGCAGTTTAACATCGTTTATTCTGTATTGCTTTTTTATCTGCGCAAGAGCTTCGACCAGCGCTCTTCCAGACCATTTTCCCGGATACCAGTAATCATCATCCTTATAGCCCGGCGCTACAATAAAGATACTTTGTTCATCCGCCCATTTATCAAATCCCAATATTCCCGCCGCCTCTTTTTCCCCCGAACAGTTCCTGCCTCCGAAATAAATCAGTACGCGGTATTGCGTTTGCGAAGAGGCATCATAGCTTTCCGGAACCCGGTAATAGAAAGTCACGGTCGGATTATTCGGAGCGCCTGTCTTTACCTCGACATGAGAGACAAGCGCTCCCGCCCGCAGAAGTAACGCGGAAAAGAAAAATGCAATAACGGGAAAGTATTTTCTCATGACAGTCTCAGGCCTAAGTTTTAGAGAAAAATACCGGCCAAAAACAAGATTTATTTTAGTAATCGAATTATCACACAAAAACCAGATACATGCGCCTTTTGTCCGCTTTCATATTGTAGATATCCCGTTTCTAAAAGTATTTTTGGGATTGAAGCGGCTCTTTACTGTAAATCGCTATGAAATAAACTGCGTTTTATGCTAAATATTATTTAACTATAACATATAAATTTTATCATATTTTTATATTGAAAATAATATTATTAGACATATCCTTCGGATGAAAGCTTTGATTCAACCCTTACCAATAAATTAAATGAAACGAAGAATCATACCGTGTCTGTTTGTCGTCATTGCGCTTTTATTTCCGTTTGGAAAGCTGTTTGCGCAAGAGATTGTTTTTATTGCATCGCCGTTTTCTGCAGGCAAGGCGTCTTTGACAGATGATGCCTATTACGTCAGCCGGATACTTGGCGAAGCTAATTTTTCTCCTGAGTTGCGCTATCCTGTACAACTCCTCTACAAGTCAAATGAAGCAGAAACCGGTCTCTTCGGTTACGCATGGGAGTGTCCGCAATTGGAAAGCCGGGCGATTCCCCGGAAAGACGGCGTAGAATGGAAAACGCCTTGGGGTGAAACAGTTCGTTTCTTTACCAAGCAAAAAGCCGACAAGAACACCCTCGAACTTTACAAGGAAGAGATGAAAGGAGCGCGTGATTATTTTGCTCCTTACGCCAATTGGGAAGCAGACGGTAAAGACGGAGACTGGGCATTTACAGGAAAGCGTAACATGAAAGGTTGGACCTTTGTTTACAGGAATGCTCAACTGACACGTATCACGTCACCCTCCAACCACTCTTTGCAGTTTAACTATGTGAATAATGGTCAGATCAAAAGCATCAGCCAGGACAATAATATCTTCCTTGAATGCGTGTATGAAAAAAATGTGATTTCGGAAGTAAAAATCAATGGCTTGCGCTACACGCTTTCATACACCGACTGTGCTGTTTCCGTGTTGCCTGAAACCTTGACCATGGAACCACACACCCTCAAAAAGACCATGTTGACAAGTTACTGTCCTGGCGGCCTGGCGCCTGTCGAATTTGCTTACGAGAAAGGATTTCTCAGCAATATCAAACAGAGTGATTTTGAAGACATCCTGTCCGTTGAAACTGAAAGTTTTGAAGACCGCATATCCTACCTGACAGAAGTCGCCGCATACCGCGATGCAAAAAAGGATGCGACGAAAGTGAAACGTAAAAAGGTCAACGGCCGCTTAATGCAGGACAGTTTCTTTGTGTATCAATACCCGGGAAACACCATCGGCAAAGTGAATCTCGTGAATAAACTCAATGAAGTCGCCAGATTCGATTATGACAGCGAGCGTGGCATCTTTGGCGTCGCTGGATTTGACGGTATCCAAATAAAAACGTATTTCTACAAACGCTATGATGTCGCCTATAACGGAGACGTACGCCAGGTTGTGGACGCCAGGGATCGCGTGCTGGTAAACTACCGCTACGATAAACTCAGCGGAAAGGTAACACAGATCAGAGACATCGCTTCGAACGAAGTTTATCTTTCCTACGACAGCCAGGGAAACCTCAGCCAGATTGAGAAACGTGCAGCAAACGAAGAAAAAACCTCTCCCGTCGCAAAACTTACTTATGACGTAAACAATAACCCCATCGGGATCATGCCCCTAAATGCAGACGGTAGCATCGCGCTTACGGTACGCCAGAGTTTTAATAAGCAGAACCAGCTTACAGCAAGAACGGACGGACAGAGCCACATACGTTATGCCTACAACGATTTCGGTTATATCAGGGAAATCGCCGACCAATTCAATCGTTCCAGGACTTTTCATTATGATTCCTATAACCGCCTCTCGTCCATCGTTAATCCCAACGGTGTGGAAGTCGTTTACATTTATAACGACGCCGGATTACTCACACAGTTGAACAGCTATAGCACGATTACCAGCAAGAAGCTGCTGCGTTCGGTCGCCATCAGCTACAATGAACGCGGTTTACCGGTAGCATACACCGACCATAAAGGAAAAACGACACGTTATGAACGCGATGCTTTCGGGCGCGTGCTTTCGACCTTGTTCGCCGACAAGACGGAAAACCAGTACGTCTATGACCCACTCGGACGCATGATAAAGGTTATCGACTCCAACAGGAACGAAATTGATTTTTCCTGGGATAAATTTGGACCTAGCAGCCGCATGACTGCAGAAAAACAAGTACTCTCCTATACTTATAATCAATATGGACTCCTGCAAAATACCGTCGCCGGTTTCCGGGTCGGAGACCCTGCGCGCAGTATGGATTACCGTTACGATGCCTACGACCGTATAGCATCTGTGACCTATGATAAAAACGATAAAGTTTTTTACACCTACGACGCTTGGGGTAAGATAATCGCCAAGACCATGGATGACGGAAAACAGATTCGCGCGCTTGTTCTTGATTACGATTATTTCGGCCGGCTGGCAAAGAGTGTCGAAACGCTGAAAGAAAACGGAAAACACCTTGAAACACTCGAAACCCGTTATACTTACAATGCTTGGGGACAGCGTATCGCACGGCAAACCGTCACAACAACGCCGTCTATCAGCGAACGCTTGACCGCTTCATGGAAATATGACCAATATGGACGCCTCATACAAAGCCGGGAAGGCGGTAACACCGTCAGTTACCTGTACAATGCGCACAATCAGGTCGCACGCCGTACCGTCAACGGCTCTGACACATTTTATACCTACACCAGCTTGGGTTACCTTGATACCAAACAATTCGGCGGCAGTATGGGCGGGGAAAATCCGGACGCCCTGCTGAAATACGTCTATGACGCCGACGGGACGCTCGTTGGACGCGAATTCAACGGAGAACGTCTTGCCTACCACTACGACGCAAAAGGACAATTGATCGCCGTTATTAATGCCAAAGGAGAAAAAGCTGAACAATACCACTACGACCCCGCTGGCAATATCCTGTCAAAAACCGTGGACGGAAAAACCACCACCTTCACTTACGACAAAGCGAACCAACTCGTTAGTAAAACCGACCCCGACGGGATACTAATCCATTACACTTACGACGGCGCCGGACGCCTGACCAAGGAAGGTAAGACGGAATACGCCTACGCATGGCTCGATAAAGTTATGGTTGTGAGCGAAAACGGACATATGGCAAAAACGTATGATTACTACGTCGGCGGACAGCTCTCGCAGGTAAATGATCTCACGGAAAACAAACAGGAGCGTTTTCTCTGGGACGGGCTCGCCCTCATTAAACGCGATAGCATGGAATACTTGAACGATATCGCGCTGACCGGCGGCAATCCTATTGTGGCCGGAAACAAAATCCTTTTCGACGACATGCTCGGTAACAGTATCGGCATCAAGGATGGCCAAAGCATTACCGCAATCCGCCGCGACGCCTTCGGTAATATCCTTGGTAGTAACACCCTGAATTCTCCCATGGCTGACGGTAACATGGAAGACAGCGTGCCCATTACTTTGAACGGCAAAGAACTGAACGACTACGATTTCTTTACAGGAAAGCCTAATGTTGAAGGTCTCGGCTACAACTTTGTGTATCGCAACTACCGCTCCGAACTCGGTAAATGGCAAACCCATGACCCCAAAGGTTATCCCGACGGTTGGAACAACCTTGCCTATTGCAACAATTGGACTACAACCGCCATTGACCCATGGGGAACTGACATTTATCACTTAGTTGCACCAAGTGCGGTTAATGGCAATGGTCATTCAGGTTGGATTATTGGCGACGATAAAAACGGCTATACGACTTATGACTATGGAAAAAAATCAGGTGCGAGTACTGACTATAAAAGCAAATCATTTACTGCGCTGGATGATGCAGTGGAATACTTGAATAAAGATCGAAAAGAAGGAGAGGAATTTACACAGGCGCAAATGAAAGAAACTACTCCTGAACAGGATAAAAAGGGTAAAACGGCAATCGAACAATTCATTGAAGAAGACTATGACGCATATAGCCATAATTGTTATCAGGCAGGTGTGGCAGCTGCAAAAGCAATGGGTCAACGTATTGATGAGTCTACACCACAGCCAAACGCTCAATTCAAAAATAACTCAACAAAAAGTTGGAAAAATGTTTCAAAACAAATATTTGAATAACATGGAAGGAGGTAATAATGAAAAAACATTATATAATCATTTTTGTATTAGCAGCATTCTTTTGGTCTTCTGTCTATGGGGATGAAAGGGATTGTCATGTAGAAGATGCTATCAGGTTGGCACATAAGTTTATTGAACGTTTGAAAACAGACACTCCTTTTACTTATGAAGAAGAGCGTTATTTCTTTGGGTCTGTTGAGAATTCCTATCTTGCTATAATGTGTGCTGAAGAGTTTGGCTATTTAAATAAAGGATTTCGATTAATCTTTTATCCTAAAATAATTTTCCCGAAGAAAACTCCAAAGTATTCATATCTATGTGAATTGATAAAACATCATCGTGACGACATTCTAGTAAAGGAGAGTATCGGAGAAACGTATTCAGCAGGTAGAGTCTATGTTTCATCCGATTCTATTCTGGAACATCCTGACTCGGATTTATATAGTATTCGAATTACCTATGTGCAATATTACGAGAATGAAGAAGGAAATGAGCGAAGCAGGAACATTCTCATATCATATTTACCTCGCCAGAAGATACTAATGCTTCCATTTACTATTGATGGAGTCTCATTAATAGAAAAACTTGGCGTGAAAAAGGAAGGTTATTCACTTCGCCTTAATAAGGATTCAAAAACTTGGCTGAATGAACACTTTTCCAAGTTAAATGCTCAATAAGAATTCTTTAGCTTGGTGATACCTTCGTGATAATATTTTTCAAAAACTTCTGAAAACTACTTCATTTATAATACGGACAAATCGAATGTAGGGTTTAAGGAGAATCAGAAAAAACGAGGAACCGTAGGGAACGATCCTTGGCAAGCTATTTTTGATGGAGGAAAAGGAGAATAATTAAACATAAGTAAAGAATGAGAAAATACGTATTAATCGGATTTGGATTTGTTTTATTTTTTGTAATGAAGGCAAATATTGCGCTGGGGAATGAAAAAGAAAAAAGGGCCATTTCTCTTGCGCATGAGTTTGTGGAACGTCTGAAGAAAGATGATCCGTTTACTTATGAGGAAGAAAAACATTTCTTTGGAGAGATGAATGAGGTTAGCGTGGGATTATTTCATTTATGTGGGTATCTTCCCAATGTATCTTCGGAAAAAGCGAGCATACCTTATTTTCAGCAGATAGAAAAAGAAGTAAATTATTCTTATCTTTGCGAACTTATAAGAATGTTTAAACCTGAATTACTATTGGAAGGAGCAAATACCGTTACGTTTTCTGCAGGAGAAACCGCATCTGTTGATGAAAAGGGAGTCGAATGTCTTGGATGGCGCTATATTTATATTTTTCAAGGAAAAATACCGGCTATATACGGAGCGTTTACTTATACTGATACCAGAATCGTGATCCTTAATTACAATGAGGAAGAAAATACGCTAAGTTTTCCTATTATAGTAAACGGAAGAGCGTTATTGGAAACAATGGGCTTACGCAAAGAAAAGGCCAAGGGCTATGTTACCGGTAAATTGATCCTGAATGAGAATACTTTGCAGAAGTTGATTCTACACATGGAGTCACTTGGACAATACTCGCCGAATGCTCCAAAGAAACCAAAAGAAAAAGATCATCACCTCCCCGAATGATAGCATAACTTTCATGAATTATGTAAAGATGTATATCGCTGCTTTTTTTGCTAATCCCCTGAGATAGCATAAGTTTGTCATCGTTAAGAAAATGAGCTTTTATAGAACATTAAATATATTTCTGTTGGTTTTTTGTTATTTTAATATTTCCTGCACTTCAGTTAGCAATGAGGACAAAAACATAGAATTCTCTGAATTAACTACTCCGATTAATAAATTAAAGACAAAAAACGATACATCCGAATGGGCTTTGAATGATGTTATTGCTACCGCAAAAAAACTCCAATCAAGTCCGGAACGCATAGATTCGATACGCATGCTAAGAGAGTATATGACAAAAGAGGGAGCAAATCCACTGCTCCTTATTGAACGAGACGGAGGAGAATGGACTGGGTACTATGCTATTCTTATAACAACAAAAGGTGGTATTTTTCAGAAAACCAATGGAGAAAAAAAACCCTATCGGCGAATGGCAACATAAACGTTTGAATTTAACTGACGATACGATAAAAGACATTTATTCGAACACGTTGAAATTTAAAGATTGCTTAGGTGATGCATCGATTGGAGCAAATAGTGCTCCAACTTATTTTTTTACAATCTGGAAGGATTCAAAAATAATAAATACATTTGCAGCCTACGGAATCAGTGCACCTTGGTTTAAAGAAAGTGAGGATTCAAGTAAAAGAGAACTACACAAATTCTACGATAGCGTCTTCAATCTAACTAAGAAAAAGTAAACACTACAGATTATGATACCTTCATTACATTTCAGATTATTTCCGATCCTTTCAGCATTTTGTTTTCTCTTAGTGTCTTGCGCCTACGGGACAAAGCACATCCCTATGGACTCGAGAAGAACCAGCTATAAGGATTTAGACGTCGGTGAAACGAATTGGGAAGAACAAGTCTCTCGTATGGAATGGGTGTCCAATCAGTTTGATAAATACTTTAAGACCAAGGATGCAGGTGTGTATATCGGGATTATTAGCCGGGAAAAGTTGGATAGCGAAGATTTCTCCGATATAAGGTTTTCTTTTCTGGAAACGCTGTCAGAACAAAATAAGGAAGTTGTATTATCTAATGGATTAAGTCTTTTGTTTGATATTCATAGCAACAAATCAGAGCCTCAGAAATGGAATATAGTCTATAAACTGCTTCAAAATGGGACAGCGCTTATTTCCGGCGAAGAATACGGGGTTTCTACAAGTGAAGACGCGTCTCTGTTATGTGAAAACAAAACGTATTGTTTTTTCATTTACGGAAAAAGGCGAAAACCCGTATCTCAACTTGAACCATCTGTTTTGAGAATTGATCATGAGAACAATGTTACCTCTCAGAAAGTGAAGAATGAAATACAAAATATAGAAATACAAAATTTCTTCGAAAAAAAGCCAGCAGGCATTTATTTTGGATACATAGAAACTAATGAAGTGCTGAATGACTTATCGCTACGGGATGGAATCAGGTATCTGCATTTTCCTTCCCCTTTTGAGCAACGAATAGAGGTCTGTTTCGGAAGTGAAGAAATATATACCCTCGAAATTTCGAAAGGAGAAAGAGGTATTTTATTGGCAAACCAAAAACTGACCAAAGGAGGGAGTATTTTATTTGAAGTGAAAAATGAAGCCATACGATTAGGAAATGATACATTTGATAAAAAGCGAAATGCTAACTTTTCAAGGGATGAGAATGGTATTCGATTTATGATTGAAAAGAATTATTAATGAAATGTTCCTTTTGAAATTGCTTGAGAAATCATGAATTCCAGATGAGTAAGATTACTATTTTTGGATTCAAATAACGATAGCATGGGAAATATATTTCCGACGGATTGGCTGTTTAACGTGTAAAGCGTTGCAGATGGGAGCAATCGGTTTAAACTGGGTTATTGTTAATTTTAACCGGCTGTCTTTATGAAACTCTTTGAATCATTTCACATTGCCAATATGGAAGTCGCCAACCGCGTCGGCGTTCCCCCCATGTGTACGTATTCCGTTGAGAAAAATGACGGCGTCGCCAATGATTTCCACCTCGCGCATTATTTGACCCTCGCCATGGGATTGCCCGGATTCATCATCCAGGAAGCAACGGCGATCCGTCCGGAAGGACGTATCAGTAACCGCGACCTTGGTATCTACACCAAGGAACAGCAGTTGGCGTTGAAACGCATCGTCGATGCCATGCATCATTTTCATCCTTCCGTAAAATTCGGAATCCAGATCGGGCACGCGGGACGGAAGGCCTACCTCTCCGACAGTAACGCCGTTGCCCCTTCGCCGCTTCCGTTTGAACAGAATGATCCGCTTCCCGCCGAACTTGCGACCGCCGATGTGGAAAAGCTTGTCAAAGCCTTTGTGGATGCTGCTATTGCCGCCCAAAATATCGGCTATGATTTTGTCGAGATTCATTCGGCACACGGTTATTTAATCAACCAGTTTCTCTCTCCGGCCATAAACAAACGGGGAGATATTTACGGGAAAAACCGTTTTCTGTTTCTTGAGCAGATTATCAGAGACTGCCGCAAGGCTTTGCAGATACCACTCTTTGTCCGTGTCAGCGCAGAAGAGTTTTTTCCGGACGGACTACACATCCAGGACCATGTGAAGATAGCACAGCAACTGGAATCACTCGGCGTGGATTTCATGGATGTCAGCACAGCAGGCGTGGCTCCGGTGAAAATCCCCGTCGGCCCCATGTATCAGGTGCCGTATGCTACCGCCATAAAGAATGCCGTAAAGATACCGGTAGCATGCGTGGGATTGATCACCCATTATGAGCAAATCAGCGAAATCCTTTCCGAAAATAAAGCAGACGTTGTTCTGCTCGGACGCAAATCGCTCCACGATCCGTTCTTCCTGTTAAAAATAAAACAAAAGCTGAATCTGTTAAAGGAACATGAGATCCCGGCGTATCTCTATCGCGGCATCCTGACTGCGTGACTTACTGCATCTCGCGGACACGTACTTCTATACTTTTATCGTCCGCCAGCAATGCCTTCACCTCCGCTATCTTCGTATTGCCGTAGTGATAGGGATAAAGGATTTTCGGATTAAACATGCGCGCGGCCTTGGCAGCCTGCTCCGGAGTCATCGTATAGGGCTGATTCACGGGAAGAAACGCAATCGCAACATTTTTAAGTTCTGTCATTTCGGGAATAGCTTCCGTATCGCCGGCAACATAAACGCGTTTATTTCCAAAGGAAAAAACATATCCGTTACCGACTCCTTTGGGATGATATTGCTCACGACCAACGGTAATGTTATACGCCGGCACAACCTCAACAGAGAAAAGAGGATTTCCGGTATCATTCTCTGCTTTTCTGACTTTTATCTCCTCCCCGTTTTTCACGACCGTTCCTTTCTTCACTTTTTCATAGGCGGCAGCATTGAGATAGAGTTTTGTTCCCGTCTTTTCCAACGCGTCAATCGCCTTGGGATCACAGTGATCCGCGTGTTCATGGGTAATAAAAATATAATCCGCTTTCGGCAGTTTTGAATAATCCGCATAATCGGAAACGGGATCCAGATAAATATGGATTCTGTCGTATTCGATCAGCAAGCTACCGTGTTTGATAAATGTAAATTTCAGCGGTTTCCCGCCAGTATCAAAAGTATCTTCTTCAAAAGCATAGGTATTCATGGTTGTAACAAAAAACAAGATGAGCCCCAATAGATAACGAACCGTTTTCATACGCGAAAGCATAGCGCCTAACTGAATATTTTAAAACAAGAATTTACAAAAAACCATGCATGGAAGCATGGTTTTTCAGATAAGTTTTTCTGAATTTACTTCACTCTCCGCCGGCGTAGAAAAACAATCCCCATAATCATTGCTGTTCCCGAGAATGCGTACACGGACGGTTCCGGAATTGCCGTAACGGTAAAAATATAGGCATTCCTTCCTGCATCCCAGCCAAAGATTCCATCCAAGCCCGCTACCTCATTATCAACCAGAAAACTGCTACCGTCCAAAATACCGGAACTTGTGTGCCAGAGCAGAAGTTCCTGGCCCAGAAAATAATCCAGACTGTCTCCGGTCAAAGTGATTGACCCGTCAACTGTTCCGGCTCCCTTGGAAAAGGTCCCGAACTCAATGGTCTGCCAGTTTGCGGCATCAACCGTAAGATTCAGATGGGTCGTCCCGCCTGCATCATAGCTGAAACGGGTTGATCCTGCTGTCAATGAAGTCCCTGAATATACATTGATGGTACCTGTTTTGTTCGCACTGTATCCGGAATCCAATTGACCGCCAATTGATACGGTACCGCCATGGAGGTTCAGAAAAGTCGTAACCGTACCAGTGTTATTATTCCCCATCCGAAGGTGTCCGGCTGATGTACTTTGCAGTATCAATGACGAACCTGCATAAACATTTACCGCAGCTGTCGAGGAAACACTTGAATTTCCGGCCAACCAAAGCGATCCGGTCGTACTCACAAAATTACCGCCATTGAGCGTTAACACCGCAGAGCCGGATGAATTCACCCCGATGTAATTCGCTGCCGAGTAATCATTTCCCCCAAAGGTAAGCGTTCCGCTCTGGATAGTCAGAGAACCATTATATGCGGACACAGCGCCACCGTCATTGCCGCCGAGCATTAGTCGGCCGGTGTTTGTAACATCCCCATTGCTTGTCACATTCTTGTCCTGAATCACTGCATTCTGGTTAGAAGGAACTGTGCCTGTGCTCCAATTGGAATCAAGTGTGTATTCACCATTATCGGCTCCCGTGTAATTGGCGCTGAAAGCACAAGGAATTGCCGTAAGAAAAACAGTCGATGCTGCTAAGTAAACTTTTTTCATTTTAACAGAAGTGCTAAGAATCCGGAAACGATTACTCCGTTCACCCATTTCGTGTTAGTTTTATTTAGTTCCTCATTAAAGGAGAGCATAGGATAGCTATTTTTAATTTCTTGTCAACAAACTACACTTTTTTATTATTTGCAAAATCTGTACTACAATAAGACATAAACCTATCACTTGGTATATTTACATGAAAAAGGCGAAAGCTGACAAGCCTTCGCCTAAAAAAGGAAATACCAGTCTTACCGTGACAGCAGATAGTGCTTAAATGTGGCAAAATCCTTTGTCATCGAAATCGCCTGCTTCTTCCCGGTCATAAATTCTTTGAGTTGATCCGGCAATGCTACCGGTCCGGCAATAATGGACTCAACAACATCCTTGAATTTTGCGGGATGAGCCGTTTCCAGAAAGACACCTGTTTCACCTGCTTTCATTTTTTCCCGTAAAGCCTGATATCCGATAGTGCCATGCGTATCCATAAGATACCCTGTCCGACGGTAACATTCCGCAAGCACTTTTCTGATGACGTCATCCGTACACCAGAAACCTTCGATATCAGCGGTTATCTTGCCGTAGTCGTTGCCGTAAAGATCAAGTATGCGTGCAAAGTTGTTGGGATTCCCGACGTCCATGGCATTCGCAATCGTGGCAACCGACGGTTTCGGTTCATATTGCTTCGTCGCCAGATAATCGGGAACCACATGGTTTTCGTTGGTTGCGGCAATGAAGCGTTTGATCGGAAGTCCGCTGCGCCGCGCAAAAATACCTGCCGTGAGATTTCCGAAATTTCCGCTTGGGATGGAAAATACCACTTCCTTCGCCTTTTCGCCCAATTGGCCCATTGCGTAGTAATAGTAAAACGACTGGGGAAGAAGACGGGCCAAATTGATGGAGTTCGCTGATGTAAGCGTCAATTTTTCATTCAATGCTTTGTCAAGAAACGCCTGTTTCACGAGATACTGGCAATCGTCAAAAGTTCCGTCGATTTCCAGAGCCGTAATGTTACCGCCCAGCGTGGTAAACTGTTTCTCCTGGATTTCGCTCACCAGCCCGCGCGGATACAATACCACGACATTTACATTCGGCACCTTATAAAACCCGTTCGCCACAGCGCCTCCGGTATCACCGGATGTCGCCACGAGCACGGTAACATCCGCTTCCCGGCTGTTGCCGAAATATGCCAGGGCACGAGCCATAAAACGGGCGCCGACATCCTTGAATGCCGCTGTCGGGCCATGAAAGAGTTCAAGGCTGTAAACCGAGTCTTCCACTTTCACCAACGGGATATCGAAGCTAAGCGTCTCCTCGACAATCCTTTTCAGCGAGGCATCGTCAATATCGCCCTTGAAATACGCTTTTGCCACCTCATATCCGATCGACGGAAGAGAAAGCTTGGGCAACTGTCTGAAAAATTCCACGGGTAATACGGGCTGCCTTTCCGGCATATAAAGTCCGTTATCGGACGCCAGACTTTTCTGGACGGCTTCCTTGAGTGAAACTTTCAGTGATTTATTATTCGTGCTGTAAAATTGCATGGTCGCTTGAGTATAAATTCTGGATTTCCTTGTTAGACTAGATGATTTTTGCGCCGGTAGCATTCACTTTTCCAACATAGCTTGCGCAATGAATGTGAATGGAGTCAAAAACAGATTTCATGGCGGCAGCCACAGCATCCGCTTTTTCTTTGGAGTCTGTGAGCGCAAAAATCGACGGTCCCGCGCCGGATATACTTGATCCCAGAGCTCCGGCTTTCAATGCGGCTTCCTTCACGTCGTAAAATCCGGGAATCAAAATGGAACGAACCGGTTCCACAATCACATCTTTCAAGGAACGGCTGATCAAACCGAAATCGCTTTTGAAAAATCCGGTAACGAGTCCGGCAACATTGCCCCACTGGGCAATGGCGTCTTTCAATGCTACCGTGGAACGCAAGATACGGCGTGCGTCCGAGGTTTTCACCTCGATTTCCGGCGTAACCACAGCGGTGAATAAGCCTTCCGGAACAGGAATCTGATGCACGTCGAGCGGATTGTACCCGCAGATAAGCGTTATGCCCCCCAGCAGAGCGGGAGCCACATTGTCGGCATGCGCCGATCCGCTGGCCGCTTTTTCACCCTGCATGGCAAACGCAACCAATTCCTTGCGGGTAAATGGCTTTCCGAACAGCTCGTTCGCCCCGAACACACCTGCGGCAGAACTCGCCGAACTGGAGCCAATTCCGCTTCCGGGATGTATCTTCCGTTCAAACACAATATCAAACCCCTGCTTTGATTTCATTTCACCAAGCATGGCTTGTAAAGCTACCGTTGTCACATTTTTCTCCGGTTCCAACGGTAACTTGTACGGTGTTTTGTTTTCGATACGCAACGTTCCCGTATTATTCCGTTTAACAACCACTTCGTCGCCTGGGTTTTCCAAGGCAAGCCCAAGGATATCAAATCCGCAGCTCAGGTTAGCGATCGTTGCCGGTGAAAAAACTTTGAGAGAATCGGTTTTCATTCAAAAAAATCAGAGGAAAAAATTAGGACATATATCCGGAATCTTGGCTATTTTCAAATACCTGTTCCTTTATACGTTTGCAATGCTGATGATATCCGAAAAGACACCGGTTGCTGTCACGGCTGCTCCGGCTCCGGCTCCCTTGATTACCAGGGGGCGTTCGGGATAACGGTCCGTATACAGCGAAATGATATTGTCGCTTCCCTCGAGCTGATAAAACGGATGCCTTGCGTCCACTTCCTGAAGCGCGGTTTCCGCGACACCATTTTCATACTTTGCCACATAACGCCAACGCCTCCCGGCGGCAGCAAGCGCCTTGCGACGTGTCTCGAATTCGGCGTCCGCCTCGGGAACCACCTTCCAGAATTCATCCAGAGTTTTTGTTTCCAGGTATTTTTCCGGCAGGAATGTTTTTATCGCGATGTCTTTTGCTTCAAGCGGATACCCGCACTCCCGGGCAAGAATCAACAATTTGCGCATAACGTCCTTTCCGCTCAGGTCAATACGAGGGTCAGGCTCGCTGTATCCGGCTTCCTGTGCCATTCTGATGGTCTTGCTCATGGGAACATCCTCGGCCAACACATTGAAGATGAAGTTAAGCGTTCCCGAAACCACTGCCTCAAACTTGTTTATCCTGTCGCCCGATTTTACGAGGTCATTGATGGTGCGGATAATCGGCAATCCGGCGCCTACATTGGTTTCGTAAAGGAACTTCACGTTCTTCTTCTGGGCCAGCTTCTTTAGCTTTGTATAATTCTCGTAAGCGGACGAACAGGCAATCTTGTTCGCGGTCACAATGGAACAGTACTGGGACATGACGGTTTCATACCAGTGCGGAACCGTTTCATTCGCGGTACAATCCACAAAAACATTGTTCGGCAAATTGTATTCCTTGATCGCTTCCACAAAGCGCTTGAGGTTTGCCTTTTCACCTGCCTTGTCGAGCGTTTCACGGTAGCATGACAGATCAATGCCTGACGCGTTAAGTACCATTTTCCGGGAATTGGATACGCCCACTATCCGGATACGCAAGCGATGCTCTTTTTCCAGTTTTTTCTGCTGACTGCCGATCTGTTTGAGCAGGTCACCGCCAACGGTACCGATACCGACAACAAACAGGTTCAGACTGATTACATCGGCAATGAAAAACCCTTCGTGAATCGTGTTCAAAGCCTTGCTCAATGCGCGGGACGGTACCACCACGGAAATATTTAGCTCAGAGGACCCCTGTGCAATGGCCACGACGTTGATACCGTTGTTTCCGAGTATACGGAAAAGTTTTGCGGCAATGCCCGGAGCATTACGCATATTTTCGCCAACGATGGCAACGATGGACATGTCTTTTTCTTCGTGAATGGAAACGAAGCCGGAACTGATTTCCGAATCAAATTCATTTGAGAGCAATGTCTTCGCCTTTTCCGCGTCATCAGGTGAAACGGCAAACGATATGCTGTATTCCGACGACGCCTGTGCAATCAGGATAACGTTCACATTTCCTCCCGCAAGTGCGTTGAATACGCGTTTTGACATGCCCGGCACGCCAACCATTCCCGAACCCTGTATGGTCAGCAAGGCAATCGAAGGAATGGATGATATTCCTTTTATGGATGCCTGGTCGTCTGTGCCGTTATCGATCACTGTACCTGCAAAATCAGGATTGAAAATGTTTCTTACGATTATGGGGATATTCTTCTGGTATGCCGGATGAATGGTCGGCATGTACATCACGTCCTCGCCGAAGTGCGACAGTTCCATCGCCTCCGCATAACTCATTCGGGTGATCGAATAGGCTGACGGTACCATCAACGGATTTGCCGTCTTGAATCCGTCAACATCTTTCCAGATTTCAAGCGTTTCAGCACCCAACGCTGCCGCAAAAATAGCTGCCGTATAATCCGAGCCGCCAATGCCAAGACGCGTTGTCACGGTATTGTCAAAGACGCCGACACCCCCCGCAACCACCATGATACCGTCTCCCTTCCATTCGCGAATGCGTTTTTCGCTTTCTGAAAGATTGACTTTTGCCGCGCCAAACTGGTCGTCTGTCCTGATAAATACACGGACATCGACGTACTGACCATTCTCAATGCTCTGAGAGACAATAAATGCGGACAAGGTTTCGGAAAAACTCAGGATGTAATCGCTGGTCTTCGGCGAAAGTTCCTTCAACAGCAAAACGCCGTTAAGCATATCTTCCAGGTCGTTGAGCTTTGCCTTAACCTCCGCAAGTACGCTTCCCTGGATCATCGGGGGAACCATCTGACGGGCTATTTCCAAATGTTCTTTTTCGACTTTTTTGAAATCATCGCGAAAGGAAACATCTCCTGCGCTGGCTTTTTTACTCATCTCCAACAAACGCTCTGTTGTGCCGTCAATACCGGAAACGACCACTACTTTATTCTGCGGATCGGAAAGAATAATCTCACGCGTCCGGCGCAAAATGTCCGCGTTCGCAAGCGCGGCTCCACCGAATTTCAGGACACGTATTTTTTGAGCGTTTGATTTCATGATTTTTGTTTTGTTGAAAATAACAGGTCGGAAACAAAAAAAGCCGAGAGTCTTTCACCCTCGGCTTTTTTTGTTAAGAACGGAAATTGTTTATGCTACCGTTGCTTACTACGCATTACGCGAACCGAGGGTTTGGGTCGTCCCCATCCCTGTTGTTGTAATCGTAATAATGTTGCCAGCCAAAACAGACTGACCCGCGGTAGCGTAAGCTACTGCGTCTGCCTCTTTTTCCTGTGCAACATAACGAAACATGGCATTAATGAAGCAGAAAACTCTTCCGGCTGGCAAGATTGTTTTTTAATGCTGCGGGTCTCACTTCCTGGCCATCGCAACCGCTTTATCGATGGCGATTTGCTCGCGCAAGGCATCCAATGAATCAAATTTCTTTTCCGGACGAATAAAATGATGTACCGCGATGGTAACATCCTCGCCGGGTTTCCATTCGCTCGGGTCGAAGGTATGCACCTCAAATAACGGTTCACCGAAAGACTCCACCGTAGGGCGAACGCCGTAATTGGCTACGCCTTTCATCGGTTTTCTTTTCTCCGAGACGATTTCCACGGCATAGACACCAAACGGCGGCGTCAATTCAGGGCTCCAGGGCACATTCACGGTAGGAAACCCTATTGTCCGCCCCAATTGCCGTCCGGAAACGATTTGCCCTCTGACGGTATAAGCCCGGCCAAACATTGACGCTACCGCCTCCATGTTTCCCCGTTTTAATTCCTGCCGCAAACGCGTACTGCTGACAGCTTCCCCGTCCCACGACAAACGGGGAACCGCGGTAACATGGAATCCATATGAAGAACGTGCGTCCAACAGGGTCTGCAATCCGCCCGAACGTCCCTTTCCGAACCGGAAATTTTCCCCGATAAATACGCCTTCCAGCATAGGTATCCGGGTTTTCAGCTCCTGCAAGAACATTTCCGCGCTCAGGGATGCAAACGCCGCGTCGAAATGCTTAACGATGGTAAAATCCAATCCCAATGCCGAAAAAACTTCCAGTTTTTGCGACAAGGGCATCATGAGCAGACTCGGCTGATCAGGTTTTATCGTGCGGCTCGGATGCGGGTCAAATGTCAGCACACCGCTTAGTCCACCTGTGATTTTCGCTGTGTTGACCGCTGAACCGATAACGCTCTGGTGCCCGAGGTGAACCCCGTCAAATACGCCGATAGCCAGAAAAATAGGGGTGGTAAGATCGCTGAGTTCCGAAAACTGGGAATAGATTTTCACGCTTTTTGAACGGTTTGCCCGCCAATATCAATCCCGTTGTTCTTAAGAAAAAGATGAAACGGCTGGTATTCACGTAAGGGAAAAAGGTCTTCATCATTAATCAAATGATCAAAATCGTCATAACCAAAATGGACAGCATCATCCAGATGATTGATTGCTTCCGGGAAAAAACCGCAGAGGGCGTAACTGCATGCGAGGTTGTAATTCACAACACCGTCATCCGGTTTCAGCTTATACAGGCGTAAATCCATTTGCAGCCCGTTCTTGTATTGGCCCGTCTGTGTGTACAGCATCGCCAGATTTTCCAGGACACGCATGTCGCTCTTGTCGCGTCCCAAAACCTCTTCGAGAAATGAAATCTCAAATTCCGTGCAACTCATACAATTTTATTTTCTCGCGAAAACACAATGCTCGGGATCGCGGCACATTGCCTCGACCTGAAGCCTTTGCGATACGGCCTCCATCCCCAGTTTCTCGGCTACGGCCTTACCATACCAGTCCATGAACGGCGCATCAATTTCCATTATCTTGCCGCATTTCCTGCAAATAACCTGCGCCTGGAAAGATTTTCTTTTGTCTTCAACCGCATAATATTTGAAATCGCGTCCCACATCGACTTCGCGGATGATTTTGCTCTGCATCAGTACAGGCAATGAACGATAAACGGTAGCACGTGATACGGATACATCAATATGCTTTGCCTTTGCAAGTAAATCCTCGGCGGTGAAATGCTGGGTCTGACGCAAAACAGCCTGCAAAATGGCCTTTCGCTGATTGGTTAAACGCATGCCATGTTGTGAAAGGTGCTCCCGGAAAAGTTCTGTGGTCGTGTCGGAATCCGTTGTCTGTTTATTTTTCTCGTCCATAAGCTAATTGAGATTATATTCAATAAGCTATGTCTTTATTGAGAATAAGCAAGTGTCATTCTCAATTATCCCATGTAGAAGCTACTTGGATGTTACCGTTTCTTCTCGCTTCTTAAACACACTCGCAAGTTCTTCCAATGCTGTCTCGGTATTTTTCCTTGGAGCATACTTATCGGCAGAAATCCGTATCTTCAGAATTTTTCCATTCCACTCACTGATATAATAATCCGAATAAAGCTCCATATTCTGGCTGCGTTCCTTAAACTCAAGCAGAGTATGGAAAAAGGTCCGGCCGCCGGCATCCACCTTATCGGATTTCACCATTTTATAATTAGTAAAGCGTCCCATTTTTGCCATCTCCTTAAACATACCGTCTATGCCTTCATGCTCTTTCCTGATCCGTTCAAAGAGCGATTGCCCCTTCCATTCCGCCTTCAGGCAATCATAGACGTACACATCCACATGCATTTTCTCTCCGTGATAACTGACGCCGACACCTTGTTCCGGCGCATTTTCGGCAACACCGTAATCCGTCACCCTCACCCATGGGATACCGTTTACGGTAGCAGGCATTTCCACCTGGCCTTCGATCAGGACAGTACACTTAACAGCACCGTATACATTGCCGGAAAATATTACGATTGCGATAAACAGTTTTAACAGAAAAGCAGTAAATTTCATGAGAGAAAATTTAAATTTATACTGAATCGCCACAAGCTGAATCGTTTCTAAAAACAAAGATAACTTGCCTTACAGGGTCAACCGGTTAACATTTGACTCATTGTAACACTTTGTAGGCCTATAGACTGTTTATATAAACCTTAAAACCTATACGAATATGATTAAAGTAAAAGATATCGCGTTTGTCGGCTATCCTGTTTCCGATGTTGCCAGAGCCAGAAAATTCTACGAGGAAACATTCGGATTCAAGGCAACGATGGTTGAAAAATTTGAAGGTGACAAATGGTGGATCGAGTACGACATCGGACACGGAACACTTGCCATCACCAATACATGGAAACCGTCTGCCACATCAGCTCCGCAAATTGCGCTGGAAGTTGAGGATCTGGATGCTGCCGTGGCTTTCATCAGACAAAAGAACATTAAAATCGTTCTGGACACCATTCCGACCCCTGTTTGCCGATTCTTCGTAATTGCCGATCCCGATGGAAACGGGATCATACTGCATCAGCATAACAAATAAGACCGACAAAAAAGATGCTTGAACAAAGCGTCTTTTTTTGCAGCAGCATGGATCCCCTACCCTTACTCAATAAACGTTTTTTTCACGCGCTCCGACTTGAGAAAATAGGGAATCCAGATCAGACAGGAGATATAAGCGATGACCAATTGCTTTGTCGCCTGCGTGTCATCCTGTTGCGCAATATAAGGAATCGTATCCGCATAGAAATAGTCAACTGTCGCAAACAGCGTTCTACTCGCAAGATAGATGATAAACCATTTCGGGACACTCTTCTTCCGTTTAAAGAACATTATCACTAATACAACGGAAAAAATGACGATAAGACTGTTTCCGATTAATTCCATTTCAAGCAACGGAGCCCAATTAGGATGATACATAGGCATTCCCGGTGTAGTCAAAGCAGCCCACTGCCCCTCATCGAAAACAGGCAACAATGACCCAAAAATAACGAACAGTCCAATCAATGGAGTCAAAACCAACCCTATTACGGGTAACCAAAGCCACCCACCTATGCTTTTGTACTTATTTACGTCTGCCGTTGCTACTGCTTTGTCACTGTCTATTGCTTCTGTGCTCTTTTCCATAAAGCCTTCTAAAGTAAAGAACTGTTTTACCCAGTCAAGAACACCTTATTATAGCCTTGTTTCCGTTATCATCGCTGATAGCTTTTCGGCATGGTTAAAACCAAACAGTCCGAAGAAATCCTGCGCGAGGTGCTTTTTCAAACAATAGAAGAACAGCTCGATGACCCGCTCTATCCGCAAATCAACGAGGAATTTCAAAGACTGCGTACCCATGGTTTCAGCAAACACGAAACCAAGGAGATGATCGCCTTCGTTTTGTTGTCGCATCTTTGTGAGATACCCAGGAACGGCAAACCGTTCGATCACGATTCCTACATAAAAGAACTCCGCAAACTTCCCGAGGCTATCTGCGACGAATAATCCCTGCTGTAAAAATGCTTTGCCCTCAATCCCGCTTTGCATTTAACTGCTGATGCTTTTTCATCATGCATGCTTATTTTATCAGGCGTCTATTATTGATCCCCTTAACGCTTCTCGGCGTGACCCTGATTGTCTTCGGAATTACGCGTCTGCTTCCCGGCGGGCCCCTTGAGCAAGCGCTCGCAGAGGCGCAAAATATGAAAAGCGGCCGCCACGGAGGCAACGAGAGTTCGCTTTCACCCGAACAGCAGGAGGAAATCAAGCGTTACTACGGTTTTGATAAACCATGGCTTCAGGCGTATGCGATCTGGCTGGGAATCCTGCCGGCCGAAATCAATACGCACACCTTTGTGCTTTTACCGCAGGAATCACAGAAGAAAGTAACCGTTTCCCACCGAGACAATGTTACCGGCGAAAATATTGACGAGGAAGTCACTCTTTTCCTTCATCGCGAATCCGTTGACCAGGTTGAGGTCTTGGACTCGGACGGCAAAACCCACCTTGCCTGGCAGGCATCACTTTCACAGCTGCCTGAGCAGAAAACTGACGGTAACATCAGGCAGAACAAAATTCTCGTGTTTCAGCGGAAATTTGCCGGAGTACTCCAAGGAAACCTGGGTAATTCATTCATACACAACCTGCCTGTCTGGGATGTCATCAAGTCCCGTTTCCCGGTGTCCGTTTATTTTGGAGTGCTGACACTCATCATTTCATACAGTATCTCCATTCCGCTCGGCATCCTCAAGGCGCTTAAGCACAAAACCCATGTCGACAATTTGACCTCCATCCTGATTTTTGTCGGTTATGCGGTTCCCGGATATGTTCTGGCAACCTGCCTCCAATATCTCTTTGCCTTCAAGCTTGATTTGCTGCCCCACTCCGGGTTCCGCGGCGATAATTTTGACGCGCTGTCTTTCTGGGGAAAAATCGGAGATCAGCTCTCCCATACCATCCTACCGTTACTTTGTTATCTGATCGGTGCATTTGCTTTCATGTCAATGCTGATGAAAAACGAGTTGATGAATAACCTTGCCGCAGATTACGTAAGAACTGCCATCGCGAAAGGAACCTCATTCCGTCAGGCTGTTTTCCGTCATGCCTTCCGCAATTCACTGGTTCCGATTGCCACCAGCTTCGGCAATTCCATATCGCTTCTGATCATGGGCAGTTTTCTTATTGAGAACATTTTTGATATAAACGGATTCGGACTGCTTGGTTTCACTGCGATTGTAAACCGTGATTTTCCCCTGGTACTGGGTATCCTGCTCATCAGCAGTTTCCTCATGCTGCTTGGCAACGTCCTTTCCGACCTGTGCGTCGCTCTCGTTGATCCGCGCATCCGTTTTGACAAATAACGATCCGATAAAATGCTGAATCCAATCACAAGACAAAGAATACAACGATTCCGTTCCATGAAACGCGGATACTATTCTTTTCTGATTCTGGCATTGCTCATCCTCTTTACCTGCCTTGGACCGCTCCTCGTCGGAAACCGTGCGCTCGTCGTGAAATATAACGGACAATACATATTTCCTGTTCTTAAAGGGTTTATCCCCGGTTCCGACTTCGGACTCGATTATCATTACGAGACAGAATACCGCACGCTGAAAAAACAGTTTGCAGCTGACGATACACGTAACTGGCTCATTATGCCACTCGTCCCATTTAGCCCCAAAGAGGTCGAATCGCCGGAAGCCATTTATGCTCCTGTAGAAAATAAAAACGGAACCCTGTTCTATGACGGCGAAATATTAAACGAAGGCCGCGTCTTTTCCGTCTATTCTGATGGCAAACATCAACGGGAATGGCTTGTCACCGACGGTGCCCTGCACGGTAACATGCGCGGGTTTGACGCTAGCGGTAAACTGATTGAAAAAGCGCATTACGAACATGGTAAACGAGTCAGTTATCAAAGTCTGACCGAGAGTGAAACAAACTTCAGGCAAAACCCAAACGACAACACGCTGTTCATCCAGAATGCCTTTCCGACAAAACCGGGAATCGGCGGCCATCTGCTCGGAACGGATGAATCTGGACGCGATGTGCTTGCCCGCTTGTTCTACGGCTTTCAAACCATGTGCCTTGCCTCCGTAATATTTCTCTGCTTTGTCTATTTCATTTCGATCTCCATCGGCTGCGCGATGGGTTATTTTGGCGGTAGCTTCGATATCATTTCGCAGCGTTTCATCGAAATCTGGTCGAACATCCCATTCCTTTACATCGTCATTATCCTGTCCGCAATTATTACGCCCAATCTTTTCTGGCTCATGTTGATCATGGTGGCATTTTCCTGGATGGGCTTGACCTCCCAGATGCGCACCAGCACTTACCGTGAAAAAGAACGTGATTATATTGCCGCAGCGCGCGTGCTCGGAATGAGCACCACCAGAATTATCTTTAAACATATTCTGCCCAACTCGATCTCAACCGTCATCACATTCGGTCCCTTCCTTGTTGCCGGCGTTATCAGTTCATTGACTGCGCTTGATTTTCTCGGATTCGGTCTTCCGCGCACAGAACCGACCTGGGGAGAAATGCTGAAACAGGGAACCGACAATATGGGCTACCCGTGGATACTGGGATGCGTGTTCATTTCGTTGGTAACCGTCCTTGTCCTCGTTACTTTCATCGGCGAAGCCATCCGGGAAGCCTTTGACCCAAAAAAATACACGACTTACCGATAATCACGACCCATGTTTTTCCATGCCATACAGTCACTCATCATGAACAGGAAATATTTCCGCAAACTGTTTGCCGTTATCCTGTTGTACATGGCATGCTTCCCATCCTACCGCTTATGCGCGGAAAGGCCGGATTTAAGCGGTATTTACAAGGACCCGAAAGCGGCGCAATACTATCTCGACTACAATAAACAGATCAGAGCCCAACTCGAACAACAGCTGAACGATGCACGACAGAAACATCAGAAAGAAGGTGAATCCGCTTCCGCCGATTTGATGCTTCATATTCAAAACCTTGAAGAGCGCCTTAAGCGGCCTGACTTTTTCACCTTCGCAAGCCTCAATGATCTCCCGAAAGACCTGAAGTGGCAGGACGGTAGCACCGAAGAAGAATTCGCTTCGCCAAAGGCAAAACGAGGCGGTACCCTGAATTACTGGGTTCCCTCCTGGCCGCCCACACTGCGTTTTGTGGGACCAAACGCAAACTCCATGTTTCGCGGTTACATTCTCGACTACAACCAGATGTCGCTTGTCCAGATTCATCCGAATACCGACAGGTATATCCCGGGCATCGCGTCATCATGGGCTGTCGGCAATGATCATCGCACCGTCTATTACCGGATTGATCCCGACGCGCGCTTTGCCGACGGACAGCCGATCAGTGCGGATGATTTCTTTTTCCTCTTTTATTTCATGCATTCCGAATGGATTGTCGCCCCATGGTACAACAATTTTTATAAGGAGGAATTTGCAAATATTACCAAGTACGACGATTACACCATTTCCGTCACCATTGCCACGCCCAAACCCGATCCCGTTTACTGGAGCACAGTCGAGCCCCTGCCGCGCAATTTTTACAGGGAATTCGGACCTGATTTTGTCCAACGCTACCAGCAACGATGCCAACCCACTTCCGGCCCTTACACCATCCTCCCTCAGGACGTGAAAACGGACGAATCCATCACACTTTCGCGCGCCAAGGAATGGTGGGGAGATAACAAGAAATACATGCGCTACCGTTTCAACCCGGACAGAATTGTTTTCCGTGTTATCCGCGACGGAAACAAGGCATACAAGATTTTCCTCAAGGGTGATATCGACAATTTTCTGATGATATTGCCCAAATACTGGTACGAATGCTCAAAGACACCTGAGTTCAAGAATGGGTATCTCTGCAAAGCCACTTTCTACAACGATATTCCCCGTCCGAGTTACGGCGTTTACATCAATACGGCAAAACCCGGACTTTCCGACCTCAACGTGCGTCTCGGCATCCAGCATTCCATGGATTTTGACAGTGTGATCCAAATATTCTACCGCGGGGATTATTACCGCCTGAACAGTTATAATGAAGGTTTCGGAAAATACTCGGATCATTCCATTCGCGCCCGAAAATTCGACCCCGAAAAAGCGCGTGAGTATTTCACAAAGGCAGGATACACCGAACAGGGAAGCGACGGTATCCTTAAAAAAGCCGATGGCACCCGCCTGATGTTCAAACTGCTTGCACGCGATATCGGGGACGTGCCCAAATGGATGCCGCTGATTGTCGATTCCGCATGGAAATGCGGCATGGAAATCGTCCCGGAATTGCTTGATACCACCACCACCTACCGCAAGGTCCAGGAAAAGCAGCATGACATGGTTTATACCGCATGGCAGCTGACCGGACGTTACCCGCGTTATTGGGAAGGATTTCATGGCATTAACGCATATAATCCCGACGGCAGCATCAAGACACAGACAAACAACATCTTTTCCTACAACAGCCCCATCGCCAACCAATTGATCGACCGTTATGACCGTGCCCAGACAGAAGAGGAATTGGTGACCCTTTCCCATCAACTGCTCGAAACCATTCACGACGATGCCATTTATGTTCCCGGCGCCTGTTACGGATTCTACCGTTACGGCTACTGGCGATGGATAAAGTTCCCTGAATGGTTCGATGTGAAATCCAACGATGACCCTATGTACAGCTCTTTGTTCTGGATCGACGAAGACGCAAAAAAAGAAACACTGGAAGCCATGAAGTCCGGGAAAAAGTTTCCTGTCGTCAATGAAACTTACGAACAATTCCGCCAGGATTAAACCCGGACGCCTAATGAACGATATTGTACTCAGCGTAAACAAACTCTCCTCCGGATTTCAAACGGACAAAGGTTTTCTGACTGCGGTGGATCAGGTCAGTTTTGATGTCTTGCGCGGGAAAACACTGGGTATCGTCGGGGAATCGGGTTGCGGGAAAAGCGTCACCGCCATGTCTATCCTTAACCTGCTCCCCTTTCCTTCCGGGAAAATCATTGGCGGCAGCATTGATTTCCAAGGGAAAGACCTCACAAAACTCACGCAGGAAACGTTGCGCCAGATTCGCGGAAATAAAATCGCCATGATTTTCCAGGAACCGATGACCGCCTTGAATCCGGTTTTAAAAATCGGCGAGCAACTTTCCGAAGTACTGCTTCTGCACAAAAAAATATCCAAGGCGGTAGCATGGAACCAGAGCATTGAGCTTCTCGGACAAGTAGGCATCCCTTCGCCGGAAATCCGTGTACGCGAATACCCCCATCAACTTTCGGGCGGCATGCGCCAGCGTGTCGTTATCGCCATTGCGCTTGCCTGTAAACCCGATTTGCTCATCGCCGACGAACCCACCACAGCCCTTGATGTTACCATCCAGGCACAGATTCTTGAGTTGATGAAATCGCTCCAGAAACAGATGGGCATGTCCATTATCATGATTACCCACGATCTGGGTGTCATCGCCGAAACCTGCGACGATGTCATCGTCATGTATGCCGGGCGCGTCGCTGAAAAAGGAAGCGTCGAACAAATCTTCACCAACCCCAGACACCTTTACACAAAAGGCTTGCTGGAATCCATTCCCCGTCTTGATACACCCGAGAAATCTGTCCTCAAAACAATTCCCGGCATGGTACAAAGTCTCAGCGAAATGCCTGTGGGCGCCCGTTTTGCGCCTCGCTCTTCCCACCCGAAAGCACGCGAATACCTTGCTTCGGAAGCATTCCGTTCCATCAGACCGGACCTTACGGAAATCGAACCCGGGCATTGGGTGGAAAACTGCGAAGCCGTTCTTGTTTACTGAACACAAAAGACCTTAACATCAATGAACCCAGATACTCCATTGCTTGAAGTTGAAAACGTACAGATGCATTTTCCTGTACGCGGAGGTATTTTCCGCACAGCGAAAAAAATCTGCAAAGCAGTCGATGGAGTCTCCTTCTCCTTAAACGAGGGAGAAAGTTTTGGGCTTGTCGGAGAATCGGGTTGCGGGAAATCAACACTGGGCAAATGCATTGTCGGATTGAACCATGCTACCGGCGGCAGCATCCGCTTCCAGGGCAAGCACATCAGGCATCTGTCCCGAAAGGAACGGATCGCCTTTCATCGCAATATTGCGATGATTTTCCAGGATCCCGCCGACTCCCTCAATCCACGGCTTTCCATCAGGGATATTCTCATGGAACCGTTTATTGTGCACAACATCGGAACAAGAACGGAACGGGAAAGTTGGGCCGCTTCGTTGCTTGAGCGTGTCGGCCTGCCGACGGATGCCATTAATAAATTCCCCTTTGAATTTTCCGGCGGGCAGCGGCAGCGCATCTGTATTGCGCGCGCGATCGCACTCAAGCCAAAGCTAATCGTTCGCGATGAACCTGTTTCCGCGCTCGACGTTTCCGTACAAAGCCAGGTACTCAACCTGCTCATGGACCTGCAAAAAGAAATGAAACTGTCGTATCTGTTCATCGCCCATGACCTTGCGGTTGTAAAACATTTCTCCGATCGCATTGCCATCATGTATCTCGGCAATATCGTTGAACTCGGCTCTTCCCAAACCATTTTCAGCGCACCCCTGCATGCCTATACCCAGGCGCTTATCTCTGCCATCCCGCAAGCCGATCCCCAAAATAAGCGCCAACGGATCATTCTCCGTGGCGATGTCCCTTCTCCTATTGACCGTCCGCCCGGATGTCCGTTTGCCTACCGCTCCTGGCTTCCTTCAAGCGATGAGGAGAAAAAACAGCCGGGTATTTTCAAAGAGGTCGCTCCCGGACATTTTGTCGAACTCCATCCTGCAACTGTCCACGATTACAAACGTTATCTGTAATTGCAGGATGCTACCGTCAAAAAATTTCTTTGCAGTCACATTATCCTTTAGGATTTAATGTCCGCATCATGGATAAACGCATTCTTCTCGGTGTAAATATCGATCATTCGGCAACGCTCCGCCAAGCACGCTACCGTGATTATGGACGCGATTTCGGAGAAAACGTGGAACCGGATCCGTTGGAGATCGCTCTCGCCGCCGAACGCGGGGGCGCAGACGGCATAACGGTTCATCTCAGAGAAGACCGCCGCCACATTCAGGACAGCGACGTACGCCGGATCCGGGCTGCAATGTCCACACGGATGAATTTTGAAATGGCCTGCACGGACGTCATGGTAGCTTTCGCGCTGGAAATCAAACCAAACTCGGTTTGCCTTGTCCCGGAAAACAGAAGTGAAGTTACCACCGAAGGCGGACTAGATGTTTTTTCACAGATAAACCGTATCGCTTCCATCGTAAAAAAGTTCAATGAGGCAGGAATCAAAACCAGTCTTTTCATTGATCCCGAGCGAAAACAGATCGAGGCTGCCGCAACAATTGCCGCGCCCTGGATAGAACTGCATACCGGAGCTTATGCCAACGCATACTTTCTGCCAGAGCAACGGACTTTGGAATATGCCCGCCTCGTTGAGGCAGCGAAGCTCGGACATTCGCTCGGACTCACTATCAATGCAGGGCACGGCATCAATTATGTGAACATTGCGGAAGTCCGTGAAATCCCTCATCTTCATGAGCTGAACATAGGACATACCATCATGTCGCGCGCATTGCTTATCGGAACAGAGGCAGCGGTAGCATTGATGAAGACAAAAATGCTCGGACGATAGAACCACTCAGCGCCTTTCATCAGAACACTATGGAACAGAAAATGACACCAAAGAAAATGCTGTTCGTTATCGGCGGCACTGTTTTAGTCATGTCCGTATTCCTTTTTGCGGTCATGCTCAAAGTGACAGCCAACCAAGAGCGCACCCAAAACAGAATCGAAACGGATTTTTCGACCGAGACGTTTACAGTCAAAGATCTCTGGGAGTATACCAAGAAAGAAAACGGGATGATCACCGAACATTACTTTCTTGTCGAACCCGAGAACGAAGCCTTCAAGTTCCGTCTTTCTTTCCATCCCGGCTCCGAACGGGCAATCGATGCTTTGGATCCGGGTGACGCCATCCAGGTAAAGGCATTGAAAAGCGAACTGCAGGAGGCGCGGGAAGGCGGTTTCATCAATTGGTTCAAACACGGCGGTAAATTAAACGTGCTCGCTTACAGGATAACAAGCGATGGTCATGTCCTGTTGGATCTGGACATTCATGAGCTCAATGACAACGAGACGGGCTTTATCGGCCGTTGGTTTGCTCAAGGCGCACTGCTCGTTTTCGCCATCTGCATTATTGGCGGTATCATCAGAGCCCTTTGGGCGCGTCATAAAAAGATAGCAACCGGCTCAGCAAACTAAAAAAGACGGTAGCATGGGGTCTACCGTCCGTTTTACAGACACAGAATACAAGATTAGAAACCAAAACGCAGACCTAACTGGTAAAGACGCGCATTGGTGTTTGTATCTTGAAAAGTAAATGAAGCATGCAAACCAATATGGTTTGTAAGCCAATAATTTGCTCCCAGCTTATAATAGTTTGTGCTCTCATATTCGGACTCAAACGCATCCTGATAAGTATATGAAGCATAAAGCGAACCGCGCGGCAAAACCCGTACTTCCACGCCAAGTTCTCCATTGTATATTCCGTAATCATTTTTTGTCACGTCGTTGTCATCGTTAAGATAACCGACCGTGACAGCAGCATAGGGTTTAAATATCAGAAGTTTCAGATGGGCAATCAATGAAAGATCAATCTGCTGCAAGGTATGATCCACATCACTATGATCCGCTTTCAGGTACTGGTATGATCCGCGCACATCGAACATACTCAAAACGGGAACCGGAATATTCCCCGTCAAACGCCCACCGTAGTTCATGTCTTCTCCCGAATAATCTATCCCGACAGCATCCGCTCCAATCCACAATTCCCCAAGCTGCCCAGACTTCTCCTCACCATACACAAACGAAGAGACTGACGATAAGGTAAGAAAAGTAAGAATGATTTTTTTCATATAGGTTATACTCTACCCTATGAATTGTAATCTAAATTCTACGTTGTCAACTTGGCACACCTAAAACATTGAAAGATTCTGTTTCACATCTCTGTAAAATAACCCTTTTTCAGCTAATTTTCCTATTTATTTAACCTTTTCGATCAGCAATCAATGATTGGTATTCTGGATTCAGGTTCTGAAAATAAGTCGCATACTCAAATAGCCAAGGTTCAGAGGACAAAACTTCCCACTTTTCGTGGTGTAAAAAAATGTCCTTTGCCCAATCAAAATAACCGCGGTCATCCGTGCGAAAATAAATCTTGGAATGCGGTAACATGAATTTGGCCAAGATATCCAGAAAATCGATCTGGATCAGTCTGTTCTTAAAATGTCGCTTTTTCGGCCAAGGATCCGGAAATAAAATCACCACCTCATCAAGATGCACGTTTTCCGGCATTGCTTCCAGAAACTCATTTGCTTCCGCCTTAACAAAAACAAGATTGTTTAATCCCAAGCGTTCTTTTTTTGCATTCGCTTTTGCAACACGCGCCGAAAGCATATCCAACCCAATACAATATTTGTCCGGGTGTGCGGTAGCATAGGCAACCAGCCAATGGCCATGACCACATCCGATTTCCAATGTCCAGGGTTTTTCCCTGCTCCATTCGGCCACCTGAGACCGTAAACCCGCCACGCGCTCCGCCCGTTCCGCCAATACTTCCGCAAAAGACTTCCGCTCCTTGGCGGCCGGATGATCAATATTTCTTATTGTACCCATGTGTTTTCGTCTATTGACCGCGCTGTGCCTCGATCGCGATCATCAATATCTGAATATCTGCGGGATTTACTCCGCTGATACGGTTTGCCTGCGCAAGTGTCGCCGGCTGGATCTTTGACAGTTTCTGACGCGCCTCGAATCGGAGACTTTTTACTTTTTCATAATCAAAATCCGCAGGAATCCTGATCTTCTCCAAATGGGCCAACTTTGCAATCTGCGATTGTTCGCGTTCCAGATACCCTTTATAGAAAAGGCGGTAATGGACTTCATTGCGTGCTGAATCACTCAAAGCCATAAATGCTTCAGGAAATACAACAGGCTCACCCCGACGAATGATTTCAGCATAGGTTTTCCCGGCAGCACCAGGCGCTTTTTCCTTCTCCAGACGCGCGGTCCAGACGTCAACCGCTGCAACCTTTTCGGCCAGACGTTCAACACGTTCCGCGGGTAAAAGTCCGATAACCTGGGCATGCGAAGCCAGACGGATATCGGAACTCCCATGGTTAAAGAGCAAACGGTACTCCGCCCTGCTGGTAAACATCCGGTACGGTTCGTTGGTTCCCTTCGTCACCAGATCGTCAATCAACACTCCGGTATACGATTCGTGCCTCTGCATGACAAACGGAGCCTGTTTCCGCTGTTTCAATACGGCATTCACGGCAGCAACCAGACCCTGGGCGGCTGCTTCCTCATATCCCGACGTACCATTGATTTGTCCGGCAAAATAAAGGTTTTCGACTACTTTCGATTCCAACGTCGACAATAATTGCTGGGGAGGCGCAAAATCATACTCAACGGCATATGCCGGACGCACCATTTGCGCGTTTTCCAATCCCGGAATGGTTTTTATCGCTTCTATCTGCACCTCCAGCGGCAAACTCGTTGAAAAACCGTTGATATACCATTCATCCGTGCAACGCCCTTCCGGTTCCAGGAACAAATGGTGCTGCTCTTTATCCGAGAATTTAACAAATTTGTCTTCAATGCTCGGGCAATAACGCGCACCGGTGCCCTCGATCTCCCCTGAATACATGGCCGATAAATGAATATTTGCCGTAATCAATGCCTTTGTTTCAGCACTGGTATAGGTAATAAAGCAGGAACCTTGATCTGTTCCGGGCTTCCATCCCAATTTACGTTGCCATGCCGATTGTTCCACGTGGAACATGTCTTCATTACCCCGCGTATCATAATAAGCGAAAAATGTAGGATTTTCATCACCCTTCTGCTCCTCAAGTCGGGAAAAATCAATACTTTGGCCAAGAATACGGGGAGGCGTTCCGGTCTTGAAGCGATCCATTTTAATCCCTTCACGCATCAACGCCCCTGTCAGACCGCGGGCGGAAAAGTCGCCCAAGCGTCCACCCTCGATTTTATTCCGGCCAATGTGCATCAATCCGCGCAGGAAAGTTCCCGTGGTCAGAATAACCGCGGTAGCATGAAAATCCAGGCCCAGGTTTGTTTTCACTCCGACAATCCGGCCATTGTCCACAATCAAATCAGTGACTTCCGCCTGGAAAATCTGCAAATCATTCTGAAGCTCAAGCACGTGCTTCATGCGGTACTGATATATTTTCTTGTCGCATTGCGCGCGCGGAGCCTGCACTGCCGGACCTTTTGACGCATTCAGGAGCCGGAACTGGATTGCGGTAACATCGGCATTGATCCCCATTTCGCCACCCAACGCATCAATTTCCCGCACCATATGCCCTTTTGCCTGTCCGCCGATAGCGGGATTACAACTCATTTGGGCAATCGTATCGACATTTCCGGTAAGCAGCAGCGTCCGTACGCCCATACGGGCGGATGCCAAGGCCGCTTCACAACCGGCATGCCCCGCTCCGCACACAATCACATCAAAAGGAAAATTTTTCCCGTACTTTAAGCCGCTCCGCTTCATAAGCAAAAACAAAGAAAGATATAACGCAACGGTAGCATGTCAAAAGGATAACATCGTACGGGAAACCGATCCGATCCACAAAAATACAGCGAAATACGCAAAAAAAGCGACCTTCAGAAAGCCGCCTAAAATCGCCTTTCAGCACATCATGTGATACATGGCATAGCTTTTCGGGTAAAATGCGAAATCGGGGCGAATAGAGCCCTTATCCGGCGGATCGTTCTTTTAATCGTTTTAAACCTGTTTTATTGATTAAGAAACAATTAAGGAGCTATTTTACTTCCCTCATTTCCCCGTTGATGTTCCACGTGGAACATCAATCAATTTTTCCAACCATTTTGGCCGGATCAATCCATTGATCAAATTGCTCCGGAGTCACATACCCCAATTGCACCGCACTTTCCTTTAATGTTTCCCCATTCTTCAGCGCCCGTTGAGCAATTTCAGCGGCTTTATAATAGCCGATATGGGGATTCAAAGCAGTTACCAACATCAGGGAATTATTCAGATGCTCCCGGATATTTTCCGGTATTGGTTCAATACCCGACGCGCAATGCTCCTCAAAGGAAAAACAGACATCGCCAATCAATCGTGCCGAATGGAGAAAATTGTAAATCATAACAGGTTTGAACACATTCAACTGAAACTGTCCGTTTGAACCACCGATGTTGATCGCCACATCATTTCCCAAAACCTGAGCGACAACCATTGTCATCGCTTCGCATTGCGTCGGATTGACCTTGCCAGGCATAATGGACGAACCGGGCTCGTTGTCAGGTATATGAATTTCCCCGATACCGCAACGCGGTCCCGAGGAAAGCATCCGGATATCGTTTCCGATTTTCATCAGGCTTACCGCCACGGTTTTCAGTGCGCCGTGCGCTTCCACGATGGCATCATGAGCGGCTAATGATTCAAATTTGTTTTCTGCGGAGACAAAGGGCAGGGCAGTCAGCTTCGCAATATTAGCGGCGACGTTCTCCGCATAATCAGGAGGTGTGTTGATTCCGGTTCCTACTGCGGTTCCGCCAAGAGCCAACTCGGCCAGGTGGGGCAGGGTATGCTCGATCGCCTTGAGCCCATGATCCAGTTGAGACACGTAAGCCGAAAACTCCTGTCCGAGCGTCAGCGGGGTCGCATCCATAAAATGCGTCCGTCCGATTTTGACGATCAATTTGAATGCTTTCGCCTTGGAATCCAAGGTCTCACGGAGTTTTCTTATTCCGGGAATCGTTTTTTCCAGCAGCATCCTGTAGGCGGCGATATGCATTGCCGTCGGAAAAGTATCATTCGACGATTGCGACTTGTTGACGTCGTCATTTGGAGAAAGCACCTTTTTTTCATCCGTCAGCTTTCCGCCATGAATCACATGCCCGCGATAGGCTATCACTTCATTCACATTCATGTTTGATTGTGTTCCGGAGCCCGTCTGCCACACAACCAGAGGAAACTGATCATCCCATTTCCCTTCGAGTATTTCATCGCACACGGCAGCAATCAGGTCTGTTTTTTCCTTGCTCAACACGCCTGCCTGCAAATTAGTCAATGCTGCAGCCTTTTTCAGATAGGCAAATGCATAAATGATTTCTCTCGGCATTTTATTAATCTCCCGGGCAATCGGGAAATTATGAATGGAACGTTCTGTTTGAGCGCCCCAATATTTATCAGCAGGGACTTTGACTTCGCCCATTGTATCTTTCTCTATTCTGTATTCCATAGGTTACTATTGTTAATGCGTTCTCCACAAAGAACAATTCTAGCTTATGCGCTATCATGCTACCGTCAAGAAAAGAGCCTCCATTATAAACTTAAAATAAAGACTTAAACAAATAACCTTGCTTTCACATTTGTAATAATTTTCATCCCCATTTATTCTTTGGATTATGAATAACGAATACCCTTCAATTCGCATGCCCGGAGATCATCTTTAGTATTCCCGATATGCGTTTGACGGCTTACTCCAGACAAAAATAACCGATTAAGTCATACACAATTTTTCATATGAAAACGCTCTGCAAATCGATCCTCTGCGCCCTTGGTGCTGCTTTTGTTATGCTTCTCACATCATGCACAACCAAGACAGCGCCTTCTGCCAGTTACAAAAATCCGCTCAATGTCGCCTTTGGCGACCCCTTTATCCTTAAAGCCTCCGATGGCAAATACTACATGTACGGAACCTCCGAGAACGAGAAAGGATTTCGCGCCTGTGTGTCCGACGACCTGACGCGCTGGACAGAGCTCGGCCGTGTTTATGAAGGAGCACTGCCGGAATCCTGGACACAGAAAAACTTCTGGGCTCCCGAAGTCTACGAGATAAAAGGCAAATACTATATGCTCTTCAGTGCCGACTGGAAAGTGAACCCGAATAACGAAGGTGAAAACTTTCGCATCGGCGTTGCCGTGTCAGACAGCCCACGAGGACCGTTCAAGGATCTGATGAATCGGCCGATCTTCGATCCCGGTTATCCCATCATTGATGCAAACCTGTATTTTGAAAACGACCGCGTTTATTTATATTATTCCCGCTGTTGTTATAAGAACCCCGTAGCAAGCGAAGTTGCCGACTGGGCAAAAGAGCAGGGCTGGTTCAGTGAAATCGAGGAAAGCTGGGTCTACGGAGTGGAAATCAAATCTGATTTTTCCGGCATTATCGGCGAACCCAAGCTCCTACTGCGGCCGCCGGTGAAAATGGACGACAAGCAGGCAGAATGGGAAAGCCGCTCTGTCACGTCCCACGAAGTCAACCGCCGCTGGACCGAAGGATCGTTTATATTCAAGAAAAACGGCATCTATTACATGATGTACTCCGCGAATTATTTTGGTGGGAAAAACTATGCTGTCGGCTATGCCACATCGGACAATCCGCTTGGTCCCTTCAAGAAAGCGAACAATAATCCCGTGCTGCAGAAAAACACGGATAAGGGTGGGGATGTGACAGGTACCGGACACAACATGGTTTTCACGCATGCCAATGGCACGATGTATTGTGTCTATCATGGCCGAACCGCAAAGACCGGCGACAAACGCGTGGTATTCATTGACAAGCTCGAAGTCCGACCCGACGGCAAACTTGTGGTAGACGGCCCGAGCACTGAGGAACAGCTTATCAAGTAGCATTCGGAGATGAGATGACCGCTAGACCACCGCATAGGGCGATTCGGTCGCATTCTCAGATTCGTCCGAGGAGCAGTTAATCGATCGCTTTCACGGCTGCTCCGATTGCTTCCTCATGCGACCGTCTCCCGTTAACCCAAGTTGAATTTACTTTCATTCATTTACCATCCTTCATGAAACACCTGATTGCTTTTATCCTGCTTTTTGCAACGGCTCTCCTTGTCCGCGCAGAAGAAATGATCACGACCTCGGGTTGCCTGAAAATAGAACATACAGACAGCCTAAAATGGATTCAGCGGGATGCCCATGCAGTCCGCACATTCGAACAACAGGATGCTAGCGCCAATAATTTATCCTGCGATGTCTTGTTTGTCGGCAGTTCTTCCTTCCGTATGTGGACTACGCTGGAGCAGGATATGGCGCCGCTCACGGTCATCAACCGCAGTTATGGCGGTTCCTGTATTCGCGATATCCTGTATTACTACGATAGCATCGTAAAACGTTTTACTCCAAGAAAAATCATTCTTTATGTGGAAAATGATCTCTCGGGATCATCAGCCGACACCTCCGTCGGCGACGCCTATGATCTTTTCCGCCTCTTTGCGCAAAAGGTTCAGGGGGATTTCCCAGACGTGACACTCTACATTGTATCCATAAAGCCGTCCTTCGCCCGCGAAAAAGAACGGACAAAAACAGTTATGCTGAATACCCTGTTAAAAGAATACTGCGAAAACAATGATCACCTGGTTTTCATTGATATTACCCGAGCCATGTTTGATGAAACAGGTAAATTGAGAGATGATCTTTTCCTTGCGGACAGGCTTCATCTCAATGCCAAAGGGTACGCTCTCTGGACAGGCATTATCAAACCTTACCTCATTGATAAACAGTAAGCCAAGCGGTGAACGCGATACGTATCCGGCAAAAAGTATCCCGCCTTAAGGCAAGGTCTTTTCTGTTATTTCAGACCTGAAACGGGCACCTCGTCCAGACGCTTATAAAAATCGCGGCCGCCGATGTTTTGGAAAACGCTTAAACCGAAGTAGGGTAGTACAGCCAAAGTATGATCAAAAATATCCGACTGAATATTCTCATATTCGCCCCATGCCGTTGTATTCGTGAAGCAATAGATTTGTATCGGCAATCCTTTCTCTGTTAATGTCATTTGCCTTACCAACAAAGTCATGTCCTGTTTGATATGCGGATGGTTCCGCAGATAATTGCCAACATAGGCACGGAAAATCCCAAGATTGGTCTGGCGCCGGCCGTTCACAATCACGGAATTATCAATCCCATGCTCCGCATTGTACTTTTGAATCTCCTTTTCTGTTTCATCAATATACTTTGTCAGATACTTGATTTTCCTGAATTGCTCAAGATCCTCAGCTGTGCAAAACCTTACGCTGTGCATATCAATATAGACCGACCGCGCAATCCGGCGCCCCCCTGATTCCTCCATGCCCCGCCAGTTTTTAACTGCATCCGTAATCAGATAATAGGCCGGTATGGTTGAAATTGTCTTGTCCCAATTCTGTACTTTTACGGTGGTCAGCGTAATATCAATCACGTCTCCATCCGCATTGTACTTGGGCATTTCGATCCAGTCTCCGATCCTTACCATGTTATTTGCCATGATCTGGAATCCCGCAACTAATCCGAGAATACTGTCCTTAAAGATCAACATCAACACGGCTGATGCGGCACCTAACCCGCCGATAAACACCATGGGCGACTGGCTCAAAATGATCGAAAGACACACGATCACCGTAAAGAACCAGAGACCCATCTGAACAAACTGAATAAAGCCCTTTATGGGAGTCGCACGTACCTTAACGGAACGATGGTAGAGCGTCTCTCCTGCCTTCAGTGCCGAATTGATCACCATCACAACGATAATCACAAACAACACCGGCATCAACTTTCCCATAAAGATCAGGAACCCGGGAAACTCGTCCCATATATATTTGTAAGCAACACGGATAATAAACCACGGAAAGAAATAGCAAAGCTTCCGGAAGATACCGCTTTCATTCAGGGCAATGTAGGTTTTGTTTCCTATTTTTCCCGATACTTTTTTTAACGCATTCCGCGCAATGAAATAGCTCACATAAGCAAGCAGAAGAGTCAGGATAAACCATCCGCTGTTTATCAGGAACTGCGCTGCGCCGTGAGGCACCCCCATTCCCATAATCATTTCAAGCAATGATTTATTGAATCCCAAGTAGAGTCCCGAGACGTCCTGTCCTTCCTGAACAAAGACACTTCTTAAGGCGGCAAAATGTGAGTTCATATCCGCACCTTAATAAAGATATCAACTTTTGGAAACTAATTTTTTCCAAAAGATAATACGTTCACCGCACGATGATGGTCTTCTATTCCGTTGGTTTTTCGAAAAGCTTCTTGAAGCTCCCGACCACCAAATCACTCTTCTGGGAGAGCGTCAGAGAGATCCTGTTATCCTCTGTTTTAATCGAAAGTTTTTTCAGTGCCTCGGCAAAGTCCGGCGAATAGGGTTTTACCAATTCGGCGTATCTTCCTACGGATGCTGTTATTCTTTGATAACATTTTTCGGCTTCTTTCTGATCCGACATTTCCACGGTAACATCAAACACCGTCGTTTTGTCCTCCTCATACATAATGAAAGACATGTTTCTGTAAGGATTGCCTATTTTAGGTTCAGCATGCGAAAAATAACCGACAAGCAGCAAGCGTCCGCGTATGCTTTTTTTCAACTGCTGTTCTGCCACGGCAGCTTCGGCAACGATATCCTTAAGCTTCCCGGTTTCCCCGAAAACAATAAGGTTTTTATTTACCAGGCATCCGTGGTTTTCTTTGCTGTATACGGTTCCTTCTGCAATGGTTTTCTGTTCCATTTCAGGCACATAGGTCTTTATTTTCTCAGCTACCTTTCCTATTTCCTCGGAATTAAACGTTCCTTTCATAATGAACTTATTTGCCGATCCAAACACAAGTACGCTCTGGGTTCCGTCAATGATGTTCCTCAAAATGATCGCTTCCTCGGTAATCACAATTTCTTCCTCGCCCTCTTCATTTCTTTTCAGCTCTCCTCCAAACTGGATTCCGGAATCAGAAATGGATGCGTATACCTTTGATTTACTTTCATCAAGAATCGGTTTTATGCCCGAATTCCGGATACCTTCGACATCAATAAAAAAACTGCCTGCGTCAAAGTCTGCCTCTGATAAGTTGAATTCCTCATTGAATGCCACCGGCTGCTCTTCGGCAAACGATACGCCAAAGATAAAACCGAACAGAACAAAAAACAGTAGAACAAATTTTTTCATAAGTAAAACAAGCAGGTTGACGGAAAGAAGCTTAAACCTGCATAAGCTTTCTTTCAACAAGAATATGATTCATTTCCCGATACAGAAAGAGGAAAAGAGTTTGTCGAGCATGCGTTCGTTATCGATACGGCCAACGATTTGCGCAAGAGCATCCATGGCTAAACGAATATCACTGGCAACCAGTTCCGAACTGATGTTACCGCGAATCTTTCCCAACGCATCCCGCAAAGCTGCCGTAGCTTGCCCGAGCGCCGTCGCATGACGCGCGCTGACGATCAAATCTTCTTCCGAAGGCACGATTTTATCGCGTTCAATCGTCTTTATGATGCTACCGCGCAAGGACTCCAGGCCCTCTCCCGTTTTCAATGAGACGCGGACTCGCGGAACCGACGGAAGGAAATCCGAAAATGTTTTCTGCTTTGCCAGATCTGTTTTGTTTTCAACGATCAGCGTTTTTGCCGGTGACAGTTGTTCCAAAACCGAGGCAGGCAGGGTAGGGGGATGCGCTTCCGCCAAATCCAGAACCAACAGATAGAAGTCTGCCTGCTGTATTTTTTCCAGCGTCTTGCTTATACCCAGCGCTTCAATAGCGGAGCCGGCCTCGTGGATCCCCGCGGTATCTATGACTTGCAGGCAATACGGTCCCACGACCATGCGTTCGGAAATAAAATCACGCGTGGTTCCGGGCGTCGGGCTGACAATCGCCCGGTCTTCGCCCAAGAGTGCGTTCATCAGGCTGCTTTTCCCGGCATTCGGCGCGCCGACAATCACGGTTTTGATGCCTTCATGTAAAATCGTCGTATAATGACTTGTTTCCCTCAAGGACTCCATACCGGCAATCATTTTACCAAGCCGTACAACCGGTCCATTGGGATCTTCCATCGGCAAGTCTTCTTCCGGAAAGTCAATGTAGGCTTCGATCTCCGCTGAAATCTGCAGAAGATCCTCCACGGTAGCATTCACATATTGTCCCAATCTTCCGGCAAGCTGCTGGTTTGCAGCGCGCAAGGCTTTCTCGCTTCGCGCATGGATCACATCCATCACGGCTTCGGCCTGCGTTAAATCAATCTTGTTATTTAGAAAGGCGCGGCGCGTGAATTCACCGGGCTCGGCAAGCCGAGCGCCGCGAACAATGCAATCTTCCACAATCTTTTGCGCGATCAGAGGATTGCCATGGCAAGAAAGCTCCAGCATGGCTTCTCCCGTATAGGAGGCCGGCGAACGAAAATAGGTGGCCACGACCTGGTCCACCACAACGCCGCTTGTATCATGATACAATACGAAAGTAGCCATACGCGGTAGCATGGTCTTCTTCAGCGAAAAAGCGCCTTCCGCGATACGGTAGCATCCTTCCCCCGAAAGACGGATCATCGCAATGGCTGATTCACCCAACGGGGTTGCCAAGGCGACAATGGTGTCCTGAATGTTTTTGTCCACAGCCAAACGGATTAAATGTTACCTCTGTTAATCTCTGCGGACAAAACGGGTTATTCCGCAACGTCTGCGCTGGTCGATTCGCCAAGCGTCATACCGCCGATCACTTTCACTTTATCCATGATCTTCTGGTTGATTTCGTCGGTAATCTTGGGATTCTGCATGAGGTACTGCTTTGCGGCCTCACGACCTTGGCCAATCAGTGTGCCTTCATAGGAAATCCAGGAACCTTTCTTTTCCAAAACCTTGTTTTCGATGCCGAGATCGAGAATCGAACCTGTCCGTGAAATACCTTCGTCAAACATGATGTCGAATTCGCATTCGGTAAATGGAGGAGCCACCTTATTTTTCACAACCTTCAGGCGGGTACGGTTGCCGACAATCTTTCCGGACGGATCCTTGATCTGACCGACACGACGGATATCCATGCGAACCGATGCAAAAAACTTCAATGCACGTCCGCCGGGCGTTGTTTCCGGACTGCCAAACATCACGCCTATTTTCTCGCGGATCTGATTGGTAAAGAGGCAAATACAGTTTGTCTTGTTGATTACGGATGTCAGACGACGCATTGCCTGACTCATCAGACGTGCCTGTGAACCGACGGTAGCATCGCCCATCTGCCCGTCAAGTTCCTGCTTGGAAACAAGCGCGGCCACAGAGTCAACCACGACCACGTCAACCGCTCCCGAGCGAATCAGCGTTTCGGTGATATTCAAGGCATCCTCGCCGCTTTCCGGCTGCGAAACCATCAGGTTATCCAGATCAACCCCGACCACCTTTGCATAACGCGGATCAAGCGCATGTTCGACGTCAATGAATGCTACCGTGCCGCCTTCGCGCTGTGCCTGCGCAATCACGCTCAGACAGAAGGTGGTTTTTCCGGATGATTCGGGACCGTAAATCTCGCATACGCGGCCGCGGGGCAAACCGCCGACGCCCAGCGCCAGGTCAATTGCGACAGAGCCTGTCGAAGTCACGGAAATATTCATTTTTTGCGCGTCGCCCATGCGCATGATGCTGCCTTCGCCAAATTGCTTGTTGATTGCCTGGATTGCCAAATCTAAATTCTTTTTGCCTTCTTTGCTGTTCTCCTTGTTTTCTGTAGATGCTGCTTTCGCCATATTAAGTTCCGGTTTAAAGTTAATCGTCAGTTTCCATAGAAACGGTATTTTCTCCTGTGGCAAACGAAGAAATTTTTCTTTTTCGGGAGATGGTTCCGAATCGCCTGTTTCACAAAAAAACGGCGTAACATGATGCCGCCTGTAAATACGGATTCTGCGCTTGTTCCCTCCTGCGGCGCAACCATTATCCCGTCACAAGCGCTGGCATTCCGAATACCAGCCCGTAAACCGATGCTTCCTGAGCCGGACGCAGGGGGTTTTGACATTTGTCCGGTTTTTTGTTCTTTTGGTTCTTTTATGCACTATAAACACGTCATTTGGGATTGGAACGGTACATTAATGAACGATCTGGAACTTTCGCTTGATATCCTGAATGCTTTATTGCACACACACGGCAAGGAACAGGTATCTTCCGAAAGCTACCGTGAGCATTTTTGTTTCCCCACGCGCAATTATTACAAACGCTTCGGGCTCGACGGCGACATCGAATTCGATGCTGCCGCCAAATATTACATGGATATTTATGACCGGCGCCGCTTTGAGTGTAATCTTCATCAGGGAGCGCATCATTTTCTCACAAAACTGCGTTCCACGTTGAAATCACAGCATATCCTTTCCGCATACAAACAGGATACCTTGGAAGAAATTGTCTCTCACTACGGTTTATCCCCCCTGTTTGACCGGTTGTCAGGGCTTTCAGATATCTATGGCGACAGCAAGGTCAGCCGAGGCAAGGAACTGATCGCCGACCATCCCGAATTGGCATCCGATACCACTGTCATGATCGGAGACACGCTTCATGATTACGAGGTCGCTGAAGCCTTGGGTATCGATTGTATTTTGCTGGCGCATGGACATCAATCCGCCGAGCGTCTTCACGCTACCGGCAAGCCGGTCTTTCATAATTTTTTGGAACTCGAGGCAAGCGGCGTTTTGTATTGATCGCCGATTTGCTCAAATAGGTATTCGGCCGAAAACGCTTTCTAGCGATTTCGCCGGGCACGCAGGCCCAATTTCTTTTTAGGGGCCGGCAATGGATTTGAACGCGGCTCATGCACTCCGCTGTGTTTTCCGCTTTGTATCTTTGATGTCGATGCTACCGTCGCACTTGCGGACGCTTCTTCCGGAAGCACAAAAGGATGATCTTCCACGACAGGAACTTTTTTCCCGATCAGTTTTTCAATGCTTCGCAAATCTCCTCTTTCCTCTACCATGCAAAATGAAATCGCTGTCCCCTTTGCTCCCGCGCGTCCGGTTCTTCCGATACGATGAACGTAAGTCTCGGGAACATTCGGAATATCGTAGTTGAATACATATTCCAATTCGTCCACGTCGATTCCGCGCGCAGCGATGTCTGTGGCGACCAACACACGGGTTGTTTGCGCCTTAAAATTGCTCAACGCCCGTTGTCGCGCGCTTTGTCCCTTGTTTCCATGAATAGCCTCGGCGGCAATCCCGTGATTTACGAGCGTGGTCGTCAAGCGGTTTGCGGTATGCTTTGTGCGCATGAAAACAAGCGCTGTCTTGATCGCCTTGTCCTTCAATAGCTCTACCAGCAAGGCCGCCTTGTTTCCTTTCTCCACGAAATAAACCTGTTGCTTGATTATGTCCACTGTCGAAGAAACCGGAGTAACAGCGACCTTTGCCGGATTATGCAAAATAGTATTCGCCAGATTCATGATTTCCGGCGGCATCGTTGCAGAAAAGAATAACGATTGCCTGTTTTTCGGAAGTACCGCGATCAATTTCCTCACATCATGGATGAATCCCATGTCCAACATACGATCCGCTTCGTCCAGCACAAAGATTTCAATATCCTGCAAACTCACGATTTTCTGTTTCATCAAATCAAGTAAACGCCCGGGCGTTGCGATCAAAACATCCACGCCTCGCTGAATCGCTGCCGCCTGCGGATTTTGTCCCACGCCGCCGAAAATCACCGTATAAGCCAAGCCTGTATGCCGCCCATATGCAGCAAAACTTTCGCCTATCTGAATGGCCAATTCACGCGTCGGTGTAACCACCAATGCTCTGATTTTCCGTCTTTTCTGGTTCGTTCTCTCCTCGCTTAAAAGCTGAAGAATCGGAATGGCAAATGCTGCCGTTTTTCCCGTGCCTGTTTGCGCACAACCCAAAAGGTCTGTTCCGCGTAGAATAATAGGAATGGCTTCCCTTTGAATCGGTGTTGGCACGGAATAGCCCTCTTCTTTTACTGCTCTAAGAATCGGCTCAATAATCGTAAGGTCTTTAAACTGCATAATCGAAATGGTTTACGGACGAACATTTGCGTCTTCCGCTCAACCTGAATTGCTCAGTGATAATATAATTCCTTTGAGAAAGAAAGAAGATAGTGCAAAGAAAGCAAAAGAGGAACGGCAAGAAATACCGTGCACAAATCTGTGTTTCATGATAAATCGTTTTGTTTATGAAATGGGACAGTAAACTTTATGATGAAAAACACGGGTTTGTTTCTCAATACGGCAATGATCTGATTGCACTTCTCGCTCCGCAAAAAGGCGAACAGATTCTGGATATCGGTTGCGGTACCGGAGACCTAGCCAATGAAATCGCCCGATCCGGCGCTTCTGTGACCGGGATCGACCTGTCCGCAGAAATGATCGCGCGCGCAAAGGAAAAGTTTCCCTCTCTGTCTTTTCATATCGCCTCTGCGACGGATTTCATGTTACCGCAACGCTTTGACGCTATTTTTTCAAACGCCACGCTTCATTGGATTCTGGACAAGGAAGCAGTCATCCGCCAGATGTACGCACATTTAAAGCAGGGCGGGCGGGTTGTTCTTGAATTCGGGGCGAAGGGTAATGTCGGCGAAATCATTGGAGCCGTCACCCAGGTTCTGAACAAGCATGGCATTCCGACAAAAGGCAGAACCGATTTCTTTTATTATCCGTCCATCGGCGAATATGCTTCCTTGCTGGAAAAGCACGGATTCACGGTAACATGGGCCGCCCATTTTCACAGGGAAACACCGCTCGCTGACGGTGAAAACGGCATCCGTCATTGGTTGACCATGTTTGGCGAACGCTTTTTCACGGATTTGGACAGCACGACAAAAAACCAGTTTATTGACGAAGTATCCGCCATATTAAAACCGACCCATTTTCGCGAAGGACGCTTCGTTGCCGATTATCAGCGGCTCCGCATTGTTGCCGGAAAATAATACATTCCGGAAGCAATAATCACCGATTTCCATCAATGGTGTGCGTACCTTTTTCTTCGCCAACCAACGGTGCCGTGATATCCGAATCCGGAGCAAAAATCAGATACAATATCACTCCGACAAACGGCAATGAAATCATGATAAATACCCACATGAATCGGCTGACATCGTTTAATTCCTTGTTTTTCAATGCACAGACAAGCCCGATGAGAAAAAAAACAAAGCTAAGGACTCCTATTAAAAGCACAATTCCCTGAGGGAGTCCGTTAAAATTGAAATTAAGCAGATTATTCATGGCGGGTAATTTATACGGAGATCAATATATTTGATTTTTCCATAATGCCAATGATATTCCTGTTTCTGAAACGATAGCATTAAAAAGCCGCTGTCTTTCAACAGCGGCTTTTTCTAATCCGTTACTTTGCCAGCGGCTTTTCCCAGGTCCGTTTTTTCGAACCGGTGTACATCGCCTCCATGACACTCACGCGATAAGCTGCTTCATCGGGTGTGACCAAGGTATCCACCTTCTTTCCTCCGACGGCATCAAGGAATTGATTGAGAGGCTGCGGCAATCCCTGCGGTAAATCTTCCACGGCTTTGCCGAAATCTTTTCTGTCGGTTTTGTTATTCCGGTAATAAAGCCTTCCTCCGCGGACAATCGCGTAGGCATCGGTGCCGCTGATCTGCAGTTCCACCGGATCTTCGATATCAACCCAGCTTGCCGCAAGCGTGCCGATCATTCCGTCCTTGAACTGCATGAGGCCTTCGCCCGCTTCGTCGCAACCTTCGTATTTGCCCGTTACGATCTCAATATCCGCCGTTGCCATGTTCACATCGCCGCAAAGCCATAGCATGATATCCAGTTTATGCGTGCCCAAGTCGCCGAAGGCTCCCACGCCCGACTGCTTCGGATCAGCCATCCAGCGCCATTCGCCGCCGAACCAGTTGCCCAAGGAACCGCTATGGCAATTCGAACCGCGAATACGGGTGATTTTTCCGAAACGGCCCGAACTGATTTCTTCCTTCAGGAAAATAAACTTCGGATCCGCACGCATGAAGTATCCGGTCTGGAAAAGCAGTTTCTTGTCATTGATAGCCTTGGCCATCTCATAACTTTCCTTTGCCGTGATACCCAACGGTTTTTCCACGAACATGTGTTTTCCGGCTCTTGCGGCGGCAATCACCAATTCACGGTGCCTGTTTGTTTCCGAACAAATAATGACCGCTTTGATGCTGCGGTCGGACCAAATCTTGCCCAAATCATCCACCACGGGAGCATCCAGTTCCTTCGCCCGGCGGGCAGCGCGTTCCTTGTCATGATCCCAAACGGCCTTTACCTTGAAATCCTTTCTGTCATTCAGTGTACCGATGAATCCCGGTGTATGGATATGACCGACACCGATAAAAGCAATTCCTATCGGCTCCTGATTGCTTTGGGCAAACAGATTGCTTGATGTCATGGCGGCTAACCCGGCGAGTCCCGCGGCTTTGATAAATGATCTGCGATTGATATGATTTGGCATAATTTTATTGGTTTTGTTATTTATTAAAATCGCTGCTTCCCCGGCTTTGTTTCAGGTAAAACGTATTATTTGCCGTTTTCAGCATCCGAAAGGGTGATTTTAAGCGGATGTTTCAGGCGCTCTGCAAAATCCGCAAGGTATGCTTCCCAGTCTTTTTTGGTTTTGATGCGCCCTGAACCATCGTTACTCCACGCAGCACCGATGTAGTAACATAAAGGGATTCCGGATTCCGCTGCTGCAAGCAGGTAGCTATTCCCGTCATCGGCGACAAGTCCGGCACATTTGCCGCCGGGAATAACAGCGCCAATCCCTATGCTGCCGTTTTGTTTATAGGTCGCCCAATTCGCCAGCCAGCCGGCGGTAACATCGGCATTCACCTCATAAACCGCATTTTTGGGCGGTTTTGCTAGACCGACGGCAACCGTCATGCTCTTTGCATCCCGGAAAACAAACGTACTTTCAATCCGATGCAGGTTTTGTCCGGCATCCACGGTAAAGCGTTTTTTCTCCGACACTTGGACATCACCGGCATTCCAGGCATCATAACTCAATTCAAACACCGCGCGGATAGGGCCGTTTGCCAGTACGCGCCAATGCCGGTAATTCTTCGATACATGTATCTGTTTTCCGTCCCAGATCCCGGTTCCTCCGCAGCCCCGGCTTGACCCGACATCATACATGTCCAGGCCTTCCCCGGAATCGGAGTGATAGGCACTTGTTCCTTTCAGATACCATCGGTCAATTACCGGATAGGACACGGACTTCAGCCATACATCAATCCCGCTGCTTGTCATGCGGCTTTGGCCCGCCTCCGGCGAATCCAGACGTTGTCCGTACATACGATGCGCAATGCGATCGTTTTCCCATGCAAAATCATCCAGGCGCTCCGGTACGTAACGAGCAAATACTTTTGCGGGAAAGGGAGCCACGATATCCGTGCTTTTTTCCACCGTGAATGTTACCGTCTTTTCGCCCGCAGCAAAATCATACTGCCACAAAAGATCGTCGAATTCCGGCGTAGGGGAAACCTGGTTAAAATTGGTCACCTGCGAAGGAATGATTTTCCCCTTGGGATTTTTGACTACCAGATGGTCAATCAAGACATCCGGGATCCGTTTTTTAATCGCTTCCATCGAAACCGCAATGGTTTCGGCAGGCCTGGCACTTTCCATATCATTACTTACCGTCACGGTAAACCGGTCGGCAGCATTCAACCCAACGGAAAAAAACATCCAGCCGGAAAACAAAGGGGTGAGTAAATGTAAAATTCTCATGAAGCGAATAACAGGTATCGTACCTGTCCGGCTACCGGCAAACAACATTAAAACGGTAGCATGCAGTAAAAATTCTTTGCGCTCTTTGCTTCTTTCGCGTTTATTGCTAACTTTTCCTTCGCATGAATCGGGTTTACATCAAGACATACGGATGCCAGATGAACGAGCGTGACTCGGAAGCGGTCGCAATGAAATTGCGCAACCGCGGCTATGTTATGGTGGATTCCGAATCGGATGCGGACATTATTTTGCTCAACACATGCAGCGTCCGCGACCAGGCGGAACAAAAAGCCATCGGCAAAGCAGGGCATATAGCAAGCCGCATGCGCAAAAACCCGCAATTTGTTCTCGGTATCATGGGATGCATGGCCCAAAACCGCGGGCAGGATCTACTGGACCGCCTACCGGATCTCGACCTGATCGTCGGAACCCAGAAGTTCCACCTGGTTCCCGATCACCTCGACAGTATTGTGACTGCCCTCAAAGCACGCGGGCCCAAGCCATCCACCGTTATCGATCTGGAATCGGAAGCCGGCTCGGAAGATACCATACGTGAACACATTCCGGAGAAAATCAAAGCGACCGCCTATGTCTCCATCATGCAGGGATGCAACATGCTGTGCACCTATTGTATCGTTCCCAAGACAAGGGGACGCGAACGCTACCGCCCGATGGAATCCATCATTCAGGAAATTCAATCGCTTGCGGCAAGCGGAGTGAAGGAAATCACGCTCCTTGGACAGATCGTCAATAACTACGGCATCGGAAAAATAAAATCCGTGAACGGTAAAACGCCCTTTGTTCAGCTTCTTGAAAAGATCAATGATGTGAAAGGGATTGAACGCATCCGTTTTACTTCGCCGCATCCCCGCGGTTTCCGCCGCGATTTGATCGAGGCATACCGCGACCTGCCAAAACTTTGTGAAATGATCCATCTGCCGATGCAAAGCGGTTCGGACAGAATACTCCGTGCAATGAAACGTCCGTACACGAATGCAAGCTACCGCCGCCTGATGGATGAAGTCAGAAACATGGTTCCCGGCATGTATTTTTCGACAGATGTGATTGTCGGTTTTTCGGGTGAAACCGATGAGGATTTCGAAGCGACAAGGAAGCTCTTTGAAGACGGGCAGTTCGACATGGGCTATATCTTTAAATACAGCGTCCGTTCAACCACCTTTGCGGCTGAAAATATGGCTGACGACGTTCCGGAGGAAGTGAAAGAAGAACGGAACCAGACACTTTTGAAAATTCTCGGCAAATCCTCTCTCGCCAGAAACAAATCCCTGATCGGCAGCACACAGGAAGTGCTTGTGGAAGCTCCCGCGCGCCGGGGTGAAAACCAGATGATGGGACGCACGCGCGGCCACCGGAAAACCATTTTCCCGGGCAAACCGGATCTTATCGGAAAAATGGCCCGCGTGACTATTGAGAAAGCTACCGTCAGTATCCTGACGGGAACCCAGGCGCCCTGATTTTTCGCAATAAAAAAAGACGGTAACTGCAAGCTACCGTCTTTCGGAAATATCGGTTTTCTGTCTACTTGTTGAGACCTTTCAAAAACTCCACGCTCTGATTCAGCATGTTCATATTGCTTTCGCTGATATTCAGATAACCCAACAATGACTTCATCATGTCCTGTTGATCGTCTGTCAGCTTTGCGTTAGTCAGGATATTCTTCAACGGAGCAACCAAATCGCTCGTCTTTCCGTTTACCAAGGCATCCGTAAGCTTTTGCAGGTCGGTTTTTGCAACTGTGGTATTATCCTCCAGATTCTCGTTCACGATCAGCGCCGAAGAAAGATTCTTGATCTGATCAACGATGGATTTATCCCCGCTGCTCAATGAAAGCTGGCTAAGCCCCTTCATTTTGGAAATCACTTCATCGTAATCATTATCCGCAAGCGCTTCTGTCAACGTACTGATCTTTGACTTGAGCTCGCTGTTGGCATCCATGCTTGGCTTAAGTTCATTGATTTTTGTATCCAGCTGCTTTACCAATGCATTGACCTGCGTGCTTGCGTCCTTACTCAGTTCTTTGAGATTTTCCGTTGCCTTCGAAACCTGTTCTTTCGCAGTACCGGCAATATCATTAATCAGACTGCCTGCGTTTGTATTTGTTGCAGAATCGGTTGTCTTTGGTGTTTCAGCGGCATTTCCTTTGGATTCAGAGGATTCTCCGCATCCGAAGAAACACGCTGTTGATAGTGCTACCAACGCTATCGATATCTGTGTTTTCATAGATTTAGTTATTGGCAAGCTCCGGTATCGCGGCCGCAAAATTCTCGACACGCATTACCCACGGCATACCGAAAGTTCCGGCTATCGTGCGCAATTGATCCAGGTTTGTCTTAAATGCGTCATATTGCTGTTTCTTTGCATTGAAGATGCAAAGATTCGTCAGCGCTTCAAAGCGGATTGTTTTTAATGTCTGCTCGGAATTCGCCAAGGATTTTAAGGCTTCGGCAACGCCGGGTTGATCTGCCTGCATCAGGGACATGGCACGGCCAAGTTGCGCGCGGCCATTCAAAACACTGTCGCGCAGACCATCCAGGGCGTAAAGATAGTAGGTTGCCGCTTCGTTATACTTTTTTTCCTCGTACGCTTTGTCTCCGAGACTCAAATAAGCCACGCCGCCCAATCCGTCACTTGCGTGATCCTTGGCAAACGCTTCCAGGGTATTGTTTTCGACAGCCTCAAGGTATGCCTGCTGCACCTGCTTTTCCTTATACTGACCATAAAACTTGACTCCTTGGTATGCAATGACGCAAAGCATCGCGACAATAACCAGGTTTGTTAACAGATTTTTGTACTTGTTAAAAAACAGAAATAATTTGTCGTCGAAATGGGCTTCGCTGAAGTCCTTGTCGGTAAGCCCCTTTTGTTCTTGTCCTGAATTGTCTTTCATGAATCTAAAATGCGTATTTTGCGTAAATGAAATTTAAAATCTTCGATACTGGCAAGGTTTTATCTTCAAACAAAAAGCACCAAGACGCTCTGTCTTAGTGCTTTTTAACTGCCAAATGAATGTTATTGTATCCGCAACGGCATCACCACGCAGATAAAGTTGTCATCCGTCTTGAACACTCCGGGACTGAGATCATCCTTGAATTCAAAGGCAACTTCATCCTTGGTCAACGCGCTCAGCGGCTGGATGATATACTCCGGATTAAACGCCATCTGTGCTTCCGCACCCTCATAACGGATAGCCAGGGCTTCATGAAATTCGCCGAATTCGGAGCTGGAAGCGGAAACTTCCAGAACATTGTTTGCCATCTTGAATTTAACGGCGCGGTTTTTGTCGCTGATGACCAGTGACGCACGTTTGATGACACCCAGCAGTCCCTGACGGTCAATCATGACGCGGTTTATCGTTTCCTGCGGGATAACCTGCCTGTAGTTCGGATACGAACCTTCGACTACCTTGGAAACAAGGTAAATGCTGTCAACAAGGCCAAAACTTTCGCTTTCATCCACGTCCAGTTCAAATCCCACCTGACGCTCATTGAAAACAATCTTCATATTTTTGCCTCTTCCCAGCACGCGCTCCAATTCCCCAACGGTAGCACGCGGCAAAACAAAGGAAGAAGCGGTTCCTGATGCTACCGTGTCCACTTTCGTCGAAATCAAAGCCAGGCGGCGTCCATCAGTCGCAACCAGATTCACATTATTATCCGCAAAATTAACATGCACACCATTCAGGATATAGCGGTCTTCCGATGTTGATTGCGCATAGGCAACCGAATGGATCATGCGCTCAAAATCATTCTGTTCAAACTGATACAGCGCGGGAACATCAAATTTCGGCAATGGCGGAAATTCATCGCGGCTCAATCCCATAATTTTGTATTTTGCCCCGCCTGAACGAAGCTGAGCCTGGTTTGACGCGTTCACTTCCACCAACACCTCCGCTCCGGGCAAATCCTTCACGATCGAGGCCAGGCGCTTTACCGGCAAGGTAATGGATCCCGGCTCAATGATTTCCCCTTTGATCTTGCAACGGATTCCCATGTCGAGATTTGTCGTGGTCAGCTTCAGGTATTCCCCTTCCGCTTCGAGCAGCACATTGAAGAGAATCGGCATGGATGGGCGAAAACTGACAAGGTTTTGCACCTGTTGTAGAGCATTTGAGAAATGATCGCGTTTAATTTGGAATTTCATTTTTTGGCTATTTTTAGAATTTTTCTACAATGGCTGCAACTCTTTAAAAGTTACCTGCTTGCTACCGTTTATTCTGATAATATAAATTTCTTTTTTAAATAGCTTATTCTTATTATGCTTGCGAATAACAGGAATAAGTTCCGGAAACCGTGTTTATCAGGTGGATTGCAGTCATGGGTTATTGGGAAATGGGGTCGAATAAGAAGAGGATATTGTCGGTAAGAATGAGAAGTTCAGAAGAGTCTTCAGGTTATTAACAATCAATTATCATGGTTATTTCTTTTACGCATTCTTATCTTATAAGCCCGGAACTGTTTTACAAAGAAGCGAAACAATCCGAAGAATATATATGCCATAAAGATGATGGAAAAGATAACTTTCTTAAAAATAAAGGCGCAGACAATTAATCCGACAAAAATAAGGATAAACGTTCCGATTTCCCCCTTGGTTGTCCATGCAAACTTCTTAAAGCTTGGATAAGGAATCCGGCTGACCATCAAAAACGCGATCAACAAAAGGAAAACAGGCAGCGCAAAGGTAATTAATTTCGGCAAATCGTTTTCGTATGTGATAATGACCAGGACTAGCGATGCTACCATGCCTGCAGCAGCGGGAACAGGAAGCCCGACAAAGTCCTTCGACGGCACCCCTCCGGCGGTCTGGTTGGACGGCAGAAGCGGAGACGTAATCACATTAAAACGGGCGAGGCGGACGGCGGCGCACAACAGGTAAATAAAGCCGATAACATAGCTCAGCTGGGTAAATATGGGAAAGCCTTTTGCCGGGTCCATGATGAGGAAAACCACCATCAGCGTCGGCGCGAGGCCGAAGCTGACTACGTCAGCGAGCGAATCAAATTCCGCCCCGAAGAGAGACTCCCTTCCGCCGATACGCGCTACACGGCCATCCAGCGCGTCGCAGATACAGGAAAGCAGTATGCAGAAAACAGCCCACATGTATCCGTTATTGGGAGAGGCTGTATGGACATACTTTGCGTCAATACAGGAAATGATTGACCAGAATCCGAAGAAGAGGTTTCCGGCAGTCAATGCATTGGGAAGCAGGTAAATCCTGCTTGCTTCAGCAGCGTCTTTATATTTGTGAGGAATCGTCTCCTGGTCGTCAGAAGGATGCATAGTTATTTTTTGAGGGAATCCAGATATTGCCAGAAATTATGATCCTGTTCGACCAAAATTTCCTTGGTAATGGGCAGTTTGAAACGAACAACAAAGTCGGCTATCGTATTCTTTGTGATGATATAATGGCAATGAAGGGTATCTTCTATACGTTCAAAGTACAGACGGTAATCGCCTATGCGGAGCCGGTGCAGTGTTTTCCCGTCACGGGTAAACTTACCCATGTCTTCATTCGGTTTTTCGAGCATTTCTTTTGATATGTCGGATAACCCGCCCGCAATTTCCATTTGAACAAATTTATCCAATTTGTTTAATTCCGCGATACTTTGGTCACTAAATGTAATTTGAAACATGTTTTATCCAAGATAAGTAAATGAAAGGCTAGTAAACGCAAATGAGCGAAACCTGCAACTTTTAAAGGAAATGAGTGTTACAATATTGCATACTTCCAAGACATAAGAAAGACAGTAGTTTCAATGAAAATAACAGTTATTATCACAGCATGTTTTATTCTGACGGCGGGCATAAGTTATGCCGCGGCGGCGGATGATCGTGGAAATCGTGATGCATCGTCAAGCGAAGAAACCGGTAATCCCCGTGATAAAAAGGCCGATCAATCAAAAGATGATTCGTTTGATAGCAGCCGGTCACGCGGGAACATGGATTCGGGTCGGGACAAAATGGAAAAGGAATTGCGTGCGGACGTAATCAAGCGTTTTGACAAGGATGGCGACGGCAAGCTGAACAAAGAAGAGCTTGAAGCACTCAAGCGTGCCATGGAAACAGAGCGCGAAAACCGCGGCATGTGATCGAAACCCGGCCTGCTTGTGGCAGGCATTATTGTTTCCAGCTTGAAAAAAGCGCCCGGGCAAGGCGGTCCAATACCATCGGGGACGGATCTTTGTCATTCGAGACCGTTTCGGCAGAGGCGGAATAAAGAAGCTTATCGGGATCCTTTCTGTCGTTTATCGTTACCGATAAACAATGCACATAGGTCGGGTAACTTTCCGTATCATAACCGATGACACCCATCTGCGGTTCATACTCGGGAACGTAAAGGGACGAGTCGCCCTTCACGCCGACTTTTTTAACGGTTAGATCATAACCTGTCTCGCCCCAGCGTTCCGTTGTGAATGTTTCCGGGGAACCGTCTTTTACCTGGTACGAAATGCCCACATGCCAGTCAAATCCGGCAGACTGATCGTGCGTCAGACCATATCTTTCCAAGACGGATGCTACCGCTGCCTTGGCTTTGCTGATAGCAGGATTATTGGTTTCCTCCCAGGTTGACTCCGTGGAAAATGACTTTTTTGCGAAAGAAACGGAAATGGGCTGAGAGACGGTAACGTGGGTTTGCTGTTTTGCCGAGGGAGAGGCGCAGCCGGCAAGAAGCCCGCAGGACAAGATAAGCGTTATTTTACGAATGATACAAAAAGATCCCAATGACATGATACAAACGGTAGCATGAATAAATCGGTATTACAATCAGGAGTTTACAAGCCCAACGAGAAAGCCCATTTTGGAAACTGCAACTTTCAGAGATACGTTTTGTTTCAACAATCAGGATTCATTCGATTCTTACCAAAATTATGAAACCTCAAAAAATATCCCGACGAATAAAAAGTGTTTTGGCAAAAGGAGTTATTTTATACGGATTGCCGTTATTAAGCTCCCTGGCCTTCGCCGATGGCGCAAAGATCGTAATTGATGCATCAAAAGTCGAAAACCATATCAGTCCGTTGCTGTACGGCTCATGCATGGAGGACGTAAATCATGAAATTTACGGCGGCCTGTACGACCAGAGAATTTTTGGGGAAAGCTTTGAGGAAGCGCCGGGGATGGTTTTTAAGGCATTCAAGGACTATGCCGGGAACTGGATCGGTGCGGATAACACTGTTTCCGTCAGCGGGGGTGAAGGCGTAAAGCTTGTCCATGACCAGGTCTTTTCCGACGGTAGCATCGAGGTCGAGATGAAGTTCGGTGAGAAAAAGGATGTTGCCGGGTTAATTGTCCGTGTGAGCGATCCCGGAAAAGGGGGCGATAATTTTAATGGTTATGAAATCAGCCTGAATGCGAAATCGAAGGAGCTTTTCCTCGGAAAGCATGTAAAAGACTGGCGACCGATACACAATGTCAAGGTGGACATTGATCCCGATCAATGGCACCGCTTGCGCGTCGAAATGTCCGGTTCCCGGTTACGTCTGTTTCTCGATGGCGGCGAAACCGCGCTGATTGATTATACGGACAATGCCGGTCCTCTGCTGGAAGGAAGCGTAGGGCTGCGTACCTGGGGGGCCGATGTTTCTTTTAGAAACCTGACGATCAAGACGGACGGGAAAACCGTTACCCCTAAATTCGATGCGGAGAAGACACTCTTGGGCATGTGGGATGCGATTCGGGATGCCAATGCTACCGCCGCATTTATCCACGACGACAGCAATCCGTTCAACGGAAGGTATTCGCAGAAAATCGAATACAGCAAGGGGACAGGGAAAGTAGGCGTATTTAACCAGAGCCTGAATCGCTGGGGAATCGCCGTAAGGGAAGGACAAAGCTTTGAGGGCCGTCTCTATTTGCGCGGAAAGGATTTTAAAGGAACGGTGCATGTGGCATTGCAAAGCGCGGACGGCAGCAAGACCTACGCCGTGCAGACAATAAACCATATCACCGGCGACTGGGCTAAATATCCGTTTACCCTGACGACGAACGCAACAGATAACAAAGCGCGTTTTGCTGTCTGGACCGAGGATACGGGAACATTCTGGGTTGACCAGGCGGTTCTCATGAGCACGGGCGATTCCCAGTTCAGGGGATTACCTTACCGCGCCGACATCGGTAATATGATGGTTGCGGAAGGACTCACATTTTTACGTTACGGCGGTACCATGATCAATGCGCCGGAATACCGTTTTAAAAAGATGATCGGCGATCCTGACAAACGTCCGCCTTATGTCGGTCATTGGTACCGTTGGTCAACAAACGGTTTCGGGATCGAGGATTTCCTGAAATACTGTGAGGCCGCAAAATTCGAGGCTTCCTTTGCCATCAACATAGAAGAAACCGCGCAGGATGCCGCCGATATGGTTGAGTACCTGAACGGGGCTGTTACTACACAATGGGGCAAAAAACGTGCGGAAAACGGTCATCCGGAGCCCTATAATGTAAAATATATCCAGATCGGAAACGAGGAAGTGCTTTTCAATCTGGATGACCATTCGCAATACGATCACTACGTTGCACGCTTTAATGCGCTGTATGATGCGATGATCAAAAAGGATCCAAGCCTCAAAGTGGTTTGCGCATTGTGGTGGCGCCCGGAGATGCCCGAGGTCATGGAGCGCGTGTTCAGGGGCATTGACGGAAAAGCAGCCTATTGGGATTATCATGCCGGGGGCGATCATCCCGATGCCGGCCGCCAGATCACAAAAGAGATTCCCGACATGGAGGCCAAGTTTAAGAAATGGAATCCGGACAGCACGCTCAAATGCGTCATTTTTGAGGAAAACGGAAATACGCACGGGATGGCGCGCGCGCTCGGGCACGCAACGAACCTGAACGCGGTACGCCGCCTCGGCGATTTTATCCTCACATCCTGTGCGGCCAATGCCTTGCAGCCTTACAAGCAGAACGACAACGGCTGGGATCAGGGACAGATCTTCTTTACGCCTTCACAGGTATGGGGCATGCCGCCGTTTTACTCACAGCAAATGGCAGCCAACAATCATCTGCCGTTGCGCGTTTCCGAACAGGTAAGCGGCGATCTGGATGTTACCGCCACGTGCAGCGAGGACGGAAAGACGCTGGTGTTGCATGTCGTGAACACAAAAAAGGATGTTCAGAACGCAAACGTGGAATTGAAGGGATTCCAACGGGAAAACAGCACGGTAAAAGTATTTACGCTGTCTTCCGGCAGCCTTACCGACGTGAACACGCCTGAAGAACCTGAAAGGATCAAAACCAGGGAAAGCGAAGTACAACTGAGCGGAGATACCTTTGATTACCGTTTCAACGGCTATTCGTACACCATACTGCGTTTCTCAAAACAATAATCATTTACCAAGCAAATCATTGAAAGGGCTTTCGGAACGGAAGCCCTTTTAAACGAAATGAACAAGCAAGCTTCCGCTTCGGAAAACACCTGTTGCCGTCACCGGACTACTTTCAATCCAATACCTGCAAATGAGAATCTTAAAAACAACATTCATCGTCATCTCCGTTTTCGCGAGCTGTTCGATCGGCAAAGCAGAGCAATCGCTCGTGCCGGAAACGCCCTCCAAGGCGCCTGATTATTTCTGCACATGGAACGTGCAGGGCTATGTCGTCAGTTATCTGGGCAATCTCTCGGGAAACCAGAAAACGCGGGCGGCGATCAATGAAGCCAATGTTTTCGGCACCGAAAAATACCAGGGATGGGTGAACTTTTTTCCGGAAATCAGAAGCGATCTGTATTTCGTGATGGATGATTCCTGGGATATTCCCCAGGACGTGAATGGCGCAAGCAACGAATATCTTGGACTGGTCGAACTGGATCCGACACGTTTCCCGTCATTCAAAGGGGAGTCCAAGGAACGCTTAAAGGCCTTTACCGATAAAATCAAATCCTACGGCTGGAAGGGTGCGGGAGGATGGATTTGTGCGCAGGAATCATCCGTAGACAAAAACCATAATGATCAGGAACGGTATTGGACGGAACGGCTCAAGGCAGCGGATTATGCCGGCTTCGATTACTGGAAAGTGGACTGGGGAAGGCACGACCGGAATGCGGATTGGCGTAAGAAACTGTCTGCACTCGGGCATCAGCATGCTCCAGCCTTGGTTATCGAGCATGCGATGGTCAACGAATACATCGAATTCAGTGACGTGTTCCGGACCTATGACGTGGAAAATATCATTGCGGTGCCGGTCACGATTCAGCGTGTCGCGGACCTTCTCGGGTATCAGGCAAAGGGAAATGCCAAGGGTATCATTAACTGTGAGGATGAACCCTATATCGCGGTCGGATTGGGCTGCGCCATCGGAATCATGCGCTTTTCCTTTGACGGTAATCTGCCAAACGGAGATCAGGATTTTGTTTTTCCGCCTGTGGGGCGCGATATAAAGCACAGGCTGGCTGAAACGATACGCGCGGTGCGGTGGCATCGCATTGCCGAGCCCTTTGGTGTCAGCAACGATGCCCATATCGACAGCGAGCGATTCACCGATTTCTGGATTGTTGGCAAACGGGAAACCTGGATGGATCGCCCCGATGGTGAAAAAGTCTCTGCCGATGCTCCCGCGCGGATCAGCCGGAACATGCCTTTGCCGAAAATAATCGATGCTACCGCCGAAGCGCCCTTTGTTCTGGCGGCGAAATATCCGAACGGCGCCGTTGCCGTTGCCACGATCGGCCGCACCTTGGGACGCGAATATAAACTGACACCGCAAAGCATAAGCATTGAGTTGACCGACATCACGGTTCCTGTCGGGATTTTTGGCGATTACAAAGAACTCATTCTGGTTTGTCCGGAAAAAATCAATAAAAGTAAGATCACAGTCTACGGACAGGACTTGGCCCAAGCTAACGCGGTTGACATAAGCAGGGAAGTGAAAGTAGACGGAAACAAACTGATTCTTCCCGGTGAATTGATCAGAAAAATCGGTTTGGCCGCCAACCGTGCCGGTGATGTATCGGATCCCGGAATGGTCATAAAAATCGTATCGAAATAATCCCGGGAAACTAGTGTCCGCAGTTTGTGCGGACAAAACCATTATTAACAATCTGAATGAAATTACCGAGTATGAAAGCAATGAACACGCACCTATTAATGAGCAGTCTTCTGTTATTGGCAGGAATGCCGTGCCTCCACGCACAGGCCTTGGAGTCATTTACCTTGCCTACGCCCTGGACAGAAAAGGCACTTCAGGCGGAAACGCCTTTTCCCGATTATCCGCGTCCGCAAATGAAACGTGCAGAATGGCTGAATCTGAACGGGATGTGGGATTACATGGGCGGCAAAGATACGGCTGATCCGGTGACCGCCACGGCAGCACCTGCTTTTCCGGCCAAGTCGGCAAAGATACGGGTTCCTTTTCCTCCCGAGGCGGAATTGTCAGGCATTGCGCGCGATGGGGAGACGCGACTCTGGTATAAGCGTGATTTCACGGTTCCCGGTGAGTGGCAAGGAAAACGCGTCCTGTTGCATTTCGGGGCGGTGGACCGGATTGCCACCGTCTTTGTCAATGACAGGAAAGTCGGATCGCATACCGGGGGATACACGGCGTTCAGTCTGGATATTACCGATTACCTGAAGGCAGGAAAGAACACGCTGATCGTTGGCGCTTATGATCCGAACGACGGCAAAGCGGCTTCCGGAAAAAACGGGCCTTATGGCGACTACACATTCACGTCAGGCATCTGGCAAACTGTTTGGCTCGAGCCGGTAGCGAAACAGCATATTGCCCGGATCAAGCTCGTACCGGATCTGAACAATGACCGGTTGGAAGCTACCGTCTATACGGAGACTGCCGGGTTGACAGTGACGGCTGTTGCCATGAATGGGCAGACGCAGGCAGCGAAAGCCGACGGAAAAAGCAATGAAATGTTTTCCCTGCCGATAAAAAACCCGCGGCTGTGGAGTCCCGAGGATCCGTTTTTATACGGATTGAAATTGCAATTGAAAGATCAGAACGGAGCGGTTGTCGACGAAGTGGATGCCTATTTCGGTATGCGTTCAGTGACTATGGGTAAAGTGAACGGCGTAACCCGCACGTTGCTTAACGGGAAGTTTGTTTTCCAGATCGGGCTGCTTGACCAGGGTTACTGGCCCGACGGTATCTTTACCGCGCCGACCGAGGAAGCCTTGCTTTACGATATCGAAGTTGCGAAACGGAGCGGATTCAACGTGATACGGAAACACATCAAGGTCGAGCCGCAGCGTTGGTATTATCATTGCGACCGTCTCGGGCTGCTGGTCTGGCAGGATATGCCGAATCTTTGGGAGCCCGACGGCGATGATTCTGTTGCCATCAGGAAGCAGTTCCGTGCGGAATTGAAGGAAATGATGGATCAGCACATGAATGCACCGTCCATCGTAATGTGGGTTCCTTTCAATGAAAACTGGGGAGCGTTTGAAGCGACGGATATCACGAACTGGGTGAAGGAATATGATCCTACCCGTTGGGTGAACGGCAATTCAGGGTATAATTATGCACCGGGATACCGTCCCGCTTACGGGGATCCCGGAAACGGCGATTTCGTGGATCTGCACCATTACGGTCGGATTGAGGATCAGGCATTACCGCATCCCGATGAGCACCGTGCCGCCTCACTGGGTGAATTCGGAGGGAAGGGATTGTTTGTGCGTGATCATCTCTGGCCGGTCAAAAATGATGCCTACGAAATGATGATCAGCAAAGAAGTGTTAACCGATACCTATGTTCTGATGCTCAGCCAGATTGAACAGCAGATGAAATACGGGGGATTGAGCGCCGCCATTTATACGCAGACGTCCGATGTGGAGCATGAGATAAACGGACTGGTGACCTATGACCGCTGGGTCGAGAAGATGAGTTTCGACAAGGTAAAATCCATCAATCAGGCGGTCATAAAGAGCAGCAAAGACATCGCGGATAAAAAATAGCTTACTGAATACCTACACAATCAGCATGGATATTTATTGTAAATGTCCATGCTGTTCTCGAATACGCGGAGCGCATCCGTTGCCTATGTTGCCTGGCAGAAATTATCACATCATCTTGTTTCTGCAATCTCGTAGGCGTAGACGGCGAAATCGTTAATCTGCGGTAGCGTAACCGTGAGGGTTCCTTTTCTGCCGACGATTTGTGTCGTTGCTTTTCCATTGCCCAATATCGGTTTCAGGTTCACCTCGGTTCCTTCGGTGAGCCAGGTTTCGATGAACGCTTCGGACTGCGGACTATTTTCCCTGAAAAAGATAAAGTATCCCTTCTTGCCGTTCAGGGATTGAAACCCTGTCCACGAACGCCCCGAAGGTTCGTCTCCTATCGGCAGTATGATTCCGGAATGAAAGTCATGTTGTATTTTCCGATAAGATGTAATCAGTTCGCGTATTTGCAGGGATTCTTCGGGAAGCCCGCTTCCTTCGAACCATGCCAAGGGTTGCCCTGCCATCGTGATCGCAAACAGATATTCAAAGGAGTAATTGGCGGGAGCAAACATATCGCGGTCATATTTCTTGGCATTACGCCATTTGTTCAGAAATTCTATCTGTAATTTCTCGGGAGGCACATATTTGGAGAGCTGCCAGAGATTACGGAGTGTCCAATAGGGATAGTAATTGCGCCAGTCGGTATAACGGTTTTCGAGGAATATGTTCCCATATTCATTTAAGAAATGATAGCCTCCCCGTCTGCCTGCGGTAGCATCAAGATTGAAAACAACATGGTTGTCTGTTTTTTCCAACACCCGGTCAAAGAGCTGCCGTAAATTCATTTCGGACTGTTTTGTCGGTATGGCGAGTCCGTCAATCTTGAAGGTTCGGATACCGTAAGTTTCGTATAGCATTATCATTGCCTGGGCATCCTTTTCCCAATCTGCGTAGTCATTTTGCACACTGGGATTGAACCATAAACAGATCTCTACCCCGAGTTCCTGACCTTTTTTTACGATGGAGTACAATCCGTTGGGATACTTCACCGGATCCGGTTTCCAGTAATCGGGATTATCCCATACGTTCTTGAATGAGCCCTTGGCGAGAGCCGAGTTGGGACTTTTGCCGACCTGCCAACCGTCATCAATCTGGAAATGGGAGATGCCCAGCTTCGCGGCTCTTTCCACCTCGATCAGACTGAAGCTTTCGTTTACTTTCGAATCCTGGCTGCGGTCGCCCCAGGTATTCATCATCACCATTTCATCCCTGCCAGGCAGCAGACGGCGTAATTGTTTTTGATAACTGCGCAGAGCCACAAGTTGATCGAGTTCAGTGCCGCCATAGACTCCGATCACACATCCGTAGGTTTTCCGCCATTCATCTTTAACGATATCCTTCTCTGTCATGCCCAGTCCCGTGACGGCAAAATATCCGAATTCTACCGTAAAATCGTAACCGTTATAAGCAAGTTGGGCATGGGAAGAAGGAGCCTCTTTCAAAAAGAAAAAACCTCGCTGCATTTCGGTGTTGTGCGCGAAAAGGATATTTCCTCGGTAGCTGTTTTTGCGGTAGGGTATAATGTTTGTTTCAAAAACCAGGTTATTATTCCAGTCCGTCACATCCATGAATTCCACCATACGGGTCTTCCAGTGAAACCCGTCCAGTTTGATCTGGTCTATGACTGCGGCGACCTGCCGCGATTTCATATCCTCGGCAAATTCGATATTTTTCCTGTCCGCCAAGGAAGTTGCCTTGCCGTCAAGGATCAGGTCGGTGCTTCCCCGCAGGTAGGTGTCGCAGGCAATCGCCGAAGTGTTGTCATAAATACGAAATACCCGCTTCACACCAAGCTCACCGAGCGAAAAAGTAAGCTCCGTTTCCAGATAGGCTGGATGTACGGTGGTTTCCGCAATCCGGCGTGATGCATAGGATCCGTTGCTGGCCTCAACCGTATTGTTCGACAGGTAAAAATCAGGAGCCGTATTTTTGTTTAGCCAGGATTGCCCCGTTGTTTTATCGGTCAGGCTGCGGGTGATCAGGTTGCCGCCGTTCCATGTAAATTTCCGCTCAATCATGCTGTTTCCGATGACTAAGACATCGTCTTCGAGATGGCTGTAGCAGTCATCCTGCGCGGAGGCGGAAAGGGTGGTCAGAATAAATAGAACAATTAAAATCTTTCTCACAATAGGGCGGGTGTATGCATGGTTTTGGTCTGTTGCCGTTCCAAAGATTATTCAAAAGAGGGAAGAGCAGGTGTACTCACATCATTTTCATTCTTCTTTTGCGCAATCAGGTAATTCAGAAAATCACCATAACTCGTTGAAAATATTTGCACGGCTTCTTTTTCGTTAAATTCAAAATGAAATGTTGTTTCCAGAAAAAGTATCAGATCGACGGCTACTAAACTTAACCCCATGTCGTATTCATAGACAAGCGGTGCTATATCGTCATTCGCGAGGAAAAGGACGTTTTTCCATTGGAAATAATCTCTGATTAGCGGGGCAATAATGGAATGTATTTTTAATTGGGTTTCGTTTCCGTCAAAAACAAGATTATGCTCAGCACGTTCGGAAAGTATCTGCTGAAACCTGCGCCTTTCTCTGGCAGTAAAACCCCAAGGAGTAAAATCGTCATAAAACCATAATTTGCGTATGTCTTTCGACCATTTTATTGGTTCATTCATGGTGAAAGGAACTCTGCATGATAGCATCCCTTATGGCAAGCCAAGGGAATGAGCGACTATCTCACCTACAAATAAAGGGTTTCCTGACGGAAACCCTTTATAAAGTGGTGGAGCCAATCGGGGTCGAACCGACGACCTCTTGCATGCCATGCAAGCGCTCTTCCAGCTGAGCTATGGCCCCATGAATGAAAGGGCAGAAAACGCATTTTAACGGAGAAGGTCAACAGTTTTTTACAGGTGTGCGGGTTTTGGCGCGGATGAATCCGTCACACAAGCTGTGCCTTTGCCAGCGATTTGTTTTTGCGCTTATTGTCAGCAAGGCTTACGAGGGGATGAATTCTATTGAAATCAGGAAAGCAATAGAGTAAATAAACCCTTTCAAATTGTATGAATGCAGGAAAAATAGTCCAGGTTACGGGTGCTGTTGTTGACGTGAAGTTTGAGGATCAGAAATCGCTTCCTGAAATCAACCATGCATTGGAAATTGATTACACGGTGGGAGGTAAGCCTCAGAAACTGGTATTGGAAGTGCAGCAGCATATCGGCGACGATGTGGTTCGCACGGTGGCCATGTCCACGACGGAGGGACTTGTGCGTGGGCAGTCCGTTGTGAATACGGGTGCGCCGATATCCGTTCCGGTCGGCGAAGGCGTGCTTGGACGCATTTTCAACGTGTTGGGGGAACCGGTGGACAATATGGGCCCGGTAAAGGCGGAGAAGCGCTATCCGATTCACCGCAAGGCGCCTGCCTTGCTGGAACAGAGCACACAAACCGATATTCTGGCGACGGGAATCAAGGTGATCGACCTGATCTGCCCGTTTGTGAAAGGGGGCAAGGTCGGTGCATTTGGCGGCGCAGGCGTAGGCAAGACGGTGGTGATCATGGAATTGATCAACAACATTGCGAAAACTTACGGCGGTTATTCGGTTTTCTGCGGAGTGGGTGAACGTTCGCGAGAAGGGAATGACCTCTATCATGAAATGATCCAGTCCAAGGTGATTACGTTGGATAACATCGTGAATTCCAAGGTCGCTTTATGTTACGGGCAAATGAACGAGCCGCCGGGCGCACGTATGCGCGTAGCTTTGTCGGGTCTGTCGATGGCGGAGTATTTCCGCGATGAGAAGAACCAGGACGTTCTTTTGTTCATTGATAATATTTTCCGTTTTTCGCAGGCGGGTTCCGAAGTGTCCGCCCTGCTCGGGCGTTCTCCTTCCGCTGTGGGTTACCAACCGACACTGGCCCAGGAAATGGGTGAGTTGCAGGAACGCATCACCTCGACAAAGAAAGGGTCCATTACGTCATTCCAGGCGGTTTATGTTCCGGCAGACGACCTGACAGACCCGGCCCCGGCAAATACCTTTGCCCACCTGGATTCCACGATCGTTCTGGACCGCCGTATTTCCGAACAGGGTATTTATCCGGCGGTGGATCCTTTGGCTTCCACGTCAAATGCGTTGAGTCCGTCCATTGTCGGCGAGGAGCATTACCGTGTCGCGCGCGGCGTGCAGACAATCCTGCAGCGTTACAAGGATTTGCAGGATATCATTGCCATTCTGGGTATCGATGAATTGTCGGCGGAAGATAAGCTGACGGTTTACCGGGCACGCAAGGTGCAGAAATTCCTTTCGCAGCCGTTTACGGTCGCTGAAGTGTTTACCGGACTGGCCGGAAAAATTGTCCCGACCGAGGAAACCGTCCGCGGGTTCAAAATGATTCTCGACGGTGAGCTCGACCAGGTAAACGAAAATGATTTCATGTTCAAGGGAGGCATTGACGAAGTCATTGCGGCCTCAAAAAAATAACCATACCGCAAAACCATGTTGCGTCTGGAAATAGTCACGCCCGAAGGCATCGTTTTCACCGAAGAAGTGGAATCGGTGATTTTACCTACGGAGATGGGTGAGGTGAATATCCTGCCCGGGCACCGTCCGTTGATGACAAAGGTCATCCCGGGACAGTTACAGATTTTCCAGCATGGGCAGAAAACCAGTCTGGCGGTTGACCGCGGATTCGGGCAGATCGTCGGGGATCGTGTGGCGGTTGCCGTCGAGGCGGCCATTGATGTGAAACGGATTGACGATCAAGTGATCAAGGAAGCCAAAGCGCGTGCTGAGGCGGCTCTCGAAGAGGCAAAGAAAAATCCGGACAGCAGCCAGGAAGAGCTGGATGAACTGGAAGCGAAGCTAAAGTTCTCGCTGTTCGAGGAAATGATAAAGAAAAACAGGCGGTAGCAGAAAACGCGCTGTTTGCTTTTGATGTTACCGGCTGAAAACCGGAATAAACGGTAACATGCAATGAGTTTCAGAATGGAGCCAACTCAGAAAGAGTGTCGCGCCGAATGCCGCAGATGTGGAAGGGCATATGGAATAATGGTTCCTGTGAATCCGCCGTATCCTCTGTAAGCACGAAATGCGGACATCAGGACTATAAGTATATCAGTGACTTTTTGGATGATCACATTTTTAGGTCGAATCGGTCATCTCACTTTTCCATATTGGTGATGGTATCATTAATCCATTGCATTACGTCATAATATTCCGGCGGGGGGCCAGAGCTTCTCCAGTTTCTCGGTGTCCCTCCAGGGAAATACTCACGGCGCCGATTTTCCGGGTTCTTCAGATCGACGATGGTTATGTCGTAGTCCACTGTTTTCTCTCTGCTGCCTTTATTGCTGACACGTCCGGTATCGGACGGCTTTTCGTCGAGCATCACGATAAAACGTACATCTTTATCCGTCTTGGGAATCCTTTCCAGCGGTATGTATTTGATCGAATACATTTTCGACGAGACATCGTATAGAATCGCAGCGCCGGCCAGTGGATCGATCTCAAGGATCTGCTCCCTTTCGACTACCCCTGAAAACCGTTCTGACATCATTCGAGTCATATAAAATGGATGAATTAGCTGAAACAGGAGCATGAAAACGCCCGGCAGCAATAAAATGATGCCGACGATCATCAATATGATTCTGGAAGTCTTCGACCTGACTTCTTCTTTATTGAAGATAGGCATACCCAACGCGATCCCACCGAGCATCAAGAATAATGCAGGCCCATACCATCCCAAATCGTAATAGTTGAACAAAATCATCCGGGTATCCTCACAATTCTGTTGTTAGCATTTTAACAACTCTGGGAATCGTTCTATTTCCTAATATGTTTACTTCCAAGAATAAAATTTCATCTTTACAATTAGGTCTTTTTACGCGAAACAGGGTGCATATAAACCCCTGTTATCCATGGAGCCACCTGTCGGGATCGAACCGACGACCTGATCATTACGAATGATCCGCTCTACCAACTGAGCTAAGGTGGCGCAAATAAACGGAAGATTTCTAAGGAAACACAGGAAGCTGTCAATCCGAAAGCAAACGGGCGAAAGGCAATGGGCAAGACACTGCGAGTGTGTAGGAAAACTCAATCTTTTATTATGCGATGTATGCGATAAAAATTAACAATAGATCATTTATTGATGATACTATTTTTAGAAAAACAAAACGCCTCAGATAAAAATTTAAAATGGTATAACGTTTTGACAAATGCGGTTTTCGCTTTTCATTGAGTTTCCGCAAAAAATTAAAGTCTCCGGACTACAGACACTTCAGTGAACACTTCCATGAAACCGAAAACAGTTTTTAAAAAGACCGCATATGTTTCCGCATCCGTGCTGTTTGCGTTATGTGAATTATCCACGGTAACGTGGGGAAACACGATTATTCCGACAACGGCAAATTACGTCCTTAACCCGCTTGTGGATACGGTTTATACCGTGAACACGGGAACGACGGTAAGCGGCGTGGGAGCGAGCGGTATTCTGGGTGATAACAGCAGTAATTGGAATTTGACGATACAATCCGGCGCTTTTGTTAACGGAGCAAACGGATTTGCCGCAATAAAGCTGGGCAGCTTCTTGCCCGGAGGAAGCGTTATTTTTAATCAAGGTACAGTGACCGGCGGGTTTTAAGCAGGGTTGTGGAAATAAACCTTGATGGGTTCAGCGATGTTTCGGAGGGTTATGTGTATACCCTGGTGAATTTTAATAACAAAAGCGGCTTCAATGAAGAGGCCGGTGATTTTGTTCTGACCGGCTCGAACCCTGGGTACGGATTACGGTTTTTAAGTAACCAGTTGCAGCTTTATGTTATTCCGGAACCGTCCTCCTACGGTTTGTTTATCGGTGCAGCCGGCCTGCTGCAGGCGGTAACATTGCGCCGTCGCAGGAAAATCAATTAAGCGAGGAATCGTCCGGAGCATCCGCGATGAGTTTCCATTGGGGACTCATGCGCGAAACGATCCGGCCCCAAAATTCCGTGAAATCGGCTTCAATCGCATTGGTAATCGGAATGGGGCTTTGAATCCAGTCATGGTTGGAGCATTCGATTTCCAGTTGTCCCTGTATCCAGGCGGAGCATCCGAGAAAAGCCATGACGCGAATCCCTGCATTTGTGGCGGATACGGCTTCATTGGGATTATGGAAGAAATGAAAAAGCAACTCACCGTCTTTGCTTTCCATGCCGAGAAGGAAAAAACTTTCGGGGTCGACAGGTCCGCCGAAAAAGACCGGAGTGTCGGCTAAAGGTGTCCCGACAAAATCGGGAGAGACATCAGCCAGTTTTTTCTTGAGCGGACGGCTGAGAATAAATCCCTGGGCGCCCTTGTCCGGTTCGTAAGTGAATATCAATATGACCGTACGCCGGAAATTGGGATCATCGAGTTTCGGATGAGCGAGAAAGAGGGAACCTATTTTTATCGGTAGCATATCAGAGCCGGATCAGTGGAATCTTAACTTCATTGAGGATGTCCGAGACAAAAGCATCATTTTTGTAATCAAAATGATACTTGATTTCACAGATGCCTGCCGCCGCCAGTATCTTTGCGCATTGGATGCAGGGAAAATGTGTTATGTACGCCGTGCACCCTTTTACGCTGCTGCCGCGTCTGGCTGCGTCGGCAATGGCGTTCTGCTCGGCATGCACGGTTCCCAGTTCATGATCGTCGCTCACGCGTGAAGTGTGCGGAGCGCCGGGCAAAAAACCGTTATACCCAGCGGCAATGATCCTGTGCGGAGCGTCTTCGCCGCTGACCAGAATACACCCGACGCGCAGGCGTTCACAGGCTGATCGCGATGAGATCAACAAGGCGGTTGCCATGAAATACTCGTCCCAGGAAGGGCGCAGCATCGTATCAATGGACCGGGCGATATAATGGAGAAGATTACGATCTTCCATAAGGAATGGTGTTTGATAGAAAGGAAATGCAAAAGCGGCAAGGAATCAAAGCAATATTTGCGAATGCCTGTTACTTTGTTTTCGCCCGGACAGAAAAACTTTGCGTTCGGATGATGTTACCGTTTTTCTGGATACGTGGATTTTTACCAGATAATCATGTTCATTGTCGCGTCGGTAGGACTCACATTAATGCCCGGCCCCGACATATTGTTTGTAGTTACGCAAAGCCTTTCCCAGGGAAAGTGGTCGGCGATTATTTTCGCCACGGGACTGTGTACCGGTCTGATCGTGCATACGACCTGCGCCAGTCTGGGAGTCTCTGCGCTGCTTTACAGCTCGGCAATCGGATTTGAAATCGTGAAATACGCGGGTGCCGCGTATTTGATCTATCTGGGAGTTCAGGCGATACTGGAACGGAAAAAGGAAAATATCGCGTTGCAGGGCGGGAGTGCGGAAATAAACATGAAAAAACTGTATCTCCGCGGTATCTTCATGAATATTCTGAACCCGAAGGTAGCATTGTTCTTCCTTGCTTTCCTGCCGCAATTTGTGAGGAAGGATTCGCCTTCGGCAGCCTGGGATATGGTAATACTCGGGGTTATTTTCATGGTGCAGGCATGGATTGTGTTTTCGGTGGTGGCATTTATTGCCGAACGGATCGCCCAAAAATTCATCAAAAACGCTTCCGCTCAAAAATACATCCCGTGGGCAAAAGCGCTTCTTTATTTCTCTGTAGGTATCCGTATTGCTTTTTCGCAACGGTAGTTCCTGTGTCACCGTCATTTTTTTGGCTTTGCTATGCCCATGAAATGATATAGGGTTAAGGTTTATATTTTTTGCAGCTAACAAACCATGATCAGCGCGTTTTTAAAATTATTCAGCGGTCGTCACTACCGCCAGTTTTATAAGAGATGCCAACCGATAATCCGTAAGATTAATCGTTTGGAAGAAGAATACCAGGCATTGAGTGACGAGGCGATACAGGCAAAGACTGCGGAGTTCATGAAACGTCATGCCGACGGCGAAACCTTGGATGACCTGATGCCGGAGGCATTTGCCGTGGTAAAGAACACGGCGCGGCGCTTGTGCGGAAAAGACTTTGAGGTTTGCGGCCAGATACAGCGTTGGGACATGGTGCATTATGATGTACAGCTTATGGGCGGTGTTGCGCTTCACTCCGGAAAAATCGCGGAAATGGCCACCGGTGAAGGTAAAACGCTGGTTTCCACCTTGCCCTTGTATTTGAATGCGTTGACAGGCCGCAACTGCCAGCTTGTTACCGTCAATGAATATCTTGCCCAGCGCGACTCCGAATGGATGGGGCAGATCTTCCGTTTTCTCGGGTTGACGGTCGGTTGTATTTCCCACGGGCAAAACCCCGAGCAGAAACGAGCCATGTACGGATGCAACATCACCTATGGTACCGCGTCCGAATTCGGGTTTGATTATTTGCGCGACAACGGCATGTCGTCCAGCCGCAGCGAACAGGTGCAGAAGGAACATTTTTATGTGATTGTGGACGAAGTGGACTCCATTCTGGTTGACGAAGCGCGTACGCCGCTGATCATTTCGGGTCCGTCCCAGGATGACAACAGCGGTCCGTATCTGAAGCTGAAACCGGATATCGAACGTCTGGTTCGCAAACAGAAGCAAATGAGCGACCAGCTCGCGAATGACGCAGAGCGCTTGATGGAGGAAAATACGGATGAGGCGATCCGCCTGCTTCTGCAACTGAAGATTGCAACGCCGAAACATGAGAAGCTGTTATCCCTGATTGAGAACGGCAGTATACGTCGCATGCTTGAGAAATATGAAACCGAAATGCAGGGGGATTTCCGGCGCGAGGAATACTACCGCATGAAGGAAGAGCTTTATTTTACGATCGACGAAAAAAACCAGCAGGCGGACCTGACAGAAAAAGGCCGTGTGTTTCTGACACCGGACGATCCGGATGCATTCATGCTGCCGGACCTGGCCTCTGCATTTGTCGAGATCGAAAAAGATTTTGAATCCTCACTGGAAGAGAAACAGCAGAAAAAGCTGAACATCGAAAACGAGTTCATCGAAAAGAGCCAATATATTCACTGTATCAGCCAGCTCTTGCGTGCGTACACACTTTATCAGCTTGATGACGAATATGTCGTCCAGGATGGCAAGGTCATGATCGTCGATGACAATACGGGGCGTATCATGCCGGGCAGACGCTGGAGCGAAGGGTTGCACCAGGCCATCGAAGCCAAGGAAAGCGTTCAGATCGAAAAGGAAACGAAAACATACGCGACGATCACGATCCAGAATTACTTCCGTCTGTATGAGAAACTGGCAGGGATGACGGGAACCGCGGAAACCGAGGCAACGGAATTCAATGATATTTACAAGCTGGGCGTCATGGTGATTCCGACGAATAAACCGTGTATCCGCATCGACCAGGATGACGTTATTTACAAAACAAAGCGCGATAAATTCAAGGCGGTTATTACCGAAATAGACGGCGCTCACCGCCGTGGGCAACCGGTGCTTGTCGGTACTGTTTCCGTGGAATCTTCGGAACAGCTCAGCCGCATGCTGAAGCAGCAGAATATCCCGCACACGGTTTTGAATGCGAAACTGCACCAGCAGGAAGCTGAGGTTATTGCTCGCGCTGGCCAACGCGGCGCCGTGACGATCGCGACGAATATGGCCGGTCGCGGAACAGACATCAAGCTGGGCGAGGGAGTTCGTGAATTGGGCGGCTTGTTGGTTTTGGGAACGGAGCGTCACGAATCACGCCGTATTGACCGGCAGTTGCGCGGACGTTGTTCCCGTCAGGGCGATCCCGGATCATCAAAATTTTACGTTTCGCTTGAGGACGATCTCATGCGTCTTTTCGCAAGCAACGGTCCGATTGCCAAGATTCTGGAAAAAACATTCCAGGAAGGCGAAGAGTTGGCCCACCCCTTGCTTAACCGTTCGATTGAGTCAGCACAGAAAAAAGTCGAGCAGTATAACTTTTCGATTCGTAAACGCCTGTTGCAATATGATGACGTATTGAACAAGCAGCGCGAAGTGGTTTACGGTATCCGCAATGATGCCTTGCTGCAGGAGCGTCCGAAGGACCTGATCTTCGAATTGATCGAGGAAGAAATTGTTGACCAGGTTGATTCCACTCTGGAGAGCGGCGGCAGAAATCAGGAAGAAAACAACATACAGACGCTTATCAAATGGCTCATTCTTCACTTCCCGTATCCATTCAAGCCGGAGGATTTTGAGGGAAAATCATCGGATCAGGTTGTTTCTTTCCTCATGGAAAAGACCAAGGAGGTTTATTCGATGAAGGAAGGATTGGAAAATCCTGACTACCTGGGACATCTTGAGCGTTTTATCATTATCAGGGCAATAGATCAGAATTGGCAGAACCATCTGACAGAAATGGAAGATTTGCGCCGTAGTGTCAATTTGCGTGGTTATGGACAAAAAGACCCGCTTAATGAATATAAAAACGAGGCTTACAAGTTCTTCGAGCAAATGGTCGGCGAAATGCGCCGGATGATTTTCTCCAGTTTATTCCGTGCTTCCACAAACGCGGAATCGTATCAGGAATTACTTCGCCGGTTGAATTCGGTGGCGCGTGAATCGCGTCCTGAGGAATCAGCGGCAGCATCTTCCTCTTCACAAGCGCAGGCGTCTGCGCAACCGCGTCGTCCGGTGGTGCGCGAATTGCCCAAAATCGGACGTAACGAACTCGTTACTATTCGCCGGAACGGGGAAACCCAGACAGTAAAATTCAAGAAAGCGGAAGCGATGATCCGGACGCAAGGATGGGAATTCATTTCCAAGGATTAGGCGGTAAGCCATCCTTTAAAACATAAAAAATTTGTAACTTTTCCAAAATTGCATTGCTTAAAATAGGTGATGCTAAATGCGGAACAAAGACAGAATTTTCCAATGGTAGAGAACGCCGAATACACGGCTGAAAACGTCCAGCAGGAAGAAGTCGAGTGGATGGCAGCCATTGCCAATGGCAATGACCATGCGTTTATGTTGCTCATGAACAAATGGAAGAAACCGCTTGTGAATTTCTTTTACCGTTCGCTGAACTGTCATGCTACCGCGGAAGATTTGGCCCAGGTTACCTTTATAAAGCTTTACCGGGCCGCGGGAAGCTATCGTCCGTTGGCAAGGTTTTCCACGTTTTTGTTCCATATTGGCCGTCACGTTCTTTTAAATGAATTCCGCCGGGCCCGGAGAAAACCGGCAGATCTTCATCCGCATGAGGATTTCTGCATGATTGCCGAAGGGCATATGGACGGGCGGGAGGATGAATTGGAAGAAGCATTTAATGTTGCGGTGAGGGAGTTGCCTGAAAACCACAGGACAGCCATTCTTTTGCTGAAGCAACAGGATCTTTCCTATAAGGAAATAGCGGATATTATGAATGCTTCCGAGTCTGCCGTGAAAACATGGATTTATCGCGCCAGACAGGAACTGAAAATAAAACTGAGTGATTTTTATGAAAACAAATAACCGAGACATCGACGCTTGGCTGGATGAGCAAATGTCTTGTCAGCCGATAAAAGCAACAAGTAGCTTCAACGCTGAAGTATTGGAACGCCTGAAAAAAGAGGATAGGGTGATTGATCCTGCTATCGACGCTTTTCTCAAAAAACAGGCGATAGAACCTTCTGTTGATTTCGAAAGAAAAACGTTCCGTCGTTTGCGGAATGTGAAAGTAAAATCTTCACGCTATGTATTCCTGCGCTTTGCAATGCCGGTTGGTATTGCGGCTGCGCTTACCATAGGGCTGTTTGTGCAGACGAGGGAAAAAATGCCGAATACGGTTCCGACGCAGCGGATAAACAGTCCTTTAAGCGATTTTTCGGATGAACAGATCGCCATGCTTTCAGAAATGGATTTCAGTACGTTGGCTTCGGATTCGAAACCTAAGCCGACCCCGTTTACCGAATCCGACCTGGAGATGATGTTCCTTTTATAAAATAAAAGCGTTTTATTTCACGGTAGCATTCAGCTACCGTTTTTTTGTGAATTCCGATAATAAAGGCGGTAACTTTTGTGTTACCGCCTTTGTTGTGTAAATCAGTACTTTTGCGTCATGTTACCGGCAAACGACGGTTGTTGATTTCATCAAGAATGGACTTCACGAAATCATCAAATGCTACTGTTCCTTCCGCAGTCTTGTTGACACGGGAACGAACGGATACCTGTCCGGCTTCTTTTTCCTTTGTGCCGACAACGAGCATATAGGGAACCTTATCAAGTTCTGCGCGTCGTATTTTTGCGTTTAATTTTTCGGAATGGCCGTCGACAGAGGTGCGGATGCCGCTTGCTTTTAACTGTGCTTCAAGTTGTTGCGCATGCGGGATCAAATCGTCGTTCAGTGTGAGAATACGTACCTGTTCCGGCGAAAGCCATGTCGGGAAGTTACCGGCGAAATGCTCGATAAGCACACCGCAAAAACGCTCCATGCTGCCGAATGGTGCACGGTGAATCATGACAGGACGGTGCGGACGATTATCCTGCCCTGCATAGGAAAGATTGAAACGCTCAGGTAAATTGTAGTCGACTTGGACTGTGCCCAATTGCCATTCGCGCCCGATAACGTCTTTCACGACGAAATCGATTTTAGGTCCGTAAAAGGCAGCTTCGCCCTGTTCTTCCGTATAGGGAACCCCCAGGGTTTTGGCAGCTTCGCGCAATGCGTTTTCCGCCTTTTCCCAGTTTGCCGGATTCCCTGTGTACTTTTCGGAATTCGGGTCGCGGAGTCCGATACGTACGCGGTATTCTGTCATGCCGAGCGTACTGAAAACTTTTTTGACGAGGTTGAGGCATCCGAGAATTTCAGTCTGTACTTGTTCCGGCGTGCAGAACAGGTGAGCGTCATCCTGAGTGAATCCGCGGACACGCGTCATCCCGTTTAATTCCCCTGATTGTTCCCAGCGGTAAACGGTACCGAATTCGGCAAGGCGCACCGGAAGGTCACGGTAGCTTCGCGGTTCCGAGTCGAAAATTTTGATGTGCATCGGGCAGTTCATCGGTTTCAGGAGATAACCGTCCACGTCACCGTCCGCCAACCGGTTCATCAGGTCGGCACAGGAACATTTTTCGTCTGCAAGCTTGGTCAATGCTTCCGCTTCGATAATCGGCGTGAATTGTGATTCGCGATAATAAGGGAAATGTCCGGAGGTACGGTACAGTCCGAGTTTTCCGATATGCGGAGTGAAGACCTGGAAGTAGCCCTGACGGGTGAGTTCCTGGCTGATGAAATTCTGGAGCTCTTGACGGATAATAGCGCCTTTGGGCAACCAAAGGATAAGGCCTTGTCCGACGGCATCATCAATCGCAAAAAGGCTAAGCTGTTTTCCGAGTTTGCGGTGGTCGCGTTTCTGTGCTTCTTCCAGGCGCATCAGATAATCGGCAAGTTCTTCCTTGGAGGGAAATGCTGTTCCGTAAATGCGCTGGAGCTGTTTGTTCTTTTCGTCACCTTTGTGATACGCACCGGCAATACTCAACAATTTGAATGCTTTGATCTGGCTGGTGTAGCGGACGTGTGTCCCGGCGCACAAGTCAGTGAATTCGCCGTTCTGGTAAAGGGAAATGGGTTCTCCTTCGGGAATATCTTTAAGGCGCTCGAGTTTGAAAGGCTGGTTTCTCTCCGTAAAGAACTTTGCAGCTTCCTCACGTGTGACTTCGCTACGTTCGAATTTCTGGTTTTCCTTGATGACTTTTTTCATCTCGGCTTCGATCTTTTCCAGGTCTTCGGCCGTGAATTTGTGATCAAGATCAAAGTCGTAATAGAAACCCTGGTCTGTCGGCGGGCCGATGTCTAATTTCGTTTCCGGGAATAAACGAAGAACAGCGGTTGCCATAACGTGTGCCGCCGAGTGTCTGATTTCTTCCAAAGGTGTCATTTGTTTCATATGCAAAAAATTCTCACGGTAGCATGACAGCTTCGGGTTTGCGCTTAAAGCGAAAAGTGACGGTTAGCGGAGGAATCACTGTAATCGGCAGCAAGTACGCTACCGTCTGCGTGAACGTCGACTATCACCTGAAGAAGATTGCGCGTCCGGACTTGCCGGTGTCGGAGCGGGAGCCGGTTGGTACTGTCTCTGCTGTACAGGGGCCGGCGATGGTTGCGGAGTCTGCTGAGGTGAAGATGGTCTGCGGTCAATATCCTGACGGGGTCTTTCGGGATTCCGGTTGATTTGCGGTTGTGCCGTTTCGGAAGATGCCGGTCGATTATTCTGCGGTCTCTGCCGGTCTTCCCGGTTTATCCGGGGTTGTTGCGGTTGATCGGTATTTGTGCGGTTCCATGTTCTGTCCGGACGTCCGGGACGATCGTTTCCGGAGGAAGTATTGTCAGGTGTTCTGTCCGGTCTTTGCCGGATATCCTGCGGCGTATTATTGGTTCGGCCTGCTCCTGCGTCAGGGGAGGTGGCGGTAGCATTGGGCGTATTGTTTGGATCGGGACGGTTCGGACGGACTTGCGAGCCCTGATTATTCCTGGGAGTATTGTCCGGGTTTTGCGGAACGCGATCAATGCGTGAATCCGGCCGCGGCAAACGGATCCGGGAATTATCGGGAGTAGTGGTATTTGTCGGACGTGAATGGTTTTCAACGGTTCGGATAACGGTACCGTTCTGTCTGTCGTAAATGGTGGTTACTCTGGACGGATTATGGTTACGCTGATTGTCGTAATTGCGGTCAATATTGTAGATGCGGGTTCCCGAAGGTGTTTCGCGGACATTCCATCTTTGTGCCGTCTGGCTGTTGAAACGGGATTCAAACCGACGGGCGGGCATATTGTTGTAGCGAAAATCATGTCTTGGCGCCCGTGCATAATCAAAACGGGGAGCATGGTTGTACTGCCATCTTGATTGATTCCATATGTTGACGCGTAAGCGCGGATCATACGATCTGCCATAATAATAATGCCTGTAAGGGCCCCAGCAGGGAGGAGGCGGAGGCGGGCAGCGCCAGTAACCGCGTGATGATACAAATCCGATGGAGAACCCAAAATACCAACCACGGCGCGGGGCCCAGCAAAGGTTTGTGGAATAACCGTAACTGACGGGATAGGCAACATATACCGTGCTTCCTATGTAAGGGGTGTAGGAATAGCCTGATCCGTAAATGACGACTCCTTCCGGGCTGACAATCGTACCGTAGTATCCGGGCGTGTAGCCGATCCAGCAGTAATACGGATCATAGCGGTAGATGCGGACATAAGAAACGTAGTGAACGGGAGAATTGACCGGAATGCTGTAGATGGAGGATGGGATGACGGTAGCAACCACCCAAGGGCCGTAAGGACTGTTTGCGGTAAACCAGATGGCATTATCGCAGGCATACCATACGTTGTTGTCGGTTGTGAAGACGGGAACCGATGCGTTGATAGCGTAAAGGAGATTGGTATTCTGGATTTTCTGGAGCTCCGGCTGACCGTTTTCATAAACGGGAGTATTTTCCATTTTGGTGGAAGACCGGTCGATTTTTGAAACCTGGGGAATGTTATTGTTGATGACAGCTTCCTGGGCCTGCTTGGTTCCGGATATCGAGGCTTTGACGTTTTCCAGCGGGCCGTTATCGGGGATTTTGCTGAATTCGTGAGGCAGCTTGTCTGCGGGAACATACGTCCAGGGGCTGTAAAGCGTCCGGGCCTTGAACCAGCGTCCGGAGATGAGAATGTATGTGTTTTGTGTCTCGATTTCCTTGAAGATGCTCGATTCGGTATTGATCACATAAAGAATAGACGTATCGGGAACGGTTGCCCATTGCGGTTCGCCGTCAAGAACGACGAGTTCGGTAGGAGTCGTGCTCAGGTAAAAGTCAGGGATAAAATCTGTTTTTAATGAGGGTGCTTCTTCGTCATTCACGGCATCGTCTTCCCGCAGCAGATCGACCTGTTTTGCGTCGGAAAGCTGTTCCTCTATCTGAGCAATGTTTTCGGGCAATGATGATGCTACCGTCCAGGGGCCTTCAAGTCTGTTTGCCTGTACATAGCCATCCCAAATGTGAAGCAGGTAACGGTTGCCGTCCCGCAGCAGCAAGGCCTGCGTATTGATTGCCCTTTGAAGCGAAGTGCCGTCTATGGCTCGCCATTGCGGATCGCCCTGTATGGGGATCAATGCCGCCGGACGTGTCGAAACGATGATCTTTGGCGGATCGTTATTGAGCGAAGCCAGGTCGGTTTTTGATGCAGCGTCCGAAATGTCCAATGCATTTTTAAGCTCGGTAAGATCCACGCCGGACAATGCCTTGGGCAACTCACTTTTCAATTGCCCGACCCATTCGCCTGAATTTTCTGCCGCCGGGAAAGAAGAAGACTTTATATGAATAGTATTAAACTGGACTCGGTTTGTTTTGGCGTCGGTAGTGGTTTGTATTGCGAGGGAAACCATGCCGAATGTTTGCGTTTCACTGTTATCGGGTTGAACCGATACCGCGGAAGACGCATTCAGGCGAAATCCATCCCAATCGGAATATTGCGGTTGGTAAATGGAAAACGTTGTTCCGTTTGCGGATTTAAAGGTATAGGGCCATTCATAGGCCTGTTCGGACGTTTCTGTTGCGGAAGTGTTTTCATCAGCAAAAGCGAAAGTTGCGCAAATGAAGTTCAGCAAGAAAAGAAAACGGAAAAGGCCTGTTTTGAATGGATGGATAGTTTTCATGAATGAAATGGGTTCGATCCCTTTTGTGTTAGTCACCGGACAGAAATTTGGTTTCCGGAGTCATTGTCGGTTGTTTGTGGAAAATATAAAAACAATAAGCTAATGCTTTGTTTGCAAACAGTATACGATGGTGTTGTATATAAAGCGCCGAAAATGGCAATATAGTTTCACCAGTTTGCGAGTGGCAGAGCCTTCGGAATTGTAAAAAGAAGAATAAAGTGTAAATTGGGACGTAAATGAAAGATAATCCATTCCCAGAAGGACTCATTCATAGACCGAGGCGGCTGCGTAAAACCAGCGGCATTCGAGACTTGGTTGCAGAAACAAAACTTCACACGGATGACCTGGTGATGCCGTTTTTTGTCATGGATGGCAAAACAAGCGCCCAGCCGATTGATTCTTTACCCGGGCAATGCCGCCTGAATCTTGACGCGTTACTGAGGGAGGTGGAGGATTCTTTAGCTTCAGGCATAAAGGCATTTGCATTGTTTCCGGCGATAGAGCCGTCGTTAAAAGATGCTTCCGGAAAGGAAGCGTTGAACGGAAATACCCTGGTCTTGCGGGCGATTGCTGCAGTAAAAGAACGTTTTCCGCAGGCAACAGTGATTACGGACATTGCCTTGGACCCATATACAAATCACGGACATGACGGCGTATTAACGCCGGATGGGAAAGATGTTGATAATGATGCTACGGTCAGGATTCTGATTAAGATGGCGTTGCTTGCTGCTGCTGCCGGAGTGGATTTTGTGGCTCCGTCCGATATGATGGACGGACGTATCAGGGCGATCCGTACGGCTCTGGACAGAGAAGATTTCAAAGGAACAGGCATTATCGCGTATTCGGCTAAATATGCATCAGCCTATTACGGGCCGTTTCGGGATGCGGTAGGCAGCGCTTCGGCAGCCGGTACAAGCCTGCTCGGAAAACACACATACCAGATGAATCCGGCGAATCGCCTGGAGGCATTGCGGGAGACCGCGCTGGATGAGCAGGAGGGTGCGGATATGCTGATGGTAAAACCAGCCGGCGCATATTTGGATATTATCCGTGAAGTGCGCGATGCTACCGTTCTTCCGGTTGCGGCGTATCAGGTTTCCGGCGAGTATGCACAGATTCATGCTGCCGCCAGACTTGGCTGGCTGGATTTGAAGCAGATACGGAATGAATCATTACTGGCGATTAAGCGTGCTGGGGCCGATCTGATCTTTACTTACTTTGCAAAGAGCTTTGCGGAGGATCTTTGATTTAAAGGAGTCATGACACAAAACGGGGCGATTTTCCTTTGAATTCCCTACATTTTTTCATTGAACGCAGGTTCACTTTATGTGAACATGTCGCAGATTTTAAAACTGCTTTTTAACGTTAAACAAACTATAACTCTTATGAAACGTCTATTACAACAAGCGAAATATGTCGCAATTGCCGCTGCAGCGATGGTTCCTTTTGCAGGAGTTGCCAATGCCGAAACTTTTATCCGCGCTAATGGGTATTTCTTTATGCCGATGTCCGACGATGTCCTTGACAATGTATTTGCAGGGGGTGTTGCTGTCGGAGAAACCTTTAAGGATGACTACTTAAACGAATGGCAGGTTGAGCTGGAAGGTATTTATATCCGTTGGGATGAGAAGATCAGAAACAGCGATTTCGAAGGAAAATTCAAGTCTGACCAAATACCGATTCTTCTCAATATAAAGCGCAATTTCAAACTTTCTAATCCGAATATTACCATTTGGCTTGGCCCATCCATCGGAGGAAATGTAATCTCCTCTAAAATTTCGGGAGAAGATGGCTTCGGTAACACAATTGATAGGGACGAAGATACGACTTTCAAACTCGCAGCAGGCTTTGGGGTAGGAATCGGTTTCCGTTTCTCCGACAGTATTCTTGCCAATGCGGGATACCGTTTCTTCTATGCGGTTGACGCATCTATCGATGAGAAGACCCTTGAAAGAGAAGACGTGATGTCAAATACCTTTGATGTCGGATTACAGTACTTCTTTTAATCGTTAATTTCAGAGAATCAAAAGACGGTAGCATAACGCTACCGTCTTTTTTTTGATAAAATAAACTTTAATGCAGAAAGATACTATTGATCCGGGCTGGATGACTCCGTCTTCCATCCGCCACCAAGTGCCCGGTAAAGTTGAACAGTGCTGAGAATTTGATTCAGGCGGACGCGTGCCAGTGCATTTTCCGCAGGAAACAATTGCTGTTGGGCTTCAAGTACTTCGAAATAGCTGGCTTTACCGTTGGTATAACGCGATAGGGATACATCGACAGCATCATTGAGGGCGACAACTGCTTTTTCCAGTTCTATTCGGGATTCGGCATACTTTTCGCGGGCTATCAACGCATCAGAAACTTCCCGTAATGAAGAAAGTATAACATTGTCGTATTGAGCTACAGCTTCGTCCCAACGTGCGCGCGCTGCGCGTACTTGTGCTGTTATACGGCCGGCTTCGAATATAGGTATGGATGCCGAACCGGCAACGGACCATGCATTGCCGGAGCCCGATGTGAACGAAGCGACCTCAGGGCTTACGCGCCCAAGGAATGTAGACAGTCCGATTTTTGGAAAATACTCCGCGATTGCTACACCGATATCCGCGTTGGCGGCTCTGAGGTTTTGTTCGCTTGCACGGATGTCGGGACGTCTGGAAAGAATCGAAGCAGGAATTCCCGCTGTTACTTCGGGTGGAACAAGATTGTCCGAAAAGACGATGGAGCGTTGGATTTTTCCAGGTGCTTGTCCCAGTAAGATGGATAGTTGATTTTCCTTTTGGGCAATTGCCCGCTCAATATCGGGAATACTTGCTGCTGCCTGGGCTCGTGCGGCTTCGGCTCTGGACGTTTCTAATCTGGACGCGACTCCTCCGTCTCGGCGTTGGTCAAATATACGTGCGCTCTCAATGAAAGATTTGGTTGTGCGTTTGGCAATTTCAAGCTCGAGATCCAGTTCAAGGATTTCAAAGTAAGTTTGGGCTATGTCGGAAACAAGAGACAGGATAACAGCACTTCTTCCTTCTTCTGTTGCAAGATAGCGTGCTTGAGCGGATTCGTTGAGGCGTCGGATGCGTCCCCAAAAGTCAATTTCCCAGGTCGCATTGACAAGCGCCATGGCATCGTCATTTGTTGTTCCGTCCTGCGGTGTGGGGTTGCTGCTGTATTGATTGCGTCCGCGGCTGATGTTACCGTTTCCTGTTATGCTCGGGAAATATTGGGATCGTGCTTGGATGGATGCTTGACGTGCCTGCTCGATACGGGCTGCGGAAACACGGAGATCAATATTATTTTCAAGAGCAGTACGGATCAGATTCTGCAGTTCAGGATCCTTGAACATTTCCCACCAACCAAGATCGGCAATGGACTCCGGAGTTTCCTTTGTTTCCGTCTGGGATAGGGTACGAAATGATGCGGGAGTTTCTACTTTGGGAGCTTGATAATCAGGACCGACTGTACAACCGGGAAGAATAAGTACAGGGAGGATGAGCATTCTTGGTAAATTTTTCATGATAGTACTCCGCTCCATTATTATTTATCTGATGCTACCGCGGATGCGTTTTCTGATTCAATTGATGGCATGCGTTTCACTCGTGCGATTTTACTGACGATGTAGTAAGATGCGGGTATGAGGAAAATGGCAAAGAAGGATGTAAGTAACATGCCGCCGATGACAACAAATCCCATTACCTGGCGAGAAAGAGCGCCTGCTCCGCTTGCGGTAGCAAGAGGAACGCAACCGAGAATAAATGCAAGGCTGGTCATCAGGATCGGCCGAAGTCGAAGCCGTGCTCCTTCGAGTGCTGCGTCCATGAGTTCGGCGCCGTTATCGTAACTTATTTTTGCAAATTCGACGATGAGAATAGCGTTTTTCGCTGAAAGCCCAATAAGCATGACAAGGCCGATTTGTGCATAAACATTGTTTTCAAAGTGTCCGACTATCAATGCGAGAAATGCACCGAAGACGGCTACGGGAGTACAAAGCAAAACAGAGAAGGGGAGCGCCCAACTCTCATACTGTGCGGCAAGTATGAGAAAAACGCAAAGCAATGAGAGTCCGAAGATAGCTGTGGATGATACTCCTTCCGAAGCTTGTTTCTCCTGGAAACTCATGCCCATGTAGGCAAATCCCATATCGGAAGTGGGCATGGTTTTTTCAAAAACATCTTCCAGGGCGGCCATAACCTGCGCCGAGCTATATCCTGGAGCTGCGCTGGCATTGATTTGAGCGCTACGGTAAAGATTGTAGCGCATGGTTGCTTCCGGCCCCTGTATTGATCTTGGATGAATGAGAGCCGCTAACGGTACCATGCGATTCTGGTTATTCCTGACATAGAATTGTCCCAGTTGATCGGTGTTGGTACGATACTCGCCTTCGGCTTCAACATAAATTTGCCATTGCCGTCCAAAGCTATTGAAATAGTTAACAAACGTTCCTCCCATGAAACATTGAAGTGTCTGATAAACATCCTGGAGATTAACGCCTTGCTTGAGAACTTTATCGCGATCGACGTCCACATAAACCTGAGGAATATTTGCGAGAAGTGTTGTTGAAACACTGGCGATCTCGGGACACTTTTTTGCTTCAGCAATGAAAATTTGAGTATTTTCCGCGAGGAAACTTATATCTTTCCCAACGGTATCCTGAAGAATGAAGGTCACGCCACCGGCTGTTCCGATGCCCGGGATTGCTGGCGGCGAGAATGCGAATCCGACTGCTTCGGGGAGCTCTGAGAGTTTGTGGCGGATATGTTCCATTATCGCATCATATTTTTCTTCCGGTGCTTTGCGCTCATTCCATTCTTTGAGCGTTACGAAGAAAAACCCGCTATACGTATTCTGTACGGAAGATAAGAGATTTAATCCGGTTACGGCTGTACAGTAGCGAACACCTGGTGTTTCCGAGATTATTTTTTCAACTTGGCGCGAAACAGCATCTGTTCGTTGAAGCGAGGAAGCATTCGGCAATTGTATGAGAGCGTAGAGATAACCTTGGTCTTCTTCGGGAAGAAAGCTGCTGGCTATATTTTTTCCGAGAAAACCGGATAGGCCGATTGTTGCAGCGAGGAGAAGAATCGTTATGAATCCTTTTCTGATGAGGAAACGGGAAACACCGACATAACCATTGGTAGCAATTCCGAAAAAACTATTAAAGCCTTTGAAAAACAACGCAAGCGGTCCATGTGATTCTTTTCGCGGACGAAGCAGGAGAGCGGATAAGGCCGGAGAAAGTGTTAACGCGTTAAAGGCGGATATAAGAACCGAAATGGCGATGGTAATTGCGAATTGCTGATAGAGGCGACCGGTGATTCCTGGGATAAATGCCGTCGGAATAAACACAGCGGCAAGAATTATCGCAATGGCGACTACGGGTCCTGATACTTCGGTCATTGCTTTCAGTGTCGCATCCTTGGGTGATAGTCCTTTTTCAATATGATGCTCAACGGCTTCAACCACGACAATGGCATCGTCTACGACAAGTCCAATGGCGAGGACAAGGCCGAACAGGGAAATCGTATTGATCGAAAAACCGAGAATAGGGAAAATAGCGAAAGTTCCGATCAGTGATACCGGTACGGCGAGAAGAGGAATCAACGTTGCACGCCAACCTTGAAGAAATATGAAAACAACGATGATAACCAGGATAAGCGCCTCTGCCAGCGTATGGACAATTTCCTTTATTCCTTCCGTGACGGGAAGGGTTGTATCCAATGCGACTTCATAGGTTAAATCGGGGGGGAATTTTTTGCTTAGTTTTTCCATGAGAGCTTTTGCTCCGTTGGCCGCTTCCAGGGCATTCGATCCCGGAAGTTGATAGAGGGCGAGTACGGCGGACGGTTTGCCGTTGAATCGTGCATTCAGATTATATGTCTGGGCTCCAAGGTTGATGCGGGCAACGTCCTTTATGCGGACGGTTGCTCCGTTAAGGTCGGCACGTAAGACGATTTCCCCGAATTCTTCTTCGCTTGTGAGGCGTCCTTGCGAACGTACTGCATAGGTAAATTCTTGTCCTTTGGGTACAGGTTCTGACCCAATTTGCCCGGAAGGATTGACGGTATTTTGGGCCTGCAGGGCAGTTATTATTTCCGGAATGGTAATGCCCAGTTTTGCCAGCTGATCGGGCTTCACCCAGATGCGCATGGCATATTGTCCTGCCCCGAACACGGTTACACTGGCGATTCCTTTGACTCGTGTGAATTGATCGTTGAGATTGATGTTTGCGTAATTTGCCAGAAAGACATTGTCAAAGCTACCGTTTGGCGAGTAGAGGGAAAAAATGATAAGCGGAGCGGAAAGTGACTTTTGGACAGTAACTCCTTGTGCGGTTACGCTCTGCGGTAATTGCGATGCCGCCTGTGATTGACGCATTTGGGTGAGGATTTGATCTGTGTTTGGGTCGGTCGCCAGATCAAAATTCACGGTAAGGGTCATTTGTCCGTTATTGGCATTTGTCGAATACATGTAGTTCATGTTATCGACACCGGACATTTGTTGTTCTATCGGGGTTGCAACCGCTTGCTCGAGTGTGAGTGCATCAGCTCCGGGATAGGTGGCTTTTACTTGAATTTCGGGAGGGACAATGTTCGGGAATTGTGCAATCGGCAGACCCGTCAGGCTGACTAACCCAATGATGACCATGAGGATCGCGATAACAATTGCAACGATGGGACGATTGATGAAAAATTTTGCCATAATGCGCCGCGAGTTATTTCAGGTTAGAGACTTTCGGATTTCGCCTGGGCGATTGTTTCCGGCGTATTTGTTTTTTCCGGTTGAAATGGAATGGGGGTTACAATGCTACCGTCACGTATTTTTTGTATACCTTCAACAATGACCGTATCATTTTCATTTAATCCGCTTTTAATTGTCCATTCACTGCCAAAACGGGTTCCGACTTCGACTTTGACGATAGAGGCCTTGTTGTTTTTATCAATTATGGCAACAAAATGACTTCCTTGGAGTTCAGTCACTGCTCGTTGCGGGACAAGCAAAGCGCCCTTTTCCTGTCGGATGGTGGCTTTTACCCTGGCAAATTGCCCAGGTCGCAAGAGTAACTTGGGGTTTGGAAAAGATACTTGCATTCTTAATGAACCGGTACGTTCATCGACTTGACGGTCAAGGGCAATAAAATGACCATTTTCGCTATACAAACTACCGTCAGCCAGTACTAATTGGAACGGAACGTTTGCTGCGTTACTTTTATTGTTTCCGGATCCGTTCTGAATCCGTTTTTGAAATTCCAAGTATTCCTGCTCACTGACGGTAAAATTAGCTTTTATCGGGTTAATGTTGGAAACAACAGTTAAGCTACCGTGGGAAGGAGATACCAGTTGTCCTATTTGAGCATTTGAAATACCTGCAATTCCGTCAATCGGTGATGTAATCTGCGTGTACCCAAGATTGATGATTGCCTGTTGCAGTGCTGCTTTTGCCGCATCGACATTTGCTTTTGCTGCAGCATTGGCTTGTATGGCATCATCAAGTTCCTGTTTACTGATGGCATCGCTCTTGGCAAGCGGCGTGTAGCGCGTGACATCCATCTCGGTTTTTTTCAACTTGGCTTCCGCTAATGCAAGCATGGCTTTTTCCTGTTCTACCTCCGATTGAAATGTACGGTCATCAATTTTAAAAAGTAACTGACCTTTTTTGACAGATTCTCCGTCTTTATAATCTTGAGACAAAAGATAACCGGCCACTTGTGCCTGAATGGAAGCATTATCGTTTCCATCAAGAGTGCCAATCCATTCACGGATGACAGGAACATCGCTTTTGCGTACGGGAATCACTTCTACCCGGGGAGATTGATCCTGGGTTGTTTTTGTTGTGGGTTTACAGCTGTTTAGGAAAATAGTTGCGATAATGAGCAAAAGAAAAATAGACCTACTATTCATAAAAAGAAAAAGGATTGAATGCTCTTCCGATAAAGGATCTTGCCGAGAGTTTAAGAATGATTTCAAGGTTGGGCCATTTTTTCTGCTTTTTTGCTTTGCGCAATAAAAAAACAGGTATGCTGGTATTTTCTGTTCGGTATGTGTTCGCTAAGCATAAATAAATCCGTTTTCTATGGGATGGGTAGTTGTATATTGCTTATTTATGTGATAAAGCTGTGATTATGGCATAAAAAAACGGTAGCATGAAGCTACCGTTTGAAATGTTCCGAATGTTCAGCGTTATGCCTTTGGTGCTTCCTTTGCGGGAGGAACCAATTTAGATAACTCCAGATAGCGGCGATAGCGTGACAGTGCCGAGTCCTGTGCGTACTGAACCCAAGCCTGGTAATGATCAGGATTGTTTGCTTCCATCGTCTTGAAACGTGTTTCGTTTTTCAGGTATTCGATGATCGGCGTTTTCGGTTCGGTATAGTCAATCTTGAAGGCTGCTTCGCCTTTCTCAAGACGGCGTGGGTCGTAACGGTAGAGCGGCCAGTATCCTGTCTTGACGGCCAGAATCTGTTGATCCATGCCTTGGCTTAGGTTGTATCCGTGAGCCACGCAGGGACTGTATGCTATGATCAGTGATGGACCGTCAAAGCTTTCAGCTTCCTGGAAGGCCTGAACGGTTTGGGTATCACGTGCGCCCATAGCTACGCTGGCTACATAAACCTGTCCGTAACTCATTGCAATCATGCCCAAATCCTTTTTCAGATTTTGTTTACCGCCTGTAGCGAACTTGGCAATAGCACCGATCGGTGTTGATTTTGACATTTGTCCGCCGGTATTCGAGTAAACTTCGGTATCAAGAACGAGAATATTTACATTCTTGCCGCTTGCGATTACATGGTCGAGACCACCGAACCCGATATCATACGCCCAACCGTCTCCACCCATAATCCAGACGCTTTTCTTGACGAGCGCGTCCGCTACCGGATAGAAGAATTTTGAGTCATAGGAATTGATGCCCTTAAGTTTTTCCTTCAATGCGGCGACGCGAACGCGTTGCTGATTGATTTCGGTATCATTGGATTGCGGCGCTGAAAGGATTTCCTGCACAAGGGAGTCTCCGATTTGCGGAGCCATGCGTTGGAGCAATTCCTTTGCCAATTGGTTTTCCTTATCCAGACTGAAGCGGATACCGAATCCGAATTCGGCATTGTCTTCGAAGAGTGAGTTTGCCCATGCAGGTCCGCGGCCTTGCTCATTGACTGTATAAGGCGTGGTTGGCAAGTTACCGCCGTAAATGGAGGAACAGCCGGTAGCATTGGCGATCACCAGGCGATCACCGTAGAGCTGCGTGAGCAGCTTGATATACGGTGTTTCTCCGCAACCTGCGCAAGCGCCTGAATATTCAAACAACGGTTTGCGGAACTGGGTGTCCTTGGGTGTTGCGCCGAGTTTGGAAGTGTCGGGATCCTTGAGATTAAGGAAGAACGCATAGTTTTCTTTTTCGCGTTCCAAGAGCGGCTCCTTGAAGGTCATATTGATCGCCTTGTGGTTTGGATCTGTTTTGCTTTTGGCCGGACACATGGTCACGCAAAGCGAACAACCGGTACAATCCTCCGGAGCGACCTGGATAGTGAAACGGCTGCCCGGGTATTCTTTTGAACGGAAAGCCACGGACTGGAATGATTCCGGTGCGTTCTTGATATCTTCCTCGGAATAGAATTTTGCGCGGATTGCTGCGTGCGGGCAAACAAGTGCACATTTATTACACTGGATACAAATCTCGGGATCCCAGATCGGAACTTCCTGGGCGATATTGCGTTTTTCCCATTGGGTAGTGGCCGTTGGCCAGGTTCCGTCAGCCGGGATTGCGCTGACCGGCAACAAGTCGCCTTTACCTTCCATCATTACTGCAGTCACGCGTTTAACAAAGTCCGGAGCTTTTGCCGAAACGGTCGGAGCGGCTACATATTCGCCGATTACTTTTTCCGGTACTTTGATCTCGTGAAGGTTTGCGAGGGTGTTGTCTACAGCCTCATAGTTCTTGAGCACAACTTCTTCGCCGCGTTTGCTATAGGTCTTCTTAATTGCGGATTTGATGTAGCCGATGGCTTCTTCGCGCGGCAATATGCCGGAGATAGCAAAGAAACAGGTCTGCATGATCGTATTCGTACGACCGCCCATTCCGGAATCGCGTGCCACCTTGTAAGCGTCAATAATGTAAACCTTCAGGCGCTTATCAATGATTGCCTGTTGAACGGTAAGGGGAACGTGCTGCCAGAATGTTTCTTCCGAGAACGGAGAATTGATCAAAAGAATACCGCTGTTCTGTGCGTAAGAGATAATGTCGTACTTATCAATAAACTGGAATTGATGGCAGCCGACAAATTGTGCGTTTTTAATAAGATAAGGCGCGCGAATCTTTGACGGGCCGAAACGCAGGTGGGATACCGTAACAGCACCTGCTTTTTTCGAGTCATACACGAAATACGCCTGAGCATAGTTGTCGGTATGCTGTCCGATGATCTTGATGGAATTTTTATTTGCGCCAACGGTACCGTCAGAACCGAGCCCGAAGAATACGGCGCGGAAGACATCCTTTGTTTCCAGGTCGAAGTCGGAATAATCGTGTAAGGATGTGCCGGTGACATCATCAATGATGCCGACCGTGAAACCATGCTTCGGATTGGGTTTATTGAGTTCTTCAAAGACGCCGAGAACCATGCCCGGCGTGAATTCTTTTGAACCGAGACCATAGCGGCCGCCAACAATGACAGGGTTGAAAGACTGTTGGAGCAGTCCCTGTGATTTTGCCTGCTGAATGGAAGCAATGATATCAAGATAAAGCGGTTCACCCAAGCTTCCGGGTTCCTTGGTGCGGTCGAGTACCGCAATGGCTTTTACGCTCTTTGGCAGTACATCCACAAAATGTTTGACGGAGAACGGACGGAACAGGCGTACTTTGAGAACACCGGTCTTTTCTCCTTTTGAAGAAAGGTATTCGGAAGTCTTTGCAATGGTTTCTGCGCCGCTTCCCATGATAATAATGATCCGATCAGGATTAGGATCTCCCTCGTATTCGTATAATTTATAGCTGCGGCCTGTCAGCTTTTCGAACTGAGACATCGTATCCTCAACGATTTGAGGAACTTTTAGGTAATATGGGTTTACGGATTCGCGGCCCTGGAAGTAGACATCCGGGTTTTGAGCGGTACCGCGGATAATGGGATGATCGGGGCTAAGTGCACGCTCTCTGTATTGTTCAATCAACTCGGGGTTCATTAACTCGCGGAGCGTCTCGTCGGGAATGGGGATAAAGCTATTAATTTCATGGGAAGTGCGGAATCCGTCAAAGAAGTGCATGAATGGCACTCGAGATCGGAAGGTGGCAGAATGGGAAATTGCTGCCATGTCCTGTGCCTCCTGTACGGAGTTTGACGCCAACATGGCAAATCCTGTCTGGCGTGCTGCCATGACGTCGCCCTGGTCACCGAAAATGGAAAGGCCCTGCGCCGCAATTGCGCGCGCGGAAACATGCATACAGAACGGTGTCAGTTCCCCTGCAATTTTATACATGTTCGGGATCATAAGCAAAAGCCCTTGCGACGCGGTAAATGTTGTCGTCAAGGTCCCTGCTTGTAAAAATCCGTGTACGGCTCCGGCCACACCTGCTTCCGACTGCATTTGGCACACAGAAGGTACAGTGCCCCAGAGGTTTGGCTTTCCGTTATTTGACCATTCATCGCTTAACTCCGCCATTGGGGAGGATGGGGTGATCGGATAAATAGCGATTGTTTCGCTTACCCGATAAGCAACGGATGTTACAGCTTCATTTGCATCTGCTATTGTTAAGTTGGCTTTTTTCATATCAAAAATATTGCGCTCAAATCTATGCTCTGAATCGGTTTGGTCAACCCTTTTAGAAAATGAGACAATGCATTTTATTGAGACGTTTTCTTAATAATAGAGTTCGCAGAAAATATGCAAGCGATGTATACATTTTTTAGAGCTAGTAAAAAAAGAAAGACCGATCGTGTTGATCGGTCTTTTCAAAGTGGAGCGAGCGATGAGGTTCGAACTCACGACCCTAACCTTGGCAAGGTTATGCTCTACCAACTGAGCTACGCTCGCAAAAAACAATGAGTTGCAAAAATGCTTTTTTCTGCAGGCAGGTCAAGTATTTTCGATTATTTTTTTACCCGGAGCCCAAAGCGGTATTCCTGAAGCATGTTTTCGGGAAGAATAATGAAGCCGTCTTGCTTTAGGGCAGTGAGCGCTTCCGCGCTAAAGAGGTATTGCAGGAAATCAGAAACTTTTTCGAGACTTGATTCCGGATAAACGAGATAAAAGGGAAGTCGGTACGGGTAAAGACCTTGTGCCACATTTGATTCGGTAGGGAGGTAACTTTTTTCATCGGCAGGGTTGTAGACAGGAATAATGCGTACGCCGGTAACATCTCCAGGAACTTGATCATAGAGGACGATCGCATTCACGGTTTGCTTTGGGTATTCGAGAAGCTTGGAACGTTCGTAAAAAATACGCACGGAGTCGGAAAACGAACCGTCACTGAGAACCATATTCTGGAATAGCTGGTCCCCAATAGTGTCATTGCCACGATAGACTGCGGGTTGGATTTCTCTTGATCCGGACAGACCGCCAAGTTCGTACCAATACTTGATTTGATCAGATTTGTTTTGCGAAAATATACGGGAGAGTTGTTGGGAGCTGATCTTTTCCAATGAGTTTGAACTGGAGACCGCGACGACCGTGACTTTGTTTACGAAAGCAATGCTTTTTCTGTCCTTCGGCGGTTCTTTCCCGAGGGGAATAGCTAAAATAGCCAGATCGCATTTACCCGACTCAATTTCCTGGAAACCTTTGTTTGTGCCGGCCAGGTTTAACTTAACCGACTCTCCGGTGGCTTTCTTGTAATTGTCGGCGATTTTGGAAAGGACCGTTTCGGCGAGATCAGAGCCGGAAACTGTGATTTCCGCCCGTATCGGAAGGGTGAATAAAAGAGAAACAAGGAATAATCTGATGACCGCAATCATACAAAAGAAGATAAATGAATGAGTGAAGGGGCATCAACTCAATTATCAAGGGGGGCCATAAAGTTTATATAAAAACTTGCGAATCAAAACATTCTGATTTTCTTTACTTCCAGCAAATGGCACTTCTGAAAAAACTTTTATTACTCATTTCCTTTCTGACTCTGGCAATAGCGTTGGGAGTGCAGCTATATGCGCGGGTGAGATACAATCATCAGCCATCGCTGGAAAAGAATGAACTGGAGACTGTAATACCGAAGGAATACAAGGGCTGGACTTCCCAGAGCATTGAACTTACTGCGTGGGAAAGGGAAATACTGAGTCAGGACCAGTACATAAACAGGAATTATGAAAAAGGGTCCGTGCTTGTGAATGTTTATGTAGCTTACTGGAACCCGGGTTCGGTTCCTTATTATCATGCGGGTGCCCATAATCCTGACAGTTGTTGGGTAAACAGCGGAATGAATCGGGTTGATCGGAAGTATTCACAGCCGATGTCGGTAAGCGGACAATCCCTGAAACCGCACGAATTCGGATGTTATGTTGCAGCTAACGGTCAGCCGGTAGATGTTGTTTTCTGGCATTTGGTTGGCGGAAGACCAATGCGCTATGAAGATCAAAAACTTGGATGGAAACAGGGGATACAGGGACGAATAGACCGATTCCCCATGTATATTCAAGATTTTAAGGATTATGGACTTGATCAACAACAGGAACAATTTTTTATAAGAGTCTATTCTAATATTCCTTACTCGGAATGGAAAGATCACCCGGAAATCAACGAACTCTTTGAAATACTCAAGCCCACCGGAGTTTTCGAAGCACATTCTACTAACACTAACATACATTAAATCTGCCTATACCTGCATGAACATAAAAGCATATCTCAAAAAAAACGGTCCTTGGAGCAACGAGGTCCGGTATATATTGGCAAAATATAATCTGACCTACACGGAAGTCGATGTCAGTTTGTCTGCGGAAGCGTTTGCCGAGATGGTTGAGCTTACAAAGCAGCACATGACCCCTTGCATCGAAATTGACGGAGTCATGTTGATTGATGTCAGCGGTCAGGAAGTCGAGGATTATTTGCTGAGCCACCAGCTTGTTAAGCCGGGTACATCGCCGGAGGCTGCCAAGGATGCAATAACATCCGAAGATTATTCGAATGCAAATTCGATAACGGAACGGTTCTTCTGAAATCCGGCCTGCTGACCTTTGGGCCGAATAAAGCATTCTTTACAAACAAGAGCCGATCGTTAAGATGGGTCGTTTATTTTTATTGATTATACATGAAACAGACGACCATAAAGAGGGCAGTCACACTGAGTGGGAAGAGTTTGCATACAGGCGGGACTGTCAATCTTACCTTGAAACCGGCTCCTGAAAATACAGGTATTGTATTTCGGCGGATTGATTTGCCGGAGCACCCTGAGGTTCGTCCTTTGGCTGACATGACATCAGAAATGGTGCGTAATACGACGGTTGTCTTTGGTGGGGCAAAACTCTTTACGATAGAGCACGTGTTAAGTGCATTAAATGGGCTTGATGTGGATAATGCCATTGTGGAAATGGATGGTGAGGAGCCTCCGATATTGGATGGGTCCGCCCAGCTCTTTGTAAAGGCTATCGAAGAAGCGGAGATTGTTGAGCAAAATGCACAGAGAGTTTGTTTTGCAGTGAAGAGCCCGGTGGTGGTTTCGCAGGGCGACTGCGTTCTGGTGGCATTGCCCTATAATGGTTTTCGGGTAACTTGTACATCCCAGGACGACAGAAAGGTGCATACGCAGCATATCTCGCTGGAAATTACGCCTGAAGTTTACAGAAAGGAAATTGCACCTTGCCGTACCTTTACCATATACGAGGATATTGAGCCGCTCATCAAAATGGGTAAAATCCAAGGCGGTAGCTTGGATTCCGCGGTGGTGATAAAGGGAGACAAGATTATTTCGAAGGACCCGCTCCGTTTTCCCGATGAATTTGTCCGTCATAAGATCCTGGATTTGGTCGGAGATATTGTTTTGACGGGAATCCGTGTAAAGGCACACTTTGTAGCGGTAAAGACAGGTCATAAACTGAATTCGGACCTCGCTCGCGAATTAAGAAAAATTTATCTGAAACAATCTCATGATTAATCAAGAAGAAGCTCCAACCATAGCCAAGCATGAAACGGTTCTTGATATTCGCAGGATCATGCAAATTATCCCGCATCGGTATCCGTTTTTATTGATTGACCGTGTTGTCGATATCCCGTCGGACACAGAACTTACCGCGATCAAAAACGTCACGATCAACGAACAATGCTTTCTCGGCCATTTCCCGGGGCAGCCCGTATTTCCGGGTGTCTTGCAGATAGAGGTAATGACCCAGGCTGCCGGGTTGCTGGTGCTTCGACACGTATCGAATGTCGGAAAAATAGCCCTGTTTATGAGCGTGAATAATTTCAAGTTTCGTAAAGCTGTTTTTCCGGGTGATCAGATTTATGTGCATGTGCGCCTGAAAAAGATGCGTGGGACAAGAATTGCGATTGCCGAGGGAGAACTCAAGGTTGACGGGCAAATCGTTTCCTCAGGGGAAGTCATGTTCACGACGGCAGATGCCGCAGGAAAGGAAGACTAATACCTATGGCAAGCAATATTCATCCTACGGCCATTATTGAGAAAGGAGCCGAAATCGGTGACAATGTTACGATCGGTGCCTACGCTTATGTCGGATCAAAAGTCCGCATGGGAAACGGATGTGAAATACATCACCATGCTACCGTTGACGGGAATACGGAGCTGGGGGAGAATAATCGCGTATTCCCTTATGCGGCTATTGGCGGACAAACCCAGGATTTGAAATATAAGGGTGGGAATCCCGGCGTCCGCATCGGATCGAACAATTGCTTTCGCGAGTACATGTCTGTGCATGCCGCGACCAGTGACGGTGATTTCACGGTGATAGGAAGCCATAACAATTTTCTGGCATACACCCATATTGCCCATGATTGTAATGTCGGAAGCCATGTGATTTTCAGCAATTGTGCCACACTGGCTGGGCATGTTACCGTTTATGACTATGTGATTATCGGCGGCCTGACAGCTGCGCATCAGTTCACCCGTATCGGTGAACATTGCATGATCGGCGGCATGACACGCATTCCCCAGGACGTTCCTCCGTTCATGATGATGGAAGGGCACACACCTCCGAAAATCTTTGGCATAAATAAAATCGGGCTGGAGAGAAGAGGGTTTTCTCCCGAAAGAGTTGAAGTCATAAAGAATCTATACCGTATTTTTTATCGCGACGGACTAAACCGTACACAGGCAAAGGAACGGGTCGCACAAGAGATGGATATAAATGATCCTGATGTAGCGCGATTCCTGGAGTTTGTTAACAGCAGCCAGCGGGGGCTTGTTTAAGTAAAATTCATGCTACCGCCACGGTAGCATTTTTTGTCAGTATTTAAAACCACATCAATCACTTACTTATATGAACGAAAACAATACACAGAATGATCCGGTTCCGGTGGAAGATACTTTAGGAAAAGCAACGACAGGATTTGTCCTTGGTTTGATCGGCATTGTCGCATGGTTTATTCCTCTTGTTGGGTTTCCGGTGACAATTACAGGACTTGTTTTCTCTGTTAAGGGACTGAACTCCGCAAAAAAGGGTCTTGCGACAGCCGGGCTTGTGCTGAACATCATTTTTCTGGTGCTGACAACGATCAATTGTGCTTATGGTGCCTATCTGGGTGCGACCGGGCAACACGAGTTGGTTAATGAAATGATGGGTTCGCAAAGAAGAAGGTAAGATAAAACTAGAATACGTGTTAAGTAAATTTATTTCCTTATGAATTCCTCTGAAATCCGCCAATCCTTTCTGGACTTTTTTGCATCCAAGCAGCATGCGATTGTACCATCCGCTTCGCTGATGCCGACCTCACCGAACTTGCTTTTCACGAATGCGGGAATGAATCAGTTCGTTCCTTATTTTCTCGGTGAACGTTCCGCTCCGTTCAAGCGTGCCGCGGATACGCAGAAATGTATTCGTGCCGGAGGTAAGCATAATGACCTTGAGGATGTCGGTTTTGATACGTATCACCATACCCTGTTTGAGATGCTTGGGAACTGGTCGTTTGGCGATTATTTCAAGGTTGAGTCAATCGAATGGGCGTGGGAACTGCTCACCAAGGTATGGAAGATGCCGAAACACCGCCTTTATGCTACCGTCTATAAGCCCGGCGAAGGTGATCCGGCAGCATTTGACCAGGAAGCCTACGATGTATGGGCACGGATTTTCACGGCAGAAGGCCTTGATCCGAAGACACATATCGTTTACGGAAATAAAAAAGATAATTTTTGGATGATGGGTGAGACAGGGCCTTGCGGGCCTTGTTCTGAAATCCATATTGATCTTACTGAAAAAGGTGAAACGAAAGGGGAGCTGGTTAATGCCGGGAGCCCTTGGTGCATCGAAATCTGGAACCTTGTGTTTATGGAATTCAATGCAAATCCCGATGGCAGTTTTACCAGCCTTCCGGCAAAGAATGTTGATACCGGAATGGGGTTTGAACGTGTTTCAGGGATTATTGCCACGACGAATCATTTCAAGGATTTCAGCAGGGCTCCGTCAAATTATAACAGTGATCTGTTTACGGATATCTTTGCCGAAATATCAAAGATGTCCGGTCATAAATACGGATACACAATGCCTGCAGACCGCGACCGGATGACAACAGAGGAGATGAACGATTGCGCCTTCCGGGTGCTCGGCGATCATATCCGAACACTATCTTTCTCTATTGCCGATGGTATTCTGCCCGGAAATGAAGGCCGCAATTATGTTTTGCGCCGTATCCTGCGCAGGGCTGTCATGTTCGGGAAACGGATTCAATTGCCTTCCGGATTTTTTGCCAAACTGGTTGATCCGCTTGTCGAGAAAATGGGCTCTGTATTTCCCGAATTGAAAGCTCAGCAGAAAAATATCCGTAAAATTATCATGGTGGAAGAAAATGCGTTTGAGCAGACGCTGGAACGCGGACTTAAGATACTTGAGGCGTACTGTGACGAAATCAATCTTCTGAAATCGACGCTTCATGCTACCGTAAGACATAAAGACACCGATACCGTTTATAAAATGATTTTTTCGGTGCTGGAAGGGCACGGTTTCTTGCGCGGCAAACTAGCAGCAGCTTTCAATCGTATTTACAGCATGGAAGTTAAAGAGGATGCGGTTGAATTTATGGCCAAACAACTGGCGCCGCTTTTCCTTGAGGATTTCTCGAAAGATAAACTGGTTGACGTTTTGCGCGGCGTGCTTGAGGAAAACCTCAGCGTATTACCCGGAAAATTTGTTTTTTCCCTTTATGATACTTACGGATTTCCGTTTGACCTGACGCAGTTGCTTGCCCGTGAAAAAGGATTTACGATTGATGAGGCAGGAGCTGAGGCGGAAATGGAAAAACAACGGAGCCGTGCACGTGCCGCCCAGAAAAAAACCATCATCCGTCTTGCTGATGATGCGGATACGGATGCTACCGTATTCAATGGTTACGATGAGGAAAAACTGAGCAATTTTGATGCTACCGTTACGGCGGTGGTGGAGGCAGATAAAGACGTTTATCTTATTTTGGATTCCACGCCGTTTTATGCCGAAATGGGCGGTCAGATAGGCGATAGCGGGTACGTTGCGGTCAAAGGAGAAACCATAGAAGTACTCAATACCATAAAGGATGAAAAGGGCCGTTATTTGCATAAATTGGCAAAAAAACCGGTTTCCAGTATTTCCGTGGGCGAACGCGCCGTCGTCAGTGTGGATATTTTGCGCCGTAAGGCCATTCAGCGCCATCACTCGGCCACGCACTTGCTTGATTGGGCGTTACGCAAGGTACTGGGCGATCATGTTCGCCAGGCCGGTTCGTTGGTGGAAGCAGACCGCCTACGCTTTGACTACAGTCATTTTGAGGCGCTTACTGCCGAGCAGATTGCTGAAGTGGAAAAATTGTGCAATGAAATGGTTTTGGCAAATTACTCAGTCAATTGGTATGAGACGGAATTTGATAATAAGCCAAAGAATTGCATTGCTGTGTTCGGCGAGAAATATGGTTCCGTCGTCAGGGTGGTGGATATCGGCGGCATTTCCGTCGAGCTTTGCGGCGGAACGCATGCCAAAGCTACCGGCGAAATCGGATTTGTGAAAATTGTCTCGGAAGCGGCTATTGCAGCAGGTACGCGTCGTATCGAGGCAATCGCCGGAGAAAGCGCGATCGCTTATGCCGCAGCGAATGCCGATTTGCTCAATAAACTGTCCCGTAAGCTTTCCTGCAAACCGAATGAGATTGAAAAACGGGTGGAGGCTATGCTGGAAGCGGCTGCGGTTGCGGAAAAGGAAATGCGTAGGATGCAGCAGAAAAACAGTGCCAACGTCGCCGATGAACTTGCGCAGGGTGCTGTTGATAGAAACGGCATCAAATGGCTGGTCGCAAAGGTTGCGGCAAACGATGCGAACGAGGTCCGCGCGTTGGGAGTAAACATTTCCAGGAAACTCGGAGACAGCGTTGTTATTTTGGCTCTGGCCCAGGACGGTAAAGTTACGGTGATGGCGCTTTGTTCCGAAAAAGCTGTTGCTTCAGGTATACAGGCGGGAAGTATTGTCCGGGAAATTACCGGAAAACTTGGAGGCAAAGGCGGAGGAAAACCGGACTTTGCGATGGGAGGAGGTACGGATGTCGCCAACCTGGATGCGGTTCTCTCAAGTTACCGCTAAGTTTGGCGAAATCAGTGCTATTCCATGATCCATGCTGCACAGCTCAGTGGCGGTAGCATGGGCGCATTGTCAATGATCGGAATTTTTCCTGATTCCAGTCCGTCTATATTGAATCGTTCGGTATCCGCGATCTGACGCATGTTTTGCCAGTTTATTTCGTTGCCGTTGCCAAAATGTACGGATGACTCATGCGGGTTGAAAGCCACCGCGATACGGCTTGCTCCCATGCTGCCGTCTGCGTTAAAAACAGCCAATACGGACGAAAATCCGTTTACATAGATACAGCGTACATAACTCTCTGACTGCCGGGATTGAAGACGCAATAAGTTTCCCCAATCCGACTTACGGAATTTTATCCAGTTGCGCACATACGCATGGGTCCCTGCAAACTGGATCATACGCATGTAATTGAGTGCATTTTCTTCTCCGTCGAGATAGGTATTGTTTTTTCCGTGTTTACTTCGCAGAAAATCCTGTCCGGCAGCAATCATTGGGATGCCGATGGCAGTCAGCAAAATGGCAAACATCATGTGTGTGCGCCGTATGTCACGCGTAGTCGGCATGCTACCGTCGTTATTTGGGCTTTCGGTAATTATATCCAGCCAGCAACGATCGTCGTGCGATTCCGTGTAGTTAACGGTCTGTGACGGAAAGCGCGCGTAACCATGAGGCGATCCCTTGAGAAAATAGGCAATACCTTCCTGATTACCGTGTGCGCGGACATAATCAGCTACGAAATTGCGGAATCCGTCATTCCATGATGACCAACCGGTGTCACGGAGCGCCGGTCCGATGTGTCCGTGAAAAGACCAAGGCTCCGCAATCAGTATCACGGATGGTTTTTCCAGTTTCAAAGCAAGCTCGATTTCCACAAGTACAGACTTTCCGATGAGATCAGCCAAATCGAAACGGAATCCATCAACGTCGTAGTAGCGGACAAGGTGAGTCAGGCTTTCAATGATCAGTCGTTTGGTTACGGGGGATTCGCAACGCAGGTCATTTCCGCATCCGCTCCAGTTCATGAACGAATCGTCCGGGGCAAGATGGAAAAAAGTCTCCTTGTCGAGACGCATTAAATGATTCGGGTTTCCGACATGGTTGTAGACCACGTCTAAGATGACAGCCAACCCGGCGTCGTGGCAGGCGTCGACAACGGCCCTGAATTCCTCAATCTGCGAAGCCTTTTCTGGTGCGGTAGCATAGCCGCTGGCCGGAGAAAAATAATTGGTTGGCATATAGCCCCACTGGTATTCTTGGGGTGAATCGTATTCATATTCCTGAATCGGTTGCAGCTCAATGGCATTAATGCCAAGGGAACGCAGGTAGTTTCCCTTGTCTTTTATAAATCGGGTGAGTCCGGCAAATCCTTTGCGTTCGTCGGACGGAATATCCGTAGGCGCATGCTGTATGAGGTCACGGACATGGCATTCCGCGATAATAAGATCCTGCCAATAGGGAACCTTGAAAGGGGCAGGAGTACCAAGGTTGAGATAGCGGTTTGTGATAATGCCCGGACCTTTAGGACCTACGGCAGCTTTGGCGTAAGGATCAAGAATGCGGACATTCGGGTCGAATGCCGTGGTGGGGTCGAATATGCCGTCTATTGTGTAGTAATAGTAGAATCCTTCAAGGTTATCTGTGAGAAAAAGTGACCAAACGCCGCTGTCGTCGGCTTTCAGGGGAAGCACTTTCTTGTCGGATTCGTCCAGGTTTCTGTAAGTGTGAAGTGTCACGGAGGAGGCACGCGGCGCGAAAATATGAAAAGAAGTGCAGTCGTTCTCAATAATTACGCCGAGCCTGTCTTGGTAATTCCAGATGCCGAGAATCTCGGCGCTGGAAACAGGCATTTCTTCCCGGAGGGTATCATACTCAAAAACAATGGTTGTCTTGCGCTTGATAAAATCCTCTGTCGGAGGACCAAAGGTAAAGGCATAGTTTGTTCCCCGGTTCCAATTTAATTCATAATTGAATCCACCGAAGCCGTCCGGAGTCCGGTTTATGATCCGGGTCGGAACCGGCAACCATTGTTCAGGTTTCAGAAAAAACCGGAAGTAATGTGTTGTTTTTGTGTCAAAGTAAGCCAACGGGAAAGAAACCGTCCAGAACTCCGATCTGTCCCCTTTCTGCTGCAATCGCCATTCCTCGTTATCAACGACATCCTTCCAGCCGTTGAAGCTGCCGGTAACATAAATCTTTGAACCGGGTTGAATGTCCGGAAAATCGCTTTGATGGAGTAAAAAATGAATTTTGCCGTCTTCAATGAAATACCCGCTCCAATAGCCGGTGTACTGCGGAGGCAGCGGGCGCAATGGTTGAAGAGGAGCGTTTGTCTCGAGGCAACTGAGTTTGGGCAGGGAGCGTTGGTTCCAGTTTCGGCTCAGAAAAACGACACCCTGTTTATTTTCCACCCAAAAAGCTTTCAGCAGGTTTACTGATTTTGGCATGTTGTTGATTTACACGGTTAACAAATATAACTGCAAGTTTCAAATCCGGTAGTGCTACCGTCCGAAAATCATCGTTTTGCAGGGCTGTTTATCCTGTTATTGGATGAAATCGGGCGGTGTTAATGAAAATGGCTTGTCAAAAAGGAATGAAAAATTTGCTTTTCCGTCTGATTTTGGCTCTGAAACCCTATCTATTGCTAGGGACATATTTTTATTTTTAGTAGCCTCTTGATTTAGAGATGAGAAAGCATTTTATTTATCTCTGAATATTTTAACGCTAGAGACATGGAAACCTATTCAACGACAACAAAGCCTTCTTCAAAAACAAAAACAGGTTTAGTGCTGGAACGATATTTCAGCAAAGCGGGTAAGCATCCATTTGACGAAATCACATGGGAGATGCGTTCAACCAGCATCTCCGATAGCAAGGGTGAGGTTCTTTTCAGCCAGGATAATATAGAAATACCTTCCTTTTATTCTGAACTGGCAACACGCATTGTCGCATCCAAGTATTTTTACGGCGATGCCGACTTGGGGCGCAATCCTGCAACAGGCGGTCGCGAGCATTCGCTGAAGCAATTGATCAGCCGTGTGACCAATACGATTGCAAAGTTCGGGTTGGAAGACGGATATTTTGCCAGCGAGGAGGACGCAAAAATTTTCGAGGATGAGTTGACTTATCTGTGCGTGCACCAGATGGGCGCGTTCAATTCTCCTGTTTGGTTCAATGTCGGATTATACCATGCCTACGGTGCAGGGAAAAACAGCGCAAAGGGCAATTATTTCTGGAGCAGGGAAACCGAGAAAGTCGAGGAAGCGCCGAACCAGTATGAATATCCGCAAGGCAGCGCATGTTTTATTCAGAGCGTGAAGGACAGTCTTGAAGACATCATGCGTCTTGCTGTTTCTGAAGCGAAACTGTTTAAGTTCGGAAGCGGTTCGGGAACAGACCTGTCTCCCATCCGTTCGAAGCGTGAGAAGCTTGCCGGCGGCGGCCGTGCGAGCGGACCGTTGAGCTTCCTTGAAGTGTACGATGCGGTTGCCGGAGTTGTGAAAAGCGGCGGGAAGACACGCCGTGCTGCAAAGATGAACGTATTGAAAGACCGCCACCCGGATATTGAAGAATTTATCGACGCGAAATCAGTCGAGGAAAAGAAAGTATGGGCATTGATTGCGCAGGGGTATCCGTCAGACTTTAACGGTCCCGCCTACGGCAGCGTCAATTTCCAGAACGAAAACCTTTCTGTCCGCACATCGGACGGTTTCATGGAAGCGGCCATAGCAAAGAAAGAATGGTGGACGCGTAATGTGACGGACGGTCAGCCTTGCGAAAAGAAAAACGCCGGTGATCTGTTGAAGAAGATTTCCGAAGGCACGCACCTTTGCGGAGATCCGGGCTTGCAGTTCGACGATACGATCAATGATTGGCATACCTGTCTGGGCACCGGTCGCCAGAACTGTACCAATCCGTGTTCCGAGTATCTTTTCCTTGATGATACCGCATGTAACCTTGCGAGCTTGAATTTATTAAAGTTCTACGAGAACGATGAGTTCAATTGCGAAAAATTTGCGCGTGCGGTTAAGATTTTCATTATTGCACAGGAAATTATCGTGGATCGCGCTTCGTATCCTACCGAAGCTATCACTTATAATTCACACTGGTTCCGCACGTTAGGACTGGGATATGCGAATTTAGGTTCGTTGCTGATGCACATGGGCCTTGGTTACGATTCCGAAGCGGGTCGTAGTCTTGCCGCCGGTATTACTGCGATCATGACAGGTCAGTCTTATCTGGCATCCGCCGAATTGGCCAAGATGAAAGGTCCTTTCCCGGGCTATCTGGATGCACGTTGCTGGGGTGTCGAAAATCCTCTGGAAAAAGATAACATCCGTTCAATGCACCGTGTCATCAAGAAGCATGAGGCCGCTGTTTCGGAAATCAGCAAATTCTGTCCTGAAAAGATTCGTCAGTTTGCAAAGGACAGCTGGAAAAATGCGCGCGAACTGGGAGAGACTTACGGTTACAGGAATGCACAGGTAACGGTGTTGGCTCCTACGGGCACCATCGGATTCATGATGGATTGCGACACCACCGGTGTTGAGCCTGCAATCGGTTTGATTGCATACAAACAATTGGCCGGAGGCGGATTTCTCACAATGCCTTTGCAATGCGTGACACCGGGCCTTCGCAAGCTTGGGTATAATTCTGTTGAGCAAGAGAAAGTCCTCGCTCACATTGAGCAGTTCGGAACCATCGAACCGGTTGAGTTTGAAGGAAAGATCCGTGAAAGCGGAATCAAGAGCGAGCATATCCATGTCTTTGATACGGCATTTGTTTCCGGACGGGGAACGCGCAGCCTGCATTATCGCGGACACATTCTGATGATGGCGGCTGTTCAACCCTTCATAAGCGGCGGTATTTCCAAGACGGTGAACATGCCGAACAGCGCTACCGTGGAAGAAATCGAAAAAACATACATCGAAGCATGGAAACTCGGAATCAAGGGTATTGCGATTTACCGTGACGGTAGCAAGGGATCGGCTCCGCTTACAACGAAGAAAGAGGAAGCGAAAGAAACCAAGAGCGACGAGAAGCAGGTGCAGATTGTCATCGAGCCGTATCGCCGACGCCTGCCTGATACGCGCCAATCTATCACGCATAAGTTCAGCATCGGCGGAACGGAAGGTTATATTACCGTCGGCATGTATGATGACGGCGGACCGGGAGAAGTCTTTATCCAGATGAACAAGGCCGGTTCGACGATTAACGGACTGATGGACAGTATCGGTATTCTGATCAGCTGTTCGTTGCAGTACGGCGTGCCGCTTGAGGATTTGGTCAAGAAATTCGCGCATGTCCGCTTCGAACCGGAAGGCTTTACGAAGAATCCTGAGATCGGTATGGCGAAGAGCGTTATGGATTATCTTGCACGTTGGCTCGGTATGCAGTTTATCAACGGCTATAGGGAAAGAATGTCGAAACTCAGCAATGGAAACGGATTATCATCCGGTTCAAACAAAATCCAGGAAGATGTGCAAAAGGATCAGGATGATCCTGTTGTCAAACCAAACCCGAACCAGATCGAAATGACTCTGGTGGAGGAAGGGCAGCGCGTCTGTCCCGAGTGCGGTTCGAGCAAGGTAAAGATTACCGGAAGCTGCGCAGCTTGTCTTAATTGCGGGACATCCCTTGGGTGCTCCTGATGCGGCGATTCTGTTTCGGGTTGTCAACGGGAAGCTTTAACGCTTTATTCGAACAACCTGAAACGAGAATACAGTTTCAGTTTTAACATTTAAAAAACAACAATATGGTCGGCGTAGGAAAATTACTTAAGGAAGCTCAGAAGATTCAAAAGAAAATGGAAGAGGTGCAGGCCTCTGTGGCTGCCACGGAAATTGATGTTTCCAGCGGGGGCGGAGCTGTCCAGATCAAGGTTAGCGGAAACGGTATCATCAAATCCATAAAATTTGATGATGAGTTTCTTAAGGAAGACAAAGCCTTTGTTGAAGAAACGATCCTTGCCGCTGTGCAGGAAGCATTGACGAAAGCCAGGGCGTATAGTGAAGAGAAAATGGGCGCGGTAACATCGGGGTTCAGCGTTCCGGGATTGATGTAAAATCCGAAAGTAGCGGAAAGCAGAGGCTTTCCGGATTACTTGCAAATGGGAGATTCGTTTAAAGATTTGTGCCAGAAGCTCAAACGGCTTCCTGGATTGGGGATGCGTTCGTCTGAACGGATAGCCCTTCATCTCCTGTTGGAAAAGCGGGAACTCGCCCGGGAATTGTCAGATGCTTTGACGGTAGCATTGGATCAGGTACGCGCTTGCCCTGTTTGCGGAAACATGACGGAAGGAGAGGGACGCTGTGTTATTTGTTCGGATGAACGGCGGATACGCGACCAGTTGTGCATTGTTGAACATGTTCCTGACTTGATAAGTATGGAACGAACCGGATGCTTCCAGGGTCTTTATCATGTATTGCATGGTAAGTTATCTCCCTTGCGCGGTATCTCACCGGGTGATCTTAATTTCTCAACATTGCAGGAACGTATGGCTATGGATGGTTTCAAGGAAATCATTCTGGCATTACCCAATGATGTTGAAGCCGAGGCAACCTGCCATTATATCGTGGAAGAAATCATCGGGAAACGGGATGTCAGTATTTCCCGCATAGGATTCGGACTGCCCAGTGGCGGCAGCATTCTCTATGCGGATTCCACGACATTGCGTAATGCGCTTGAAAGCAGGCGAAAATACAGTTGATTATTAAAGGTATAAAAGAACGGAACAGATGATACAGGTTTTTATCAAAGGTTTGATGCCGACGCCAAGTGATTGTGCGGTTGTCATGGGAAATGAACAGAAGACATTTTTCATTTATGTAGACAACCATATTGGCAGTGTCCTGAAATCCACCTTGGATGGGGAACGTAAGGAGAGACCGATGACGCATGACCTGATGGATCATATTCTGATCGGGTTCAGCATTAGCCTCTTGCATGTTGTCATTTACCGCGTGGACAAAAAAACATTCTTTGCCCGTCTTTCGCTTCAGATGGAGAACGAACTGGGCGAGAAAATTGTTGAGATTGATGCCCGGCCGAGTGACTGCCTCATTCTTGCCGTTCGTAATAAACGGCCGATTTACGTGAGTGACGAAGTGTTTGAAAAGGTTGAGGATGTGTCCGATTTTATCTCGAAATTGACCCAGCAGAAATAAGAACGGATTGAATTATCTGTTTTTGATGCTACCGTCATTGCTTCGATTAATCGTTCCGTTTATTTCTTATGACACAGCCTTTGCCAAAACCGGTTGAAGATAACGTTCCCTTTACAGCGCTTGCTCCGATGCAGGATGTAACAAATGGCCCATTTATGACGGTCGTTGCGGATTGTGGTTCCCCTGATTTTTATTTCACGGAATATTTTCGTGTTCATACACATTCCACATTGGAACCGCACATTGTCCGGGCCGTTGAAATGATCGCTTCCAGGCGTCCTGTCTTTGCGCAGATAATGGGTGAGCATTTACCTGATATCGGACGGACGATACGCGCTTTATGCAAGTTACCCATTGCAGGTATTGATTTGAATCTCGGCTGTCCTGTCCCGAAAGTTTACAAGAAGAATGTCGGAGGAGGATTGCTGCGTGATCCCAAACGAGTTGACGATATTCTCGGTTTCATGCGTGAGCATATCAGTGGACGTTTCTCGGTGAAGATGCGTATCGGCTTTGATAATACTGAGTTTTTCGGGCATATGCTGGATCTGATTAACATACATGATGTCGATTTGCTCAGCATTCATGCGCGTACGGTAAAGGAAATGTACAGGGGCATCGTCCATTATGATTTCATCCGTGATGCCGTGCAACGGGTATCCTGTCCGGTTTTGGCGAATGGCGAGATTGTTTCGGCGAAAAAAGCGCTGGATGTATTGGCTTACACAAAGGCGCATGGCGTAATGATCGGTCGCCCGGCCATCCGGAATCCCTGGATATTCAGGCAAGTGCGTGAGCTGGCTTCGGGCAGGGAAATGTTTCGTCCGCGCCGGAAGAATGTGTACGAATATCTTGAGAAAGTGTGGGAACTGACAGATGAACCGAACCTGCCCGAAATCGCGCATGTGAATAAAACGAAGAAATTCATGAACTTCATCGGATTAACAGTGGATGAAGAGGGTATATTCATCCGTGACATCCGCAGATCGCAGAACAAGGCCGATGTATTCCGTATTGCCGATGAGCATTTAGGGGGAGAGAAGGCGGATTTGTTTATCAATGATGAACCGTTTGCGAATCTGGTCGCGCGTCCCAATCATGAAGGAGGATTTGAGGAGTCGTGCGTAGTATGATATCTGATTGTCAGAGGCATCAGATGAACAGGCATGAAAAAAGCGCGACCGAAAGATCGCGCTTTTGATTTTTAGCAAAATAGCTTATTCGCCGTAAACGGTAACTTTGTACTTACCGATAACACCGAGGATGTTTTCAACTTCCCAATCTACGTGGTGGATCACGCTGATGCCGGCGTTCTTAGCAGCCGTTTGGATGCTGGAGTCACCAACTGCAACCAATGCGAGATAGCTTACGCACTCAGCTGTTCCTACCTTGGAGCTTCCGCTAGCGCCTGTAGCAGCTACTGGGAGCTTCAGGTTCGTGTAGATGGAACCAACTGGTTGGCTTGTTGCACAGCCTGCGAGAAGAGCAGCTGCGAATAAGGATGCAATGATAGCAATCTTTTTCATAATATGTTTGTTTTATTTAGGTTAAATGTAATCAAGGGATCAGATATACATTCTGAGTCACTTAATTTACCGACTATTTAAATAAACATTTCATTCTTTATCAAGACGGAATTAGTCACCGAGATAACGTTCGGGAACCAGGTAGTTTTGCACATAGTCATAAACAGCAGTCGCAAGCGGGGTGACGGGCATGTCGTATCCGGTTGCGCGAAGTCTGGAAATATCGGCACAGGTATAATACTGGTATTTTGCCTGCAGCGATTCCGGCATGGGAATAAACTCGATTTTCGGGTCTTTACCTAAAGCCGTGAAAATGGCTGTTACCAGTTCGAGCCATGTGTGCGCTTCGCCGGAACCAATATTGTAAATACCTCCCGCATTAGGATTCATACCGAGCGCAATGGTCATTTTGACAGCATCCTTCACATAGAGGAAATCCCGCATTTGTTCACCGTCTTTGTAATCCGGGTGATAACTTTTAAAGAGACTGACAATGCCTTCCGTACAGATTTGACGGAAGGCTTTATGGACGACGCTTCGCATGTCGCCCTTGTGATGCTCGTTGGGTCCGAAAATATTAAAGTATTTGAGGCCGACGACTTTGTCGAGAAATCCATGTTCCCGTGCATAAATATCAAACATGTGCTTGGAATAGCCGTACATGTTGAGCGGTCGCAAGGCGTTGAGCTTTGTCTGATCATCGAGCATGCCTTGCGAACCGTTTCCATAGGTAGCAGCGGATGAGGCATATACAAAACGGGCATTATTCCGCAACGCCCACTGGGCAATAGCCTTTGTATACTCGTAATTGTTTTCGATAAGGTAACGGCAGTCTTTTTCAGTGGTTGCGGAACAGGCTCCGAGGTGGAAAACCAGTTTTACATCCTTTATGGAGTTGGAATCCGACTCGATTTCCTTAAGCAGGTCGTCTGCCTCCAGATAATCGCTGTAGGCAAGCGGAACGAGATTCCGGTATTTTTCGTCCTGTCCGAGAAAGTCGCTGACAAGAATATTCTTTTGCCCCATTTGGTTCAATTGCCAGATGAGCGCACTGCCGATGAATCCGGCTCCGCCGGTAACAAGGATTTTTCCTGAATTTAAGGATAACAAATTACTCATATTTGAAAATCGTCGTCTGTAGGTTTTTCATCTTCTTTTCTCAACAATGTTACCGCCTCTTTGTTCGTGACTGCGTAAGTGCCCGAAAGCCAGTCATGACCCATACGTCGCTTCGGAAAAAGAACAAAGGGGAGTATATCGAAAAACAAAAATATACCCGACGAGGAAAAAATCGCCAAGGTTTTAATTGCGTTCCTCCATAGGATACTGCCAAGAGGAGGAGGGTAACCCAGTATACTATGGGCGGTGGTTATGTTAAACATAAGCTTTCCCAAGGTTCCTCCGCGGAGAAAAATTTCTGAAAGGGAGAAGTACGCAAAACAGAGAAAAAACGACAGGAGTCCGTAGGTTTCAAGAAACTGTTGCATATCCTCGCTGAAAGTGAAACTGCCGGCAGAAAGCATTCCCGGGTTATTTGTAGCTATTGCTTCGGTAAACCTGTTTTCAATGGCCTGCCATTCTTTTATCACGGCGGTATCCTGGCTGGGAAGCATGATTCGGTGAAAGAGAAAGGCCGAGAAGAGTAAAAACGGAATGAGATCGAGGCAGAGCGCCGTAAACCGTTTCCAGAGCGAAACGGTGGAAGCGGGGAAATTATTGTTGGCAAATAATGCCAGACGGATTGTCGGTTTATTCTTCACGCTTATGCGCACGCATGCACGCACGATAAGTGTTTGCCATAAGTAATGCTACCGTCATTGGTCCGACTCCGCCGGGAACCGGCGTTATCTTTGACGCAATGGGAGCCACTTTATCAAAGTCAACATCACCGACGAGACGGAATCCGCTCTTTTTTGTGCTGTCCGGAATCCGGTTGATTCCCACATCAATGACGACGGCTCCGGGTTTAACCATGTCGGCAGTGATCGTATGGGCACGTCCGATAGCGGCAATGATGATGTCTCCCTGACGACAGATATCAGCCAGGTTGGTGGTGCGTGAATGACAAATCGTGACGGTAGCGTCGCCGGGCAGCGCTTTGCGTACCATAAGCAGTGCTGCCGGTTTGCCTACGATCAGGCTGCGTCCGACGACAATCACGTGTTTACCTCTGGTTTCTACGTTGGCGCGTCTGAGCAGTTCAACGATTCCGGCCGGTGTACAGGCGACGAAAGCTGACGGATCCTCCTGGCAAAGTTTACCGATATTCAGGGTGTTGAAACCATCAACGTCCTTGTCTGGGTCAACACGGTTAAATGTTTCTGTCTCGGGAATGTGTTTTGGGAGCGGGGCCTGAATGAGAATTCCGTGGACGTTTGTGTCTTTATTCAATCGGTCAATAGTTGCGTAAAGTTCGTCTCGGGTGACTGATTCCGGAAAAACAATCAACTCGCTTTTGATCCCGATTTTTTCGGCAGTCGTTGATTTCTTGTTCACGTACGAGACGGACGCCGGGTCTTCGCCGACACGTATAAACACAACCTTGGGAACAATGTTTCCAGGTAATGCGGAGACTTTTTCCCGTAGCTCGTTGATAATGGTTTCTGCTGTTTTATTTCCGTCTATGAGTTCCATCGGCCGTTTGGTTTAAAATTAAGTTCTTAAACAAGTAACGGTAGCGTGATGCTACCGTCTTGGGAAATGGGGCAAAATCCGTTTATTTTGCGCGTGCGGAAATGGCTTTTATCACGATCAGATCGCCGTTTGAGGTCAAAAGTTCCGTCGAACCGTTGATAATCATGTCGCGATCGAGATAGGATTTCATGGTTTCTTCGTCGCGGAATTTTGTGAAATCAACATAACCGATAAGGTTTCCGTTAGGATCAACCAGTTTGTAATTGTACTTGCTGCCGGGGCCAATGAGTGCCCAGGCTTTTTTCAGCGTTCCTTCAAACGAGCTGAGCTTGCCGGTATCGTTTCCGTTCGGGTCAACATATGCATTGCGGAGACGGTTCATATCATCATCGTTCATGGAGGCTGGTGCGGGAGCCGGAGTGCTTTGCGCAACCGGTTGGCTTACGGATACCGGTGCTGCTTGCACCGGCGCTTGTTCAACCACTTTGGTTGAGCCACGAATAAGTTTTACTTCGACCATCTCGTCGCCCATGCCAAGCACTTCAACCGTGTCGCCGGCCTGAACAGTCGCAAGGATAGGACTTTTGGTGCTTTCGTGCTGGTAAACATGGGTTCCGATTTTTACCTGAAGGGCCTTGTTCAGGGCTTTGGGATCAACCCAGCCAAAAATGGTCTGTGCGTTTGAAGCAGATACACTTGCGGGCTGGTCACCGGCGTAAGTCGGTTGTGCCGAAACAGGTGCCGGCGGCGGAGTCGGTTTCTTTTGTTCTTTGGGTTCTGCGGTAAGGTCGCCCATTTTTACGACTTCCGTTGATACGGATGCTGTTCCGTATGCGGAGCCTTCGCCTGATTTCGGAACTTCCGGAATTTCCCCGCCGTCGCTCTTGGAAACATTTTGCGGAACGGAAGAAGAATCCGATGTTTTCAGGGAAGGAGAGTTGAGCTCCTGCGGGGCAGTTGATTGTGCAGACAGAAAAGCTGCAATACCGCATATAAGCGAAAAGGACAGAATAATTTTTTTAAACATAACGAATCCCGGTTAAAAAATAATGAAATATAGACGATTTTGAGGCAATCCTAGTATTAACTGAGCAATAAATCAATTTCTTTGCGAGAAAGCTTTGTAATTCCGCCAATCGGAATATTGCGCATTTTCAATGCTCCGATCTGGGTGCGGGAGAGGCGGTGAACAAAGAAATCGCAGGCTTCAACCATACGTCTGATTTCCCGTTTTTTGCCGTGGGAAATATGGATTTCCATCTGATAATCCTTTTTGAAGCCGGCCTTGGAGGGGATGATCTTGTCTGCCTTAAGCAGTCCGTCCTCGGTCTCGACACCTGCCAGCATCGCCTGAATCAATTCCGGCGTATACGGACGGTTCAGGGTGACAAGGTAACGTTTTACGATCTGTGATGACGGATGTGTGATTTTGTGGGCAAGGTCTCCGTCGTTGGTAAGGATCAGCATGCCTTGGCTGTCCTTGTCCAGGCGGCCGACGCAAAACAGGCGTTCCTTGCGGAATTGTTTTGGCAAAAGATCAAAGACTGTTTTCTCGTTGAAGGGGTCGTCGTTGCTGCAGACGTATCCCCTCGGTTTGTTCATCATCAGGGTAATTGTTGCGTTTTCTGTCGGGACAATATGCCTTCCCTTGACGGCAACAACGTCTTTGCCCGGAATTATTTTCTGACCTATTTCGGCAATGTTTCCGTTAACGGTGACCTCAAGCTGAAGAATGAGTTCCTCCGCTTTTCTGCGGGAACAAATTCCCTGGTCGGCAATAAATTTCTGCAAACGGACGGAATTATCCGTATCGGCTGCCGCACTTTGTTTTTTCTTCGGAATGGCCATAAAATAATAAATGTGCCTACAAAGATGGTTCCCGATTACCTTTATTGCAAGAAAGAAGGCCTATGGAGACAGTCGCATGGGACTGAGTCATGTTACCGTTATCATTCCGGGAAAGGATCGGGATATGAGGGCTTCTGTATTGAAACCCGTTCTTGACAAATAGAATAAACTGGGCGGTAATTTTCGAAATCATGAAATTAACATTCGAAAACAAAGTCGCGCTTGTGACGGGTGCGGGTCGGGGAATCGGTAAAGCAATTGCCGAATCTTTGGCCGCCGAAGGAGTCACGGTGATTTGTGTGAGTAAGTCGGAGAGTTCCTGCGGAGCGGTTGCCGAAGCGATCAATGCAAAAGGCGGAAAGGCGATAGCCTACGCTGTTGATGTTTCAGATTCCAAGGCGGTAGCCGCAGCGAGCGAAAAGATTCTCGCCCAGTTTCCGAATGTCGATATCATCGTCAACAATGCGGGCATTACCCGCGATAATCTCCTGATCCGTATGTCGGACGAGGAATGGAACGATGTTATCAATACCAATTTAAATAGCTGCTTCTACTGGGTAAAAAACCTTGTTCGCCCAATGACCAAGAAACGCTGGGGACGTATCGTGAATATTTCCTCGGTTATCGGTCTGATCGGAAACATCGGACAAGTCAATTATTCGGCAGCAAAAGCCGGGGTTATCGGAATGACGAAAAGCCTGGCTAAGGAATTTGCGTCTCGGAACATAACGGCTAACGTTGTGGCTCCGGGATTCATCGATACGGATATGACTTCCGTCCTCAACGACGAGGTCAAATCTTCAATTTTACAAGTCGTTCCGTTAAAACGACTTGGTTCGGTTTCCGACATTGCAAATACAGTTACTTTCCTCTGTTCTGAAGAATCCGGCTACATTACTGGCCAAGTTTTTTCAGTTGACGGCGGTATGGTAATGTGATGTAGGAATCCGTTTTTAGTGTTTCAACTCTAAATAAAGGAATATAAACATGGAAAAAACCATCGAACAACGCGTTAAGGAAATTATTGTAAAGCAACTCAACGTCAATGAAGAGCAAGTCGTTCCTTCGGCCTCTTTTCAGGATGACTTGGGTGCAGACTCCCTCGACATCGTCGAGTTAGTGATGGCTTTCGAAGAAGAATTTAAAGATGATATCGGCGGCGAAATCCCTGAAGCTGAAGCAGAGAAGCTGAAGACGGTCGGCGACGTTATCTCCTACATTCAAGCCAAAAAAGCCTAACGCTCAGCGTTAGGTTTTTTATATTAACCAATTTCTTTCTGACTGTGACTTCCCAACGAGTTGTCGTAACAGGGATCGGTATTGTTTCGCCAGTCGGCAATGACGAGGCTTCATTCTGGAGTAATCTGACCAATGGCGTTAGCGGCATTGATACGGTACAGAGTTTCGATGTCAGCGCATTGCCAACAAAAATTGCTGGTGAAGTAAAGGGGTTTAATGTGACCGATTTCATGGACCCCAAGGAAGCCAAGCGTAATGACCGTAATACTCATCTTGCGGTTGCTGCTTCCAAAATGGCCGTGAAGAGCGCCAATCTGGACGTGACGTCCATGGATCCGTTCCGTTTCGGGGCATTCATTGCATCCGGTATTGGAGGCATTCACTCTATTCAGGAAAACACCCGGAAGATGTTCGAAGGGGGTGTGAGGAAAATTTCTCCGTTCATGATCACGCAGATCATCTGCAATATGGCAAGCGGTATTGTTGCTATTGAGGTGGGGGCGAGAGGTCCTAATTTTGCAGTTGTCAGCGCTTGTGCGGCCGGCAGCCATGCAATCGGCGAGGCCTTTCATACCATCAAGCGCGGTGATGCGGATGCGATGTTGGCAGGGGGCACGGAAGCTTCCATCAATGATCTCGGGCTTGGCGGATTCTGTGCAATGAAAGCTATGAGCACGCGGAATGATGATCCCAAAACAGCCAGCCGTCCTTTTGACAAGGAACGCGATGGCTTTGTGATGGGGGAAGGTTCCGGGGTGTTAGTACTCGAATCGCTGGAGCACGCAAAAAAACGCGGCGCCCGCATTCTTGCTGAAGTTGTCGGATACGGAGCTACTTGCGACGCTTACCATATCACTTCGCCGGATCCGGAAGGACGCGGACTGAGCGAGGCGATGAAACGTTCGTTGCATATGGCTGGAATCGAACCGAAGACCGTTGATTATATCAATGCCCACGGGACTTCCACGCCGTACAATGACAAGTTTGAAACCATGGCGATAAAACATATCTGGGGAGCTGACGATGCTCGCAAAGTCGCGATCAGTTCAACCAAATCCATGATGGGTCACCTACTCGGAGCAGCCGGAGGCGCAGAAGCGATTGTGTGCATAAAGGCTATCCAGACAGGAGTTATTCCGCCGACGATCAATCTTGTTAATCCGGATCCTGATTGTGATCTTGATTACGTTCCGCATGTAAAGCGCGAAAAGAAAGTCAGATACGCCATGAGTAACAATCTTGGCTTTGGCGGACATAATGCTTCACTGCTTTTCAAAGCATACGAAGAATAATATCTTACTTGACCGCAATCACTGATAAAATCTAAGATTGTTAGAGAATTAAGTTGACCTTGATTCAAAAAAGTAAGATTCAAAGAAGATTAATATTTTGAACTTAACCATTAATATATTATGAACAAATCAGAACTCATTGTAGAAGTACAAAAGAACCTGGGCGCAGAAGCCTCTAAAGCATGTGCAGAACGCGCTGTTGACGCTGTAATCGCAGCTATCGAAGCAGCAGTTAAAAATGCAAGCAAAGCGGTTAAAGGTGATAAGGAAGAAGAAGTTGCTCTTCAACTCGTTGGCTTCGGAACATTTTCCGTTGTAAAACGCGCTGCACGTACTGGCGTAAATCCTGCTACACGTGAGAAGATCAAGATCAAGGCATCCAAAGCTGTTAAGTTCAAGGCTGGTGCTGGATTGAAGGCTTCCCTCTAATTCTGCCGGAAGATTTTAAACCGCATGTTACCGCATGCGGTTTTTTTGTTTTGAGGTTTGTCGGATCAACAGAATAATCTTTGCGTGTTTAATATTTCCAAGTCAGCGGTGCAGAATGCCATGAAGAAGGTATGGAAAACCTTCTGGAAGCTTTTCGTACGCACGCTTCTGGGTGTGATTGTGCTTCTTGCGTTATGGTTTTTGGGTGCGAGTATCTTGCCTGTTTCCTTTCAGGAGAAAATGGTGGAGACGCTGGGAAAAGCACGTGAGTATTTGATTGAAAACCACCCGAGTCTTTATGCGAACCAGAAAAGCTACTATGATGGGAAGCATTCATGGTATCTTGCCGATGCTGCCGCCGATAAATCAAGTGTCATCATGCTTGTGCATGGGTTGGATGAGCCTGGGCCGATTTGGAATGATCTCATTCCTGTACTGAACGCAGAAGGATATAACGTTTACAAATTTATTTACCCGAATGATCTTGGCGTACAGGCATCAAGCGAATTACTGTGTGATCGTCTGGAAATGTTGAGAAAAGAGGGCGTCAGGCGGGTCTTTCTTGTCGGGCATAGCATGGGAGGCCTCGTTATAAGAAACACCATTACCGACCCCCGGTTCGCATTCTTTGGGAAAGTCGATAATGATAGCATCCCGCGGTGTCTGGGAGTGGTTACGGTGGGAACGCCAAATCACGGTTCTGAATTTGCCAAGGGGCGTTTTTTTGCGGAAATGCGTGATCAGGCAGCGCATATCAGGAACGGAGAGCATGGGCTCTTGGGCGGAATATTTGACGGCAGCGGACAGGCGGGTATAGACCTTTATCCGGGAAGTGCATTTCTGACCGAATTGAATGCGAGGCCATATCCTAACGACAGTATTCCTATGACCATTGTTGCCGGCGTATGGACTGATCCTGAGGTTTTTCAAAAGGCAGGTTTTCCCGGAGCCGGAAATGATTTGCAATGGACGGATAAACTGTCCGAAAAATTCGGTGATGGCGTCGTCAGTTTGCAATCCGCAATGATTCCGGGAATCGCGGATATTCATGTCGTTCAGGCAAACCACCACGATATGCTGCATCATATGCGTTTCCAGTCGGGACGTATTCCGCCGGCTATTCCGATCATACTGGAGAAGGTTCGGATACTGAAAAGAGCAAGCGAGTAAGCAGCTGTCTGATGATGGGGCCGCCATATTGCCGGCGTTAAAAAAAGTTGAAAAAAGCAAGGAACGTTTAAATGATTATTCCTTGTGAATTACGTGCTTCACAGTCCCGAATATTTATACCTTTTATTGCTCCTGCCAATATTGGCTTGGTTGCTGGGGCGCAAAGGCAAGCGGCGTGCGTTGTTATTTCCGAATATTGAAATAGCCAAGGCGGTAGCATCAAGGCAGCGGCGGATGTGGGGCGCGTTATGGGTGTTCTTGCGCATGCTGCCGTTCGCACTGATTATCGTCGCGCTTGCGCGTCCGCAGATTGAGCGCGGGTTTTCGGAGGAAAACTATAGTGGTGTGGATATCGTGCTTACCGTGGATCTTTCCCCGTCTATGTTGGCTTTGGATTTTTCACAGAACGAGTATAACCTGAAAACACGTCTGGATGTGGTGAAGGAAGTGCTTAACGAATTCATTGACGAACGGAAAAATGATCGTATCGGAATGATCGCTTTTTCCCGGGATCCTTATCTCGTAAGTCCGCTGACCTTGAATCATGATTGGCTGAAAAGCAACCTGGCGCGCATGGAAATTGGCATGGCGGGCGATGCAACCGCCATCGGTACAGCAATTGCCAGCAGTACAAACCGCTTGCGCGACAGCCAGGCAAAATCAAAGATCGTTATATTGCTTACGGACGGCGACAATAATGCCGGGGATATTGACCCAAATATCGCGGCGGAATCGGCACGGGCATTCGGGGTAAAAGTGTATACCGTGGCCATTGGGCGGAATGATAACGTGTATACATACATTCTTGATACGAATACGAACCGGATCGCGCGAAACCGGAACGGTCAACCGTTGATTCGTGAAACCGTTTATCCTGTGAATTTCGAGGCATTGGAGAAAATCGCCGAAATCACAAGGTCCCGAGCTTTCCAGGCAAAGAACGTAAAGGAGCTTCATGATATTTATGAGGAAATTAACCGTCTTGAAAAAACAGATATAAAAATACGGCGTTATGCAAACTATGAGGAACTGTTTTACTATTTCCTGATACCTGCCATCGTCCTGCTTTTACTGGGCAAGGTCCTCCGGGTTACCCGATATCGCCGCGCGCCATGACATTTGTATATCCAGCCATTTTGTTTTTAATTCCGGTCGCATGGGTTTTCCAGATTGCGATGCTTTTGCATGCGCGATTCTGGAACAAGCGTAAATTATCGATGTTTACGGAGCATCCGGAAGTGAGCAAACTGGTTTTGCACAAAAGTCCGATAAGAACCGCTATCGGAGAACTGTTATTCGGATTGGCGGTAGCATGTCTTTTGTTTGGACTTGCGCGTCCGCAATGGGGAAAAACCGTAAGAGAAGTAAGCACGCACGGCATTGATGTCATCTTTGCCCTTGATGCGTCGCGGAGCATGCTGGCTGATGACGTGAAGCCGAACCGATTGGAAAGGGCTAAGTTTCTGATTGCCGGATTCAGCGAGCAGCTGAAAGGTGGCGACCGTATAGGCCTGGTCGCATTTGCAGGCGATGCCTTTTTACAATGTCCCCTGACCCTGGATTATGACGCATTCCGGCAAAGTCTGGATGCGGTCGATACAAACATTATTGCACGGCAGGGAACCGATATTGCCAGCGCGCTCAGTGAAGTGGAGTCAGCATTCAAACAAAGTAAAAACACAAAGATCGCCATCTTGTTAACCGATGGAGAGGATTTGGAAGAAGAAGGCATTTCAAAGGTAAAGCATATCGCGCAGGAGGGTGTGAAAATTTACACGATAGGCATAGGAAGCGCCGAAGGAGCTTTTATTCCGGTGATTAACGCGACTGGAAAACAATCCTTGTTGCGTGATGCGAGCGGGAATATTGTGCGCACAAAACTGGATGCCGGTACCTTGGAAAAAATCGCACAATCCACGGGTGGGTTTTACATGCCATTTTCAACAGCAGAATTTGAACTGGATAAAATTTATGCCGAACAGTTAGTGCTGAATAACCGGGAAAAAGGCAACTCCGAGACACAGGAAGTCGGGGTTGACCGTTTTCAGCTGTTTCTGGCGATTGCGTTGGGCTTATTGATTCTTGATCCGGCAATAAAGTTCACCAGGCGATTCCGTCCGGTGAGGATACCGTATGCTGCTATTGCCGTATGTCTGATATTTGCCGCATTTCCTGATCTGAGGGCGCAATCGCTTGCAAGCAATGTAACGGAAGCGAACGCTGATGGAACAAAAGAAAATACTGCATTCGTGGATGCTTGTGAAAAAGCCGATACCGCATATCGAAACAAGGATTATGCTGTGGCAGAGAAGTATTATTCGCTTGCTTTGTCCGAACAGGCGGAAAACGGGCAGGTTTTCTATAACCTCGGCAACACGTGTTACCGTCAGGGAAAATTCGATGAGGCAAAAGGGCATTATGAGAGTGCGCTGAAATATTCTGATCCATCCATTCATGCGCGGATATTTTATAATCTGGGCAACACGTGTTACCGTCAGGGCGAAACACTTTTTAAAACCAGGCCGGAGATGATTCCCGGATTGAGAACCCGTTATGCTGAAGCGAAAAACAATGCCGAAGCCGCGCTTGATTACGGAAGGAAGGCGTTCAATGATACTCCGAAACGTAAGGAAGCATGGCAACGGTGTGAGGCCGCTTTGACGGTAGCAGAAGCATTGCAGAAAAATGCGGCGGAAGCACTGGTGGAAAATACAGCGGTTCCTGACGTATGGAATCAGGCTCACCAGCATTATCTTGCAGCCATGGATTTGGATAAGCATTACGCACACGCAAAAGAAAATGATGCGGCACTTTTGGCCCGTATTGGTAACGCTCCTGAGAATTATGCTTTCCTGAAAGAGGCTGAGACAAAACTGAAAGAATGGATTGATGCACTGAAAAAAATGATCGAAGATCTGAAGAAGCCTACGACAGACGCATTGGCCTTGAAAAAGGCGATGGATGATCTGGTTGCTCAGGGGCGATACAAGGAAGCCATTGAACTGTATCAGGGCATGCTACCGCGTGATCCGACGGTGGAAAATTACGAGCAGTATGTTCAACGGATTCAGCAACTCGGGGAGATAAGAAAATGACATTGATGAACTTACATTCTGTCGGCAATCGGTTGCGGGAAAATCTATGCGTTGTCGTAGTGCTGGTTTCCCTGTGTCTGGACTCTGGTTTGTTTGCGCAGGATTATGCTACCGCCGATGCCGCATTTCTTGATGTAGGAAAACTCTATGTCGACGCGAATAATGCCGAAGCCCTGAAACGGATAGAAAAGGCCAGAAAGCAATTCCCCGATGATGAGCCGTTGAAACAACTGGAAGCATTGCTGAAACAACAGAATGAGCAGCAGAACCAGAAGGAAAACAAGCAACAGCAGGATCAAGAGAACGACCGGAAAAACAATCAGCAGAATCAGGACAAAAACCAACAGGATAGCCAGAATCAACAGCAGAACAAGAATCAGAAGCGGGATCAGTCCGGACAGGATAAAGAAGAAAAGCAAAAAGATAATCCGGAGAATAAACAGGATTCAAAAAATAAAGACCAACAGCAGAAAAACGGAAAAGACGACAAGGCAAACAGTCAGCCACAGGACCGGAACAATTCCCCTGATAAGTCACAGGAGAAAGATAAGCAGGATCAACAACCATCTACGGACAAGGATAAACAGTCTCCAGAGCAAATAAAGCCGGCTGAGGAAAAACAGAAGGATGGGCAAAAGGACGCAGCAGCTGAGGAACAGAATAAGAAGGAGGAGCCGGTAAATCCTGGCTTCGGCAAAAAAAAAGAGGAAAAACAATCCGGAAAAGGAGAGAAACAGGATGCGGATCTTCTACCTGAAGGTAACATTTCCCGTGAGGAGGCAGCCGCCTTATTAAATGCGATCCGAGCAAAGGAAAAGAAACTGCCTATGTCGGGATACGGGACGCGGGAGAATGATGAACGGACTCGCAAGGAATGGTAATATTCGTATCGGTTTATTGGATGGTGTGACTAGCATGAATCAACCGGTAAGCTAAAAGGTTGATTTATTTATTTTGATCAATTGGATAATGCTAAGTCTGAAACAATCCGTTGTTTCAGGATCTAATAAGGCAGTAACTTTCAGTCAATACTCACATGAAATCCATTTCACGCCGTCAGTTTGTCAAAGCAGGCCTTTTGCTTGGAGGCGCATTGTCATTTCCTATTCATGCAATCAGTTTCGGAAAGAACCGTGAAGGTTCAGGTCCCGGCATAAATGCTTCAGGACAACTCATACATGGTCCCTTCAAGCCGTTGCCGTTGGGCAGCGTAAAAGCTGATGCATGGCTTGAGCATCAACTCTGGTTACAGGCAAAGGGGTTGACCGGAAGGATGGAAAACTATCCTGATTACAGTCCGAAAAGCGCTTGGCTTGGAGGCGACGGCGAAAGCTGGGAGAACGGACCTTATTATGTGCGCGGACTCGTTGCCTTGGCCTATGCTTTGAATAATGCCGAGCTGAAAACAAAAGCGCAGAAATGGATTGATTGGTCTATCGACAATCAACGCGCAGACGGATACTTCGGTCCGGTAAGGAATGATTCATGGTGGTCACGCATGCCAATGATGATGGCAATACGCGATTATTACGAGGCAAGCGGAAAACAGGATGCACGTGTGCTTCCTTTCTTCGAAAAATACTTTCGCTATCAGGAACAGGAACTTCCGAAACGCAGGTTGAGCAATTGGGCGGATGCGCGCGGCGCGGATAATATCGACAGCGTGCTTTGGTACTATAGGGAAGTCATTGCAAACGGAACCTCGGAGAAAGACGCGGCCTGGTTGATCGACCTGGCGCGCTTGCTTCAAAGCCAGACGCAGAATTGGTCGGATACATTTAATCACAGTACCGTACGTTATCATGTGGTCAATACAAGCCAGGCGCTCAAGTATGCTCCCGTGGTGCATCAGTACACAAAGGAGCGCAGCGATCGCGTAGCGTTTGAAAGGGCTATTTTCAATTGGAGTATTGATCACGGACGGATTGATAAATTACCGAATGCCGATGAGGCGGCGCGAGACAATCAGTCCACGAGAGGCACTGAAACATGCGGTGTGGTAGAGGCCATGCTTTCCACGGAAATCGCGATCCGTGATTACGGTGATGCTCAATTGGGTGACTTCCTGGAACACCTCGCGTATAATGCGCTTCCTCTGACGACAACGCCCGATTTCAGCGGGCATACTTATTATGCGCTTCAGAACCAGGTGATGGCAACGTTGGGTAATCATGGCTTTGACTGTGATCACGGTGATTCATGTGCATTCGGCGCCCCGTTGGGTTTTGATTGTTGTTTTGCGAACCATCACATGGGCTGGGGTAAGTATGTACAGCATATGTGGATGGCAACGACGGATGGCGGCTTGGCAGCGGTTGCGTACGGACCAAACCATGTAGCCGCCACGGTCGCAGAAGGGAAAACCGCCTCGTTCCGCCAGGAAACCGACTATCCGTTTAAAGATACCGTGAAGATGGTTTATGAAGGCGAAGCCGCTCGCTTTCCGCTTGATTTGCGTATTCCCGAATGGGCTGTGGATGCTACCGTGAAGATAAACGGACAGGAAGAAAGCAAGGTAATGAAAGGAAGTTTTCACCGGATCAACCGCGAGTTCAAAAAGGGCGATGTGATAGAGCTTGTCTTCCCTTCGAAGATCATTGCTTCGCGCTGGTATAATGATTCGGTTGCTGTCGAAAAAGGTGCCTTGATTTATGCCTTGGGAGTCAGGGAAGACTGGCGGCTTTACGATAGTAATGATGCCCGCGAATTAAAAGTTCCCCATCAGGAAGAACAGCCGCTTCGCGAGATCTATCCTGCCTCGCGTTGGAATTACGGATTGATTGTGGACGAGTCTGCACCGGAAAAGTCTTTCGAGGTGTTGAACAATCCGATTGCGCTGCAGCCCTTTAGTCATGTTACCGCTCCGGTGGTGCTGAAAGCCAGAGGACAAGTGCTTCCCGAATGGACGCTGGAGGGAAATAAGTCGGCTCCTCAGCCGTTGGGCGCAGTCGCTTATGACGAATCAAAAACCGAAACCATTCATCTGGTGCCTTACGGTTGCAGCCGGTTGAAAATCGCCCATTTCCCGAGAATCGGCAATCCGGACGATTTCATGCTGCGTTCTGCATCGACAAAGAAAGTATTCAAACAGCACGGGAAAACAGTGACAGAATTTGCAAATGTCATTGTTGCACCTGCTACGGAATACAAGATGGATGTTTCCTGTTCCGGGAAAGGTCTGTGCCAGCTTTTTGTAAACGGCAAGGATTGCGGCAGCATCGAATTTGAAGGAAATCCTGTGACCGTTCCCGGTCTGCGTGGTTGCATCGAATCCGAATCCTTCAAGTTCAAGGAACAGCAATATAATAATATACGCTTTGTCGGTGACGGCAGCATCAGTATTTCGCAGATAAAAATCATTCCATCCGAAGTTGTGTCGGAACCGAAAATCACAGAAATTACAGGAGGGAAAGATTTTGTCACAGTGACCACGAACCTGCCGCGTTCAGTAGCTACGTATCGTGTCCTGTACGGGACACAGAAAGGGAAGTACACCTATGCGGCGTCGGGCTTTGAAGGAAACATCGCAGGCATTACCGGACTAAGAGAAAAAACAACCTACTATTTTGCTGTGTCCGCCGTTGTTAACGGGAGATCCATGATGAGCAACGAGTATGCATTCACTGTCGGTTCATATGTTACCGTGAAAGATGCGGAGATCAGATTTTCGGATGATTTCTCCAGTTTCAGTTCCATCGATGCCCATTGGCAGAAATTCGGGGAAGCGGAGAAGATAAATATCCAGCAAGGCCGCCTGGTTTTTGAAAAGAGCGACAACGTGAAGATTCTTGCGGGTGACGATGGTTGGAAGAATTACGCCTGTGAAGCAAGCATCGACATTATGGAAGAAGGCGGGACGGATGCCGGCATTATGGTGCGGGTGACGGATGCCGGTTCCGGTGCGGATACGTACAAAGGAATCTATTTCGGGATTTCCGCAAAGAATTATACCATCGGTGAATCCAGTAACGGATGGAATGAATTGGCACGCGCAAATTATAAACTGGGTACAAATAAAAACTGCCGATTGACGGTCGCCGTCCGCGAAGACCGTTACGCATTTTACATTGACGGAAAGCTGGTACACACATTGTCCAACGGAAAATATCCGAACGGGCGCATAGGACTCCGTTCTTACCGGCAGCCGTTTGCAGCGAGCAATGTGGTTGTGCGTCCGCTGAATCAGGAGGAAATCAAAACACTCAGCGCTTCCCAGTCGGCAGAGTCCGGAGAGCGCAAGCGGAGTTCGGAAAAACCGGATATTTCCGTGGTATCCGCTTTTGAGTCCATTCAGGTTAAGTACAGCAGGGTTGCGGGAGCCGACGGCTATAAGATAGAATACGGCACCGAATCCGGAAAATATACGCAGGCGGTTTATGGCGTGAAATGGAACGGGTATAAAGGAGGGCGTATCTTTACTGCGGATAAGTGGGCCATCGGAAACCTGGAGAACGGCAAAACGTATTTCCTTCGTATTATCCCATTGAGCGGTAACATGGAATTGACTCCCTCCGATGAGGTGTCTGTGACGATTGGTTATCGTGGAAAAACAAACAAAGAAAAACTGAACGCTGTTTACAGTGAAGCAAAACGGCAAGGAGCCACCATTTCCGGATTGGGTGACAGCGAAGCCGTGAAGTTTGCGGCACAGGTTTTGGCAGACGCAAATGCAAATCAAATGACCGTCGATATGGCGCGTGCGAATCTGATTGTGCGCATGGTACAAGGCCTCGCGTACAAGAAGTCCCCGGAGAATGCCGGTAACATAAAGAAGCAGTGATGTTACCGCAGGACTTTGGCTAATAAAAAAACCGATGCGAGTGGCATCGGTTTTTTTGTCTGAACGGAAAAGGTTTACCAGCCCTTGAGTCCGAAGAGTTCGCAAATAATATGCGTCACTTTGTAGTTCTCGAGGAACAGGGGAAACGCTTCTTTCCCCGGACCGTAAACAGCCTGTTCAATCAGTTCCCCGGTATGGTTATGAGTGGTAAATGCCGTGGAATAATAATCGCGGTACTTTTGCCAGAGGATATCGGTGATCGCGTCAAAATTGACATTCTTGTTATCGTTGTTGATTTGATCAATCAGCATGCGTGCGCGGTTTTCGGATATTTTCATACCGCCGGTCGATTTTTCCACGTAAGCAATCATTTCTGTACGGCTTTCAATTTTTGCCATGGGTGGATACCAATAACGGAAAGAACAGGGTACTTTACCGCTGTTGATCACTCCCTGGGTTGAATCATTGTAATCCCTGCCGATGCCGCAGACATTCAGACCTCCCGTACCGTGGTCGGTAGTCAGGATGACAAGCGTGTCCGGGTTGTTCTTTACGAAATCGTTGACAACGGCAACCGTGCGGTCGAATTCCAGTTGTTCCTGAAGCGCTGCGGGAGCGTCATTGCTGTGGCAAGCCATGTCCGTGCTGGCTGCCTCAATTTGCAGGAAGAAACCGTTTTTGTTTTTGGAAAGCGCTTTCAGTGCCGCAATGGACATTTCTTCGAGCGATGGTCTTGGGTTTTGCTGAAGATCCTTGTCGATATAAAAAGGCATGTCGTGTTCATAAAACAAGCCAAGAATCTTATCGGTGTCCGACGGTAGCTTTAATAATTCATCGCGTGTCTGGATAACAGGAAATCCTTTCTTTTTGAACTCAGGGATGATGTCGCGGAAATTCGTCTCGCCTCCGCCCAGCATCACGTCATAACCGCGTTCAAGGTATTGTTTCGCGATATCCCTGCCCTGGCCTCGGTTTTTAACATTGGCGCTCCAGCCGGCCGGGGTTGCGTCCGTAATGGCTTTCGTGGAAACCAGGCCGGTACCTTTGCCCGCTTCCCTTGCCTGGAGAAGCAACGGCATCGGTTCGCGGCCGTCCGGTGTCACGCCGATGCTGCCGTTGTTCACGCGCTCGCCGATGCCCCATGCGGAGGATGCGGCGGCAGAATCCGTGACGATACTGTTGGCGGACATCGTTTCAATCATCATACGATGAGCAATTTTGTTTTCGTAAAGATTGATCCAGTTGCAGTGCCGTTTTTGTGTCAGTTGATGGTAAACATCCGCGAAGCGCAAGGTTGCTGAGCACATGCCGTCGGAAACCATGAAAATAAGGTTCTTGGGTTTTTTACCGCTGAGGATGCTTGGGGATGCTGCTATGGCGCTGCTTCCGGACAGTCCGAGCAGCGCGGTGCCTATGGCTGTTTTCTTGAGAAAATGTCTACGATTCATTACGTTATTAATCGGTTGAGGGTTTAAAGATATAAATTCTATTTTTCCAGTAAGGTTACGAGTAAATGTGAAATAATGCTATTATTCAACTCTTTGTGTATGCAAATGCACGGGGAGGGTTACGGATTACGGATTTATGGCACGGATGAGGTTTACCCAGTAGCGATAGCTTGAAATAGCCGGACATATGTGGCAGATATAAGAAACTTTTTGCAATTTTTTACTGTTTTAAAAAGTACCTCCTGTTATAATGCAGGCTTAAACGCGAATACTTTAACTTACCTGAACTTATGAGAAAAAAAATACTATTACCTTTAATTGTTCTGGCAGCGTCTTTCATGGCGTTTTTGCGGTTAACCGCGGCAGGCGGTGCATACTTTGATGATTGGCCTGAGGGAAAATCACCCAAATATGTGGGCGAATGGCTTACCAAGCATTTCATTGACAGCCCGCACGACGACTTTGCGTCAAAAAAGCCTGCCCGGGGAATCACTTATCCTGAAGTATGCACCTGGCTGGGATCCTTGCGTTTTGCAAAGGTTGATAATCGTCCTGATCTTACCGCCGATCTCGTTGAAAGATTCAAGCCGTTATTCAGGCAGAACAAGCTGCTGGTTCCGAAAGCGGATCATGTGGATAATACGGTTTTTGGCTCTATTCCCCTGGAAATCTACATACAGACCAAAGATAAGACGTATTATGATTTTGGCATGCGTTATGCCGATGAGCAATGGACTACACCGGAGCGCATCAAGCAAAAACCGGATTCGAAGGAATGCAAGTTTGCTGCCGATGGTTATTCGTGGCAGACGCGGCTTTGGATCGATGACATGTTCATGATAACCGCCGTTCAGGCACAGGCTTACCGCGCGAGCGGAGATATGAAATACATCAATCGTACCGCCCGCGAGATGGTTCTTTATCTGGATAAACTTCAACAGCCCAACGGCTTATTTTATCACGAACCGGGAGTTCCTTTCTTTTGGGGACGCGGAAACGGATGGATGGCTGCCGGTATGGCAGAAGTCTTGCGCGCTTTGCCTGAAGATAACGAATACCGGCCGCGCATCATGAAAGAATATAAAAACATGATGAAGACGCTCAAGTCCTACCAGGCGGAGGATGGCATGTGGCGACAGCTGATTGATGATCCGGAGTCATGGAAGGAAACCTCATGCACCGGTATGTTTGCCTATGCAATGATTGTCGGTGTAAAGAAAGGGTGGCTGGATGAAGCGGAATATGGACCGGTCGCCAGGAAGGGTTGGATCGCATTGGTCGGATACATCAACGAAGACGGTGATGTCCGCGAAGTATGCGAAGGCACCAACATCAAGAATGACCGTGATCATTACATGAACAGAAAACGTAAAATCGGCGATATGCACGGACAGGCCCCGGTGCTTTGGTGCGCAACGGCATTGTTGGAATAGCAGCGGTAGCATCATGCCACCGTTAACCAACGATTACCAGAAATCCCTAAATCCTGAATGATGAAAAAAATTACCTTATTAAGTGTTCTGTTACTTTCCTTTTGCGCCTGTTTCGCGCAGCCGAAACCCTACAAGGAAAGGGATTTCGAGATGGTCCTGACATCAAAGGACGGACACGGCGGCGGCTATGCCTGGAAAATGCGGAAAGCAGGGGATGTTACCATCAAGAGCGAGGACATTTCCAAGGTCGGTTTTGATGAGAAAGACTGGCTGCCGGCGATTGTTCCCGGAACCGTTTTGAATTCGCTGGTCTACAACAAGGTGTATCCCGAACCCTATTTTGGCATAAATAACCGGATCAAATCCAAGCAGATTCCGGATATTGCCGAGGTCGGCCGGGACTTTTATACCTATTGGTTCAGGACAGAGTTTGATACTCCCACGGATTTTGAGAAAAAGAAGGTCTGGTTGCAGGTCGACGGAATCAACTACCGGGCGGAAATATGGCTTAACGGTAAAATGGTCGGTAACATTGCCGGCATGTTTTATCAGGATTTCATTGATATCACTGACTGGGTCAAGGTGAACGGCAAAAATGCCTTGGCAGTGAAAACCATTCCCGTGGATGTTCCCGGAACAGCAGACCGGAAAAGCTGGGGTGCTACCGGGGAATACCGCAATGGCGGCAATGGCGAAATCGGTTACAACACAACCATGCTTATGACCGTGGGTTGGGATTTCACATTCCAGGACGGAATCCGTGACAGAAACACAGGTATCTGGAAGGATATTTCCGTTTTCACGACATGGAAGATGGCTTTGCGTCATCCGTTTGTGAAATCGGAATTGTCGAAACCGAGTTACAACCGCTCACGGCAGACAGTCAGCGTGCAAGTCGTGAATTCAAATTATGGCGGCGAAAAATGCACCGTGGTCGGTGAAATCAAAGGGACGGGAATCAAATTCGAAAAGGATGTTCAATTGTACAGGGGAGAGATCAAGGAGGTGGTGTTTACGCCGGAAGCATTCCCGCAGCTGGTCATTGATAACCCGCGTCTCTGGTGGCCGATCAATAAAGGAAAGCAGGAAATGTATGAGCTGGAGCTGAAGGTCTATCAGGGAAAGGATCAGCTCAAAGACACTGTCAGGACGCGTTTCGGTATCCGTGAAATTACTTCCGACCAGAACACGCCGGATAAATCCAGGCAGTTTTATGTGAACGGGAAACCTATTTTTATCCGCGGTACCAATTGGATTCCCGAAACCATGCTTCGCAACTCGGACGAACGTACCTATGCGGAGTTGCGTTATACGGCGCAGTCAGGCGTGAACCTTGTCCGCTTCTGGGCTGGCGGTATCACCGAGTCCGATTATTTCTTCCAGCTGTGCGACGAGCTGGGCATACTTGTCTGGACAGAATTCTGGATGACAGGGGATACGAAGCATGTGCACGATGTTCCGCTGTACATGGCAAATGTTGAATCCACGGTGAAGCGCATACGCAATCATCCGTCGCTTGCCTACTACGTTGGTTCCAACGAGTCAACGGATGTTGCCGGTATCAGGGAGTTCCTGTTTAAGCTCGACGGAACGCGCGGTTACCAGATGCAATCCGAATGTGACGGGGTGCATGACGGCTCTCCTTATAAGACAGTGAATCCGATGCGTTACTACGAAAATACGGCATCTGATCGGGGAAGCCGGGTGGACGGTTTCAATCCGGAATACGGAACGCCCTGTTTGCCGACTGTTGAGATGCTGCGTGAAATGATGCCCGAAAAGGATTTGTGGCCGATAAACAAGGAGGTCTGGGATTACATGGACGGCGGCGGTTTTCATTTAATGAGCAGTCTTTACAAGGATTTGGTCAATCAATACGGCGAATCCAAAAGCATCGACGAATTTGCCATGAAGGCGCAGTTTGTCGGGGCAATGGGTTATCGGGGCATCTGGGAAGTCTGGAATTACAACAAGCTGAATTACGGGGATCGTTATTGCTCGGGACTGCTCTACTGGTATCATAATTCTCCGGCAAGACAGGTTTGCGGACGTATGTGGGATTGGTCGCTTGAGCCGACAGCCGCGCTTTATTACAGCCAGAACGCTTTGCAGCCTTTGCATGCACAGTTTGACTATCTGAAAAATACAGTATCCGTGGTGAATGATTACTACAAGGCATTCACCGGATATAAGGTCAGTGCCGAGGTTTATGACCTGGACATGAAGAAGGTGTTTGGCAAGGAGGTTGCTGTCAGTTTGCCTGAGGACGGTGTGGCCAATGATGTCATCAAAATTGATTTTCCTGCTGACATTACCAAGGTGCATTTTATAAAGCTGAAACTGTTTGATGAGGCAGGAAAAGAAGTTTCGGACAGCTTCTATTGGCGGTCAACGAATGAGTACAAGGGGCCGAAAACCGTGACGGGGCCGGCGACAGCCGGGTTTGAAGACCTGAAACTGTTAAAACCGGCAAAGCTGGACGTGGAATACAAAACAAAGGAAAAAGACGGTAAGTTTTTCATTCAGGTGAACCTGGAAAATACCGGGCAAAGTCTGGCTTTCTTTACGCAGTTGCAATGGCTGGATGAGAAAGGAAGTCCGGTGAGACCGTCATTCTATACGGATAATTTCATGTGCCTGTTGCCTGGAGAAAGCAAAAGCGTAATCATAGAAACAGACATGGCAAAATTGCCGGGAAGCAATTATAATCTGGTGGTGAAAGGTTTTAATCTGGAAGAAAAACGGTTCTCCGTGAAGGTCAGATAAACGCGGATCGTCATGGATATTTCTACGACCAGGCGGGGACGGAAATGCGGTGTTATCTTGGCGATACTCGTTGTATTCTGTCTTTTTTGCCTGGGGCGTTTACATGCCGAAGAAAAGGCTGTTCCCGTATCCGGACACAAAGACGGTTATATTCTCGACGAACGGTTTAACGAATTGCTTGCCGATTCATCTCCTGAAGGTTGGATCGTGAAACCGGTAACAGGGGCGGTGGTGAAACCATTTCCGTTTGCCGCGGACAAAAGCATGGTATTGTGTACTGAGGGCAATATGCCGTCGGTCTCTGCTGCCCGTCGTTTTACGCCAGTCAGCGGCATGGTTACCGTGGAGCTGAAATTCCGCGCGGAAAAACTCTCCGGGAGGAAGCAATTACCTGCGCTTTATGACAGTGAACAAGTCTGCGTACTGGCGGTAACATTGGACGGAGAGAAAATCATTTCTGAGACAAAAAACGGACCGGCGGAAATACAGGCGATACAGAAAGATATCTGGTATGTAATCCGTATTGTTGTTGATACCGCCGAGGCCTCTTATGATCTTTATGTGGACGGTATCAGAAAGCTTCGAGCGGCGCCATTGAAGCATAAAGTCAGTGAGCTCTCGTCAATCGTGTGCGCCATTGCAGACGGTAGCAATGAAACGGTTTATTGTGATAATATTAAAGTATACACGACGGAATCACTGATCGGAAAGCCGCCGTCGCCGGTCTTTGACGTGACGGGCTACGGGGCTGTCGGTGACGGGAAAACGTTGAATACCAAAGCCATTCAGGCGGCGATAGATGCCTGCGGAGGCACGGGAGGGTCGGTTTATATTCCGGAAGGCGTTTTTGTGACAGGAACCCTCAGGTTGAAGAGCAAGATGACGTTGTTTGTATCCCCGAAGGCCATGATTTGGGGCAGCGCTGCGGATGAACATTATCCCGAGCAGTATCCTCCCTCCAAAAGCCACGGGATGGGACGTTTGAAGAAGGCGTTGATTTATGCTGAAAACGCTGACGGAATCACGATTGACGGGGGCGGTATCATTGACGGAAACGGTAGCATTTCGAAATGGAAAATGAACGGGAGCGAGTGGTTGCGTCCCATACTGGTTTATCCGGTCAAATGCACACAGGTGACTGTGCGGAATGTGTATTTGCGGAATGCCGCCATGTGGTGTCTTGTTCCTCTCGAAACGCATCATTTTACCGCCAGAAATGTTTACGTGGAAAGCCGCGATTACGGAAACCGGGACGGCATTGATTTGACCGATACGCATCATGTGCTCATTGAAAACTGCACATTGAATACGGATGACGACATTATTTGTCCGAAGAGCGGCCGGAGAAGCGGGGTAGCGGATGTTACCGTGCGGGATTGTTATCTGCTTACGTCGGTGAGGGCGAACGGAATCAAGTTCGGGACGGCCAGCTATGGTCAGTTCAGGGATATGTTGTTTGAGGACATTCTGATAAAAAACTGCGACAAGGCCGCCATCGCCTTGGAATCGGTTGATGGGGCCGATATCCGGAATATCGTTTTCAGGAGGATTGATATCAATCACACAAACTCCCCGTTTTATCTCGTTATCGGAAAGCGGCAAGGTACGCCGGCTGACGATGTCAAGAAGATGGGAAGCATTGAAAACATCCTGTTTGAGGATGTTATAGCGAGGAATTTACGGAGCCGTATCGGCTGTCCGATTTCAGGGAACACCGGAGAGAACACGCAATATCCGATAAAAAGCCTGACCTTCAAACGTTGTGACATTATCTTTCTCGGGGGCAGAAAGGATATCCCCAAGCATCCTCCGGAAATGGGTACGCAATATCCTGAATGTGTCATTTGGGGCGATATGCCCGCGTACGGATACTTTATCCGGCACGCTGAAAATGTCCGTTTTATTGACTGTAAAACAGCTGTTTTTCCGGAAGACGCACGTTCCTGGCGCGTATTGGATGACGTTGTCGATGTGGTTGACAGATAGACGCAAAGGACAAGGCAGCTAGCTGCAATATGGATGCAACGCATTTTGCGTATTTTATAGTGAATAAACGTTGTTTTTTCTTGAAGCTTCGACAAGTATTGGCACCATTGTCCGTGCACTTCTATTTACCATAAAAATGATGAAACATCATGTTTCCTTACCCATGACTGCTTCGTTCTGTTTGTTCAGAGGGAACGGAAGGTGGTATTTGTGCTCAATCTTATATTTTCGGAATGCTGTATTTGCGTCCGTTGCTATTCCATAACCTGATCTACATTTATGAAAAGAAAAACCCTTACCTCAAAGGCTGTCATTGCCGGTCTCGTTGTTTCCGGTCTATCAGCCATGTCTGCTTACCATGCTACCGCTGCCGATGTGACCTGGGATTGGGCTGCTGCTCCGCAAATATGGGACATTAACCATACGGCGGCATGGGTTGGAGGAAACACATTTCAGGACGGGCAATCCGTTGAATTCCTGAGCGGCGGCGGATACAGCGGGAAGGTGAGCATCTGGGAACCCGTTTCTGTCGCATCCATCGCTGTCACAAATAGTGTTACGGATGTGTATACCTTCGCAGGTGATACGATCACGGCCTCGGGGGGGGGGGGGCATACTTTAACGATTGACGGTAGTTTGACGCTGAATACGCGGCTTTATGGGGCGGACTCAACGATTAGTATTATAAAAGCCGGGGCCGGCGTTTTGAATCTGAATGCTGAAAATGTTTTTGGATCCGCCATTTTGGATATCCAGAACGGAAGCGTTGTGGCTGCAGACCGGGCCTTGTATGGTTCCGTTGGCTTGAAAATGGCTGCATCGACAACCTTACTGTTGGGAGAAGGAAATCATCGTGTAAATTTTTACACGAAAGATGCAGTAGTGGCAGCTGGCGCTTCCATTAAACCGAAGTCCAATGAAAATGCAATTCTACGTATTTACAACGCAGTTGGTACTTCGGACGGTAACATCATTGACTTTCAGAAAATCGACCTTTCAGATAATGGTACGGGCAAACTGACATTGATCATACTTGGGGATCCGACAACGGACAGCGACAGGCAGTTCCGATTTGATTCAACCAAGGCAAATACGTACACCGGTGGTACTTACCTTGTCGGTAATACTGACATACGTACGACAGCGGGTGGACCTACGGGATCAACCACTGGATATCAGACCGCTTTGGGGTTTGGAACAGGACCGATTTATCTGGAAAACAAGCGGACTTACATTACTTGGAGTAATGGGGCATTACGCATTGAAAACGATATTCATATTGAATCGCAAATTGATTCAAGAAACAGGACGGGGTTTTATATCCGCGGGCAAGATGGTTTTGGCGACAGTGAATATGGCGCTCATGTCGTGTTGGCGGGAAAGTTTGTTATTGAGAAGAATAATATATTTTTCATTGATAACGATAAATCAAAGTTGGCAGCTATTGGTTTCCAGCCAAAATCAGGGGTACATGCCACACTGTCAGAGGCTATTACACGCGCCAAACAGGCGTATCGGACAGAGGGTTGGTTGGAACTGAATAATGCGCAGAGTTCGTTGGTTCTGGCATCTGCATCCATTCTTGATGGGAATGGATATTTACAGATAGGCGCTATCAAGAATCTGCCGGCCACTGTATTTACTGACGCGCCGCCGAATATTCGGGTCTCTTCAAACAATGGATCGCTGAAGTTAAAACAAACGGCAGCCAAAGCTTCCGATACACAATTTGCCAGCAATGTACGGTTAATCACAGGCACATTAACTGTTTCCATATCGGATACTCCGAATGATGGTGCATCGTACCAGATGATCGAATACACAGGCGTTATTGATGGTAATGGCGGTGTGCTTCTGCATGATAGCGGAGGTACTCAGAATTTTGATAAATACATGCGTTTGAACGGCGACGGTTACGGTGCCGGTGGTATTTATCAAACAGGCAATGTGCTTATCCGGAGCAACCGAAGCAATAGTGTCCGTTTGGGGAATAATAATATGCTGGGAAACACGAATGCCACCATCGGACTTTGGGATGATGCTACACGGTATGAGTCGGTAACCAATGGGAATTCAGGTCCTCGCGTCCATTTCAATTGGTCCGGGGATATGTTACTCAATATGAACGTTACCAAGATAGAGCGAGATGTGAATCTTGATATGATAATGAAGTCTGGCGGTGCCGGCACATTGATTGTGGCGCGTCCCATCATGCTCAATGCTGCTGGTAAAAACAGCATCGCAATAGATGCGAATTCGGGATCGATGATCTTCGGTTACGGAAAGAAATATGCCTCCCCCTTTGATTACACTTCGTTATATACGAAGAAAGCAGACGGTAGCATGGACGTGGTCACGATGAGTTTGGCGGGAGCATTAAAGATCAGCGCAGGGAGTTCGCTGGTCCTTGATTATATTGCGCAGGATTCGGATAACAATGTTACCGTTGTCAATAGGGTTCAAGGTGCGGGAGACTTTGTCGCGGGTGGCTATCGTCTGGACGCGCGGCAGGGGGATCTGACCGGCAATTATACTATTGATAATTCTACATCTGCTCCTGCGGATTTTACGGGGAAAACGCTCGTTAATGCCAATACACGGCTTGTTATCAGTGGGGATCGCTTTAAATCGAAGGATATTACCGTTGCGGAAAGCGGAACGATGGAAAGCGCATACGGAACGGATTTGACCGCATTCAAGAACCGCGGAACCTACTCCGGTGATATAACGCTTGCTTCGGCAGCAACATTTTCAAACACAGGCACGGTTGCGGGAAACGTAACAGCATCAGGTATCATTCTAAGCGGAATCGGGAGCATCTCGGGGGATGCGACGCTGGCAGGAGCTGTTGGTTCCGTAAATTCGGGGCTGGGCGGAACGGTGTCGGTTGGTAGCATGACGCTTGATAGTGCAAGTTCATTGGTTTTCCGGGCAGGGGAATCGATCGCGGTCAGCGGGGCCGCTACCTTGGGTAATGCTGCCATTAATCTGGTCGCAGGCAAAGGCGGATTTAGCGGATCATACAACCTCATTACGGGAGGCACGGTATCCGGAAATTTCGTTCTTGGGCCTAATTACCGTGCCGGAGTATTGAGTGTTTCGGGTAAAACAGTAAGCGTAGGAACCATCACCGATACGACGCTGACATCTCCTAGTGATTGGGATTTTGTCACTTTCCGGAATAGCGATAATGTGACATTTAACGGTGCAGGCAGTACTGTCGCGGTAGCTTTGGCAGGGGTTTACGCGAACAAGATCAATATTGATGTGAACGGATACGCTTTCACGGGCGGTAGCGTCGCCGGCGCCTTGTATGTGAAGGATAATAACGCCGTTAGTTTCAGTAATAGTGCGGTCAATTTCGGGTACCTGAATTTGGGGGCCGGATCTGTCACAACATTGAGTCTGGCAAGCGATATTGTATTAAAGTCGGAGATCGAAGGTTCCGGGACTCTGGAAATTGCGGGGACAAAGCAGGTGCAATGGAATGTAACGGATACCAATTTCACGGGAAAAATAAAGCTTTCCGGAGGGGTGCTGGACTTGATTAATACCACCGGTGCGACCATTGAACTTGCCGGCGGTACCTTGACCAGCACGAGTAAAGCCCGTGTCGGTTCTGCCATTACTTTTGCTCCCAATACGGTGTCAATCATTGATCTGGGCGGCGCCGCTTATCAAACCGGAACCTATAAGAAATGGACCAATTCGATAACAGGCGCTGATGGTACGGGCGTGAAGCTGACCCTGATGAACGGTGCGTTGGACAATACCGCAGGGAAGATTATCGGTGACGGTAGCAATGCCGAAGCTTCGACGCAAACTCTCGGGGAGGTATTGAAAATAAGCGATCTTACACTCGCCGATGCATGGATTAACCGACCGATTTCACCCGCAGCCACAGGAGGGAAAATCTCGGTGATCAGTCCGAGAACTGTGAAGAGTGCTTCGGACACTGATCACGTCAGCCATTCTGTTCTGGATACTTACGCGACCATTGACCTCTCAAATAACGGAACACTGGAAGTGGGTGTGGCAAAGTACTCGGAATTGATCGCCTTTAATTTCCTCATCGGTGACGGTACCTTGAAAAAGACCGGGGCGGGATTGATGAAATTTTTCAGGATTGATACCGCATACCATGGATCAGGAGCGCATACGTCCATGCATTTTGACGGTACCATCGATGTGAGCGGCGGCACCCTGGAGTTCATCCGGAATATGGGACAGGAAACGGTTGATTCGGTTTCCGGAGCGCCCTTTGTCGGGGATGTAAATAATCCAACCAAGGCGAAGATCATCGTGAATAATAGCGGGGTATTGTACGCGAACGGAGCCTACAGCCTGGGTTCCGTGGTTGGCGGCATTCCTGAAGTGACTGTGAATACCGGCGGAAAAATAATGCTGAACGGTGAAAACGTGCTGATCGAAAAGCTGACACTTTCGGGCGGTTACGTTACAGCAATGATCGAAGCCTTTGACGCAATTTACAATAACAGCATCGGAGCGGTAAAAGACGGTGTATCCACATTGAATGTGAATGGCGGGGTGACATCGGAAATCGCGACACAGAAGTTTTCTGCAACACAAGGCGACTGGGATATCACGGTGGATACCGGTTCGACATTGCTCATCACAGCCAAACTCGAGGGCGATAACGGAAGAACGTTTATTTTTGGCGGCGCAGGGAAATCCATCATCCCGGAAGGCGTGGTGAACAATCTTGCAGGAAGCACGGTCAAGGTGAAATCGGGAAGCACGTTGCAGGTGGGTTACGCTGACAAACTGCGTGCACGCGGGGATTTGGGTACGGCAACCGTTATTGCAGAAGGGACCCTCGACTATTACCGCAACGGTGATTATGATTTCCTTGTTAACCTGGAAGGAAACGGGACACTGAACAAGTTCCGGGATTGGACGATGACGATTAAAACGGCGAATAATTTTGCCGGATTATTGTCGGTGAATGCCGGGACGGTAGTGCTGTCATCAGGCAGTAGTGCGCATATCAACTCGGATATAATAGTAAAGAACAAGGCCTATCTTGATGTCAGTTCATTCACCGGGGGTTACGTCCTGGAAAAGAGCAGCGGCGGCAATAGCGATGGAAGTACATGGGATAAGCTGACGCAAGGTCTTGTGCTGGAAACAGGCGGTACCGTGAAGGGAATGATGATTGCCGGCGATGGCGGTATCGTTTCCGGAAACGGCGGCTATGTGGATTCCCTGAAAGTGGATGCGGGCGGTAGCATCGGCGGGGAAAACTTCAATAGCAAGACAGAGTCCGCGAGAATTGATCTGACAGGTGGAACCTGGGTGGTCGGAAAGATGGCCGATCCGATCTCAGGTACAGCCGTTGCAGCCAGCATTGATACCGTGACTGTCAAAGGACATATCAATCTCTCCGGAGGATCAAAGCTGTTGATTGATATCGACAGTTCGGCGCAAACCGCGGACAAGATTGATTACACAGGAAAACTGACCTTGGCAGCAAGCGAAGCGAACAGGATTAATCTGGTCATGAAGGATATGGCCGTAAGCTATACGGACGGAAAAACCTATACCCTTTTCACCGGAAAGAATAACTATACCGCCACTGATTTGGCCAAATGGTTTAAAAGCGGGCGTGCCACGTTGGACTTCTCTCCGTCAACGGCAACATCCATTGTTGTGACAGTAACCGGCGGCGGTCCGGAAACGGTAACGTGGAACGGAGCGGATAATGCAGTCTGGAAGAATAATGATGACACAAAGAAAACGTGGAAATTGCCTTCCTCCGCAGACACATTCTTCCTGAATGATGATACGACAATCTTTGACACCACGGCTGCCGGAAGTAACGTAAAAATTGATGTTGCCGGAGTAACCGCAAAGGCGGCAACAGTCCAAGGTAAGGATTATACGTTCTCGGCAGACGGGAAAATCACGGTGACAAACGCGCTTACGATTGATGGCGCCAAAGCGACCTTTAACGGTGCTGAAAAACACAGCTTCGGATCGGTTGCTTTACTGAATAGCGGAACACTGAACCTCTCGGTGAGTGACGGACAAACGTTTACTCCTGCTTATGTGATCGGCGGTGTCGGTAATCTTGAGAAATCAGGAACCGGAACCCTGGATCTGGCAACAACGGCAAATACGTACACCGGAACGACAACCGTGACCGGTGGCATCCTGAAGGTTGATGCCCTTGGTAATATCGGTGGGGCTTCAGCCGGTGGCATCATATTGAACGGCGGCAGTCTGGAGGTTGTGACCAATGATCTCAACTTTGGTACGCGTACCATCGGTACGGGCAGTGCAGGCGGTAGCATTGTCAGTGACAAAAATCTGACAGCAACGCTGGGAACACTTGCCGGCAAGCTGACAAAATCGGGTAGCGGTGACTTGACCATACAGGATAGCTACACGGCAAACAAGGAAATCAGCATTGCTGGTGGAAAGCTCTTGGCTAAGTCGGCGAACCTGACTGTGCTTAGCGGATCGGGAACCTTCGATGCGTCAAATACCGCGTTGAAGGTGCAAGGCGGTAGCTTCGGTGGAACCCTGGCAAACGTTTCATCGCTGGAAGTCGGTGTTGTGGATTCGGCGGCCACAAACAATACCTTCACTTACATGAACAGCGCGGGAATTACGGTCTCAACAAAAGTCGGAGATCATTCCAGTCTGGTGGCGGATAATATCACCTTGGGAGTAGGTTCAAGTCTTGAGGCCGGCTATGTCGCTTCGGAAACAGATCCGGCAAAGAAAAAAGGAGACATCACAGGAAACATTGTCCTGACGGGGGCTAACCTGAACATTGCGGACAATAATCCTTCCGGAAACGGAACGGTCGGAATCCTGAATGTTACAGGCAATGTTACTCTGAATGCCGCGAAATGGAATGTGAGCGTGGATATTCCCGGTAAGAAAGTGGATAAGCTTGTGGTTTCGGGAACACTGACATTGAACGGAGTCAGTGATCTGAATCTGAAACAGGATGGCGCCTGGAATGAAAATGACGTTTATGTGGTAGCCGAGTATGCGACGCTGGCTGGAGCAACGACACCGAACGACATCAAAAATGCGCTGGTGGTGAAAGGGCTGACCCGTAAGGAAATCATCTACATGAATTCCGGGACGCAGTTGAGTTTCAAGATTGCCGCTCAGTCCGCAACATGGCTTTGGGATAACGGCGAAGGTACCATGCAATGGAATTGTTACCAGGATGCGACAAACCATGGTGATGGAAACTGGGATGACCAAGGGGAATTCTATGATCCTCCGTATTTTGTCGCGGGTGAAAATGTTATCTTCAAAAATGCGGGAACCGGAAGCATTACTGTCGATGGGGATAAAGCGGCCGCAGGCAATCAGGGGGTCAGCGCGAACAAGATGACCTTTGAAAATACAAGCGGCAATGACTTCACTTTCACGGGCGGCGCCATTACGGCAAATCAGGTTTATATTAACGGGACCGGAACCGTAAACTTCAGCAATGCCGGAAATGTCATTACCGAGAAACTGTACCTGGATAACGGTAAGGTAATCTTGGGTGTGGATGACGCGTTGTCCGGCAGCATCAAATTTGACGGTGCAACCGGAGCTACGCTCGAACTTGCAAGCGGAACGGAAAATACGCTGAACCAACTCGAAGGCATCGGGAAAGGCATTGTCGATTTGAAGAGCGGGTCCACCCTGAACGTAAAAACCGGTCAGCTTTCGGACGGCGCGAAAATCAAGGGCGGTTCCGATACCGTATTCAGTAAAACGGGTGCAGCAACGGATCAGTTGCTGTTAAGCGGAATAAACACAACAGACTTCACGGGTACGTTGAGTGCGCAAAGCGGTATCCTGAATCTTGCCGGAACAAATGATGTTCTTAATTTTACGGGAGCCAGCGGGGCGAAAGTGATTGTTTCGGGAACGCTGGGCCTGGGCAATGGAAGCAGTGAGGCCGATTTGTCAGGGAACGGAGCGCTTACTATCAAAGGAGCATTTGATCTCGGCGGAAACAATACAGTCTTTGGCGGTAGCATGGTCATTGATACTGCGAGTGTGACCACGCTTACGGGTAGTAATGCAATCAAAGGACTGTCATCCATTGAGGTGAAGGGTACCTTGGATCTGAACGGAAACAATGCTTCCGCGACCACGGTCAACACAGCAAGCGGATCCACGCTTAAATTAACAAACGGGGCCGAGTTTACGGTTTCAGGCGGAACCCTTGCCGGTGATATTACGGATGACGGGACGCTGATTAAAATCGGTTCCGGTGCCGTAACGTTAAGCGGAAACAGCAACTATGGTAGTCTGATAATTAATGGCGGTAGCGTGAATGTTGCTTCGGGAGCCAATCTCGGCGCGGCCTCGGTCACGATCAATAACAGTTCCACGCTCTCCGCAACGGATAATATGGTCGCTTCCGGTACCGGCCTGGTGCTGGGTAGCGGGACAGCAGTAGTCACTGTGGCGTCCGGTAAAACAGCTGAGTTCGGTGATTTATCGGGTAGCAGCGCATTGAAGAAATCCGATGGTGGTGAACTGATTTTGAGCGGTGATAATTCCGGGTTCAGTGGCAGCGTGATTATTGATGCGGGAACGTTGACGACGCAGAATGCGATTACGGTGAACGATTTATCCGGAAGCGGAACCTGGAATCTTGCCGGTGACGCTACCGTGAATAAGACCGGAAGTACGGGCAGTACCTTCTCCGGAACCTTGAGTGGCAGCGGTAGTTTCAATAAAACCGGTTCCGGAAAATTCACCTTGAGCCAAGGTAACGATGCCTACACCGGAGCCATCAATGTAACAGAAGGAACCTTGATTGTGGACGGTAGCTTCAAGGGAAGCGATCTGAATGTCAGCACCGCTACGTTTGGCGGCACATCTGCTTTCAAAACAGCAAACTTCGGTACGGATGCCGTTTTCCTTGCGAACCTTACCGGAGGCGGTGCTAACTTTAATTCGAATACGCTGACAACAGACGGGCTGCTGAATGTTGCATCGTTGACGCTGGATGTCAGCGGTGTGGTTAATCTGGCGACGGCTGACAGTTATAAGATTCTCCTGATGGATTCAGGAAGCCTGAATGTTGACTGGAACAATGTTTCCATCGGGAATGTATTCACGAACAACTACCAGTTCAGTTTGATCGAGGAAGGAAACCAGCTCTATCTGTCCATGGAGGTCGTTCGTCCGGAATATTATAAATCAGCTCAGGGCCCGAACGAGCTTGCTGTTGCCGATTATTTTGACGCCGGATGGGGCGGTTCCGACAACTTCTGGAAAGCTACCGTGGCGAATGAATTCATCGGAATAGCCGCAACCGATCCGGGTGCTGCATCCGCATTCCTGGAGCAGGCCAGCGGTTATTCGATCGCCCATGCCACGCAAAGCCGTGAAATGGCCGGCGAGCATTTCCGTCAACTCTGGAGCCAGCGTCTCACAACAGGAAAGGCGGCACAGCCTTCCCTGGAAACGGTTAATGTAAATGCGGTTGAGGGTTATACCATCGATTTCAGGAATCCGACCGATAAAATGAAGGAAACGTATTGGGCTCAGCCGTTCACTTATTACAATAAATCAAAGGATGAGTCTTATGTTAACGGGTATGATTACCAGGCAAACGGTATAACCGGCGGATTTGACAGCCGTTGGGATACCGGAATGGTGGTTGGTGCGGCGTTCTTCTACGAAGACGGCCGGGTCGAAACAAACAAGAGTTCCGACAAGACGAACATCAACGATACCCGTTTCGCGGTTTACGGCGGTCTGGATGGTGAAAATGCATCGCTCATCGTATCGGCAAACTACGGATTGCAGAATTACGAAGGCAAACGGAATGTAACTCTTGGTACGCTCGGCGGCGTGAGCCGTTCCGATTATGACGGTAACACCTGGGGCGCAAGCATCGATGCTTCTGCCAAGATGATAGACTCCGTACGTCTGTTTGTAGGCTTTGACTGGATGAACATCCGTCGCGACGCTTTCCAGGAAGATGGCAGTGATTTCGCGCTGGATGTGAAATCGGAATCCTATGATACGTACGCAAGCCGTCTAGGTGTCCGTTATGATGAATATTTCAGCAATACGTTTGGCGTCTACGGATTATTGGCGTGGAAACACCGATTTGATGATACGGAGAGCGATGTTACCGCTGCTTACAGCGGCGTTCCGGGTGAGTTTACCGCTCATGGATTGAGCAACAGCCCTGACAGTATTCTGATCGGGGTCGGCATTGAGTATAACATTCTCCCGAATTATTCCGTATTTGCCGACGTTAATTCAGATTTGAATGCCGACCGTACCGAGTTTGGCGGCAGCGCCGGTCTCAGGTACAGTTGGTAGGACGATAAGACATCATGATCAAATAAAGAGGTTAGTTACCCCATGCATCGTTTTAACGGTAGCATGAGAAAAAAGAAGTCCCGCGGGTGCGGGACTTCTCCTTTTTATGCGTTGTAATATCAGATGTTACCGTACTACCGGAAACTCCGAAATGCGCAGGGTTGTGCAGCCGTAAGGAATCAGTGTGATTTCCTCTTCCTGGCCGCTGCCCGCATTGCTTACGGAGTATGGTAACGGACCGGACATTTCTCCGTATAGCTGCCAGGTCGGAATGGTTTTTGCCTTAACCTTGATTTCAATCGGAGCGTCCTTAAGTGTCCATGGGTAGGTTGATTTTTGTTTCTTCGCATCAACAATGACACGGCAGCGTTCGTTTGGATTCTGTTTGGCAGATTCGATGATGCCGTAATTCCACTTTGAAGGAGAAGTGACCTCAAAATAATTTTTTCCGAAATGACGGTCCGAAAATTCTTTCTGTTTCCAGTTTTCTTCCATCTTCAGGGCATAAACCAGAGGACCGCGTTCGATCGAGATAGCATACTCCTGCCATTCATTGGTTTTGATGGGCATCGGGAGAGAAAGCGTAACGGTATCATTGTTTTTCCAGGTACGTTTGACTACGATGACCTTTCCGGGATCAAGCGACAGTTCGGGTTTCCCGTTTATGGCCAGCGTTGCCTGTCTTGTCCAGCTTGGGACGCGAAGGTGCAGGGGGAATTCCACTTCCTTTATTGAACTGTCGGGAATCTGGACGGTGAACTGGATTTTCTCATCCATCGGATAATAAGTGTCCTCGGTGATTTTTACTGTGTAACCTTGTCCGACTCTTGCCGTGACTTCGGAAGGAGAATACGCCAAAGCTGCGATTCCGTTGTCGGGCGTGGCATACCAGAGGCTTTGGGTGAACTTGGGCCAACCTTGGTGCATATTGGAGTAACAGCAAGGGAAGCCGGTAAGCGTTCCGAAGAGCACATCGGTTCCGTCGTGGTTGTCTTCCTGATCGAAGTTTCTCCTGTAACGTGTGACCATGACTTGGTTAGCCTGCTGGAAATACTGTTTGGTCATGAAATCGTCCGATATCTGGGTCGGCAAAGCGTTAAAGGTTATTTTTTCAAGGTGATCCACAAAATCCAGGTCTCCGGTGATTTCTATCATCTTCTCAAGGGAGAACATCAGTTCCACAGCAGAACATAGTTCGGAACCCTGCGTGGGGTTGTTACCGTGAAGTCCTTCATCACCCCCATACATGCCCTGCGCTTGCCCATTGTATTGTTTGAGATCGGAGAACCCTTTTTTAACGGCAAAGATGTATTTAGGATCGGATTCCCTTTGGTAATAAATAACAGGCTCCTTCATTCCTTGGGCGAGATTCACGCAGTGAATCGAACTGGTGCGGGTGAGGTCATTGGTGTTCAGGAACATGTGAACGAAATCGTGTCCCTGCTTGTGAAGCAGGTCCCCCAGTTCAAGCAGAAAGGTTTCTCCGGTAATGTTATAGAGCCAGTAAACCGCCTGTTGATTGTCGCATTGACGGTAGTTTGCCCAGAAACTCCAATGTCCCAGGGGTTTCTCGGGCAATGTTTTAAGCTGGTATTTAAAGTAGTTGCTCATCAGTGTGATGACGCGTTTATCTCCTGTTGCCGAGTAGTATTGTTGCAGGATTTTCAGTGCAACCATTCTTGGCCACCAATCCTCGGCGTTGTCGCGTTGCAGTCCGGGTTCATAAGAATAATTTTTTGCCGGCCCAAAGTAACCGTCTTCCCGTTGGCTTTGCAGCATCCATTCGACCCAGGGTTTCGCTTTATCCTTCAGCTTCTGGTCGTCAAGAATGTAAGCGAGGGGCAGTAAGCCGTCGATCCAGTATGGACCTCTTTCCCATTGATCGCCGTCGCCGCCGAGCCATCCGTTACGCGCTCCCATGACTTGCGGATAAAGCGTGTCCATTTGGCCGGTAGCACCTTTTCTCTGGCGATCCAGCATCTCGTAAAGCCAGCCTTTTGCCTTGATGCTGCCGAGAGGCAGTTCCATGTAAGGCTTTTGAACCAGGGGAGGGCGGTTGTTGGGATAATTGCTTTGGGCGTTGAGTGTGATTGAGGCACTGAGGATCAGGGTTGCTGCAAGGAGCTTTGTTTTTAGCGTCATGGTAATGGTATGATTAGTTTTTACTGAAAAAATTTACCGGATAATGTAACACTGGTAAGATGAATAAGTATTTATGGCAAGCCCGAGTATGCTGCCGTTTGATTAAATGATGGTTCTCGATGAAAGTTTCGTTATTTTAAACCGAAACCGTTCCATTTGAATGTCAGAAACGCAAATATATCATGGATCGATTATTCAAATGAAGTCCGCAAATTTATGTCTGAGATACGTCAAAAGAAACATCGCAAGATGAACCGCTCCTTTTCTCAATATAAAAATACGGTGTTTTCATGCTACCGTTTTCGGTTATCTATGAATCCCGACTAACCGGAATAATACGTTGGTATTAAAAAAGTCCACATTGCGAAATGCGGACTCCTTATAATGAGCTATTTATGGATTAAAGAATCCTTCCCGGCTGGATATTCAGGGATTCGGGATACATGCTTACCAGAGAACTTACCTGATCACAGAACATACTTACTTGTGCTGAAGCCATTCCGGAATGGTTGCCTGCAATGGAAACAATATCCTGCAATTCATTTGCCGATAATTTGAGACGCCCGTCCTTTGCAAGGCGGTCAAGGAAATCATTTTTTTCAATGCTGCCGTTACGCAGGTCGCGAACGGTTTGCACGGCATGTTCTTTTATGACCTCGTGGGCTGTTTCCCTTCCGACGCCCCGTTTTACTGCTTCCATCATGATAGTCGTTGTAAGCAGAAATGGCTGGTAATACCTGTTTTCACGTTCAATAACGGCAACAAACACTTCCATTTGGTTGAGAATGGTAAGGAAGGTTTCAAGGAGTCCGTCAATTGCGAAAAACGCATCCGGGAGGCAGACACGGCGAACCACGGAACACGACACGTCACCCTCATTCCATTGATCTCCCGATAGTCCGGCCGCCATGTTCAGGTACCCGTTAAGAATAACGGCAAATCCGTTAATGCGCTCACAACTTCGGCTGTTCATCTTGTGCGGCATGGCAGAAGAGCCTACCTGTCCTTTGGCAAATCCTTCCGAAGCGGTTTCATGCCCGGTCATCAGACGCAGTGTTTTTGCGAAGCTGGACGGACCGGCCGCCAACTGGTAAAGTGCGCTGACGGTAGCATAGTCAAGACTGCGTGGATATACCTGGCCGACATTTGTAAACGATGCCTTTATCTCAAGATGCTTGACGATGCATTCTTCAAGCTGTGCTACTTTCTCGATGTTACCGTTGAAAAGCGTCAGTTGATCCATTTGGGTTCCGACTGCTCCCTTGAGACCGCGAACAGGATAATTTTCAATAAGAAAAATGACCTGTTTCACAGAAAGCAGGATTTCCTCCCCAAACATGGAAAGCCGTTTTCCGAAAGTGGTGGTTTGTGCGGCTACGTTGTGAGTCCGTCCTGTAATGGAAAGCTCTTTATAAAGCTGCGCTTTTTTTGCAAGCAGATGGAGGGCGGCAATGGCCTTGTTCCTGATTTGTTCCAGAGATTTGTAGACCTGCAGCTGTTCGACATTTTCAGTGAGGTCACGGCTGGTCATTCCTTTGTGAATGTGTTCGTAGCCGGCAAGATCGCAGAATTCCTCAATACGGGCTTTTACATCATGCCGTGTGATTTCTTCACGCTTGCGAATGGATTCAATATTAATCGTATTTTTTACGCGTTCGTAAGCGGCAATCGCTTCTTCCGGGATTTCGATACCGAGATCGCGCTGGGCTTTCATTACTGCGATCCAAAGTTCGCGTTCAAGAAGTATACGCCCATCTGTCGACCAAATGGCTTGGATTGCCGGGGATGCGTAGCGTGTGGCTAAAACATTAGGAATCATAAAATCTTATCTGTTTGCGTTTAATATCGTCAGAATGCGTTCATATACGGATGCTACCGTCAATTCACTGAGATCATTCTCTGGAGCGCATAAAACGTGGTTATGAGGGCTGGTTAAAGGATAGGGACCGAAGCGTGTCGGGTCGGTTGGGCCGAAAAGTGCGAGAACAGGTTTTTCCATGGCTGCTGCAAGGTGCATGGAACCGCTGTCATTGGACACAACCAAGGCAGCATTTTTAATCAATGTGGGTAGTTGTCCCAGCGTTGTCTTCCCGACCAGATTGAGGAACCGGGAGGAATCTGCTTCAGGAAGCCTGTTTGTATTGGTACCTCCCCAAACGATAGGCATGTTTACTTCCTTCAGGAGCAGATCAGTTAGTTCTGCAAATCCATACCATTCTTTTTCAGGTCTCCGGCTGTCCGGAAAACATAATAGATAGGGTTCTGACGGTAGCGTGGGGATAGGGTCTTCCCGGAAGGAGAGCTTTCCGCGCAATACAGGGGGGAGTGCGAATTTCGGGCAAAACTGGAGCAGGATTTCCACGGCATGAGCATGCTTCCCGGTCGGTGGCAGATCAATTTGCATATCATAGGCTAAAGAGGCTCCTTCGCGTGAATCGCTACGTCCTATGATAACACTGCCGCCGGCACATGCGGCCATGATACCGCTGCGTGCAAGTCCCTGCATATCAAGAATGTAATCAAACTCTTTATTTCTCAGGGTCTTTAACAGCCGGTAGAATCCGATGAATCCGTTATTGCGTTCAAAACGGAATGTTTCATCTACGGTTTCACAGGCTTCCGCCAACGGAGCGAAGATATCCCGCGCAATCCAGGATATATGTATATCCGGCAATTGGCTTCTCAGTGTTTCAACCACTTGTAATCCGTGGATGATGTCACCGAGCGAGGATGGCTTTATGATTAAAAATCGACTCATTTGAAAACCAGAAGGGAAGCTAGGTAAAAACCTAAGCGGAGGCAAGGCCGAATGATGTTGCCGATAGGGAAGAAATTATAAATGCTCAGAGAAACAAAACAAAAAAAACGGAGCTTATAATACACATGAAACGATTACTATTCATAATTCCTCTTTTCGTTTTAACGTCTGCGTTTGCCCAGGATGATGATCCTTTGGGATATGGCATTACTCCAAAACAAACGCCCATATTGCCGGATTCGAAATACCATGTGCATGATGGAAATCGTCCGCAACCGGATAAGGTTAATCCGGGTGATATCGGAAAAAAGACTTATTCATTGCCGGCTCCCAGTGATGCGGTGATTTTGTTTAACGGGAAGGATTTGTCTAAATGGCGTGATGCCGATCGCGATCAGAACAGAAGGATCGATTGGCCTGTGCGGGATGGCGTTTTTGCGGTTAAACCCGGCAGTAAGCTTGGAATGATCGAAACCATCGATCAATTCGGCGAGATTCAATTGCATGTGGAATGGCGTATTCCTGAGAATCTGCGTGCGGATAATCAAAGCGGAACAAACAGCGGTGTTTTCTTCATGGATGGAAGATATGAGATTCAAGTGCTTTCCAGTTACAAGAACCGGACTTATCCGGATGGAATGGCTGCGTCGATCTATGGACAGTATCCTCCTTTGGTCAATGCTTCAAAACCTCAGGGAGAATGGGAGAGTTACGACATCATGTTTACGCCGCCTAAGTTTTCCGGCAGCGGAGAATTGGAATCACCGGCTTATGTTACCGTCATTCAAAACGGCATTGTGGTACACAATCATAAAGCTTTATTGGGTGTGACAAATTGGCGTTCATTCCCGAGATACGATGCTCACCCTTCAGCAGGTTCTATCCGGATACAGAATCACGGAGATCCGATTGAATTCCGGAATATGTGGGTACGTAATATCGGAAATTATGATACCGGAAAAACACCTGACCAATTACAAAAAGGTAAATAATTAATACCATTCTTTGTACCGCCCGGAGTCGATTTCTCTGTGGCGGTATTTTTTTGAGTCAGAGAAAACGGTTGAGTTCGTGGGAAAATAGCATTTGTTTTATAATTAAAGCATCAGTTATTACTTCTCATGAAAGCAGATTTTCAGAAAATTCAGAAAAAAGAACAGAAAATAGGAGTGGTCGGATTGGGTTACGTGGGATTGCCATTGGCGAATCTTTTTGCAAAAAAATATGCTGTTGTGGGCCTGGACAGAAGCGAACGTCGGATTCAGGAACTTAAAAAAGGAAAGGATTCGACGAGGGAATTATCCGATGGAGAAGTCAAGGCATGTCAGGTCGATTTTACTACGGACGCCAGCCGTTTAATCGAATGCAGTGTAATTATTGTTACCGTACCGACTCCTATTGATCAGTATAAGGTTCCGGATTTAAGTCCGTTACAGGGAGCTTCCGTTACTGTAGGTCAGTATATTCGATCCGGTAGTATTGTCGTCTATGAATCGACTGTTTATCCGGGACTCACGGAAGAAATTTGTGTTCCGTTGATTGAAAAAACCAGCGGACTTGTCTGGAAGCAGGATTTCAATGTCGGTTATTCTCCTGAGCGTATTAATCCGGGAGACAAGGAGCACACTGTGGAAAAAATCAAAAAAGTGGTATCTGGTGATACGCCGGAATGTGCTGAACTGGTCAATGCTTTGTATCGAAGTGTGATCATCGCCGGAACGCATCTGGCTGCAAACATTAAGACGGCGGAAGCGGCAAAAGTTATTGAGAATACGCAGCGTGACCTGAATATTGCCCTGATGAATGAGCTTTCGTTGATTTTTCAACGTGTGGGTATCAATACATTGGATGTTTTGGAAGCAGCAGGAACAAAGTGGAATTTTCTGCCATTTCGTCCGGGTTTGGTCGGCGGGCATTGTATAGGTGTTGATCCCTATTATCTGACGTGGAAAGCGCAGAGCTTAGGTTATGAGCCGGAAGTCATTCTGGCCGGGAGGCGAATCAATGACGACATGGGACGTCATGTTGCGGAACAGACTGTGAAACGGATGATAAAATCTGGCTCTCGCATTCAAGGAAGCCGTGTGCTTATTTGTGGGTTTACATTCAAGGAGAATGTTCCGGATATCAGAAATTCCCGTGTCATTGATATTTATAATGAGCTTGTTGATTATGGCGTGAGCGTGGATGTGTATGAACCGATGGCGTATGCCGAGGAAATGGAACATGAATATGGAATTGTCCCTGTTAATGAACTAAGGAAAGATTACGATGCTGTGATTTTGGCGGTGAAACATAACGCGTTGGTTGAAAAATTCACGTTATCTTACATTAAAGCTCTTAGCTGGAACGGAAAGCCGGTTGTCATGGATATCAAGGGGTTTTTCAACAATAAGGAACTTGAGGAAAGCGGACTTATCAGCTGGCAATTATAATCATGAAATTACTGGAAGAGCTCAAAGAAGTGGTGTGCAAATTTGAATCACAAATGCCGATTGTGAAGGAGACGGCAAATGTGGTCTTGAATGCTTTGCGCAATGGTCGAAAAATTTTATCCTGCGGAAACGGGGGAAGCGCCTGCGATGCTTTGCATTTAACCGAAGAACTGGTAGGTCGTTATAAGGGAAACAGACGGTCGCTTCCCGGCATTTGTCTTTGTGCTGATGTCACTGCATTGACCTGTATAGGAAATGACTATGGCTTTAATCAGGTTTTTGCACGCCAGGTAGAGGGATTGGGGAATGAAGGTGATTTGCTGGTCGGATTTAGTACAAGCGGCAATTCCACAAATGTTCTGGAAGCATTCAAGGTGGCCAAGGCGAAGAGCATCACGACAATTGCATTGACGGGAACATCCGGCGGCAGCATGAAAGCAATTGCTGATTATGTGATTGCGGTTCCCAGCACGACAACCGCACGTATTCAAGAATTACATACATTCATATTGCACTACTGGCTGGAGCAGGTTGAGAACGAGCAACAATTCAAATAAACATGAGTACTTATCTTGTGACAGGAGTGGCAGGCTTCATTGCTTCCAAAGTTGCTGAATTTCTTTTAAAAGAAGGTCATCACGTTGTCGGAATTGATAATCTGAACGATTATTATGATGTTCGGTTAAAGGATTACCGTCTTGGTCAGTTGCTGGGCGGTAGCATGAAAATGGGAAGTGATCCGCATGTTTCCGTCAATGCCTGTCTTGGGAGGCAAGCGCATGAGTCTTTTACCTTTGAACCGATCGATATTGAAAACAGGAAAGCATGCGAGAAACTTTTTGAGGAGTTCAAAATAGATGCGGTTGTTAATTTAGCCGCCAGAGCGGGTGTCCGCTACAGCATGGAAAATCCTTATGTGTACATGACAACGAATGCCATGGGCACATTGAATCTGCTTGAATGTATGAAGCGGTTTTCCGTAAAAAAGATGGTATTGGCATCAACTTCGTCACTTTATGCCGGACAGACAATGCCGTTTTCCGAAGACCTTGCGGTTAATACGCCGTTGTCCCCGTATGCAGCGTCAAAGAAATCCGCCGAACTGATGGCCTATAGCTACCACAAACTTTACGGGATGGATATTTCTGTTGTCCGTTACTTTACCGTATATGGACCTGCCGGACGTCCGGATATGAGTATCTTTCGTTTTATCAAGTGGATTGATGAAGGTCGTCCGATGGAGGTGTTTGGCGACGGAAGCCAGAGCCGTGATTTCACTTATGTGGACGACATTGCCCGCGGTAGTATCGCTGCAATAAAACAGGTGGGTTATGAAATTATCAATCTTGGGGGGGGTAATAATCCGCTCTCTTTGAATGAAGCGATCCGTTTTATCGAGGAGAGACTGGAAAAGAAGGCCATTCGCGAAACAAAACCATTTCATATTGCGGATATTGACGCCACATGGGCAGACATCAGCAAAGCTGGACGCTTGTTGGCTTGGTCGCCGCAAGTAAAGCCTATGGATGGTTTTGCAAAATGTGTTGACTGGTATTTGGAGAACAGAAACTGGTTAAAGAATATTGTTTTGTAAAAACAAAGCGATTGCTGGCCTATCAAGCATTGGCTGTGTGAATACGGGAACGTTGTATTTCCTTTCCGGGAAATGGAGACACGTAACAGTCCGACTCATTTTTTCAGGCGGAAATCAATTTTCAGGCGAAAGTTGTTTTTCGGATGTGTGCAGTCGAATTGCCAGCGGTTTAATACTGTACTGAGAGCTTCTTTATCAAAGTAATCATAGCCGGAACTCTCAATGACGGTAACATGGATGGGTTTCCCGTTTTCATTGATTACCACATTCAGGATGACGGTACCTTCCAGACCGCGACGGATGGCAATGGGCGGGTAGCGTGGTGTCGGGTAAACGGTGGCATTGGGTGTGTCCGTTTCTGTCCCATAACTGTCTGTGTTTGGCAAGGAAAGCAGGTCTTCTGCATTGTTGCCCATCGTGGACGTTATTGTCATTGACTCAAGATTTTCAGAAACAGATTCGTCAGGAATTTCCTGTGTCCATTCTTCATGGTTTGTTTTGGCTTCCTCTGTTGGTTGTATTTCGTGAATGGGTTCTGATTTGCTTTCCTCTGCCAACGGTTCTTCAATTATTTCTTTCTCTATGTTTCGTTCAAAATTCGGCGTTTCCACTTTAGGGGATTCCTGTTCTTTCGTTGAGATGATCTCGATGTTTTCCTGTGGCTGAGTGGGTGGGACAGGCGTTTCCTGTGAAAGTGGAGGCGGTATTGACTGAATCGGAACAAAATACGCACTGGTAATGCTCTGGATTCCTTTTTCCAGCGTTATGTCAACGGTCAGTGGTTTGGGTTGCTGCGACAGGAGCCCGGAAAGCGCAAGAAAATGGATGCTTAGGGACGCGATGATCCAGATAATCCATTTGTTCTCGGTCTTGCCGCCGTCAACGAATTTCTCGGGGAGAACGATAGGCTTTTGATAACGTGTTTTTCTACTGTTCGCTCCCGATCTCTTCATATACGAAATTGATTTGTCCTGCGCCGGCATCTGTGAGTTTCTGTATCAGGGAAAGCACATCGTTATACGCGCATTGTTTATCAGCCCGGAAAAACACGGCTTTACTTTGTTTTTCCCGGAGCAATGGCGGTAATGCTTCGCTAATGCTGTGGATGGGTTTTCCGTTAATTTCGATGTTACCGTTCACGGAAAGCGAGACTGTAATTATTTCCTGCTGTTTGGCCTCTTCAGATTGATTCAGTTGCGGTAACGTAATTTCCAGAGCCGGAGCCGCAAAGGTATTTGTAAGCATAAAGAAAATCAACAGCTGGAAAATAACATCAATCAGCGGTGTCAGATCCACGCCGTAATTGTCATCGCCTTCTGCATCTTCGAGAAACATAAATCAGCAATCCGTGTTAGCTTTGGGACAATCGGCGCACGAATGCTTATGCAGCGTATGTTCCAGATAAGCATAGAGCTCACGTGCGACCCGGATCGTGGCATCGATTCTGATTTGCAGGAAACGAACACAGACAATGATGGGAATGGCGATGAACATGCCAACAATGGTTGTCAGCAATGCTTCCCAAATACCTGCCGCCATCATGGATGGATCGACGGCGCGCGTACTGTTTTCGATAGCCTTGAACGCGTTGACCAGACCAAGCACGGTTCCCGTCAGTCCAAGAAGCGGGGCGATTTGTGAAAGCGTCAGGAGCGTTTTTATCGGGCTGCGTGCCCGAGACAACCAAATCGTCATTCCCGTGAGGCAGGCTTTTTCGCGCATGTCGTCGGGAAGATCCCGGTACTGGGCAAAGGTTTGTGCCAATCCCGAGAGCGGTCCGGGAATGCGTTTGAGCATTTCAATCAGGGAACAAGGTTTTCCTTTTGGCGCAAAATGTGTCTCGAGACACGCGTAAACTTGCATGGTACGTGCCCGGTTTCGGACCACAAATACCAGGCGCTCAATGAGAATAGCCAAGGCAACGATGGACGTAAGCAGTAGGGGCCAACCCATGATCCCCAATTGCTCCATGAACTTCTGTAGAGTGACAATATCCATAAAGACATATGTGTTTTCGGATGAACTTTTTTCTTTCAGCAAAAGAAAACCATAAAAAATGCTTGATATTGAGTCTCAGTATCTTATTTTAATGCCCATGGAATCAAGATCTAATTTAAATAAAATAAAAGAATTAAAAGCAGCCTGGGAGGATTTGCGGGATAAAAAGCCGCAGGTATTTAACCGGGATGCTGCCGCATTATTGGGTTGCAGTGAGGCGGAATTAATCGCCTTGGAATGTGGCGAAAAAAACGTGCGGCTGGATATAGGCGACAAACTGGGTTTCCTGAACGGATTGAAAGCATTCGGAGACTTTCTCTGGATATTGAGGAACAATGTCTCTGTTTTGGAAATAGAAGGTAGCTTTGATTTTACTGTTGAAAACGGCATTGTCAGGGGTAGCGGCGAATCATGTCTGGTTGCCGCGGAGAAGAGCTTGGTTCACTGTTTTATGTGCCGGAGAGAAAAATTTCTGAAACGCAGTATTCAGATTTTTAACGATAAGGGAACGGCTGTTTTTAAAGCATTCCTCAGTGATGAATCAAAAATAGAGGCTTTTGACAGATGGATTGCCGGGAATTTTGTATCTGAAAATCAAAGTCAGGAAGTCAGTAGGGATGAGCATTGTTCCGCCGATGCATCAAAACACTGCTGCGGGCATACTAAGGAAAGTGAAACAAAAGAGATTCCGGCCGATTCATTTAAACGGATTCTTGAGACGGCAACCATGTCAGGAGAAGCGATTCAACTGGTTGTCGGCAATCGCGACGCCTGTCAAGGTATCAAGGCACAGATAAGAAGCGTGAAGGGAATGGCGTCATGGTTTAATATCATGGATGACAAACTGCACATGCACATTCGTGAAGAAGAAATACGAAGGGGAATTGTCTGTAAATGCGGAGAGAAAAACGAAAATATCTTTTCCTTTCGTGACGCAAACAATGCTCCTGTTCTGAGAATAGTTATTCCGGCGGGTGGAGTCATTGATCAGACGCTGGGAGATCAAGTGAGTAAAAGCATGTGCGGATAAATTCAACATCAACTGCCATGAAAAACACCTTTGGAAAAATACTGCTGGCGTTTGGCTTTCTGACCTTGCTTCCGTCTGTTTCTTTTTGCGGGGAAGTCAGTGATGAAGAACGTATAGTGACAATGGGCGGCGCAGTTACGGAAACTGTTTTTGCACTGGGAGCCGGAAACAAAGTGATTGCATGTGACCGTTCCAGTCTCTATCCGCCTCAAGTCAGGCAACTACCGCAAGTCGGCGTTGTGATGAGCATTTCTCCGGAAGGCGTCTTGGCGATGAACCCGACTTTGATTCTCACCTCTTCCCGGATCGGTCCTGAAGCCGCCGCCAAGCAATTGAGGGAAAGCGGTGTTCCTTATGTACAGATTCCGGTTCTGACAAATGCGGACCATCTGTACAAAGGGATCGGGGATATCGGTAAGGCGATCAATAAAAAAGCGGAAGCTGAAAAACTGATTGCGACAATTCGCGGGCAACTCGCTGAAGCAAAAAAACTGGGTGAAAACCGTAAACCACCGAAAGTGATTTTTCTTGTCGGGCATGGCGCTCAGCCCATGGCTACAGGCAGTGATACGCAGGCAAATGCGATTATCACACTTGCTGGCGGGAAAAACTGTTTTTCGGATTTTTCCGGATCAAAACCGATATCGGAAGAAGCGGTTTTGGAAATGCAGCCGGATTTCATTTTGCTTTCCGTGATGAGCGGAGAAGGACGTGATGAAACAGATTCACGTAAGGCATTGACGCAAATGGGATTCAAAAATCTGGATGCTTTGAGCCATACCAGGGTCGTGACATTAGATACGTCGTACTTTCTCAGTATGGGGCCAAGGACGGGAGAAGCAGCGGTAGCTTTGGCCAAAATTTTCTTTAGCGAAAACAAGGAATGATTCGACGGAAATCAACCGGAAGAAGCAAACGTTGCGTATCGCAGCCTGATAAACAATGAATGTTGCCGAAAAAGTTTTACCTTCAACAGAGGTCCTGCATCGTGGAAAGGCTGCCTGTATGCCTCGCGGCTATTGGCGGGGTGCGTTATTATGGACGTTGTTGGGAGCTGTAATCATTGTCGGTATTTTTTCTCTCACTGTCGGGGCAATGGACTTGTCCGTGAAACAAGTGATTGCTATTCTGTATCATAAGATAAGCGAAACCGGTACGGCTGTATCCGATATATTCACAAAAGCCCAGGAGATCGTGGTGTGGAATATCCGTTTCACGCGAATTTTACTGGCAGTCATTGTTGGTTGCGGACTTGGCATGGCTGGTGCCGCGATGCAAGGAGTCTTTCGGAATCCGCTTGCAGATCCGGGAATCATTGGTGTTTCCGGAGGCGGCGCAATTGGTGCAATTATGATGATCGTTTTGGGCGCACGATTATTGCCGGCGGAAGTGGTGCAGCGATACTCATTGTATGCTGTTCCGGTGGCAGCAATGATTGGGGCGGTGTTGATGACGTGGCTGATTTATTCTTTTTCTTTGCGTCGGGGGCAGGTGGACTTGATTTCGATGATCCTTGTCGGCATCGCAATCAATGCCCTCGGCGCCGCATTTATCGGGTTGCTTACGTTTATTGCAACTGCTGAGGAATTGCAAACAATGACATTCTGGGGATTAGGTTCGCTGGGGCGGGCAAACTGGCGTCTGATGTTACCGGCCTTTGTTTTTATTCTGCTGCCGTCGTTGTTTATTCCGGGTTATGCGCGGGCTTTGAATGCTCTTTCCTTGGGGGAACAGGACGCGCAACATTTGGGAATCAACGTAGGAAGGGTGAAACGGAATCTGATTGTTCTTTCAGCTTCTGTTGTCGGTGCAACCGTGGCCCTGTGCGGTACTATTGGTTTTATTGCTCTGGTTGCGCCGCACATTGTCCGTACAGCTATCGGTCCGGATCACCGTTATCAGATGGTGGGTGCCGGATTGCTGGGTGCATTGTTGCTTTTGCTGGCGGATATGGGCGCGCGTACGGTTGCAGCCCCGGCAGAGTTACCGATAGGAATCTTGACAGCGCTTTTCGGGGCGCCTGTTTTCCTGATGCTCATCTTTAAGCGGAGGAATGCATATGTTTGAGGCAAGACATGTTTCTCTTAGCTTCGGGAAAAAACGGATTCTTGAGGATGTTTCTGTCTCATTTGAGGCGGGAAAAATCAGCACGATTCTTGGACCCAACGGTGCCGGAAAATCCACACTTTTAAAAATCATGAGTGGCGCGATCGCCGCTTATTCCGGTAAAGTGTATCTTAATGGAAGGAATGCACATGCGTATGCACCACTTGATTTGGCTCGGATACGTGCCTTCCTGGCGCAAGAGTCGTCGCTGCAATTTGATTTCTCGGTGGAAGAAGTTGTGATTCTGGGACGGATTCCGCATCTCAGCGGATGGGAAACGGAACAGGATTGGGCGGTTTGCGAATGGGCATTGAACGAAGTCGGAATGACAGCATTCCGGGAAAGGAAGTTTTCAACACTTTCCGGCGGTGAAAAACAACGGATTCATTTGGCTCGCGTTCTGGCTCAATTGGAGGGCAATACGGATTTGAAGGTTTCCCGTTGGCTGTTGCTTGACGAACCCACATCAGCGCTTGATTTGAAGCATCAGCACTCCGTTCTGACGATGGTGCGTAAGTTGGCGGAGAACTATGGATACGGGGTATGTATTGTCTTGCATGATTTGAATCTTGCGATGCGCTATACGGACCACGCAGTGTTGATGCATCACGGAAAAGTATTTGCTTCCGGTGAAACACGGCAGACATTATCCGAGGAAAGGATATCCACTGTTTATGGAGTGAACACGGTCATTCACGCAGGAAAAAATGTGTGTCCGTTTATCCAGACAGCATCGCTTACGGAAGCTGTGCCAGAGCGTTTAACTGCAACGATTGGGAGATAATCGTTAATCAGAAGTTTTATCATGAAAGGATTCTTTGTTTTAAATTTATTATTGAGACTAATTCTCATTTTAGAATGACATGGTAATTCCTTCTAATATTACCGGATTGAAAAATCTTTTTACACTAGAACCATGAAACATACACATATACTACTTGCAGCTCTTTCGCTGGCATTTGCCGCAAAGGGTAATGCTCAGCAAAATCCGTCGCAGTCGCAGAATGCGTCTGTGCAAAATAATCCGATTGCTTCCGAGGAAGCATCGAATGCTGTTGACTCTGAGAAAGAGGATTCCGAATCAGTCGAGAAAGCGACGGATTCAACTGAAAAAAAGGCGGATATGACGGTGACGGTTCTTGCAACGCGAATCAGCGAATCAAGCTTGTCGACAGTCGGAACGACATCATCGGTAAATATCGATCAAATGGAAACCACGGGGGCGACTTCGTTGAAGGACGGGTTTAAATACATGCCAGGGGTTTCTGTCCCTTATTATGTAGGCGGTGGCGGTGTTACGACACCGTATCTGGATGGTGGTGATAAAGGAGTCAATATCCGAGGAATCGATGGAAACCGTGTATCCATGTTAATTGATGGCATCCGTCAACCCGAGGATTTTTCCGCCCACGCTCCGGCGGGTGGCGGGACAGGGCGCGTTTACTTTGATCCTGCCGTGTTTGAGCAGATGGATGTGTATAAATCAGCTGCCTCGACTTTGTACGGGAATGACGCACTCGGCGGAGTATTCGGCGCGCAAACTATTGGTCCAAGGAATCTGCTTCCCTCAGACTTGAAGGGTTATGCCGCAAAGGATTCGGTGATGTATGCTACCGCCGACAGAAGCATAAACAATCTGTTACAAGCCGCGGCAGGTGACGGAAAATGGGCAGGGAGTGTGGCGTACAGTTTTCGCGATGGCAGCGAACGCGAGAACAACGCGGATATTGACCCGAATCCGGTAGATTTCACAACGAACGCAGTCGTTGCAAAAGTGTTGCGTCAAAGCGAATTGTGGGAAGTTGAAGGCGCATTTGATTACTATATTCTGGATCGCAATACACACGTGAAATCTTCCGAAGGTCCTTACATGACAGGGATGCCCGGCTATGTGAACAATCGTGTTATCCAGGATGACCAGCGCGATCGTACGCGTGTTTCTTTGCGCGGCAGTGCTTCTCCGACCGATCTGGCGCTCTTTGACACGCTGGATGTGTTGGGCTATTGGCAGGAGTCGCGCGTGAAAGTAAATAGCAAACAGTGGGGTACAACAGGAATGAGCTTACCCGGAGTGCCGCGTAATCAATTCAATGAACTTTCCTATGATACCCAGATTTGGGGAACAGACTTGCAGGCGGAAAAGTTCATTGACGGTAGCATGGTTTCGCAAACATTGCTTTATGGTACGGACTTTTCGTTCAGCAAGGTGAAAAACAGTTTTGACCGAACCATTGTTCGTCCTGCAAGCGGAACAACGAGCTATGAGGATCGCATCGGAATGGCGCCGTCTGATGTTTATCGTTTCGGAGTTTTTGTGACTGATGCAATTGATTTGGGAACGGATAAACAATGGGCGCTGACACCGGGATTGCGTGTGGACTACTACAATATTGCGCCGAACAATCCAAGCGATTATGTAAACCGAAACAAGGGACAAGAGGCAGACAGCTATACAAACTGGTCGGTTGCTCCAAGTCTTTCACTCATGTATCGGATTACAGAGAATATGAATGTGTACGGGACTTACAGTCACGGCGTACGCAATCCGTCAGCGGAGGAACTCAGCGGAATATTTTCTCATAATACTGATTTTCTGATTCTTCCGAATCCGGATCTTGAAGAGGAAAAATCTGATAGTTTTGAAATCGGTTACCAGTTAAACGTGGAACATCATGCGTTTCAGGTTTCCACCTATTATAATCGGTACAAGGATTTTATCGAAACCATGGTGCTTGTAGATGGTAGCGTGACTCCGAAAGAATACACAGCGATGAATCGTGATAAGGTGGAGATTTACGGAGTCGAGCTACGTTGGGATTGGCTTATACAGGAGCAATTGGTCGGATTCAAAGGTGGTGAATGCGGTGCTTCGGTAGCATGGACAGAAGGAACCACCATGGATGTGGAAAATCCCGTGACAGGATCAAGTTATGACACGCCGCTTGATTCAGTTGATCCGTGGAAACTGGTAACGTATATAGGCTATACGGATCCTGAACAACGCTGGGGAACGCGTTTGTCGGCGACGTTTGTCGGCGATAAAAGTAAGAATGATATCAGTGAGAGTGTGGATACCGCGACAGGAGAAAAATACCATCCTTATGATTCGATGGACGGATTCGTGGTGCTTGATCTTACCGGGTTTGTTCGTATCGATGAGCATTGGGAAATTAACTTTGGTTTGAATAATATCACAGATGAAGAATACAGCTACTGGGCAAGCGGCGGACATTCGGGAGGAGGGCATGGCAGCAAGGCCGGACTTTATACCGAACCGGGGATCAATGGGTTTATCGGTATAACTGCAAGTTTTTGATTGAATCTGAATCTTACAAAGTGCACCGGGTGGTGCACTTTTTTTTGTTAGCGAACGTGATACTCACCTGTTACCGTATACTGATTGCATAGGGTCGGCCGTTATGAAGTCAATAAGCTTGCGTTGAAGCTGGAGCGCCCAAAAGGTTCCGGCGCTTGTGAGTGAAATATCGGTGCCATCGGAACATATTCTCAAAAGTCCCGCCTCGGCCCATTGTGAAAGAAGTATCTTTGCGTCTGAACGGAATTGCTCAGGCCAGCGGTTTAATGGAGGTAGCTTGCGGAGCTCTATAGCCTGGCCAAGTTGTTCTAGAAATCCGGTACCTTCCGGTTTGAATACTGGCATGACCATGCCAAGCGGTTTTTCACCACGTAGTACTCTCTGTGTGTAATCTTCCAGATTGCGGGAAATACTTAACCCATAGTGTCCGAGTCTTCCGCCTGCGCCGGATCCGAAGGGAAGGATATCAGCCTCGGTTTTTGCGGTTCGGTTGTATAGTGAACGCTCTTTTTGGTCTCGTCTCCAGTGCTGGCGGGTAAAATGTTCAAATCCGTAATGATCAAGTAATTCTGCTGCCGCTGCATAGATGCGTCCGCGTTCTGCCCGTGTGGCGGCAGGTTGGCTCCGGCCTTCTTCGATAGCTCTTGTGAGCGGACTTCCGGAGACTTGCTGAAGTTCGTAAAGATCGAGACCATGGATACTGGTTTCCTGGGCGAGGAAATGGATGTCATCTAATACCATTTGAAGGTTTTGATCGGGAAAACCGTAAATAATATCGACCACGACAACGGCGCCGGATGTGCAGAGCCCGTTGAGGACGGATTTGATTTCCTCGCGGTCAGCAAGACGTCCGAGTTTCCGGCGGAGTTTCGTGTTTGTGGATTGTACACCGAGTGAAAACCGGTTGGCTCCGGCGGCTACCCAAGCCTTAGCTTTTTCAGCGGAATGTCCGCGAATACGCCCTTCAATAGTGAATTCGGTTTCCTGGGTCGTAGGAAAAGTGGAATGGATTTGGCAAATGATTTTGCTTAGATTGGGTATATCCAGATCGCTGGGCGTTCCGCCTCCAAAATAGACGGCCGTGATAGCGCGTTTGTGCAAAGCACGTGTTAATGGTTTGACGGTAACATTAATCTCATCAGATAACAAAGAAGTATATTCCTGACTGAAACCGGTGTAAGTTTTATTAACGTAAAACGGGCAAAATGAGCATCGGTGATAGCAGAACGGCGTATGAAGATAAAGGCAGAGTTCGCGCTCCGGATTAGCTTCGTAGGCATTGCTGGCGAAGTCAGAAAATAATAATGGTTTATGTTCTGTTCTTTCTTCGGAACGCATCGTCATCTTACCGCTTCCAGTCGGTTTTCCGACAGGCATTTCAGGAAATGCTTCCGAGTAAGGGTCTACTCCTGTTCGTGCAAAGTATCGAGAAATGTCTAACATCACATAAAGATAATGAGACTCAGTATTTATATTGTCGAGACTACATATCAATTACTATTAGAAAACAAAACTTTCAAAGACATATTTCCATATGTCTCAAAGTAGTGGTTATTCTGCTCTTGAACGTAAAAACAAGCGTTCATACGGAGAGTTTGTTGATTCATAGTGCGAGCTTCATTTGTCTTTTCTCAAATAAGGAGAAGCAGGCTAAAACATTAACATCTGACAGAAAACAATCTAATACAAGAACTTTTCGACTAAAGCAGCTTTGGAAAGTGTAAGAATCTTACTTGCGAGAAGAACGACTTCGATTGAAAGAGATTGGAAACCAGATTTTGATACAGTTGGTTTATGCAGATAGAATCGCTCAGTCGCTTGACGTGGGAGAAGGTATGCGGTTAACATTAAATTAGCTCGGAGAGGATAATGGCTCAGATCCCTACGGCTATTCCATTATGATTTGTGCCATGATTTGGATTGTCTCTCCAATCAATATTATGCCGGATGCTATTCCTTTCTTTAGGGTTTTGGATGATGCGTTCATCGGAATACTTTCTGCGTTTGCTATAAATAACAGCATTCGCGAAGCAAACCGGATGCAGCAATTTCTGAGTCGAAAGCAATTATTCTTTTGTCATACCGATGACCTTTGAGAAAAAGTCAGGATCTCTGCTCATGTCAAATTTTCGAGCGAATAGGGCGTCGCTGTTTTGCAATTTCTCAAGATCGTCTAAGGTAAGGGTACGTGGATTTTCTGGTCCGGATATCCAATCAATATATGTTAATTCTCTATTTATGACTGTTGATGCAAGTTCAGAATTCATGATTACTGTATGAAAGTAAATTTCATCAGGATAAATAGTGTATTTGAAGCGTTTGAGAAAATTGGGATTTTTTTCAATCCCACTCAAAATGAAGGCAACGGTTTTTCTGTTAAGGCAAACCCAAGTAGTACCGCCATATGCCTTAAAACGAATCGGTCGTTGTAAAAAAGGAATACGTTTTTGAAACCAGCGAAAAAGATAAAAGGGACTACGGAAAAGCTTACAAAGAAAGGTGCGATTTGGTATGTTTTCCCAAAAAAGCTGCAGTCTGTCTAATCCTCTGTTGGAGTTGGTCCATGCGGGATTGGGAAACGGTGTATGATTGAAATAATTCCATCCTTGGTTTTCATTAAAAAAAGATTGAATGAAAGTATTCGATTTAATCGGGAAGTCTTGGGCACTTATGAACATAAACCGTTGATGCCCATCTTTAAAAGCTACTTGGAGTAATTTAATGAGGACTGTTAAAAAGCTGAAAGAAGCCCAATAGCAACGTTGACGCGGAATAAACGTAACATTTTTAAGGTCTTTAAATGAATCAATGTTAATATTATCTGACCGTTTATTCCAATGAACATAAACGGAAAAACTGGAGTTTAAGCGATCTAGCAACACCCTTAATTGCTTTTCGTTCGAATGGGCAGTAACGAGAAATGCAATAGAGACATCTTCTTTTTTTTGTTCAGGATTCATGAGTTTTGGCAAATAGCTTTATTTAAACATGAGTTTGCTTCTTTTTGTCAAATTTAAATCCTTATGATATAATTTAAAAGTGTCATTTAAAATTGACATTTCCTGAGGGTTGAATTTAATTTTTATATCATAACTATGGAGCAAAAAGAGAAAATTGAAAAATCTTTCAATAATATCCAAGAATGGGAATTGGCGATAATTGATATATTTGTACGCGCAGCGGGAATGATCGGGTTTCGTAAGTCTGTGGGAATGGTGTATGGAATGTTGTACTGTTCCCAGAATCCTCGTTCGATCAGCGATTTACAGCATAGCTTGCAATTGAGTCGAGGAGCCGTTGTGGAGGCGATTCAACTATTACGAAAATTCGGAGCGGTGCGTTCGGTATTAGTGATTGGGGAGAGAAAAGATTTTTATGCCGCCGAAACAAAACTGAAACATTTGGCAGGCGGATTTTTACGTGAGGAAGTAAAACCTAGCATGCAAAGTGCAAAGGAACGGCTGGAGCAGGCAGAATCACTGATTCCTAAGGACAAAGTTGAATCAAAATGGGCTAAGGAATCAATAGACCGCTTAAAATCCTGGAATAAGCAACTGCAAATACTTTTGCCTTTAGCTCAGAAACTATTCGGCGTAAGCTGACGAACATTAACCTTATATTTATTTTATGAAAGCTGTTATTTTGGCAGGAGGACTCGGATCACGAATCAGCGAGGAAAGTCATGTAAGACCAAAACCTATGATAGAGATAGGAGGGAAGCCGATTTTATGGCATGTTATGAAAATATATTCCGCATATGGCATTAACGAATTTGTTATTTGCTGCGGATATAAGGGCTATGTTATAAAGGAATATTTTGCGAACTACTTTCTTCACACTTCGGATGTCACGTTTGATATTTCAAAAAATACAATGGAAGTGCATGAAAAGCATGCTGAGCCTTGGAGGGTGACTCTGGTTGATACAGGGGAGAGTACCATGACCGGTGGACGCTTGAGGCGGGTGAAAGATTATGTCAAAGACGGGACTTTCTGTTTTACTTATGGTGATGGAGTGGGAAACGTAAACATTAAGGAACTTGTTGAGTTTCACCGTAAGAACAGGAAGTATGCTACCGTGACAGCAGTGCAACCGCCAGGTCGCTACGGAGCATTGGACATTCACGGTAGCATGGTAAATAACTTTCAGGAAAAACCTCAGGGTGACGGAGCATGGATCAACGGAGGGTTTTTTGTTTTGGAACCGGAAGCGATTGATTATGTGGAGGATGACACAACTATCTGGGAGCGTAAACCGATGGAACAGCTTGTTGCTGATGGGCAAATGAGCGGGTATTGCCATCGCGGATTTTGGCAACCGATGGATACACTCCGTGAAAAAGTACATCTGGAAGAATTGTGGGCGTCAGGGAAGGCGCCCTGGAAGGTCTGGTGAAACATGAACTTAGCTACATTTAAAAACAAACGTATTCTGGTCACGGGGCACACCGGTTTCAAAGGTGCTTGGTTGTGCGAATGGCTGGTAATGCTTGGCGCTGATGTGTACGGATACGCACTTGAACCAAATACAACGCCTTCCTTATTTGTTCAACTCGGACTGGAAAAACGCATGCATCATCAGATTGCAGATGTACGCGATGTGAAAACATTGACTGAGACGGTAGCGTCTGTAGAACCGGATTTTGTGTTCCACTTGGCCGCTCAACCTCTGGTTCGTCTCTCTTACGAGATTCCTGTCGAGACTTTTGATACGAATGTTATGGGGACAGTCCATTTATTGGAGGCTGTTCGCAAGTATGGAAAGTCATGCGTTGTTGTTTGTGTTACTACAGATAAATGTTACGAAAATAAGGAATGGGTTTACAGTTATCGCGAAAATGATCCAATGGGAGGGCATGATCCCTACAGTGCAAGTAAGGGTGCAGCAGAGTTATGCATAGCAGCCTATAGGGGTTCATTTTTTCACAAACAGGAGAGCAATATCTGGCTGGCTTCGGTTCGTGCAGGTAATGTAATCGGTGGCGGAGACTGGGCTTTGGATCGAATCGTTCCCGATTGTATTCGCAGCCTGCAAAAGAATGAAGCGATTCCTGTTCGCAATAAAGTGGCTACACGGCCATGGCAGCATGTTCTTGAACCGATCGGAGGCTATTTGCATCTGGCAGCGATGATGAAGACTGGAATGGTGCAAAAAGATACTGCTGCATTTCAACGCTTATGCGGAGCATTTAATTTTGGTCCGAATCTGGGATCGAATAAAACAGTATGCGATTTAGTTCAGGAAATCCTCAAGCATTGGGATGGAAGGTGGGAGGATAAAAGCGATCCGAATGCAGTACATGAAGCAAAACTGCTGAATCTCTCTATTGATAAAGCTCATCACTTGTTGAATTGGGGATCGTGTCTTGATTTCAGCGAGACGGTCGCATGGACGGTAGAATGGTATAAGGAATTTAATCAAAAAGGGAGTTTAACGGATATTACGGAGAAACAAATTGACGCCTATCAAGGATTGATGGCGGAAAAACTTAAATAAACTTGTGTCTATAATTTCATGAACGCAAAGAAAGACGAACTTCGAAAGAAGATTTTAGAACTGACGCGCGAGTATTCAGTATTAACGCATGGTGCAAATCGTCCTGCTTGTGAAAACAGTGCATTTATTCCAGGCCAGTCGACTGTTCCTTATGCCGGACGTGTCTTCACAGAGGATGAAGTGGAAGCAGCCGTAGCATCCACTTTGGATTTCTGGCTTACTCTTGGTAAGGAGGGTGAAGCCATGGAGAAATCATTGGCGAGCTTTCTGGGGGTATCGCATACCTTATTGGTGAATTCCGGTTCATCGGCAAACCTATTGGCCGTTTCGGCGTTGACTACGCATAAATTACCTTCGGAAAAACGTTTCCTGCCGGGTGATGAAGTGATTACCTGCGCTGCGGGTTTTCCGACAACGGTTGCTCCGATCATTCAAAATGGATTGGTTCCGGTCTTTATTGATAATGATCCGATAACAGGGAATGTGAATGTAAAGCAATTGGAAGAAGCGTATAATCAGGGGAAAACTAAAGCAGTCATGTTTGCGCATACATTAGGTAATCCTTTTGATCTGGGAAGTGTATTGGCATTCTGTAAAAAACATGATTTGTGGCTGATTGAAGACAATTGTGATGCGCTCGGTTGTACCTATGAAATGCCGATGGAAACAGCTGAAAATCTCGGTTTGGTTGATCGGCAATTCAAAGCAAATCTGGCAACAGACGCTGACGTCTTGAAATTAAATACAGGCGCATGGGGCGATTTATCCACGCAGTCTTTTTACCCTCCGCACCATCTGACTATGGGAGAGGGAGGGGCTGTTAATATGGTTCGTGGTATGAAGCTGAAGAGCTATGTAGAAAGTTTTCGCGATTGGGGGCGTGACTGTTGGTGTCCGAGCGGGAAAGACGATACTTGCGGAAAGCGATTTGGTTGGCAATTAGGGGAACTGCCGAAAGGTTACGATCATAAATATATTTACAGCCATCTCGGCTACAACTTGAAGCCGTTGGACGTTCAGGCAGCAATAGGCTTGCAGCAACTGAAAAAATTACCTTCTTTCATTGAGGCACGTAAACAAAACTGGAGCTATTTACGGGAAGGGTTATCCGACTTGTTTGAGCACTTTGAATTCTGTTTGCCGACGCATGCTACCGCTTGGAGTAAAAATGGTTTTGATTGGGATGCTACCGCCTGTAAGACTGATTGCTCCTGGTTTGGATTCATGTTGATGGTTCGTCCGTCGGCTCCGTTCAATCACAGTGAGTTGGGGCGTTATCTTGATTCGAAGAAAATCGGAAATCGTATGCTGTTTGGAGGAAACTTGCTTCGCCAACCGGCATTTGTTCAGCTGAAAAAGGATAACCCGAATGCATTGCGTGTGGTTGGTGATCTGTCAGGTGCCGACCGAATCATGAATGAGGCTATTTTTATCGGAACTTATCCTGGATTGAGTAAGGCCATGATGGATTATATGGTGGAAACCATATATGGCTTCGTGAAAAGTAAATAGCATGAAAACCATTCTTATTACAGGTATCAACGGATTCTTGGGTAGTCATCTAGCCAAAGGGTTGAGGGATGATTATAATGTTATCGGACTGGAGTATGATACCGATAACCTTTTTAGAATAGAAAAAGATAAATTCAGGGTTTACTCGTCTAAAAATGGGATATGTGAATCAATTTTTGTTGAGAATAAAGTTGATGTTATCATTCATACAGCAACGGTATATCGTATCGGAGGCAATTCGATACAGCCTCTTCTTGATGCAAATGTCGTTTTGCCGACAGTGTTATTTGATTTGGCGCAAAAACACGGAGTTGAATTGTTCATTAATACAGATTCTTTTTTTAGTCATTCAAAGAATGTTGGATATGAATATTTACAGGAGTATACATTGTCTAAGCAACATGCATTAACTTGGTTAAAGGCCATACAGCGAGATTGTCGCTTGGTTAATATGGTAATTTATCACATGTATGGAGAGCATGATTCTCCTGCGAAATTCATCTCGTATTTGTTGCAAAAATTGAAAACAAACGAAGATATTGATTTAACTGCCGGCGAGCAGATCAGAGATTTTATTTATATTCAGGATGTTGTTAGTGCTTTTAAGGCAGTGATTGAAAATGATGAAAAGCCAGCATTTTCGGAATACGATGTTTGTACAGGCAAGGGTATTTCCATAAAGGAATTGGCGCAACTCGCGAAAAAAATAGTAGGAAGTTCGTCTACGTTACATTTTGGGAAATTACCATATCGTCACAACGAAATTATGTCTGCGGTCGGAAATAACGAATCGTTATTAAACATAGGCTGGAAATGTAAATATTCCTTAGAAGATGGACTTCGGGAGGCAATAAAATGATAGTTATTTTAGGAGCAGGAATTGCTGGTATATCCGCAGGTTATCATTTGAGGTTGAATAATCGTAAATGTAAAGTATTTGAAAAGAATGCTTCTTGGGGTGGATTATGTGATAACTTTACCATAAAAACCGGATTTCGTTTCGATTACTTTGTTCATTTTTCTTTTACAAAGGATGATTATGTAAAAAAACTCTTTTCTGAGAGTTGTTCGTCAATTGCTCACAAACCGGAATCCTATAATTATTATAGGGAAAAATGGCTCAGGCATCCTATCCAAAATAATTTAGCACTTCTGTCTACAGAGGAGAAAATCGAGGTAATAGAGGGCTTTGTTAAAAGATTAGTCATAACTAATCCTAAAAACTATCAGGAGTGGATATTGGCGCAATTTGGAGAAGCGTTTGCCGAAAAGTTCTTTTTTCCGTATACTCGGAAATATTGGAGAACGGATCCTTTCGAATTAACGATTGATTGGCTTGGAGGACGCTTTAGCTTACCTTCGTTACAGAATATACTGCGTGGCGCTTTCGAGGAGCAAAAGACTAATTTTTATTATGCGCAGGAAATGTGTTATCCGGAAAAAGGAGGATATAAGTCATTCCTTGCCAAGATGGCAGAATCAACAGATATTTATCTGAAGAGGGAAGCTGTTCAGATTGATCTTAAAAACAAAAAAGTAGCATTTTCTGACGGTAGCATAGAGTATTATGAACATCTGGTTTCTTCCATTCCGCTTCCGGAACTGGTAAAAATAATAAAAGATTGTCCGATAGATATTCTCCAGGCTGCTTGTCGGTTGCGTGCCACATCGGGACAGTTAGTTTCCATTGGATTTAATCGTCCGGATATTCCAAAACACCTTTGGTCTTATATCTATGATGAGACTATTTTTCCGGCAAGAGTGTATTCCCCGTCCTTAAAATCACCTGATAATGTTCCTGAAGGAAAGAGTTCGCTTCAGTTTGAGGTTTATTCGTTGAGCACCGATCTTCCTTTACGAGGAAGGGATGAGTTATTAAGTCATGTTATTGACAAAGGTCAGGAGATGAAGTTATTTACCTATGGTGATGTGGAGATTTGCGATTGCCGGGAGGTAAAGTATGCAAATGTAATCTTTGATGGAAATCGAAAGGATGCTGTATCGTATATTCATTCTTTTCTTAAGGATCATGGCGTTATTCCGATAGGCCGTTTCGGAGAATGGGATTATTTGTGGAGCGATCAAAGTTTACTAAGTGGAAAAAAGATAAGTGATGTATTATGATGAAACGATTATTGCAGTCAGTGAAATCACTCTGAGAGATGGATTTCAGTTGATTGTTGAAGGTCTATGATTGATTTAACGAAAAGATTCCTAAGGTTTATTGGGGTTGATCATGCTATTTTTTATGTTCTATTGGGTCGAGGATGGACGGTTTTTTCAGGACTATTAACTATATGGTTTATTGCCAGTGGTCTTACTGAGGACGAACAGGGCGTTTATTATACATTTGGAAATATCATCAGTTTACAGGTTTTTTTTGAATTGGGGTTAACCTATGTAGTTATGCAGACTGCAAGTCATGAAGTGGTAAAGTTGAAGTGGGAGGGTGGGATTCTTGTGGGGAATTCCGATAACAAATCACGATTATCGTCACTGTTCCATCTTTGTATAAAGGTGTATTGTGTTATATCCTGCTTGTTTCTCGTAATTGTATTACCAGGAGGTCTTCTATTTTTCCGTTTTACTGTTGGCGATAGCATTGATTGGCGATCCGCATGGATTTGGCTTTGTGTTTTTAATGGGCTATATATATTTATCAGTCCATTGGCATCGCTACTCGAGGGATGTGGGAAGGTGGCAGATATTGCAAGTCAGCGACTTTGGAATGGGGTTCTATGTAATATAGCCTGTTGGACCGTTTTTTATTTCGGAGGAGGATTATATGCGCTTGTGGCACGATCAATCGTTTCTACGATAGTGGTTGGTTTTTGGTTTTTCTTGAAGTACAAGGCATTCTTTAGTGATCTTTATTCTTCTTTCAATACAGACCATGTCATCTCTTGGGTAAAAGAATTATTTCCTTTTCAATGGAAAATTGCAGTAAGTTGGTTAAGTGGATATTTCATATTTCAATTATTTAATCCCATTGTCTTGGCATACGAAGGAGCCGCAGAAGCTGGGAAAATGGGAATGAGTTTAACGCTTGCAAGTAATGTAGCCGCTATTGGAATGGCATGGATTAATACCAAGGCTCCAAGATTCGGAAACTTTGTTGCTAAAAAAGATTGGGCAGGATTAGATTCTTTTTTCTTTAAAGCATTTACGCAGTGTATGGTTGTAATTTTGGTTACAATGATAGCATGTATTGCTGCATTAGGTCTGCTAAAGTACTTATATCCTTTGTTGGGTGGTCGCTTTTTGAGTACAGGAAAAGTCACACTTTTGCTCGTGAATATGTTCTTTCAATGTATACTGTTTTCTTTGGCTACTTATTTGAGAGCGCATAAGGAAGAGCCGTTGCTGGGGATGTCCATCGGTTATGCGATTCTTGTCGTTTTAATGCTATTTACATTTATTCCTTTATGGGGAACTTGGGGCGTGTGTATTGGAATTACCATCGTTCAATTAATTGTGCTCGTTTGGAGTATGAAGATTTTTCAAACTAAGCGAGATGAGTGGCATGCCTATAACTAAGAAATGCATCATGAAGCGTCCGCTTTTAACCATTGCAATGCCAACGTATAATCGCAATGCGATTCTTGTCACGAGTCTAAAGCGATTAATTCCTCAACTTAACCAGGAATGTGAATTATTGATTATTGATAATAATTCTTCCATGCCAGTAGAAGAATCGCTTGGAAATGTTCTTCAGGAGGTAAAGAATGATTGCCAAATACGAATTCTTCGAAATAAATCAAATATTGGAGGCTCCGCAAATATTATTCGTTGTTTTGAAGAAAGTGCTGGCATTTGGACTTGGCTTTTAGGGGATGATGATGAAGTACAAGAAGGGGCAATAGAAATTATTTTTAAAATGCTAGGTTTATTTGAAGATTATGCGTTTTTTAATTTTTCTTCTATTTTTCATGCGAATGATAATAAGAACGGAATAGGTCTTTTGTCTTTTATAGAGGACATGCATTCCTTTTCTAATGTTTTATTTATTTCCTCTGGAGTGTATAAGACGAATCTTATGCAGGATGCTCTCTTTGTCGGCTACAATTTTGTTTACACTGCAGCTCCTCATGTGGCAATGATTATGAGTGTCATCAAGAAAAATCGGAAGTATGGTTTTTCTGAAAGTATGCTTGTAAATTGGAAATCCACCGATCCGGAGGGGAACTGGAATTGGTTGAAAGTAAATGTTCAATTGTTGTCTCTTTTAAAATTACCATTTTTAAGTAAAGAAGAAAAAAGAATATTTTCCCTACGAATTTCGAATGCATCAGGATTAAGGTCGTATCGCTATATATTTTATATATTTACTCGGGTCATAATTACCAGTCGATCATATAAAGAAGAGTATCCGATGTATAAATCATACTTTTTCCAATGGATCGTGAAAAGTCCGTGTATTGGAATAAAGTCCTTTTTTCAGGTGTGTTTTGCTTTTCAAATGCTGTTTTTACTCAACTTTCAACAAATTTCTTTTTTTCTGATAAGGACTGTTTTCTTTCTTTTTGGCGAAGACATAAATAAGATTAAGGTGTTTCCCAGGTTAAAAAATCAATCATTTTAAACATGTTAATTTATTATTGCATTTATATCTTTGCCCCGATTTTCATGTATTTCGGAGCTCGTCGCGAGCGTAGTGAGATTGGAGGAAGTTCAAAATCAAGGGTAAAATGGATCTGGTATGGTTTGTCTTTTTTGATATTAACAGTTCCTGCTGCTATTCGATGGGATGTAGGTACTGATTTTTATGTTTATCGAACTATTTTTGAAACAGGGAATTATGGATACTTAGAAAAAGGATTTGTCTGGTTTTGCGATGTAATATCATTCTTCAGTTCAGATCCTATATGGTTTTTTGTTGCTAGCAGTACGCTTATACTAGGTCTGATATTTCTTGCGATTAAAGAAAATTCCATGAACCCAGGTCTCAGTCTGGCTTATTTTATCGGGACATTATACTATTTTAGTTCATTTAATATAATAAGGCAATTTATTGCAATTTCCATATGTTTTTATTCAATTAATTTCTTAAAAAATAAAAAAATAATACATTATTCTATAGTTATTTTAATAGCATTCCTTTTTCATAAAAGTGCCATCATGATGCTTCCGTTGTATTTTGTTTTAAACCGTAGATACAAAGCAGAAGGGTATTTAATGCTTTTCTTCATGATTCCAATCGCAGTCATCTTTTTGCGGTATTTTGGAGTCAATATCGCTCAGTCCCTTTCGTATGAGAATTATATTGAGAACGGGCAATTTGAGGGAGGTGTTACTGCGATACCTCAAATTGCATGGGAACTGACATTGTTCTTTTTCTGTTTGCGCTTCCTTCCCCGAATGGAGTCTAGGGATAAATACGCATATGTACTTGTAAACTTACAGCTTATCAATTTCTCCATTTATTGCTGTGCTTTCTTTTTACCATATGTGAATCGGATTTCCATTTATTTTAAAATATTCCAAATACTGCTGTTTCCTTTGCTTTTCTCTTCTTTGGGGAACAGAAGTATTGCAACATTATTGAATACGGTATTTTTAATCGGATTAAGTATTTTAATGTATGTTTTTCTCGATCTTTGGGGATATAAAGATGTTATTCCTTACCAAACTGTTTTTGGACGATAATCATGTGTAGAATCAGTATAATAGTACCTGTTTATAAGGTAGAGCCTTATCTGAAAAAATGTATCGATTCTATCTTGCAGCAAACATTCACGGATTTTGAGTTGATTCTAGTAGATGATGGTTCTCCGGATTCATGCGGTATTATCTGTGACGAGTATGCGCAAAAAGATAAACGGATAAAGGTAATCCATAAAGAAAACGGCGGTCTTTCAGATGCGAGAAATGCTGGAATAGACATTGCTCAGGGAATATATGTAGGGTTTGTTGATAGTGATGATTGTATTGCGCCTGACATGTATCAGTCATTGATGAATGATATGATTACGCGCGAAGCAGATATAGCAATATGTGGTATTATCGATGTGTATGAATCAGGAGAAGAAAGACCGAGAATAAAAAGTGAAATATCATGTCTCATGTCCAAAGAAGAGGCATTGGAAAAGATGCTTAATCAATACCCCTTTGATACTTCTGCATGGAATAAGCTATATAAAAAAAGCTTGTTTGATGGAATTCGTTATCCATACGGAAAATTGGCAGAAGATTTGTTTACAACCTATAAGCTAATAGATCGGTGTAGTGTTATCGTGTTTAATTCTAACCCCAAATACTATTACTTGAGAAGGCAAGGTAGTATAATGAGTGGTTCATTTAATCGAAAACTGTTCTGTGATGCCCTTGAGGCATCGCAAGACTTGGTAACATTTGTTTCGGAAAAATATGTAAAGTTAACGAACGGCGCAGTAAAACGATACGTGGCTACCGCAGTTGGTTGTGTTGAAAAAATGCTTACTGCGAATTATACGGATAAAGAAATGCGTCAAAGCATTATGGGAGAATTGTGCAAATATAAGGAGACATATTTTTCGAATTCGAATGTTAAGTTCATCGCAAAATTGGAGCTTTGGTTATTATTAAATGCTTATCCTCTATTTTCCTGTATAATAATAATTTGCAAAAAGCTTTCTATCCCAAGATTTTAATGAGATTTGCCGTCAACAAAGGTAAGCGGATTGTTTTTGTGTCGACTGGAACTAATGTCGGGGGTGCAGAAGTCGTGCTAAGGGAGTTAATAAAGTCATTAGCGAAGGAGGGAGACGCAATAATGCTAATTTCTATTATTCCAGTCGGAAAGATAGGAGAAGACATTAGAAACCTTGGGATTCCTGTGATTTCTGTTTTTTCTGAGAACAAGCACACGCAAATATGGAGTTTATTGAAAGGGGTATTCCATTTTCGTCCGAATGTTTTCCAAGGCTGGATGTATCACGGATCAGTGTTAGCGTCTATTTTAGGGGTATTGTTCCTTAAACCTGTATATTGGTCAATACACCATGCTTCATTTAATAGAGAAGTAAACTCATCTCGAACATTGAAACTTGTTGGTTTCATGTCAAAAATAAGCCAATGTCCGGTCGTGAATAAGATTATCTTTGCTGCACCTCAAAGCATGGAAGTTCATGTCAGAAAAGGCTTTTGTAAAAGAAAATGCCTGACAATTGCAAACGGAGTTGATGTAGATGTATTCTATCCAACAGCGGAGAGACGTCTTCGGAAACGGAAACAGCTGTCTATTTCTGATAAAACGAAAATCATTGGAATTTTTGCCTCATGGCAACCGATAAAAGATCATAGAACATTTCTCAATGGTGCAAAACATGTCGTAGATGTGTTTTCTGATGTAAAATTTCTACTTTGCGGGAGAGAAATGGATTCATCTAATCCTGGTTTACTTAGGTTAATTTCTGAACGAGGGCTTCAAGAAAAATGCATTTTGATGGGACTTCAGAAGGATATAACCGATCTCATGAATGCCTGCGATTTAATTGCCTTGACTTCGATAGGGGAGTCAATGCCGATGGTCCTTATAGAAGGAATTGCCTGTGGCGTCCCTTGTGTGTCATCTGATGTCGGAGATTGTGCGCTGGTTATTGGAAGAAAAGAAAGGCTCTTTGTTGCAGGAGACGATCATGGCTTTTTTGAAAGTGTGATGATGATACTGAGTAAAGATATCGGCAAGTTGGAAGAAGAAACAACCGAAGATTTAAAAAGAATACGGGAAGATTTCTCCATCAAGAAAATGGCCTCACAATTTTTACAACTTTATAGTTAGATTTATGCGCATAATGTTAATCGCAGGTTATTCGAAGTCCCTTGTTGGCTTTAGAAAATCTTTAATTTGTGACATGGTGCAACGTGGACATAAAGTGATCTGTGGTGCTCCGGAAAAAGATAATGATGTGATTAGTGAATTAGCCAGAATCGGTGTCGATTTTTATGTTATTCCCTTGGAGAGGGCAGGAATGAATCCCTTTGCCGATCTTTTCAACTGCATAAAGTTAGAAAAAACAATAAAGAGCATATCTCCGGATCTTGTATTGGCATATACGCATAAGCCTATCGTTTACGGTAGTATCGCATCGCACTTTGCAAAAGTCTCCAGTTTCTATGGAATGGTAACAGGGGTTGGGTTTGCTTTTACGAAAGGAGCGGGAATCAAAAAAAAGATAGCACAGTTTATGGGCAGATCCCTTTACAGGTTTTCATCTCAATATATGAGAGGAGTTATTTTTCAAAATCCAGATGACATGCGACTATTTCAAGAGGAGCAACTTTTATCAAAGAAAACGAAGGTAACACGTGTTTATGGTTCAGGAGTGGAAGTCGATTATTATCAAGCGGCTCCGCTTCCCAATAAACTTCGTTTTCTCATGGTGGGAAGATTGTTGAGAGAGAAGGGGTTGCTTGAATACATTAACTCAGCAAAACGATTATCAGATCTTGGCAAGTTCTCATTGATTGGGGGTTTTGACAAAAACCCGACAGGTATTTCCCAGAAAGAAATCCTACAATTGTCAGAGGATGATTCTTTTTCATATGAGGGAGAATTTTCTGATATAAGAGAAGGGCTTAAACAATGTTCTGTTTTTGTGCTTCCTTCTTATTCCGAAGGGACGCCGCGTTCCGTCTTGGAAGCAATGGCCACGGGGCGTGCAATCATAACGACAAATGTTCCTGGATGTCGGGAGACAATCTTCTTTGAGGAGACATGTGAAATTTGGAATGGAATGACTTTTGAAAAGATGGAAAAGTTAGGCCGATTTGACCCTAGGGATTATCAGGACATAATTTTAAAAGGGGACAACGGGTTTCTTGTTCCGGTAAAGGATGTAAATTCTTTATGTGTTGTAATGAAGTGGTATTCGGAAAACCCTCAATGGGTCCATATTCATGGAAAGAAAAGCAGGTGCTTGGCTGAGAAATACTATGATGTTAAGCTCGTTAATAATGACATCATTCGGTTTATCGGTCTTAAATGATTTGAATAAACGACCTTGAAGCAATACTTAAAAACTACAAACTAGAATAGAAATGACAAAGGATGAGGTATTAGGGGTGATTTATGCATCTGTGGCAGATCTTGCTGAAGAAACGAATTTGGAATCATTGAAAAACCCGTCGCAGGAGACTTTGCTCTATGGTACTCGTAGCGGGTTGGACAGTATTCAGCTGGTAACATTGATTGCTGATATTGAAGAGCGTTTCTCACGCGAAAAGGGCATTCAAATTGTCCTGGCAAATGAGCATGCAATGAGTCAACGCTTGTCTCCGTTTCGTTCGATTGGGCGTTTGGCGGAATATATAGAATCCTTAGTTTCCTGATTTTTTTGAATATGGTAATTTTAATAACAGGGACCAGAAAAGGGATAGGGAAGGCAATCGCAACGTACTACCTCGGGCTTGGGTATGTAGTTATAGGATGCAGCCGAAAAGACGCTGAATTGTTACATCCGAATTACAGGCATCATTCTATTGATATTTCTGATGAGAAAGCTGTTTGTTCGATGATTCATGCTACTGTCAATGAATTTGGAAAGATTGATGCCTTGATTAACAATGCCGGCATTGCATCAATGAATCATCTGTTGCTTACTCCCGGAAAAACAGCACAACAAATAATGGGGACGAATTTTCTCGGAACGTTTTTTGTGATGAGAGAAACGGCTAAGCAGATGATAAGGAAGAAACACGGACGTATAGTCAATTTCACGACGGTTGCTGTTCCATTGGCTTTGAAAGGAGAGGCGATTTATGCGGCGAGCAAGGCGGCTGTGGAATCGCTTACTAAAATAGCCGCGCGCGAACTTTCTCCTCATGGTATCACTGTGAATGCGATTGGTCCTACGCCGGTCGAGACGGATCTCATCAGGTTGATCCCCAAGGAAAAAATCAATGAACTGATTGAAACGCAGGCTATTAATCGAATAGGAACTACCGGGGATATTATTAATGTGATTGATTTTTTCTTAAGTGAGAAGAGTTCTTTTATTACGGGCCAAGTAATTTATCTTGGAGGAATCAACTGATACAGTGAATCACCTGTTAAACAAGATAAAGGCATACGATAAGAAAGATTTTCTTCTCACGGAGTATCTTTCGAGTTCTTACGGCGATTTATTAAATCGCATTGATTGGTGGCAAAGTAAAATCACCGATAATGGAATTGTTTCGGGTGACATTGTGGCATTGATTGGTGATTATTCATTGGACGCCATCGCTGCTTTCTTCTCGTTGGCTGAAATAAAGGCAGTTATTGTTCCTATTGCAACACGGATCAAGGAGGAGATAAATGTTCGCGTGAAGGAATCGCATGCACAGTTCTATATAAATGTAGAATTGCTGACAGTCGATTCAATGAACACACCACGTTGGGAGCATCCTTTGATTAATGGCTTGCGGGAAGAAAAATGTTCGGGATTGGTTCTCTTTACCAGCGGTAGCTCAGGTAAACCGAAAGCGATGATTCATAATTTGGACAATCTCCTTGCTTCGTATGAAGGAAGAAGAGAAAAGAGTCTGAAAATGATGGTATTTCTAATGTTTGATCACATTGGGGGACTGAATACGTTATTAAATGCTGTTTCCATCGGAGCGATGTTGGTTGTTCCCAATGAAAGAGGCCCGGAGTCGGTCGCAAAATTGATAGAACGTTATAAGATCCAAGTTTTACCCGCGTCACCCACATTTCTGAATTTATTATTAATCAGTGAGTTATCAGAAAAACATGACTTAGGTTCCTTGCGTATTATTTCCTATGGGACTGAGCCAATGCCTGAATCTTTACTGAAACGGCTCCGGGCATATTTTCCCAAAGTCAGGTTTATTCAGACATATGGAACCAGCGAAACGGGTATCTCATCAACAATCAGTGAGACGTCAGACAGTATTTCACTTAGAATTGATGATCCGAATACAGAATCTAAAATTGTGAATGGAGAACTATGGCTTCGGACTAAAACACAGACATTAGGCTATTTAAATGCACCTATGGATTCGTTCACTGAAGATGGTTGGTTTCGTACGGGTGATCAGGTTGAAATGGATACGAATGGATTCATGAAAATAATTGGAAGGATGCGGGAGGTTATCAATGTCGGCGGTCAGAAGGTATTACCTTCAGAGGTCGAATCTGTCTTACTCGAACTGGATTTTATCCAAGATTGTATCGTGAGCGCAGAATCCAATGCGATAACAGGACAAGCCGTTGTGGCAAATGTTGTATTGAAAGATCAGATGGATCCGATCTTATTGAGAAAGACTGTTCGCCAGTATTGTCTTTCAAAATTGGACCCATATAAAATACCTGCAAAGATAAAAGTGACGGAATCATTGAATGTTTCCGAACGTTTCAAAAAAACAAGGATAGGTTAACCTATGTCAGTGATTACAGTAAATAACATTATGGTTAGTGGAATTGTAACGGTTGTAGGACCGGAAGAACGATTCTTCGAGGAGCAGAAAGATAACTATTCTGCCGATCTTGCTCAAATGGAACGCATAAAAAAAACGGTCGGATTAGGCAGAAGATCTGTGTCTCCTGAAGGGGTCACTGCTTTGGATATGGGAAAAGTGGCAGCTATAGACTTAATTGAGAATCTTAATATAGAGAAGGGCTCTATTGATGGACTTATTTTTGTCACGCAGACACCGGATCACCGTTCCCCGAATAATGCTCAGATTTTGCACGGTAGCATAGGATTGTCTAAACATTGTATTGTTTTTGATGTGAACCTCGGATGTTCTGGATGGGTTTATGGATTATACTTAAGCTCCGTTATGCTTTCGAGTGGGTGTCGTAAGATTCTTCTGGTTGCCGGAGACACGTTAAGCCGTTTGGTGAATCCCAGAGATCGGGGTGTTGCTCCTCTTTTTGGTGATGCGTCGGCTGCTGCTATTATCGAAAAGACAGATCAGCTTTCGCAATTCTTTTTTTCTTTGGGAACTGATGGTACGGGATGGCAGCACTTGTGTATTCCGGCGGGAGGATCTCGTGAGCCATTTTCTATGGAATCATCTAAGGCGATTGTTGATGAGGAAGGAAACTATCGTTCTCGTAATGATCTTTATATGAATGGAGCCGAGGTGTTTAATTTTACTTTGCGGGAAGTTCCTCGATCAATGAGCGAAGTACTCGAAGCTTCTGGGAGGGCTGTGAGCGAGATCGATGGATTTATTCTACATCAGGCAAATAAATTTATTCTGACGACCATTGCGCGCAAACTGAAAATTCCGCAGGAAAAAATGCCTGCAGTAGTTCTGGAGAAATACGGGAATCAGAGTGCTGTTTCCATTCCTGCGGTGATCTGTGAATCATTTGCTGGGATGGTTTGCGAGCAGCCAAATAAGCTGATTATTTCCGGATTTGGGGTTGGCTTATCATGGGGAAGCGCATATCTTGAACAACCACAAATGTCCTATTGCAAGTTGTTTACCTATAAAGGATAATGAGGCTATGATTACAATCGAAGAATTCATTCGTCATGTGGAAGATAATTTGACGTTGAAAAACGGTAGCATCAAACCAGATGAACGATTTCGCGATGCGCCTTATTGGGATTCAATGTCCCTTCTGACTATTCTTGCAGTGTTTGATGAAGATTTCGGAAAGCAGTTGTCTATGGACGACCTGAAGAGATGCAGTACTTTTTCCGAGATTTATTCACTGGCCGTGAAAAACAAATGAAGAAGGTCATCATAGTTGGTGCAGGTGGATTCGGCCGCGAATTACATAACTGGCTTGGAGATGTGCTTAAAAGGGGGAAGACTCAATGGGAATTTAAAGGGTTTCTTGATGATAACCTGAATGCGCTGAAAGATTTTTCTATAGAGGAGAAAGTCATTGGAACAATAGATGATTGGGTGCCTTCACCTGATGAAGTTTTCCTTTGCGGGTTAGGAAATCCCAAGATGAAAAAGTACTGTTGCCAGTTGCTTCTGGAGCGTGGGGCTGTTTTTGAAACGCTGATTCATCCGACTGCGATAGTCGGGAGAAATGTGAATATAGGCTGTGGTAGCGTCATTTGTCCGAGAGTGAATCTTACTTGCGACGTCAATATCGGAGCGTTTGTCACCATGAATGTAAATTCAGGAATGGGGCACGACGCTTCAATCGGAAGTTGGAGTACGGTTAGCGCTTATTGCGATATCACGGGATGGGTGAAAATCGGATCTGGAGTGTTTATCGGCAGCCATGCTACGGTTCTGCCGAAAATACGTGTAGGAGATAATGCTGTTATCGGGGCAGGAAGTACTGTTGTCATCAACGTGGCGGAGCACACAACCGTTTTTGGGGTTCCCGCTAAGCGACTTGGAGAAAAAAATACTTTGAAATATCAGGTGTTCCTCTATGGAGCTGGTGGACATGGCGCAGTAATTGCCGATATATTAAAAGCGTGCGGAACGCCAATCGCAGGATTTGTGGATGATGCATCTTCAGAGAAGAGCTATCATGGGTATCCTGTTCATGGGAAAGAACTGTTAAAGAGATTGGATTCAAAAAATACCCGGTTCATCGTGAGCATTGGAAATGGAAATACCCGTGAGCATATTGTAAATAATCTCAAGGAAATCGGATTTGGTTTTACTACTGCTATTCATCCGTCTGCGGTTCTTGGGAGCGACATTGAAATTGGAGAGGGTACGGTAATCATGGCGCATGTTACCGTCAATATGGGTTCTATAATTGGCAGGCATAGCATTTTAAACACTGCCAGTACGGTGGATCATGATAATGTGATTGGGGATTACGTACATGTTGCGCCGGGAGTTTCCCTGTGCGGAAATGTTCATGTAGGGGACTATTCTTTTCTTGCCGTGAAATCATCCGTTGCTCCGGGGGTGAGAGTCGGGAGAAAATGTATTTTGAGTGGCGGTAGTTTTCTGAAACAGGATTTACCAGATAATACCTTTGCTACTGGCGTGCCGGCGAAATACAAAATACATGAGGAGTAAGCTAATCTTGCTTATCGGACGGTTTATTACCCATGAATTCTTCCATGGTAGCGTGCTGATCGGCGCTGATTCCTTCTCGCTTAAACACTTTAAAGACAGTCAGAAACAGGATTTTAATATCAAGGCAGAGTGAGTAGTTGTCGATGTACTGCACGTCCAATTTGAATTTGTCTTCCCAGGAAATCGCGTTTCTGCCGCTGACTTGGGCAAGGCCGGTAATGCCGGGTAACGCTTCGTGTCTTCGCATTTGTTCCGGCGTGTAACGATCGAGGTATTGGACGAGTAACGGGCGAGGTCCGACCAAGCTCATTTCCCCGCGAAGCACATTAAAAAGTTCAGGTAACTCATCAAGACTTGATGAACGGAGGAATTGTCCAAACCGTGTGAGACGTTTCTCGTCAGGCAGTAACTTGCCGTTGGCATCACAGTCGTTGGTCATTGTCCTGAACTTGTACATGAGAAATATTTTTCCGTTAATTCCGGGACGGCGTTGCGTGAAAAGAACAGGGCTACCCATGCTATGCCGGACGAAAACTGCGCAAATAATGAGAACTGGAATCCAGAACGGCATAGCGCCTATGACTATTACCAGATCAAAGATACGTTTTATTACTGGAACATGGCTATTCATTGTTATGTGAAGCGTAGCTCAACAGCTAAGTAGGAAAAACACAAAGTCGAAAATGGCAAGACGACAAGATGAAAGATGTGGTGGAAAATGACGAAATGTGTTTAATTTGTTCTCAAACGTACAAACAACTAAAGGAAATATGGATAAGTAGCAGAAAGGTTTCCATGTTTAGTTTTCGCTTATGTTTCTTCAAAAACACTTTGCGTTGTCGATAGTTTTACGATTAATTAAGTAACATTATTATGACAACGAAGCCTCGAGTTTATCTATCTTCTCCGCACATGGGCGGGTTGGAGTTTGGATTTGTCAAGGAAGCCTTTGACAGTAATTGGATCGCACCATTGGGTCCGCATGTGGATGCATTTGAACGCGAATTGGCTGCCAAGATAGGCATTGGCCATGCCGCCGCGACGAGCAGCGGAACGGCGGCTATCCATCTGGCTCTGATCCTTTCGGGTGTTAGTTCCGGTGATGAGGTTGTTTGTTCGTCACTGACTTTTTCGGCCTCGGCAAATCCGATTGTTTATTGTAACGCAAAGCCTGTTTTTATTGATGCTGAGCCGGAATCATGGAACATGGATCCGAATCTGTTGGAAGATTTTCTGAAACGCCGCCATGCTACCGGAAGATTGCCGAAAGCATTAATACTGGTTCACCTTTATGGTCAGTCCGCGAATCTGGAAGCCATTGCGGATCTTTGTGAAAGGTATGGTGTGATTTTGATTGAGGACGCAGCCGAGGCGCTTGGAACAACTTGTATATACAAGGGGAAAACAATCGCCCCCGGTACCATCGGGAAATTTGGTATATTTTCATTTAACGGAAACAAAGTCATTACTACGTCCGGTGGTGGTATGCTGGTTTCAGCGGATGAGATGTTGATTAAACAATCGCGGTTCTTGGCAACACAAGCCCGTGATCCAGCTCCGCATTATGAACATTCCCATATCGGTTACAATTACCGCATGAGTAATATCTGTGCGGCGATTGGGCGCGGGCAGTTACAGGTATTGGATGACAGGGTTAAGGCGCGCCGTGCAAACTTTGAATTTTATACGCGTGCGCTGGGTGATTTGTCCGGTTTGGTTTTGCAACCGGAAGTTTATTGGGGAAAACATAGCCGTTGGCTAACGTGCATCACCATTGATCCGAGAAAATCGGGTGGTGTGGATCGCGAGAAAGTACGTCTTGCTTTGGAAGCGGACAATATTGAATCACGGCCGATCTGGAAACCAATGCATCTTCAGCCGGTTTTCAAAGGATGCGAATATATCGGCGGTAGCATCGGCGAGAAACTCTTCAATGATGGACTTTGTTTACCAAGCGGCAGTAACTTGAGTGAAAACGACCTGCAACGGACAATTACCATTATCCGCAAGGCATTTTCTGTTTAGCTTTTGTATAAAAAGACACAAAACGGTAACATGAAGAATACCTGTTGCCGTTTTCTATGGTTACAAGTAACTGCCAAACGAAGTAAGTGCCACTCAGTCTGGTAATTACTTGTTCAGATTAAAGATAGAAATCTGTTTTTTTCCGTTCACTTCGGGAAAGATGACGATGCCGGAAAGTGCGCCGTTTTCTCTGCTGATAAACACTTTTCCCTTAATGCCGTTTGTATAGCGGATATTGATGGAAGCAGCGGAATTATCCGTATTTATCATCCACATCAATTTTCGAGCGTTGTTTTCATTACCGATGTCCGAGATTTTGTGATTTTTGACTACATCAGCGACATAACTGGTGGCTATACGTTCCGTTGGAGCAGTTCCTTCTTTTTTGTAGTAAACAATCTTAACGTCGGAAAAATCCCCAAGTTGATTGAGTGCTTTTCCCAGATTTGATCCGATTTCGCGGAATTCGAGCGAGGCAGATTCAATTTTCACTTCTGCGGCATCTGCAACGGCTCCCTTGTTTACATCATCAAAATCAACGGTAATTTCCCGCACGGTTTCCTGTGCTGACACAATTGTGCCTAAGAACACAGTAAAAAAAACAACGAAAAGTCTGATAAAACGTTCCATGGCTAAATACTTTCTGTTAATGAATGGCTATTCCCCATTTAGGAGAAAAGGAACGGTAGCATCAAGACTTTTAGACAATTATTCTGGACGCATTGCCAGACGAATGACTTCACGGTCAAAGTAATTCAGATCCATGCCAGCGTTTACTACAATGCCTTGTCCGTTTATGCCCGATGAGCACGGACTCAGCAGAAAGGTAACCGTGTTAGCGACTTCCTCTGTTGTCAGCGCTTTTTTTCGGAAAGTGAATTTTTCTCCGTAGAGGTAGCTATCCAAGTATCCTGGAATTCCAGCTGATGCACTTGTCTTTAGCGGGCCGGCATTGACTGAATTGAAACGGATTTCGCTGTCGGCGCTGAATGACTTTGCGAGGAAACGGACATTGGCTTCTAATGCGGCCTTTATCGGGGACATATAGCCGTAATTGTCGGCGGTAACATGGGATGATATGCCGATGGTCACGACAGAGGCATCCTTGGCGAGCAGTGTTTTAAATGCTCTGGCAACTTCCACAAGGGAGAAAGCGGAGATCGCGGTAGCTTGCAGGTAATCTTCCCGTTTCGTTTCGTGGAAAGGTTTTATGCCTTCAGAGTAATTGGCAAAGGCAATGGAGTGAACAATACCGTTGATTGTCTTATGTGATTGGGCAATTGTTTGGGCGAGGGTTATTGTCTGTTCGGGGTACTCCACATCGCATACATGAACTTCTTTTCCCTGAAGCAACTTTCCGAGGGATTCCTTGCGGGTTTCCGAACGAACGCTATAAATAACATTTGCACCGGCTTCTTCCAGTATTTTTGCACTCGCCCAAGCCAGACTCTTTTTGTTGGCGACTCCCATGACCAGTATGGTTTTTCCTTCTAGCTGTAAGAAACTCATATGCTGATACTTTAACAAGCTGTCGTTTCTGAATGCAATCCAAGTTATCAATAATATTGTTTAAAACTCGTAAATGGCGAAAAGCGATGTATGATTGAGATCACAATGAGAGCGGTTTACGTTGATTGGGATTATACAAAGGTCGGTTATCTGAAATCGGAATTGGATGCCGCCGGAATTCCCTGTTTCATCCAAAACGAATATGCCCATAATTCCATTGCAACTTTCTCACCGGTCGCATTTTGGCCGACACTCTGCGTTCATGACGACAAGGATTATCTGAAAGCGTTGGAGCTTGTCCGCGAATTCAATCATCCAAGAGGGAAAAGAGGTCCCGATGTCAAATGTCCGCATTGCGGTGAAATGGTTCCGGCAAACTTCGAAGTTTGTTGGAATTGCCAGTGCCCGATGCCGACAGATAAAAATTAAACGGGCTCGATGCTCCCGTCCAGATTGCGGACGAGATATCCCTTGATTTCAAGGCCGGTTAACGCTACGGCAACACGTGCGGGTGCAATACGTGATGTTACCGTGATATCATCCTGGAACATTTTTCCTTTTTCACGGACAACGTTGTAAACAGCAAATTCATCACCTGAAAGCTCGGGTTTATCTTTTATGAAAGCTGATTCTTTTGGTCGGACAGTCTTTATTTCTGTTTCCACAAATGGGAACCGGATCTGTGGTAGAAGACATTCGAGGATATCTTCTGCGCAGGTGACAAGCGTTGCGCCGTCGCGGATGAGCGCATGGCAGCCTCGGCTGTTCTTCTGGTCGAGTTTTCCTGGAACCGCGAAAACATGACGGTTTTGTTCGGCAGCAAAACGTGCCGTTATCATGCTGCCGCCATTGATATCGGATTCGACGACAATGATGGCCTGGCTGATGCCGGCAATAATGCGGTTGCGCATCGGGAATGTTTGCCTGTCCCCTCGTCGACCGTACGGGAATTCTGTTATGACGGCGCCGTTTTGGGAAACGCGGGTATAAAGCGATTTGTTCTCGGGCGGATAAATGATGTCCATGCCGTTACCTAGGATGGCGATTGTCGGACCACCACCTTCAAGCGCTCCTTCGTGGGCTTCCGTGTCAATTCCCCGAGCAAGACCGCTCACGACGCAGATCCCAAGCAATGATAGATCCCGTGCAAGTTTACGTGCAATGGATTTCCCGTAAGCGGAACAGTCTCTTGTTCCGACCATTGCCACGCAGGGGCGATCAATGCGGTAGCTTCCGTTCCAATAAAGACCGATGGGGGAATCGTAAATTTCTTTGAGAGCTTTGGGATAATGCTCATCGTCGCAGGTGACAAAATCATGTCCGTTATCCAGGAGGCGTTTTTCCTCTGCTTCGTGGTTTGTGCATGATTTCCAGTTGAGTAATGATGAACAGATGACTTCACCAACACCGTTTACAGAAAGCAGTTGTTCTTTTGTCGCGTTGAGAATGCCGGCGAGCGGCTGTTGCAATGTATCCCGTATGCGTCTGAGCGTAACCGGTCCGACGTTCGGAAGCGCATTGAGGATAAGAGCTGCCTGACGCGTACTGAGTGTAATCATGTGAATGTGGCTTAGTTTCTTTTAAGCCGTAAGTCTGACCATTCACCTTTGTTGCGCGAATCTATCTCCCAGTTGCCGCCCTGTTTTTTGACGGTAGCATGAAAAGCGGTGCGTACGTCATCAATTTCCTTTGTGAGGATACCGCTTAACACAAGTTCTCCCTGTGGTTTTATGGCGGATACGAGTATTCCGGCATTTGCGATAAGAATTGGCGCGAGAATATTTGCCATGACAAAGTCGGCCTGTTTATTTTTCAGACCTTGCTCCAGATCGGCTTCAGCAAAGATAACCGCATCCTTAGAAAGTTCGTTTTCAGCCAGGTTTTCGTTACTGACCTTTATCGAGTCCGGATCAATATCGAATCCGAATACATGTTTTGCTCCCAGAAGATAGGCGGATATAGCGAGAATTCCTGAGCCGCACCCGGCATCAATGAGGTATTGCTCGCTAAAGTTTTCATTAGCGTCACGGTAGTCGAGCAAACGTTCTGCGCAGAGCTGGGTGGTTTCATGCGTGCCGGTTCCGAAAGCCATGCCTGCATCAAGATAAAGGGCTTTGTGCTTTGCCGGTAGCATGTAATCTGCGCGCATCCATGAGGGAACCCAGTGCAGGTCCCGGGAATTCCACGGCTTAAGGTATGCCTTATACGCATTTTGCCAGTCGCAGTCTTCCATCTCAATCAATTCATATTTTTCGGGCAGTTTGGGAATTGCGTCGTGGAAGTGTTCCCATGCTGCCGCGATGTCTGCTTTGTCTTCAAAGTAGCCGAGGATAAAATACGGGCAGCCGGCGCGTTCCTGGAAAAGCGTCCAGGGAATGAGATCCTGTTCGCAGAAATAGGTTTCGATTTCATCCAGAAGTGTTTCGGAAATAGGAAAACGGACTTGGTACATAGTAAGAGAAAGTTAATGGTTGCTGTCCGGTTAGCCGTTTTGCTGCGACAGCTGGGCAACGACTTTGCAAAGCAGTTCATGCTCTGCAGCATGGATTTTTTGAGCAAGCGTTTCAACGGAGTCTTCGGGCAGAATGCGTATCGGCGATTGGTCAATGATCGGTCCTGCATCAAGATCTGCCGTGACCCAATGGACGGTACAACCCGTGATTTTCACGCCAAAGCGGAACGCCTGTCCGATCCCGTCAAGGCCGGGGAAACTGGGCAGTAGGCTGGGATGGAGATTAATCAGTTTTCCATTAAATGCATCAATGAACGGTTTCTTGATAACACGCATGAAACCGGCCAACACAATCAGATCCGGGTTGAGCGCCTTAATCCGTTCAATGTATCGCTTTTGGCCGTCGTCATCCAGTTTTGTTTTGAACGGGGCGGCACTTATAAACTCAGCGTGTACGCCGAATTCCTTGCCCAGTTGCAGAATGGGTGCGCTTTCGACATCGGCAATGATACCGGCAATCTCGGTATTAGCCAGTTTACCGTCTTTTTTTGCCTGGAGTAGCGCGCGCGCGTTTGATCCGCGTCCTGAACCTAATATCACGATTTTCATTTACGGCATGGAATTAACCCTAAAGATCAAAGGAGAGCAAAGACATTTTCTGCTGAAATCAGTACGACTGAACTGCTATTTGGTAACAGCATTGTGATTCCCTTAATTCTCCGTATTGATTTTTTCTGAAAAATTTCTATCGTGCGGAGTTTAACTCAAAACAAAAATTCAATCATGAGCAGTTATTCTTTTCAGGCAGAAGTTAAACAGTTGCTGGATATAGTCATCCATTCGTTGTATACGGACAAAGAGATATTCCTGCGCGAATTGATTTCAAATGCGTCCGATGCATCAGAAAAGATGCGCCATATCCAGTTGACGGAGAAAAATGTTCAGGATGGTGATTTGCCGCTGGAAATTCATGTTACCGCCGATGAAAAGGCAAACGAGATTACCATTCAGGACTCAGGCTTGGGAATGACGGATGAGGAACTGAAAACATACCTTGGAACGATTGCCCATTCCGGTTCAAAGGCATTTCTCGAGGCAATCAAGCAGGGTGGTAGCAAGAATGAAAATCTGATCGGGCAGTTCGGTGTCGGTTTTTATAGCGTATTCATGGTCGCCAAAGAGGTGAAAGTATACACCCGTTCATGGAAGCCGGAGGCAAAAGCCTGTTGCTGGACTTCGGATGGCAGCGGTTCTTATACGATTGAGGAAGCCCCTGCACAAAAGCGCGGAACAAAGATTGTCATTTCGCTGAAAGATGAGAACAAGGATTTTTCCCAGAAATATACGCTGACCTCCACAATCAAACGCTACAGTAGTTTTGTTCCTTTCCCGATCATTTTTGAGGGCGATAAACTCAACAAGGTGGATGCACTTTGGTTGAGGAGCAAGGCGGACATTAAGGAGGAAGAATATAAGGAATTCTACAAGTTCCAGGCAAATGCGTATGACGAGCCGCGGTTTTGGCTGCACTTCAGTGCCGATGCGCCGTTGGAAATCCACGCATTACTCTATGTTCCACAGGAAAACATGGAGCGGATGGGCCTGGGGCGCATGGAAAGTTCCGTAGCATTGTATTGCCGGAAAGTGTTGATTGACGCAGAGCCGAAAGGTCTGCTTCCTGACTGGTTACGTTTCCTGAAGGGTGTTGTCGACAGTGCCGATTTACCGTTGAACATTTCGCGTGAAACGATGCAGGACAGCCAGCTTGTTCAGAAGTTAAACCGCGTGCTGACAAAACGTTTCCTGAAGCATCTTGAAGAAACAGCACAAAATAAACCCGATATTTACAAAAGCTTCTGGGAACAGTTCAGTATTTTCATCAAGGAAGGAATAGTGACGGATTATTCCAATCGTGAAGCGTTGGCAAAGCTGCTTCGGTATGAATCTTCAATGACGGAACCGGGCGAACAGATCGGCCTTGCTGATTATGTGAGTCGCATGAAGGACGGGCAAAAAACGATCTATTATCTTTCCGGAAGCACGCGCGAAATTGCCGAAAACAGCCCGTATCTGGAAGCATTGAAAGCTCGGAATCTCGAAGTCCTTTTCCTTTATGATCCGGCAGATGAGTTTGTGATGACACATTTGTCGGAATTTGACGGAAAAAAACTTATTTCTGCCGATAGCAAGGATCTGGAACTCGAAGATATCGAACAGAAAGGCGAAGCGATGGATGCGGATACGCTCAAGCAATTGAAAACATGGATTGCAGACAGGCTTGGTAAGCGCGTGGAAACCGTGGAGGCAGGGAAACGTCTTGTGGACAGCCCTGCGGCGGTATTGGTTTCCGATTCGGGGTTGACTCCGCAGATGCGCCGCATGTTGAAAGCGATGGGAAAAGGTGACGAGAACACGGCAGATAAGATCCAGTTTGAGATCAATGACCGTCATCCGTTGGTCAAAAATCTGTCAAGACTTTCAAAGGAACAGCCTGAGATTGCAAATCTCTTGCTTGAACAGATTTTTGAGAATAGCCGTCTTGCTGCCGGATTGCTTGATGACCCTCGTGAAATTGTCAAACGCAACTACGAGCTTTTCGAAAAGCTTTCCCGTTAAAACAGCGCTTGCCTGTTTATTGGTGCGATTCCGGTAGAGGAGTCGCACCAATGTTTGTTATTTGTTTTTAATGAAATAGAGGCGGGGCTTCCTTTCAGGAGACTAGGCCTTTCGGTTGGAATTCTTTTTCTCTTTTTCCTTCCCTTTCTCCTCGTTTTTATCTTGGGGTTCTTTCGCTTCCTTTTCAGCGATTTCCTTTTTCATTTGCTCTAATGATTCCACAAACCCTTTGTCTCCTGCTTCCAGAAAATAGAGTTCCTTGAAGACGCGATAGGAAAACTGGAAATAATCGAGGCGGGAAAACAATCCATCGTTACCGATTCCGATTTCTGGATGATCACCGTTAGGGGCAAAGTATTTATCGTCAAGTATCAATCCTTCCTCAACAAGTTTTGGCCGATAGATTTCTTTCCAGCGTTTCATGTCCTTCTCGTTGAATAATTGCTTCTTGTCAGGATCTTTTTTTGAGAAAGTGTCGGGATATTTATCTATCATGATCGCACAATCCTGAAGAAACTTGATTCGTTGAGGTGTCCAGTTTTCCCTTTTTACCATTTTCTTTAGTGGCATGCCTTCTTCTTTGTTACGCTGGTTTATTGCTTCCCGTTTTATAGACTCTATGAGATAGAGATCATGGTAGACCCGAAACATGAATTGAAGATATTCGACTTCGGAAAATTTTCCATCGTTACCTATTCCGCGTATAGGATGATCCCCGTTAGGTTCGAAAAATTTATCATCAAGTATCAATCCGGATTGAACAAGTTTAGGATGAAATTCTGTCTTCCATTGTTTCATATCTGCCTCTTTCAGTGTTACCGATTTTTTTTCTTTTGGAAAACACGCGATATATTTTTCCATCATTAACGCGCAGTCATAAAGCACTTTTATTTGTTCGGACTTCCATTTCTGAGTCATCGGGATTGGTTTTGGGGCAACAATGACCTCTTCCTCTTCCTGCTTTGTATTTTTCTTTTCTTGAGCATTTGCCTCAATAAATCCGGACATGATTATGACAAGGGAAAGACTTAGAATACGTTTACTTTTTCTCATTGGTATCGGGTATTAGAAATAGCTCAATGGCTACAGATGAACTTTACAGAAGTCATATAGATCATATCTTGCGTGTAAAGTCCATTTTTTGCACAGGTAGACCGATGTTTTCGCCTATTCTGGTAATCTATTCATAACGTGATCCGCTGAAATAAAACCTTTCCTTTTGAATGAATGCGTAATGAAATAATACCGTATGGTCGGGAATAAAGATTTACATGAACAGAACATAATAGCCTGCATATGGGATTTCGATAAAACGTTGATTCACGGATATATGCAGGGCCCGATTTTTCGCTATTTTGGCGTGGATGAGGAACGTTTCTGGCGCGAGGTCAATGCCTTACCGGCATTGTACGCAAAACGTGGGATAAAAGTCTCGCCTGATACGGTTTATCTGAATCATTTCCTGACCTATGTGAAACAAGGTCCGTTCAAGGGACTGAATAATGCGCTATTGCACGAGCTTGGCAAGGAACTGAAATTTGCTCCCGGATTGCCGGAGCTTTTTGTTTTGTTGAAAAACCTTGTCCGCTCCCGGGATGAATACCGGCGGAACGATATCGGGCTTGAGCATTACATTATAAGCACAGGGCTTGCCGAAATGATACGCGGTAGCATGATCGCTCCTCATGTGGACGGTATCTTTGGCTGTGAATTTATTGAGGATCCTGTTTTACCCGGGTACCTTGATCAGGAAGAGTTTCCAATGGAGGCAAAAGGGGATATCAGTCAAATTGGAGTGATGGTGGATAATACTATCAAGACCCGTTTCATTTTTGAAATTAACAAGGGAAGTAACAAAACCCCAGACATTGATGTGAATGCAAAGATTCGGGAAAGCGATCGACGGGTCCCGTTCAGAAATATGATTTATGTGGCGGATGGTCCAAGTGATGTTCCGGTGTTTTCGGTTGTCCGGAAAAACGGGGGAAGAACCTATGCGGTTTATCAGCCGGACAATGAGAAAGAATTTGCGCAGAACGACTTACTGTTAAGTACGGGCCGGATACATGCTTACGGTCCAAGCGATTATCGCTCGAACAGTTCGACTTTCATGTGGCTCCGGATGCATGTGCTGCAGTTGTGCGATGAAATTGTCATGACCCGCGAGCGAAATGTGCAGCGCCAGGTCGGTATGCCGCCCCGGCATCTGCATGATGGTGAGAAGAAGCCCGAGAAGAAAGATCCTGAACAGAGGGATTTGATCTAGCTGTTTTTTACAGATCGTTTCGTTGCCGTGATCGTGCGGAAACAAAAAAGCCAGGGAATGACCCTGGCTTTTTGCTTATCCATGCAATCGATTATTGCAGGGAAACCTTGTAGATACAGGTATGTGTATAGTTATCTCCGGGGCGGAGTACTGTTGACGGGAATGAGGGTTGATTCGGACTGTCCGGGAAATGCTGTGTTTCCAGGCAGAATGCGGTACGGAATCCGTATGTTTTCCCTCCTTTACCCTTGAAGGAATCGTCAAGGAAATTGCCTCCGTAGAACTGGATGCCAGGTTCTGTCGTGAATACTTCAAGTACGCGTCCGCTCTTTGGTTCGATAACTCTTGCAGCCAAGGTCATTGCATTGTTGGCCTTGTTCAATACCCAGTTGTGGTCGTAACCTTTGCCGTTGTTGAGCTGTTGGAAGTTTTCGTCAACACGTGCGCCGATAGCGGTCGGTTTTCTGAAATCCATCGGAGTGCGGTCCACATAGGCGATTTCTCCAGTCGGGATGAGTACGTTGCTTACGGGAGTATAGCGGTCTGCATCAATCATCATGATATGATCGTTGACTGTACCGTTACCGGCTCCTGCAAGATTGAAGAAGGAGTGGTGGGTAAGGTTGATGACGGTAGCTTTGTCCGTATTGGCTTCATAGGTGATTTTCAGCTCATTATCTTCGGTCAGCTGATAAACCATTTTCACGTTCATGTTACCGGGGAAACCCTGGTCGCCGTTTTTGGAAAGAAGGCGGAATTCAAGTGTTTTTCCGTCAATTTGCTTTGTATCCCAAACCAATGAGTTGAATCCGACCGGACCGCCGTGAAGCGCATTGGGGGGATTATTTATCGGAATTGTGTATTGTACGCCGTCCAAAGTGAATTTACCGTCGGCAATACGGTTTCCGTAGCGGCCGATAGCGGCTCCGAAGTAAGGTTCTTTCGAGTCAATGTAGGATTGGAGATTATCATAACCGAGAACAATATCTGTCTTTGTCTTTCCGTTCTTATCGGGAACAAGCCAGGATACGATACGGGCACCGTAACTGGTTACTGCAATCTCTGTGCCGGCTTTATTCTTTATTACGTAAAGATCAGCCTGTTTTCCACCAACGACTTTCTGGAAGTTTGCACGTTTGATTCCGGATTCTGTCACGGAAGGTTGGGTGTGAGAGCATCCGCACAGGATCAATGTCCCGATGCCCATCATAGCTAGTATTTTTCTCATATATAGATAAGGTTGGTTAATAAAAGCGAATTCTGAAAATGAAGAACCTACAAAGGATTTTTCTTTGTAGGTTCTGATTATTGTTATGAAACGGAAAATGTAAATGAAAGATTTTACTTACATGCTATAGGGCAACGGGAATTTTTTGCCGAGTGAAACAGCAAGTTCCTTAGCCTTTGCGATAGCCGAGTCATCCGTGATGTTTGAAAGCACAAGGTCAATGGCTTCCACGATCTGCTCCATTTCGGTTTCCTTCATGCCGCGTGTTGTTACCGCCGGTGTTCCGAGGCGGAGACCGCTTGTCTGGAACGGACTGCGTGTGTCGCCCGGAATCGTATTGCGGTTGCAGGTGATGTTTGCCTTGTCGAGGGCTGTTTGCGCATCCTTGCCGCTGACATTCGGGTGTGTCGGGCGCAAATCGATAAGCATGAGATGATTATCGGTGCCGCCGCTCACAAGCGTATACTTTTTCTTGAGCAAAGCATTGGCCATTGCGCCTGCGTTTTTAACGATGCGCTCCGCATAGCTTCTGAATTCCGCGTGCATGGCTTCGCCGAGGCAAACGGCTTTTGCCGCAATGATATGCATGAGAGGACCGCCTTGCTGACCCGGAAATACGGCGGAATCGAGCGCCTTTCCGTATTGTTCTTTTGCCAGGATCAAACCGCCGCGGGGACCGCGGAGTGTCTTGTGTGTTGTCGTGGTGACGATGTCTGCGTAAGGTACGGGAGACGGATGTGCGCCGCCGGCAACCAGTCCGGCGATGTGAGCCATGTCCGCAAAGAGGATGGCGCCGCAGGCTTGGGCGATCTTACCCATGCGTTCAAAGTCAATGATCCGTGCATAAGCGGAAGCGCCGACGGTAATCATTTTGGGTTTTTCACGCATGGCGGTAGCTTCCAGTTCGTCGTAATTGATGCGTCCGGTGGCAATATCCACGCCATAGGCAACGATGTTATAAAGCTTACCTGAAAAATTCATCGGGTGACCGTGCGTAAGGTGTCCGCCGTGATCGAGTTTCATTGCGAGAATCTTATCGCCCGGATTCAGAACGGCGGCATAAACAGCGGCGTTCGCCTGGCTTCCTGAGTGCGGCTGCACATTGGCATATTCCGCGCCGAAGAGTTCCTTTGCCCGGTCGATGGCCAGTTGTTCCACCATGTCGACGATTTCGCAGCCACCGTAATAACGACGGCCGGGATAACCTTCGGCGTATTTGTTGGTCAGCACGCTGCCGCAAGCTTCGATAACGGCGGGCGAGGTGAAATTCTCTGACGCAATCAGTTCAATGTGGGACTGTTGGCGGTCAAGTTCTTTTCGGATAATATCGAAAACAATCGGATCTGTCTTTTCTAAATGTTCCATGATTCGTGAAATGTGAAATGTTTGAAATGGTATTCAGACGGTAGTGTCACTCAGCAGTTTTCGAGTTCGCTGACTCTGCGTTCGTGGCGTCCTCCTTCAAATTCTGTGGAGAGGAAAATATCCAGGAACGCCGATGCCTGCTGGGCGGTAACGTGGACTTTTCCGAAGCAAATGACATTTGCGTTGTTGTGAAGGCGGCAGTACTTCGCATCGTGCAGGTTGTGGACGACTGCCGCCCGGATACCTCGGCACTTGTTGGCTGCTATCGCCATCCCGATTCCCGTTGTGCAGCAGATTACCCCGCGGTCCGAACGTCCGGCGGTAACATCGGCGCAAACTTTCTGCGCATAACGCGGATAGTCCACGCTATCGCGCGAAATGGTGCCATGGTCAATGACTTCATGTCCTTGAGCGCGCAAATGAGCGATGAGCGGTTCTCTGAGTTCAAAACCTCCGTGGTCTGCTGCGAAACTTATTTTCATGCGATGACGTGTTTCAGGTATTGGATTATGGATGGTATGGCTTCCTCTATGGCATTCCGGCAGCGTTCGTATTCTGCCAGAGTGCCCCCGAAGGGATCGGGAAGCGATCTGTCGTTTGAATTGGGAATCAATTCGCGCAACAAAAAGAGATGCGGGGTCGAAACCTGGAAGTTGTCTTCTATCACAGCAACGTGGGACGGCGTCATGCAGAAGATGGCGAACGAATTGTCCACAATCTGTTGGGTTAGCAGACGGCTGCGATGAGGGGCAAGATCAATACCCAGCGGTTGCATGGCTAATATTGCATTAGTCGAGGCGGGTGAACCGTTTGGGGCGGCAATACCAGCGGACGCGGATCTCAGGGAACGGAGTTTGGGATCGGATTCGAGTTCCAGTGCGGAACGGAAAAGGTATTCAGCCATAGGGCTGCGGCAGATATTGCCTGTGCAAACAAAGGTAATGACCCTTTGTCTGCCTTCCTTCTCGTTCATGTTTGAAACCAGCGACATATGCCAATACAACTTTATAGAGTTGCCTGGCTTGGTAAAGCAATAAATTCATCTACCGGAAAGTCGCCTGTGAAGAAGCGCGGAAAGCTGCCGTGTGCTCAATCAATTGAGCTCCGGCCGTGGTTAAAGAGGCAGCATATTGAACGTATGAAAATCGAGACAGGCAAGACAGGGCGCGTCATGGATAGTCTCATGGTATCTTCAAATTTTCTATGCTACCGTATGGCAACAGGGCCTGTAACAACACATCAGTGCAGTGAAAAAGGTTTGCCTGTGTTTGTGGTTTTACGGAGATATTGAACGTATAGTCTTTCGGAATTTGACTATCATCCGATTTAAGCGTTACAAAGCGAATATCGGAATTCGGGGTATCTGCTTTGTATCGTTTTTATAAATCCGATAAGTTTACAATGGTGTTTGTGAATTAAATTACTTCATTATCGAAGATACGCCGAAATAACGGAAAGCGGACCATCCTTTACTGCGGAACATACGGAATCTTCCGAATTTATGATAAGTAATAGCGGGTTGGGGATAATAAATATATTTGTGCTAGAGAGTAGTGTATTCTGGATAATAATGACTATGTATATAAGTAATATGTATTCCACTCTGTGTGATATGTGGGCTTTAATGACTGGATTTAATTCATGTAAATATATCCTTTTTGCTTTATATGGCATTAAAATCGGATTTTCCATTTTATTGTATTATATCTACGAAATATGCCGAAAATTTGCCTATATGACCGAGAAAATAGCTATTTGACCGCTTGTCATATATTCAAAGAAATTCCTGAATTTCATGATAAACTCAATGCGTAAATGTAGTTCAGGAGTTAATAGGCCTGAATGTACACAGACAGAGAAGAGATAATTGAGGCTAATTGTTAGTTAATGGGGTTAGTCGGGAGTCAGGAAACTGACTCCCGATTTCTTTTACAGGAATAACGATTACGGTGATTTTTCTAATAAGCATCAGGAAGCGATATTACTGTGAATTCCCGTACAAATGATTCGAAAGGTAAATCAGAATAGATGGTGGTGCTGACTGCCTTTCCGGGCAAAATGTCAAAGTAGTTGTCCTGAAAGAAATTATCATGGCCGTTGAGCGACATGAAAACGCCGCGTGCAAATTTATCCGACGAAAGAGTTATTTTGAAACCGTTGGGAACCGGAGTAATGACTTTCCCGATATTTACCTTCGGATAATCAATGTCCTTTTGTTTGACCAGAAAATGAATATTATCGTATTTGTTACCATCGTTTTCAGAGACGGTAACATGAACCAGCACTTCATTTTTTTCTTTTCCTTTAAGCAACGTTTCCAGGTCTTCTGAGAAAAGCCGCGTGCTTGTGTTTGCCGGAATCATTATGTCACGTATGTAACTGTTTACTATGATACCGTCCAGCGTTATGACTTCAACGCTCAGTTCTGCAGCGAACGCGTTGAGCCTGTCAGAGACGACATGCACATGCAGTTGCGCATCGTCGCTAAAAGGTGCGACGAGTATATCCCTGAAAGCTTTCCGCGCAAAGTAATGCTGTGCCTTCCAGCGTCCGTAATAATCGCGGCTGGACCATGATGCTACCGGCCAGCAGTCGTTGTGTTGCCAATACAGTGATCCCATGCAAAAAGGCATTTCGCGACGATGGGCTTCGATTGCTGTTTTTATCGCATCCCCTTGCAGGATACTGTTCATGTAAAGGAACGATTGGAAATCCTTTGGCTTGCGGTATTCTTTTAACAGATAATCTTCAATGAGTCCGTTTCCGAGATTGCCTGCCCGTTGGTGAGCCATCATGACCTCCGAGGAAATATCCCAGTCTTCGGGATTGGGAGCATACATCTTGACTGATTCAAATTCAGGGAATGATTGAAATCCGTATTCACTGAAGAATCGGCTTTTTTGTTTGTTGTATTCGGAGATTGCGCGCCGCCCATGCCAGACTTCCCAGAAGTGCATGTCGCCGCTGTTACTGCTACGCTTTCCGCTCTTGTCCGAAAAGGGTGATGAGGGCCAGTAAAACCGGTCGGGGTCGTGCTCGGCAATGACTTGGGGCAAGGTCTCGAAATACTGCGATTCCATTTGGTTCCATATTGTTTCGGCAAACGCAGGGTTTTGTTTCTCGTAACTGTTTTTCCAACCCCAGTTGAACCAGGCGTCGATGCATTCGTTGTTTCCGCACCAGAGGGCCAGGGAGGCATGGTTTCGTAGGCGGCGGGCGTTGTCGATCGCTTCCTGACGGATATTGTCAAGCAATTCACCCTCTGCGGGGTAGGCGCTGCAGGCAAACATGAAATCCTGCCAGACCATGATACCGTATTGATCGCACAAATCATAAAAGATATCGTTCTCGTAAATGCCTCCGCCCCAGACCCTCAGCATGTTCATGTTTGCGTTCACCGCATCAAGAATTGTCTTTTCGTAAATATCTCTGGTGACTCGGGGAAGGAAACTGTCGCAGGGAATATAATTTGCGCCCTTGGCAAACACCGGAACGCCGTTAAGTTCAAAATAGAAACTGCTACCGGCGTTGTCCGGTTTGTTTACAACCCGTAACGAACGGATACCGATTTTTTCCGGCTTTAAATCAATGACGGATCCGTTGACGGAAAGGTTTGTCCTGAAGTCGTAGAGATGCGCTTCGCCGAGACCATTGCTCCACCAGAGTTTCGGGTTTTGCATCGTGAATTCGACGGTTACTTTATTGAGGCCCTGCCTGAGATTTGTCTGTACCGATGTTGTGTAGTAATCATTGCTTTCGGTGGCGGAATCGTCCGAGATTTCATTTTGTTTACCGGATGCTTCGATAGTCACGGTAGCATCGGGAATATCCGAGTCGGCTGAAACCTCTACAATTGCCTTTATCTTTGCTGATGCAGCCGTGACATCATGCTGCATGATATGGACATTTTCGATACGCGCGTCGTTCCATGATTCCAGCCATACCGGCCGCCAGATACCTGAAGTGACCAGGCGAGGTCCCCAATCCCAGCCATAGTGATATCCCGCTTTTCGTGCAAACACGCTTAATTTCCGGTTGAACAGCCCGCCGTTTTCCGATTGATCGTTGCCCGCCCGATACTGGAAAGGAAGCGCTTCCCATTTCGGCATGTCGATTTTTATCGGTGAATGAAAATAAACCGTAAGTTTGTTTTTACCTTCTTTGATCGTGTCTTTGACATCAATACGCCATTCCCTGAACATATTGTTTGCCTCAAGGATCTTTTTTCCGTTCAGATGAACATCGGCGTAAGTATCCAGGCCTTCGAAAAAAAGGCGGATGTTTTTCTTTGTGACAGTGGTGTCTGAAACCGTAAACACAGTTTCGTAAACCCAATCTTCTTTGTCTACCCACTGCACGTCCCGTTCGTTCAGCCGGAAAAACGGATCGGCAATGAGACCGTTGGTCAGGAGGTCGGTATGAACAACCCCGGGAACCGTGGCAGGGTGCCAGTTTTCCAGGCGGGCCTGTCTGAATTTCCAGTCTTCGGAAATTTCTTTTTTAACCGGCATTCCCGATAGCATGGCGCCCGCAAGGAATCCGATGAAAACAACTGCAAACTTAAGGTAAGACGTTATTAATGATTTCCGCATCACGCAAAAAACAGATTTAATTTAAACAAGCATCTATAAAGTTAACAGAAAAGGTCGAGAAATCAAAGATAATGTTTGGGATGCGGTAACAGAGTTATCTGTCTTCAGGGATAAAAACTTATACGGCGTGCCTGTCTTTTGAGTTGATAAAATAAAAGTCATGAAATCTAATCGACGGCTCATGACGATACCATCCGACAAAGATGCCCTCACACCGATGATGCAGCAGTATTTTTCGGTACGGAACAGTTTGCCTGATGATACCGTGCTGCTTTTCCGCCTGGGCGATTTTTATGAGCTTTTTTACCGGGACGCGGAGGTGGCATCGTCCATTCTGGATATCACGCTGACCCGCCGCCAGAACTACCCCATGGCAGGAATTCCCTATCATGCCGCGGAAAACTATATCGGCCGGTTGCTGGCGGCAGGCAAAAAGGTCGCCATTTGCGAACAGGTCGAAAATCCCGCCTTAGCAAAAGGTATCGTCAAGCGCAAGCTGACCCGTATTCTTACACCCGGGACGACGATGGAGGATTCGCAGGTGGATGCGCGGCATCAGCACTACATTTTATCGTTTTTCACCGATAAGCGCGGTATCCATGCCTCATGGCTCGACCTGACCACGGGAACTTTCTGCATAGCGTCCGCAATCGAACTCTTTGATATGCTCGCCATTTTTCATGCCTTGCGTCCGAGGGAGATTCTTGTTCCGGAGATGGCATTTGATTCATGGAAAGAAATCGTCGCACGGGAGCATCACGGGGCCTATGCGCAATTGCTTAATTTTGTCGAAACTTGTCCGTATACACGGATTCCCGAATACCATTTCGAACCGGCGTTTGCCGTGAAGATGATCCTGGAAACCTTGGGTGTGTTAAATCTGCAGGGCTTCGGTATTTCGCTGGATAACCCTTCGCTTTGTCCGGCAGGTGCATTGCTGCAGTATGTCACGGAAACGCTCTGTTCAAAACCCGAGAACCTGCGTAAGCTGACAGAGTACAATCCGAAAAACCGCCTGCTGATTGATCCGGCAACGCAGCGCAACCTTGAGATCTTCCGTAGTACCCAGGGTGCTCGTGACGGCAGCCTGATCGCTGCAATGGATGCTACCGTGACTTCGCAGGGAGCCCGTTTGCTGGAAAATTTTCTGAGTAATATCGTCCTGGATCTGCCTGAAATTCTCCGTCGTCAGAATTGTGTAGGCCATTTTCTCGATAATCCCGGGATGCTTCATGAATTACGGGAAACCTTGCGAACCGTGCGTGACATGGAGCGCATATTGAGTCGGCTTGAAAACCATCTTTGTTATCCGCGCGAAATCGGTGCAATCCGTGATACCGTGAATGTCCTGCCGGAAATCCATCGATTGTTAAAGGAGTTTTCGGGAGAGGAAATTGAGCAGTTGAAGCAACGGATCGGACACTTTGATGACCTGCGTGAGTTATTTGCCAAGGCGCTTTCCGATACCGTTTCGGGAAAGATAGAGGACGGCGGTATCATCCGGGATGGCTACGACGAGCGGCTGGATTACCTGCGCGGATTGACCAGTGACAGTAAAAACTGGATAGCAAACATGCAGCAGAAGGAGATCGAGCGCACAGGTATCCGTTCGCTGAAAATAAAATACAACAACGCCTTCGGCTATTTCATTGAAGTATCCAAATCAAATCTTTCACTTGTTCCCGAGGATTATATCCGTCGGCAGACGACCGTGAACGGCGAACGTTTTTACACCGCGGAACTGAAGGAAAAGGAGAAAGAAATCCTGAGCGCCGAGCAGAAAATACAGGAACGTGAACAGACGCTCTTCGACCTTCTGACCAAACAGGTTTTGGAGCATGTGGACGGATTGCGCTCAACGGCGCAGACACTTTGCGAGATGGATGTGTTTTGCGGTTGGGCAAAACTTGCGCGTGAGTGGAATTATGTGAAGCCGATAATTGACGGAAGCGATGTGATTGAGATCAGACAAGGGCGTCATCCCGTGGTCGAAATGATGATAAGCAGGCAGGCACTCGGTTTATCCAATACATTTTCCTTTGTTCCCAATGATACCGTCCTTGCCTCGTCCGAGGAACAGATCGCATTGCTGACCGGGCCAAATATGGCCGGTAAATCGACGTATATCCGGCAGGTCGCTTTGATCGCATACATGGCTCATGTCGGTGCATGGGTTCCCGCGGCAAGCTGCCGTCTTGGTCTGATTGACCGCATTTTCTCGCGTGTCGGGGCAAGCGACGAACTCTCTCGCGGTAACTCCACGTTCATGGTTGAAATGAACGAAACCGCAAATATTCTGAACAATGCTACCGCCAAAAGCCTGATCATCCTGGATGAAATCGGACGCGGGACATCGACCTATGACGGCATGAGCATTGCGTGGGCAGTCGCCGAATACTTGCACGATGCTTTTCCTGAAGGCGGACCGAAGACCCTGTTTGCAACCCATTATCACGAACTTACCCAATTGGAGAAATCCTTGCCGCGTTTGTGCAATTACTCCGTGCTCGTGAAAGAATGGAACGATGAAATTATTTTTCTTCGTCAGGTCGTCCGTGGCGCGGCAGACCGTTCGTACGGAATACAGGTGGCGCGCCTGGCAGGGTTGCCCCAAACGGTTATTAACCGCGCGAAGGTCTTACTCGCCGAACTGGAGGGCGATTCCACAAACAGCAATGTTTCCGTCATGACCGGGGCCGAAAAACAGAAAACCGCAGTGACGTCGGAGAATAAAAGAAAGGTGGATGCTACCGCCGGAGAACCGGAAGCATCCAGGGAGAAGCAGCTTAAACAGCAAACTCCCATCGGTAAACTCGAGGTCAGACACCTTCCGACTCCCGATAACGAAAAATCACAACTGGAACTGTTCTAGCCAGACGTTGATATCTGGGGATTAAGGTGGCAGAAAAGAAAAATAAATGAGGAAACAAATTGGGAAAGTATCATTACTCCGTATTGTTTTTCTGCTGTTAATATGTCTTACGGCTTTTTCCTTTTTTGGAGAGGCGCCGATTTCGTTTATCTTTTTCTTTGGTGGTTTTGTTTTCTTTTTCTACAACGAAATTTGTTGGAAGTATAAACGGGAAGACAGATGATCTGATTATGCTTTTATATGTAAGCGTATTGCGTATTCATAATAAGGAAAGAAAATGAGATTATTTATTACGGGCTGATTCCTAAGGTATAATGCTCCTGCCGTTGTTGGTGATCGTTTGATCATGGTAGCTTTTCGCTTGTTACGGTGGGTAAAGTGATTAATGAATAATGCAGATGACAAGGCAGTTATTCAATGATTTGGATTTTGTTTTGACGGAGCATCTCTCGGCGTTAGCCCCGGGGATGCCGGATGCGTTGAAGTCGTTAATCACTTTGTTAAGCTACCGTTTACGTCAGGGGCATTCATGCCTGAATCTGGACTGTCCTGACTGGAACGCCGCGGAGCGTTCCCTATTACCGTTGGAATGGCAGGACTGGCCGCAACGTGCCTATTTTGAGGATTTGTTTGCGCAGGCTGCTTCTATCGTGGGGCGTGCGGGTGAATTCAAACCGTTGATTTTTGATGGCAACAGCCTTTATTTCCACCGTTTCTTTATCTGCGAACAGCATTTGGCTGCATGGATAAAAGAGCATGCACAACAGCCGGAAAAGGTTGTGAATGAAACTGTATTGGACGGTAGCATGCATGCTTATTTCCCGGGTGCATCCGCGAGCGAAAATGCCCAGGCGAAGGCTGCATCCCTGGCGGTACGTCATCCGTTGACATTAATTTGCGGCGGACCGGGAACGGGAAAAACAACAACGGTGATAAAGGCGTTACGGATGATCGCGGAACAGCCCCGCGTCGGAACTTTGCGTGTGGCATTGGCGGCTCCGACGGGGAAGGCGGCGGCGCGGCTGAAAGAATCGCTGGGCGGCGTGTTGCCGGAGGCGGTGTTGCACAGTGTGGGAACCTTGCACCGTTTGCTGCGGATTCATCCGATGACCGGAAAGGCATCGTTTAATACGCAGGCGCCTTTACCCTTGGATGTGCTGGTTGTGGACGAGTGTTCGATGATTGATTTGCCGTTGATGAAGCAGTTAATGGAAGCGGTAGCATCGGAAACGCAGTTGATTCTTTTGGGCGATCCAGACCAGTTGGCTTCGGTGGAAGTGGGTTCCATTTTCTCGGATATGATTTCCGCGGTGCGGAAAAATCCTTTTGCTCCTGCTGTATTTCTGGAGAAAAACTACCGATTTGCGGAAGATTCGGGTATCGGAACGCTGTGCGCATGCATCCGGAAAGGCGATACGGAGCGTGCGGAAATCTGTCTGGATCAGGCATTTACGGACTTTAAACGGGAAAATAATCCGCAACGGATAGATCCGGCTCTGGAGCCTCTGTTGTCCGCTTGGTCCGCTTATTTTTCCGCCGGATCGCCGGAGGCTGCGTTGGCGGCATTGTCTTCGTTCCGTATACTCTGCGCATTGCATGAAGGTCCGTCCGGGGTGAACCACCTGAATGATTGCGTGACGCAGTATTGTCTTGCGAGAACGGGAGAAACGGTCTCGGGGCGGTTCTTTCACCGGATGCCGGTCCTGGTCAGGAAAAACGACCAGGCAACGGGTTTGTACAATGGCGATGTCGGGGTGGTGTGGAAACAGGCCGACGGTAGCATGCGGGCGTATTTTACCGACGAGAAGACGGCTGTCCGTTCGTTTTCCTTGCCGTTTTTACCGGATTGGGATACCGCGTGGGCGATGACGATTCACCGGAGTCAGGGATCGGAGTTTGAGCGGGTGCTGCTGGTTTTACCGGAGCATGATTCGCCGGTTCTGTCGAGGGAACTGATCTATACCGGTCTGAGCCGAGCGAAATTCCATGTTACCGTCTGGGCAAAGCGGGATATCTTCATGGGCGCGTTGGGTCGTCCTGTCGCCCGTGCGTCGCGTTTGGCCGAGCGATTGATGACGTCAATATCCTGAATACGGCGTTTTCCCTGGAGCATTTTGCTCGGAAAGGGGGATAAGACGGTCGGGTGGGAAGAAGGCTGTTGGCCGGAAAATAGGGGTGGCGGTGTTTTTTAGCTTTTATAATGCACGGGAAAAAGGTTAGATTAGGCAGCAATAAACTATTTTCAGTCATTCACACTTCGAATGTTTTGCCATGTTTAATAAACTTCTTGGATTCATGTCTTTTGATATCGGTATCGATTTGGGTACCGCAAATACGTTGGTTTACGTTAAGGATAAGGGCGTAGTCTTGAGAGAGCCGAGCGTAGTCGCGATACATAATGAATCGCGTGAAGTGGAAGCCGTCGGCGAATCGGCAAAACGGATGTTGGGTCGTACACCGGGCGAAATCACAGCTTTGCGTCCGATGAAGGACGGCGTGATTGCGGATTTTGAAATCACGCAGGCCATGTTGCGTTACTTTATCCAGAAAGCCCGTTCGAAGCACTTCGGTTCGACGCGCGTGGTCATCGCGGTACCATCGGGTATTACGGCGGTTGAAAAGCGTGCAGTGGAGGAATCCGCTTATCAGGCCGGTGCGACGGAAGTGTTTACCATGACGGAACCGATGGCGGCTGCGATGGGAGTCGGCCTTCCGGTGGAAGAACCGGCGGCAAACATGATTGTGGATATCGGCGGCGGTACCACGGAAATCGCGATCATTTCCCTGGGTGGTCTCGTGTTCTCGACGAGTTTGCGTGTCGGCGGCGACGAAATGGACAGCGCGATTACCAATTACATGAAGCGCGCTTACAATTTATTGATCGGTGAACGTACGGCCGAGGAAATCAAGATCCGTATCGGTTCGGCAACCCCGCTGGAACAGGAACTGCAACTGGAAGTGAAAGGCCGTGATGTGGTTGCCGGTTTGCCGAAGGCGTTGCATATTTCCTCGCAGGAAATCCGCGAAGCGCTTTCGGATACGTTCCGTGCCATCATTGATGCGGTTCGTGTTTCGTTGGAGCGTTGTCCGCCTGAACTGTCCTCAGACCTGACAGACCGTGGTTTTGTCCTGGCCGGCGGCGGTGCATTGATCAAGAATATTGACAAGTTACTGAGCGACGCTACCGGATTGCCTGTGGTGATCGCCGAGGATCCGCTTTCCGCGGTCGCGATGGGAACGGGACAGTATCTGCGATCCATTGATTGGTTAAGTAAACGCGCGAAGCGTGCAATTCGAAAGTAAATTTTCCGTTGCGCTGGAACAAAGACAGGTTGCTTGCCCTGAAGCCCTTTATTCTGCCATGCATAATCCTTTTTGCATGGCTTTTTCTTCCATTTAGCGTGGAGCGGTTCACGCAGTTAAGCTTTAATGAATTCCAGGCTCCGTCACTGGTGGCATCCTCTTATCTGAAGGATCTCCAGGTGTTTTGGGCCAAGAAGAGCAGGAGTAATGACGAATTGATTGAAACCGCCAAAGAGCTACAGCGGATTGTGAACCGTTACAGGGTCTATGAGCAGCAAAATGAATCCTTGCGCACGGAGGTTGCCCGTCTGGATGCATTGCTGTCCTTGCCTGCGGAACCGGAATACCGAGTGGAACTTGCCCGGGTGATCCGCCGTGACATCAACAGTTTCTGGAATCAGATCATTATCCGTAAGGGCAGTAATTACAATATTCCTGTCGGCGCCGCGGTGATTTCCAAGGACGGAGTTGTCGGGAAAGTGCGCGAGGTGTACGCATATACGGCTGTCATTGAGCTGATCAGCAGTCCGCAGTTTCGCATGGTCGCGCAGTTTGATGGCGATGACCGCCCGGTAACTTACCAGGGAAAAGTTCATTTTGCCATGGCGACGGCGGAAGGGATCGTCAGGGACGTACCGCCGGATATCCGTAATCTGGCAAAGCCGGTTCGTCTGGTGTCTTCATCGTTGGGAGGCACGTTTCCGGATGGTCTGACTATCGGTTATATATCGAAATTTGAACAGGCGAGTAACGGGTTCTTTCTTGAGGCTCCGGTCAACCTCAGCGATCACATGTTGCGATTGGAAGAAGTCGCGGTGTTGATACCGCTTAAAATCAATACCGGTAGCGGAAATACTATCCGGTGACGTCAGACTATGAAGATACTGTTTTTCATCTGCCTGCTCAGCGCCTGGGTACTCATCACGTTCTTTAATTTTCTGAACGATTATTTCTCGGGCTTTTCCTTGCAGGCAAATATTGCGGGCATGCTGATTGTCTTGCCTGCGATTGTTCTGTCAGCCGGGTGGGCGATGACCTATGCGACGCTGACGGGGCTGTTCCTTTATGCCGTCGTGCCGCAGTATTATTTTCTGCACGTGCTGTTATTTTGCGCGGTAGCATGGATCGCGCACAAGCAACGGAGTTATTTGAAAGCAAATCAGGATCTGGAGATGACGGTATTGTCCGTGTTTTGCATGTTTTTGCTGAGTATCGGACAATATGTACTGTTCTTCCGGTTTAAATGGAGTCTGGCTGTTTTGTCGGAAGTAGGCGGGAGTCTGCTGCTCTCATTGCTTTTCATCTGCTGTCTTTCGCACTTATATTTTGAATTTATGCGGTTTTCCTTTAAACTATGGGGAATTCCGGAACAGATGTTCCTGGGCGAGGGAGAACATAAAACATTTGGTCAGTAATGGGAGGCATCTACGAAGTCAATCGGATGAATGAGCGGCGTATTTACGCGCTGCTTGGCATTTTCATACTTTTGTTTGTGGTGCTGATCGGGAGTCTCGGTTTCCGGCAATTGCTTGATCCTGACGAGTATCATGAGGCGGAGCAGAAGCAGGGACAGCGTCGAATCATTCTTCCGGCGCCCCGCGGTACCATTTATGACCGGAACGGGAAAATTATTGCCAGGAACCAGCCGCGTTATGCGGCAGTGATTTACTTGAAAGAGTTACGGACGGAGTTCCGTACGGCATACCTGACGAAGGTGCGTAACATGCGCAAGGAATATGAGGCAGCGCACGGAAGCGATGAAGGGTTCAGGATCACTGGTAATGAAAGGAGCGAGGTGATGACCCAATCACGCTATGAGGTCGTGATGAGCTATCTTGACCAGATCAGCCGGATACTGAACCGTGATTTCACCCTGGATAAAAAGACGGTGGACAAGCATGTCTACCAGCAGCTGATCATGCCTTTGGTCCTGGCTTACCTGACGCCCGAGGAATATGCGATGCTTACCGAGAAGCTGCCGATTGATAACCCAATCCAGTTTTACATCGATAGTGTCCGTGATTATCCGTATGGCAATCTGGCGTGTCACGTGATCGGTTATGTCTCCATCACCGATGAGTTTTCCCAGGAAGGTGTTCCCGACGATGATTTGCGGACATTTATCCATAAGGGAAAAATCGGACGTGCGGGAATTGAAAAATCCTTTGACAAGGAGCTTCAGGGAGAGAGCGGCTGGGAAGTCTGGACGGTAGATCCGAGCGGATTCCAGGCGGATCTCATTGACCGGAAGATACCGCAGGCCGGAAAAGATGTTGTTTGCAGCATTGATATTGAATTGCAGGCCGCGGCGGAAAAAGCGTTTACGACACTGAAAAAGGAAAAAGGTGCATTGGTGGCAATGGATATTAAAACCGGGGAAGTGCTCGCAATGGTGAGCCGACCGGGTTACAACCTGCAAGACCTCACTCCGTTTATCCCCCAGACTGTCGCAAAGAAAATCCATGATGAGGGCGGTTGGCTGAACCGGGCAATACAGGGGCTTTATCCGCCTGGGTCAACGTTCAAGCTTATGACGACGATTGCCGGCTTACGGAACGGCACAACAAATTTTGACGAAATTGTCGTGTGTAACGGTAGCATAACGGTTAACGGCAGGATTATCCGTTGTCACGTGCATTCCGGACATGGTGCCGTGAATCTGACCAAGGCGATTACGCAAAGCTGTAATGTTTATTTTTACACACAGGGCCTGCGTATGGGCATTCTTCCGCTTGCAAACGAGGCAAAACGGTTCGGTTACGGAAGAAAAACAGGAATCGAACTGGATGAAACCGGATTGACGGTTATGCCGGACCCGCAATGGAAGCGGGACAGAAAATACGGGCGATGGGTGGATATTGACACGACAAACACGAGCATCGGACAAGGCTATTTGCTGGCTACTCCCTTACAGGTAACCATGATGACGGCTTCCATTGCCATGAACCGTGTTATGACTTACCCGACAATTATCAGGGACGGTAACATGACAAAGGATATGCCGAATAGCCGGATCGGCCTTTCGGATACCCTCTATAACCAGCTTATCACGGCGATGCGTTTCGTGACCGAAGTCGGGACGGGGAGACTGGTCAAGCTCAAGGGTGTTTCCATTGCGGGAAAATCAGGAACCTCGGAAATATTCCCGAACAACAAAAAGATGACAATCGGGTGGTTTACCTGCTTTGCTCCGGTGGAAGACCCGCAGATTGCCATTACCGCGATGGTTGAACCGACCGAGGAGGATATGTCCATGGGCGGAGGTGCGGATGCCGGACCGGTGGTCAAAAAGGTGCTGGAATACTATTTCCGCAATGTCATCCAACCCAAATAGAATATCGCTACGGGCGTTTAAACGAGTTTAATCGGTAATGTATTTCAAATCATCCATGTATAAACGTAAGAACGGATCAATCGGAAAAGTCCTTCTGGCAATCCTGTCCATAGTGCTTGTCGGTGGCATTGCGTACGTGGCTACCATGTTCGAGCCGCGTCCGGTCACGGATGTTGAGAAGAAACATACACCGAAAGAACTGATTGCGATGTCGGAAGAGAGTTATGATCTTGAATACCAATTCCGCGATATACTGAAGTATCGTAAGCCGACGGATGAGGATCTCAAGTTGCTGGAAAAATCCTATATGATGCAGAGGCAGTATATGGAGGCGGTTAACTACGATGATGCCGAGGGCGGGAAGCGATTGCGCGAGGTAAAGAAACTGTACATGGATTTTGCCTCGGAGCGTTTGTTCGAACAGAGTGCGGAAGCGGAAGGATCGGCGAAACAATTATTCGATAACGGTAAATATGCCGAATCCATTCCTTTTTATAAGAAAGCAATAGAGCTGCAGAATGAGATCAATTCGAGGTTTCAGGAATCCCGGTTTTATTCCGTGGGACGCAGTTCGCGACTGACACAGTTTTTACGCGAGTCGAGTGCACGTATTGTCGGGGATCAGTCCAGGGCTTTTGAAAAGAAGGCGGAAGCAGCATTGGCTGCCGGGGATAAGGAGGCTGCGGAGACTGCCTACAAGGCTGCTTTGGAATTGCAGGAGAAGCTGAACACCGACACCGATTACATGAGCACTTCGCAGCGCAATTACCAACGGCTGGATGCTTTGAAGGCAAGCTACCGCATACTGGTTCATGGAGAAACCGGCAAAGAAGAAGCTGCAGCCAACAGCGAATACTACGACAAGAGCGTTGAGGAAGAAAAGTTGTTCAATGCGGCGGTAGCATCGGGAAAAGTGGATGCCGTTGCCATGAGCCATATCAAAGCTGCGGTAGCATTCCAGGAAAAATATTCGTCAATTGTTGGCTATAAAGATCCGGTGGCATCGGAACGTCTGAGGCAACTAAAGCGTGTCTATCACAGTTATGCCGCTGCTCCGTTGTACGAGAAAAGTCTGGAAGCGGAGGAACGCGCGAATATCGCCATTGATAAAAGAAAATATGCGGATGCAAAAGGGTTCATCAAGGAGGCTGTTTCCTTGCAGGAACAGATTAATGAATCGTATCCGCAAAGCATGCGAAATGACCGCTCGCGGGTGTTGGCGTTAACCCGTTTGAATGCATCTGTCGACCAGATGCCGGTTTTGGACAAAATAGATGAGCTGGAATCATCGGCAACGGAAGCCATGGTAAAAAAAGATTGGCCGGACGCTGTCGTGGCATATAAAAAAGCGCTTGATCTCCAGGAATCAATAAACAATGAACGTGCTCTCAGGACAGGAAATGAGAATGAAGAGAAAAGTAAATATCTGAGACGCAAATGGACGACAGCGCTTTCTTCCGGTACCAACGAAAGAATCATGGATGCCGTGCAAAACGGAAATAAGTTCTTTCAGGAGAAAAAGTATGATGAAGCGTCAAAATACTTTGGTGATGCGGTAAGCATGCAGAAGGATTTAAATAATACCTATGCGCTGAGCGAATATGCCTCAAAGGAAAAAATAAACGAATATGAGATGCTTTTTGAAACGGCGTCGGGTCATGACAAAGGTACCGGTATTCTGGATAAATTGCAGCAGATTGAGGTATTGCTTAAAGCAAAAAAGGCAGAGGAGGGTTCAGCCATGATGGAGGATTTAAATGAAAACCTGGAAGCATTTGATCAAACTTATCCGGCCAGTACACAAATTACCGCTGAACAGAAGAAACAGATACGTTATCTGTTTCTTATCCGGAAAAATCTGGCGTTAATCCAGGCTGAGCTGTATGCCGATCTGCTTGTGCTTGAAGGAAGCAAATACTTGCTGAAAACGGAAGTGTCCCAGAAGATTTTCTCTGATGTTACCGGCAAGAATCCCAGCAGAAACAGGACGGCGGAAACACTCCCGGTCGAAAGCGTGAAGTATGAAGAGGCATTGTCATTCTGTACCCGGGTCTCATGGATACTATGCACGGAGGTGAGGCTGCCGACGGAAAAGGAATTTCAGGCAGCCGTCGGGGTATTCGCTGATTACGATGCCGAAAAATCAGCATGGAGCCTGGTTAACAGTAATCGGGAAATTCATCCGGTGGCGACGAAGGAAGCCAATAAGAGAGGGTTTTATGACTTGTTCGGAAATGTCAGCGAATGGGTCAGGAAGGAAGGAGAAACCGGTGGCTTTTCCATTGGCGGCAGTGTGGCCGATTCATTTTCCGACCATAATTTAGTTGCAAAAAAACAAAGTATCCAAGAAACAAGTCCGTATCTCGGATTTCGCTTTGTTGCGATTTTTTAACCAGACTATTTTGTATGAATACAGCAATCATTCTAATGCATTGTGCGGACAAAGGCGGTATTGTGGCCAAGGCGACTGAGTTTATTTACAGTAATCACGGTAACATTGTCGCGTTGGAACAGCACGTTGACCACGATGATAAGCACTTCTTCATGCGTCTCGAATGGGACCTGGATGGGTTCCTGATACCTCGCGAGAAAATACAGGATTACTTTCAGACGTTGATCGCAAAACAGTACAATATGGAATTTCAGCTCTACTTCTCGGATGAACGTCCGCGAATGGCATTGTTTGTTTCCAAGCTGTCCCATTGCCTGTTTGATATCCTTTACCGTTGGGAGTCCGGCGAATGGAATGTCGATATTCCGTTAATTGTCAGTAACCACGAGGATTTGCGTCCGATTGCCGAACGTTTTTCCATTCCTTATCATTGTTTATCAGTGAATAAGGAGAACAAGGCCGAGCAGGAAGCAAAACAACTGGCCTTGCTGAAAAAGCATACGATCGACTTCGTTGTTCTGGCTCGATACATGCAGGTGCTTTCCGAGGATTTTCTGTCCGAGTACACAAACCGCGTCATTAATATCCATCATTCTTTCCTGCCTGCATTTGCAGGAGCGAAGCCCTATCACGCGGCATTTAAACGCGGCGTGAAAATCATCGGGGCAACCAGTCATTATGTGACGGAAGAACTGGATGAAGGTCCGATCATCGAGCAGGATGTGACGCGTGTCAGTCACAAGGATTCATTGGCTATGTTTATACATAAAGGAAAAGACCTGGAAAAAATCGTGCTTTCCCGGGGGGTTCATTTGCATTTACAGCGCAAGGTTTTGGTATACGATAACCGTACCTTTGTATTTAACTGAAATAACCTATGAACTATTCTGCTTCTGAAAATCGTTATACGGAAATGAAGTACAACCGTTGCGGGAAAAGCGGTCTTTTGCTTCCTGCGGTTTCCTTGGGATTGTGGCATAATTTCGGTGGCGTGGATGTGACGGAAAACTTCCGCCGCACTCTGAGAACCGCCTTTGATCACGGAGTTACTCACTTTGACCTTGCGAACAATTATGGCCCGCCGCCGGGATCCGCCGAGGAGAATTTCGGAAAAATCCTTCATGCTGATTTTTCATGTTACCGTGACGAAATAGTTATTTCCACAAAGGCCGGATATACGATGTGGAACGGTCCGTATGGCGACTGGGGTTCCCGCAAGTATTTGCTTTCCAGTTTGGATCAAAGTCTTAAACGGATGCAACTGGAGTATGTGGATATTTTTTATTCCCACCGTCCTGATCCGAATACGCCGATAGAAGAAACCATGGGAGCCTTGGATGCTGCGGTCCGTCAAGGGAAAGCACTTTATGTGGGTATTTCCAATTATAATGCCGAGCAGGCAAGGCAGGCGATTTCCGTTTTAAAGAGACTGGGAACGCCCTGTCTGATTCATCAGCCAAAGTATTCCCTGTTTGAGCGTTGGGTTGAGGGCGGTTTGCTGGATGTTCTTGAGGAGGAAGGAGTCGGGTGTATCGCATTTTCACCGTTGGCCCAAGGTCTGTTGACGGATCGTTATCTGAAAGGAATCCCGGAAGGAAGCCGGGCGACCCGTAACGTTTTTCTTAAGGAAAAAGACATTACTCCCGAGAAGATAAACAGGATTTCGCGGCTGAATGACCTCGCAAAAATCCGAGGTCAATCCTTGGCTGAAATGGCTTTATCCTGGGTATTAAAGGACAAGCGCGTTAGTTCCGTACTGGTTGGGGCCAGCAGTTCCGAGCAGTTGCTGGGTAATCTGCGGTGCCTGAAACAACCGGATTTCACTACTGAGGAAATCGGGCAGATTGAAACTATCCTGAAAGCATAAGGCTTTGCGTGAAAGGGCTTGAGGGATTGGCAGCGTGAAATTTTATTTGCGTTATGTTTCCTTTGAGCTAATGATTGTACTATGAAAAAGTACATTTCCGCTACCTCTGTTCTCCTTTTATTTTCCCTTCCGGTTTTTGCTGACGGAAGCAATGTTAACCTGAACAACGGTTTATCGGCAACCTTTCTCGACTCCGCTTCGCAGGTAGAAACATTAATACAAACACGTTACCCTGAGGGATCCTTTGCGCGTAAGGTTGCAGAGCAACGGTTTGAGGCATTGATGAACGATGCTTCCTTGAATGAATCACAGAAATTGGAATCACTGAAATCATTTATTGAGGATTGCAGCAGGAAGGATGCAGAACTTGTTGCAAAGAATGAAGCTGCAAAGGAAGCATCCAGGTCGGAAGCGCGCGCACGGGCTGAAGTTGCAAAGAAAGCGACTCCGCAAGTAGCTGCTCAGGAAGCAATGGCGAAACTGAAAGAAGAAGAGGAGGAAATGGGTATGGAGATGCTGGCAAATCTCCGTGAAGAAGCCAGTCAGGGAGATGAGGATGCCTATGTGGCATTGGGAGATATCTATTTGCGTGGTTTCAGCGGTATTCCGCAGGATGTTAACATGGCCATTGATTACTACATGGAAGGAGCAAGAGCGGGCAGTGAAGAAGCAATGATAAAGCTTGCCGATATTTATACCACGAAAGAGTTTCGTCCGATAGATAAGGAAAAGGCTGCCATCTACCTGGCAAAAGCTGCCGAACGCGGAAATGTCGATGCCATGTTCCGTGTTTCGACCTATTACCTGGAAGGCATCGGTGTTCCGAAGGATGAAAAGAAAGGGATCGAATGGCTTCGTAAGGCAAGCGGTAATGGGAATGGTACGGCGACCTTTGTTCTTGCCGGTTATTGTATCAGCGGACAATACGGACAGAAAAATGTGGATGAAGGCATTGCCTTGTACAAAAAACTGGCGGACAACGGCAATATGGATGTCCGGTACCTGCTTGGTGAAATATACGGAGAAGGAAAGACTGTAAAACAGGACTTGAAAGAAGCTTTGAAATGGTACGAATCCGCAGCACAGGGCGGGAATGTGGCAGCTTGTTACAAGGCGGGCGTGGCACATGTTGAAGGCAAAGGGACAAGCAAGAATGTGGCCCTTGGCACACAGTTCTTACGGATTGCTTCCCAGGCGGGTTATAAGGAAGCAACGGACTACCTGGTCAAGAACAAGCTTGGATTGCTTTAGCATACGCTGATGTTACCGCGGAGGTAACATCGAAAAAATCGTTTCCGGAGATTTCCCGTTTTCTCTGAGATTTCTTATGCTCAGCGAGTCATGGCGTTTGGCAAGCCGGATTCCCGATTCATTGCGCATAAGCGGGGCATGGAAAAACAAGGGTGATTCCCAGCCCATGGCGGCGTAGATAAGCAATTGTCTTGCTGTTGAGAGCAAGAGATCTTCGCCGCGAACCACTTCCGAAATATTCATGGCATGATCGTCGGCGACGACAGCCAACTCGTAGGAAGGTACACCGTCTTTTCGCCAGACCAGAAAATCGCCGAAGTCTTTTCCCGTAACGAAACGTTGCTCACCGCATCGTTGGTCAAGAAAAGAAACCGTGGTTTCGTCAGGAACATGAAAGCGCCAATTCAGGTTTCCGGGATCAGTCATGGTTTTCCCTGCATGTTCTTTGGGGCGTAAAGCCACCGGAAAAATTTCTTCTGATTGTCCTTCATTGGGTGCGGAGGCCGCGCTTAACCAGTCTTTGCGGGAGACCTTGCACGGATAAATATAGCCATGGTTTTTGAGATGTTCCCATACGTGCCGATAAAGGTGCATGCGGTCGCTTTGTTTGTATGGACCAAATGGTCCCCCTATGTCCGGACCTTCCTGCCAGCTTAGTCCCAGCCAGCGCAAGTCTTCGATTGCTGCGGTCGCATAAGCGTTCTTGCTGCGTAGCGGATCAATATCTTCATCCCGGAAAACCAGAACACCGTTAGCTGCTCTGGCTCGCTCGGCAGCGATCGAAAATGTAGATAAATGGCCCAGATGCAGGTAGCCTGTCGGACTGGGCGCAATCCGGCCACGGTAAGATGGAAAACCCTGAGATAATGAATGTTTGAACATTATGGATCAGGTAACGGTAACAGCATGGTTTTAAACCGGATTATGATTTCTCTTCCTTGAGAAAGTTCAGGATATCATCGGCTTGCTCCTTGGTAGACGCCTTTCTGTCTATCCAGACAATGATTCCGTCCTTGATCAGGAATGCCTGTCTGGCTGCAGTACCCGAAGAAGATATCGGAACCGTGAATGCCGTGCATATTTTTCCGTCTGTGTCCGCGATCAGGATAAAAGGCAATTTGTATTTTTCCTGGAATTTCTTCTGATGTTCAGCATCGTCCCTGCTTATGCCGAATACCTTGATTCCCTTTTCCTGAAGTACTTCATAGGCATCGCGCAAACTGCATGCCTGAGCGGTACAGCCCGGAGTGTCGGCCTTCGGATAAAAATAAACGAGAGTCCATCCTTTTGTGAAGGAATCCGAGAGGTTGATCGTTTTTCCGTCCTGATTGACTGCGGAGAGTTTCTGCGGTGCTTTATCGCCTACTTTCAGGTCGGGAGTTTCTTCGCCATAAGTGCTGTTTGCAAACAATGATGCCATAAATACGAATAAAGACAGAAATTTTTTCATTAAGAATAGAAGGATTGTTGCAAACAAACCTATCCTGAATTTCCTTTTTCTCAAGAGGTTTCATCATAATTTAAGGATGTGAATAATTAAATATTGAGGAAATCAATCCGTTGCTATGGATTGAGAAACCATTCGTATTGATGTGAACAAAAAACTACTTACAGCACTTATCCTTCTATCTGGAGTCCTGATGGGCTTTGGTTTTGCCTATTATGAGCAATGGAGAATCTTGGAGGACATAAATTCCGATAGCAAAACGGCGAATACCGTACCGGATACGATTGACGAGGCAAAAGAAACGGACAAGGTTCAGCATACGGGGTCTTCCAAGCCGACCTTTGATGAAATCATCCTTTCAACAAACAAAACCATGTCCTTGGATTTCATCCTTGCTGTACAGGATGAGAGAGAGCAATTTGCCCTTTTGTCCGTATATGCGGATGAGATTGCGGACGAAGACTATCCTGTGTTTCTCAATACCCTGTTTAACAGAAAGCCGGAGATGGCAATGTGGTTCGCGAAAATATGGATCAACAGGGATTTCGAGAATGCAAAGAACTATGTTTTCGATCAGTTGCTGAAAAAACATGCCGGTGAGGCATTGTACCGGGCGAACCAGATGGCCCAGGAAGTTTTTTCGGAATGGCTGATGCGGGATAAAAAAAGCGCAATGAACTTTCTTGAGCATTTCAGGGATAAGACGGATGAATACACAAAGGACTATTTATTTTCGTCATTGGTAAATAAATATCCCGAGGAAGCAATAGCCTTTATCCGTGAAGGACGTATGGGTGGGCAGTCATCGCGCTATGATTATTATTATGCCGGAATATTTTCGAGTCTCTATGAGAAAAATCCCATGCGGGCGATGGAACTGATGAATAATCTTCCGGACGGCAAGGGGCGTGAGGAAGCAATAAACGGAATTCTGGGTAGAATGTATGAGACTGATCCGAGGGCAGCTGTGGAATTGATAAAGGATCTGAGAGAGGAGGAACGATCAGGTCATATGAACAATTTATTTTCTTCCATGGTATGGAATAATCCGGAGGCGGCCATGGAGCTTTTCAATGAAATAGCTTCGAATAAGGAAGAAGCGGGTGCCGTTGACTTTGACAGGGACAATGCCCTGTCGACATTGTCTTATCTTCAGACTTCCTCTCTTCTTGAGTTTATAAAGTCCGCCGAACTTTCGGAGAGCGAACGTGTATCCATGATAAAAAGACACGTGGATAACAAAAATAACCAGGCTGCAAATTATGAGGAAATATTGATGAGTCTGGTGGATGAAAAATCGAAAGAAGATCTGGCAAAGAGCTTTATTGCAAACATCGCGTACAATGATGCGAGAAAAGGCATTGAACGGTGGAATGAACTGCCGCAGGAAAAAAAGACGGAAGAAGCGCTTGGAATGCTGATAAGGACAATGAGTTGGCAGTCGCCGAAAGATGCGATGGATTTGCTGTCTGCTGAGTTTTCCTCAGGTTTTATGACAGAGAAAAGCAGAAAGGAACTGTTCTCTGTCGTTCTCAATAACGTGATCAGGAATAATCCGGAAACAGCTTCTGTGTGGGTGAATTCAATACAGGATGAACATTTGCGAAACGCCGGAAGATTGCAGGTGGCACTGGCTGATGATAATTATGATCCGATGACATTGCTTCCTCTTATCGAAGAGAGTAACTCGGCTCCTGATACCCGATATTCTTACATGCAGGTCGCGCGGCGGCTTTCCGAGAGAAATCCGGAAAAACTGATTACCTTTCTTTCAGGTACAAAAAATAAGGAATGGGTTAAGGACGCTCTCAGCGAGACTATGTCCTCATACGTGAGTATTTCCGAGAATGACGCAGCGGACTTTCTGGATAGTCTTTCCGGGAATAAGGAAATCTATACCGAGGCTGTGAAATGCTATATGAATGATATGGTTTACCGGGATCCGGTTCAGGCCTTAGAACGTGCGCGCGATTTGCCTGAAGGCGAGGACCGTGATCAACGGATTCGCGATGCATTACGTTCGTTGAAGGAAAAAGATGAAGCAAAAGCCAAAGAGTGGAGCCGTGTTTATGGTGTTTCGGAAGAGGACGACTCTGGCGAAAACTACGATGGAGACGAATAGACGGTTACAGGAAAGCCATTCATGAAAAAGATTATTTTTACAGCAGTTGCTGCAATTAGCATGTCAGTTGGCGGATATTTTCTGGCAAAGGAGTTGGATCTGTTTCCGGTAGCTTCATTGCCTGCCGAGGATAAGAAGCCAAAAGAAAAAAATGCCGGCACTTTGGCGGATGAATTAAAGGCAGAATCATTACGGGACGGGATGACAGAAATCGGCGGATTGTCTTATGCGCGCGCGAGGGGTCTCTTTCTTTCCGTTAAATTGGGATCGGAAGATGTGGTTCCCAATAACCTCTACTATGCCCTGATAGCGCTCTCTGACCGTCTTGTGCGAGAAAATCCCGAGGACAGTATGGCATTGGCAAAGGATAAAACCAATCCGACCAATTATATGAAACAGCAGATGCTTTTTTCTTCGTTGGCGAGATTCTATCCGGAAAAGATTTTTCAAATGAAAAATAACCTTCCCGAGGAGCAATGGATGGTCAGTCAATGCCTGACTGCTTACTTCAACACGCTGATAACGGAAGATAAAGACTTGGCCATGAAGATATTTCACAATGATTTCTTTGCGAATAACATTGTCGGGTGGAATGAGATGAAGGCCGGTTGCGTTTCCGCGCTGGCAAAAGTTGACAAGGATCTGTTTCTGGAGCAAATCAATGAGCAGGAAAATAAAAGCACTGCCAATTATCTCTTCCGTTACATTGTTGAAAACTATTCTGCGGATAACTATAAGGAAGGCATCGCATGGGCATTGGAGCGCCTCAATGATTCACAGAAACGTGCATTCTTCGGAATGATGGTGGAAAGACTCGGCAGGGAAGATTGGAAGGTTGCCTTTGCCGTTGCTGAGGATTTTGCAGTCAAATCCGGTAACGGGGATTCGTTTCTCTGGGAAGGCTTTGATCATTGGGCTTTTGACAATGCGATTATTGAGGCCGCGCAGGAAGATCCGGTGGCGGCCATTGACTTCATTGAGCGGGTTTATCGCGGTTCTCAACGTGAAGACGCTTTGGCGAAAGTATTGGGGGTATTGATTGAGAAACAGCCGGCAAACAGCATGGTATCCCTGATTGAGCAATTACCCAAAGGAATGTGCCGCTATCAGGTGATGCCTGTGTTCATGAAAAAGTATTATGAGGAGGATCCGGCGGCCTCAGTCCAATGGATGCTTAAACATATTCCCAGTGATGAGATCGGCGATCATTATCAGTCGGCCATCTGGAACGGAATGAGCTTGGAGAATGTTGTTTCTTTAGGCGAAGCATTACTTGATACAAAAAACGGTTCTTCGGTTTTGTACAGCCTGGCTGGTTATTTTGCCTATGAAGGCGGCACGGAAAAAGGAGAGGATTTCGGCAAGACACTATCCACGGAAAATGCCATGGAATATTATGCGGATTTCTATCAAAGCCTTGGCTATCAGGCTCCGGAAAAGGCATGGAAACTGGCTGTTGCCAATGAATACCTGGACTCAAGGCGGGATGAAGTATTGAAAAACCTTATTGAAAATAACTATGACTCCGGCCGGATGGATATCATTTTTGCCGATTTGGCGAATGCGGACATCGCCCGTCTGGCAGGAGAAATCGTTGTGGAAAGAGGAGTGGAAATCGACAAAATGAAAATCCCGGACAGCGTCCGTCCGATGTTTAACGATGCTGTTGAAAAAGCAAAGGAGAAACAGAATAACGCGGAAAAGGAAGAAGAATTTACCGGGTTCAATAAGGATGCCTCAGCAGGCTGATTCACTCACTTTTCCATACTGTATTCCAGCATTTCCCCGTCGTGCAGGATGCTGACATGATTACCGTTGTCCGGCTTTTTGCTTGGTTCAATATATCCGGTTATCTGGGCATGGATATTAAAATGTCTTGCCACCGCAATCAGATCCTTTGCCCGGTTCTCAGGACAGTAAACCTCCATACGCTGTCCCATGTTGTAAACTTTGAACATTTCCCTGTTGCTTGTCTTGCTCGCTTTCTGGATTGCCTTGAAGACCGGAGCGGTCGGCATGAGATTATTCTTCACAAAGTGAACATGATTCCCGAAACGGATGCATTTGGTTTGCCCTCCGCCTGAGCAATGAACAATGCCGCGAACAGCTTCACGGTATTCTTTAAGCATGGTAAGAATGACGGGAGCATAAGTCCTTGTTGGGCTGAGTAATGCCTGCGCTATTGTGAGACTGGATTCGGGCAGTTTGTCCTCAAAGCGGTAAGGTCCGCAATAGACCAGTTCACGGTTTGTTTTAGGATCAAAAGTCTCCGGATATTTTTCACGGTAGTAAGGGGAGAGCACATCGTGTCTTGCGCTGGTTAATCCGTTACTGCCGATGCCACTGTTTTCCTCGTCTTCGTAGGTCGCCTTTCCGTCGGACGCAAGACCGACGATGACCAGGCCCGGTTTGATTTGTGATCCGTCAATGACTTTACTGCGATCCATGACAGCCACGGCGCAGGAGTCAACGGCTACAGTTTCCGTGATATCGCCGACATCAGCCGTTTCGCCGCCGCCGCTGTAAATACCGAATCCAAGGTCACGCATCTTCTGGAGGAAATGCTCGGTTCCTGAAATCAGTTGGGCAAGTGCTTCGCCCGGAAAATTGCGTGCATTGCGGTTTACCGTGCTGGAAATGAGAATACGGTCGGTTGCGCCAATGCAGAGCAAATCGTCCGTATTCATGACAATACTGTCCTGAGCAATGCCACGAAAGACGGTAGCATCACCGGTTTCCTTGTAATAGAGATAAGCCAGTATGGACTTTGTTCCGCTTCCGTCGCTGTGAATGACTGCGCACTTACCTGGGTCACCGGTAAGAAAGTCCTGAGTGATCTTGCAGAAAGCTCCCGGGAAAAGTCCAGGGTCAAGTTTGTCCACGACGGCATGAACTTCTGTTTTGCTGGAGGAAACTCCACGAGATGCGTAACGGTCGGAATTCATTATTTCTGAAAAAGTAATAGCACAAGCTACCGCCTGGCATAGGAAATGAAAAGCGTATTTTCTCATCCCGCTTTCCGTTTGACGTATTTTTTTTACGGATTAGGATTTAATCGGTCATGTATAAAGCAGTCATTTGTGATATGGACGGTACGTTACTCAATTCCAATCACGTCATTTCCGGGTACACAAAGGAGGTTATCAAAAAGGTACACGAAAAAGGCGTTCAGATATTTATAGCGACGGGCCGTCACCATAAGGATGCCATGGTTTACAAAAAAATGCTGGGCCTGGACTCCTATCTGATTACTTCGAACGGAGCCACTGTTCACGACGGTAATGACAAGGAGATCATCGCATTTAATATTCCTGCCGATATTACGACGGAGATTATTGACATGGAAATTGCCCCGGCAATACACAAGAGCATTTATCAGGGGGATTTTTGGTATGCCGAGGAAATATCCGAATTCCTTAAGCCGTTTTACAAGGAGGCAAGTTTCCCTTGTCACATAAAACCGTTTTCAGAGTTAAGAAATCAGGAAGTGACAAAGTTCTTCTATGTATGCGAGGACGAGGAAAAACTGGCTCATCTTGAACAACGCTTTGTTGCCAAATTCGATGGTAATCTGAATATCACCTATTCCTTGCCCATCTGCCTGGAGCTTCTTCGGGCGGGCGTCTCAAAAGGCGGAGTGCTGAAGAAGATCCTGGAAAAGCTGAATATCAAAGCGGAAGAAACCATCGCGTTCGGTGACGGATTGAATGATTACGAAATGCTTAAAATGGCAGGACGCGGACTGATCATGGGTAATGCCAATTACCGCTTGCAGCAGTATTTGCCGAACAATGAAGTCATCGATACAAATGATAATGACGGTCTGGCAAAATATCTGACAAAGTTGTTTCTTTAGGAAAACGTAAACAAGGGCGACGGTAGCATGTGGTTTTCATGCTACCGTTTGCGTTATCGTGCCTGTGGTATTTTTGACGGGCTGCTCGCGAACAGTGCGCCGACAAACATCGTTGACGCTGTTCCGATGACAATGAGCCATGTCCATCCCAGCGGGATTTTATCCATATGAATCAGATAGAACAGGCATGCCACAAGGACAGTACTTAATCCCATGGCGATCACGTTACCAGTATCGCTTCCCCGTTTCGTAAGGATTCCGAGCAGGAAAACGCCAAGCATCGGACCGGCGGTGATGCTGGTTATCTTGAGCGCCATCCAGATAAGTTTGTCCTCGTTGCGGATTGAGAAAGCAAATACCGTAAGTATGATGCCAAAAACAATAATCAGTATGCGGGAGAGCATGACTTGCTGTTTTGGAGAAAGGTCTTTCTTTCTGTTATCCACAAATTCCACCATGGTTGATGTGCTGAGCGCGCTCATTGTGGAGTCCAGACTGGACATGGACACAGCAATGATGCCGATCAATACAAATCCCTTGAGTCCGGCGGGAAGCACGGACCGGATAAAGTAGGGAAAGATCTCATCCGACTGAAGCGATGCTACCGTCGGGTCGGGATTTTTCTGGAAATAAGCAAACAGTCCGATACCGATAAGCAGGGATATGCAGGCAAACGGGATTCCTATCAGGCCGCTGCTTATGACGCTTCGTCGTGCGCGTTTAACGTCTTTACACGCCAGCATGCGCTGGGTCATATCCTGGTCAGTACCCAGCGAGGCCGTTGTTGCCATTAATCCGTTTATGAAGGCAATGACAAACCACTTTTCGTCGGAAAAGCATGTCCACCAGGCTCCGCCTTCCACAGTGGGAGTAAAATTGAACAGGTGGAATTTTCCCGCCTCGTTTCCGATTCTGAGTATCTCGTCCCAGCCGACCGATATGCCGAGAAATACGAATACCGATACACCGGCCAGCATAAATACCGTTCCCTGGACAACATCCGTCCAGATGACCGCTTTTATACCGCCGGTTGCCGTGTAAATGATGGTAATAATGAGAAAGACGAGAAGCACATGCCAGATTTCAAATCCGAAAAGGATGGATAATCCTTTTGCCGCAAGCAGCAATCTCACGCCGGAAGCCAATGTGCGCGTTATAAGGAAAAAAACCGTAGTGGTATAACGGCTTCCGTTACCGAAACGGTCCGCCAGGTAAGAGTAAATGGAAAAATAGGTGCTGGCATAAAAGACACTCAGGAAAATATAAGCGACCAGAAACCGTGCAACAAGCGAACCGATGCTGAATTGCAGGTATTGCATGTTTTCGCTGTAACCGATGGAAGGCACGCCGAGAAACGTGGCTGCGCTGATCTCCGTTGCGATAATGGACATGAGAACGGCACCCCACGGAATTTTCCTGTTTCCGATATAAAAATCAGCCGCGTTCTTTTCGCGACGTCCCATGTAGATGCCGACAAATAATACAACGGAAAAATAGCAAACGACAATCAACCAATCTATAGCCTTGAGGTGTTCCATTGGCTTGTGTAGCTTATTTAAAAACAACATGCGATAAAGCTAAAAAGTGACCGATAATAATAGGTTTATCTTGTAACTTTGTGCAGAATTGCGTGCTTCACGGGTCGTATAGAATATGAGAAAAATACTAACTATCATTGGCTGTATGGTTTTTACGGCAACCGCCCATATCTGCTTGGGTGAAGTCGTTTCCGAAAATCGCCTGCCCGATTGGGCCATGGGCGGATTCGTTCGTCCGGAAAAAGTGAATCCGGTTATTTCACCCAGAGAGGATACCTTCTTCGTGTGTCCTGTCAGCGGTAAGTCGGTAGCATGGGAGTCAAATGACACATTTAATCCGGCAGCTGCCGTGAAAGGCGGTAGCATCGTTGTGATTTACCGGGCGGAAGATAAATACGGGAAAGCCATCGGTCACCGGACTTCCAGGCTTGGTTATGCCGAAAGCACGAACGGGTTTAATTTTGCAAGCGAAGTACAGCCGGTGTTTTATCCGGCAAAAGACAGCCAGGAAGATATGGAATGGCCGGGAGGCTGCGAAGACCCGCGCATTGCGGTCACGGAAGACGGCACGTATGTGATGTTTTATACGCAATGGAACAGGAAAACGGCAAGGCTTGGCGTCGCAACCTCAAAAGACTTGGTTAAATGGGAGAAGCACGGACCTATTTTCAAGGCGGCGTACAACGGAAAATTCTTTGATAAATGGAGCAAATCCGCATCCATCGTTACAAAAGTTGTGAACGGGAAACAGGTTATCGCAAAGATTGACGGAAAATATTTTATGTACTGGGGTGAAGAGAGCGTATATGCGGCAAGCTCGGATGATCTTGTCAATTGGACTCCCGTCGTTAAGGAAGACGGGAAATTGCGTGCCCTGATTTCTCCGAGAAAAGGTTATTTTGATAGCAGACTTACCGAATGCGGTCCGCCCGCAGTCATTACGGAGAAAGGGATTTTGCTGTTCTATAATGGTAAAAACGGTTCCGGAGATGACGGAGACAAGCGGTTTAACAAGAATGCCTATTGTGCGGGACAGGTTCTCTTCGATCTGAATGATCCGTTGAAACCAATCGCACGGTTGGAAGTTCCCTTTCTCAGGCCAATGGAGAGTTTTGAGAAAAGCGGACAATATGTTGACGGTACCGTGTTCATTGAAGGGCTTGTATTTTTCAAGGGGAAATGGTTCCTTTACTACGGATGTGCGGATTCCCGAGTCGGTGTTGCCGTTTACGATCCGAAAAACCCAGCTTTGGCTGATCCAATACCTACCTTAACCAAATAAAAGAATAATGATAAAGAAAACCGTCATCTCAGGATTGTTGATTCTTGGAGCCGGCATTGCCCATGCCGAGCCCTTGCGCGCTCCTGCCTATCCGTTGATCACTCATGATCCCTATCTCAGTATCTGGTCGGCGAGCAATGAACTGAACGATAAATCCACGGAGCATTGGACGGGAGCATCCCATCCGTTATATGCCTATGTGAAGGTAGATGGTACCGCTTATCAGTTGATAAGCCCTGTGCCTGCCCAATATGAGAATGTCATGCCAACCGCGGAAATGGCGCCCCGTTCGGTAAAATACACTTACGATAAACCCGGAAGTGATTGGATGAATCCGAAGTTCAATGATTCATCATGGAAAAACGGTAAAACACCTTTCGGAAATCATGACGCGTCCAATCCTGTTAAACCAAACACGGACTATGACAAGGATGTATGGTACCGTACCGACTTCACGCTGGATCGCGATAATTACGAGAACCTCCAATTGCTTCTCTTCAATGACGATGATGTAGAAGTCTATATCAACGGTGTTTTGGCTTATAAGGAAAAACAGTACGAAACCAAATATGTAAGTAAGCCTATTTCGCAGGAAGCCCTGAAGACGCTGAAGAAGGGTAAAAACACACTGGCTGTTTATTGCCACAATGACCGTTTCGGCGCTTACATTGACGTTGGTCTCGTGAATGAGAAAAATATCGGGAAACCCATCGCAAAAGGAAAGCAGACAGATGTCCATGTTACCGCTACCCAGACCACATACACGTTCAAGGCAGGAAATCTGGATGTTACCGTTAACTTTACCTCGCCATTGTTGATGAACGATCTGGACATCGTTTCGCGTCCTGCTTCCTATGTGACTTTTGACATGAAATCCGGTGACGGAGCCATGCATGATGTTGATCTCTATTTCGGTTTTTCCGGAGAACTCAGTGTCAATCAGCCGATGCAGGTAGTTGAGAAAAGTTCCAGGCAAAGCGGCGGTTTGCTGATTCAGTCAGTTGGAACCAAATCGCAGAATGTACTGAACCGGGCGGGCGATGATCTTCGTATTGACTGGGGATATGCTTATCTTGCTACCCAGCAAACCCCCTATATCAAAGCAGTCAACGGTAACTACTCCGGATTGCTGAATGCGCTTTCCGCTGTGAACATTCCTGCCAATGGCGAAAGTGATCTTGTTGCCAGAAATGCGTTTGTCGGTGTGGAAATGAAACTCGGCAAGGTAAAGGACAACAGAACCGAGCATGTGGTTGTTGCTTATGATGACGGTTATTCTATCCAGTACTTCAAAAAGAATCTCCGTCCCTGGTGGAACCGTGACGGAAAGATTTCAGCAGAGCAAATGCTTGCAATGGCCGAAAAGGACTACACGCGTTTAATGCAGGAATGTGCTGCGTTTGACAAGCAGATGCATGCGGACGCGAAGGAAGCCGGGGGTGAGAAATACGCGCAGCTTTGCGAACTGGCTTACCGTCAGTCGATAGCCGCGCATAAGGTGGTAGCCAGTCCGAAAGGCGAA